>NZ_CP060084.1:2615000-3815000 GCF_014211975.1 Teredinibacter haidensis
CCCATTTTCACTAACTCTACCGCGCCACCACAAAGAACAGCCTGCTCACCAAAGAGGTCTGTTTCCGTCTCGTCCTTAAACGTCGTTTCGATAATCCCCGAGCGACCACCGCCCACGCCACAAGCATAGGAGAGCGCCAACTCTTTAGCTTTGCCAGAGGTATCCTGGAACACCGCAATCAAATCGGGAATACCACCACCTTTAACAAACTCTGAGCGAACCGTATGACCCGGCGCTTTAGGCGCAATCATAATTACATCTAGGTCTGCACGAGGAACAACCTGGTTGTAATGGATCGCGAAACCGTGGGCGAACGCCAGAGTGGCGCCCTTCTTCAAGTTTGGCTCAATTTCAACTTTGTATAGCTGGGACTGAAATTCGTCCGGCGTCAAAATCATTATCACGTCTGCAGCAGCAACTGCACTGGGTACGTCAGAAACTTTCAAGCCATGAGCTTCAGCCTTCGCAATAGAAGATGAGCCTGGGCGCAAGCCAACGGTTACATCTACGCCAGAGTCATTCAGGTTACAGGCATGAGCATGCCCCTGAGAACCGTAACCAATGATGGCTACCGTCTTACCTTGAATAATGGAAAGATCACAATCCTTATCGTAATAAACCTGCATGGCATTAACCTCGTGAAATATGGGATGAATGGTCGAACGACCAACTAATGGCGCGCAGTTTAGAGTATTGCTTGTATTACGTAAAATGATATATTTGCAATACATTATTGCGAAAAACGGAACATAGGCTAAATGTGGAAACCCATAAACTCCATCTCTTCGCTACCCTGGCCGAACTTCAACACTTTAACCGCGCGGCCGAACGCTGCCATGTCAGCCCCTCAACGCTGACTCGCACCATTCAAGCAATGGAACACGAGCTAAAGGTTAAGTTGTTTGAACGCGACAACCGCTCTGTGGAGTTAACGCCGCAAGGTAAGCTGTTTCTACGCTACGCACGTGAAATGCTGCAGCAATGGGAAACTATGCAGCAACGCATGCTGGCAGAAAGTGACTCCCTCAATGGTGCCATTAGCATCTATTGCTCTGTAACGGCCAGCTATAGCTTTTTATACGATATTCTCACCGATTTCCGACAACTCCATCCCGGTATCGAAATACGCTTGCATACCGGCGACCCGGCTGATGCGCTGGAACGCACCCTAGCGGGGCAAGAGGATATCGCCATCGCCGCCCGACCGGAAAGGCACCCAGCAGGATTGAGTTTTAAGAGTTTTGCCAAATCGCCTTTAGTTTTTATTGCCCCAACAGACGACAGTCTCTTCTCTGCAATTACAAGCAAATACCCAAAAGATTTCTGGCAGCACTTACCTCTCATTATTCCTGAAAGAGGTATCGCTCGCGAACGGCTAGATTCTTGGTTTCGAGGACAGCAGTTATCTCAAAAAATCTACGCACAGGTATCTGGTAACGAAGCGTTAGTCAGTATGGTCAGCCTGGGTTTTGGTGTAGGTCTGGTACCCAAAATAGTAGTGGATAACAGCCCACTGAAAGGCAAAGTAAAATTTTTTGATCAGCAAATCGAAATTGAAGCTTATGAAGTAGGTGTTTGCGTTTTGGAACGCAGACTAAAAAGCCCTCTGGTGAGGGCTTTTTGGGAGCAGATATAGCTCTAAATAGAGCTATTAAATATGCTTCTGTACAAATTCCACCATCGCTTCCACCGCTTTCACCCGGTTTGCGCCGTCAATCAACCCGTGGGTGTCATCTTCTGCTTTTATAAATTCTACAGCTTTACCCGCGCTTTCTAAGCGGGATCGCATGACTTTCGATTGTTTAATAGGTACAACCTTATCGCGCTCACCATGAATTAACAAAACAGGAGCTTTAAACGCCTCGGCATAATAAGCTGGTGATATTTCCCTAAGACTCTCTTTCGACACCTCTCCGTTAGCCATCGCTCTCTCCCAATAGCTAATAACCCAGGAATCACTACCGTGGTCACGTTTTTCCGTTTTCAACATCCTCGGCAAATCACTAACGCCATTAATAGAAACAATGCACTGGTATAAATCGGGCGTAAACGCGCCCCCCGCGAGCGCCGCATAACCACCGTAGCTCCAGCCAACGATACATACTCGCTCTGGGTCAATCATGCCGCGCTCAACCAAGTGTTTTACTCCATCGCTAATATCACTTTGCATTTTGCGGCCCCATTCACCGTAACCTGCACGCACAAATTCTCCGCCAAACCCATCTGACCCTCGAAACTGAGGCTGCACGACCAAGTAACCGCGACTGGCCAGCGCCTGAGCCAGAAAATCAAATCCAATACGGTCATAAGATTCGGGCCCACCGTGTGGCATGATCACTGCTGGCAGATTTTTGATTTCCGCTACTTTTGCGCTAGGAATCGTTAACAGCGTTGGAATAGTCAACCCATCTTCCGCCTTGTAGGCAAAGGTACCGATTGGCTGAACATCATCGGCTTTGATTCCCTGCAGGCTAGCGGCCACAAAGTTGATGCCTCCCTTCCTATCGGCGATAAAAAAGTCTCCCGCGTGCTGAGAGCCCTCGACCTTAATTACCACCTTATCCCAATTCGACGACCAGCTGTATAGCCATACACTGTGGTCTGAGAATCTGCGGGTTAAATCTTCGATAAACTGGTTCAACCCCTCGTCAAAAAAGTGGTAGCTCGGTGAAAATCCAGAATATCGCACACCGTAAACAATACGGTTAATATCTGTGTATAAGCGCTCAACATCCTTATCTGATCGCCCAAATTTAGTCGGCGTAATGCTGCCGTCTTCAAGCGACAACAAGTAATAACCCGTGCGGTCATTATTGCTGGCCTCCTCCAAAATTACCAGGTGATGCCCATCAGCGGTAACACCGGCAATGCTCGCGTTGACAATGTCCGTCTCCCGTTCAAAAATCACTTCCCATTTCTTGCCTTTTTTGGCTCGAACCTGATGGAGGTTCTTTCGGTTGTCGTACCGTTCTTCTGCAATGACTTCGCCATGAGTGTTGACAAAATAATCGATCGTATAGTTTCGCCCCTTTGCGACTTCCTTTAACTTCCTTGGTTTAGCCAGGTTCACTTTCATTAAAGCTTTCCGAGGGTTTTGAGTGTATTTGTCACCGACAAACGCTGGCATGTAAACATATTTGCCATCTGGTGAAACTCCAACGATATCCCCCAACCCGGTCTGACCGGTGTAAATATTTAGCCCCGGAGTGAGCAACTGATCAAGATCTCCGGTTATAACGTTAAAACGGTAAGCTGTGCTAACGTTGTGCGTTCCTCTAAAACCATCGATGCGGCGATACTTGGAAACAACAAAAATCAGATTAGTATCATCGACGAAGTACATATAGTGAGGATCAATACTGGCAATATCGATCGCTCGAAGCATTTTTTTGTCTTTAAGTGAATAGACAATTAAAAAATCTTTTTCGCCCTCAGCTCGGCGAAACGCCACTCGTTCGCCGCTAGCCGATATCACCATCATACTAACTGCTGGTAACTTTCCATACTCGGCAATGGTTGGTAGTGCATGCGAGGGGAATACGTATAGCAACAAAAATGCAAAGACTATAGCTACCCCAAATTTCAAGTACGACATGAGCCATTCCTTTTCTATTTATTGTGTATTAAAAAAGGCAGGAACGTACAACCCCTTACCCTTTACTGCTCGTTATTAAACTTTATATGTGCTTGCCAACAAAATCGACAACAGCCTCCAACACCTCCCGGCGAGCCTCACCTGAATCGATGTGGTGGCCTTCACCTTTCAGCTTTATAAATTCAACCTGCTTACCCGCTTTTTTTAACTTAGAGCGCATACGCTTCGATTGATCAATAGGCACAACGGTATCGCGGTCACCATGTATTAAAAGCACTGGAGCAGAAAATGACTCTGCAGAATACACCGGCGACACGGTTTTTAAACGCTCTTTTTTGACATCTCCGCGCGCCATGGCTCTTTCCCAATAGGACACAACCCAATGGTCATTCCCTAGATCACGTTTTTCCATGTCCAACATTTTTGGCAAATCGCTCACGCCGTTTAACGATACCACGCACTTGTACAAATCGGGCGTAAACGCCGCGCCCGAAAGAGCTGCGTATCCACCATAACTTCCGCCGACAATACAAATACGCTCTGGATCGACGATACCTTTTTTTACAAGAAAGTTAACACCATCGGTTATATCACTCTGCATCTTTCCGCCCCACTCTCCGTGGCCCGCACGAAAAAACTCGCCGCCAAAGCCTTTGGATCCACGAAACTGCGGCTGAACAACCAAATAACCTTGACTGGCCAATGATTGCGCCAGCCAATCAAATTCAATACGATCATAATACGCAGGGCCACCATGCGGAAAAATAACTGTTGGTAGCTTTTTAAGGTCCCCAACTTTATTTTTTGGAATGGTGAGCAATGCCGGTATTTTCAAACCATCCATTGCGGAGTATCTTACTTTACCAATAGGATTCAGATCGTCCGCCGTTATATTTTCTCGGCGAGTCGCTAAAAATTGAAATTTTAGATCTCTATCAACCAAATAGTAATCACCTGGATGATCCGACCCTTCAACTAATACAATAACCTTCCCCCAATCGTCAGACCAACTATTTAGCCGTACCGACTGTTGGGGAAAACTTTTCACGATCTGCTCAACAAAGCTGTTAACCTCCTCGTCGAAAAATTGATAGGAAGGATTAAACCCTGAATAACGAACACCATAGGCTTCTCGGTTAACATCTACTATAACGTCTTCTATATCCTTATCCTCTCGCCCGAATCCCGTTTCCGAAATCGAGCCGTCCATCAATGATAGGGTGAAATAGTCCATCCTATCGCTATCTTTTCCTTCTCTAAGAAGGACCAAAGATTCTCCGCCCTCAACAACACCTACGACACTTAAATCAATAACTTCCATATTCTGTTCATAAATGACTGCCCATGCCCCACCTTTCGGAACCAATACCTGATATAGATTACGCTTATTGCTATAGCGCTCCTGGGCAATCAACTCACCAGATAAATTCACAAAATAATCTCTAACCCCTTCTTTTCCATACTCAAAAATTTGTAATTTTTCCGGGTTTTCGAGATTAACCTTTGCGAGTGAATAGACTGCTCTATTATCGGTTCCGGGCTCGGCTACAAACGCTGGCATAAACGCATACTTCGCATCCGGGGTTATACCAACAATACTACCAAGCCCCGACTGATACTTATGGATTTTATGTCCGGGTTTTAGAAGCTGGGCGATTGACCCCTTCGTCATATCAAAGAGGAATGCCGTACTAACATCAAAGTTACGGATATAGAGGTGCATCCGTTTAAATTCGGATGCCACCAGAATAAGCTGAGTTTCAGAGAAAAAATAGATATACCGAGGATCGATTTCAGAAACATCAACAACGTGTAACTGTTTTTTATCTTTTAGGGAATACACAACAAGGAAATCTTTTTCCCCTCTATTTTTTCGGTACGCAATGAGCTCACCAGAAGGTGACATTGCCATCATGCTTGTGTTTGGTGTAGCGGCATAATCGGCCAACGACGGTACAGCCGTTGAATTCTGTGAAAAAAGAACCACGAAAAATAATGCGAATGAAGTACCCAATCTAATAAATAGCATTTCGATATCCTGGAGTTTTTATTATTTTTTTACATAAAAAAAGGCAGGAGTTTTAGGCTCCTGCCTTTTTTTGAACCACTAAAGGCTCAAGACTTTTTCCCCTCTACCTATCCCCGATACGCCGGAGCGTACCACTTCCAAGATAGCGGCTTCTCCTACCGCCTGATAAAAGGCATCCAGTTTATCAGTGGCGCCCGTAAGCTGGATGGTATACACCGAAGCGGTAACATCAATAATCTGTCCGCGAAAAATATCCACGCAGCGTTTGACTTCCGCTCGCTGTGCTCCAGTGGCACGAACCTTGATCATCATCAGCTCACGTTCGATATGAGCACCTTCAGTAAGATCTACCAGTTTCACCACATCCACCAAACGATTTAAGTGTTTAGTGATTTGTTCGATTTTATGGTCATTACCGATGGTAGTGAGCGTTAATCGCGACAGAGTTTCATCTTCTGTTGGTGCGACAGTTAAGGTTTCGATGTTATAGCCACGCTGTGAAAATAGGCCAACAACACGTGACAGAGCACCGGGTTCGTTTTCCATTAATAAGGAGATTATTCTTTTCATCAAGTTCGCTCCGTTTTACTCAACCACATATCGCGCATGGAGCCGGTGGGCATCACCTGCATGGGGTAGACATGCTCTTTCGGATCCACGTAAACGTCCATAAAGACGCACTTGTCCTTCATCGCAAAACACTCTTCCATTTTGGCTTTTAATTCAGAGCGTTTGGTTACGCGCATACCTACATGGCCATAGGCTTCCATTAGCTTGACGAAATCGGGTAGCGAATCTTCGTACAGGCTTTCCGAGTAGCGACTGTCGTACTGCATATCCTGCCACTGTTTCACCATGCCCAAGGCCTGGTTGTTAACACAGATTATTTTGACCGGCAGATCATATTGCGTACAGGTTGATAACTCCTGAATACACATTTGGATACTGCCTTCACCCGTCACACAGGCAACCGTGGCGTCGCGATGAGCAATTTGTACGCCCATCGCGGCAGGCAGACCAAAGCCCATGGTGCCGAGCCCACCAGAGTTTATCCAACGACGCGGCTTATCAAATTGATAGTACTGGGCGCTGAACATCTGGTGCTGACCGACATCGGAGGTAACGTAAGCATCGCCTTTAGTTACTTCAAACAAAGTGCGGATCACCTCTTGTGGCATCAACATATCGCCCGAGGTGTCATAACGGGGAGTGCTGATAATGCCGTAGCGTTTGCGCCATTCTTCGATTTCTTTCCACCAATTTTCTATGGCTTTGACATCGGGGCGTTCAGCTGTCCCTTTTACCAGGCCTAGCATTTCATCCAGAACCGAGTCTACCGGCCCTACAATCGGAATGTCTGCCGCCACAGTCTTTGAGATAGATGCCGGATCGATATCGATATGGATAATTTTCGCCGACGGGCAGAATTTACTTGGCGTATTCGTGACACGATCATCAAAACGCGCTCCCACAGCGAGGATTACGTCAGAATGGTGCATAGCAGTATTCGCTTCAACCGTACCGTGCATACCGAGCATGCCGAGGAACTGACGATCGGTGCCCGGGTAGGCGCCCAAACCCATCAAAGTATTGGTTACCGGAAAGTTCAACATCTGGGCGAGTTCGGTTAGCTGTGTTGCCGCGTTCCCCTGAACCACGCCACCGCCTGCATAGATCATAGGGCGGCGGGCAGTAAGCAACAGTTGTACTGCTTTTTTAATTTGCCCAGTGTGACCTTTGCTCGCAGGAGTATAGGATCGCAACTTAATTTTTTCTGGATAAGAGTAGTCAAAGGTTACCGACGGAGCGGTTACATCTTTAGGGATATCAATAACTACTGGGCCCGGCCGACCGGTTGAGGCAATGTAGAACGCTTTTTTAACGGTCTCGGGAATGTGCGCCGGATCCTTCACCAGAAAGCTGTGTTTTACGATTGGACGGGAAACCCCGACCATATCAGTTTCCTGGAAGGCGTCTTCACCGATTCTATCCCTCACTACTTGGCCGGAGATAACGACCATTGGAATTGAATCCATATAAGCTGTAGCAATACCCGTAATCGCGTTGGTTGCGCCCGGGCCTGAAGTGACCAGTACAACTCCAGTTTTACCAGTTGATCGTGCGTAACCGTCAGCGGCGTGAGTAGCTGCCTGTTCATGACGCACAAGAATATGTTTCACTTTTTTCTGGCGAAAGATTGCATCGTAGATATGCAGTGCGGATCCACCGGGGTACCCGAATACACATTCAACACCTTCATCTGCCAAGGCTCTAATAAGAGCGTCTCCACCGGAGAGCTTTTCCACTTGGTTATCCTCGTAGTTCAAATAATTAAAGTGTTCAGCTTTGCCAAGGGTTTGGCTGGCTGGTCATTGTCTTATTGTTGCAGGAATAATGGCGCTCACCAATAAAAAGAGTGAGGCAGACTTCCTGAAGCTGAATATCGACCAGTGGTTCCTATTATCATTAGCTAGCTAATGAAGGTCTAAGGGCGAATGGACCCTGTTTGATCGTATTCAAATTATGCGTTGTTATTCCGGTATCACTACGATTTGTTCGTTGCTGGCAATGCCACAATAACACTTGCCTGCCTATACACCGGTAGGGAGCAGAGGTATCGCTCCCTCGCACTTCAGGATGGTCAGGCATGCGGTTGGCAAGCCTGGGTAGGGAGGCACCGAGGTTGTTCGGTGCTCTACGACATCTGGCGAAGCTCCAATTGTCTCAAGATGCCCCATAAAGTCAAGGCTGTAAACACATTCACCGCCCATCTGCCGCACCTGTGCCATAATTATCGGATCAATTAAAAAAAGGGGGAGTTCTATGAAAGTCTTGTTTATTGGTGGTACCGGGAATATTAGTACGGCTTCAAGCTGTCTTGCCGTGGAAAAAGGCATAGAGCTCTGGCATATAAACCGCGGTAATTCCGGCAACCCTATCCGCGGTGTAAACACCCTTCAATGTGATGTAAACAACCGTCAACAGCTAGAAGACGTATTGAGCGAGCACCATTGGGACTGTGTTGTGAACTGGATTGCATTCAGCCCGGACGATATAAAACGAGATATTGCTCTCTTTTCGGGTAAAACCAAGCAATATGTGTTTATCAGCTCCGCATCCTGCTACCAAACACCACCAGAATCACCCGTTATCAATGAAGCTACGCCGCTGAGTAACCCCATGTGGCAATACTCCCGGGACAAAATTGCCTGTGAACAACTGTTGATGGATGCCTATAACCAAAACCATTTTCCGGCTACCATTGTGCGTCCCTCACACACCTATTCCAAAGTCATTCCCATTGCCATCGGTGGATGGACTGAATATACCGCAATAGATCGCATTAAAAAGGGTAAACCGGTGGTCGTCCACGGGGACGGGACATCGCTTTGGGTTCTCACCCACGCCGACGATTTTGCCATCGGTTTTGTCGGGCTATTAGGGAAAGTCGAAAGTTTGGGAGAAGCCTATAACATCACTTCGGATGAAGTTCTTACCTGGAACCAAATCTATCAACGAATTGGCCTTGCACTGGGCATAGAACCGAAGCTGGTACACGTAACATCGGATAAAATCTGCCGCTACGACAGTGAATATATTGGCTCTTTATTGGGCGACAAATCCAGCAGTGTGATTTTCGACAACAGTAAAATCAAAAAACTGGTACCCGATTTTCTGTGTACAACCCTGTTTGCAGAGGGCATTAAAACAACACTAGACTGGTTTGAAGCCGACCCTGCTCACCGTATCATTGTCGAAGAGACCAACACGATGATGGACAAATTGATCGCTGCAGAACTGGCATAGATCCCATAATCGTCATCACGTGGCGTCCAGTACTTGATGCTGTGGCTCCCAGTGTTCTAAACTTCGATCAATTCATAAGTCAATTGAGGGCCGCTTCAGCGGCAAATGTGATGGCATCATCATTTTTACATCAGTTTAAACTCGGGTTCCTGGTAGTAGGCTGTGCGGTCGTATTGGTTGCGGGCTTTCAGGCCGGCACGTCATATGCTGAAGACTATTATCGCTGGGTAGGTGAAGACGGCGTTGTTCACTACGGATCAACGCCACCGAAAGGCGTGGAGGCCATTAAAGTAAAAACTTACGGTGACCAGGGCACCCCCGCTGCAAGCACAGCAGAAGCGGAGGCTAAGGAAATTGAGGAAGAGGCTAATCTGCCTCCAGAAGAGATCGAGCGCCGCCGCAAAGTCGCTGCCAAACAGCAAGAAATCTGCGATGAGGAGCAAAAGAGGCTGGAGGTACTCAATCGTACCGGACGAATCCGTATGAAGCAGCCAGATGGTTCTTTACGCTATATGACACAGGACGAAATCCAAGCCGAGATTAGCACCTCCAAGCAGGTTATTAGCGACACTTGCAAACAGTAGAAAACCATTCAACCACAAAAACCCGGAATCTCCGGGTTTTTTATTGCCTAACTAAAACTGAGCAAATCCCCATTTAACTCGGTTCTAATGATATCACCCGGCTGATACCTACCCGCCAGAACCTCCTGCGCCAGAGGGTTCTCTATCATTTGCTGAATAGCGCGTTTTAACGGGCGAGCACCATAAACAGGATCGAAACCCGCCTCGGATATACGATCCATCACAGCATCTGTAATCTCCAGCGTCAAATTCCTCTCCAGTAATCGCTTGCGTAAAATACTGAGCTGGATATCGGCAATACCACGAATCTGCTTTTTCGCCAACGGGTGGAAAACCACAACCTCATCAATACGGTTAATAAATTCAGGGCGGAAATGGCCGCTCACCACCTCCATCACAGCCTCTTTCATTGCCTGATATTTATGCTCGTTCTGGCCCTCGTCCTCCTGCTCACTGCCATCAAAGTTAATACTGTCGAACGCTTTGTTCTCAGCAATTTCCTGAATGGAAGACGACCCCAGATTAGAGGTCATTACCACGACGGTATTGCGAAAATCCACTGTTCTTCCTTGCCCGTCAGTTAGCCGACCATCTTCCAAAACCTGCAAGAGAATATTGAACACATCCGGGTGCGCTTTTTCGACTTCATCCAGAAGCAAGAGCGCATAGGGCTTTCTGCGCACAGCTTCGGTTAAATACCCCCCTTCTTCGTAACCCACGTAGCCCGGAGGTGCGCCAATTAATCGCGCGACCGAATGTTTTTCCATAAACTCGGACATATCAATACGCACCATGGCATCCTGGCTATCGAATAGAAAATGGGCCAACGATTTGCACAATTCCGTTTTACCCACACCCGTTGGGCCGAGAAAAAGAAACGAACCGTTGGGACGATTAGGATCGGACAAACCCGCTCGTGAGCGTCTAACCGCATTGGCCACGGCTGTCACCGCCTCGTCCTGACCAATCACATATTGGTGCAGCGCTGCTTCCATGCGCAATAGTTTATCGCGCTCCCCTTCCAGCATTTTGGATACTGGAATGCCCGTCCATTTGGATACAACCTCGGCAATTTCCTCATCGGTCACCTTGTTGCGCAGTAGTTTCATTTCGTGCATCTCAGCCTGGCCTGCCATATCCAGCTGTTTTTCTAACTCGGGGATAATGCCGTACTGCAATTCGGACATGCGTGCCAGGTCACTCGCCCTGCGCGCCGCATCCAAATCCAGACGCGCCTGCTCCAGGTTACTTTTAATCTCCTGTGATCCCTGCAATGCGACTTTTTCGGCCCGCCAAATTTCATCGAGATCTGCATAGGCTCGATCCACTTTATCTATCTGCTCATCGATGATTTTAAGACGTGCCCTTGCTGCTTCATCTTCATCCTTTTTCACCGCTTCACGCTCAATCTTTAACTGAATCAGACGGCGCTCTAACCTGTCCATTTGCTCAGGTTTGGAATCAATTTCCATGCGAATGCGGCTGCCGGCTTCATCGATTAAATCAATCGCCTTATCGGGTAACTGCCTGTCGGTAATATAGCGCTGAGATAATTTTGCCGCGGCAATAATGGCAGAGTCAGAAATATCCACCCCGTGGTGTAACTCGTAGCGTTCTTTCAACCCTCTTAAAATCGCAATCGTATCTTCTTCATTAGGCTCTTCGACCAACACTTTTTGGAAGCGACGTTCCAGCGCGGCGTCTTTTTCAATGTACTGGCGATACTCATCCAGCGTAGTAGCACCAACACAGTGGAGCTCACCGCGAGCCAGGGCGGGTTTTAACATATTGCCAGCATCTAACGCACCCTCGGCTTTCCCTGCTCCTACCATCGTATGGAGTTCATCAATAAACAAAATAATACGGCCTTCCTGCTTACCCAGCTCGTTGAGTAAAGCCTTCAAGCGCTCTTCGAATTCTCCGCGAAATTTCGCTCCGGCAAGCAGTGAACCTAAATCGAGAGAAAGTAGCCTTCTGTTTTTTAAGCCCTCCGGTACCTCGCCATTCACAATTCGCTGAGCCAAACCCTCTACGATTGCCGTTTTTCCTACGCCAGGTTCACCGATCAAAACTGGATTATTTTTCGTGCGACGCTGCAACACCTGGATGGTTCTGCGAATTTCGTCATCGCGACCGATCACCGGATCTAACTTCCCGGCCTCGGCACGTGCGGTTAAATCGATAGTGTAGCGTTCCAACGCCTGACGGTTACCTTCTGCTTCGGGATCGTCAACGGTTTCGCCGCCACGCACTTTGTCCACGGCGGCCTGCAGTCGCTCGACAGAACCAAACTGTTGCAACAATTTCCCCAATGAGGAGCTGCTATCATTCATAGCGGATAACAACAGGCTTTCACTGGAAATAAATTTATCGCCAACCTGCTGAGCGTGTTTATCCGCCAGATTCAATAAACGCCCTAGATCCTGAGACATCGAAACGTCGCCAGTAGGATTCTGAATTTTCGGCAGATTCTCCATCGATTTAGTAAGCTCATTGCGTAACCCTGCCACATCGAAACCGGCCGACGCTAATAGTGGGCGTACGGCGCCACCCTGTTGGTCGAGCATCGCCTGAAGCAGGTGTACCGGATCGATCTGATTGTGGTCGCGCCCCACAGCCAGGGACTGAGCATCGGAAAGCGCCAATTGCAGTTGATTGGTTAAACGGTCAATACGCATAATCAATATCTCATAGGTTATCCACGTTGGCGGCATTCGCCACCGTGGAAAATTTGCCAGCAACCAAATGCCTGGGGTTCCATTGAAAATGGGGGCTTACCCGGCAAACTCAAGCCGCGAATGCAGAACGGTTAACTCCTGGCTAGCAAAGCATAAATATCATGGATAGCTAGCAGCCGAGCCATCTATCAGTTCTCGTCCGCGTTCAACCGCAACAGCGTTAGAATAAAACCTTCACCGCACACACGAAGTAGCGCTTATTGCGAAGGAACTCGCCCCTTTCCGTATTAGTTCGTTTGCACCCTCGCTGCTTTATCCCGTAGCGGTAAGGAGAATTTGTGCACGACACACTTGAGCACTACCTGTCCCCTCTTTTTGAAGCATCCTCCATTGCCGTTTTTGGCGTAAGTAAACGGGAAAATGCCATTGCTACAGTGGTATTCAATAATCTACTGGCTAACAATTTTGATGGCCCAGTAATCCCTATAAACCCTAAATACAACAATATTGCGGGCAACCCGTGTTTCAGCCACTTAGCGGAAACCAACACACCGATCCAGTTGGCCATAGTTGCTACGCCCGCCGAAACGGTTCCTGGGATTTTGGAACAATGCGGTGAACACGGCGTAAAAGCGGCGATCGTGTTATCGGCTGGTTTCAGCGAATCGGGGCAACGTGGGCGTGAACTGGAGCACTCCATTGGCGATATCGCCAAACGCTACGACATGCGTTTTATCGGCCCCAACTGTCTTGGCGTTATTCGACCAGCCCACAAATTTAATGCCACCTTTGCCGGCGGCTGCGTTGCAAAGGGAAACATTGCATTGATCTCCCAATCTGGCGCTATTTGCACCGCAATTCTTGATTGGGCGGAAAACCAGGATATCGGTTTTTCGGTTGTTGTCTCCATGGGCATCTCGCTGGATATCGATTTTGGCGAAATTCTCGACTATTTAATTGCCGACCCTAAAACCCACAGTATTTTGATGTACGTTGAAGGCATACGCGAAGCGCGCGCTTTTATGAGCGGCTTACGCGCAGCGGCAAGAGTTAAACCAGTGATCGTCGTTAAGGCGGGGAGACATCAATCCAGTGTCATTGCAGCACAATCTCATACGGGCGCTTTAATTGGCAGCGACGATGTATTCGATGCCGCTCTACGGCGAGCAGGTGTTGTGCGTGGCATGCATATTGGCGACCTGTTTGCTGCGGCGACAGTGCTATCACGCGGTTTACGCATTAAGGGGGACAAACTGGCACTGATCACCAATGGTGGCGGACCGGCAGCGATGGCCTGCGACAAAGCCAGTGATTTAAATATTCCCCTGGCTGAACTCAGCCCAACAACAATTGCCACGCTGAATGCGGCCCTGCCACCCATGTGGTCTCATGGCAACCCTGTTGATATTCTCGGTGATGCCGATGCCGACCGTTATGAGACAACAACAAGAACGGTGCTGGAAGACCCGGAGATTAGCGGTGTAATCGTGATATTGACTCCTCAAGCGATAACCGACCCAGAGAATGTCGCCCAACGGATGGCCACCATTAGTCATTCTCAAAAAAAACCGATGCTCGCCTGCTGGATGGGAGAACGACAAGTACAGACCGGCCGCGCCATTCTCAATGACGCAGCAATCCCCTCCTTCCGGCTACCCGAGACAGCCGTTCAGGGGTTCTCATATCTCACCGATTTTTACCGCAATCAAAAATTATTGTTGCAAGCACCAGGATCCTTATTTCACGATCAAAAACCCGATTTAGACGGTGCTCGATTTATTATCGCCAGCGTTCTCGCCGACAAGCGCTCGATACTGACGGAAACCGAATCGAAAGCCATTTTGGCTGCCTTCCATATTCCTATTGCGCCAGCAGTGATCGCCGCCACCCCGATAGATGCGGTGGTTGCTGCTGAGAATATTGGCTTCCCGGTGGCCATGAAGATTCACTCCAAAGAGATCAGCCACAAATCGGATTTTGGAGGCGTTCGTCTCAATATCACCAGTGCCGCTGCCGTTCATGCTATTTTCGAGGAACTCACCACCACCACACGGCAACAATTGCCGCAAGCGAGTATCGAAGGCGTCGTTGTAGAACCCATGGCCCGCGCTCAAAACGGCCGAGAGTTGCTTGTAGGCATTTACCGAGACCCCGTTTTTGGGCCAGTCATCACCTTTGGCAGCGGTGGAGCTACGGTCGAAATTCTAGCGGATCGAGCCGTATCGCTACCCCCTCTAAACCGGCTCCTCGCTCAGGATCTTATCTCTCGTACGCGCGCCGCACAGTTATTAAAGGCTTTCCGCAATATGCCGGCAGTACAAATTCAAGCGGTTGAAAATACCTTGCTCAGAGTCTCTGAAATTGCCTGCGAGCTGCCAGAAATAACAGAGCTGGATATTAACCCGCTAATCGCCGACCCCGAGGGCGTTATCGCCGTTGACGCGCGTATTGTGGTGCAGCGCTACCAATCCTCTGGCGTAAGTTATTCCCACATGGCAATCCATCCTTACCCCAGCCATTTAATCCACAAAGTATTACTGGCGGGTACCCAGCCGTGTGTTATCCGCCCCATTCGTCCCGAGGACTCGGAGCTGGAAAGGTTATTTGTTGAGGGCTTATCCGAAAACGCCAAACATTACCGGTTTATGAATAATTTCCGCAAACTACCCCCCGAAATGCTGGCAAGGTTTACCCAGATTGATTATGACCGTGAAATGGCATTAATTGCGGTGCTAACCCTCAATGGCGAAGACATTGAAATAGGCGTGGCGCGCTACATTATTAATATCGATGCCGACAGCTGTGAATTCGCAATCACCGTAACGGACGCCTGGCAGGGTAAAGGTGTCGCTCAAATTCTAATGGGTGCGTTGATGGAGTGCGCTCGCGCCCGAGGCCTGCAGCGTATGTATGGTGAAGTTCTTGCCGACAACCACAAAATGCTGCGACTCGCCCGCAAACTCGGATTTAGGGTAAAACGAAAACCAGACGACACCACCTTAGTTCAGGCGAAAATCGACTTATAAGCTAATCCAGCCAGATCAAACTCGCCATTCGTCCGGTTTCACCCTCGCGCCGATAGGAATAGAACTGCCCCTCTTCGGAGTATGTACAGCGGTCTCCGCCAAAGATTTGCTCGACGCCGAGCGCCCGCAGCTCTAACCGCGCCAACTCGTAGATATTTGCCAAGTACTTGGCCTGCCCTTGGTGAGACGGCTGCCTCGTGAATGCTGCTTGCGCTGAAAAATCGAAATGCCGCGCTGCTGCTGCCCTCTCAAACGCGACCAACACGTCCTCGCCAACTTCAAAATATTGGGCCGAGATCGCAGGCCCAAGAAACACTCTTAACGCCGCAGGAGCATTGGTGAATTTAGCTATTGCACTAGCGACAATACCCCCTGCAAGGCCACGCCAGCCAGCGTGTACGGCTGCCACTTCGGCACCATCCTCCGAGCAAATTAGTAGGGGTAAGCAATCCGCTGTCATAACCACGCAGACTCGATTTGGCTTTCGGGTATAGGCGCCGTCTGCGCTGATGGTGGTATTCGGCACCGCCTGAACACTACCAATATCAACCACTTCCACGCTGTGCACCTGCTTCAACCAATGGGGATCGGCAGGCAACATCCGTGCTAAATGCTCTCGATTGCTGCGGACGGCATTTGCATCATCGCCCACATGATCGCCAAAGTTGTTACTGCTATATGCCCCGCTACTGAAACCGCCTAGCCGAGTGGTTATCAAGCTATGCACACCATTAGGCGTAGGCCAGTCGGGAACAAAGAAGGAATCGGAGCCGACGTCCATCACACACCCTGCTCCAAGAGGTCGATCAGGGCCAACATATCGTCTGGAGCTGAGGCCCTCCACTCACAATGCTCGTTGGACGTAGGATGTGTCAGCCCCAATCTGGCGGCGTGTAATGCCTGGCGGGGGAAATCAGCCAACAATTGTAGCTCCGGTCTCGCGCGCAGAAGCTTAGCCGGCATTTTACGGCCGTATGTAGGGTCGCCAACCAACGGAAACCCCAGGTGCGCCATATGAACACGAATCTGATGTGTTCTGCCCGTTTCCAGCTTTAACTCCACCAGCGTAAAGTCATCGAATTTTTTAACCGGCTTATAGTGTGTAATGGCCTCTTTACCACCACTGTTAACGACAGCCATTTTAGTGCGCTGGCTGGGGTGGCGGCCGATGGGCGCATCAACTGAGCCCGGTGAACGAAGATTACCCTGAACCAAGGCCTGGTACTGGCGTTTTACTGTTCTTGCCTGAAGTTGCTCAACGAGCCGCAATTGCGCAACGGACGTTTTCGCCACCACCATAAGACCGGAAGTGTCCTTATCCAGGCGGTGAACAATCCCAGCCCTCGGTATCTTGGCTTGTTCTGCACAGTGGTAAAGTAAACCATTTAGCAGTGTCCCCGTGTAGTTGCCTGCGGCCGGATGAACCACCAGTCCAGCCGGCTTATTCACGACCCATAAGGTTTCATCCTCATAGATAGTGGGTACCGCTATATTCTCGGGCAACCACTCCCCCTGCACTACCTCTCTGACCTCCAGGTGCAAGCTTTCCCCCCCGACCAGACGCGTCTTCGGCTTAACGAGCTGGTCATCCAGCGTCAGTGCGCCATCCTTTATCCACTGCTGCAAACGAGAGCGTGAATATTGTGGGAACATTTCGGAGGCAAACTGATCCAATCGACTGCCAGCTTTGTTAAAGGGAACGGAAACCTGATGCTGATGCGGTTCGCGGCCATCTGTTTTGGACGGATTGTCTTCTCCTTCGGAGAATAAAGTTTCGGCGGGCATTTGTATTTAAACCTTGTGCTGGATTACACTGTCGCCCCTCTCTGCGGATAGGGCGGGATAAACCGAGAAACCAGCGTATACCACGGCAGACCTGGTGTATGTTGCAGCCATAATTAAAAAAATAGGGTGCGAACGCTCCCTAGACCACGAAGTCAATATTTGAAATGACCCAACACATTAAAGCTTTTACTGCCATTGTTGCAGCCTCTCTAATACTTCTCAGCGGGTGTTCCAGTAAAGATACCAAAATCCAAACCAGCGGAGAACAACTGACTTACGATATTGCTCAGAAATATCTGCGCACGTCTAACTGGACCGCCGCCTCCGAAGCGCTGGAACTACTGGAAGAAAATTATCCCTTTGGCTCCTATGCAGAACAAGCTCAGCTAGAGCTCATATACTCATACTATCGAGCAGATGAGCACGATTCGGCCATTGCTTCTGCGGACCGTTTTATTCGTTTGCACCCCCAGCACCGCAATGTCGATTACGCCTATTATTTACGTGGCGTTGCGGCATTTCAAAACGATTCCGCATTCCACGCGATACTGCCCACAGATATCACCAAGCGCGATGCAGGTACTGCGAGGGAATCCTTCGATTATTTTACCCAACTGCTCGAACGCTACCCAGAGAGCCAATACGCACTAGATGCCCAGAAACGTATGGTCTATCTGCGCAATATGTTGGCGCGCTACGAAATTCACGTAGCCAATTACTATTTTAAGCGTGGGGCCTACCTGGCAGCCGCAAATCGCGGCCGCTATGTAGTCGAAAACCTGAAGCAAACCCCCGCAGTGCCCGACGGCCTTGCGGTAATGTCTCAGGCTTACCATATGCTGGGCATGGATGAGCTTTCGACAAGTGCCTCCAAGGTGCTGATTGCCAATTTCCCCGATCACCCAGCACTTAAGAACGGCAAATTTAACTATCAGTTTGGCCGTGACAAAAAGCGTTCTTGGGTTAGCTATCTCACGCTGGGACTATTCAAAAAACAGCCCTATATTAACTTTGATACGCGTGAGCGATACAACACTTTCTATAGCGACCAACCAACCGCTCAGCCACCACGATAACCTGCAGAGCTAAGCGGAGGGAGATTATAACTAGTCTCCTATCTGCCAGCCGTTCGTTATCGGGTAGCGCCTGTCTCGCCCGAATGCGCGGCGACTGATGCGAATACCGACTGGCGCCTGACGGCGCTTATACTCATTGATATCTACCATTCTTAACACCCGTTTTACTTCTTCTTCGTTAAAACCTTCATCAATAATGGACTGAGCACTAAAATCCTGCTCGATATACATTTCCAGTATCTGATCCAAGACTTCATAAGGAGGCAACGAATCTTCATCTTTTTGATCCGGCGCCAATTCCGCAGAAGGTGGGCGAGTGATCACGCTCTCAGGTATTACCTCTGCAATAGTGTTGCGATAACGGGACAACTCAAAGACCAGTGTTTTGGGAACATCCTTAAGCACATCCAAGCCCCCGGCCATATCCCCATATAGCGTGGCATAGCCGACAGCCATTTCACTCTTATTACCCGTGGTTAAAACCAGATAACCCAGCTTATTGGAGATCGCCATTAGCAATACTCCCCGGCTTCGCGCTTGAATATTTTCTTCCGTTGTATCGCGGCTGGTGTTGGTGAAGGCATCTTCTAATTGCGCGGTAAACGCATCGTACATGGGTTCTATACTGATGCTTCGGTATCCAACGCCCAAGCGTATAGCTTCATCTTCCGCATCGTTTTTACTCATATCAGACGTGTAACGGAAGGGCATCATAACGGCGTGAACGCGCTCCGGCCCCAAGGCGTCGGCAGCTATGGCAAGGGTAAGGGCCGAATCAATGCCTCCAGACAATCCCAACACGACACCTTTAAAGTGGTTCTTATTGACGTAATCCCGTACCCCCAATACCAGAGCCTGGTAAACAATGGCGAGCGGATCCTGTTCCCTCTGAACGAGTTCTGTAACCGCCGACAGGCTTCCATCGCTACCATCAAAGCTCACAACAGCTAACTGCTCCAGGAAAAAACCTCCCAAAGTACTTATTTCGCCCCTGCTGTCGGCCGCAAAGGAGCCACCGTCGAACACCAGCTCATCCTGCCCCCCCACCTGATTAACGTACAAAATGGGAGCGTGAATTTCTTTCGCCCGAGTCGAGACCAACGCCTCGCGCTCGGCCTGTTTGTGCTGGTGAAAGGGGGACGCATTGAGGTTCAACAATAGATCAGCCCCGCAGGTCTTAGCCTGGGCAACCGGGCCGCCATCCCAAATATCTTCACAAATCGATAAAGCGACACTTACGCCTTTACACTCAAACACGCCGTTTTCACGGCCTTCGGCAAAATAGCGTTTTTCATCAAACACCTGATAGTTCGGCAAGCACTGTTTGGCATATTCATAGACCAGTTTACCCCGATGAATAACACCAGCCATATTAAACAGCTCCCCCTCTACCCGTTTGGGGTAACCCACCACGACATAACTGCTGAATTGTTTTGCGCACAATTCCTGTAGCGCACGCGCTACTCGTAAGTCGCAGCTGGGGCGCAGCAGTAAGTCCTCTGGTGGATACCCTGTGAGGGTAAGTTCCGGAAATACCACCACGTCCGCCCCGTAATTATCCTCGGCCAACCCAACGTATCGACATATTTCCGCCAGATTTCCGCTAATATCCCCGGCCAAAGGATTGATTTGGGCCATTGCAATTCTTAAGGTTGACATATACTTTCGTAACTCCGACTAGCCTGATGGAAAAGGGGGCCTATTGTTCATTAATCGGCAGTAAAGCGCAAAGATTCCAGCTCGGCTAAACAGATAACAGAATCCAAACATATCGCTAAAAACAAAGGATTTTTCCTTGGTAACCTCTACAGCTCAAAACGTCCAACAAGTGCATTCAATTCACAATCATTTAGTGTTAAGAGTCTATCTCTACTACCGATTGATATTGGCCAGTTTATTGTGGCTCACTTTCTCGTTCAGCGCCTCACACGAGCTATTGGGAAACGTATATCCCGAGTTGTTCCAATACACATCCATTAGCTACGCACTCATTTGTCTGGGCTCCATACTGGCGTTTAGTATCGAAAACCTTTCGCACTCCATTCGTCGCATAAGCGCTATGCTACTGATGGACTTAATAGCGCTGCTACTGATGATGCATGCCAGTGACGGGTTAAACAGCAGCCTGAGCTACCTATTGCTGGTTAACGTCGCTATGGCCAGCATATTTATCCGCGGGCAACTTGCACTGGCCTATGCCGCCCTGACAAGCCTGGTCACCATTGCGGAAGCGCTGTATTTACCCAGTGGAAGCCAGGGAATCTCCAGCGAATTATTTACTGCCGGCACGCTAGGAATACTCATTTTTCTAACCGCTATCAGCTTTTATTATCTCACCAGTAAAATCCACCAAAGCGATGTCGAAGCGGCCTATCAGGCAGAATATGCCAAACACCTTCAACAACTGGCACAACATATCGTGACGCGTATGCGAACCGGGATTATAGTCGTGGACGAAGAGCAAGTGATTGAGCTGATAAACCAGTCCGCCCTGCAACTTTTGGATTTACCTCCAGCGGACTACACAGGTGTTCGCCTAAACGAAATGGCGGACTTTGGCAGCCTCATTGAGGACTGGCGCTCATCGCCAGGAAAGTCTGCACCAAGAATTCACAGCCTACGCGTTGGACAGGATGTTCGAATAAGCTTTGCCACACTGGAAACCCAGGAAGCCAAGCGCATCATTATGTATATGGAAGACTATCGATCCCTGGCCCAGCAAGCCCAGCATTTAAAGCTCGCATCGCTGGGGCGGCTCACGGCCAGCATCGCCCACGAGGTGAGAAACCCGTTAGGCGCTATTTCTCACGCAGCGCAACTGCTCTCAGAAGCCGACTACTTAAACAATGCAGACAACCGCTTAATCGAAATTATCTTGCAGCACTCGGAACGAGTAAATCAAATTATCGAAAACACCTTGACCATTTCACGAAGAAAAGAACCCAAGCCAAAAATTATTGAACTTGCGGAATGGCTTCCCCATTTCATAAACGAATATAAGGCCGTCAATAAAGTAGATGTTAATTTTTCCATCAATACGGCCTCCTTGTCTGCCAAATTCGACCCTACACACCTAGCCCAGGTAATAACAAACCTTTGCGACAATGGCGTCCGCTTCAGTGAGCACGAGTCCGGCGAGCCGCGCGTGGCAATTAATGCTGGAATCAGCGACAATGACGGCACAGCTTTTATCGAAATAATCGACGATGGACCTGGCGTCAAAAACGAAATGCTTGAGCAGATTTTCGACCCCTTTTATACCACTGACGAAAAAGGTTCCGGCTTAGGGCTTTATATTTCAAAAGAATTATGTGAAATCAACCAAGCGAGCCTTTATTTTAAACGCACAGAAGCAAATAAAAGCTGCTTCAGAATAGACTGTACTCACCACCAGAGAATGATTTAATTATGCCCAGCATGCGCGCCCTTGTCATTGACGATGAACCCGATATTCGTGAGTTGCTCGAAATCACACTGTCCCGAATGTCGCTTGATGTCGATGCGGCTGCGAATATAGCTGAAGCGAAGCAGTATCTGGAAACCTGTGAATACAATATTTGCCTGACCGATATGAAGCTACCCGATGGCAATGGAATTGATTTAGTCCGGCATGTACAAAAACATTTTCCTTCTCTACCTATCGCCGTCATCACCGCCCACGGCAATATGGACACTGCTATCGAAGCCATGAAAGCTGGCGCTTTCGACTTTGTGAGTAAACCCATTGATTTACCATCTTTAAGAAAACTTGTAGATACCGCAATCACCACAGGCCAACTTCCAAATACCAGCGAAAGCAGTATTAAAATTATTGGCGATTCCCCTCAGATCGAAAAACTCAAAAAAGCTATCCAAAAACTGGCCCGCTCACAAGCCCCAATCTATATCAGTGGGGAATCTGGTAGCGGAAAGGAACTGGTTGCTCGCTCTATTCACGAACTCGGGCCACGCAATAGCTCTCCATTTATCGCTGTAAACTGTGGAGCCATACCGAAAGAATTGATGGAAAGTGAATTTTTCGGGCATAAAAAGGGCTCTTTTACCGGCGC
The DNA here is from genome assembly GCF_014211975.1 of Teredinibacter haidensis. Taxonomy (NCBI): domain Bacteria; kingdom Pseudomonadati; phylum Pseudomonadota; class Gammaproteobacteria; order Cellvibrionales; family Cellvibrionaceae; genus Teredinibacter; species Teredinibacter haidensis. The sequence goes on from NZ_CP060084.1 coordinate 2,637,630, forward strand.
TAGCCAGGACAAACAAGGCTTATTTCAGGCTGCGGAAGGAGGAACACTCTTTCTGGACGAAGTTGCAGATCTGCCACTGGAGATGCAGGTAAAACTCTTAAGAGCAATACAAGAAAAGGCCGTTAGACCCATTGGTGCGCCCAGCGAAATAGCAACCAATGTCCGTATACTGTGTGCAACCCATAAAAACCTGGAACAACTGGTTAACGACGGCAATTTTCGCCAGGACTTATTCTATCGGCTTAATGTTATTCAGTTAAACGTGCCGGCGCTCAGGGACAGAAAGGAAGATATTCCCCAGCTTATAGGCGCACTACTTACCCGCATTGCACATAATTGTGAGCTGGAAAAGCCGGGAATCGACAGTGCGGCACAGAAAAAACTGATCGAATACAGCTACCCAGGCAACATTCGCGAGCTTGAAAACATTCTGGAACGCGCCTTTACCCTCTGTGATGACGACGTAATACAGGAATCTGATTTACAACTGAATCGCAGCGCAAGTCCACCGGCCCCTCGCGATAACGGAAAACAGAGTTCGCACTTTAATGCCAGCATAAACCACGCATCTATCGATGACTACCTGGCAGAAGTGGAGCGCGAAATCATTTGTGAAACTCTTGAACAGACACGATGGAATAAAACCCTGGCAGCTAAAAAACTGGGCATAAGCTTCCGCTCATTGCGCTACCGCCTGGCAAAGCTGGGGCTTGATGACAGTGATGATTAATCCATCTATGGGGTGTCAGCTTACTAACACCTGCAACAAAATTTCAATCGCTCCGTAGCCGTTTTCCTACAGTCATCTATGACTTTAGATGCTACCCTGCGCGAAAAAAAGGAAGTTCGCAATATACATTACACGGAGGTTAAAAATGAAAAGCACAGAAACATCTATTATTTCGCTTACTCACAACATTGGCTTTACACTTGTTGATTTACTTACCGCATTAAGCATTTTTTTAATTCTAACCACAATTGCAGTACCCTCTTTTACCCAACTATCGCGGAGAAAAGCGCAAGAGACCGCTGTAAACTCGCTGTTACACCTACTTAATTTTTCCCGCCAGGAAGCAGTGAACCGTAGCACCCATATTGTTATATGCTCGAGTGAAAACGACGAAACCTGCACGAAAGACTGGAAATATCCAATTATTGTATTTGTCGATGACAACAATAATCACAAATGGGATCTATCTGAAATGCTACTGAGAAGGCACACACTAGGCAATAGCCAACAACAACTAAACTGGAGGTCAGCCCTAAATTACCTTAGCTTTGACGCTAATGGCACAACCGGCTATCAAAATGGACGATTTTATTTTTGTAGTACACACAGCGAAGAATACCGAGCACAACTTATTGTGTATCGCACAGGCAGAACACGTTTGGCGTCTGAAGCTGAACTGAAAACCGGATGTGGCTAGAACCCTTTACCGCCAACAGTAATCAACTTTTGCTGCGTCGCTTACCCCTTTAACTCCCTTCTTACCGGCGTGATCCATTGTAAGGGTCTTACATGTGGCAGGAGCGGCAACAGCAGCTGCTTCCAGCGAATAGCTTACGCAAAGCGTGCCCGTTGGAGAGCAACTACTGGGAATTGCCGTAAGGGCCCCCTTGTAGTGTCCATCTGAACTCAAGCCGTCTTCCATCCCCAAGCCACAATCCGCACCGCTACAACCACTCGCGCCAAAAATTTTATTGGCATAGGACGAATACTGGGTATAAAAACGCTCTTGCCTTGATGCCAGCTCTAAAAGATAGGCTTTACCCTCAGCACGGCGACCTCTTTCAATTTGCTCTTGATAAGCCGGTACGGCCAAAACGGCAACTATGGCAACAATCGCCAGCACTATTAGCAATTCGATTAAAGAAAAACCTCTGGTTCTATGGCGATTCAATACAATCTCTCTTATCACTATTAGCGTTTAACTGACGAATAACTGAGTGGCTTTCACTTAACAATGGACCACGCTGATCGGCGGTTGGGTCTTGGATGGTCGTAGTTAGCTTTTACTTGAGTAATCTTCGCTGCCGAGTCAGAAATAATAATATTATCGTCTAGCAGAACCATACCTCCCGGCAGAGCACCAACCGCTACACCGCTAAGGTCCGGCTTGTTATCGGGGAATACATGGAAAAGTGGCTGCCCACCGGAAAGTAGATCAACAGCCATTAAATAGCCATCGCCCTGCCTTTCACAATCCCCTTCCGTAGGTATAGTTGTCACAAATGTCGCGAGCGTTCCTGCAACAGTAGGGTCTATAACAACTCTTTCCTTTCTTACAGGAAAATTAATATGCCAACCAAAGTTTGCGCCTACTTTAAGCAGGCCGCCAACCGTATAGCCAACGCTATTGGTACTCAGCTCCCTACCAGCACCACTGCTAGCATCACTTATCGCTTGCTCGGTGAGATGGCCAGGCCTTAATTCACCATTCATTTCCCCGGCATCCCACACGCCATAAAATGACTGGGTATTGGTATCACTCAAATCTGCAGTAGACAAAAAACGACCGGTGCCAAAAATGACAATCAGATTCGGGTCCGTACCAGCTGCGCTTTTGGCCGGGTGGGCAACCACGACAGGCTTGGAAGTGATGGGCTGACGATCGCCATCGCTACAATAGCCAGCTCCAGGTTTACTGCCCCGACAAGCAGAAAAAAGAGGGACATCTTTACCCAAGTTTTGATGAGCAACAACCGGTACGGTGGGGCTGATCGTTTTAATATCACCCGAGAAAAAATCAAATGCCCACATATTCCCCTGAAGATCGCCAGCATACACTCGATCAATAGTCGAATTACCATCCAGATCCAAAAGGGAGGGTGAAGATAATCCATTACAATCACTGCCCGCAGCGGCACAATCCCCTCCAGCAACTGAACCCAATGCTCCACCACCTAGCGGTCCAATTTTTTTATGTGTCGCACCCCCCGGCCCGGAACCATCCAGGTATAGCACGTAGAGATAAGCTTCCCCATCAGCCGCATTGTTATAGCCATTTCCAAAAATAGCGACCCACTCCCCGTCATTTAACTTACCTATTCGCGGGCGACTAAAAGTGTAACCTAGGTACTTATCTGCAAATTCCGTAACAACCACTTTGGAAGCGAGGCTGTCTTCGCTGAGAATTGCCGCAGGATCGGTTATATCCAGTACATAAACCGCCTTACCACCCGCACCTAAACCACCAGCTAAATACGTTTTCCAACTTCCGTCCACAAATACGTCTGCTGTACTAGGCGTACTATCAACATAGGGCATATGGCTATAATCAGTATCTGCCAACCAATGCAGCCCCTCTTTAGGCTTGCTCGAAAAAACGGCTTGGGGTATATAAGCGAAAACCTCTTCGCCCGAAGACGCCAGAAACCCATGAAGCATGCCATCATTGGCGCCGACATATAATATGGGTTCTCGATCTTTATTCTCATCAACGAAAACACTATACGGCGTACTCTCTATATTGGCGGCATAGTCCGCACTGGGAACACCCACGTACTGTGGGCTTGAGTGAACAATGTCGCCGAGCAAGGTCGTACGAACACGAAAGTCTGGGAAGGAGCCAAGTGGAAACTTGTTGGAGCCATCCCCCTCTGCACGTAAGTATTCTACAATATCCTCTATATACGCCTGTTTCTTGTCGCTATCTACCACTCCCCCTTTAAGAAGATCGTTAACCTGGTAGCTATTAAGTCCTCCCGTGGAAGGGGCCAAGCTCATGTAATCACCAGGAGCCTTAAATGCAGTCCCTTTATATCCATTGTAGGTAACGATTTTACGCGCACTTACTCGCGCATCTAACGCTCTACCAGCTTCCCACTTTTCGGACCCCTCCGTTATCTTACCGCTGGTAAAATCGTAAGCAAAAAGATCACCGGTCCACGGAGAATTGGAAAACTTCCCCTGATACAACATTGAACCACTTGAAATACTTGTGGAGTTAAAGCCTACAGCGGCGCCTGTACCTCCTGCCATATTAGCGATAGATTTCATTACAGCATCTAATGAAGATTCCAGGCTGGTTATATTGGAAGCACTTAAGTATTCACCTCGACCATTAAAAGCGGCGTGAATTAGATCGTCCAGGGTTTCGGGAGTGTCGTCAAAGATACTGGTGGGCCACACTTCACCAACATCACTCCAGGGAGGAGGAGCCGTTAGATTGCCATAAACACCGAATGAAAGCGTATGCGTCACCATATGCTGCTGCTCATTCTCGTCAGGATTTAGATCACCTTCGGGGTTTCTTACCTTAACTTTCGCATCCATTAACGGTCGAAGATCCGTTTTGTAAAAATACATTGCAATGTCTGCCAGAGTATCCGAAACCGTATCTTCGTACAGCCCACCATCAAATACATTTACGCTATTTTGGTCCATATTGCCGTACCACGGGATCTTGGCGTCATCATTCAATAACCCCCGGGGTTTATTACCTTTCGCACCGTACTCGGCTCGATAACCGTCCGTTGCAAGAATCGTATGATTTTGCTGGCAACTTCCTCCTGCAGCGGCAGAGAGAATTGGATCTGCCGGTTGCCCTGCACCCGTAACAAAACCCTCTTGTACGGGAAAGTTAGTGTAATCCGCCAGATAATATCGGCCAGCATTTTCCAAGGCGCGCCTCAGTGGCGTATAACGTGTTGAATCCGAGCTACTGATTTTAAAGAGCGCGGTCATCAGCTTATCTTTATTCTCATTCTGTACGCCCGCAGGGTATGTCAAATTGTCGACATCTTCCATCTCGACACCCCAACCCAAATCGGCATTAGCATTTATCGTTGCCAGCCCCGCACGGGTTTGTAGGCCTTTAAAAATATTCGATAATGCGCGCTTAAACAAAAAATCCCGACTGCGATGATAGGTATACCAGTTGGCATAGTTCTGTGTGTTTTCAGCAGAAATTAATTTTGACGAGTCATAGGTATAACCCGAACCATAACCAGAGAAATAGACACCACATTCACCAAAATCGTAATCTCCTATCGTCCCCGTATAAATGGAGTCATTCCACTCAACATATTTCGCACTACTTAAATCCATATCGCCAGCAGCGCTATCACCCGGGTTTTTCGCTGCAAAAGGATAGCTGGCATTAGGCATTGTTTCCCATGGAGTGTACGTAACATTAGGGTTATAGGCTAAGGCGTTGTAGCCTGGGCACAATTCCAAATACTGCTCAATATTTCCGGGTACTATAGCAATCTCAAAATCCTGAGCCATACTATCGCCATTACCGCCGTACTCGTTAAAGCCGGTATAATAGGGGCCATAAATTTTGAACCAGTCCGACAACGCCTTTGCTCCTTTCGTCATCGAAACCTGGAAATACATACTTCGGGAATCATCAATTAAGAACAGAACGTTAGGTTGTATATTGGAGCCTACAAACAATGGGTCTCGGCTCAGTAAAAGAGGACCTGCAGAAACCTGCACAACTGCCAAACTCAAAAATGCTGAGACAAATCCCAACACTACCCCAAGGCTACATTTAACTATTCTTTTTTTCATGCGCATATCCACTTGCAGGCAGCAAGTCTGCCCCTGTTATTATTTCCTAATAGGTGAAATACTGATTACTTCCCGTTCGAAAAACCGATTCCAAAACGGTGTAGATATTCTCATCTTTTCCCCAGCCAATCGCCGTAATTCTAAACATATAAGCGTTGGTTTTCCCTTCACCTTTCGTATCAGAATTCACTTCTGAAGCGACATTTTTGGCGGTACCCCAGTCCCGACCAATATACTCAATTACATATTTAGGCTGCTTGCTTACAATAGTGCTATCAACAATATCTTTGCCTTTATAACTGGACACACCGTAACTACTCCAACTTATGGGATCCGAGATATCGGGAATACTACTGCTTAGCGGCTTGGCCACAACAGTACCAGGGGACGCTATCAAGGAATACAAACCACTGGACCCATCAAATTTTGATAAATCTTCGGTTCTTTCAATGTTGTCGGAAAACCAGTTTTCAGCGGCTTTTAGTGCGGAATCTGCTGCGAACAGGGAAACGGTTTTTTGGCGGTTATTGGCTGCCATACGCTCTTGCATGGTTGAAGATTGCATATTGGATATGCCGATTAACGACATTATCAACAAGATAATAAGCGCAACAATAAGTGTCGCTCCTTTCTCCCTATGACTACGTTTAAATGACCTTCCCATTCGCTCTTCCTTTATCGACAAATCAGCCGTCAATACTTACGCCCAGCAGCCTTCCGTGAAACTACCGATAAATCAATTCCGTAAATTGTTATCTGCGGGAAACTGGTTCTTCAATAGAAATAGACGAGAATACGTTCTGGACAATAACTTCGAACCTTCACTAGTTGGCGCACGATTGATGGAATTAAACGTTACGGTAACTTTCACCCGATCAATTAGCGCCCATTTTCCAGCCGCACCGGAAGCGTCAGCAAAGTAGAGCTTATCGCTGTCACTATAATCCTGCCAGCCATACTCAACTTCAAAAGACTCCACCCCTTCTACCAGCTCATCGCCTTTTCCCGAAGTTTTCACTTTTCTAAATAAGGCGCAATATTGAGGCGTGGCGACAGAACACGTTTTGCCTACGGCACCACCAGCGGCGCTAGTATCGATACGATACTGCACAGGTCCTGTCTTGCCACCAAAAAGATAAGAGAGATTCATTCCTGCCTTTAAATTGCCAATATCGTCGGACCCGTATATTTTCATCTCCAAATCCGTTGAGTCGTTGAATGTACTTTTGCCATCATCCTTCGCGAAACTGATAACACCAGTCTTTTCAGGTTCATTCGCCACTCTAAATACCGCTGAGCGAGAACAATCACTAACCAATGCAATATCACCTTTTTTAAATATCGAGCCAACGGCGGCATCCACGGTCAATGTAGTGCCCGACGCGGATTTTATGGGTAAGCGTTGCTGTGCCGAGGCATAGCGTAACGTAACGGAATCAAATGTAAGATCATTCAGCGCGACCTCATTCGCACCATCAACAAAACTGGAGAAATCAAATAATTCACCCACCGTCTTATGGTCAGCGACAATATTTTTCATTCTTTCAACTTTAACGGAACCGTAAATGTCAGTCGCTGCCAAATTAAAGCAACCAGCATAACCTGCCTGAGAGATGTCATCGGCCAGGCGCGAGAAAATATAACGAGCATTTTCCTGGATTATTGTTGATCCGCTGACGACAACAGCGTTAGCCGAAGAACTGGCGTAAAGTTGCACAACACCGGCGAGAATAAACAAGCCTACCGTTATCGAAACCAAAACCTCGACAAGACTAACCCCCCTCTGGTTATATCTCTGCTGTCGCATACGGTGACTGATTACCGTCATATTAAAGCCTCACCTGATAAGCGAAGCAGGCTTTGTTTGTTGCCGTATCGGACATAGATACAGAAATGGAACTACAGGTAGAATTCGAAAATGTATCCGGCTGGTTCCACTTTACGACTATCGTATACGCCCCATCGACATAAAAAACCTCACCCGTCCCCCCGGGCAATCGGGATTTAATCTGCTCACTCCACTCCCATTCATCAAAACTTTTTTGCGCCGCACTATTGCAACCACCGGAAGAGCAACTACTACTGGTCGCGGTGCTGGAGTCCGTATAGATACCGCTGTAGTCATCATCGTCCGAGGTAATGTCGTCGCTGTTATAGGCGAGAATCCTATCAGCCATATCAGCAGCCAATATGTTTGCATCGGTAACAAAATGGGCCCTCTGACTACTGTTTACCCCTTTCACCTGCATAGAAAGAGTACCCATCAAACCAATGGCTAACACAAAGAGCGCAACAACGACTTCCATCATTGCGGCGCCCCTCTGCCGATATAGATTGCGGGTATTAATGGATTTATTTGATTGTCCGTACATAGTTCCCTCTATTATGTATCCCTGTCATCTATGGACAGATGGTGCCCCTAACAACACGAAAGCTTCCGACTTTCGAAATATGAAACGTTCTAGAATTGTCGCTTACAGATCCAGAAAGAGCGCTATCCGCCGATAGGCAGAGAGCAGATACTCCGTCCCCGCTTTCACCAGATGCCTGGTAGCGGATGGCCTTTGCAGAAGCTGTAACAACGTCAATTTTTGATTTCCCTCCGGCATCACCCCCAGTGCGTAAAATATCCTCGCCGGTATCAAACTCACCGTCGTCGTCACTATCGACAAACACAATCCAGCCCCCACTCCAATCTTTGGAGCCAACACAGCTGACGCCGTCGCTGGATCCACACATGGCAATATTTGTTTTACGTGTAATAGCCTCAGTGCGAACGAACGCCAGCGTTGAACGGATTAAACCAAGCTGCGACTTAAACTCCTGCTTTCGCATGAGAGAGTTAAAACTAGGAACGGCCATACTCACAAGAATAGAAAGTACAGCAACCCCAACCATCAACTCAATTAGCGTAAGTCCTCTTTGGCGAAAGCCGCCAAGCATTTCGATTCTATTTTTTCTTACGCCCATAACCTTTGTTTATATCAAACTTATATTACGTCACACCAATTAAAGAGATAATCGGCAATAAAGCGCGACCAATAGCGCGATTGCGCTCAAGACCAGGCCAATCGAAAACCTAAGCAAGTGATAAATTAGGTACTTTGATAAAGAAAGGGATTAATGAAACACTAAACGTGTTAAGAAATGATGGCGGACAAAAAATGCAAACACGAAAACAAGCAATACTTTTTAACTAACATGAAAACCCAAAAATTAACCATTAAGAACTAACAGAAACCATAGAAGCACTCGATATTTTTCGGTAATAACACACATTATTTTTTTAATTCACGAGGTAAGGAGAAGCTAATATTCTCTTTTCGACCACTCAACTCGATAGGAGCCGAAGCCCCAAGCTTTTCCAATCCGGAGAGTATATCTTTCACCAATACTTCCGGTGCAGAAGCTCCCGCCGTAATTCCTATAGTTTTTACGCCGGTAAACCAATCCCCCTTCAAGTCTTCGGGCCCATCCACCAAATGGGCGACGGCCCCACAGCGCTCAGCCAACTCGCGAAGACGATTTGAGTTCGAGCTATTAGGCGAGCCCACAACAAGAACTAGATCACATTCCAATGCGAGCTGTTTTACCGCGTCCTGGCGATTTTGAGTCGCGTAACAGATATCGTCTTTGCGAGGACCCTCAATTTGAGGGAATCTTTCCCGAAGGCTATCGATAACACGTGCGGTATCATCCATCGATAAAGTTGTTTGCGTTACGTAGCACAAGCGGGACGGGTCATGGACTTCAAGCTTCTGCGCATCTGCTTCATCTTCTACAAGATAAATAGCGCCACCTTTGGAGCTATCATACTGCCCCATAGTACCCTCGACCTCCGGGTGACCTTCGTGACCGATTAGAACGCATTCGCGGCCTTCACTGCTGTACTTTGCCACCTCGACATGCACCTTGGTCACCAGCGGACAAGTCGCATCGAATACGCGTAAACCACGCTGCGCAGCTTCGTTTTTTACAGCTTGCGACACACCGTGTGCGCTAAAAATCACAATCACATCGTCCGGCACATCAATCAGCTCATCGACAAAAACCGCACCACGTTCTTTTAAGCTTTCAACAACAAATTTGTTGTGAACAACTTCATGGCGCACATAAATGGGCGCTCCAAATACATCGAGTGCACGATTAACAATATCAATGGCGCGATCAACACCGGCACAAAAACCACGAGGATTGGCTAGTTTAATTTCCATGAAGTGAAAGCTCAATTTTGGATTAGTGGGTAACGGCGGGAACAACGGAAAGGATGGAAACATCGAACGTGATGACCTCGCCCGCCAGCGGGTGGTTAAAATCTACCGTAACGTTTTCAGGAGTAAAATCGACAATAACTCCAGGAACTTCGCCACCGCTGGCATCAGCAAAAGTTATCACCAAACCTGAGGAAAACTCAAACTCTTCGGTAAAAGCTTTGCGGGGAACTTGCTGAATATTATTGGGATTCGGTTGACCAAAAGCGTTTTCAGGGTTTATGGCAAGCGATGCTTGCGAACCTGCACTCATACCAAAAATGGCCTGTTCAAAACCCGGCAATAAATTCCCATCCCCAACAATAAAGGTTGCCGGATCCCCGTCAAAATTCGAGTCAACGACATCCCCACTTTCGAGTTTCAGTGAAAAGTGTAGCGTTACCTGAGTACCGTCACCAACGACAAGATCAGTCATTTTCTGAAGCCTCTAAGTCCTTTTTAGCAAAGAGTGCATCCCAAACGAGCAACACGGCTCCGATACAGATAGAGGAATCCGCGATATTAAACGCTGGCCACTCATGATGCTGGTAGTGAATAACAATAAAGTCGACAACGTACCCAAGCAGCACTCGGTCGTACAAATTCCCCAACGCACCCCCTAACACCAGAGCCAGTGCGCAGGACTCCATCCATTTCGTTTTTTTCAAACGGGCGATCCAAATGATCAGTACGATACTGACACCACCGGCCAGTACGGTTAAAAACCAACGCTGCCAACCACCAGCATCGTGGAACATGCTGAAGGCTGCGCCGTAGTTGTGTCGAACGGTAAAGTAGAAAAAAGAGGTCACCCTTTCTATCTGATGAAAGTCCACAAGGGTACCGGCCCAAGCTTTGGATATTTGGTCCAACACAATCACTACCAGCGCCAACAGATACCACTTCCATGACAGGTTCAATAACTTAAGCAAAATTTCTTGCCTCCCCGGCACCTTCAACGTTTTCGATACAACGTCCACAAATTTCTGGGTGCTCACTACTCCCGCCAACGTCTTCTAGATGATGCCAACAGCGAGCGCACTTCTCATGTTCCGACTTGGCAACAGCCACCGTCAAACCGGGCACATCTGTTTCCACTCCCTCGCCTGCACCCGTATTTTCGATCGTGACGCTCGAACAAATTAAGACAAAACGCAATTCGTCGCCCAGTGCTGACAAGTGCTCGGCCAGCTCATCACTACAATAGAGCGTCACTTCCGCACCCAGCGAGCCACCGATAGCACCTTCAGCACGCTTAGTTTCAATCACTTTATTAACCGCAGTTTTCACTTTGGAAACTGTCTGCCAGTATCGGTTAGACAATTTTTCATCTTCATTCAACTCAGGCAACGACCACCATTCAGACGTAAAAACCGTTCCGGCATTTTTGCCGGGCAACGCCTGCCAAACTTCGTCGGCCGTAAAGGAGAGAATTGGTGCGATCCAACGTACAAAGGCCTGCACAATATGGTATTGCGCCGTTTGCGCAGAGCGCCGCGCCGCGCTGTCTACTTTCATGGTGTACACGCGGTCCTTAATAATATCGAGATAAAAACCACCCATATCCACAACACAGAAATTGTGCAATTTCTGGTAGATCAAGTGGAATTGGTAGCGGTTATAACAATCACGAATTTCCTGCTGCAGTTTTGCTGCACGATCAACCGCCCATCTATCCAGCGCGACCATGCTATCGAAATCAACACTATGCTCGGCAGGGTCAAAACCATTTAGATTCGACAGAAAGAAACGTACCGTATTACGAATACGGCGATAGGAATCGGCCGTACGCTTAAGAATTTCATCAGAGACGCTCATATCGGCACTGAAATCCGTAGCCGCTACCCACAAGCGCAGGACATCGCCCCCCAGCTCATTCATCACCTTTTGCGGTGATACCGTATTGCCGATGGATTTCGACATTTTCTTGCCTTCGGCATCCACCGCAAAACCGTGCGTTAGCACTTGCTTGTATGGCGCCGCATTATTAATGGCCATTGCGGTTTTAAGCGATGATTGAAACCAGCCTCGATGCTGATCCGAACCCTCTAGGTACAAATCCGCCGGATACGCCAACTCTTCGCGCCGCTGCATAACTGAATAATGGGTAACACCCGAATCGAACCACACATCCAAGGTATCGGTTACTTTGGTATAGTTTTCGGCCTCGTCCCCAAGCAACTCACGGATATCGATTTCGAACCAAGCTTCCATCCCCTTATCGTCTATGCGCTGGGCAACAGTCTCAATTAACTCAGGCGTGTTAGGGTGTAATTCTTGCGTGTCTTTATGGACAAACAGGGTGATGGGAACCCCCCAAGTTCGCTGACGGGAAACACACCAATCCGGGCTCGAATCCAGCATAGAACGAATACGAGCTTCACCCCAATCGGGAATCCACTCCACTCCATCCACCGCTTTTTTAACGCTGTCGAGCAAACCGTTGTGATTCATACTGATAAACCACTGCGGCGTTGCACGAAATATCAGTGGGGTTTTGGTTCGCCAGCAGTGAGGGAAGCTGTGGACAAATTTTTCTTGGTGCAGCAGTGCGTTTTTTTCTTCCAGCAGAGCGATAACTTTTTCATCTACTTTATAAACGTGGTCACCGGCAAAAATCTCAACATCGTCTCGGTAGATACCGTGTCCGTCTACGTAATTCAGCGTTTCAATGCCATATTTGGTGCCCACCACAAAATCTTCCATTCCGTGATCGGGAGCCGTGTGTACGCAGCCCGTACCCGCATCAGTCGTCACATGATCACCGAGAATAACCGGAAGTATATGATCATAGAACGGATGTCGTACCTGGAGGTTTTCCAGTACGGAACCTTTACAGGAAGCAACGACTTCAGCATTTTCAAAACCGACACGCTTGGAAACAGACTCGACCAACGCTTCAGCTAACAACAGGCGCTCGTCGCCTAGCTGCAGCACAACGTAATCGAGATCGGCATTGACACTCACCGCCTGGCTGGAGGGTAGAGTCCAGGGCGTGGTCGTCCAGATAACAACCGACACTTTGCCATTGCCGCTCAGCTCACCCACACGAGAAACCAGTTCTGCCTCATCCACAACTGCGTATTTCACATCGATAGAAAAGGAGGTTTTATCCTGGTACTCCACCTCGGCTTCCGCCAGCGCAGAGCCACCAACAACACTCCAGTAAACTGGCTTAAAGCCCTTTACTAGGTGGCCATTTTCAATAATTTTCCCCAAGGATCGAACAATGTCCGCCTCGGTTTTAAAATCCATGGTGAGGTAAGGATTGTCCCACTCGCCCAGAACCCCCAGACGAATAAAGTCTGTTTTCTGGCCGGCCACCTGTTTGGCAGCGTATTCTCGACATTTTTTACGAAAGGTGGCGTGATCGACTTTGACGCCCGCCTTGCCGATTTTCTTCTCTACATTGTGCTCAATAGGCAAACCGTGACAGTCCCAACCGGGAATATAGGGTGCATCAAAGCCGCTAATGGTCTTTTCTTTAATAATGATGTCTTTGAGGATTTTATTGACCGCATGACCGATATGAATATCACCGTTGGCGTAGGGAGGGCCATCGTGCAAAATAAATTTCTCCCTCCCTGCTCTGGCATCGCGAATTTGCTGGTACAGATCTTCTTTCTGCCAACGTTTCAGGGTTTGAGGTTCCCGCTGAGCCAGGTTAGCTTTCATCGCAAAGCTGGTTTTGGGGAGGTTCAAAGTCGATTTATAATCGGTCATAGTGTCTCAATTACAGTTTAGATAATTAAAATAATTTCTACTTATTGCTCGATTGGCCGTTTTCGGCAAACCACTTGCGGGCATCCGTAACATCCCGCTCTATTTGCTCCTGCAATTCCGGCAGGCCATTGAAGCGCATCTCGGCTCGCAGTTTATGTTTGAACGCGACCTTAATCCATTTTTTGTAAAGATTCGGCCGCTCATCCAATATATGAACTTCCAACAGAGGCTTTTTACCGCCGGAAATAGTGGGTCGAACGCCGACATTCGCCACTCCCTGCACTTTCCCGCTAAAATCCTCGCCTTCTACCGTCACTGCATAAACGCCTTGCAGCGGTGACCGGTAATGTCCCAAGCCCAGGTTAGCGGTGGGAAACCCCAGCGTGCGCCCCAGCTGCTTACCGTATATCACTCGCCCGGTAACCGCATATTCCCGACCAAGCAATTCATTTGCGTTCTCTAGCTTGTCTTCATTCAGCAAGTTGCGAATACGGGTACTGCTAATACGATCTCCGGATTGCAGCTGAGTGTGAGTATCAGACACCTCGAAACCATTTTTCTCACCGCAGCACTGCAAAAAGGCGTAGTCACCTTTGCGATCGCAACCAAAGCGAAAGTCATCCCCCACCACCAGGTACTTAACGCCCAGTGCCGAGACGAGAACCTGGTCGACAAAAGCCTGTGCAGACAAGCCTCTCAGCGCTCTGTCAAACTTGAGACAAACAACACGGTCCACCCCCTGTTCAAATAGGGCGGAGACCTTTTCCCGCAAACGCATTAGGCGCGCAGGGGCTTCTTCGCGAGAAAAGTATTCGTAAGGCTGGGGTTCAAACACCATCACCAGAGAAGGTAACTCAAGCTCTCGAGCCTTTTCTGTTACCTGCTGCAATAGCGCCTTGTGCCCACGATGTACTCCATCGAAGGAGCCAATGGTTGCCACGCAACCATAATGCCGCGCAGCAAGGCTACTTAAGCCGTTTATAAATTCCTGCTGCATCATGGGTTTTAGCTTGTTTGAGTACCGGAAATCGCGAAAAGCGGCGATTATAGCGCAGCTTGGGAGCGCAGGCGATGCACGATAGGCCGAAGTTTTGACAAATACGCCAACCTCCACCAACACGGTCGACACGTATGGACAGTCAGGTTTCTTATACTCTGGAACCTGGCGTCGTCCCTTCTTGGCAGATTCAAAGATTACCGACAAGTATCGCCCTCTGCTCCTCATCCAACCCTGATTTTGGCAGGTTTCTGTCTTAAAGTGCCGTATGCATCATACTCATGACACAACCCCAACAACCCACCTGGCGCCTCACGACTTTAAAGCACCAAACTACTGAGCCACACGCAAATGGCGCAAACGAATACCTGTCCCCCAAAGACTCAGCATATAAACCCCAAGCCCGGCGAAACAAAGCGCTAGTACACGACTAATACGACCAAAAGCATTCAACAGCGAAAGGTCTCCTATAACACTCTGACCGGCAAGCAATACCGCAATCATTGCAATATTTGCAACTAGCATCTGCAGCCCGAAACGCAGCCACTCCTTATCCGGCTGATAAACGCCATCCCTTCGCAAACCGCGATATAAAAGGCTGGCATTGAGAAATGCTGAAATAGACGTTGCCAAGGCCAACCCCGCGTGACCTATTTGCCAAATAAAGTGGAAGGGCAACACAAACATCACATTCATCACCATGTTCGCTACCATGGCGATAATGCCAATACGCACCGGTGTGCGCGTATCTTGGCGGGAGAAGAACCCGCTGGCCAACACTTTAATCAACATAAAAGCTACCAAGCCTAACGAATAAGCTCGCAGACTATGGCTGGACATCTCAACGTCGATGGAGAGATATTCCCCATACTGAAACAACGCAAAGAGAATGGGTTTCGCCAGTACCATTAGCGCGAAAGCCGCTGGCAGCCCAATAAGCAATATCATGCGCATCGCCCAATCGAGCGTTGCGCTAAATTTTTCGGTGCCAGTGACAAACTGTCGGGAGAGATTGGGCAATACCACCGTAGCGATTCCCACCCCAAAAACACCGAGTGGCAATTCGGTTAAGCGATCGGAAAAATACAGCCAGGAAATACTCCCATCAGGCAGGAAAGACGCCAACACCGTATCAAATAACAGATTGATTTGCCCTACCGACACACCAAACATGGCCGGAGCCATCAGTTTAAGCACTTTTCGTACAGATTCATCTCCCCAATCCACCTTGGGGTGGGGCAACAAGCCCAGGCGCACAAGGAAGGGCAACTGAAACATCAACTGCAGTACTCCCGCAACAATCACCCCCCAGGCCAGCGCAAAAACCGGCTGCTCCAGCATGGGAGAAACTACAGCGGCAGCAAAAATAAGAGCAACGTTCAACAACACCGGCGTAAAGGCCGGCACCGCAAACTGATCGTAGCTATTGAGTATGGAACCGGCAAAACCGGTAAGAGATATGAGCAGCAGGTAAGGAAAGGTAATTCTCAACAACTCGGTAGTCAGCTGGAACTTATCTGGGTTATTGAATAGAAACCCCATACCAAAGAAAGCTGTGAATAGTGGTGCCGCCACAACGACCAGTACAGAGATCAGAACTAGCACTGAACCCAGGCAACCGGCAATACGATCGATAAAGTGACGAACAGCGGCATAACTGCCCTGCTCACGATATTCAGATAAAACCGGTACAAACGCCTGAGCAAAAGCGCCTTCCGCAAACAGGCGTCGCAGGAAGTTGGGGATTTTAAAAGCAACGTAAAACGCATCCGCCGAGGCTTCAGCCCCCAAAAAACGTGCGAACAACACATCCCTCACCAGCCCGAGAATACGCGACAGCATCGTCATGGCACTAACCACAGCACTAGAACGCAGCATACCTTTGGCTTTCATTTTCGGAACGTCTTTGGGTGTATTTGTAGAACTCAAGGCTATCACTTATCGAAGTCATTAAAGCTGCGCAACTCTATAGCGAATAATTCGCCAGTGCAAACCCGCGCCCATACAAAGGCTGTTTATCATTTTTCATCACTTTTTATCCCCACACCGCCCGATAAAGCCCACTTCTTTGCCCTGATGCCTCTGTTTAATAAACCTGTACCCGGAAGCGCAGCCCACTTCCAAAAGCACAAACCAACGTTAACGCAAATAGACATTCCGCTATTTAGGAGAACACAAATGAAAAACTCTACCAAACTCAGCAAAAATCTTATCACCGCTATCAGCCTGACCGTATTTTTAGCTTCTTCATCTGCAATGGCAAAAGACCCAAAAATTTCGGATGAGACGAAAGTCGGCCTGTTTGGCGCGGTGTTTACGACAACTGCAGCCATCGCAGGAACCATCGCCGCCGGACCGATTGGTTTTATAGTCGGAACAGCTTCCGGTGTTTTTATAGGAGAAAAAGGGATGGAAGCGGTGAAAAACAAACAAGCATTGACCAAAGCTGAAAACTCCCTCTCAACACTACGATCCAACGCTCTCGAGCAGGAACGTAAAATCAGCCGCCTGGAAAAGAGCGCCGCCAACAAACTGGAGTTTATGGTGCTATTCCCCACTGGCGAAGATGAACTGTCCCACCAGGATATCCAGCGCGTTCATTCATTAGCGAACTATATGAACGACAACCCCCAACTCCGTGTTCGCATCGACGGACATGCCGACCCCCGCGGTACGGATGAATACAACAACGTACTCTCTGAAGAGCGCGCTGTAAATGTGGTTAGTGCCCTGGAAGAGCGCGGGATAGACAAACACAGAATTGATTACTTTTCCCACGGATCAGACCTCTCCAACAGCTATGACGGCAACCTGGAAGCCTACGCATTGGAACGCAAGGTACATATCGAAGTGTACTCAAACGCAAGCCAGAACGAAGTGGCCGCAAACCCATAACCTGCTCAATTTTCCCGCAACGCCTGCGAGTCTTCCCCGGCCCAACCGCCGGGGCTTTTTAGGTACAGGAAGTATTTATACGGCGAAGGCCATGGATGCTCGAAAGCAGCAATGTACAGGACGTGCGTATGCGGCGAAGGCCTCGGATGGCCGAGAGCAGCAATGTACAGGACGTGCGTTGCTGTGAATGCCAAGGACGAGCCGCGCACCGGAAGAGCAGATGCTACGAGCGCGAGAGCGGCGCCAACCAGCACAACCTCTCTTTTAAAACCATATCCCCCGCAACAAGCAAGTACCGATACGAACAGCTGGACAAGAGACGACTGGACACCTCTCCCCAGTAAAAACGCATTTCCCCACAACTGCGACGCCCATCAAGCACTGGAACAAAACCAACCGATACAATAAACTCTTCTATCCCCGGTCCCGACCAGCCGGAATACTATAACCTGCGACTAAATAATAATAACGAGCCATGTTAAAAATCATAAAAAAGCACTGTAACTCCATTTATATTGGACTAGTCCTAATTCTATCACTCTTGGTGTATCTGCCTTATTACGGGCAGCCAGACGCCCTTTTTTGGGACGAGAACTACCACATAGCCTCCGCACAGAAATATATTGACGGTGTTATGTATATGGAACCTCACCCCCCTCTGGGTAAACTGCTGATGGCAGGATCTGAAGCCATACTGGGGTTAAATGGCGAGTTCGACAAATCTTCGTTTACTCGCACCGACTATGTTAAAGGTGAGCAGGTACCATCGGGGTTTAGTTATTATGGTTACCGACTTCCATCCACACTATTAATGGCTCTTTCCGTTTTATTTTTTTATGGCGTCGTTAAGCGTATTTCCCGTAATACTCATTTAGCGGCTGCCTTTTCGTGCGTATATATCCTCGACAACGCCATGGTTATCCATTCCCGCTCGGCGATGCTCGAAGGCATTCAAATGTTTTTTATTCTCGGGGCTATCTATTGGCTCGCCCGCAGCATAGAAAAAGCAAAAAAAATCTTGCTGCGAGATTACGCAATACTCGGTATTTTTATTGGCCTTGCCTTCTCCGTAAAAGTGAACGCTGCCGTTCTCTTACTTTTGTTCGTTATGCTGTATGGCGTTGACCAATGGGAAAATATCAAACGCTGGAACTTTACTGCTCTACTCAAACGCTTGGCCGTTACAGTACCTTCTGGCGTTATACCATTAGTACTGGTTGTCCTCGCGGTTTTTTATGTGCATATCGGCTTAGGCACAAGTATGGGAAGTAAAAACTACAGCGCCAGTAAAGAATATCAACAGCTAATTAAGGAAGGAAAAACATTTTCTCCGGCCGCATTTGTTGTCGGCCTTAGAGATAACTACATCAATATGTCCAAGTATGCCGATGGAGTCCCCAGGCTGGATGTATGCAAGGCTGGGGAAAATGGCAGCTCTGCGATTGGCTGGCCAATTGGCAATAAAACCATTAACTATCGCTGGAATAAAAACACCATAGATGGTGTTGTACAGGTCCAGTACCATAATATTGTACCAAACCCCGTTGTTTGGTTTTCCGTAGTCGCAGGGCTTATTCTCTCGGTAGGCCTAATGATCAGCCACTTTATTTATCGTAACCCTGTCGCTCAACCCAAACTTTTTTATTGGATCACCGCATTTACCTCTCTTTACATAAGCTACATGATTGCAATACTACAGATTGAGCGCGTGATGTACCTCTACCATTATTTGGTACCCCTGGTTTTCGGCATCATTAACTTATCGCTGGTGTACCAATACATATTCTATCAACCTCTCGCTCAGGGCAATCGGCACGCTCTGGCGAATCTCGCAGCGTTTGTCGGCTTAGTCGCATTTGTTTTCTACATCTTCTCGCCATTCACCTATAGCCTTCCCATAACCGAAGCAGAATTTAATTTGCGCAATTGGTTTACCTTCTGGAAGTTGGAGCTTGTACGATGAACGCTATTAATCAAAACTCCATCTTTTCTGTTCTGTTGGTACTCTTATTTTCTCTGGTGATTAGCCATATTACCCCCCCATCCTTGGATGAAAATATGGAACTGATACTGTCAAAAAGCCGGACACATATCACAACTATCGATCAGACTCGCTCAATATCAACTGTGCGGAATATTATGATTGACGAAGTAAACCTTCACGAGAAAAGCCGGTTTTATCACCCCAAACTGGGAATTTTAGGCTGGTCAAATGACTTTTTCGCCGATATACAATCATCCTTTACCGTCAGCAAAGCAGGAACCTATCGTTTTGTTGTGGGAAGTGATGATGGCTTCGCCTTGGAGATCGATGGTAAGCGATTGTGCTCATTCGCATCAGACCGCGCCTACTCACGTCAAAACTGCAGCGCCCGGCTAACGGAAGGCGATCATCAGTTAAAACTTAGCTACTTCCAAGGTTATGGCAATGCGGGTTTAACACTTCAATACTTGACAGAACAAAAAGGCAAGTTGCGTTATTGGGGCGAGAACTCAAAAGAATTAAAAATTAAAAAGGGCGCAAATTAAACGCTTCGCACCCAATTTCGCGCTAAAATTAACAAACACAAACAAGCCTCTACCAGATAGTATGAAAAGCTTTCTACACTCAAGAGTAACAACGCTAAAGGCCAGTAGTCTTCGTTACGCTCGGCTACTGGCACTAGTAGCCATTACTGTACTGGCGCCGCCATTATTCGCCGAAGGCGACGAGGTGAAGCAGGCTTCGAAATGGGTAGACGAAGATGGGCGCGTTCACTATGGCGATACCATTCCCGAAAAGTATCGCAACAAGGCGGAAGCCATTAATCTGGAGGAAGCTCCGAAACAGGGGCTTTCCGATAAAGAAATCGCCGCCCAAAAACGGAAGACTGCTACCTATCAACGCCACCTTGATCTGACCCGAAAATCGGAAGCTCACCGCAAATCACACCCCCCGGAAGCTAAACCACAGAATAACGGCGCAAAACGTGAATCCGTACTTACCCGTGAACAATGCCGCGATAGACACCCCCACAAAACAGCCGATCGAGTGCGCTGTTTTAAAAAGGCCGAGAGCCAGACAAACCCGTAATACCCGTGTGCTTAATATCATTAGATATAGATACGCAATCAAATTGAAATAAAGCTTGTCTTTCAATATTAAAAAACAATTGCTACTTGGCACCAGACTCCCTCGCAAACCCCTACCCCATCCGCTATTTTTCAACAAGTTTTGGGTCGCATCTTTCAACGGCACCAAAACGAAACTAACGCTATTAAATAAAATTTTTTAATGATAATTGGCGGCACATAAGCCTTATCCAGAGTATGGATAAAGACCTTACGCAAGTCCCCAGCAGCCAACATGCGGCATTGCATCAGGTAAATACCTGCTACTAGGTATATGGGAGGGAACGTCCTCTTTACCTGTAAAAAAAATGGAAATACAAAATAAAAAATGGAATGCAGAGCTTTGCTGAAAAAGCAAAGTCACTATTAAATAATCACTAGAATAGGTTAAGAAGGAACACACTATGTTTATGAAAAGTATAAAATTTTTATTACCGGCACTCGCCACCACGTTTATCGCCAGCCAAGCTATTGGGCATGGTTTGATCGTCGATCCTCCCGCCCGTAACGCTCACTGCGGTATGACAGAAAAAGCCGACCAGGCCTCCACGCCCGCCTGTGTTGAAGCCGCGAACGCCGACTCTAACGGCATGTACCAGTTTATGAGCGTACTAACTCACGATACTGGCCGACAGGGCAATAGCTCTAACAATGTCTGTGGTTTTGATAGCGAAACCTGGAATGGCGGCGCGACCCCCTGGGATCACCAGTTTGATTGGCCTACGACCTCTATTAACAGCGGTACTCAAACCATTACCTGGAATATTTCCTGGGGACCACATTGGGATGATACTGAAGAATTTGTTTATTACATTACCAAACCCGGCTTCAATTATCAGGTAGGTGGCAATCTCACATGGAATGATTTCGAGAGCGAACCGTTCTGTTTGCTGAAGTATGACGATAAGAACCCAAGTGGCAATCCTAATGTGGTAGCCGAAAAAGGCAGTAATTTATTCCATACCACCTGTAATATCCCATCCCGCAGCGGGCGACATATTATTTACGGAGAGTGGGGGCGCAACCACTATACCTATGAACGCTTCCATAGCTGTTCAGATGTCACTTTTGGAGGAACGGCATCAAGCTCTTCGTACAGCTCATCATCCAGCAGCTCTAGTTCTTCATCCAGCAGCTCTAGTTCTTCATCCAGCAGCTCTAGCTCTTCGTCTAGTAGCTCAAGCTCTTCGTCCACCAATTCTGGTGGTTTAGCTTGCGAGCACGTTATTAGCAACGAATGGGGCAACGGCTTCCAGGGTGCTATTCGAATCACCAACAATGGCAACAGCGCAGTTAATGGATGGACGGTTGATTGGCAATATGCCGATGGCTCAGCCGTTACCCAGAGCTGGAACGTTTCGCTCAGTGGCAGTAACCCCTACACCGGTGAAAGCCTTGGCTGGAACTCTACCGTTAACCCCGGCAGCACCGTTGAATTTGGCTTTACCGGAGAGAAAGGCGGTAGCAGTGCACCAACTGGTGTATCGGTTAGCTGTAACTAAGAACTAACCCTTTAGCAGCCGAAGCCGCTCCCTTAAGGGCGCGGCTTTTTTACGCCTTTGAATAACTTGGAGAGCGTAAATAATTGCCTGCCCGACAATCGCCAAGCACAAAAAAGCCCGCGACGTTAGGGCGGGCTTTTGCTATGACAAACGTAGACTGTAGCTTACAGTTTTAGAGCAGCAACTTTCTTACATCAGCCAGCACAGAGCTAAGGAAGGTGAAGAACTTACCCGCATCCACTCCGTTAATTGCACGATGATCGTAGGAAAGAGCCAACGGCAACATCTGGCGTGGCATAAACTCAGAACCATTCCAAACCGGCTGAATAGACGCCTTAGACACGCCCAAAATAGCGACTTCAGGTGCATTTACAATTGGCGTAAAGCCTGTTCCACCGATGGGGCCAAGGCTGGAAATGGTAAAGCAACCACCCTGCATATCACGAGGCATCAACTTGCCCTCACGCGCTTTGGTGGCAAGCTCAACAGATTCCTTAGCCAACTCAAACAAGCCTTTCTGATCCACATCGCGAATCACCGGCACCATCAAGCCATTTGGGGTATCAACCGCAACACCGATATGAACATAGTTCTTTTGAACAATATGCTCACCATCAACGTGAAGAGATGCATTGAACTTGGGCTCGGCACGCAGTGCCGCCGCACAGGCTTTCAGCAGGAAAGGCAGCGGCGTAAGTTTTACGCCCTTCTTCTCGGCTTCGGCCTTCATATTCTTACGGAAACTTTCCAAATCGGTAATATCGGCATCATCAAACTGCGTCACGTGAGGTACGTTCAGCCAGTTGCGAGACATATTCGCCGCGGTTAGTTTCTTGATCTTCGACATCTTCACCATTTCGATTTCACCGAACTGGGAGAAATCAACTTCTGGCACAGCTGGGATACCCGCTCCACCGCTTACCACGGTAGAGCCTGAAGCTTTCTGCTTCATAACCGATTTTACGAAATTGCGCAGATCTTCCTTAGCAATACGACCGCGAGGGCCAGTGGCTTTAACCTTGGTGAGGTCTACACCCAACTGACGTGCCAATTGACGAACCGCCGGGCCGGCATACACATCAGCAGACAGTGCGACAATCTCCTGAGGATGACGTTCGCTAGACGTTTTGGGTTTGGCGGGAGCATGTACCGGTGGCGCTGCCGTAGGAACCTCTGCAGTAGGTGCAATGCCAACCACTTCCAGCTTCAGGATAGCGGTTCCCTCTGAGGCTTTATCTCCCTCTTTGATCAGTAGGCTCACAACCTTACCGCCAACTGCAGCGGGAATTTCCATCGAGGCCTTATCGCTTTCCAGTACGATCAATGAATCACCTTCACTAACCTCATCACCTTCCGCAACACAGACTTCAATAACACCCACACCCTGAGCACCGCCAATATCCGGTACATTGACGTCAATAACGCCACCAGATACGACCGGGGCAGGCTCTGCGGAAGCAGCAGCGGGAATTGATTCCGCTGCAACGGCAGGAGGAGCTTCCGCAATCGGCTCAGCACCACCAGAGGTAGTAGCCAACACCAGAATGTCGTCGCCCATGGAAACTTTACCGCCTTCGATTATGCTAAGGCTAACGACCTTACCCGTGGCGGGCGATGGTATTTCCATAGAGGCCTTATCGCTTTCCAGAACGATCAGAGAATCGCCTTCACTAACGTCATCACCAACGGCGACACAGACCTCGATAACATCTACACCTTCAGAACCACCGATATCGGGAACGGTGATCGTCTCTTCTCCCCCAGTAACCGATGCGGGAGCAACAGCTGCCGCAGCAGCCGGTGCGCTAGGCGCAGCAACGGGTGCAGGCTCTGCCGCGACTGGTTCGGCGGCAGCTTCTTCAGCTTCGGTTTCAATTTCGATAATATTGTCACCCTCAGAAACCGTACCACCCTCCTGGATCAACACGTTTACAACAGTGCCAGCCAGCGGGCTTGGAATTTCCATCGACGCCTTGTCCGATTCCAACACCATCAATGAATCTTCCAGAGCCACGGTATCGCCGGGAGCAACACAGATTTCGATTACGTCAACGTTTTCAGATCCACCAATATCGGGGACTTGGATAATTTGCTTAGCCACTAATTCATTCCCCTATTAGCACGTCGTTGGATCTGTTTTTTCAGGATCAATGCCGTATTGTTTCATAGCATCGGCTGTTGTTTTCGCCGGAACCTTACCCTCATCAGCCAGCGCTTTCAGCGCGGCAACTGTTACAAAGTAACGGTCAACTTCAAAGAAGTGACGCAACTTAGTACGAGTATCGGATCGACCAAAACCATCAGTCCCTAGAACGGTGTAAGAACCTGGCACATATGCACGTAACTGCTCAGAGTAGCTCTTCATGTAATCTGTGGAGATAACAAAAGGCCCTTCTGCCGACTCTAACTGCTCGGTGAGATAAGCCTTGCGAGGAGTTTCGCCCGAGTGCATCAGATTCCAGCGATCGGTACGCTGACCGTTGCGGGCCAACTCATTGATACTGGTAACACTCCAAATATCAGATTCAACGCCCCAGTCTTCACGCAACAACTCGGCTGCGGCTTCAACCTCACGTAAAATCGTTCCCGCGCCCATCAGCTGAACACGTTTCTTCTTAACGGTTTTCTTGCCTTCTTTCAGCTTATATATTCCCTTAATAATGCCCTCTTCAGCACCTAAAGGCATATCGGGATGCTTGTAGTTTTCATTCATCGTGGTGAGGTAGTAGAAGACATTTTCCTTGTCTACAAACATGCACTTGAGGCCATCCTGAATAATAACCGCCAGCTCGAAGCTATAGGTTGGATCATATGAGCGACAGTTTGGAATGGTATTCGCCATCAGGTGGCTGTGACCATCCTGATGCTGCAAACCTTCGCCATTCAACGTAGTGCGGCCCGAGGTAGCTCCGATCAGAAAACCACGGGCTTGAATATCACCCGCCAACCACGCCAGATCACCAATCCGCTGGAAACCAAACATAGAGTAGTAAACATAGAACGGAATCATCGGCACTTTATAAGTGCTGTAAGCTGTTGCCGCAGTGATCCATGCAGACATGGCTCCAGCTTCGTTAATTCCCTCTTCCAGTATCTGACCCTTTTTGTCTTCTTTGTAGTACATGATCTGGTCGTGATCGTGTGGGGTGTAGTGCTGCCCCTCGGAAGAGTAGATACCTAACTGGCGAAACATACCTTCCATACCGAAGGTACGTGCCTCGTCGGGTACAATTGGCACCACCTGGGCACCCATATTTTTATCTTTCGCCAGCGTAGAGATATAGCGAACAAAGGCCATAGTGGTCGAAATTTCACGTTCGCCACTGCTCTTTATCAGGCCTTTAAACTTGTCGATCCCTGGCAACTGCAGCGGCTCAAAATCTGATATGCGCGCGGGCAGATAACCATTTAACTCCTCACGTCGTTTGCGCATGTACACCATTTCGGGTGAATCGGGCGCGGGACGGTAATAAGGCACTGATTTCAAATCATCGTCGGAAACCGGAATTCCGAAACGATCACGGAATTTTTTCAGGCTTTCAATATCCAGCTTTTTCACAGAGTGGGCAACGTTGGCAGATTCCGCCGCAGTCCCCATACCGTAACCTTTAACGGTTTGAGCAAGAATAACAGTGGGCTGTCCACTGTGCGCCGTAGCTTCGGCATAGGCCGCGTAGACTTTCTGAGGATCGTGACCACCACGGTTCAACTGATAGATTTCCTCATCACTCATATCGGAAACCAATTCAAGTAATTCTGGGTACTTTCCAAAAAAGTGCTCGCGCGTGTACAAGCCACCGTTGGCCTTGTAGTTCTGCAGTTCACCATCGACCACTTCGTTCATGCGCTTCTGCAAAAGACCAGATTTGTCTTTTTCCAGCAGGCGATCCCAACCGCCACCCCAGACAACTTTGATCACGTTCCAGCCAGCACCGCGGAACACACCTTCCAGTTCCTGCATAATCTTGCCGTTGCCGCGAACCGGGCCATCAAGGCGCTGCAGGTTACAGTTGATCACAAAAATGAGGTTTTCCAGCTGCTCACGGCCAGCCATGGAAATCGCACCCAAGCTTTCCGGCTCATCACACTCGCCATCGCCCAGGAAAGCCCATACCTTGCGATCGCCTCGAGGACAAATACTGCGGGCAGACATATAGCGCATAACGTGCGCCTGATAGATAGCCTGAATCGGCCCCAACCCCATAGACACAGTTGGGAACTGCCAGTAATCCGGCATTAGCCAAGGGTGTGGATAAGAGGAGAGACCATTGCCATCCACTTCGCGACGGAAATTATCCAGCTGCTCCTCCGAGAGACGGCCTTCCAAATAGGATCGAGCGTAAATACCTGGGGAAATATGGCCCTGGAAGTAGATCAGATCGCCGCGTTGCTCACCATCGTCACCACGGAAAAAGTGATTAAAGCCCACTTCGTAGAGCGTGGCAGAAGACGAAAAAGAAGCAATATGACCGCCCAGGCCTTCGTCGTTGTCGTTTGCCCGCATAACCATTGCCAAGGCATTCCAACGCACCAGAGAGCGTATTCTGCGCTCCATATGGAAGTCACCTGGAGAGCGTTTTTCATCTTTAACCGGAATCGTATTGACATACGGCGTTCGAATCGCAGACGGCAGCTTTACACCCGCCTGAGTTGCCGAGTTGGCAAGTTGCGACAAAAGATATAATGCACGTTCTCCGCCATTGTGCCGAATTACCGATTCCAGCGCCTCCAACCATTCCCGGGTTTCGAGAGCATCAGTTTCCTCAAGCATTCAAGCCTCCTGTTCGTCTGCGATATTTGGCGCAGTTATTTTAATAAATGGATTCTCGCCAGCTCTGCTTATAGGGGTAACCGTAAGCAGAAACTGCTCATTTTCTCATCGCTTAGATAATAGGGTTAAGATATTTTTGGCTGTAATCGCTTGACTGAAGAAGGGCGATACACATGTGGATACACCTACAGGACCACCCTCTTACTTGTGGAACCCAGCGGAGATAACCCAGCGCAGTAAACACTTTGTCTATTGCGAATCTAGCCTTTGCTAATCGGTAAAAACTCTCCGAAATTCACGCTAGGCCAAATAAAACGTTAAAAAAAATACGCTTTATTTGCGTTAAGCCAAAAACAAAAACCTGAGATGTGCGAGCTTTTTGGTGTCACGATTCTACACATATCATTTTCATTTAGCTAGCATACGATTTAGCTGCACCGCAGCATTGGTGAGAGCTAGCGCTGAAAAAAACGGCTGCTCGCAAAGTTTTTAAAGCTGAAAAAGCCGTTCTAGGTAGCGGCGTTTTTCTGTCCCTCCAGTCGACTAACCGTCGGCCAGGCATTCATAACAGCTTTGCAAAGTGTCGCCAGAGGAATAGCGAAGAACACCCCCCAAAAACCCCACAAGCCACCGAATACAAGTACCGCCAGAACAATGACCACCGCATGCATCTTAACCGCCTCAGAAAATAGCAGGGGGACAAGCACGTTGCCGTCGAGCATCTGAATAATACCGTAAGCAAACATTACGTAAAAAAACTCGTTTACCCACCCCCACTGAAAGAACCCGATAATAGCAACCGGCAGGGTGACAACGGCCGCGCCAATGTACGGCACCAGCACGGAGAGGCCAACGGCGATGCCTAGGAGCAGCGCATAATCCAGCCCGAGTAAACTAAACGCGATACTACTGACACACGCAACAATCACAATTTCTATAGTTTTACCACGCACATAGTTTGCGATTTGCAGGTTCATCTCCTTCCAGATTTTCTTCATCACCGGACGGCGACGTGGCAAAGTACCGCTAACCCATGCCAGCATCTGCTCACTGTCCTTCAAAAAGAAAAAGACCAGAATGGGTACCAACACCACATAAATAAGCACGCCGACCAAAATTGGTAATTGCGCCAAAGAAAAAGACAGTATGCTTTGTCCCCACTGGGTCATTTCGCTGCGCAGAGCCCCCATCAGCTCTTTCACCTGGCCTTCTGTCACCAACCCAGGGTATTTTTGGGGTAGTAACAGCAGTAACTGCTGGCCTTGAACCAGCATCCGCGGCGTTTCGTTAAATAGGTGGATCAACTGCTTCCAGAAAACCGGCAGGATATACACCAGACATAAAAGCAGTGCACCGGCCAACACAAGGAAGGTGATCGAAACCGCCAAGTTGTGATGCAAACCCCAAGCCTTGAGCTTAAGCACCATACCCTGCATAAGAAAAGCAATAATGATTGCCGCAATCATAGGCGCGAGAACCACCCCCATACTGACAACAACAACGACGCTGGCAATAAGAATGACGGCCACCAGAACCGCTTCTTCATCTGCAAAATAACGTTCCAGCCAGGATTGAAAGATTTTAATCATAAAAGATACGTCTAACCTTTTTGCAGAATGTATTGATACACACCGTCAACGGCTTCAAAGTGAATAAGAGTATGGGGTGAAAGATTCGCGTAGGCCTGCATATCCCGCACAGAACCGGGATCGGTTGCCAGTAACAGTAAATTCTCACCCGTCTGCAAACGGCTCAAGCCCTGCTTTGCCTTCAAGAGAGGCATTGGACAAGAAAGGCCCGAAGCATCTATAGTCAGGTTCGCGGTTCCAGGCATCGATTTAGGTGAACTCTCTGAGTCTGATGGCATCTAAGTACGTTGAGTTGGGTGGTAGAAGCGCGATTATAGTTCATTGCCTACGACATAAAGAATAGCCGCGCACGCTTATAACATCGAAACGTACAAACTGATAGCCAACAGACAGTTTTAAGGTTTAATAGATTTTGTTTACTTTTAGCTCATTGCCACTTTCTCGATTTATTCTGTCAGCACTCGTTGGCCTGTCCCTGTCCGGCCTGGTTATGGCAGCCGACCTGCAAATCCCAGAACTGGGCGACTCCAGTGCTGGTCTAATCACCCCCACTCAGGAATATGAATTGGGCCAGAAATGGCTGCAGATATACCGTTCTCAAGTTCCCACAACATCGGACCCCTTTATTCAGTCCTATACCGAGCGACTGGTTCGTCAGCTCTCCACCTACAGTGAATTAACGGATCATCGCCTGGAAATACTGGTTATCGAAAACGGCTCGCTAAATGCCTTCGCCGTCCCGGGCGGTATTATAGGTGTGCATACGGGGCTATTGCGCTACGCCAAAACCGAAGAGCAGCTAGCGTCTGTTCTCGCTCACGAAATCGCCCACCTCAGCCAACGTCACTACGCTCGCAGGGTAGAGCAACAAAGTAACGCCAGCACCTCCTTTATTGCCGCTTTTATCGCCAGTATTATTTTGGGGATGACGGCAGGCAGCGATGCTGGTATTGCCGCCATTGGCATGGTCAATGCCAGCTCGATGGACGCCCAACTGCGCTTCAGTCGACAGATGGAACAGGAAGCTGACCGCCTGGGCATGCAGACGCTAGTGAGAAGCGGCATGGATCCCTATGCGATGCCGGAAATGTTTGAAAACATGCTGCACGCCACCCGCTTTACACGCAAACCACCCGAGTTTTTAATGACTCACCCACTAACTGAATCACGTATTTCCGATTCCCGCTTGCGCGCCCAGCAATTCGACAAGCCTCGCCCCAACACCAGCCACGAATATGAGCTGATTAGAGTGCATGCACAACTGCTCCATGAAAAAACCCGGAGCGGGGCCGTTCAGGCCTTTCGCAATGAGCTAAACGGAAACACTTACACCCAGGATGCCGCTAATTATGGCCTGACCTTGGCCTTAACACAGGATGGCAAAACCGAAGAAGCTTACACGCTTATAAAGCCTCTACTAAAAAAAGAGCCGGACAACTCGTTTTACCTGATTGCAGAGGCTGGCATTTACGCCAAAGAAGAAAAATTTCCCACCGCTATTGCGCTATTGAAAGCACAATTAAAGCTGCACCCCAACCATCATGCCTATAACACCCGCTATGCAGAGACACTGATGCAAGCGGGGGAATACAAAGAGTGTAACGATATTCTACGAGCCCATGTAAAACGACGCCCGAAGGATGACTATATCTGGTATCTACTTGCAGAAGTTGAGGGCCTGGCGGGTAATATTTTTGAAGTCCATATGGCTCGCGCTCAGTACTTCAAACTCAACGGGTTATTCGACAAAGCAGAAATTCAAATGAGTAACGCGCTACGTTTGACCAAAGAGCCCGATGAGCAGATCAGAGCAAAAATCCAGGAAGAGTTAAAAAATATTCGTAGAATGCGTCGCGAACTCGCAGAGCTCTAAGGCAACTCTACACACACGTATAATGCTCCCCAGACGTGGGGCGGGGGATTGTTGGTGTTGAGATGAAACAACCCCCCAACGATTCAGCCATTTTTAGCGAACGAAAACACTTTTCAGCAAGCCCCTATATATCCCCGGGAACCGCTCTACCAATAGCCCAACGGCTACCAAGCAACCAATTTTCGACATTCTCGATACTCATTGGTCGAGCAATATGATACCCCTGCACACAGTCGCACTGGTACTCTAGCAAACGCTGATAGACATCTTCCGACTCAACGCCTTCGGCGACGACTTTTAAACCCAGATTGTGAGCAAGAGCGACCGTAGAGTTAACAATAATGTCATCCTGTTCATCACCCAGCATGTTTTGCACGAAAGACTTGTCAATTTTCAATGTTTTGACTGGTAGCCGTTTGAGGTAGGCCAACGATGAGTACCCTGTTCCGTAATCATCCACAGAAAAGCTAATGCCCTGTGAAGCCATTTTATCCATGATATCCTTTGCACGATTGGGATCAGCCAAAATAACCGACTCAGTGATCTCCATCTCCAAAAAGCGTCCATCCAAATCATACTTCTCCAGCAAGCGCTCCAACTCAGGCAGTAAGCGGTCGTCGGTCACGTTCCTAGGCGAAAGATTCATCGCTACGGTAATATCAAACCCTTGTCTTCGCCACGCTGCACATTGTTTTATGGTGTTTTCCATCACCCAACAAGTCATGGGGAAAATCATATTGGACTTTTCCGCAATGGGTACAAACTCGCTGGGAGGCACCATACCCAGGTCGGGATGATGCCAGCGCACCAGAGCTTCAAGACCGTAGACCTTATGTGAAACCAGATCAATTTTTGGCTGAAAATAAAGCATTAGGTCGTCTTCACGAATAGCTCTGCGCAAAGCACCGATAAGCTCCAACCGAGTTGGCGAGTGCGGGTCGTGATCTGGATCGTAAACAGAGACACCTTTTAATGTCTTTTTCGCGTGATACATGGCCACATCCGCATAACGCATTAACGTACTCAGATCCTGGGCCTGCTGCGGGTAAATTGAGATACCGATACTGGCACCAATTTCCGAACTGATACTTTCAATTTCAAAGGGTGCACTTAAGCAATCGAGAAAGCGGTGCCCCATCACAACAGCCTGCTGAACATTGCGTATGCGCGGCAGAAAAATGGCGAACTCATCGCCCCCCAAACGGGCCACCATTCCATCAACCTCGGAAAGCTCCGCTTCCAGCCGCGGCCCGAGCTGCTGCAACACACTATCCCCTGCCCGGTGACCAAGAGTATCGTTAATCTCTTTAAAACGATCCAAGTCGATTAAAAGCAAGGCCATCATGCGACCGGAGCCCTGGTTAGCCAAAGTATGCTCAACAGTGGAATACAACAGGGTTCTATTCGGTAAGCGAGTTAGCGAGTCGTGATTCGCCAAATACTCCATATGATCGAGGTACTGCTTTTGTGCCGTAATATCCCTGGTAATCCCCCAAGCGCGAGTCAGGAAACCATTTTCAACAACCCCAATCGCGGACGTCTGCATATAGCGCGACTCCTCCAGTTTACCCACGCGGGAAAACTCCTGATCTTCCAGCTTGTAACCATTTTTCACAAAGGTAAAAACATCGTGCCTATTCGACATGGAGCCACTGCGATTCAAGGGCAAACCCATCACGTCCTCCATTGAACGCACATTAAAGAGTTTCACCAGCATTTCATTGGCTTCGGCCAACACCGCACGCTTCAGCAGCTGTTCCACTTGTGTATTTATCGGCAGCCGGATATCGATAGCAGGGCATATATCGTAGCGCCAGATAGCATCAGAGCTATTGGCAATAAACGCCTTATAACGCGCATCACTGTCTTCGAGCGCCTTTTCACGCTCCACAATCTCGGTAATATCACCAACCACGAGGGTTACACCGATAACATTTTGGCCATCGTCCAGCACCGGTATTTTATCAACGTTAAACCAATAGACTTCGCCGTCTTCTTCTGCTCTTTCGCGGGAATTCCAGCTTGGCACACCGGTACGAGCCACCTGCATTATTTCTCGCTGGGTCTCGATCGCGTTATCCCAGTGTTGCGCCATCTCTACGATATTCTTACCACGGATCTCATCCAGCGCGCGCCAGCGGCGGGCTCGGCGATTTCCGTACAGCACAGTACCCCAGCGATCAAGGTAAAAAATTACCTCACGCATTACATCCATAACACTTAATAATTCACCGTTAACGGAAAGAGGAGAACCACCAGATGATGACATCCTGGAAAACGGGCTGGAAGTAGGCTTTCTCAAACTCTATAAACCTTAATGCGGAATTGGGCGTTGCCTAAAAGTATAGATCAAGGAATAAGAACACGCCGAATAGTCATACTTAGTAATTAAAAACAGGGGCTGTTGATCATCTAGAGATCAGATGCCCTTAATTTCCAGAGGGTGGCCACAATTACGACAAAAACTCGCGTCGAGCTCGTGACCGGCCTTTGCGCACCGCCCACAGGTAATATGCGTTCTCGTTCTTTGCATCTCCTGCGCCAATTCAGCAGTAAAAATACCTGTCGGAACCGCAAGAATGGAATAACCCGTCAACATAGCGGCCGAGGCAATAACCTGCCCAAGCGCTGTTTGTGGCGTAATATCACCATAGCCAACTGTCGTAATCGTCACGATCGTCCAGTAGATGCTTTTGGGAATACTGCTGAAGCCGTGCACAGGCCCTTCAACAATATACATAAGAGATCCGAAAATCGTCGACAACACCAGTACCGACATAAAAAATACGAACACCTTGCGACGGGACTGCATAATAGCCCGCATCAAAATATTGGCTTCTGACAAATAGCGCACCAGTTTTAAGATGCGAAAAATGCGCAATACACGCAGCAAGCGCACAACCAGTAAATAATTAGCTCCAGGAACGAGTAAGCTGACATAACTGGGCAATATTGAGACAAAATCGACCAGCCCGTAAAAACTGAAGATATATCGAAAGGGCTTTGGCAAGCAATAAATCCGAATGCAATATTCCACCGTAAATATCAGTGTAAATATCCATTCAAGCGCAAAAATATACCCACTCCAAGGCTTAGAAAGCCAGCTGACGGAATCGAGCATCAACGCCAACACGCTGAAGACAATCAAATAAATTAGCGCTATGTCGAAACGCTTACCGGCAGGCGTATCGGTACCAAAAATGACTTCGTGCAATTTCTGCTTCAGCGCGACAGAATTGCTAGTCTCAGGTGTTGCATCAGTCATCGCCAAAGATCTCCTTAATTATGGCGGCAGTATACCGTGCTCCACTCGCTCCACAACTCTACTAGACAGTATAATTGCGCCCTGCCACACGGAGAGCAACGGGTATGAGCAATAGTAAACTGGTGTATTCCACTGAAACCGGTCGAGTTAAAGACGAGAAAATGAAGACAGCTATTCCCGAAAGCGACGGAATCATCCGGATTCGCCGCGAAACCAAGGGCCGCAAAGGCAAAGGGGTCACAACCCTGAGTGGCTTTGACCTGGAAGAGAAACTCCTCAAAGACCTCGCGAAAAAATTAAAGCAACTTTGCGGAACTGGCGGTACGACAAAAGATGGCGTTATTGAGATTCAGGGCGACCACCGACAAAAATTGGCTGATCACCTCAACGGCCAAGGGTACCAGGCAAAACTCGCAGGAGGCTAACTGGAGCAGTTTTTGCTACGCCTCAGGGATACCGGGCCAACAAGGCTCGTACATGTCAAAATCTTGACCTAAGAGGCGATTGCAATGACTAACCCCGATATCTGGCCCTTAATTGATACTGCGCTTAAAGTCGGCATGGGTGCAACAATTGCCGCAGCCTGTTTTGGTATGGCAAAACTTTGGCACAAACGCCAAATGCCCTCAGGCAAACAAAGCCCCCAGCAAAAGCGACTCAGCCTGTTGGAACAGATTTCTTCTGATGTGGGGCATGTAAACCACAGTTTTGCGAAGTATTCCGCTCTGGTTATTGAATCCACGCGCTTTGGCAAACGCTGGCCCCCTGCGCGCAAGCAGGAGCTAGATGTGATTAACAGCGAATTGGTACGTGAGTTTGAACGGCTCTCCTCTGCAGAGGCCAAGCTATTAATGCTCGGCGAAAAAACCATGGAAAAAACCCTACGCCTTTACGCTGCGCGTATCGCATTATTTCGCAAACAGGTCTATGTAGGCAGGCAGGATATAAGCGAACAGGAAATAGCCGACTTAAAGGCGGCCATCATGCAATTAAGGGAACAGTTTTACGATATTCTCAGCCGCCGTTACGACAAACTTTTGGCAGCTTAAGATTAAAATCCAGCGGAGTAGAAAGCCCCGCTAGGCGGGAAATTCAGCTGCATATTTCTCGATCCACTCTTGAGCAGCTTGCTCACTATTAAGCTCGCGCCCCTCGTCTTCCAACACCATCGAGCGGTAATGTTCAATATGACATACCTGCTCTACCATACGAACACTAAAACGCGTTGAAGGCTCATTAAACTGCACGCCGACTGCAAAGTGGTCGCCCTCTGGCCGACACCAAGCAACCATACCTTCAGCTTTATAAGGAGGGTCTTCAATAGCAATTTCTATATGAATGGGCGTTCCTTTGCGCACAGGGCAGTCTGCATTAAAACACAAGCCTCCTCGGCTAACATCGCGCAACCGGTCTGAAGCAAAGAACTCCCTCGCTTCGACGGAAAGCACTGCTTTTCTTGCTTCGCCCAAACAATAGCTAATGGGAATATCTGAAGGATGACGGATAAACTGACGCATAAAGGCATCACCACTATAAAACCAATGTGTCCAATAGTTATACCACTCTGTCCAAGAATCAATAAAACTATTTACTACAGGATTGGCTTCATCAAAATGTTTACTTTCAATCTTAACAGTCATACGGCCTTACTCCTGTTCGCTAAAATTCTATTGCCCGCCTCAGCATCGGCTAATTGCAATATTTTCAACACGAACATTTCGTCAAATCAAGGTTCTCTGTCCTACACCACTGCATCTTCTATTCCAGAATTACGCTCTAAATTTCGGTTGAAATTGAAATTTAACACACCGCGTACAGAACCAAATGACAACAGGACTGGCTCAATATTTTTGATTGGCGCAAGCAAAGCTAGTTCACTTCAATACCTACGCACCCAAAAGCCTTGTCCTTTAAGCCGTTAACGACCACCAGACTCGCTACTTAAGGTATAGCTGACAAAAAAAAGAAAACTAGAGACATATAGTAATTATGACTATTTTTTTACAACAATCTGTCGCCTAAAGAGACACTGTAGAATTTTTTAATAGATATGCATCTGAATGCTGACTTTAATATTCGATAAAGACCTTATAAAAGTTCTAAGAATTAGGAGAGCACCAAATAAACCGATTGGGGGAAGAAGAAGAGAAATCGTTAAGCCGATAAAAAAACAAACAACGTTCGCCAGCGAACGCAACAAGTCGTTTTTAGCCCTGTCCATTACTCAAACGATTGGCTTTGCTGAATAACGTTTTTGACGGGAGCAAAGGAAGTACGATGAATTTCACTTGCGCCCAGCTTTCGCAGCGCGTCCAGATGCACACGCGTCGGATACCCCTTGTGCTTGGCTAAGCCATAGCCAGGGTACTGTTTATCCAACACCTGCATTTCTCGATCGCGGGTTACTTTTGCCAGAATAGAAGCTGCGCTAATTTCCGCAACTTTACTGTCACCTTTTACAATCGCCTCTGCAGAATAGTGCCACTTAGGCAACCGGTTGCCATCGACATAGACGTGGTGTGGTTGTGTCGGTAGCTGCTCCACGGCTCGCCTCATTGCTAGCAGGCTCGCGTGTAAAATATTCAGTTCGTCAATTTCTGCCACACTGGCCCTGGCAATGGCCCAGCTAACACTGTGTTCCTGAATCAATTCAAATAGACTCTCTCGCTTCTTCTCCGAGAGTTTTTTCGAATCGGCCAAGCCTTCTATGCCGTGATCTGGACCGAGGATAACTGCGGCCGCCACGACGTCTCCGGCGAGCGGGCCTCGACCAACCTCGTCAACACCGGCAAGCCACTGCAACTTTCTGGAAACATGCTTCATATATTTTTTTTACGCTCTAATAGTTCGCATATAGCATTGGCTGCAGCAACATCGGCATTCTTTTTAAGCGACAAATGAATATCCAAATAATCCTTCTGCAACGCAGCGACTTTCCCGGCATTATCGCAATAGGACAATATTTCATCCGCGAGATTTTCCGCCGTTGCCTGGTCTTGTAATAATTCTGGAACCAGCATCCTCCCCGCCAATAAATTCGGCAAGCCAACAAACGGACTTTTAACTAATCGCCGTAAAATCATCCAGGACAAGCTCGCCATTTTATAGGCGATAACCATGGGTTTTTTTAGCAATAGAGCCTCTAACGTCGTGGTGCCAGAAGCCATTAGTACAACATCAGATGCCGCCATAACGTCGTGAGACTGCTTCAAGAAAAGCGTTACGGGCAGCTGAGGAAAAGCCTGGAGAACATCGTCGATTTGATGCTGGCGTGACTCATTGGCTGCTGCCATCAAAAAACGTAACTGAGGATTTTTTTGCACGCAAATAGTTGCCGCCTGAAAAAATGTTTCGGCCAGATACGCGACTTCGGCCGCACGACTACCGGGAAGCAACGCGATGGTTTTGAGTGCAGGAGCGTCCGGCAGTTTTAATTTTTTCTGCGCGGCCCCCTGGTCAATGTCTAACGGAATCTCATCGGCTAGCGTATGGCCTACACAGGCAACCGTTACATCGTGCTCGCTATAAAATTGTGCTTCGAAGGGAAATAACGTGAGCATAAGATCGACAGCTCGCGCTATCTTTTTAACGCGGCCTTGTCGCCATGCCCAAACAGAAGGGCTAACATAGTGTGCGGTTACCACTCCCGCATTACGCAGTTTTTCTTCCAGTGTGAGATTAAAATCCGGAGCGTCAATTCCGATAAAAATATCCGGTGGATTTTCACTAAAGTAAACACGCAACTGTTTACGAATGGAAAGCAGCTCCGGCAATCGTTTCAGAGGTTCAACTAACCCCATAACCGCCAGGCGCTCCATATTGTGGAGAGAACGAAAACCCATGGCCAACATTCGCGGCCCGCCCACCCCCTCAAAAACGCAATCGGGAAAGCGACGCTGCAATTCGGACATTAAGCCAGCGCCAAGAATATCGCCAGAGGCTTCGCCAACAACAATGCCCACACGCCTAAGTGATACCGAAGCAGCAGAGCCCTGCCCACTCATTAGCGAACAATTCCTCGCGTCGAAGATTTTAAGGATTCAATTAAAACGCTCAGGCTACCGGTAGAAGCCGCTAATGACTCAAGCTCCTCAATCGCCTTCTCCAGCGTCAGTCCACGGCGATAGACCGTTTTGAACGCTTTATTTAACTGGGAAATTTCGTCTTTTGAGAAGCCTCGGCGCTTCAAACCTTCCATATTAATGCTGCGTGCCGCGCCAGGCGCTCCCGTCACAACCACGTAGGCTGGAATATCCTTACCAACTGCGCTACCCATACCGGTAAAAGCGTGGGCACCAATATGACAAAACTGATGAACCAGTGTGTATCCGCTAAGAATCGCCCAATCACCAACGACAACATGTCCTGCCAGGGCAGCATTATTGACCAGAATACAGTGATTACCAATAATGCTGTCGTGGCCTATATGCACATAAGCCATCAGCAAATTATCATTGCCGATGGTCGTTTCACTGCGATCCTGCACGGTGCCCCGATGAATAGTGACGCCTTCGCGGATAATATTATTGTCACCAATAACTAAACGGGTGGGTTCTCCGTTGTATTTTAAATCTGGAGTATCTTCACCCACCGAAGAAAATTGATAAATCTTGTTGTTTTTTCCGATTCGGGTGGGCCCCTTAATAATTACATGGGATGCGACAACAGTCCCTTCATCGATGCTCACATCGGGACCAATAACACTCCACGGCCCAATCTCCACCCCAGGGGCAATATCCGCGCCGGGGTCAACAAGTGCTTGTGAGTGAATACGACTTTCTGTCATAGCAGGCTTTCCACCAAATAGCATCTAACGAATGTTTAGAGCGTTAACCTACAGCTCTATCAGCACACATAATAGTTGCACATGCCACCAACTGATCATCGACTTTAGCAATACAATCAAACTTCCAGATACCGCGTTTTACCGAAACAATTTTAGCTTCAAAGTACACTCTATCACCGGGCACAACCTGACGCTTAAAACGCACTTTGTCCGCGCCTGCGTACAAGTAAATCGAACCATCATCAGGTGTTTTATCCATGGTTTTAAAACCGAGAACACCACAGGCCTGCGCCATTGCTTCCAATAAAAGTACACCAGGAAAAACGGGGAAATTGGGGAAATGCCCCTGAAAAACTTCTTCATTCACGGTGACATTTTTGTATGCAACAATTGATTCGCCTTCCACTAAATCGACTACACGATCAATCAATAAAAAGGGATAGCGATGTGGCAAATATTTTTTAATTTCCAATATATCCAACATAAATGAGCCCCCAGTGCCCAAATTTTTCGTAACTCGAAGAAAAGAATAAGGTGATTTATTTAGCGGCTTTTTCCAGATCTTTGATCCGGTTTGCTAGGTCATCCAATTGAGTATAGCGCACAGAGTTTCTACGCCATTTCCTCACATCTTGCATGGGTGGAGTGGAAGCATAAGCTCCCGATTCACGTACACCTTTCGTAACAATCGTTCCGCCATGGAAAAAGGTATTATCGGCTATTTCAATATGGCCGTTAATGGCAACAGCACCGGCAATCTGACAATTCTTACCAATAGTCGTACTGCCAGCAATGCCGACACAACCGGCAATGGCAGTCCCCTCACCCACCTTCACCCCGTGGGCGATATGAACGAGGTTATCGATAATAACATTGTCCTCAATAACCGTATCCGTCAGAGCACCTCGGTCAATTGACGTATTAGAGCCAATCTCGACACGACTACCAATGCGCACTCCACCAAGCTGGTGTATTTTTACCCACCCCTGTTGAGAAGGCGCAAAGCCAAAACCGTCTGAGCCTAGAACAGTGCCACTGTGCACAATAACTTTATCGCCGATGGTTACTCCGGCATAAACGGATACATTTGCATGCAGTAAGCAGTTGTCGCCCACGCGGCTGGCGTCGCCAACCGTACAGCCGGCTGAAATTTCGGTATCTTCGCCAATAACGGTGAACTCACCAATAACAGCATTTGGGCCAATACGAGCCGTCGCTGCAACCATGGCACTTTCAGCAACAACTGCCGAGGGATGAATACCAACTGCAACACGCTGCCGGCTTTCGAAAATGCGGCTCAGCTGGGCGTAAGCCATATAAGGGTCCGTTACCAGCAATTTGTTGCCGCTAAACTTTTCCTGCTGCTCCGGTTTTAAAACCAAAATACCTGCTCGACAATCGGGCAGGTATTTTTCGTATTTATCCTGAGAGATAAACGTCAGCTGCTGCTTGGTCGCCTGCTCAAGCGTTGCTATTGCGTCAACTTCAACAGCAGTATCACCTACATAATCACACTGAAGAAATTCAGCCAATTGTTTTAGAGAGTAGGTTGTTTTGACCATTATCCGGCTTCCTTCAAAACCAATTACTTAGCTTTATCCAGCGCCGCAGTTACTTTAGCGGTAATATCAAGCGCGGGCATTACGGTATAAACCGCCTGTGGACGCAAAATAACATCGATACCGTCGGCTTTCATAATTTCGTCCAACACAGCTTTCAACTTAGGTTGAAATTCCTGAGCCAGCTTATTGATAACCGCAGCATTTTCGCCCTGAATTTTTTTTGCCGCCAGCTGTAAATCTGCCTGCACGTATTCCATCTTTTTGCGATGCTCAGCCATTTTTTCCTGCGACCAAGTCATGCCATTGGTTTCAGCCTCTTTGGCCAAGCCCTTCAGGTCTGCCTGCAGTGATTCAATCTGGGTCATCATCTGGTTGTATTCGGCATTAGCCTTTAACTTTTCAATAGCCTGAGCAGCTTGTTTGGTACCCATCATCGCGCTTTCGTGGTTAAAAATAGCGATCTTACCGGCGAATGCCATATTCGCCATAACCAAAAGTGCGCCAACTGCGAGGATTTTTTTAATAGTCATAATGGTCTCTCTCAATTTTTTAAGTATTAGAAGCCGGTTCCGAACGAGAACTGGAAAGCCTCCGTTCGGTCATTTTCATTCCGGTGCAGAGGCACAGAATAGCTGAACGTCATTGGGCCAAACCCGGAAATCCAGGTAAAGCCAAACCCCGCAGAAGAACTCAGGTAATCAGCAGAAATCTCGTGGCAGTTTAACTGTTTAAAATTGTCTTTGCGGCAGTAACCGGAGAATACGTTACCTGCGTCAACAAAGGCCACTAACTGCATCGAGCGAGTATCTTCAATAAAGGGAATGGGCAGAATCATCTCGGCACTAAATTCCGCCAGAACGTTACCGCCGATAGAACGAACGCCACCGGTTTGGTATGCCATCAGTTTACCGGGCTCACAAATTTGATAGCTACTGTTCAGAACCTGGGGAGATGTTGGGTCTTCGCAAGCGATATAATTCGGCGAAACACCCGACAGCTCTGTCGATTGAATATTTCCATCACGATTCAGATCCGTCCAACCCGTCGGTAATGCATTGCGATTATTGTCGACAGCCGTACGATATTCCCAGGAGGGAGAACCACGCGGTCCTAAAGTAGAACGTTCAAACCCTCGCACAGAACCAAATCCGCCGGAGTAGAAATTCTCAAAAAATGGCAGCTCATCCATACTTCCGTAGCCATCGCCATAACCCAAACGCGATTTCAGACGCAAAGTAAAATCTTTAGTTAGAGGGAAGAAAATATGACCATTATAGGTAAGCTTATAGTATTCCATTTCACTGCTAGGCACCGTTGCCTCAAACTGCAAACGCTGAGAGCTCCCCCTGGTGGCTAAAATACCGCGGTTCAGCGTGATTCGGCTCCAATTAAAGGACAGAGTAGCGCTGGAAAAATCTTTACCGTATTCGTCAATAAAACCGGGCTGCGTTGCCAGCAGGTTTTCTTCGGTAATAGCGTAAGTATCAATTTCAAATTCCTGATACTGATTATTTTCTATCGGAACAGCATAACCTGATGGATTGGCGCTGGCGGCGGGAAGAGAAATATTTTCCCAATCGTACTGTGTGATATAGGAGTTGGATGAAAAGGCGCTCAGGCTAGGGCTACTGGCAATTTCCTGTGGCGCATAGCGGCCGGTTTTAATCTTCTGATTAATAAAACCCAAACCGAAGCCGACACGGGAAATTTCAGATATCGGATAGCCGAAAGTCATGTCCGCACCATAAGCATCGGTGCTGTAGCTGGACACGTTAATTTTGGAATAGTCCCGCGTACGATAATAGGCGCTCAAACCACGACTCACACCATCCGGCGTAAAGTACGGATCTGAATAGCTGTAGCTGTAAAGCGTTTGGTAAGTGTTTTTATTAATACCAAAACTCACCTGCTTACCGGTGCCCAGCCAGTTGTTTTGCTGAACACTCACACCCAGGTTTAAGCCAGTCGTCTGGGCATAACCCACGCTGGCCTGAATACTACCCGATGCTTGCTCCTCGACCGAGTAGTCGACATCAATCATATCGTCTGTGCCAAGGACATCGACGGTGTTAACCTGCACTTCTTTAAAGTACCCCAGGCGCTCCAATCGAACCTTGGATTGCTCAATGCGAGAGTTAGACGCAGAGGCTCCTTCCATCTGACGCATTTCACGGCGAAGCACTTCATCGCTGGTTTTCACATTGCCGCGGAAGTTAATCCGTCGAACATAAACGCGCTTACCAGGGTCGACAAAGAACGTCACGTCAACCGTATGCTCTTCCTGGTTTTTCTCAGGAATACCTTCCACCTTGGCGTTGGTATACCCGGAATTACCCATCATAGTCGTCACATACTCAGAGGTATCCGTCATATAACGCTGCGAGAAAGTCTCGCCTTCACGTAGCAACACAACTCGGCGCAATCGTTCCTCTGGAATAATTGGATCGCCTGCAATATCAATGCTTTTGACGGTATAGATCTCACCCTCATGAATATTCAGGGTAATAAAAACCTGTGTTTTATCCGGGCTGATAGAAATCTGACTAGAAAGCACTTCAAAATCCAGATAGCCCCGATCCAAGTAGAAGGATTCCAGGGTTTCGATATCACCGGTCAGTTTCTCTTTAGCGTACTGATCCGCACCGGATAAGGGCTTGTACCACTTACCCGTATCAATTTCGAACAGGTCGAGTAATTCTTCCTCGGGAAATACGGTATTACCGACGATATTCAAATGCTTAATACGTGCAGACTTACCCTCGTCCACTTGAATATCAATGCCCACCATATTGTTGGGCAGCTCTTCCACCTCAGCCTCAACAGACGCGCCGTAACGAGCACGGGCAACATACTGCCTTTCCAGTTCACGGGTAATCCCCTGCAGCAAATCCTGCTGCAGAATTTCACCTTCGCGCAGGTCGTTTTCTTCCATCACCTCCGTCAGCTGCTCGGTTTTGATGGCCTTGTTGCCCTCAATATTGATCGACTTAATGGAAGGGCGTTCCTGCAAGATCACAATGAGCACACGGCCTTCCCGCGCGATCTGGACTCCAGAGAAGAAGCCCGTAGAAAAGAGCGAGCGAATAATATCGCGCACATCTTCCCTGTCGATGGTTTCACCCACC
Organism: Teredinibacter haidensis; assembly: GCF_014211975.1. NCBI lineage: Bacteria > Pseudomonadati > Pseudomonadota > Gammaproteobacteria > Cellvibrionales > Cellvibrionaceae > Teredinibacter > Teredinibacter haidensis. The sequence continues at coordinate 2,680,597 of NZ_CP060084.1, forward strand.
TGAACCGGTAGTGCGGCAAATACCGGACTTGCCGAAACCCGCTGCAAGCCTTCTAGGCGAATATCGTCGACTCGGAAACTCTGAGCCAGTGAGGGCGCCGAGACTACAAACAGCGCTAAAAGAACCAGAAATCGCTTCATACTAATAGGGAAACTCAACAAGATATCTTCTTATTTGTTATTAATAATTACCCGCAAATCTACAGGCGTAAAATGTCGTTATAAAAGGCTATCACCATCAAACCCAGCAGCATTACCAGACCTGCCTGATAACCCAAAACCTGTATTTTTTCAGACACAGGACTACCCTTCACCCACTCGATCAAACCGTACAAAATATGACCGCCATCAAGCACTGGAATCGGCAATAAGTTAAATACACCGAGAAGAACGCTGATATAAGCAAGGACATTCACGAAGGTCCAGATACCAGCCTCCGCCGAATGGCCGACAACTTTAGCAATGCCTATCGGGCCACTCAAGTTCTTAGTGGAAATTTGGCCTAAAATCAGCTTTTTAAGGGATATCAAGACGGTCGATACCACTTCACCGGTTTCAGTTACCGCCTGCTTCATACTACCGAAAACGCCATAGTGATGTCGGCGGATCATTTCTTCCGGCCACGTTTCACTGCCCCAGGCAATGCCCATCAAACCTCGTTTACGACCCAGCGTATCTTTCACTTCGCGCGGCGTTACGGTGAGAATCTTTTGGCTAACACTGCCACCCTCTTCGGTTCGCGCTACAACAATCGTCAGTACCTGTCCTGCGCGCGTACTGATATAGCTGGACCACTGGTCGCCGCTACTGCGACTTCCACCGTCAATGCTAATAACCTTATCGCCAACCTGAAAACCACCGGCCTCAGCAGCACTGCCCGGCTCGACATGGATAACGTTTAACAGAATCTGTGGGTGATAGAATTCAATTCCCAGGCCGCCGATAACATCCGGTGCCTCCGCTCCCTTTAACCACTCGTTCAGTTGAGCCCGCGATTCGTATACAAGGTCGCTATCCGGGTACTTCACCGTAAAACTAATATCGCCGCTTTCGCCCAGACGGTTAATTAAATACAGGTCCAAAGATCGACGACTGTCTATCGTCTTACCATCGACCGCCACAATTTCCTGCCCAACCTCCAGACCAGCCTGCGCAGCAATAGACCCTGGCTCAACGTTGCCAATCACAGGAGACAGGGATACCGCTCCCTGCATTGCCAGCAGCCAATAAAATACAATAGCCAGAATAAAGTTGGCCAACGGACCCGCAGCGGCAATAGCGATACGTTGCCAAACCGGCTTCTGAGTAAAGGCGTAGGGTAGATCTTCTGGAGCGACATCACCTTCGCGCTCATCCACCATTTTGACATAGCCCCCTAGAGGAATAGAGGAGATCGCAAACTCGGTACCCTGCTTATCAGTCCAACAATACAGCCGCTTGCCAAAGCCAATAGAAAAACGCAGCACCTTAACACCACAGCGACGGGCGACATAAAAATGACCAAACTCATGCACCGCCACCAGAATCGTAATGGCGATGAGAAAATAAAAGACGGTTGTAATTGTTCCTATCACAAATAAAATCTCATGCTAGCGGCTAAGTCGCGCTATAAATGACTGCGCACTCACGCGCGCTCGTTGGTCGGCATCTTTGACCACATCTAATGAATCTGGTTCGGTACTTTGCCAGGCATCTAAAACATCGGCTATTAATTCAGCTATCTGTGCAAAGCCTATTCGCTGATCCAGAAAAGCCTCCACTCCAACCTCGTTGGCAGCATTCAACGCGGTCGCAAAATCGCCACCTTGCTTCATCGCCTCAATGGATAACTTTAAACCAGGAAAGCGCTCAAAATCCGGCGCGCTGAATTCGAGGGCATTTAAGGTGAAAAAGTTCAATGATTCAACATTGGATGCAATCCGTTGCGGCCACCCTAGGCAATTAGCGATAGGAGTACGCATATCCGGTACGCCCATCTGTGCCAGCACCGAGCCATCAGCATACTCCACCATGGAGTGCACAATGCTCTGTGGGTGAATCACAATTTGTATATCCTCTGGTTGCGCTTTGAACAACCAGCAGGCCTCAATAAATTCCAGCCCTTTATTCATCATCGTGGCGGAATCGACAGATATCTTCTGGCCCATAGACCAGTTCGGGTGCGCGCAAGCCTGCTCAGGAGTTTTACTCGCCAACTCGACAAGTGGCGCTTCCCGAAAAGGGCCACCAGAGCCGGTAAGCAAAATACGGCGAATACCCGCCTGCTTCAGGGAAGAGTAGCCAACCGGCATACACTGAAAAATGGCGTTATGCTCGCTATCAACCGGTAACAACTCAGCGCTATACTTATCAACCGCATCGGTAAACAGCTTGCCACTCATAACCAGCGATTCTTTGTTGGCAAGTAAAACCCGCTTGCCAGCCCTCACCGCAGCCAAGGTCGAATCAAGGCCAGCGGCACCGACAATGGCGGCCACTACAACCTGAACATCATTGGCAGAGGCAATATCGATTAAGCCCTGCTCACCGGAAAGCACTTGCGTTTTGCTGCCCTGCGCTAACAGAGCGCTGCGCAATCGCCCAGCTGCAACTTCGTCATTCAACACCGCATAAACCGGTTTGAACGCCAAACACTGCCCCAGTATTAACTTATCCTGGCAGTTAGCACCCAGCGCATACACCGTAAAACGATCGGGGTGCGAACGAATCACGTCCAGCGTACTAACACCAATCGAGCCGGTTGAGCCCAGTACCGTTATCTGTTGCACTAACCTACCTTTACCGTCCACTGGGTTGAAAGGACCGCGAGCGCAAAAATAGGTGCGGCGGCGACAAGGCCATCGATGCGATCCATAAAACCACCGTGTCCCGGTAGCAAGGCACCACTGTCTTTTACACCTTGATGCCGCTTAACCATGCTCTCTAGCAGGTCGCCGAGTACAGAAACGAGCGCAGTAGGTAGTATGACGGCCACCAGCGCCAACCAGTTGCCATGAATAATGACAACATTGGCGACAGCCCCCAAAGCGAGCGCAAAACACAATCCGCCGACAACACCCTCCCAGGTTTTGCCGGGGCTGACATTTTTCGCCAGCTTGGTTCGACCAAATGCGCGACCGGTAAAATAAGCACCAATATCTGCTGCCGCGACCGTAAACACGGCCATCAGCACCAACCAGCTACCCGCAGGCTCAGAACGTAAATAAACCAATGCCAACCAGGCTGGAACCAATACAAACCACCCCATCACCAGGCGCACAGGGGTGGAACCCCAGATAATGGCGCTGGAGGGGTAACCCTGTACCCACAAAAGTGCGACAGCCCACCAGATCGAGGCCGCAATCAGCAGCGTCTGAAGATTTTGGTGATGCTCTGTCCACTGTAGAAACCATCCAATCAAGGCTCCACTCAAAGCGATAAAGGCCGTAAAAACAGCCCGTGAAAGGGGGGTTTTTAGGCCCGCCAGACCGGCCCATTCCCAGGCGGCAAGGCCCACGACCACACCTGCCAAACAGGTAAAATGAAGCCATGAGCCCAGAAACAGAATCGTAATAAATGGCACAACCAGTGCCACGGCAGTATAAACACGTTGTTTAAGCACGAGAGGCCTCTTTTACCAGCTGTTCCCCAGTTTTGCCAAAACGACGTTGGCGGCTGTAATAGTCCTGAACAGCCTCTTTTAACGCAGAACCGTCAAACTCAGGCCATAACAGATCCGTAAAATAAAGCTCGGCATAGGCTGCCTGCCATAAAAGGAAATTACTAATACGGTATTCACCACCGGTACGAATAAGCAGATCTAAAGGAGGAAGGTCTGAAGTACTGATATTGTCAGAAAGCGCCTCTTCGGTAATATCCGCTGGTGCGATCTCACCCATAGCCACCTTCTGCGCGAGCTTCTGAGCAGACTGAGCGATATCCCAGCAACCGCCATAATCCGCAGCAATAACCAGTGTAGCCTCACCACTGCAAGCAATGGATTCTGCTTCTTCAATCGCTCGCAGCAGCTTTTTATCAAAGCGTTCGCGGCTGCCAATCACACGCAGGGCAACACCTTCGCTGGCGAGCTTACGCGCCTCTTTTTTCAGATAACTGTAAAACAACCCCATCAGGGCTTCGACTTCTTTGGGCGGGCGACGCCAATTCTCACTGCTAAACGCAAATACCGTCAGAGCGTCGATACTCTCTTCTCGACACGCACCCAAGACATCCCGAATGCGCTCGACACCGGCCTTATGGCCAGAAATACCCTGGCGTCCCTGCTGTTTAGCCCAGCGATTATTACCATCCATAATAATGGCGACATGGCGCAACGGGTGGGGATTTAAATTTTCGGTTACATTCATAATTCAAGCGGAAAAACGCCCGGCGCTACAACGACCGGGCAGGATTTTAGATTTCCATCAAATCCTTTTCTTTTACAGCCAGAGCTTTATCCACTTCAGCAATAAATTTATCGGTAGTCTTTTGAATTTCATCCTGGGCACGACGATCATCGTCTTCGCCAATCTCTTTATCCTTTAGCAGATCTTTTATGTGAGAGATCGCGTCGCGACGAATATTGCGAACAGAAATACGAGCATTTTCAGCCTCGTTGCGCGCCTGCTTGATATAGCCTTTACGCGACTCTTCGGTCAGTGCGGGCATGGGTACCCGAATCAACTCCCCGGTAGTCACAGGGTTTAATCCCAAACCAGATTTCATGATCGCCTTTTCAATTTCCGGCACCATGGACTTTTCCCAAGGGCTAAGAGACAGGGTGCGAGCATCCAACACCGAAACATTAGCCACCTGAGACAACGGCGTTGGGTTGCCGTAATAATTCACTGAAACGCTGTCCAGAATACTCGGGTGAGCGCGACCAGTACGGATCTTGTTAAAGTTTACGCCCAGTACTTCTACGCTTTTTTTCATACGCTCTTCGGCGTCATTTTTTATATCATTCAACATTGCTTTACGCCTCTTCTTTTTCTTTGGGGCCTTCGATAAGAGTTCCCTCTTCCTCACCCACAATAATACTCAGCAGCGCGCCCTGCTTTGTCATCTTAAAAACACGTACCGGCATACCGTGATCCTGACAAAGGCATATGGCGGTAAGATCCATAACACCAAGCTTGTCCTGCATCACTTTATCGTAGCTCAGAGTATCGTAGCGGGTAGCCGTCGGATCTTTTACTGGATCGGCGGTATACACACCATCAACCTTGGTCGCCTTCAACACTATCTCAGCCTCGACCTCGATAGCTCTCAAGCAAGCAGCAGAATCGGTGGTAAAGAAAGGGTTGCCCGTACCGGCAGAGAAAATAACCACTTCGCCATTTTCCAGCAGTCGCATCGCTTTGCGGCGATCGTACTGATCGGTAACACCGTGCATGGGAATTGCGGACATAACCGTAGAAGATATATTGGATCGTTCCAGAGAGTCGCGCATAGCCAAGGAATTCATCACTGTGGCCAGCATACCCATATGGTCGCCCGTTACGCGATCCAGACCAGCTTTGCTCAGTGCGGCGCCGCGAAAAAGGTTGCCTCCACCAATAACCAGACCAACCTGAACACCAATACCCACCAGCTGACCAATTTCCAGCGCCATCTTATCGAGCACTTTGGGATCGATGCCGAAGCCCTCATCCCCCATTAACTGCTCACCACTTAACTTCAGCAGAATTCGTTTGTACTTCCGATCGCGCCCGCTTGACATAAACCCCATCTCCCAACTTGCACTCTAGGTTCCGGCCCAGGGCCGACCAAATAAATTCGCGAGAGTTTAACAGAAAAAAGGCGGGAGTTGCGTCCCGCCTTTCTTATTCTGGTACACCTTGCAGCGATTAGGATTTAGATGCCGCTACCTGGGCAGCAACTTCTGCTGCGAAGTCTTCTTCTTTCTTCTCGATACCTTCACCAACCTCATAGCGAACGAAGCTAACAGCCTCTGCGCCGCCAGCTTTAACCAAAGCGCCAACAGTCTGGTCTGGGTCTTTAACGAAAGGCTGCTCAACCAAGCTGTTCTCTTTCAGGAACTTGTTGATACGGCCAGTCATCATTTTTTCAACGATCTGCTCTGGCTTGCCTGCCATATCTGGCTGAGCTTTAATAATTTCTTTCTCTTTGTTAACCAGGTCTTCAGACATATCGGACGGATTAACAACCTGCGGATTCACTGCAGCAACATGCATGGCAACGTCTTTGGCCAACTCAACAGTACCGCCAGACAGCTCAACCAAAACCGCAATGCGATTATTTGAGTGAACGTAAGCACCCACCACACCGTTAGCAGCTTCAACCAGCTGAACACGACGGATATTGATATTTTCACCGATTTTCTGTACCAGCGCCTGACGGGTATTCTCCATCTCGTCGTCTAAAATTACGCCCACGCTCCCGGCTTTGGCGGCGAAGGCCTTGTCAGTTACAGAGCTAACGAATGCTAGGAAGCCGTCATCACGAGCAACAAAGTCAGTCTCGCTATTAACCTCAACCACAACACCATAACTGCCGTCTTCGGCAATCTTAGCCGCTACAACGCCTTCAGCAGCTGTACGATCAGCTTTCTTGGCAGCTTTCAAACCAGAGGCCTTGCGCAGATTTTCTATCGCCAGTTCGATGTCGCCGTCCGTTTCAACTAGTGCTTTTTTACACTCCATCATACCCAGACTGGTACGCTCGCGGAGTTCTTTTACCAAAGTAGCAGTCACAGCCATCTTAATAATCCTCAACTTGTCACGTTTAAATGTTAAAAAAGGGGAGCATAGCCCCCCTTTATGAATTTAACTGCCAGCTGGCAACGCTATTTGCACTGGCAGACACCGGGGTAGATTAACCCTCGGCTTTACCTTCTTCTGCAGCAACCTCAACAAACTCACCTTCAGTAACGGCGGCAGAACCCTCTTTGATACCGTCAATGCAGGCATCAGCAGCGGCAGCTACGTACAACTTAACCGCACGGATCGCATCGTCGTTACCAGGGATAACATAGTCAATACCGATAGGGTTACTGTTGGTATCTACCACGCCGATAACGGGGATACCCAGCTTGTTAGCTTCCTGAATCGCAATACGCTCGTGCTCAACATCGATCACGAACAAAGCGTCGGGCAGACCGCCCATATCTTTAATACCACCAATAGACAGCTCAAGCTTGCCCATAGTACGGGTACGCATCAGCGCTTCTTTCTTGGTCAGCTTCTCGAAGGTACCATCTTTGCTCTGAACTTCCAGCTCGCGGTAGCGACGGATAGAGGCACGGATGGTTTTGTAGTTGGTCAACATACCACCTAACCAGCGGTTGCTCACATAAGGCATACCTGAACGCTCAGCCTGCTCTTTAATGGTTTTTTGAGCGGCGCGCTTAGTGCCTACAAAGAGAACTTTTTTCTTCTGGCTGGCCATTTTTTGGATAATAGCCAAGGCTTCGTTAAACGCTGGAACGGTGTGCTCCAGGTTAATAATATGGATTTTGTTACGGGCGCCGAAAATATATTGACCCATTTTCGGGTTCCAGTAACGGGTTTGGTGACCGAAGTGGACACCGGCTTGCAGCATATCGCGCATGCTTACTGTAGGCATATTCATTTTTCCTGTATCGGGTTAGGCCTCCACATACCCCACCGACCAACTGCTTCCAGCGCATGGCTGTTACAGCACCCAGGCGGGTGTGACGGTATATGTGCGACTTTAATTAAAGGTTAATCCGGCCAAAGAAGTTAGACTCCATATGGCTGGGCGCGCTTTATACCACAGAAGACCAAAAACTTAAACCCAAAGGTCTCGATTCAGGTGTTAATGACTCTCAATCGTGCTGTGCCCGTCCGATTGGTTTAGAATAGGCGGCTTTTACGACAGCTTCGTGAAGGGCGTGCCGCCCACAAACACCTAAAGAGACATAGTGCAGTTATGGCCGTATCCATCAAAACCCCAGAAGACATCGAAAAAATGCGCATCGCGGGCCGTATGGCCGCCGAAGTGCTGGAAATGATCGGAGAGCACGTCGTGGCGGGAGTGACCACAGCAGAGCTGGATCGCATCTGTCACGACTATATAACCATCACCCAGCAGGCCATTCCCGCGCCGCTTAACTACAAGGGCTTCCCAAAATCCATCTGCACCTCTATCAACCATGTGGTGTGCCATGGAATACCGTCGGAAAAGAAGACCCTGAAAAACGGCGATATCCTCAATATCGACATTACCGTTATTACCGGTGGTTACCACGGTGATACCAGTAAAATGTTTATGGTTGGCCAAGTCGCTCCCCACGCCCACCGGCTCTGTAAAATTGCCCAGGAGTGCCTCTATAAAGGTATCGAAATGGTAAAACCCGGATGCCGCCTAGGCGACATCGGCGCGGTCATCCAGCAGCACGCAGAAAAAAGCCACTGCTCTGTTGTGCGCGACTACTGCGGCCACGGCATTGGCAAGGTCTTCCATGAAGATCCTCAAGTCTTGCACTACGGCACCGCTGGAACCGGCATGATACTCAGAGAAGGTATGACCTTTACCATCGAACCCATGATTAACGCCGGAAAATACCAAACCAAACTCAAAGGCGATGGCTGGACAGTAGAGACCCGCGATGGTCGGCTGTCTGCCCAGTGGGAGCATACACTGGCCGTAACCGCTAGCGGCGTTGAGGTAATGACGGCGCGTAAAGAGGAATCGTTTTAATAATGGCCAAAACAGATGTAGCGCCAGAGATCCCCTATTTTCCCTGCCAGCCGATATTCTTTAACCAAAGCCGATTCCGTCTCGATCTGGAAAAGGGGCCGGTCATTACCGTATTTAAAGATGCTATCTTTGGTGTAAACGAGCACTTTAATACACGCTTCGCTGAAGGCAACGAAATCCGTGACCTTATTGCCGAACGCGCCACCTTTATTGACCTGATCCTGCACTACGCCTGGCACCAATACCGCTGGGACAACGATATAGCCCTTATTGCCGTCGGCGGATACGGGCGCGGCGAACTGCACCCAAAATCCGATATCGATCTACTGATTCTGCTCGACAACAAAGCCGCAAAGAAATACAACGACCAGCTGCAAGTCCTAGTAACACTGCTCTGGGATATCGGCCTCGAAATTGGCTGCAGCGTTCGCTCCATGAAAGAGTGCGCAAAAATTGCAAAGGACGATATTACCGTTGCCACCAACCTGATCGAAGCTCGGCGACTAGCGGGCAACGACAAGCTCCGCGACCAGCTTCAAGTTCTCACCGGTCCAGACTACATGTGGCCGGCAGACAAGTTCTACAAAGCCAAGCGCGAAGAACAGCAGGACCGGCACGCCAAGCACAACTATACCGAGTACAACCTCGAACCCAATATTAAAAACGCCCCCGGTGGCCTGCGCGACATTCAAACCATCAACTGGGTCGCCAAACGCTATTACGCCGTACCCACCATAAGCAAACTTGGCGGCATGAATTTTTTCACCGAACAGGAATACGCCATTTTACGCCATGGTGAAGCCTTCTTATGGCGCGTACGTTATGGCGTTCACATGCTTTCCGGGCGAGCAGAAGAGCGCCTGCTATTTGAACACCAGCGGGAGCTGGCGAAATTATTCGGCTATGAAGACGATGACAGCCACCTGGCCGTAGAAAAATTTATGCGCGATTACTATCGTGCGGTTCTCGCTCTGCGCGAGCTGAACGATGTACTACTGCAACATCTGGGCGAAGTCATTTACGCCCATAAAAACCGCCACAAAATCACCCCCATAAACGACCGTTTTCAGCTGCACGACGATTTTATCGAAGTCACTCGCAACAGCGTATTCGAAGAAACCCCCAGCGGACTGCTGGAAATATTCTTAATCATGGGCAACAACCCCCAGATTAAAGGTGTCAGGCCACCCACCATCCGGCTCATTCGTGAAAGCCGCGCCTTGATAGACGACAGATTCCGCAACGATCCCGTTAACAAACTGATGTTTATCGAACTGTTTAAAATGGAAAACGGTCTGGTAAAACAACTGCGCCGCATGAGCCGATACGGGGTTCTCGGTCGCTACCTACCCGCGTTTGGAAAAATAACCGGGCAAATGCAGCACGACCTCTTTCACCGCTACACGGTGGATGCACACACATTACTCGTGATTCAAAACCTGCGCGAATTCCGCCACCCCGAAGCGGAAAAACAATTCCCGATTGCCGCGCACATTATGAAAAAGCGCCAGCATTTAAACCTGCTCTACCTCGCCGGTTTATTTCACGACATAGGCAAAGGTCGGGGTGGCGACCACTCGGTACTAGGCGCTCAGGATGCCATCCAATTTGGTGAGCAACACGGCCTGCGCGGTAAAGACACGCGCCTCGTTGCCTGGCTGGTCGAAAAACATTTGCTGATGTCCTACGTATCGCAGAAAAAAGATATCTCCGATCCAGAAGTCATTCACGACTTCGCTCTAGAAATGGGCGACCAACGCCATCTCGATTATCTCTACACGCTCACCGTTGCCGATATGTGCGGCACCAATCCCGACATCTGGAACACCTGGCGCGCAAGCCTAATGCGACAACTGTATATGGATACCCGGCGCGCACTGCGTCGCGGCCTGGAAAACACCATCGACAAACAGGAAACCATCGAAGAAACGCAACAGTGGGCGCTGGCAAAACTCAGCGATAAAAATATCAACGAAACCGATGCGCGCGCCGTCTGGGCAGACCTGGGCGATGAATATTTTATTCGCGAATCACACCTCGATATTGCCTGGCAAACAGAAGCCATTATTCATCACCAAAGCGAGCAGCCCATTATTCTTATTCGCGAGACCACCTCGCTAGAATTCGAAGGCGCAACCCAGATTTTTGTTCGCGCAAAAGACGACCAACACATCTTTACCGCCGTCGCCAACTGCTTAGCCTCTCAGCAGCTGAATATTCAAGATGCAAGGCTTTACTCATCAGCCGATGGCTACACCGTCGATACTTTTTATGTGCTCGACGAAAATGATCAGCCCATTGGTGACAACCCAGAACGCTACCAAATAATATTGGATTCTCTACACGAAGAATTAATGCTACTGGACGACTACTCAGACGTCGTGCGCCGCCGAACACCAAGAGCACTCAAACAATTTGCCATCCCCACCACCACCAGCATTAGCAATGACATTGCCAGCGGTTGTACCGTGCTGGAAGTTATCAGCCCAGATAGAACCGGGCTTCTGGCAACAATTGGTCAAGTGTTTATGGATCACAATATTCAGCTGCAAAACGCCAAAATCTCCACACTCGGAGAGCGTATTGAAGACATATTTTTTATTACCGATACCAACGGCAGCCCGCTCGGCAACGCACAACAGTGTGACGAACTGCAAACTGCGATTTGCTCCAGCCTGGATCAACACGTAGAAAAAGACCTTGCCGCTTGGCAGTAATACCGGAACCCCACATGAACCCATTGCTACAACAATTGCAGCCGTACCCGTTCGAAAAACTCAACGAGATAAAAGCGGGTATCAACCCTCCTGCAGAGCTGGAGCACATCGCCCTCTCAATAGGTGAACCCAAACATCAACCACCGCAATTTGTTTTAGACGAACTGCACGCACAACTGCCGCGCGTCGTGAACTACCCCAGCACCAAAGGGCTACTCACGCTGCGGGAAACAATCGCAGAGTGGGCAAGTACACGCTTTCGATTGACCGCCAATAGCCTCAGCGCAGAACACCATATACTGCCCGTCAACGGCACCCGTGAAGCCTTATTTGCCTTTGTACAAGCCAGTATCGACAACACTACCGGCAACGCAAAAGTGCTAATGCCCAACCCCTTCTATCAAATATACGAAGGCGCGGCACTGCTGGCCGGTGCGCAGCCCGTTTTTCTAAACTGCACAAAAGAAAACAACTACCAGCCAGATTACGACAATATTGACGAGAAAACCTGGCAGGATTGCCAGCTGCTGTTTATCTGCACACCGGGGAACCCAACCGGCGCCGTTATGAGCATTGAACAGCTACAGGCCTTAATTCACCTCGCCGACAAATACGATTTTATTATCGCCAGCGACGAGTGCTACTCCGAACTCTATTTCGACGAAAGCACACCGCCTCCCGGACTATTGCAAGCCTGCGCCGAAATGGGCAGAGACAACTATGAACGCTGCGTGGTCTTCCACAGCTTGTCGAAACGCTCCAACCTCCCCGGCTTGCGCTCAGGTTTTATCGCCGGAGACAAAAACCTTATTGCACCGTTTTTTCAATACCGAACCTACCACGGCTGCGCCATGCCCATTCAAACGCAGCTAGCCAGCAGTGTTGCCTGGCAAGACGAACAACACGTAAAAGCCAATCGCGAGCTTTACCGCAAAAAATTTACCCGCGTCATCGACACACTGGGAGATAACCTGGAAGTAGAACAGCCGGAAGCCAGCTTTTATTTATGGGCAAAAACCCCCATCAGCGATACCGCGTTTGCCCAAAAATTATTTGCTGAATGCAACATTACCGTATTGCCCGGCAGCTTCCTCGCTCGCGATACCCGCAACGGCAACCCCGGAAAAAATCGTATCCGCATGGCGCTGGTCGCGTCACTGGAAGAATGCGAACAGGCCGCGCTGCGGCTGCACGACTTTTGCCAACAGTTTTAACGCGATAACACCATGCTAAAACAACAACGCGTTACCTATATTCTTTCAGAGCTGCAAAAGCGCTACCCCAATCCGCCTATTCCACTCGACCACAGCGATACCTACACCCTACTGGTGGCGGTATTACTTTCAGCACAGTGCACCGACGAGCGCGTCAACCAGATAACACCAGCGCTCTGGCAACTGGCCGACAATTGTTTCGATATGGCCAAGCAAGACGTTGACGAAATTAGAGCGATTATTCGACCGTGTGGCCTATCGCCACAAAAATCCAAAGCGATAAAAAAACTGTCCGAAATACTGGTCGAAGAACATAACGGCGAAGTACCCAACGATATGGAAGCACTGGAAAGGCTACCGGGCGTAGGCCATAAAACCGCAAGCGTTGTTATGTCCCAGGCATTTGGCGAACCGTCCTTTGCTGTCGACACCCACATCCACCGTCTCGCGCAGCGCTGGGGATTAACCAACGGAAAAAACGTTACGCAAACCGAAAAAGATTTAAAACGTTTATTCCCCAGAGAAAGCTGGAACCACCTCCACCTGCAAATTATTTACTACGGCCGCGAACACTGCTCTGCAAGAGGCTGCGATGGAACCGTATGCCCCATTTGCACAACCTGCTACCCCAACCGAAAAAACCCCAAGGTCACTAAAAAAGCCTAAAAACTGTCTACTGCGCACAACAAAGAGCGTTTTAAATTTTCTATCGGAAGCTCGGCGCTGTGCGCCAAAATCAGGCTCGCGACCCACGCTAAAACCACAGTGCCTAACACCAACCACTCCAACTTACCTTGGCCAAACGTTGCGCTAGCTCAATCCGTAGACCAACCATATAAAAACTTAGATAAATCTCGCTTATGGCTAATGAACTACCACCCCCAATTTGCTATGCTACGGCCTCGAAAATTGGCTACAAAACCGACACTTATTGACCGATTAAAACGTATGGCAATCACCCTTTACGGCATAAAAAACTGCGATACCGTGAAAAAAGCTCGCAAATGGCTCGAGCAACACCATATCGAACACCAATTCCACGACTTTCGGGCGGACGGCCTAGAAGCAACCAAATTGTCCGGATGGCTAAAAGAGCTGGGTAGCGAAATGCTCATCAACAAACGCAGCACCACCTGGAAACAATTGTCAGACGCCGAAAAGGAAAAAATCCTGGCCGGAGATGCCCTCGACATCGCTCTGGCACAACCGACACTGATAAAACGCCCGGTACTCGAAACACCCACCGGCGTAATTGTCGGCTATAGCGAAAAATCCTATACCGAAAAACTGAATTAGCTTGCCGTTTTACGAAGCCGTTACCTTTTGTTTTTCCCACTTTTAAAACTTGATAACTAAGGACTCACAGATGACCAAACTCTACAGTCTCGGCCTGGGTGTTGGCACCCAGAACAGTAAAGGCGAATGGCTGGAAGTCTTCTATCCCAAACCTATATTGAACCCAGAAGACGCGGTTGCGACAGCTTTTATCGACACCCTTGGGTACACCGGCGGCAATGTCGCCATCGACCTGGAGCTGTCCAAAATCGATGCCCTCACCAGCGCATTGAAAAATGTCGGCGCAGAAGAACTGGCCAGCCTGTGCACAACACTGCGCTCCAGCACTCGCCCCGTTGTTGTCACACTGCTAGACAGTGATGCCGCGCCAAGCTCCGTACCGGAAGGCTACCTCAAGCTGCAACTGATCTCTCACCGGCTGGTAAAACCCCACGGCACAGACCTGACCGGCCTGTTCGGCGTACTACCTAACGTAGCCTGGACCAACGAAGGCGCGATCGATATAGAAGAGCTTGCCGATCGGCAGCTACAAGCGCGTATTGCCGGCAAACTACTCAGCGTCGATTGCGTGGACAAGTTCCCCAAAATGACCGACTACATCGTTCCCCAGGGCGTTCGAATAGCCGATACCGCCCGCGTTCGCCTCGGCGCTCACATTGGCACCGGCACCACCATCATGCACGAAGGCTTCGTTAACTTTAACGCCGGCACACTGGGCACCAGCATGGTAGAAGGCCGCATATCCTCCGGCGTAACCGTAGGTGAAGGCTCCGACCTCGGCGGCGGCTGCTCGACAATGGGCACCCTTTCCGGTGGCGGAAAAGTCGTGATCTCGGTTGGCAAAGAAAGCCTTATTGGCGCCAATGCCGGTACCGGTATCCCACTGGGAGATCGCTGCATTATCGAATCCGGCCTCTACATTACTGCTGGCACCAAGCTCACCCTACTGGACGAAAAAAACCAGCCCGTTGAAACCGTTAAAGCACGCGACCTGGCAGGAAAGAGCGATCTACTGTTCCGCCGTAATTCCATGACCGGCGGCGTAGAATGCAAAACCAACAAATCGGCTATCGCGCTTAACGAAGAGCTGCACAAAAACAACTAACCCCCCCCGTTTAGCTCCCCCCTACCCAAGAGCGTACCATTCCGGTACGCTCTTCTTTTTTCTGGACACTGCCTTTATGACATCTGCCACACTCCAACTCGCCTGCGACCTTATCCGCAAAGCGTCCATAACGCCGGAAGATGACGGTTGCCAACCGTTAATGATCGAACGCCTAACCGCGATTGGCTTTAAAATCGAAAACCTGCGCTTTGACGATGTGGATAATTTCTGGGCCATTCGCGGCGACAGGGGGCCAATACTCGCCTTTGCCGGCCACACAGATGTTGTTCCCAGTGGCGACCTCAAGCGCTGGGACACCCCGCCCTTCGAGCCCACAATAAAAGACGGCATGCTCTATGGGCGCGGCGCCGCCGATATGAAAGGCAGCCTTGCCGCCATGGTAACCGCTTGCGAAAACTTTATTGCCCAACACTCAAACCACAAAGGTCGCATCGCCTTTTTAATTACCAGTGACGAAGAAGGCATTGCCGCAAACGGCACCGTTAAAGTCATCGAATGGCTGGAACAGCAAAACGAAAAAATCACCTGGTGCTTAGTGGGCGAACCGTCCTGCACCCATAAGCTGGGAGACACCATTAAAAATGGTCGCCGCGGCTCACTGGGCTGCGAACTCACCGTAAAAGGAAAGCAAGGCCATGTGGCCTACCCGCACCTGGCGAAAAACCCTATACACATGGTATCGCCGGCACTCGCCGAACTGGCAGCAGAACAATGGGACAACGGCAACGAATTTTTCCCGGCCACCAGCTTTCAAGTGTCCAACATTAACAGCGGCACCGGTGCCACCAACGTTATTCCAGGCGAAGCCCATATTGTATTTAATTTCCGCTTCTCCACCGAAACCACCGATAGCGAATTAAAAGCGCGCGCCGAAGCCATATTAAAAAAACACCAGCTCGACTACGACATACACTGGCACCTTTCCGGCCAACCATTTCTGACCGCTGCCGGCGACCTAGTGGATGCCGCCGTTAACGCCATTAAAAAAGTCGCCAATATAGAAACCGAACTCTCAACCTCTGGCGGCACCTCCGACGGACGCTTTATCGCCCCAACCGGTGCACAGGTATTAGAGCTGGGGCCACTGAATGCCACCATCCACCAAGCCAACGAAAGCGTTTCGATAAAAGATTTAGATTCACTCAGCGAAATGTACCAACAAATTCTAATAGAACTTTTGGCCAACTAAAAAACATGACATCACTCACACACCTAAACGAAAAAGGCGAAGCTCACATGGTCGACGTGGGTGGCAAGAACATCAGCCACCGCGTAGCCACCGCGCGCAGCACCGTAAAAATGCTGCCCGAAACCCTGGCGATGATCACCGAAGGCACGCACAAAAAAGGTGATGTCTTTGCCGTAGCCCGCATTGCGGGCATTCAGGCGGCAAAAAAATGCAGCGATTTAATTCCACTCTGCCACCCGCTAATGCTCACAAAAATCGCCGTAGACATACGTGCAAACAGCGAACAAAACACCGTAATAATCGAAGCGACCTGCCAACTGGACGGTAAAACCGGAGTGGAAATGGAAGCACTTACGGCAGCGTCTGTAGCGGCACTCACCCTTTACGACATGTGTAAAGCCGTCGATAAAGGCATGGTGATATGCGAAACAAAACTACTGAAAAAAACGGGCGGAAAATCGGGAGACTGGCAAATTGAACGCTAACAACAGCATTAAGCTCTTGTACTTCGCCAGCCTCGGCGAACAACTGGGCCTGAGCGAAGAAGCGTTTCCGCTAACCCAGGCCTGCAGCGTTCAACAACTGTGCGAGCAACTCAGCGAGCGCGGCCCGCAATGGAAAGAACTGCTCGGCGCCACAAAAATCAAATGCGCCGTAAACCACACCATCAGCAACCAACAGCAACAGATCAAGCCAAACGATGAAGTCGCTTTTTTTCCGCCGGTAACAGGAGGCTAAGGTGATCCGTATACAAACCGAAGACTTCGACCACAACAACGAATACCAAGCGCTACGCAAACACGGCAGCAGCGGTGCTGTTGTCACCTTTACCGGCCTGGTACGCGACTTTGCCACAGCAGAAAACAGAAGCAGCCTTTTCGAACTGCAACACTACCCCGGCATGACCGAAAAAGTACTGAAAAAAATAGAACAGCAAGCAAAAGAAAAATGGGCACTGCAGGCAAGCACCATTATTCACCGGGTAGGAAAGCTACACAGCGGCGACCAAATAGTCTTTGTCGGTGTCAGCAGCAAACACCGACAAAACGCCTTCGCCGCCTGCGAATTTATAATGGACATACTCAAAACCCAAGCCCCCTTCTGGAAGAAAGAAGGCCAACACTGGGTAGACGCAAAAGAAAGCGACCAACACGCCGCCGAACGCTGGCTAAGCCCGTGACACGCTTCACCTGGCCGGCAATAAAAGAACTGCTCGGCAAACACTACTCCGCGCCACTGGAACAAACCTTTAAACAATTTCGTGCCGGAGTAATCTTCTTCACCGTGGGGCTCATTATTATCTACCTCGCCAACACCGCAATGCCTCAATCCGCGAAGCAGGAATTAATCATTCTGCTGGGGCTGATCATTACCGGTTGCGGTTTTATGGTAGCCATGCTCGCCCATATTCGAATGATCATCAGCCGCGCCGTTAAGTTTCTGAAGAAATAATCTCAAACGCCTTTAACGGATAAATATCAAAGCGATTGGATTTCCCCAGCAACTGATAACCCGGCTCCCTGGCCGCTAAAAACGGCGCCACCTTCGGTCGCTTAACCACCACACGATTTTCCGCCAGCGCTAACGCAGGCTCCAGCAGGCCATCTGCGTCATTGTCTGAACCGACAACATCGTGAAAAAACTGCATCTCCTTTTTCACCTCAGCGCTTTTCCGTCTCTGCGGAAACATCGGGTCGAGATACACCACCTGCGGCCTCTCCAAGCCCTTTTGCGCCAGCAACGCAAGACTATCGCCCTCGAGCAACGTCATACGATCGACAATCTCCAGCAGCTCGGCATCGCCATCCTCGGCAAACAACCTGGCCCGCCGCAAGCCATCCTGCAACAACATACGTACCACCGGTGAGCGCTCAACCATCGTGATACTGCAGCCCAGAGAAGCCAACACAAACGCATCGCCGCCCATACCCGCCGTTGCATCCAACACCCGAATACCCCGGGCTTTATTTAAACCCACCGCCTTGGCGATAGACTGCCCCTTACCACCGCCATATTTTCTGCGGTGGGACTGAGCACCCTCGGCAAAATCGACATAACTACTAACAGTCTTCTTTCCCATCTTATGCCGCAAACAGATGGTATCTTCGCCAAACACAAGCTCGTACTCAGCCCGCGTCCCTTCGCCATCGCAAAAAAACTCAAAGCCGTTTTCACGGGCAAAAGCCACGGCCGTATCGAAAAAAACCAAGCGCTTTTCACAAACAACACACACACTCATAAATGGGCTAAACCTCTACTATCGTCGCAGCGCCACAACAGCGTATTTACGACCACTTTACAAAAACCAAGTCTGTACACCTAGGGCAGCGACTTACCCACCGCTACCCCCTGGCACGGGAATTATGCCACAAGACTGTCATATGCTCAGAAAATTCCTGTCTTGCAGCGATAACGATATCACTAAGCCCGCCGGATCGACTGGCGCCTATAAACAGTCACCTGAAACCCGAAACCAAAGCGCGGTGAAATTTTCGCAAACAAAAAACCGAACCCCCATCACCAGCAGCAACCGATTTTAAACGAAAGCACAATACAGCGACCGGCGACAAGAAAAGACGATTACATTCCAACGCCTAAATAAAAAAACAGGCGAAGCCCATCACCCTCAAAACGCCCACATAAATATTAATCAACAACATGAACACTAAATTTCAATTTTATGACAAACATTAACCACCTACATTTGTAAAAAATGGCGCTCAACAATAGAAAACTTTCGCGAATTAAACTACCTCTAAAAAAAATTCCCCAGGCAGTTGAAAAAACACTGGCAGAAGCGCAGACTTTTATCTCAAAGAATTAGAACATTGGCTCGTCTCAACAATAATTACGACAGACAGTTAAGTGTTGCGCCAAAAAACCACATATCTATTTAGCCTTAACCTATTTTTATTACCACCCAGGAAATTCTTGTCGCGCGAATAACGGCGCTCCTATTGTTATTCTCGCTACTCGATGTTCATGTTTGCGAAATCGTACTTAGTTCTCATCTTATTACCAACAATAAAAGAGGAATCATTATGCGACACCTAAAATACAGCTGTATTTTACAACGGGCTGGCACCTCACCCATTATTAAAATAAATAAACATAAAGCATTGCTTTCGCGTATCTTTTCCACTGCCGTGCTATTTTCAGTTTTGTTTGGCTCTGCACTCAACGCACACGCACTATCGTGTTCAACCTCCAACAATATTTGGAATAGCGGTTATGTTATCCTCGTAACCGTAAACAACGATAGCAGCTCTGACATTAGCGCATGGGAAGTGACATTAGACTATGCCCAAAGCACCGGCATTACGAATTGGTGGGGCGCCACCCTCGCAGCGGGGGGTAATACAATAGTGGCGTCAAATATGAGCTGGAATGGAAATTTGTCTGCGGGCCAAACGACAACATTTGGCATACAGGGAACGCATAGCGGTCAGTTTGCAGCGCCCGTATGCACAACGAATCAAACCGTAACTCCGACTCCGACACCGACACCGACTCCGACTCCGACTCCCACGCCCACACCGAGTAGCTCCAGCTCCAGCTCCAGCTCCAGCTCCAGCTCAACCTCCAATTCAAGCTATAGCTATGGCTCTAGCTCTAGCCCAAACACACAACTTCCCGAACCGACACCTGTGGCAGACCCAGAAATTGGTGAAGACGAAACCTACTTCTACCTAAGCTATGACGACTCCGCGAGCACTGCGCCGAGAGACCTGACATTTGCGGCGCTTGCGAATGGCGTTGTTCCCGATCCCTCATACGGACGTGCCTATGAATTTTTAAATGCGGAAACATTCGATCATTTTTCCGCTGAACAAGTCGATCCGTTTGTAATATCAATGGGCTTAATGCAAGTACCTCAATCGGAAATCCCCATCAGTATTGACTACGAAGGCAGCATGTACGCGCTGGGCGCCAACGTTAGCGGCCCCACACTCACAAAAGAAGACCGTAAAAATGTCGTATTAACCCTGCTCTTAGATATTTCAGGATCTATGCGAAGCGCTTACGCAATTGAAACCCAGTCGGATCTATCGACACTACTCGACGTTGCCAAACATGGGCTCACGCAAATTACTTCGAGCCTAAAAGACGGCGACATATTGAACCTGGTAACCTTTGAAACATACGCCGAGATCGTATTAACCGATTGGGCTTACGACCCCGATTCGTCAACCTACGGAGATGCCGTTAGCAGCGTGAACGCAACGGGCACCACCAATCTGAATGCCGGTATTGAGCTTGCGTACGAAGTAGCAAATGTTAGCTATGATGCAACCAAGGCAAACCGCGTAATCATATTGACCGACGCCTACGCAAATACCGGCCAAATAGATCCAGACATTATTGCGAACCACACCGTTATCAACGGCCTAGAGGGCATTTTATTTTCAGGTATAGGAATTGGCTCCAACTTTAATGAAGCCTTTTTAAATGAACTCACCGACATAGGCAAGAGCACCTACTCGGCAATGGTCACCCCCACCGACGCAGAACGCATTTTTACCGAAGGGTTTATGCGCTTTGTTGATCACGCCGTTGAAAACATTCAATTCCGCGTAGACTACCCCCAAAGTTTAGACCAACTAAAATCCGCAGCGGAAGAAGTTTCAACAGATCCAGACGCAGTCTCCACCGTCAACTACGCATACAACAGCTCACAATTTTTCTTGGAGCTATTCAGTAGCAATGTAGAAGTTGATACAAGCGAAACCATCACACTCACCGCAAGCTTCGATAGTGAAAATGGCGAAACAGAAACGGTTACCGTAGAAAAAACGCTCGCAGAATTAATGGCCGAAAGCTCCGACCAAATTTATTCCGCAGCAGCCGTAACCACCCTTGCCGACCTGGTTGCCGGTAAAATTGAATGTGAAACGGCTCTAAATAGCGGCCTATACGCACAGGATATTGATTCAGCAATATTCAATACCTATATCTCGGCCATTACCGACTACTGCTGGCTTCAGTCTACGACTCCCACCCCAGTCCCCACCGATGGGCCCTATACCAGTAGCTCCAGCAGCTCCAGCAGCTCCAGCAGCTCCAGCAGCTCGAGTAGTTATAGTAGCTCTTCAGCCAACGCTGGAATATAAAACGTAACGGCAGTACCTAGTGCAGCCAACAATGGTGCCCCTCCAAACCCTTTTGGGCTTTGGGAGGGGTTATCAACAGAGTGGAATGAGCGTTAAAGTTAAAGCATTAGCCGCTGCCAGCGAATAAAGGATATGCTTACCACGAAAAACACACTATTCCAACTCAATCCTTCTATACGCAAATAACAACGCACTTAAGAATTAACTCCAGCATAAAGGCCCATTACTGCAACGGATTAAACGTGTGATACCTGTTAGTTCAAAACCTCTGCAACATTAACCTCATACGTTCTATACCATTTTTTTCTTACCTAAACATTGAGCCTTTCTATGTTCAGATTTTTTATGCCACTTTTCAATATGCACTCTTGAAGGCCAGAATGAAACTGCAACTTTGTATCGCCTTCAGCGCAAGATAAAAATTCTATACATTCGGAATCTAATTTTCTTATTGTGGCGGCAAAGATAACGACATACCTTCAGCGAGATAATCCTTTATAAGGATTAACGGCTCAACAAGGGTAAGGCCGAAGGTTCAGACGCTGAGCGCCGGTGTTTTTTTAGATGTTATCAATAAGTATCTATCGAATCGTCTTCCGTTTCTCCGTAATCAGTTCTTCGGTCGTACGACTTATCAATGTCAGAAAGCTTTTTCAAAAGACCGCGCCCTAATTGATCCACTTTATTTTCACGTAATTTACAGTGCGTCTCGGCTGGCAGACTAGCAATCCCACTCTCTATTTTTTCAACAGTTACTGTATTATTTCTGTGGCCCGGTTTGTGGCGCAATAAATTTGGATACCAATTGTGAAAAATACTCTTTACGTTTTCCGGGGCAGGCCCCAGCCAATACCCTGACCGGGTGATGTAGTTAAAGCTGTGTGCGCTTAAGTAAGTGCCATTCGGGTCTGCCCCCGCGTAGTACTTCGATTTTTTTGATGCTTCCCATGGAATTTGTACAAAGACTGATAACACTACGTAAAGAGCGTGGATTAACCCAACAGGCTCTAGCCAACGCGATTGAGTTACACGTAAATCAGATTAAACGGTACGAGGCGGGTACAGCCCAACCTACCCTAGATACACTGGTTCGACTGGCTAAGGAACTACATACCACATTGGATGATTTGGTATTTGGAGAAGATCACCGCAGCCCTGAAGATGATTTAAAGCTGCAATTTGAAGCATTAAGCCAATTTGATGAGAACGAGCGGATGGTCGTTAAAAAACTGCTGGAAAGTTTGATATTAAAACACAACGCTAAACGCGCCTTTGCCGATAAGCTCGCATAAAAATTCCATTGCAGATCACTCCACAAAGGCTTCGATTAATTTAATTGGGGTCTGTCCCCTATTATTTTAGTCTTGCTTATCGTGCCTGTCCTATTAGTGTTCCCTGGGCGTCCCACTATTTGGTCCCGCTAAATATTGCATTCACTCATGATCTAAATCAATGGAGTCTGCCCCCTTCAATTTGCAAAACCCATGGGCACAAATATGATATTTTTATAATACTTTCATTGTGGGCGCTAGAAACCTGCTCTAAGGGCTCTTTTTCAACCAGTTCAGAGATCTCATCATAAGATTTCACTAACCCCGAATAATACACATATGATGAGCTATCTTCACCCCATTGCTTTGCTATTTCGGCTTGATAATATATAAGCTCTCTCCAGCCATATACCCAACAATCTTTGCCACCCAACAAGTAAAGATGTGTTTTTTCTAAAAACTTTGCAGCATCCAAGTAGTCTTCTGCGACTATGGTCAACTCAGCCAACCGCAAATACGCTTTAATGTAGCCAAGTCGAACGGAAGAAAGATTACTATCTTGCCGATCTAAATAGTCTACCCAATGAAGCAAAATATCTTTGACCTTTGATGAATCATCAGACAGTAGATAAAGCCGACTTATTTCATCAACAAGAGATTCTGCTAGGGCTTCACTCGGCCCGAGAGTTAAGATCACCTCCAATGCGTTAGCTGATTCAATAAACTTTCCATCCCTTTCATATAACCGACTTTTTTTAATAAACAAATCACCAACGATGAATATAAATTTATCTGACATCAACAAAGGAGGTTCGAGATACAGCGCCAACTCATCAACACACACAATAAAATTAGTGTCAGCCTTAGATCGGCATTCCGCGGCTAGGATCTTTAGCGCCCCAATATGGCACTCACTAATTCCTGGAATCTCGGAAGACTCCAGAATCTTTTTTAAATCTTTCTGCGTTAGTTTTGAGTCAAATCTGCATAAAGCCTGCAACTCAAGATCATCAGGTGCAGACAATGGCTTTATCACTAAAATATCGCCAAAACACGATTGCATGACAACAAAAGAAAGTACAAAGACGGAAAATCTTATTATTAACTTGTCCATTATTTTTGCGCAATCATTGCTTTGAACCTGCTTCTAACTTTTCGATATCCTTGAACAGTTATTGTTCTCCTGCTACTAAAATTACTGATACGTATAGTCGTGGTGCCTTCAGTAACGACATGCGACCCACTTTCATTTGTGGCACCTGATCTACTGAAAGTTTCTGTACCCTTAACTTTCGCCACTCCAGACGAATAAACTGTAGCACCTCCCTCCATCACTTCTACCGAGGCTTTAGCTGTTTTATCTGAAGACACATTGACATTTATATCACCTCCAACTCCATCGACTTCTACGGTCATTTGCGTACCCGGCTGAATTTCAGCCGGACCAAATTCGTCGTACTCATTAACCGATTGATCAAATTGCCCGTCAGGTAAACTGTCTCCACCAGGAGGGTTTTGAGGATCGTAATCTTCAAACTCTTGGTCTGATGAATTCCCAAACACACTAACATCATAACAAGCATAAGCAGTACTACCGGCGCACGCGCTTTCCATGCCTGTTGGGTCGATCAAATTCATGGGATCATTCCCCACATAAGCATAAAGATTCATTTGATCCTCATACCCAATCGGATCGGTTTGCAAGAACCGCCCCATATCAGGGGGTATGCCTGGGGTCAAGTCTTGCCTTTTGCCTTTCTTAATATCCTGCTGACCCGTGAATAATGCAAACCAAAGTGCTCACCTATTTCTTTCATGCTATAGCCGCCACTGGCGTACGCTTGGCTGATGGCGGTATTCCGGTCTGCTTCGGCAGCTTCGTACCAGGCGAGAGGTTTTGGTGCAGCACGCCGCTGGCTTGATGGTATTTCTGACAGCTCTTTGCTGCCGTCAATAAGCTGCTGCATCTGTTCAACAAACCCAGATATACCTGGTTTTTTAGCGTTCCCCACAGAGAGGGCTGGCCTTTACCTTGGCGAACAAAGTCTTTATAGGCAGTTATGGCGCGTGTTTTCTGATGCCCAAATGCCGCGAGCAGCCATTCGGTCTGCAACCCGCCGGTCTCTTTGGCCTGGCCGATGGTGGCGCGGTAGCTACTCCAGGGCCAATCTTTTGCGTGTCGCACCATACCCGCACGCACGGGGTTAAGAACAATATAACGGGCCACCTCCAATAAATAACCATTTTTATCAACCAGGATTGCTTTATAACGTCCTTGAAAGACATGCCCGAAGCGGGTGTGGTTGTGGTTAAAGCGCTGTGTATACACGCCATTAAGATGGCGCATACCTTTGGAAAGGTTGGCATCAGGCGTTTCAATCAAAAGATGGTAGTGATTCGACATCTGGCAGTAGGCATGACACACCCAGTTGTATCGGTCACAGGCTTCAGTCAAAACCGCGAGAAACAGCTCACGGTCTTTATCCGTTAAGTAAATATCTTCACGCCGATTTCCGCGCGAGGTGATGTGATAAAGCGCACCAGCAAACTCCAAGCGTAGAGGTCTGGCCATAATCTTTGCCTGTTTTATCAACTATTGGATAAATCGAAACCTACTCCAGCGGTAGGCAAAAGGCAAGACTTGACCCCATTCTTCTTATCATTGCTGGCTTGCTTTCAATTTTTATACTTCCACAGGCACTTCACTACGGCTTTAAATCATACTTAAATGCTCAGGGATACACTTATTGTGAATTCAACTCACAACAATGGCTACATGTTGACTCGCTTGAATACAGAAATGATGGCAAATGTCGAAAGGAGTAGTGTTTCATCTCTACATCTACAACTAGAGAGCCACATTACTGCCAATCAGAAAGGCTTTTTAGTCGCCCCACTGCCAAACCTGATCCTATGCCCACCCTTGTGTAGCCCTTGAGTAAGGAAGAGGTGCCGTTGTTTCTCTGGGCTTGATATACCAGTCTCTTTACAATACACGTCGAAAATGTCCGGCTCAGCGATGACATAGCCATCGACTGTCGCCGTAATATGATCACCGTACCGACCAGAATCAATCGCTTTCTTTAACCATTGCCGTATGCACGATCCATTGCTCTGTCAAACATCTCTCGATCAAAGTCACAAAGTGAACTCGCATTTCTATCTTTTCGACCACAAAAATTTTCGCCAATTTCTATTGTCGCCATTTGTAAAAACATGGCATAAAGGCATAAAGGCATAAAGGCATAAAGCATATCTCGCGCTTCTTGTTTGTCATATTCACTGATATCGACAACATCATTCACCTGTTTTCCAACGCTGGTAGCAACACTTTCAGCGTACTCTTCGGTCGGACTAATTCCATACGGACAATTATTAGGCGGTTTCCCAATGGAGCCCACACAATCGTCATCCGGAGCATACAAGGATACGATCTGGTAAGTGTGGTATTTAGTGAGTCAATGCGGGGCACGCTATAAACGACTCGACGAACCTCTATGGTGGATGATCGAGTAACCTTGAGATTCAGCGCTTGGTAGTTTACGGCTTGATGTTTGGGCAAGCTTTGTAGGGCTTGCTTTTCTTCGATAAAACGACTGTGTGACCGGCGATTGAGCTTTTCGACCACGCGATCAATAAAGGTCTGGTAGGCTTCGATTTTGTCAACGTCGTTGCTTTGTCGGAGCTTTAGTTGCTGGGATATTCGACGTTTTAATGATCCGTTCGCGCACTCCACAACACCATTTTCATGGGATTCGCCTAGGTTGCACATGCTTTCTTAACAGATCTTGTTTTGATTCGGCAAAATATACAAAGTCTTGCCACGTTTCCACACCGAAAATTGAACCACTAAAAACAATTAACAAGATATCCGGCAAGGCATGGAGTTTTTGTCGGTCAATTCGTGGATCTTCGAGTGAATGAAAGTAATTTAATAGATCTGGCAGGTTTTTTTGGGTCATGTCTCAGCCTGGTATCATATTTTATTGTCACCAATGATACGATATGGGCTTAAGAAATACGACTGCGTTCATTTATTGTGCAATTTAAGTGGGGCAGCCCTGATTGAGATACTTAGTACAGAACCTCTTTATCTCCGCCTGAGCATACCCACGACAATCAGTTCAAGAATTCAATTACATCCTTAAGTATGTACGAGGCATTAAGCCGCTTGCTTAAAGGATATATAAAAATGAATTAATTCGACAGACTGTCAGTACTAAAAAAACCAATCGAACAAATTAATGGCTATCATTACTATGGGCGCTATTAATCCTTATCCTGTATTAAATCTGATGCTTCATTCTGTCTATACAGAAAACGCATTTTTCGCTACCCTATATCATTCCCTTTATTTCCGACCATACTCGTAATTAAATCCCTTAACTGATCAGCAGGCGACAACAGTCTTGAGCGGTACTTAGCCGCAAAGGCTTCCACTTTGGTTCGAATGGTATCCGAATATAACAACATCTCTCGAAAATGCTTACTAATACTTTCTGGTTTTCCAGGATCAGCAATGCTTGCCAGGCTAGATTTAAAGAGGGTTTTTGAGAAAATAAGCTGCTCCATTTGTAAGGGAATTGCCAATTGAGGAATTCCCAGCAACGCAAGCTGTGATGCGGAGTTAAAATTGCCGTTTGTCACAGCGAAAGCACATTCTTTTGCCACTAACTGTAGATCCAGCGGATCACTTTCAAAACAAATGTTGTCGCACTCAAACTGATTCAGCAAAACCGGATCAACACTGCTTGAACAAAATATAACAGGGACTCCAGACTGCCTTAATTCGTAGAGCAATGTCTTTATTTGAGGAAACATATGACTGTAAACAAATATTTTTTTGCCTTTTACATTTGTCCAATTTGGCGTTTTACCCGGCAAGGTGGGAGGAACACCAACATACTGTTCGGAACTTCTACTTGGAAAATGGTCTAGTTCCGGGTAAGCAGTGAGCAACGAAGCATCCACGGTTTTGTAGATATCACTTAATTGTAAAATCTGCGAACAACCAAATGACTGGAGCACAGTGTTTATTTTAACGACCAGCTCCGTCTCAAACACCTTGAACTTTTCCAAATCGGCTTGACTTAATTGCTCCGATAAAAAAACAGCCATTGGATAGGTTTGTGGCGGACAAAGAAACCCAGAACCCATCACTACTTTTTTAAAGTCAAACGCCCTGGCAGCCAGGAGTGCGCTGGGGCTATGATCAAATATAACGATATCCGGCTGTACTAGCTGAAAAAGCGTGCGCCATGCATGCATTAACGCCGCTAAGCTATTCGCTGTGGAAAAGCCGCTGTTATGAAGTAGATGCGCGTAACAGCGTGGAGAGGAGACAGGATTGGCAGTGTTACCTTGAAAGTGCGGCGCCTGCAGTAGTTTTACGTCAAGCGCTTCAACCAATTGATGTGCATGCTGTAAGCTCTGCACAGCAGCGAACAGTTCGTGTTGCTGAAGCGAGTCACAATAGTGTTTTATTGGGATAATGTGGCCTAACCCAAAACCCATTTCCCAAACGAATAAGATTCTAGCCATGACTGGAGTATATACGCCTATATGGACTGATGCATTTCATTCAACGTGAATGCATCAGTCTCACCATTAAAGGTCTTTCACAAAATTAGTGAATCACTTTACGCTTTCTAATACCTAATACGCCTAACATCATAATCAACCATGACACGCCAAAAGCACCGCCACCACCGGATGATTTATTTGTCTCACCATTTTCATTGCCCGGGTTTTCTGTTGGAATTGGTGTAGCTATGGGTGAATCAGTAGGAACCGGCGTTACTGTTGGTATTGGTGTGGCCGTTGCAACAATCCCAGCATCAATCATTAGACTCTTTTCAGCGGTTAAAAAACCGTCACTGACTGTTATCTGAAGATTAACGGGCAATTCAGAATAACCGGTTTCAGTTAACTGGCCACTTAGCACACCATTTTCCGCCAAACTAAGTCCCTCTGGCAGCCCCTGCGCGGAATACGTTAAATCAGCCCCTTCTGGATCAGAGCCATATTGTGATAAGTCTTCATTTATATCCTGCCCTGCGATTAGGGTACGTTTTGGTAAATCATCGAGAATGGGGTTCTGATTGACCAATGACAATATAAACGAGGTGTTTACTGAATTAACCCCATCACTAATCTCGAGAGGAATAGTCGCTGGCAATTGCTCGATATCTGTAAGACTTAATTTCCCTGACAATCTCCCGTCATCCGTCAGCGAAAAACCATCTAACAAGGTATCGCCTACGGAATAATTCAGCTCGGCCGCCTCTGCATCAGTAACACTTTCTGACAGTTCATAACTGACATCAACGCCAACCTGAACACCGAACTCCAGGGCTTTGCTAACTTCAGGGGGCAAATTATTCTGAACGAAACTGACTGTCGCCTCTACACGATTCTGCCCGTCAGTAACACCGATATTAATATCCGCCGGAAAAGTAAATTGGTTGATTGCCGTAACATCAAATTCACCATACAACTCTCCTTCTGGGGATAAAGCATAATAATCAGAAGGCTCGTCCAGGCTAAAGACAAGCGTATCCCCTTCTCGATCAGAAAAATGGGATGCAAAGTCAACTGAAAATGGCCTATTTACAGTGACTTCAACTGAATCGATAGGCGCCTCTACTTTTGGTGGCTGATTACGAAACTCTATCGCTCCAATATCGACACCATCACCAACGATCCGATCAAACCCTTCACCTCGCTGATCATATTCAGGTAACCCATCAACATTTATATTTTCAATATCAATTAACGGACTACCAGGTAGGGGTTCATAAGAGTACATCGGATATTCACCATCGACTCCCACACGAACACCGCCATTATCAGCTAAATCGGCTAACATCGGATTCACGCCAAAAATATTTGAGCCGGGGGTCAACTCTTCAAAAACACCATTATCACTTGTTCCTATCAAGCTGTTTTCTACATAAACTGGCCCAGAAATAATATCCGTTCCTCCATTTTCTGTCCGAGAGGCTATAACGCTATTGATTACGCGAACACCTGTAACACCTTCATCGATATATAATGCTTTTCCTTCAGCGGCATCGTTATCAATTAACGTTGAGCTAACAATATCAATATTGACGTCTCCTTCAGAATTAAATAAACGAATAACACCTCCTTTGTCTCCTCCCATATTTTCACTGAAAGTACTGTTTGTTATTGAAACGACAGCCCCCCCGTAGTTGAGCGAATACAGACTAAACAAACTATCGTCAGCAACATTACCATGATAAAAATCATCTTCAACATGAACGATATTTGCTCGATAAATAGGCGCATTATTTTCAATATATGTATTGTGAATAGAGGTTACATCTCGGTCATAAATAACTGACCCTCCAGAATTATTTCTAAAAACGCTATTTTTAATAATAGTTGAGCACGAAGTCAGTGAAAATACAGCTGCTCCTGAACCGCGTACAGAATTATTCTCAAACAATGAGTCTTCGATTCGCAAGCTCCCGTTATTACAATATACTGCTCCTCCATAACCATAGGAATTGAAATCTTTAACTGTCGAATCATATATTTCAGCACCAGCCATCAACCGAGTTGGATAAGTAAAGCCAGAGATTATGGATGATTTAATTGTTGTGAAGCCGTGAGACCGCAAAGGACTTTGAGTCTGTAACTCTCCGGCATTCGTTAACTTAACAGCGGCTAGCTGTAAAACTGCGTCAGACCTAATCATGTTCCGATCAACCTTTGCGCCAGCAACAGTGTTAATCGATAGATTTGAAATCGTTGCTTCGGCAGAGATAATATCAAAAACTTGCGAAGAGACCGGATTCGATAGAATGGTGTTTTCGGCCCCCAACCCGGTAATAGAAACCGAATCAGTAACTTCAATTAGTGAATTAAGCAAAATATCGTATGTCGTTATTGAAGAATCAAAAACAACTTCATCAGCGCCTTCAAGCGCGTTTGCATCCAACACCGCTTGTCGAAGACTTCCTGCACCACTATCGTTGGTATTAGTCACAGTGAACGTTTCAGCATTGGCTATAGAGGTACCCGCAGCAATACAACTAATTGCAACGACAAGAAGGTTTTTTTTCATTTTTAGCGTAATCGGTTGAACGTCAGTTGATATTGTTGATGAATTGTTTCGTCCCATCAGTACTGCTCCATTTTACAGAGGATTTAGAAATTTTAGTCGATACTTACCAGAAGTTACTAGACTTGCACATTCGAGGTGTTGGGATATTTGACACAGTCATACATTCCAACATATAGGAAACCATCCCCCAACACCCAAGCGCGGAATTATACTGGAAAGACAAAGCAAAGCTTTGTCATTTGTCGCATTTTTGATCGCCTTTTGAACGATACCCCTTCCCGCTGTATTAACCCTGTTTATTCCGCAGCTCCACGGTCAATGCTTATCTACAGCAACACGCTAATGCTTAATCATATTGCTAGCAATCTCTAGCACCGCCTCCAACTCCGAACACCCCTTCTCCTCCATAATCTTCGCCCGCTCCCGCTTTTCATGCTTCTCCGTCATGGCCAACGCTAGCGCAATCGGTGGCGGGACATTGCGGAATAGTGCTTGTACCTTGTCGGCAATAATCACCCCTTCTGTGTATTTCCCCGGTTCTTTGTGGGCGGCCAGTAGCATGCTTTTTTGCTCTAGGGTTAGGTCTTTGAATCGTGCAATTTGCTCAATCTGCTCTTTGGGGCAGACCATCGCAATACACCATTCAAACATCCCCAGCAGCTTTTTCGCTGAATTCGGAAAATCTTCCATATTTTGGGTGGCGAGCCATAACCAAGCGCCCAGCTTGCGCCACATTTTGACGATTTTGACGAGGTATGGGGCCAATAGCATATTGGTGAACCGATACGGTCTGAGATGTAGAGCGTATGCCTGGGGTCAAGTCTTGCCTTTTGCCTTTCTTAATATCCTGCTGACCCGTGAATAATGCAAACCAAAGTGCTCACCTATTTCTTTCATGCTATAGCCGCCACTGGCGTACGCTTGGCTGATGGCGGTATTCCGGTCTGCTTCGGCAGCTTCGTACCAGGCGAGAGGTTTTGGTGCAGCACGCCGCCGGCTTGATGGTCTTTCTGACAGCTCTTTGCTGCCGTCAATAAGCTGCTGCATCTGTTCAACAAACTCTTCGTCACCCAGATATACCTGGTTTTTTAGCGTTCCCCACAGGGAGGGCTGGCCTTTACCTTGGCGAACAAAGTCTTTATAGGCAGTTATGGCGCGTGTTTTCTGATGCCCAAATGCCGCGAGCAGCCATTCGGTCTGCAACCCGCCGGTCTCTTTGGCCTGGCCGATGGTGGCGCGGTAGCTACTCCAGGGCCAATCTTTTGCGTGTCGCACCATACCCGCACGCACGGGGTTAAGAACAATATAACGGGCCACCTCCAATAAATAACCATTTTTATCAACCAGGATTGCTTTATAACGTCCTTGAAAGACATGCCCGAAGCGGGTGTGGTTGTGGTTAAAGCGCTGTGTATACACGCCATTAAGATGGCGCATACCTTTGGAAAGGTTGGCATCAGGCGTTTCAATCAAAAGATGGTAGTGATTCGACATCTGGCAGTAGGCATGACACACCCAGTTGTATCGGTCACAGGCTTCAGTCAAAACCGCGAGAAACAGCTCACGGTCTTTATCCGTTAAGTAAATATCTTCACGCCGATTTCCGCGCGAGGTGATGTGATAAAGCGCACCAGCAAACTCCAAGCGTAGAGGTCTGGCCATAATCTTTGCCTGTTTTATCAACTATTGGATAAATCGAAACCTACTCCAGCGGTAGGCAAAAGGCAAGACTTGACCCCATGCCCCTAAAATAAAAAGCCCCAGTCAATGACTAGGGCTTTGGATGGGTGTCTCGATTATTTTGTAGATTGCTTTACCAAGGCTTCGGATTTCAGTTTAACTGTCGGGAAAATATGTCTGTCCCCATTGTTTTCATGACAAGAAGTTGGTGTTTAGGGTGAGGGATTAAAAAGAAAAAGGCACTCGGTGATTTCTCAAAGAGTGCCTATCCTAGCTATTTATTGCGCCATAAGTTTGATCTGACCCACATATCCCACATATCCTAATTATTTCTACTTAGGCTTTAGTTTTTCACCTTCATAATTCAATTCATATTCAATCAGCCAACCACACCCATCGCCGTAAGAAGCCTGAATAAAATTATGATCAGACATACTTTCAGAAAGCATATACCAGACGTGAACTTTTCCACCTTCCTTTTGAATTTCTAATGGAAATAAAAATTCCGTCTTATCATCAATATTCGGGACTGACTTAACAATAAAAACACTTGATAACTCCGCTCCATTAATTTGGGAAGGCAACTTTAAAATCACATCTATTTCTTTCTCAGAGAAATCAGCTGAAAAACTTATTTTATCTAAGTACATCTTGCTGAGTTTCTTTATAGCTTTTTCATCACTAAAACAAGTATCCCCATACACAGAGAAGCTATAAAAAAAAGCTAATAGCGAAAAAACCATCGACTTCATAGTGTATCTAAAATGAAATTTAAAATTTATGGCCATACCGTACTCATTACATGATCAGGATTTATTACCCTTTTTTCTTTGGATAATTTTTTAAATGCTCTTTTTTGTGCAAAATTACCACTGTAACGGTATGCAATATTTCCCACAAACGTCTGATCCTCTAAGCCTGCGTTGTGCAATGATTCATGCCCTGCCGACCAAGCCGTAGCGTTTGTTCCATCACCAAACCTTGAGTGGCCAGTGTCAATCGTCATAGTTTTTCCACCAACCACAGCTTCAGCAAAACCACCTCCAGAAGTCGCTCCAGCATTCGCGATATAACCCCCCGAACCGTCGTCGTTTAGAGCCTTAGCGCCTGCGTCCAATGAACTAGCCATCGAATTTAGATCATTAGCAGAATATCCATCACCATTAACCTCCCCCTCTCCTAAACCACCAGCTTCATTACGTAAACCTGACGCAGCTCCAGTCATTTCCGACGCTGCTTGCTTTTGGGCTGTGTCAAATTTTTCCCAATCCTCATCACTCCAACCATCACCTTTACCGTACATCCCTGTCGGGTCAGTCATATTCATCGGATCATTCCCCACATACGCATAAAGATTCATCTGATCCTCATACCCCACCGGATCCGTTTGCAAGAACCGCCCCATATCAGGTGCGTAGAACCTCGCCTTGTAGTAATACAGCCCTAAATCTGGAAACCAAGCTTGTCCTGTATAACCAAAACGCCCTCTGTTTTCAAGCCCTGGAAGACCGTATTCATCATAGGTATTTGAATAGTTTAAAGCACCAGAGTAATTAGGTGAAGAGTCTTACTCGCTAATGTGCTAGCGGATAAAACCAAAAAGCCCCGGCCATCTCTGGCTAGGGATTTTGCAGCTTACGGGAAAATAATTTCAAAAACCGCTTAATGTCAAATGTAAGGCCTTCCCCCTTAGTTGGACCCCTTAGCTGTTTGATGGGTTGTAATTATTATAGCTATAGGTTACATCGCTACTGCTCAACGTTGCAAAACATGGGCTCACGCAAATTACTTCGAGCCTAAAAGATGGCGACATACGATTGGTTCAGATTAAGCCACGAGCGAGGAAAAAACGTAACAAGTATTCGCATAGCGTCCTAACAGGACTACAAAAAATCATCATTTATAATCAGTTACCCACAACCCATATTTTGTATTTTAGTTACCTGCCATTTAAGCAGATTACCCTAACATAATCACGCCCATGAAAATTATTATCACCTTTTCGTAGCATGCCTCTTAAAAAAATACACATATGTAGTAGAAACAATAAAAAACGCTATCGCTAAACCGACGGCTATGAGCGAGTAACCATGGCAACCGCCCTTAACCCCGATGTAAAGTTCGAAAGGGCTCGAAATACCGATATAAATCATAAATACGCCTAATGGCGCTAACGGTAATGAATTAGCTATTAGTGCCACCTTAAAATAAATATTACTACTCTGAACTTGGTGCCAGTCTATGTACTGCCCAGAAAGATATTTTGGTGTACAAACCCAAACCACTACTGCAATACCGATAGCAGTTAAAAATAAATCCATTATCACTATTGGGACACCAAAGTATTCAAAAATGGCATCTATGACAATTGCCACAACAACAAATACAACTGTTACAATTTTCTTCATCACTCAACATCCACTCCAGTACACAACACCCTGCTCAGCAGCGCCAAGCCGGAGAGGTTTTTGTGGCAACGTTTAGCGCTGTAAAACACACGAACAGCGTCGGCTTGGGTTTGCATTTTGTGATTTTCTCAGAAGAATGTAATAAAGCATTGTTTGATATTTACCTTGAACTTTTGACGCTTTCAACGTTTCTTGGGTTTGAGAAAAGTCGATGAATAGTTCCAGAACAACCGTTGTAGCAGCGCATACTGCCAGCCAAAGGCAAACATTACACAAAAGCGTTGATACCACTAAGCCTAAGTAGAAACAGGGAGGTTGGCAACAATATCATAATTGGTACCAACCGAATGATATTCTGAATTAAGTCATAAAGACTCATGGAGAACTCGGATGAATAACGCCTACAATAACGGGCCGCAGTGTAGGTGCCAATTGTCGAAACGGGGGTCCGAGCCAGCTTGCCGGCGTGTTTGGTTATTTTTTAACTACATGCAGCACAATGAACCGTAACAGCTGATTAATTGTCAAGAACAAGAGCACACATAAAACCACCGTTACCATTAGCTCGGGGATAGATAATGAAAGCATCTCTACCCTATTGTCGCCGAGCTCACACGCACCCGAATTTGTAACCATTCCCCCCCTATCCAGGCAATAATCGACACGCAGAAAAGTATTTATTTTCATCCCCACGTACGTACACACCACGGAAGAAATGACGGCAATGATTGATTTATGAGATTTTTTCATAAGTAAACACATAACGTCTCATTAACAGGCCATATTGTTAAGGCAATATTTGTACGATAAACATTCCGCCAACGACAATTGCAAACAATGTAAATAGCAACTGCATATTTAATTGTATAGGCCCCGTGAATGCGTATTTCCAGGTAACACCAAACTCAAGATATGTCCAACTACAGGAATTCCAAATAAAGGGTTAGCTACACCAAACCGGCTAATTGAAGTCAGTATAGAACCTATACTTGTTGCATCTCAACTTGTTTAAAAAACGGCATCTATTAGCGTTGTTTCAGGGGCAGCCGCCCACCCATGTGTTACCCGATGCTAATGCGCCGTAGCCCTTCTTGTTGTAGCGCTAACTTTACCTAAATTTACACTCCGTTAACCCAAGTTAGCACTTAAACCGTTCATACTGGTTACTACACCCACCAACCGACACAGGCAGTATAAACACTGTGACCATACGCAAACTCGTCAAGCTCAGCTTAATATTTATTCTTCTCACCATACTCGGCGTTGCGGCTTACGCGCTGCTACCATCGCCAGATGCACCTGAATATGCTACGGCATCCGTTTACAGGGGTGCCATTGAGCAAACGGTTCTGGCGAACGGCATGATACAGGCTTCAAAACTTGTGAGTGTTGGCG
Source organism: Teredinibacter haidensis (assembly GCF_014211975.1). Lineage (NCBI taxonomy): Bacteria > Pseudomonadati > Pseudomonadota > Gammaproteobacteria > Cellvibrionales > Cellvibrionaceae > Teredinibacter > Teredinibacter haidensis. The sequence continues at coordinate 2,716,759 of NZ_CP060084.1, forward strand.
CACAGGAATCTGGTCAGATTGTCAGTCTCCCGGTGGAACTTGGTCAAAAAGTGAAAAAAGGTGATCTCATTGCGCAAATCGATAGCCTGACCCAGCAGAACAGTCTGAAAACCGCCAAGGCCGAACTCAAAAGCCTGGAGGCTCAGGTTGAGGCCATTGTGTCTCAAATAAACCTTGCCCAACTCGAATTTAACCGTCAGAAAACCATGCTCGCCAATCACACAAGTGCAAAGGCAGACTATGACATCGCCTCAGCCAACCTGGAAGTTTTACAGGCACAGAAAAACCAATTGAGTGCTGAAATTGCTCGCGCGGAAGTGAACGTGGACAGCGCCAATATCAACCTCGCATATACCACTATCACCGCCCCTATGGACGGCACTGTTGTCTATTTAGCGGTGGAACTTGGCCAAACCGTTAACGCCAAACAAAACACACCAACTATCGTTGAACTGGCCGAGCTCGATACTATGACTGTGAAGGCACAAATTTCTGAAGCGGATATTATTCACGTGCAACCAAGCCAAGCCGTTTATTTTTCTATTCTGGGAGATCAACGGCAAAGGTATAGCGCAACACTAAAAGCCATTGAGCCTGGCCCCACCTCCATGAATGGCAATGATATCAACATGTCCCCTGACGATAGTGAAGCGATTTATTACAACGCACTGTTCTATATTGAAAACCCCGAGCAAAAACTGCGTATTGGCATGACGGCCGAGGTTTCGATTGTGCTCAATAAAGCTGACAGTGCCTTACTGGTACCGTCGCAAATCCTCAAGAAAAAAAGTGGCCGTAACACCTATTTAATTGAGGTGCTGGAAGGCAACACCATTGAGCTTCGAGAAGTAGAGGTCGGCATTAATAATAGAATGCAGGCAGAAATACTCGCGGGGCTCGAGGAAAATGAACGCATTATTTTAGCCTCTGGCGCAGCGGGTGGCCACAACATTCCCCAGCGCCGCATGAGGCCAGCAAGGATGCCTTTCTAAATGATGAGCACAAGCCTGCTACACCTTACCAATGTCTCTCGCTGCTACCCCGCTGGCGACCAGACGCTAACGGTTCTAAAGAATGTAAACGTAACCATAGAGCGAGGTGAATTTCTCGCGGTGGTTGGGTCATCCGGGTCGGGTAAGTCTACACTGATGAATATCCTCGGTTGTTTAGATAAGCCCTCGAGTGGCAACTACCTGATCGACGGCAAAGATACCGCTTACATGAGTGCTGATGAGCTGGCAACGCTTCGCCGAGAGCGTTTTGGTTTTATTTTTCAGCGCTACCATTTATTAAATGATCTTTCAGCCCTGGCAAACACAGAAATACCGGCAGTCTATGCGGGTGAAAAAAAAGAGGCCAGAAGGCAACGGGCCAGCAGTCTTCTTACGCGCCTCGGCCTAGCTGAACGCCTGCAACATAAACCGAGCGAATTGAGTGGCGGACAGCAACAACGCGTGAGCATTGCACGCGCGCTAATCAATGGTGGCGAGATTATTCTGGCTGATGAGCCTACGGGAGCCCTGGACAGCCGCAGCGGTAACGAGATGATGAGTTTACTGAAGGAGCTGCATCGGGAAGGCCACACCATTATTATCGTTACCCATGACAGAAACGTGGCCGGTTACGCCGATCGCGTTATAGAGATTGAAGACGGTACAATTGTCAGCGACCGCATTTCCCGCGAGCCACCGCCTAGAACAACCGAAGTGAGACCCGAAAAAAAGAAAGCCGTGCTCTCGTTAACCTCTTTCGCTGAGACCATGAAAATGGCTCTGGTCGCCATGTCGAGCCACCGCCTCCGTACATTCTTAACCATGCTGGGCATAATCATTGGAATCGCCTCGGTGGTATCCGTTGTTGCTCTCGGTGAAGGTTCCAGTAAAGCGGTACTGGAAAATATCAATTCCATGGGAACCAACACCATTGCTGTTAGCCCTGGCAAAGGCTTTGGTGATAGACGCTCACAGCGGGTACGTACTCTGGTTGCAGCAGATGCGGATGCTCTGAACAATCTGCCTTTTGTAGAAGCTATCACGCCCGAGAGTTCTGCTAACCTCAGCGTTCGGTATGGTAACCAAACAATAAACGCTAAAGTTGAAGGCGTTGGGCTCGACTACTTTCAAGTAAGAGGTTACGAAATCGCTGAAGGTCAATTTTGGGGTGAACAAAGCGTTACCGCAAAAGCACAGGAAGCGGTTATTGACGAAAATACCAAGAATGAATTGTTTTCAGATACACAGGCATTAGGGAAAGTGATTTTCCTTGGCAAGCTGCCCGTGAGAATAGTGGGTATCACCCAGAAAAAAGAAAGTGCATTTGGCAACAGTGATTCGCTGAAAATCTGGCTACCCTATACCACCGTAGCAACACGCATAACCGGGCAAAGCTCCCTAGACGCCTTAACCATTCGTATAAAAGATAACACACCGTCTGCAGCGGCGGAGCAGGCCATTATTGCGCTGCTAAAAATGCGTCATGGCAGCGAGGATTTCTTCACCATTAATACAGACACCATCAAAAAAAATATTGAAAAAACGACAGGGACTATGACATTAATGGTCTCTGCTATTGCCGTTATTTCACTTATTGTTGGGGGCATAGGGGTAATGAATATTATGCTGGTTTCTGTCACTGAGCGCACCCGGGAAATTGGTGTACGCATGGCTGTTGGCGCGAGACAAAACGATATTTTGAAACAGTTTTTAACGGAAGCGGTTATTGTATGCCTGGCTGGCGGGCTGATTGGAATCTTTCTTGCGTATTCCGTAGGTTTAATTTTTTCCGGTATTGGTTCCAGTTTTACAATGATTTATACCGCCACCTCTATAGTCACAGCGTTCGTCTGTGCAACGGCAATCGGCATAGCCTTTGGCTTTCTTCCTGCCAGAAACGCAGCGCGACTAGATCCGGTATACGCGCTTTCGAGAGAATAGATATATCAAAAAGTTGCTTTAAAAGGCAACCTCTAACAACGGTTAATTAGATCCCAGATTCCATTAACATTAACAGACAAAACGAACTGCCTGCTATTAACGCAATCCCCTGCGTTCTACATAGTCACGTACAACGATAAACACATCGTCAACACCATCATTGTTGGCATCCCCGTTACCTAAAACTTTACCTCTTGGTAGCCCCATCGTAGTAGCAAATAGACTTTGTTTGCGAAGGTGACTGGAATTTAATTATGGGTGCAATATCGGCCCAGGTTTTCAGTTTGTGCACACTGGGGCGCTTTAATTGGCGACTGCCCCCCATTATTCATACCAGACATATGGTTAAGCTGCCTATGCAACAGTGAGCGGGTATTAAAGCATTGCTTGGCAGCCCGATCCCCAGGGGCTCAATAAACTGCAGATCAGCCCATTTGAGCCTCGAAATATACAGGGCGAAATTAAGTGGCTCGAGGGGTGGCTACTTCAGCGCTTATTTTCTGATCATTTTCTCATCAAAAATTCGTAACATTTCTGAAATAATTTGAACCGCTTCAAATACTCTACTACGCGCTATTGACTCTGCTTCCGCGTATTAATAATTTATGCAACTCAGTGACTCAACGGACGAGGCACTTCTGCGCTTTAATCGTTCATGCTTTGCATTGGCTCCTCACCGAAAGCACTGTTAAACGTGTTTGTGAAAACAGACATTTTAATAAGCCAACAGAAAGGAAGCTCGAACCATGGTACAAAAAAACCGCTTAGACGTTAAAATCTCCGAAGCCGATCTGGCCGATATCAACGCCGCAATTGCCACCCTCAACGATAAACTTGCCCCCCACCTTATTAGCCTTTCCAGCGAAGAGCGCATGGCGCTGCCCAAAATGGGCGACCGAACCAAAGCCTTTGTCGAAAAAGCGCGCGTATACGCAGGGCAATACCCGAACTTTCTGCCCAACTTCGTTAGCCTGGACGCTTTTGATAACGACTTGGCAACTATAGGGGTGTTAGGCAACGTGCTGCGCGGCATACAACCCCTCACAAGCAATTTGGAAGATAGCCATTTGCTCGCTGGCAGTGAGGCTTATCAGGCCGCGTTGATTTACTACCGGAGCATAAAAATGGCATCGGAAAGCGGTATTCCCAATGCCAGTGCCATCTACAAGGACCTTTCGCGACGCTTCGACAACCGGTCTCGCAGCAAAACCCCAGCAGAAACTGAGGAAGTGGTCGCTTAAAAGTGCAAACGTGCTGCAAAAAGCGACCTTTTTGATGCTTTTTACAGCAGGGGGGGTACCTCGGAGGTACCCCTCCCCCTGATTAACCAGCCCCCAGGGCATGTTTTAGCGCCTGAGGGGGGTATTAAAGAACCCCCTCCCCCCTGTTTAACCAAGCCCCCGGGCACCTTTTAGCTCCTGAGGGGGGTATTAAAGAACCCCCTCCCCCCTGTTTAAGCAAGCCCCCGGGCACCTTTTAGCTCGTGAGGGGGGGATTAAAGAACCCCCTCCCCCCTGTTTAAGCAAGCCCCCGGGCACCTTTTAGCTCGTGAGGGGGGGATTAAAGAACCCCCTCCCCCCTGTTTAACCAAGCCCCTGAGCATCTTTTAGCTCCAGAGAACGTGCCTCTAAGATCCGCCCCCTGCAGCTTTTAGCTAGCCTGCAGCGGTTCTTTCAACCCCGCAGGTACCAAGAACGCAGTCTAGAGAAATGGCTGGAGCCGAATACCACGGAAATACTATTGCTCCCCAGGGCGGCGGCCCCCGGTGGCGCTGAACAAATAGCGATGCTTAACCCCAGGCGCTCGGGTATCAAGCCAATTAGACGGCTGGAAACAGAAAAGACTATTTATGGCCCTCGAATGTTTAACCGTGTTTAGCGAACCCCCGCATAAGCCCTACCGGCAAGCCGAAAAAAATACATGCTTAAGGCTAACGACCCGGATCGAAAGCTTCGATCGAATCAGGATCGTGACTCTTCCACGTAAACGAAGCATCTTCCTTTGCGAGCACAGCGGCTTAGCCACCTTACCTTCAGCTCAGCTCAGTTCAGTTCTGTTGTTACTCCGTCACACAAAGATTGAAAGTACCGTATGCGACTTGGGCGTAGCGGTAAATGATGCGCTCGGGCTAGCCGAGCGAAAGCCAAATATTAAGACACAAACCCATCTGCCCCACTTCGGCTGGAAACTTTTAATCGAACCCGCAGTAATAAGGCCGCATTGAATGTAACGGCTTGTAACCGTCTGTAACCGTGTTTAATTGGTTCCGCATGCTAATATCGATTCTCAGTGTTCCAATAACAATTACGACATTATTGCGACATCGATGGTTTACTCTGCCGTGGGTGCTTGCAGTCGCGCAATGATCGAAACGTGGGGCACATGTGACTCCCCGGTATTTCACTACTTATGTTTAATGAGGTTCTGTGTCGAATGAATAAATTACTCTGGCCAGTTTTTCTGTCTGTATTGTCTTGCAACGCAGCGGCCCAAGAAGGATCAGGCAGAGGCGCGGGTGGTGGACCACCACGATTAAGTGTTGGTATCGCAGCAATACTCAGCGACAGCCCCTATGCAGGCGAAGGGGCGCGAGTCATTCCCATTCCGCTGATCACCTATCAGGGTGAAAACTTTTACTTTCGCGGCGTCACCGCCGGGTGGAATGTTGTCCGCAACGAATCGTTCGAGCTTTCTGCAATAACAAAATTTCGCTTTGACGGATTTTCAGTAAACGATCTAGGCAGAGAAGAACTCGCCAGCAATGGCATTGACTACCGATTACTGGAAGATCGCGATCTCGCATTGGATGCAGGCGTAGGCATGAAATGGAAAGGTGAAGCTGGCGAGATAGAACTGGAACTGTTGGCCGATGTGACCGACACAAGTGGAGGCCAAGAGGCATCGGTTCAATATGGCTATCCCGTTCGACTGGGCAATGGCATGATGACACTCAACCTGGGAGCCACCTGGATATCTGAAGACAACGCAAACTACTACTACGGAACGCTAGACGAAGAAGTGGCTCGCGGTGTTATCAATTACAGACCTGACGCAGCCACTATTGCGCACGTCGGTTTTTCCTACTTTCGCCCGCTCGGAAATAAGTGGTCCTTGATGGCGCTAGTGAAATACAGCATGTTGCCCGACGAAATCTCAAATAGCCCTTTCATTGAGCCTGACACCGATAGCACTGTATCAGCCCTTATCGGCATCTCACGCGGATTCTAATGTGGTAGAGGCAAGGCCGGGGTAAAACTACGGCCTGTTTGGATCCATGTAGCGACAAAGTGAGTTGATCGACGCAAAGCGTTAAATGGATTTTTAAGGTGAAGAAAAAACTCTTCAACCTCTACACGACAATTTATGACTTACATTTAATTTTAAAATAACCAAAGGTTTTTACGTATAAGTGTCGAAGGTGAAAGTGTGTGTGTAAAAGATCAACAAGCCAAAACCATTGGTTTTAACGTCCCTTTTCGGCCAAAAGCGGACATTCAAGAGAAAGGCAAGTATCAAGACCTGCCCCCATATACCCTCGAGAAAATGGAAAAAAGTTTATTAACTACGCGTAAACTCTTTCACTAGCATTAACATCGACATACTTGTTAACGGCACACAAAAAATTGGCCTAATGACTTTCCCTCGTATTATAGACAGGGAATCTGATTTAGTCTTCAGTGAAAAATCTGATCCTAGTGAATATATCTTTTATCCTATAACTCATAACGCCGCGGTAAGTTACTGAAACGAAGTTGCTATTTTTGTTCTATTTGAGCACAAAATAGCAACGTAGTGGAGGTCGACTTGACTGCCTTGTATGTTTTTCCCATATCGAAGGAAATATGTTATTAAAGTGACTCCTTGCAACCAACTTGAGTTGTGTAAGTCTCGCCATATTTTCTCGCTATTTTAGAACAGTAATATTTTCAATTTTTACACTCTGCTACCCAAGCCTCTGACATGCCTAAAGCTAAATCAACCACATTCAAAATAGATATATCGCTTGGTGCACACCCAATAAACCCTGAATTTTCTACTCTGTATATTGCATCTGAAAACCTACCATCAATAGAATTTTTCTCTGTTGTAGGCTGTATAGCACACGCACTCAGAAAGCTAACGAAAAAAATAAAATTGCCCTTCTCATAAATATTCCCTATTTTTAGATTAACGCCCGCCATATGCGGCAAATTTGGAGTGGATTGATTTTGTGTTAGCGTAGCGTAAAACACAAAAACGAGCGACGGAAAATTTGCCCAGCCAGCTTGCTGGCGGTGCATGATGGCTTTGTTAAGCTGGGCTGATCTCAACAACCCCTTCAACTTCAACAGCTACATTGTACGGGAGCGAGCTCACACCTACTGCCAGACGCGTATGCTTACCTTTCTCACCAAATACCTCGATAAATAGCTCTGAAGCCCCATTCATAACTTGAGATTGCCCATGAAAATCGGGTGTCGAGTTTACATAACCCGCCAAGCGTATAATCTTGACAACACGATCCAGATCACCATCCAAAGCCTTATCAACCTGAGAAAGAAGATTTAATGCGCAAATGCTCGCGGCCTTACTCCCTTCGTTAGTATCGAACTCTGCTCCAAGTTTTCCAGTAAACAGACGATCACCATTCCAGTGGCACAGCTGGCCTGTTAAGAACAATAGACTCCCAGATATATGGTATGGAACATAACTACCACCAGGATTACTTGGCTCAGGCAGTTCAATATCTAACTCCTTTATACGAGCTTTAATTTTTCCTAACATAAGTCATTCCTTCAATTTATGTGAAACTTAACAATATTATTGGGGTGCAATATCCCGTGTTTAAACACGGATATTGCCGCATAACTCTCAAAGCAAAACTAGTAAGCCAGAGTAACTTGATTTTTCACTTGGGTCGCCAATCTTAAGGTCAAACCAAACCATAACTTTTCGTAGGTTCATATTCATAACGCCTAGCTTACCGGCCCATTTTGCGGAGAGCGTTTGTATAAAATGGAGCAAAGCGACATACACAAACGAGCGTAGCAAAATGGGCCCGTGTGTAGCGATTTGTTATGTTTTTGATTGGATTGATTTTAATGCCATTGAATGTACTTGTACCAACACACTACTAACACCAAGAACAATACCAAAGAATATTACTATAGCGAGCGGTGAACCAAAATATTGCATGGTAATACCGCTTCCGCTCTCGCATCCTTCGAGAATACCAAGCCAAACCCCTCCGGATTCAATACAAACAATTTGAACCTTTGTACGTATAAAATAAACCAATCCCATTGCGCAAACAATCGCTGAAATAGATAAGCAAACAAACCATTTTTTCACTGTACTTACCTAGAATTCAGATGAAAATTGATAAAAAACATAACGTAGCCATTTGGCACCACTTTGTAGTTGTTTTGATCTGCTCTATCAAAGTACAAATTGAAGCGACGGAAAAGTGGTCGCTACGATGGCCGTGTTAACTTTTACTTAATTGATGATATTTCGATTAAAACTCAAGTGAATTTTCAAACCCTGGATACTGGTTGTAATAAATCAGTGCTGCATCGGAGCCAAGATAACCCTTAAGCTTATCTAATATTTCTTCTTCCACTTTACCGTTTGCCTGAGAAGTTATGCTATAAATTGTTTTTCCATCAGGCATAAAGTCAGCACCAAGCATGACTTTACCATCTAAGATTTTTGACTGACCATTCCAGAAAAAAAGACCGCTATAGCTTGGAGTATCGGCAAAGCAACTAATCATATCCTGTTCTGACTCAAAGAGTATCTCTTCGTTTTCAGGATGACAATGATAGTCTGGGGCTAAATGATCTCGTTCATATAAAAAGTGGGCTAAAAATTTGCGTACATTTTCAGACGATCTATAATTCGATAAAACGCAGCAAATTGCATCTGTATTTTGCCAGTCTACATCATTCATGATTTCTCAGTTTGGAATTAACGCCTTGCTTTTCAGCATTTTTGGAGTTGCAGATTTTGTGCTAACAAGCACAAAAAATACGACGGAAAAAATGTCAGCAACAGCAACTTTTTAGGGCACCGAATTGAACTCCACGAACAGCACAGTAACGTTGCCCTGATTGTTTTTAAAAAACTCTACCACTGAAAGCTCGTAGTTGCCAATGGGCCATACTTCCGACACGACTTACTCAACTTTACTACTTGCCGGTAAAAACACTTTCCGACTTCGGGCCAACTTAAGCGGTGAACCTAAAAACAATTAGCACCCATTAATTTTAGTAATACCAACCCCCACAACAGACAGGATATCCAATTACGGAAACATTCAGCTCAGCTAACGCCCGTATCAGGGGCCGTAACGTAGTTGATTGTTTAGCTGAAAAGCACAAAACGAGCAATGTAGTGGAGGTCCAAGCGGCTTACGGCTGAGCCTGGATACGCTTGTATGCATTTACCCTCCAACAGGAATGAAAACAGGCGGCATCTCCCAGCGAGCGCTGCTCGTACCACCTACATCGTTTTTCGTAAATTCCGGCTCTAATCCCATAAATATTTCGGTGCTTCCAAGATTAGGATATTTTTCTCGTAATACCGCGATATCCTGTGAATATTTTTCTTCAAAATCCACTTTGACACCCGTAACAGTTAGGCCGATTGAGCTTGTTACTGTAAATATGAATGAGCCTATATAGGTGGCCTTTCCAGGCTTGATTTCGAAATTAATTGCGAACGGCTGGGTTTGGCTTAAACTTACATAGCCACTTTTAACACCCCAGCGCGAAATTTCATATTTACCTGCTGGCAGTTCTGCAACCTGAAGATTTCCTTTTGTGTATTTGAAATCGCTACTAGGTGGAATAGGAATTAGCATAATACCGACTCCAGCCTCAAAATAACCAGATTGTTCGTTATCTATTCCACGGAAATAAATTCGATACCCTGACAGCAATCCACGGTACTTTACTGAACCAACTAGAAGTCCATTTTGAGAATTAGAATCTAAAGAATATGACTTACTAATATTTGCCGTAGGTGAGACACAAGCAGTAAGCGATAAAACGATTAAACCCACTATTATAAATTTATAAATCATATCTCGATTCTTATCCTCGTATTGCATAACGCCGGTGTAACCTGCGCCCTAAGTGGAGCTGGTATTGTGCAAAAATGGCCGTAGGCCATGCGCTAAAACCAGCGTAGCTTTGGGCGTCAGGTTGACACCCTTGTTAAATGCTTTACTATGCGCACATACATACGCATACCCGAGGTACTTATATGGACCCCTTGTACAATACAGAAGCCCCAAAAAAGCCTACAAACCTCAGTGTAAACAGTGACTTACTAGCCAAAACACGAGCCTTAAACATAAACCTTTCAGCTACATTAGAACAAGCACTAAAACATCGGCTAGCTCAAGCTGAAGCGGCCAAATGGGCCAAAAATAATAAGGCTGCCATTAATGCATATAACTCTTTCATCGAAACGAACGGCTGCTTTGGCGACGAGTTCAGTACTTTTTAATGGCTCAGTTTGACGTATACCGCAATCCTAGTAAGCAGAGCAAGAAGCACTACCCATACCTACTTGATATTCAAAGCCCCTACATTTCGGAAATTGCCACACGGATAATTATCCCCTTGGGGCATGCTGCCTCATTTACAAATGAGGCAATGACAAATCTTACTCCAGAAATTTCATTCGAAGATGAGAAACTTCTACTTTTAACGCCTCAGATTTCTTCTGTTCCTGTTAATATTTTAAGCAATCCAATTGGCTCTCTTTCACATTTCAGAGAGCAAATTATTAATGCTCTGGACTTCGCGATTACAGGCATTTAACAATATTATTAGGGTTCAATATCCCGTTTTTAAACACAGAATATTGCAGCATAACTCTCAAAGAAAAAATAATAAACCAGAGTAACTTGTTTTTTAAGGTCGGCTTTGGGTCGAAATCAGCCCCATCCAACCTACAAATCCCCACTCTCCGCCACACCCGCCTTCCTAATCATCTGCACAAACTCACTCCTTCCGTACGCATCTTCCCCACTGACTAACGTGCCTGTTCTGGTAGGCGCACATTGTTTTCTGCGCGCGAAACAATAGTGGGAAGCTGATTGGCAGATGCTTTACTCACTATAATCCAGTCGAACCCTTTGCCAAAGGCTGTGGTTATATTCCAGTCCAGCCGCAGGAAGATATCTTCAAAACCATCGTTATTAAAATCCGCACGGGCTAATACTACATAGGTAATAGCCAAATCGCCGTTTAATATTATCTCGGCAGAAAGCGGGTTGAGCGCTTGAATCGCCAGCGTTGGTGAGTGTGGTTGGCCAATGGTTATGCGAATGCAAACAGCATAAAAAGCGGTTCATCCCCGCGGGTGCGGGGAACTCACCTCTCCTGGCGTTGATGAGCCATATACAGCCGGTTCATCCCCGCGGGTGCGGGGAACTCATGTTGAGCCTGGATCCGCAACTTGTAGAGAGCGGTTCATCCCCGCGGGTGCGGGGAACTCACGCAGCCGCCGCCTTTATGGCTGATACTATGCGGTTCATCCCCGCGGGTGCGGGGAACTCCATCGTTCCTCTTAAAAAACGAAGATTCCACCCGGTTCATCCCCGCGGGTGCGGGGAACTCCTTTGCTGCCGCAAATTAATCTGGTAAATAAACGGTTCATCCCCGCGGGTGCGGGGAACTCCCATCGTTACACTCGAACTCATCATTTAATATCGGTTCATCCCCGCGGGTGCGGGGAACTCGCGCTAATGGAGGAGTGAATGAAACCGAGCGACGGTTCATCCCCGCGGGTGCGGGGAACTCTTGGTACTTTGTTCTCCATACAAACTCCATTTCGGTTCATCCCCGCGGGTGCGGGGAACTCCAAGCTTTTTCTTTTTGCTCATGTTAAATCCTCGGTTCATCCCCGCGGGTGCGGGGAACTCCAGAAAGTGAAAATGAACATAAAGTCAGATTCCGGTTCATCCCCGCGGGTGCGGGGAACTCCGATATAAAACGCCATTTTCATCTCTCTTTAACGGTTCATCCCCGCGGGTGCGGGGAACTCTTGCCCCGGAGAGTTCGGGTGATCAAGATCGGCGGTTCATCCCCGCGGGTGCGGGGAACTCCATTCAATACCAACTCGTTACTAACAATGTCTCGGTTCATCCCCGCGGGTGCGGGGAACTCTCGTATGCGAATTTGATTTTATCTTTAAAGAACGGTTCATCCCCGCGGGTGCGGGGAACTCGAAAATATTTCACAAAAAAAGACCTGGATCAGCGGTTCATCCCCGCGGGTGCGGGGAACTCGCTTTCCACTCAAAGCCATAAATTATTTGGCGCGGTTCATCCCCGCGGGTGCGGGGAACTCATCATCACGGCACAACAGAAAGCACTAATTAACGGTTCATCCCCGCGGGTGCGGGGAACTCCGAACAACATCAACCCTATCATCAATGATAACCGGTTCATCCCCGCGGGTGCGGGGAACTCTTTTGACGTCATCTTCAACAAGACTGCTATCGCGGTTCATCCCCGCGGGTGCGGGGAACTCTGTAATAACGCTCGACTCGCCTGTCGGGCGGGCGGTTCATCCCCGCGGGTGCGGGGAACTCTTATCACGACCCGAAACATTGTTGTTGTTGCCCGGTTCATCCCCGCGGGTGCGGGGAACTCTTATGCATATGAAGGCCGTAAACAATGCAGACCGGTTCATCCCCGCGGGTGCGGGGAACTCAGCTGTGATTCAGGGATCTGTTTGTTCATAAACGGTTCATCCCCGCGGGTGCGGGGAACTCATACTCGTGACTAGACAAAACAATTTGCATCTCGGTTCATCCCCGCGGGTGCGGGGAACTCCCTACCACATTCGCGGCTTCTGTCATTGCCGCCGGTTCATCCCCGCGGGTGCGGGGAACTCCCCCAGTCAAACGATCTATCAACTCGCCATCCCGGTTCATCCCCGCGGGTGCGGGGAACTCGTTCGAACAGCTAAGCTTTCGATATGTTTAAACGGTTCATCCCCGCGGGTGCGGGGAACTCTAAAGTGTGTGCTCATTTGATTTTATTAATCTCGGTTCATCCCCGCGGGTGCGGGGAACTCTTCTCGCGCTTCAATTCAAGAGACAGAAAATGCGGTTCATCCCCGCGGGTGCGGGGAACTCTTCAAGAGACAGGAAATGCCTTTCCGCCGCCTCGGTTCATCCCCGCGGGTGCGGGGAACTCTCCTTAGCGCCAGCGCAAGATCTTCAACACTGCGGTTCATCCCCGCGGGTGCGGGGAACTCTAATGTTAGTAATCAAGTGGGTTCTGATCCGACGGTTCATCCCCGCGGGTGCGGGGAACTCTGAGATCCAGGTAACAGCTTGAAAGCGGCTACCGGTTCATCCCCGCGGGTGCGGGGAACTCAAACTATCTATGCGAAAACTATCATTAAGCAACGGTTCATCCCCGCGGGTGCGGGGAACTCTTCGATATCGAGTCAAACAAGCTAGATGCAGACGGTTCATCCCCGCGGGTGCGGGGAACTCCTGTTCGTAAAATTCGTACTAGTTTTGACAAGCGGTTCATCCCCGCGGGTGCGGGGAACTCCTGTACTGCATCAATTTCGGCTTGCGCCAACTCGGTTCATCCCCGCGGGTGCGGGGAACTCAACACGGTCACGGCGCTTTTTTGACCGATAGTCGGTTCATCCCCGCGGGTGCGGGGAACTCGATTCCAGGCTGCTCTGAGTTAACCTGAATCTCGGTTCATCCCCGCGGGTGCGGGGAACTCCGCATAAATAACGCGATGATAGGAAGAGGGCACGGTTCATCCCCGCGGGTGCGGGGAACTCTGAAAAACTTGGGGTTTCTGGGTTATAGGTAACGGTTCATCCCCGCGGGTGCGGGGAACTCATAAATGGCGTTGCAGGTACAGTACCGCCTAGCGGTTCATCCCCGCGGGTGCGGGGAACTCATTTTATAAAAATGATCAATGTAGTCGTCAAACGGTTCATCCCCGCGGGTGCGGGGAACTCGGCGGCATTACCTTCTGCATACTCGCCAAGCTCGGTTCATCCCCGCGGGTGCGGGGAACTCTTGTTTCTGGTGCTAGTGAAGGTGACTGCATACGGTTCATCCCCGCGGGTGCGGGGAACTCATGCTGTTGATGAAAATGGTGATGTGTGGAAGCGGTTCATCCCCGCGGGTGCGGGGAACTCTTAACCTGCGCAATTCTCGCCAGACTGTCACGCGGTTCATCCCCGCGGGTGCGGGGAACTCTTTTGCAACTTCCTCATAACCAGCAACACGCACGGTTCATCCCCGCGGGTGCGGGGAACTCACAACAGATACTCATCAGAGTAACCAGGAATTCGGTTCATCCCCGCGGGTGCGGGGAACTCGGGGGCTTTTTCATCGCAGAGCTTTTGCCATACGGTTCATCCCCGCGGGTGCGGGGAACTCAAATAAATTTGGCATGTTATTTCGTCTAGTATCGGTTCATCCCCGCGGGTGCGGGGAACTCAGTGTGTGTGAAGCTCTGCAAGCCATGCGGCTCGGTTCATCCCCGCGGGTGCGGGGAACTCGTGTAATATAATACTTGCGTTGGTGGTTGAGTCGGTTCATCCCCGCGGGTGCGGGGAACTCTGTCGGTCCACCCAGCAACATCCCCGTAGACGCGGTTCATCCCCGCGGGTGCGGGGAACTCAATGCAACACTGCACTCCGGGTTTATATGAGGCGGTTCATCCCCGCGGGTGCGGGGAACTCTGGCTCCCACTGATCACGCCTACCAGCCTCATCGGTTCATCCCCGCGGGTGCGGGGAACTCGATTTCATCAAACCTACATGACGGGAACTTCTCGGTTCATCCCCGCGGGTGCGGGGAACTCTGCGGTATGTACCACCTACCTATATTATACCCCGGTTCATCCCCGCGGGTGCGGGGAACTCTCATTTAATATGCCAACCATGGCCTCCCCCTGCGGTTCATCCCCGCGGGTGCGGGGAACTCCCACTGCCATGGCAGTGGCGTTTACATTAACGCGGTTCATCCCCGCGGGTGCGGGGAACTCATCGCTCCAGCATGATGAACGTCAATAGCCGCCGGTTCATCCCCGCGGGTGCGGGGAACTCCACAAGGGGGACGAGTGACAAAATTAGAATTGCGGTTCATCCCCGCGGGTGCGGGGAACTCCTTCTACAGCCGTTTCGTCAGAGGGTATTATACGGTTCATCCCCGCGGGTGCGGGGAACTCTGTCTCGCTAGATGATCCAGATATTGACACGACGGTTCATCCCCGCGGGTGCGGGGAACTCAACCTCCTGACCGTTTTCGTCTTTCGTTACAGCGGTTCATCCCCGCGGGTGCGGGGAACTCATTATTTTTCCTTTCTCATCACTACAGGAAAACGGTTCATCCCCGCGGGTGCGGGGAACTCATCAGTTCTCGTATTCGTGGGATGGATCGACACGGTTCATCCCCGCGGGTGCGGGGAACTCGTTACAGCAACAAGCGGCCACTTCTCTCACAGCGGTTCATCCCCGCGGGTGCGGGGAACTCCCAAGCGCTTTGCTGTCATGCATTAGCGAATACGGTTCATCCCCGCGGGTGCGGGGAACTCGAGCTATACCCTGTTTTGGCCCGGCACCCACTCGGTTCATCCCCGCGGGTGCGGGGAACTCCGTATTCGGGCAGGACGTATACGCTAAGCGAGCGGTTCATCCCCGCGGGTGCGGGGAACTCTGCTGATAGAAACCCGGTTAGGTCTCCATTTGCGGTTCATCCCCGCGGGTGCGGGGAACTCTCGTACGGTTTCAGTTGCTCCGCTCTCATGGCCGGTTCATCCCCGCGGGTGCGGGGAACTCATAGAGCAGCATCACTAATTTGGCGCCGATAACGGTTCATCCCCGCGGGTGCGGGGAACTCTCTTAGTTTACACCATTGTTTTTAAAGGTGTTTTTCTAAGCTTTTTTTCTACCAAATTGTTAAAGAGCTTTTCCGTCATCTTTAGGAAGAAACGAAACCAGCCTTATACCATCCCAATCCACTGGCTCCCGGCGATTTTCCCCCAACGTTTGAAACTCAAAACCCGATTCGGAGTTGTTTGCCCAGGCAATAACGACATTACCCTGTTCAATATCAGATTCGATGTATTCCCATATTTTTTCTCGCACACGAAGGGATAGATCGGCCATATAAACACCGGCGCGAACCTCGAGCATAAATACAGCGAGCCTTCCGCGCAGGCGGGGAGGTATAGCTTCAGTTACAACTACGGTGAACGCCATTAAGTTCTATGCCCTTCATCACCGATATTTTCTGGCACTGGAATCGCGGGGGGAACGGATTCTTCTGGAGCTTTCGGTGGCGTTATTTCACCCGCCGCCAATACCATTTCGATTGAGGGGATTAGACTTTTTAATGTTTTGTCTGCTCGAAATAATTCCCGGCATTCTCGGCGCACGACTTTGTCGGGGCTGTGCGGCTTTTTTGCGGCTATGCGAAAGGCTAATGGAACAACCGTTTCAAATTTAAATAAATCGGCAATGTCGTAAACAAAAGAAAGTGGTTTACCTGTGTGAATAAAGCCTACAGCAGGGGCATAACCAGCTGCGAGTACTGCCGCCTCGGTAATGCCGTACAAACAACTGGTAGCCGCACTTAAGCAACGGTTGGTGATATCGCCTTTTTCCCAGTCTTTTACGTCGTAGTTTCTTCCGTGCCACTCCACACCGTATTGTTTGGCGAACAACTTGTACATTTCCCTTACCCGAGCGCCTTCTATGCCGCGAAGCTGTTCTACACTTCTTCGTTGTGGTGGTTCTTCGTTGAAGCGAATCTGGTACATTTTACGAACGACTTTTAAGCGTAGGTCATCATCCAAGGCCAACTTGGCCTGGTATAGCAGTCGGTCACTTCGCGCACCGCCCGGCTGACCCGATGCATACAACCTTACTCCTGCTTCCCCCACCCACACCAATAAAGTGCCAACGGTAGACGCTAGCTTTACGGCGGCATGGGAAACTCGGGTTCCCGGCTCCAGTAAAATACAGGCTACCGATCCAACAGGGATATGAGTGCGAATTCCTGTTTTATCGATAACCACAAAAGCCCCGTCCTTTACGTCTATTTGCCCGTATTCGATAAAAATCATCGAGATTCTATTTTTTAGAGGAATAGGTTTGAGGGGGATGTATGCCATTTATAACTCACCTCCGCCCTGTTCGCGTTCTTGTGAGGTAATAAAATTGGCTGCTTTGATAAGTACCCGCATCTGCCCAATAGCAATGTTATTCAATTTCACTACCCTTTGTGCCTGGGATAAGCCTTCAGCAATGTACTGCGCGTTCATAGATTCAAGGTTAGCCAGACATACCAATTGATGCACATTGGCATGGTCACGCATATTACCGCCCAACGAAAGATTCTCTTCGCGCCACTGCTTTGCGGTAATCCCGAACAGTGCCACATTCAGCAGATCAGCTTCATTAGCATAAACAAAGCTAACCTGTTGCGAGGAAAGGGTATCAGGAATCAAATTCTCTTTTATTGCATCGGCATATATTTGATAGCTCACCTTGGCAAGATTACGACGTATATCCCAGCCCATTTGTTGGAATTCCTGTTCCTTGAGCCGTTGAAACTCCTTAATTAGGTAGAGTTTAAACTCAACCAAGATCCAACTGGCGAACTCAAAGGCAATATCCTTTTGCGCGTAGGTGCCGCCGTATCTACCGGCCTCGGACACGATGCCGATCGCACCCGTAACCGCGATCCATTGTTTTGGGGTTAGGGTAAAACTGTTGAGACAAGCCTGTTTTTTAAAGTCCTCGAATTCGAGGACTTTAAAATTGGGGTTGTTCAACTGCTCCCATATACCGAGAAACTCAATGGTATTACGGCTACTAACCCAGTTACCAATGATATGCGCAGCTCGATCACTTCTTTTATATTTAGCAATATCGGTAATGCAGATATACTCAATACCATCAACAGTATGGGTAGATATCTGCTGATCGAGCACTTCCAGTTTATTTTTCATAAGTCCTTTTACTCACTGTTTAAATGCGGCGAATTAGCATTAGGCCGCAGCCGAAAGCCTTTGCCCTTCCAAACCCAGCTGTCAACTGGCTTAAAAATTTATCTACATCAACTACTGTAAGTACACCTTGAAAATCCACGCTGGAAAAACGTATTTTTTCACCCTTTACTTTAGAGCTTTGGTGTTGGGCATAGCGTTCGATTTCCGGTAGAACATCTAGCGTAATACCCCAGCCAGATACTCGCTCATTATCTGCAATCCACCTTCTGGCGGCGTCTTCCATTACCTCCTTTATTTTCTCGGCAGATAAAATACCTTGTTGTTTCGCCTTGCGTTTCGCATGCATTAACACGTCGTGTTTTTTGCTTCTACCGGCTTCGTCTTTAATACTAATAGTGGGATTCGCGCGCAAACGAAACGCTAGTCGATCACCAGGCTCTAGAGCTGGTTGATAAATTTTGCTCTGAATATTAAACAGCGCTTCATTGTTCGTGGGTTTATTTCCGGACAACACAAAATATTCGGGTAACCCACTATGACCTATCTCTTCACGATACAAAAAACCACGCTGCATTTCCTTTGTAAATAATGTCCAAAGCAACTGATGGGATGCGTAACTTCCGTTTGCTCCAATTCGCAGCAATTCTTTTACCGACTGACTGGATTTCACCACGCAAATCTTAGACAGATACATCGCGCCCCTCCTCAATAGATAATTGGTGCATCACTCGCTGTTTAAATTGCCATCGTATTCGATTGATAGGTTCATCCCACGGCTCTGTTGTGAGAACATTCGAGTGTTCTATTTGAGACTTGTCGCCCTCCCAATAATACGTTACGCGACTATTCCCACCTAACCAAAGTGAATCCTCTTTTTGACTTCGTGTAATAGTAGGGAAATCTGTATCCAAGGCTGACTTTAAGCTATCGCATTGCACCAGTCTCGGTGCCAAAGGCAACGCGGGAGGGCAAGATTTTCGGCCCAGCGACAGAGCATAGACCGGCTCCAATAACGCACTGCGCAATTGATCTAGCGTGTACGCTGGCAAAGTCGTAGAAGCTAAAGCAATGATCCAAAGCCCATCACAACGATAGTCACGGCTCGAAAGAATTGTATTGAGCTTGTATTCGCTTAATTCGCTCTTCCGGGTTCGGTGTACAACTTTATTACTGTGTGACGGTACCTGTGTAGTGTGGTAGTCGCGCATCAATGAGCTTGGAACACACTGTTTTACCGCAACCAATACGCTATTTTGAAGGTTGGTTAATTGCTGCTCTTGATCTCGCTTAATTCCCAATGCCGCGCCTAGAATACCTAGCACTGCTGATCGGGTTGGCTGCAGACCGGTGGGGCGATCACCTCCAACTGCGGCCTGCCCCCAGCTTGCCATTGGGCCGTATAGCCGAAAGACTAAATACTCTTTCATTTTCTCCTCCTGGTTTATTGTTTTCAAAGAGGATTAAAGAGCAACAAATTCGGATAACTCGGCAAAACTACCTTTACCTGCAAGGGCATTGATAGAATACCTTTCATCGGCACAGGTACCATAGACTTGATCGAAATTTTCAACCTGTTCCTCCAACGCCTCCACGGCTGCGCCGGCCTGGTCTTCACTCTGAATTGGCTTTAAGAACGCGACAGACAGAGAACGAGGCTGCTGTGAGCCTTTTTCGACGAGCACATAATTAGCGTAAGCTCTGGATGCAAAACTGTTTTGCTTACCTTTTGGTGATACTTTCACGATAGCTTCGGTTAGTGCCTGTATTGCCCGATTCGCCAACGCTTCATTGCCATCCAAATTTTCGATAAGCTGTGTTTTATTGATACAAACATTGCTATAGAACAACGCCGCAGCAAAACCAGATTCACCGATATGGGCGGACCCCGCATCTTCTTTTCCATCGTTTAAATCGTCTACTGCTGTAAAATAATCATCTTCAACAACGACACTGTGAACGCTGATGGCATGAGCTACCTGGCATGCTGCCTCTACATTAAAGGCCGGGCTGGACGCCAACATGCGACCAAACAAGGCAATATCCACTGCCGTTTGATTTGATTTCAGCAGATCCAAATCTTCTTTTTCCGGTGCGCGACTTTCGGCTATCAAGGTGTCTACCAGCGCGAAAGCGGCCTGTTCCTCTTCGGGGCTAATATGCGCCAACTGTTCAATTTCCAGCGAATCTTTTTTGCTTTTGCCAAAAACACCAGCAATAGCGGTAGCCCATTCTTTAGCCGATTTTTCTTTCACACCAGCTTCAACGAATTTGTTATAAACCGGAAAACCGAAACGTTTTGTTCTGCTTCCAATGTGCCCGGCCATTGCTTCCTCAAATAACTCCGATACCCGCCAATTACGTTTCAAACTTTGCGAGCTAACCCGCAACCGATCGAAGCCACCCATTTTTGCAGTTTTTGGCCGCCCCAAATCATCCCGATTTAAATTAGAAGGCGCATAGGAGGTTAAAGTATGTAATTGAATAAATTGACTCATTTTTCGTATCCCTTAAAATTGGTAAAAAATTTAAATTTATTTAGCCTTCATGCTGGCTGCACGGTAATAATCCATCGCCCACTTTACTGCTATACGCTTATCGGCCTTTCGAGGTCGAAACTGGTTATACTCTTCAAACCACTGATGGATGTTTTCGGCCAGGCTCAAAACATCCAATTCACCTTTTATCTGCCGGATAATGCGGCGTATTCTCCGTAAAAAGTCTTCTGGTGTTTTAGCGTTTTGCAATTGCGAAAATCGCAGCTCGCTAACCACCGATTTATCGCCATCCCCTTTTCTTCCTGCCGCTACTGCCAGTTTGACTGAACTATTATTCTTTACATGAACAAGAGTGGCAGCAATAGTTGCCCAACTCTCTATAGATTTACTGTTCGGTTCGTTAACAATGCTTTCGTCTAAGCCCAGCCAAAGCGCACGAAAACCTTCCGTTAGCATGGCAATATCGGCGGATTCACATCGCCTTAACTGTGCCTTATGGGCGCTGGGGGCCGCCAAAATACCTTTTTCTTTAAGCTGGGTTGCCGGTAGAAACATACTTTGCCACCAGCGTAGTACAACGATTTTTGAATGGTCGTCCATCACGCAGTCTCCTCTAATCGGTCAATATTATTTTCTTTTTTAAATGCTTTTATATCCTTGCCACCGAACAACCAACCGGTTAGCTGCTGTCGTGCTTTAATGCGTTTGGTCATGGATCTTTCCGCCCCCAACTCAGATAATGCCAGTTCGTCGAATAAATCCAGAACGGTATTTCGTAAAGCCGTTAGCCAGGAAGACGCTTGCTTGGGCGCTAACGTGGGCTTGTCGTTAGGCGCGTTTTCGACAAGCTGCTGAACGGCATGAAAAAAATCTGCCTCTGTTCGCTGCCAGAAAGCCAAATCGATAAAGCTAAAATCGCCTTTGGCATCACCGGGGCGTTCAAACCAAGCCGTTTTTATCTGCGTTCGGCAGTGCCAAAGAGAATCAGTTGCTAATTTTTGCAGGCTCTTTACTTCAGCTAGCAGGGCTTCCTGTTGCTCTGGCACAAGAGAAAAAATTGGAAGCGAAACGGAATACCAACCTCGTGCCTTCATGTTATCCATATCGTAACCAAAGGCCCAAAGCCGCGGCACCTCACTTTGCTGCTGTTCCAGCAGCTCACAAACCGAGTAAAAATGACGAACAACAATAGCGCATTGCTGTCCACTGTCACTATCGGTTAACGTTAGGACATCCCATATTTTGTAGGTAATGCCGCCGGGCTGGCCTTTGATCGATAAATGTTCTTCGTCCGGTTTTTTAATGTTCCACCTGTACGGGGTTAATGGGTGCGACCAACTGCCAGAATAGTTACCGCCATAATTTTGTGCTCTGTATTCCGATACCGTTTGGTTACACGGCACCCCAGCAATTTCACAAAACCCTTCTGATTGACTATATGCCAGTCGAATTCGCCGTGGCATAGCCCAATACATGTGTAGCGGATGAACATCAGAGGCGTATATTTCTGAGCCTTTTTTATCACTGGTTTTTGTTGTGCTTAGCCAAGGAAAAACACTCGCATCTTGAAAATTTGGATCTTCATAGCGCCAAAAATCTCTGTTTACGACGTTTAACCAAATTTTTTGCCACAGACTGGAACGCTCATTCTGAGGTAAAACCAGCGTCGATAATGGCCCCCCACCTCGCAATCCTACTCTATGGCCTACACCACCTGCAGGCGCATTTATTTGCAGTGTGAACAACGCAAGCAATGCCATTTCCAACGACATGGTTTCGCCAATCCCACGCTTTACGAAATGATCTGTATTAAGTTTTATACCGTTGCCGCCAGGTGCTTCTATCAACAACCCAGATATCGAAGAGGGTTTTGAATCCTCCAGTTCATTAAAATCCTGCATAAACAGAGGCCCATCTCCCACCGCATTAAATGCGTGCGCGGCCGTATCAAACGCTTTCTGTAAGATTTCTGTTTCCGGTGGGTTTTCATAGTATTCCAGCCATTGGTACCTGTCTTTCGGTGCGAAAACGGTTTGCAGCAATCCTATGGAAAATTGGTAAGCCGCCCCGTGAAAATCTGCTCTGGGTAAGGCGAAATCGACAACGTCCTCATCAACAATTGCTGAGATAGGTAATGTTTTATGTGTGCCATCTTTTAACAAGAACGGCAGCCAGGGGTCTTGTACTAAATTCATACGTCCTCCTTTTGAAATTCACGAAATCCGGTTGTACTCTCATAAGTAAAATTTACATCGAAACCAGGCAGCCAACACTGCAAATATTTAGCTTGCTTGTTTTTATTCCTAAATCGTTCGACAGCCTGTTCAAGTTCGATTGGTATGCTCGCCAGCTTGTCGGCATATTTGTTTTTGGATAGCTTTATTTTGCTTAATGCCACACTGAGTGTTCCATCTTCAATCCATGGCACTACATCTCCCGCTTCAGTTTTCCTCAGCAGTAATATTTCTACCGTTTCAATATCACTATGGCGGGTACTGATATCCGTATTATCTTCGTACCAACCCGCCGCACTGCGATCGCAATAACCATATTGCTGCCAATCGATTAACTGGCTTTCAGCCTTGGCCGCCTTGGCCCGCTGCTCGCCAAGCATGGTATTTTCCTGGTTGAGGAGTGGTGCAGGGATTTCGTCGTAGGCGTTATCACCATATGCCGCCTCAATTAGTTGGCGGGCATTTTCCGGCATTTGTATAGCCCCAAGGCGTTTCAGCTCGCGCATCCCCAACCACAACCGTCCAGGAGAGCGGTAAACATATTGGGTATTTCTGAATTGCTTACTGAGCCAATCGGTTTGTGGGCTATCTGTCCATTCCGGAGCGTACAGTATTAATTCAGGTACAGGACGAGAGTCTTTAATCCCTAGCTTGAACCCGCCATTTTCACTCCGAGTATGGCGGTGTAAACGTCCGGCCCTTTGAATGAGATCGTCTATTGGGCAAATATCGGAAATCATTAAATCTGCATCAGCATCGAGACTTTCCTGAAAAACTTGGGTTGCAATTAGAACCTTGCCAGCTCGAACACTTGAATCACCCGTTTTTCCGAAAATGGCTAGCACCTTCTGCTCGATTGCTTTTCTGTCTGCCAATACGAAACGACTGTGGAATAGCAGGCAATCGTCCGAGTTTTCTAATGCTGTGCTAACTGCCTCAAAAGCTTCCAACGCGTCATCCACTGAGTTTCTCACCCAAACGACGCACTGCCCGGCTTGGGCTGCCTGCACAATTTCAACAATACAGCGTTCAAATGCATGGATAAACACAACAGCAACAGACCGACTGACATCATCACGACTTTCCAGCGGCTGCTCCAAAACAGTTTCTTTGGCAGTTAACGAGACCCGGGTTGCCAATGGAAAATCGAATTTCTGTAACAATTGTGGCGTTAGTCCTGCGGCCTCTTGCCAGATACGGGTCAATCGGCTTCGTTGCTTTTTCGAGAGAGTAGCGGTTAGCAGAATGGCACTGCCCCCTTGATGAAGATGCAAAGCAAGCAGACTTTCCAACAACTCGAACATGTATTCATCAGCAGCATGTACTTCATCAAAAATCAGTACTTTGTTATTTAGACCCAATAAGCGCAACGACTGATGGCGCCTGGGCAGCACTGCCAACAAAGCTTGGTCAATGGTGCCGACACCAACTGGAGCAAGCAGGGCTTTTTTTCGAGAATCGGCTAGCCATTGGTTACACTGCGCGGTAGCGGTTAAGTCGTTGGACTCGTACTCGCTGTCGGGATTTTCTGAATTCAAAACCGTTTCTTTGAACAGGTCATTCATTTCCCTGGCTCCATGTGCCAGTACAATACTCGGCGGCCGACCATCGAAAGTGAGCATTTGCCGGTAGTGTTTTGCGACCCGACTGAACATGGCATTAGATGTAGCCATAGTTGGCAGACCGAAGTAAAACCCACTGGCCGCACCGGCCTCCATAAGCCGGTGAGTAAGCGCTAGTGCCGCTTCAGTTTTTCCCGCACCGGTAATATCTTCCAAAATAAATAGCTGCTCAGAATCATCAACGTCGACGGTTTCAGCCCATTTTTGCAACGGTGTAGGCTCGAAACCGTAATGTTGCTGAATCGAGCAAAAGCGCTGTACCTGTGGAACAGCATTTAAGTCCGTTGCGTTTAACGCTTTTTTAGCCGTGCATACGGCATGCTCCCAATACTGAGCTAAAGGCGTTGGCTTTGAAACGAACTTAAAATAACTTTGGTCAGAACCCACCCAGTCGGCCACCACTGCAACACCAGCTAGTTGCCAACTAACCAACTCCAGTTTTCGCTTAAACTTCTCACACATAAATTGTTCATACGGCAAAACTGGCGAAAGCAAGGTACATATATCTTCGAAAAAAGCACTAACCGCCTCACCGTTATCCGGA
The DNA here is from genome assembly GCF_014211975.1 of Teredinibacter haidensis. Classification (NCBI taxonomy): domain Bacteria; kingdom Pseudomonadati; phylum Pseudomonadota; class Gammaproteobacteria; order Cellvibrionales; family Cellvibrionaceae; genus Teredinibacter; species Teredinibacter haidensis. The sequence continues at coordinate 2,741,585 of NZ_CP060084.1, forward strand.
TCGGTAAATTGCTTAATTGACTTAGGGGATGATGAATCAATAGGCTGGCCATGATGACCCAACACGCACTCCATAAATACGGAAAAAGTGTCCGCGATACGGATCTGATCTACTCTAGGTGAACCATTAAACAGAAGCTGTTCGGCAAAACAATTTTGTTTTATTTGGTTCCAAAACAAAAGCCCCATGCGGTCGTGCCTATAATAACGCCCATCGTAATCCTTGCGGCAGCCTGGCTGTATTAACGCGTCAACGCTGTGCGAATAGAGGCTCTGAAAAGCCGATGCAAACTTCCCCAAGTCATGCAGAGCTAGACACAAAGTGAATATACCTTGTAGCTGCTTAGGATCAATTTCCAAAAATACCGAAATATCTCGATTTAAACGTGATTCAGGATCAAGAAAAAGCCACCCCACTGCTGCTACATCCAGACTATGGTATGCCAATAGGTGGTAGTCACTCCCTTCCCCACTCGGGTCGAGTTTTGCCTTTCCCCAGTATTTGTAGTAAGCCGGTAACTCTTGGTTATTATTCATCACCTTCCCCACATAGCTCTTGCTGTAATCCGAGCGCTAATACAAGCCTGTATTTTCTTCAGGAAAATCACATTGAGGCCAAAATTGTCCATATTGCTTTCCCTTCGTGTTCAACCACTTTACTTCACTGCATGTCTCGCTCATTGCCAGGCCACCCAATAGAATTCGCGGCCTGTAGGGTTTGTTCGCCGGTAAATATTCCATGGCATTAACTTTACCCTCCTCTATCACCAAAACTTACACTCCCTATCCATACAGTGTTTGTGGTGTTTTTTATGTGTTAATAAAAACGTAAAGCTGCTGCTAGTTTGTCTCTTACGCGCTTGCGCAGCGCGGTAGGTTCTAGCACTTCTACGTTGTTTCCGTAGCGCAGAATATCCATTACTAGTTCGGCGTCTTGGCTGTAGGGGAGTGTTAGCAGGTAGTTTTTGCCTTCCCATTCGCCTGTTTGCTGCGGGTGCCATTGCTGGCTGGCTATTTCGCGGGCGACTTCGGGGTAGAATCGAAGCTTGGCGGCGTATTTGGCTTTCCCTGCGAATATTCCGTAGCTGCTGGCAAAGTGTTGGCTTAGCTGTTGTTGTGGGATATTTTTGGCTTTGCCTTTACGTTTTTCGATAACCTCTATGCGGGAAATAGAGAAGGTACGCAAGCCTTGGCGAAGGTGACACCAGGCGTCTAGCTGCCAGTTTTCGCGGTAGTACACTAGGGTTTGGGGGCTGAGTGTGCGGGTGGTTTGTCGGTTTTTGTAGTCGCGGTACACCATGTGTAATTGTTTGCGATGTATTAGTGCGTCGGCCACGGTGTTAAAGATGGCTGGCTGTGTTTGCCGTTTGGCCAGCGGCAGGTATTTAATGCACTGGCCAAATTCGGCGGCGGCGATACCGCGTGCCGCCAGTAGTTTTTCGATACTTTGTTCTACCACTCCCAGCTCTTCGCTGACCAGGCCTTGGTTCATGGTGCGCAATACATTGAGCAGTGCGATAAGCGATTGCAGCTCGTCGGCGGTTAACCATAAACCGGGGAGTTCGAATTTTTCGCCTTGTTTTAGGTTGTAGTACCAACCTTTCTGTTCGCCACTGTATTCCAGTGGTGCCTGCCAGTAATCGCGCAACTGGTGAACCAAGCGCTTGGCGTTGCCCTCGGTGCATTCCAGTTTTTCAGAAATTTTTGTAATCGCGACGGGGCGTTTGTGGGATTTAAAGATACGGTGCAGTTGCTGAAAACGGTCAAACTTATCCATGTTCCCTCCCATTCCAATTTGGCTATTAGGGTACACAGTAATGCTTACACCAACCAACTCATTGGATGAATAGTGGCGCGTGTTTTTATATACATGCTCTTGCTTTTTTGGGCTTATGCGAACGATTTTTTATTCGAGCGTTAGTGTTTTTTGCGTTAGGGCGCTGCGGCCCGGCAATTAGTTGAAACGTGGATTGGGGCTTTATTGCGCATAGAGCCGGTACAGTTCGGGCCAGTTCTCGTAGAAGTTCCAGGTGATGTATCCACTGGGGTTTAGTTGGCTTCCGTGTTGGGAGGTGAAGCGCCCGTTCTGGCCGGTGTTTCCGCCGCTGTTGTTGAGAATGCAGCTTATGCCGTCTTCCCAGTTGGTGTCGGCCGGGTCTGGCCCCCAGGTTGCTTCCCCGGTATTGCTGAGCCCGTAGTATTCACAATTGCGTGAACGATAGGCGTCGCAAACACTGGGGTCTTCACGTGCATCTGGTGGGGCGCAGGGGTCGGGGGCGGTGTGCAGCCCTTGTGTAACAACTCGCTGAATAAATGAAATGCTGGCGTCTTTGTATGCTGCATATTCGTCGGTGGCTCCTGCGTTGATCATGTCTCTTACTTCTGGAAACAACAGCATAACGGCAGCGAAGGCTTGGTTGGAGCCAAAGCTGACCGTGTAGTAGGCGGTTCCGGGAGCGGGCGGCCCGTCAATATAGCGGTGGGGGTCGACTTGGCTTTTCTTGCCACTGTTTGGATTGCATGTGCCGCTCGCGCCGTCAAAACACTGCTGCTTTAGGATGTTGCCCCAATAGGCTCCAACATCGTATGTTGTGAGTAGATGGGGGTCTGCCCCATCGCCCCAGATGGGGCCGTTTATGCCGGTATTTATTTGGTTCATCTCTGGAGGCACTTGCCCACCCAGTAAGCCTACTTTTCTAATTAGCTGTGATAGGTGGCTGTACTCTTGTGCGTTGTCTTTTTTTAGCGTGGCGTACAGTGTTATGGGAATAATTTTTCCGTGAGATTGGCCCGCTCCACCGCCCCATCGCGCGACTTGTGTTTCGCCGTTGTATATTGCGTGGTAGAGGTCTTTGCCATAAACCAGTAAGGCGGCAATTAGGCCTTGATAGGCTGCATATTCTTCTGCGTTGTTAAGATCGGCAGACATTACCCAGCTCCAAGCGGTATTCAGTGATTGGGCGGTGCTGGAGCCATAGTTACCGCCATAGATGTCGGAACGCCAGGCTCGCCCGCCTTCGGAAAATATTTGGCCGTCTAAATCCAGTACGCTGAATATTTCTGTTTGTTGAGTCCAGCGTTTTCTGGCTTTTTCAATGTCGCTCGGCGCACCGGGGCCGTTGAAGTAATTGATGTGGGGAATTTCAGTTAGATCAAAATCGTCGAGGGTTAGAAGATCTTTTTCTACGGTCGATAGCGCTGGCCTTAGGGTGTTTAAGGCGGGAACGGTTGGCAGTATTGTGAGGGTAAAGATTGCGTCTAGGCATTCTCCGACAATGGCGGAGGTTCCGCAGTTTCCGTTTGTTGCTTCGTCTTTTTGTATTGCGGCAACAATGGAGGTTGCCGCAGAGCGAGCGACGGGAAGGGTTAATGTTTCTGTCGCGTTGTGGCTGCCATAATTTTTGGTATTGTCGGTTAGGCCATGACGCTGGTAGACCGGGTTTTCATCTGCACGTACTGGCCCACCCACGCTGGTTAACGTGTTAATGGTTACCGAGCTATTGCCTTCTGCTGGTACAGCAAAGTAGCTTCCATCGAGAAATTGCCCTACGCGCACATTCTCGCTAAAGCCAAAGCTCACACTTATGGTGCGGCTATTACCAACCGCTTCGAGTGTAAGGCTGTTGCTTAGGGTTGTGTCTGCCTGGACAGACGCGCTGCTGGAGCTGGAATTTGAGCTGCTGGAACTGGAATTTGAACTACTGGAGCTGGAACTTGAGCTGCTGGAGGGTTGATCTTCTGGCCCGCCCGTTGCCGGGCCGCTTCCTCCTCCGCCACACGAACACAATAGCGCCAGTAGCATTGCTAGCATTATGTTTGCTTTCATCTTAGTTCCTTTAACTCTCAAAATTATCAGTTTACCGATAAACCACTTTGGATAACGGTAAGAGAGCATAGAAACCGTATTCGCTACATTTTTTTTATTGCTGCGGTTTACCACGGCACGGCGAGTTCTGCGCTATAAGGCCAATGATGAATTGTTTGTCCGTGTGCTTTAGTTTGCCTTTACGGCTCTTTCTTTTGCCCAGGCCTGTAGTTGTTCTATTTTTTCAGCCATTACTATCGACAGGGGTTGGGTTTGTTGAATTGCGGCTTGTAATAGTTCGGGGCTTACTTGTGTTCCGCGAGCGGCAGCGCTGTAGGTGGCAGATACGACGGCTTGCTCTATTTCGGCTCCGGTAAAACCTTCGGTAAGTTGTGCCATGGCATCGAGGTTGTAGTGGGAGGGTTCTAGCTCGCGTTTGTTGAGATGTATAGTAAAAATATGGAAGCGGGTTTGGTGGTCTGGCAGGTCGATAAAAAAGATTTCATCGAAGCGTCCTTTGCGCATTAATTCCGGGGGCAGCTGGCTAATGTCGTTGCTGGTGGCCACCATGAATACGCGGCTTTTTCTTTCGGCCATCCAGGTTAGGAGTGTTCCGAGCAGGCGTTTGGGTGTGCCGTTGTCGTCGTTGCCGTCGGCCATGCCTTTTTCTATTTCATCTAACCACAGTACGCAAGGCGCCATTAAATCGGCAAGCTTTAGGGCTTCGCGTAAATTGCGTTCGGTTTCACCAATATATTTATTAAACAGTGCGGCCATGTCCAAGCGTAATAATGGCAAGCCCCACACGCCAGCAATCGCTTTAGCCGCGAGGCTTTTTCCGCCGCCTTGTACTCCAAAGAGTAGTACGCCTTTGGGTGGGTCCAGCTTTGTGTCGTCATTGGAGATCGCGTGCTGCCGGTGTTCCAACCATTTTTTTAGGTTGTGCAGGCCAGCTACGTCGCGCATATGGGCGGTGCTGTATTCAAAGTGCAGTACACCTTCCATATTCATTAGCGCAAATTTGGCTTTGGTTACTTCGGGTAAATCGGCTTCGGTTATTGCGCCGTCGTCGGCGATGGCTCCATAGGCCAACCGACGAACGTCCTGGTGGGGCAAGCCTTTTAAGTTGTTAACTAGTTTTTGCAGGGTTTGGTTGTCGGTTTTAATTTTATTTTTGTGGTTTCTCTCTGCCCAGTCTCGCGCTTGCTCTCGAATAATGGCCAGTATTTCGTCTTCACTGGGCATGGAGATGGAGACCGAGGCCCCGTGGCGGGAGAGTTCCGGCGGAAGATCTAATCGATGGCTGACCAGTACCAGCCGATGCTTAGCAACACCGTATTGGAGGGCGATGTCTTTCAGTAGGCGCACAATTTTGGGCGTATCGAGAAAGGGGTGAATATCGCATAGTACGAAGGCGCCCGGCTTGCGGTATTGCTTGATGTAGTTGAGCGCGACCTCTGGGTCGGCATATTGCTCTGGGTTCGCCAGCTCCAGGCCAAAGCCTAGCGGTGCCAGGCCTTCAGTAAAGCTCCAGCGCCATGAGGGCAGGCTGGCAGTGCGAAACAGGTCTCGCAGCAGCTCTATGGTTCTGGCTTCATCCCAGGTTTCGACAACAACTATTGCAACATTGGTATTGAGTATCAGACTCAAATCGTTATTATTCATCTTCGCCCTTTGGCTTGCGCCCTGTTTTTCGATTTATGCATTGTAGCGCTGCCGGGTTTTATTTTTCACCTACTTGCAGATTCTATTATGGCTGGCCGTTCCCTCTCTTTATTGGATTCACTTATCTGTGGTGCCGATCGCGCCCTGCGTACGCTCACGTCGGGAACACAAACGCTTACCCGGGTATCGCCCAAACCCGCCAGCGATGAATTGAGCGAGGCGCTGACCGACAGTGAACGAAAGCACGCTGCCGGGTTGATGCGCGTGAATCACGCGGGGGAGGTTTGTGCTCAGGCCTTGTATCAGGGCCAGGCGCTAACGGCAAAGCTACCGGAAGTACGCGCTGAAATGGAGCAGGCGGCAAACGAGGAGATTGACCATTTGGCGTGGTGCGAGGAGAGGATTGTCGATTTGGGCAGCCATACCAGCTTTTTTAACCCGGTTTGGTACAGCCTATCCTTTGGTATTGGTGCTACGGCGGGTTTGATTAGCGATAAGATCAGCCTGGGTTTTGTGGCTGCAACAGAGGATCAGGTGTGTAAGCATTTGGAAAAGCACCTTCAGGATCTGCCCCCTAACGACCGGGAATCCCGTGCAATTGTCGAGCAAATGCTGGTGGACGAAGCCAAGCATGCACACGCGGCGCTGGACGCTGGCGGCGTGCGTTTTCCCGGGCCAATTAAGGGCGTAATGACGCTGATATCTAAAACGATGACAGAAACGAGTTATCGCCTTTAACGCCTTGGCGACACGTTAAATACGCAAACAAATCAGTCGTGTGAATCAATAAAAAACGTTGGGAGCCTGTAGCGCCAAAAGCAAACAGGCTTTGTGTTATTGCTCTACCAGCTCGTAGCTGTGGCTAATTTCAACGCCCGCCGCTTCTAGCATTATGGAGGCAGAGCAGTATTTTTCTGCAGACAATTCTACCGCTCGCTTAACCTGGGCTTCTTTCAGAGCTGCACCTTCAACAATAAAGGTAAGGTGGATCTTTGTAAAAACCGCTGGTACGGCATCGGCGCGCTCGGCCTCCAGCTCTACTCTGCAGGCTGTGACTTTTTGCCGGGTTTTCTTCAATATACTGATTACATCGAAAGAAGCGCAGCCGCCCAAACCCATTAATAACATTTCCATTGGACGAACACCGGTATTACGCCCACCATGATCGGCAGGTCCATCCATTACAACACTGTGACCACTTCCCGATTCTGCTAAAAACTGGGCGCCATCCACCCACTTTACTTTTGCCTGCATAAATACGCTCAACTCTTGATAAAAGACACCTAAAGCACAACACAACCTAATGCGCCAATTCATTTTATATAAGGCTCAGAAGCCTAACATAAAACAAATGAATATTTGCTATTTAAAAATTCCGTGACCTAGTTGTTATTTTTATAACAGCTTACATTTTTCATGAACAATAACTGGCTCGAAATTGCGGTATCAGTCCAGTTTCTAGCGGGTATAGGTTCAGTTTCTAGCAGGTATCGGGTTATACTCGCCGCAGAAGCGCGCACTACGTATAAATATAAAAAATGAATAAGCGCGCTAAACTTGTGTGTAGTTGTCGCACATCATTGTTTCCGAAGACTCGAGGGCACGAAATTGGTTGCTGTATCACTAACACCTCACATTAATAATGTGGATGATTTTCTCGCTCACTGCCATAGACGCCGGTACCCAGCAAAAAGCACGCTTATATATGCTGGCGATAAAAGTGATTCTTTATATTACATAATCAAAGGGTCCGTTACCGTTCTTATTGAGGACGAAGAAGGCCGTGAAATGATTGTTGCCTATCTAAACGATGGCGACTTTTTCGGCGAGATGGGCTTGTTTGACGCACAAGACAATCGTAGCGCCTGGGTGAGAGCAAAAACCGAGTGTGAAATTGCAGAAATTTCCTACTCCAAATTCCAGGAAATTTCTGATGCTCACCCCGAGTTTTTGTTTGCTCTGGGCACCCAAATGGCTCGCCGCTTGCGCAACACCACGCGTAAAGTTGGGGACCTGGCATTTTTGGATGTTACCGGTCGCGTTGCCCGCACGCTGTTAGACCTGTGCAAAGAGCCCGACGCCATGACCCACCCGGATGGCATGCAGATCAAAATTACTCGACAGGAAATCGGCCGCATTGTGGGCTGCTCCCGTGAAATGGTTGGTCGCGTACTGAAAACCCTGGAAGATCAGGGCCTGGTTTCGGTTAAAGGTAAAACGATGGTGGTGTTCGGAACACGCTAGCGACAAGGCTCTTGGCCTTGTGAGCGCTTCGCTGTGTAGAACAACGGAGCGCTCGTTTCACTTCGCTGATAGTGTTATCAGCTCTTACTAAAAGAACAGCTTTCTCAGTTTTTCGCCGGGCTCTTCTGCTCGCATAAAGGATTCACCGACCAGAAACGCATTCACGCCACGCTCACGCATGACGGCGATATCGTTTGCCACTAATATCCCGCTTTCTGTTACTACGATTTTTTCACTCGGGATATCTGCCAAAAGATCAAAAGTGGTGTTCAGGCTTACGTCAAACGTATGCAGGTTGCGATTATTAATGCCGACTAGCTTGTTCGGTAACGCCAGCGCAAGCTCAAGTTCTGCCCGGTCATGCACTTCCACAAGTACGTCCAAACCCAGTTCCTGGGCTTGAGTATTCAAGTCGTGTAATTGCTGTTTTGCTAGCGCCGCCACGATCAACAGTATGCAGTCTGCCCCTATCGCACGAGCTTCTGTTACCTGATAAGGGTCGACAATGAAGTCTTTGCGAATAACGGGAAGCTCTACTGCCGCGCGCGCTTGCTTTAAGTATTCATCTGCACCCTGAAAATAATCTATGTCGGTGAGTACCGACAGGCACGCCGCGCCCCCCTGCTGGTAGCTTTGCGCGATTGCGACTGGGTCGAAATCTTCACGTATAACGCCTTTGCTGGGCGAGGCTTTTTTAATTTCGGCAATTACGGCCGGTTCGCCTGCTGCCAGTTTGCGCTCCATTGCTGCCACAAAACCGCGGGCTGCTGGCTGCGCTGCGGCTTTTTCTTCAAGCTGCTGTAGGGTGGTAGTGGTTTTACGCTCGAGAACCTCTTCGTGTTTGCGAGCAATGATCTTCTTTAAAATTGTGGGAGTTTCGGACACACGAATACCTGTCTATGCTTGCGCTTGAGTAAATTCAACGAGTTCTTTTAGCTTTTCCCCGGCGGCACCGGTCGCCAAGGCATCTTCGGCCATTGCAACGCCATCGACCAACGAGTTCGCTAGCCCGGAAACGTAAATGGCGGCTCCGGCATTTAGCGCAATAATATTGGCCGCCTTGCGGGAGTGCTCACTGGCATCACCCGAGAACGCGCCCCGGATCAAGGCCAGCGACTCTTCTGCACTGTGGACCGACAAGCCATCAAGGTTGGCCGCAGCCAGATTCAGATCTGCGGGGTTAATCATGTATTCGCTGACAACCCCCGCTTTTAGCTCGGCGACATAGCTATTTGCGGCGATCGATAACTCATCCAGACCATCTTCCGAGTGGACGATCATTACGTGCTCGCTGCCCAATCGCGCCAGCACTTCGGCCATGGGCCGACAGAGTTCGCGGCTGAAAACGCCTATAACCTGATTTTTAACACCGGCAGGGTTTGTCATTGGCCCCAACATATTGAAAATGGTGCGCATGGCCAGCTCTTTACGCGGCCCTATTGCATGCTTCATGGCCCCGTGATGGGCTGGCGCAAACATAAAACCAACGCCTACCTGCTCGATAGCGCGTGCGACCTGCTCCGGTGCGATTGCTAGGTTAACACCCGCCGCCTCCAAAACGTCTGCGCTGCCGGTTGAGCTGGAAACAGAGCGGTTACCGTGTTTGGCTACGTGGCCACCAGCGGCAGCCACCACGAACGCGGAAGCGGTTGAAACATTGAATAGATTAGCGCCATCGCCACCCGTGCCACAGGTATCGACAAGGTTTTCTGAATTGACGTCCACTTTGGTTGCCAGCTCGCGCATAACCATCGCGGCGCCAGTAATTTCATCGAGGGATTCACCTTTCATACGCAGGGCAACAAGAAAGCCACCTATTTGCGCGGGTGTTGCTTCACCGGTCATTACCTGCTTCATCACGGTCGTCATTTCATCCTGCGTCAGACTCGAGCCCGACACAACCGTAGACAGCGCTTGCTGAATATTCATGTTGCTACCTTATTGTTGTTATCGACACCCGCTATAGCTAAGGCGTATCAAGGAAATTTTGCAGCATGGAATGCCCATGCTCGCTAAGAATGGATTCTGGGTGGAATTGCACCCCTTCTACCGCCAACGTTTTGTGGCGCACCCCCATAATTTCATCAACCTGACCATCTTCTGTTTCCGTCCAGGCGGTAACCTCCAAACAATCGGGAAGTGTTGCTTGGTCAATGACCAGAGAATGGTAGCGTGTTGCCGTATAGGGATTAGGAAGGCCGGTAAACACACCTACCCCTTTATGGTGAATACTAGACAGCTTGCCATGCATAACCTCTCTGGCTCGCACGATATTGCCACCGAACGCTTGGCCAATACTCTGATGCCCCAGACAAATACCAAACAAGGGTACTTTACCTGCGAAGTGCCGAATAACCTCTACGGACACTCCGGCCTCGTTCGGGGTACACGGCCCCGGGGAGACGACAATCTTGGCGGGGTCTTTTTGGATGATTTGCTCTAGCGTCAACTCATCATTACGCACGACAACAACATCGGCTTTCAGCTCTCCCAAATACTGCACAACGTTGTACGTAAAGGAGTCATAGTTATCGATCATTAACAACATGGGAGGTCACCTAAATAAACATTCAACGCTTGTGCAGATTAAAGCGCCGCTAAGAGTCAATAATGGGAAGCCGTAAGGAGCAACATTATAGGCCCTATCAGTAAAATATGGGTAGTTGAGTGACCGCATAAAAAGGGGATACCTGATCACCCTGGGTGGACGGCGCAAAACTGTCAGGAAATTTTACACCAATAAGAAAAAGTATTAAAAATGTTGTGGCCTACAACAATATTTCATGTACTACGTAGACAGATATTTAAATCCTGTGAGGGCTAACACAATCTACGCGCCAGCGCGATCGATATTTATACAAATTACCTCGATTAAATGATGATTTACACGTACAAAAGACCACTTTTCTCATAGGCAACAGCTTCCCGGGAGATCACTGCGTGTCACCAGGATCACGTGACGTGACACGCGTCACAGTAAAAGAGCGATACACCGCAAATTTCGTTGCTGGGGTATAAAAAATGCATATAACATCTAAGCAGATTCATTTACCTCTTTTATAAAACTATAGAAAACGAAAACACAGCGAGTATTTACGAATGGCACCAAGGAAAGATCGACCGGAGCATCTAGAGCTGGTGGGCAAGAAATTTGAAGGGCCAACCCACCCGCCAAAGCTGTTGGAGCATATTCGCAATCACTCCAGCGAAAGTGTTCTGCGCCTTCTAGAGCATATGTTCTCTGCAACAGACGATCTTTTTTACGATCTTTCCAAACGCGCCACCAACAACAACGAACAAAATTTGTATTTCGAGTCAATGCGAGAAGTACGCATCAAAAAACGTGGTGTTATCGCCATGTTTGCCCAGGAGCTCCGCGACAGCTTTTCAACTCTGATAACACAAAGCCCCAGATCACCTAACCCAGCATATGAAGATGCCAGCAATCTGGCAATTGTTGAAGGTGACCAGCTGGAAACAGAGCTGGCGTTAACGAATATGTCGAGCCGCACCCGCGAAGCGTATAAACAGGAAGTTTACGAGCTCACGATTCGGTTGGATCACCTGCTGCTGCAAATACCCGTCAACGAAGACAACAACCCCATAGATCCGCAGCAAATCTCTAGTGCATTTATAAATGCCTGCGATAAGCAGCTGGAAATCAATATTAAGGCGCGGTTAATTCTGTTTAAATTATTTGAAAAGCACGTACTTAAGCAGCTCGGCCCCCTTTACGCAGACGCCAACCAAGTGCTACTTGATGCAGGTATTCTACCCAAGGTTCCCCGCCATCTTAATAAAAAGGACTCTCATGATTTCCCCCATAGGAGCGCAGAAAAAACAGAGCAAACAGACGGTGCACCCGCTCAAGAGGCGCAGTATCAGACCACGCTGAACTTCCAGCTGGATTTGAACGCGCTTGGAGCCCTGATGGCTGGCGCCAGATCGCATACCCATGTGTCCTACAACGGTGACAAAGCCGCTCGCCTTGCCGGGCCTTATACCTACTACCTGTATTCAAGCAACCCTGGGCCAATCATGGCCTCCCCGCAGCTGTCCACGCTACTGACCAAATCCCAACCTCTGGTTGATCGTCAGTTATCGTCGGTTCAGCCTCGCAATATTATCTCCAACGTGATCAACCAACTGCTAGCCAAACGCGACCCGGAAGTTCCCCAGGCACTGGAACAGCCCGATGAAGACATTATCAATCTTATTGCTATGTTTTTTGATAATGTTCTGTCTGATAACAACTTACCCATAGCGGTGCAATCACTCATCTGCCGCTTGCAAATACCCATTCTTAAAATTGCTTTAAGAGATAGAAGCTTTCTCACAAATGAAGAACATCCTGCTCGTCGCTTAATCAACGTGATTACGCGCGCAGGGTTGAGCTTTGATGAAAGCAAACCCCTGGAGCGTGACCCCCTCTATCGAAAGATTGCCGATGGCGTACAGACAATCAACCGTTCGTATAAAGCCGATGGAATGGTATTTGAAGAATTTTTGTACGAGCTTGAAAAAGAGATTGCCAAAGAGAAACGTAAATCTGAGCTGGTAGAGCGGCGTACAACAGAGGCCGAAGTTGGCAAAACTAAAATTCGTCTGGCGCGAACCACTGCTCAAACCTCTCTGTACAATAAGCTGAGAAGCGCTCAACTACCTGAAACCGTCAGTAATTTCCTAACCAACACCTGGCTGCAGGTATTGGTTATTACCTACCTGAAAAACGGTTCAGACAGTGCCGAATGGGTGGAGGCTGAAAGCCTGGTTAGCGATGTTATCTGGTTGTGCCAACCCCATTCCGATGAGCGCTCGATTGCACGTAAGAAACGCTTGCAACCGGAAGTGTTACAGCGAATTGAACACGGGATGGAGGCCGCCATTGATAACCCCGAAACGCGCGCAGCCAAAGTAACGGCCATAGAAGAAATACTGATATCGCTGGCTGAGCCCGATTCACCTCATGTTGAGTATTCAGAACTGAGCCTGGAGCAAAAGAACGCGCTTGGCAAAGGCGACTCCGAGCAGAAGCCCTGGGAAGAGATGACCGCATTGGAGCGGCAGCAATCCCGCTATGAACAACTCTCTAATCGCTACTTTCTCGAGGCCAAGGAGATACCCGATGGATCTTGGCTAGAGTATTTCGATGAAAAAGCGAATAAGAAAGTCCGCTGTAAATTAAGCAGTAAGCTGGACGCCGAAAGCTATGTTTTCGTTAATCGTTTCGGTTTCAAAGTGCTGGAAAAATCTCGCCGGCAGCTCGCCTACGATATGCAGTTCGAAAAGGCTCGCGTTCTCGATGCCCGCCCCATGTTTGAGCGACTGATGGACAAGGTTGTTTCGCATTTACAGCAGGCAGCATAGATAATGCAGCCTGCTGTAATGTCGCCCAAAAACGATACAGTATATAATTAGGTGACAAAATACGTGGTGCACATGCCCTTCTATACGCACCCTATAATAAGAGCCTAAGAATGGAATTTAGCAACGTAACGCAAACAGCTTTCGCCAGTGCAGCACTACTATTCCTCATTCTGGCGCTTACCCTAACCGCAAAACACCAACAAACTCGCCTTCACTGGTCTTTACCGGTAGCCGCATTTATCCACTTTCTATGGCTGAGTTCAATCCCGCTACTCCAGCAAATAACCACGCTTGGCTCAGAGCATATCCTCTGTATAGAAACTTTTCATTACGCCGTGTGGCTATTTGCCTTGGTAAAGAACACTGAGGCGTTCTGCTCAAGCTCGCTGCCAAAACTCTATAAATACACCGTCTACGGTGGGACCATTGCAACGCTTACCGCCGCGCTCTATATGGCCAACACGTCTCCTTCGATCGCAGCGCTTGAGAAATTTATTATTTGGCAGGGCATTATATTTTCCATCGGTGGTTTGCTGGGCGTTGAACAGTTGTATCGCAATGTTATCAATTACCGATTAGTTAAATTACTCAGTCTAAACCTCGCCATTATTTTTATTTTCGATGCTTACCTATTTTCCCAAAGCCTTGTTTTCCTGCAGCTAAATGCTGATTTATGGCAAGCGCGCGCGGCAGTGAGCATGGCAACGAGTATTTTTATGATTATCGGCGTGATGGCTCTGAATATGCCGACGATGCAATCGGCAAAAATCACGTTTTCCCGACCTGTTATTTTCTACACCACTTCGCTTACCATTGTCGGGGCCCTACTGACAGTACTGGCTGCAGGTGGTTATTACGTTGACCTGTACGGTGGAAGCTGGGGCACCGTTATCTACACCCTTCTTCTCGTATGCGGATTGTTAACCGTAGGGGCCGTTTTCTCTTCCCGCTCCGTGCGGGAAAAAATGAAGGTTTTAATCAACAAACACTTATTCAGCCATAAATATGATTACCGGGCCGAATGGTTAAAATTGATCAACCAGTTATCACAACCGACGGGGCCGGATGAGATCCATTCGCGTGCCATCACAGTCGTGGCAGATTTATTTAAAAGCAATGGCGGTGCTCTCTGGTTAAAGCGCGGGAAAGTGCTTGTGCCGGTACAGCAGGTGCACGTCGCTATGGATATATCCGATATGATCGAGCCGAATTCGAGTGAATTTTGCTCGATCCTGGCCCAGGAGTGGGTTTTTTCACCCAACTCTCCACATCCGGCATTAGCCCAGCACAATGACGCACTGCCTGAATGGGCAGACGAAATCTATGATATTTGGATGATAATGCCGCTGCTCAACGAAAGCAGCTTGGTTGGTTTTATCTGCCTCACAGCTCCACATACCAGTACAACGCTCAACTGGGAAGATCTCGACCTGGTAAAAACGGTTGGTCGGCAAATTGCCAGTTACCTGGAACGCCATGAGCAGTCGGAACTGTTGGCTGAATCTCGACAGTTTGATGCCTTTAACAAGCTTTCAGCTTACGTAATGCACGATTTAAAGAATCTAATCGCACAGCAATCGCTGGTTGTGAAAAATGCAGAAAAACACAAAGATAACCCCGCCTTTGTGGAGGATGCCATTAATACCATTAACAATTCTGTTATGCGTATGAATAACCTACTGCGTAAGCTTCAGCATAATGAGCCTGAAGATGTCACCGTACTCTCTATCAAGCATGTTTTAGTCGAATCGGTTAAACGCTGCCAAAAATCAAGTCCCGCGCCAACATTACGCTCGGTTGATCCCGAATGGAAAGTTAAAGCAGACCTGGACAGCCTGGTTATGGTTTTTACCCATATCATTCAAAACGCTCAGGATGCGACAGGCGAGGAAGGCTTTATTGATATTTCTACAGAGCTCGACGGCAATATTGCTTATGTCCATATTGAAGACAATGGCTCGGGTATGGAGCCGGAATTTATCCAGTCGCGCCTGTTCAAACCGTTTGAAACCACCAAAACGGGCAAGGGGATGGGTATAGGAATGTACCAAGCCAAGGAGTATGCTCAAAGTCTTGGCGGAAATATTGCGGTAGAAAGTTCACCCGGCGAAGGAACTACCTTTATAATCACCCTCCCCCTTCTGTAAAAAGCGCTAGACCAAGTTTCAAACAAGTGCACGGCCGATAGTTGCAACTAAAATGGATGTCGAATGAATAAACCAGAAGCAAAGCAAAAATTATTAATTATCGAGGACGACCTGGGATTGCAAAGCCAGTTGCGCTGGCATTTTGATCAATACGAAGTGATTTGTGCAGCAGATAGAAAAGATGCCATTGCGGCTGTTCGCTTACATGAACCACCGATTATTTTACAAGATCTGGGCTTACCACCCGACGACGAAGGCGTAGACGAAGGATTTCGCTGCATCCGCGAAATTTCTAACCTTTCCCCGTCTGCAAAAATTATCGTGATGACCGGTAATGCCGACTATGAAAATGCCGTACGCGCTGTTGCTATGGGTGCTTACGACTTTTATCAAAAACCGGTAAATCCAGAAACATTGGATCTGATTCTTCAGCGCGCTTACCACATCCATAATCTGGAAAAGCAAAATCGTCGGCTACAGGAATCCATGCTCGCGCCTTTAGACGGCGTTATCGCCTGCGATCCCGCCATGCTAAAAATCTGTCGCACAGTCGAAAAGCTCGCACCTTCCGATGTTACCTGCACACTCACCGGCGAAAGTGGCACAGGTAAAGAAGTACTTGCCAAAGCACTGCACAAACTCAGCCCTCGCTGTGAAAAACGCATGGTCGCTATTAACTGTGCAGCGGTACCCGAAAACCTGATGGAAAGCGAACTTTTCGGCTACGAGAAGGGTGCCTTTACAGGCGCTAACAAACGCACCATTGGCAAGGTCGAAACCGCCCACGAGGGTACGCTGTTTCTGGATGAAATTGGAGATATGCCCTTATCTCTTCAAGCCAAGTTGCTGCGCTTTTTGCAGGAGCGCGTCATTGAACGTGTTGGCGGACGCGAAGAAATTCCTGTCGATGTTCGCGTTGTATGCGCCACGAATAAAAATTTACAAAAGATGGTGGCTGAGAGTACATTTCGAGAAGATCTCTACTACCGTATTTGCGAAATGGAAATACAGATTCCACCTCTGCGAGACCGTCAGGGTGACAAACTACTTCTCGCACGCCACTTTCTCCATACTTATGTCAAACAGATGAACGCAGCCATTACCGGTTTTTCATCTGAAGCGACCGAGACCATAGAGGCCTATCAATGGCCCGGTAATATCCGAGAAATGGAGAATAGGGTAAAACGCTCCGTTGTTATGTCTGAGGAAAAACAAATTTCATCGGAAGACCTGGGCCTGGTATCTGACGAAAGCCTCAGCTTGAATTTGCGAGAGGTGCGCTACAACGCCGAACGAGCCGCGATTCTGCGAGCTTTAACCATGTCGGAACACAATATTTCCGCCACGGCCAAACTACTCGGCATTACACGCCCAACGCTCTATGACCTGATGAAGAAATATAATATCCAGGTAAACTGATCCGGCCAATAGCTCCGAACAGAGCCGCTAAACCCCAGAAATAAAAATGCCGACACAACGTCGGCATTTTTTTGTTTTCACTAGCTTAGTGCTCGGCTACAAATAGTTGAATACCAAGCCTGCCAGACGGTTTTCACCAATGGCTTCAATCGCAGCCTTCACCTGAGATTCAGTTACTTTGCCGTACGGCACAACCAGGATTACAAAATCACACAGGGCCGCCATAATACGTGCTTCGGCTGAATACTCACTAACAGAAGGTGCGTCCAGCAAAATATAGCGATCGGAATAGCGCGTCTTTAATTCTTTCAAAAACACCTGCATTCGTCGCGAAGACAAACGCTCCGTCGCGCCCTCAGTATTACCACCAACGGGAATTACCCGAACACGAGGAATGCCAGAGGCATAGACAATAGATTCGATCCCCAACGAACCGCTATCGAGGTAATCGGTTAGCCCTACTTCAGAGTCGGTAACAATCATATTGTCCATCGAAGGGTCGTAGAAATTGGCATCTACAACCAAAGAAGTACGGGTTTTATCCAGGGCAATTGCCGCCGCCAAATTCTTGGTGACGTAAGAGCAACCTCCGTCGGGTACAACGGAGGTCATCATACAAATAAAATTGTTCCCCTGAGCCTTACTGTAAACACGGGTACGTAAATCCCGGAAGACCTTCAAAAGCTGGGTATTGGCCGTTCCCTGGTACAGTATTTTGAACTGGTCCAGCTCAGTTTTACTGAAGCGATGAATCTCGGACATACTATCGATGTGGCCATCAGGTGAACTATGGGCCTCATCATTATGTCCGGCTACTCCACTGAGATTCGCTATATTCGACTCCAAAACTACCCCTCATGCTTTTATGCTTTTCCGTCGTAGACTAGCTTGCCCGCTACGGAAAACTCCGTATGCGAGCCTAATATACCCCAATCCCACGTTAAATAACTACTCCGCAGTATTTACCCAGTCTACCGCAGAAAATACTGCTCGTGCCTTGTTCATGGTTTCTTTCCATTCCAGCTCGGGAACAGAGTCAGCAACCACGCCAGCCCCGGCCTGAACATAAACTCTGCCGTTTTTGATCACCGCCGTACGAATCGCAATGGCAGTGTCCATATTACCGTGCCAGGAAAGATACCCCACCGCACCGCCGTATATGCCGCGTTTAACCGGCTCCAGTTCATCAATAATTTCCATCGCACGAATTTTAGGCGCTCCGGAAAGGGTTCCTGCCGGTAGTGCCGCGCGCAAAACATCAATCGCATCCAGTTCCGGCTTGAGCTGGCCTGTTACATTGGAGGTAATATGCATCACATGTGAAAAACGTTCGACCACCATTTTTTCGGTAAGTTTAACGCTGCCAATTTGCGCCACACGGCCCACATCGTTGCGGCCCAGGTCGATCAGCATCAGATGCTCTGCTATTTCTTTTGGATCATTCACCAGATCCTTTTCCATCGCCAGATCTTCTTCTTCGCTATAACCTCGGCGACGAGTACCAGCAATGGGGCGAACGGTCATTTCGCCATTTTCCAGCCGCGCCAGGATTTCCGGGCTGGATCCCACCACATGGTGATCGCCCAAATTCAGGAAATACATATAGGGCGATGGATTCAGACAGCGCAACGCTCGGTAGAGATTAATAGGCGGCACCTCGAACGGGTGAGACAAACGCTGAGACACCACCACCTGCATAGTATCACCCGCTAAGATGTATTCTTTAATACGATTGACATCATCAATGAAGGGTTGACGCCCATAACTGGATACAAAGTCGCCTTCGCTCTCGGTGGGGCCCTGCTTGTTCTGTGGACGGGGCATGGCTGGCAAGTTAACCAAACCTTGGCCCAACTGCCGCTCCAATGCATCCAAGCGAGCCTGAGCTTGAGCCAGCGTCCCCTCTTGCGTCGGATTAACGTGCACGATCAGGTGTAGCTTACCCTGAAGGTTATCGAATACCAGAACCTCATCGGATACCGTCAGTAAAATGTCTGGTGTTCCAATTTCATCGGTCGGCACAGAGTCGGCGAGCCGCCGTTCCACATAGCGAACGCAATCGTAGGCAAAATAACCCACTAAACCACCACTAAAATTGGGCAGGCCTTCTAGCTCAGGAACCTTGTGCCGCGCCTGATAGACTTTCACAAACTCCAGAGGATCGTCAGATTCCAGCTGCTCGATAACGCTACCGTCGCGGATAATCTGGACGGTGTTCTCCCGTGCCTCCAACCTTTCTCGTGCGGGCAGGCCGATAATGGAATAACGCCCCCACTTTTCGCCTCCCTGTACCGATTCAAACAGGTAGGAATATGGGCCATCGGCCAATTTCAGATAGCTCGAAAGCGGCGTTTCGGTATCAGCCAAAACTTCACGGGTTACCGGTATACGGTTGTAGCCTTGAGCGGCCAACTGAGAAAACTGTTCGGGCGTCATTTTCGTGTCTCTGATTGTTTTATTTACAGGGATTTATACGGTGGCGTTGAACCACCCTCGCCAGCGCTCGCAAATAAGAAATCCTGTAATGAAATGACGTTTTAACATGGGGAATTACTTTCTATTACTGTTTAACCTGGGCCAGTGTAGCACGCATAGACGCTATCACTTGCTGGTAATCATCGCTTCCAAAAATAGCCGAGCCCGCAACAAAAGTATCAGCTCCCGCTTGGGCAAGCGGCCCAATATTATCGAGATTAATACCCCCGTCCACCTCCAGCAGAGCAGATGAATTTCGCTCATCCAGAAACCCGCGCGCGGCACGAATTTTATCCAATACGTAGGGAATAAATACTTGGCCACCAAATCCCGGATTAACCGACATCAGTAACAGTAAATCCAGACGCTCCAGTACGGGTTCAATCAACTCCAGACGGGTACCGGGATTTAGTGCTAGCCCCGCTTTACACCCTTTATCATGAATTAGCTGCAGTGAGCGATCTAGGTGACGGCTGGCCTCTGGATGAAACGAGATATAAGTCGCCCCGGCATCAGCAAAGCGGGCAATTAAATCGTCCACCGGCTCGACCATCAAATGAACATCAATGGGCGCGCTAATACCGTAGTCACGCAAAGCTTTACAAATCATCGAACCAAAGGTGAGATTGGGTACGTAGTGATTATCCATTACATCGAAATGGATAATATCGGCTCCTGCAGCCAGCACCGCATCTACCTCTTCACCCAGGCGCGCAAAATCGGCTGCAAGAATGGAGGGTGCTATGCTAAATGTATTACCGTTACTCGCAACCACTGTTGCCGTCATACCGATTCCCGTTCGTATCGAGTTTAAGCAGAGTATTGTACTGAATATGAATAAAGCACTAAACCGGTTTTTTATAACACGCCATAATCACCTCTCAGTTTTCATCCTGCGCCTTATCTGTGCGCTAAACTTGCTGCTTTTTTACTCAGCCACCGGCGCACAGGAAGTACAAGAAGGCGAACAGCTTAACGATACCGAAACCAGTACTGCCACGGGATCGCCAACGCCAGTACCTCTTTCCGCCCCAGATACGGAAGCTTCTCAGCAGCAACGACTTAGAGAAGAGTTAGATTCTCAAGGCCTGGTCACACTGAATGCCAACGGGAAAGATTTTCTTGGGCTCTGGCAACCGGACACCAGTGGTGTGCCTATCGGTGCCGTTCTTATTTTTCACGCCGAGGGCGAACACGCTAACTGGCCGAATACTATTTCAGTAATACGCGAACATCTGGCTCGTTTCGGCTGGGCTACGCTATCGATATCCCTCGCCAATCCAAGCCCACAAAAGCCACCGACCCGGCCCCAAACACAGCTACCGAAACCAGAGGAGAGCTCTGAAGCACAAAAAACGGAAGGCGAAAATACTGCGCAAGCCAGTGCAACGGCTGAGGTTTCACCAATACCCGAAGCCAAGCCAGAGGGACCTAGCAAGGATATTGAACAAATTATTCAGGCTCGCGCTCAAGCCGCTATGGACTATTTAAAAAACAAGGGACAGTACAATATTGTCTTTGTTGGCTACGGCTTGGGTGCCGCCAGGGCGGCTCGTTTTTTGGACTCGATTGGCAACAGAGTTGCCACCGGCGACCTGGATAAGCAACTACGCAAAACCAAATCCAAAGCTGTTATCTCTCGGCCCGTGCGCGCACTAATTCTCGTCAACGCCCGCAATCACATCCCAAGCGGTAACGATCCTCAAGAGAAAGCATTGACAGACTGGCTCAACGACGACAGCTTGCCTATTTTGGATATCTATACGCCCTACCACTATTTGGACGCCTTTGAACCCGGTGCACGAAAGAAAGCGGCCAGAACTAAACAGCTAAGCCGTTACACTCAAGTTAAAATCGGCCTGTTAACGACAACGGACGAAGAAAAAGAAAACCTGCTGGCAAAGCGTGTAAGAGGTTTTTTGAACAAGAATGCTCGCGGTGTGCGTATTGATGGCCGCTAAGGGAAACTCTTATCAAGTCCAAATAGTTTCTGGCCTTAATCAGAGACTCCTCAGCTAAGTACTTCTCTTAATACCGCCAATCGCTCTGGTGTACCGATATCCATCCACGCCCCTCGGTAGAGTTCACCTGTTAAACGTTTTTGCGGTGCCAGCCAATGGAAGACCTCCCGCAGCGGAAATATTGGTCGACGCCGGGGGTAACTTTCAATGACTGAGGGATGAAACACGCTTAAGCCGCTAAACGTACAGCTTGTTTGATTGCTCCCTGCCTTTACCACCAAACCGTTATTCAGTCCAAAATCACCTGAACTGTTGTGAGCGGGATTGGGAATCATCACCAGATGGGCATCGCCAACATCCATTTGGGTGAGTTGCTCTAAAGGGTAGTCGCACCACACATCACTGTTCACCAATAAAAAGGGCTGATTGTCCAGAGCCGTCAAGGCGTGGTTAATCGCTCCCGCAGTCTCCAGCGGTTCTGGCTCCAACGAGTATTGAATAGCGACACCGTAGCGTTCGCCATCACCCAAAAAATCCATGATTTGCTGACCCAAGTAGGCCACATTGATAATGACCGATTCAATACCGGCGGCAATGAGTTTATCCAGCTGATGCTCGATCAGCGTTTTTTTACCGGCCTGCAATAGCGGCTTTGGCGTTGAGAGTGTCAGCGGTTGCATTCTCCGGCCTTCACCGGCCGCCAGGATCATGGCTTGCTTAATCACCTTGACTCATCCAATCCTGCTGATAAATTCGTGGCATTAATCTTTGATCAAACCAGTCGGTAAACGCCTTGAGCTGAGGATACTTGCTGGCGACGGATCGCGTGTAGTGAATCACCAAAGGTAAATCCTGCAAATAACCCGCTTTACCATCACGCAAATACAGCCGGGCAAAAATGCCCAGCACTTTGATATGCCGCTGCAGCCCCATCCAATCGAACCAACGTATAAATGTTTCGTCGTCTACAGCACTCAGAATGCCCGCGTCGACAGCCCTGGCCCGGTAGTCCTGCGCCCAGTGTTCAACCTGCTCGGCAGGCCACTGGATATAACAGTCCCGCAACAGCGATACTAGGTCGTACGTCACCGGCCCCTGTACCGCATCCTGAAAATCGATAACCCCCAGCGGAGAATGCTCGCAATAAACCAGATTGCGCGAATGAAAATCCCGGTGAACAATAACTTGTGTTTGCTCCAGCGCGCTGTCACAGAGAAGATCAAAAGTGTGTGCAAGTAACTTTTCTTCAGCCTCATCCAAACTGTGCCCGAGCAGCTTCGGCACAAACCACTCTGTAAATAGATTGAGTTCACGCAATAGCTCCTGCCGGTCGTAAGCCTTGAAGATGGTATTTTCCGGTGGGCAACGCTGCAGCCTTACCAGCACATCCAATGCTTGCTGATAATAGTTTTCAACGGTTTTGTCCGTCAGCAAATCGAGCAGTAATTGTTCGCCTAGATCTTCGACCACCATAAAACCACGCACAGGATCATAGGCGCGAATGTCTGGCGTATGAATACCCTGTAGCCTTAAGTACCCCGCTATCGCAACAAATTCTCTGTTTTTTTCCGTTTTCGGCGGCGACCACACAGCCATCAAGCCCGACTGTTCCCCCAGACGAAAGTAGTTACGAAAGCCTGCATCGCCCCCTAGAGGCTGCCAGGCTTCAACCGCTGCTTCGGATGCTGGCAATTGCTGTTTTACCCAACGGGCCAACTCATCGATAGTGTGTTGTTTTTCCTGCTGAGCTAAATCGAAGCCTGTTTCTCCGGCTACCACACGTGACTCCTATAATTAAAATTGGGCACAGTGAATGTACACTTGGCGATGAGATCAGTAGAATCTCCGCTTTGTACTATTAATGCTGTAAAGCACCCTTCATTTTTTTCGGAAATTAGTATGCCCAAGAGCTCTGCTCGCCACAAGCAACCGAAGACATCTCGGCGAACACGACTTGATAACGGCAGCCTTTTGCTGTTTTTTTCACCCTTGCTGTGCGTGCTAACCGCAAGCCCACTTGCCGACGACACCTTAACGGATAAGGAAAAGCAGCAGCGCTACGATTTCCACCCCTTCCAGACTCTCAGCCCCGAACAGCAGCAACAAATAGTGCCAGGTTGCGAAGGGCTGTATATCGACCCAATGCAGTCCATCGCGGACGCGCTCGGAGAAGAACGCAATAATCTCGACAGGTTTCCACTCGAAATAGAAGCCGATAAGACCGTCGTTCGCGAAGGGGAAACCGCTTTACTGGAAGGCAATGTGGTGCTGTCCCAAGGTGCCCGCCGCATACTTGCCGATAAAATGACATACGAAATTACGTCAGACAGAGCCAGTATGGAAGGCAATGTTGTCATTCGCCAGCAGGGAGTACTCCTCCACGGCAGTGCCGCCAAGGCCAACGGCGCCAACCACTCAGCTTCTTTTACCAATGCGGAATTTGTGCTGCACGGGCAGCACTTACGCGGTGGAGCAGACACCATCAGCCAGAGTGCAGAAAAGGTGATTGAGCTGGAAAACGGTGCATTCACCAGCTGCGAACCCGGCACCAACACCTGGGTACTGGAAGGTGAGCAGATTTCCATCGATACCCAGAACCAGCAAGGCACCGGGCGCCATATCAAACTAAGAATTCTCGATGTTCCGGTGCTTTATTTGCCCTATATTACCTTTCCTGTCGGAGGTGAGCGCAAATCAGGCCTACTGTTTCCATCAATTAGCGTTAGCGAACAGAACGGCGTTGATTTGGCCTTGCCTTACTATTTCAACCTCGCCCCCAACTATGACGCAACCGTAACACCCCGGCTTATCAGTAAGCGCGGAGCGATGCTGGAAACTGAGTTTCGCCACCTTAGCCCCTTGTTTGAGACAACCTCCGATATTGCCATTCTGGTCAATGATCAAGGCGGTAGAGATCCCGATCTGGAGGATCAGATCAATCAGGGAGTTATTAGCGAAGCCGATGCGAAACCCTACAAAGGGCAAAATCGCTGGTTGACTCATCTACAACAGTTTGGTGGTGCGAACCAGCGTTGGTTATCTGAGGTCGACTACACCCAAGTAAGCGATAACGATTACTTTCGCGATCTGGGTATTTCATCCTTTTCGGTGCAAAACACTACGCACCTAAACCAAAGCCTGATGCTGGGATACGAGCTGGAAAACTGGCAACTCAGTGCCTTGACACAGAACTACCAAATTCTTCTCTACGACGTAGATGACCCCTACCAGCGCCTACCGCAAATCAACCTCAATGGTAACTATCAGCAGGGGCCGTGGGGCACAAAGCTAACGCACGAATATACGCGTTTCGATCACGATGATGACTATTGGCGTAACGGCCAAGCCATAATTAAAGGTCAGCGCCTGACCACAGACTATCGTTTTAATCTGAGCAAACGCGCCAGCTGGGGTTTTATCAAACCTGAGCTGGGGGTTCAAAGCCTCCATTACCAGCTAGACGAAGACGCTCTTTCCAGTGGTGTTGAATCCTCACCCAGTGTCGCCACCGCCTCAGCCAGCCTTGATACAGGGCTTATTTTTGATCACGCTGGCGGCACTTTTCTGCAAACACTGGAACCGCGAATTTATTACCTTTATCGCACCTATGATGACCACGAAAATCTGTTCAACCTTACCGATGACGGCCAGGCGATCAATTTCGACACCAGCGAGCGGACATTTTCCTACTCCCAGCTCTACCGGGATTCACGCTTCAGCGGAGGCGATCGGCTGGAAGATTCTAACCGTATGACCGTTGGTGTGACCTCCAATTGGTACCACAATGACTCTGGCGAGGAATACCTGAGCGTCAGTCTGGGGCAAATTGTGTATTTTGGTGGCCAGAAGATCGCTCTTAACGAAAGTGTCGGAACCCAGGAAAAGTCAGAATTTGCCGGTGAACTGCGTTTCCGCCTCGGTCCGTGGGGGCGATTTTTTGCCAGCAGTATTTACGATGGCGAGAGCAGCCACTTTACAAGGGGCACCGCTGGCGTTCAGCTGGCAACACCCGATAGCCAATCGCTGGTAAATTTGGGCTACAGCTATATTCGCAAAGGGACTTCCGGGAGTACCGGTATCGATCAGCTCGATGTATCCTTTGTCTCACCGGTAGCAAAACAATGGGTCACGATGGCTCGCTATAACTACGATTACTCCTCCGGGCGGGAACTGGAAGCTTTCGCCGGGCTCGAATACAACGATTGCTGCTATCGTGTTCGCCTCTTGGCTCGCCGCTGGCTGGACAGTAATATAGCGGCCCTCACCGAAAGTGAAGATGCCCTCTACGATCAGGGGATATTTTTTGAATTACAACTAAAAGGGCTGGGAAGTTCCGGAGCCAAGGTAGATGCGATACTGGAAGACAGTATTTACGGCTACCGGGAACGGGAAAGACGCCTAAACCAGTAGATAATCATGCAAATAAGTAAAAAACTTTTAGCGCCCGTTTTGGGCTTGTGCTTCGCAATCACCTCCACAACGCTCAACGCCGAGCCGCAAATGCTTGATCGCATTGTCGTAATCGTGGACAAATCGGTTATCACCCAGTCTGAGCTGGATGTACGGGTGGCCGAGGTCACCGTACGCGCCCAACAGGCCTCCATGCGCCTGCCACCACGGGATGTGCTACAAAGCCAGATCTTGGATCAGCTGATATCTGAAACCCTGCAGCTTAATATGGCTGGGCGTTATGGTGTTGAAGTATCTGATGAAGATATCAATGGCGCCATCGAGAATATTAAAGCTGGTCAGGGCTTGAACGACCAGCAGCTGGCTGAAGGTCTCGCTCAGGACGGCACAACTCTTGGCGAGTTCAGAGCAAAAATTCGCCGCGATATGAAAATCAACAACGTATCCCAAGGCGTGGTACGCAACCGCATCCGTATTTCCGAGCAGGAAATCAGTAACTTCCTGAAGTCGGCTGATGCCCAGTTTTGGATCTCACCAGATTACCACCTGGGCCATATTCTGGTTTCTCTTCCTGCCGCACCGAATAAAACACAAACTCTGGCCGCCGAGGAACGCGTTGAGCGTATCTACCAACAGCTGAAAAACGGCGCAAATTTTGAGGAGATGGCTATTGCCGAATCTTCTGGTCCCTCAGCCCTTAAGGGCGGCGACCTGGGTTTCCGCAAATCCACTGATCTACCCACGCTCTTCGCAGAAATCGTTCCCAAACTGCAAGTGGGCGAAGTATCCAAACCTGCCCGCAGCCAGGCGGGATTCCATATCCTTAAACTGCACGGTAAAAAAGGCGAAACCAAACAGGTTATAGCCCAGGCCAAAGTACGCCATATTCTGGTCAAACCTTCCGCCATACTGTCCGAAGAAAAGGCACTGGAGAAAATCAACGGTCTGCGGGAGCAGATTGTAAGCGGCGAAGGGGAATTTGGGGATCTGGCCAAGGATCATTCGGAAGATATTGGCTCGAAAATGCAAGGTGGCGATATGGGTTGGACAGACCCTAAGCAGTTCGTCCCTGAATTTGCCAAGAAGGTGAAGGACGCTCAAATCGGCGAAGTGTCTGAAGCATTTCTTACCCAGTTTGGCTGGCATATTCTCGAAGTACAGGAGCGCCGCCAGGAAGATTTTACCAAAGAAGCCATCCGCATGAAGGCTCGCCAGGTACTCACCAGCCGCCGTTTCGAAGACGAAACACAGGTATGGCTACAGGAAATGCGCGACGAAGCCTTTATCGAAATTAAAATTTAAACGGACTAATTGCGTGACACAAGCACTGCGCCTAGCACTCACCCCCGGGGAACCGGCGGGCATTGGCCCCGATTTAGCCATAACCGCAGCGCAGAGCCCTCGAGAGCATCAGCTGGTAGCCATTGCCAGTCGCTCACTGCTGGAGGCCCGCGCCGAACAATTGGGGCTCTCGATCAAGCTCATCGATTTCGATCCGGCAACGGCGCCGAAAGGCACCGCTGCTGGAGAGCTGTTTCTGTTAGACACTCCCACTGAAGCCCCCGCTGTTGCCGGTAAGCTCGACCGCCGCAACGCCCAGTACGTACTCAAAACACTACAGGCGGCAACCGATGGCTGTCTTACTGGCAGCTTTGCTGGCATCATTACCGGCCCCGTACAAAAAAGCATTATCAATGATGCCGGTGTCAGTTTTTCGGGTCACACCGAATTTTTCGCTGAAAAAAGTCATACTGCCAAAGTCGTTATGATGCTGGCAACAACCGGATTAAGAGTCGCGTTAGCAACCACTCACTTACCGCTTAAAGATGTATCTGCCGCCATTAGTAAGGAGTCACTGACTGAAGTACTCCGCATTTTGCTGCACGACTTAAAAACCAAATTTGGCCTGTCTACACCGCGCATTCTGGTCTGCGGCCTCAATCCTCACGCCGGAGAAGGTGGTCATTTGGGAATGGAAGAAATTGAAGTAATCGAACCCGTACTGGCGGAGTTTCGTGCACAGGGCGCAAACTTGGTTGGACCTATGCCCGCCGACACACTGTTTAACCCCTACCATCTTGAGCAGGCCGATGCAGTGCTGGCCATGTACCATGACCAGGGCTTACCGGTGCTCAAGTATAAGGGCTTTGGCAATGCGGTAAATATCACCCTAGGCCTTCCGTTTATCCGCACCTCTGTTGATCACGGCACAGCACTGGATCTTGCAGGTACCGGCAAAGCCAACCCTGGCAGCCTGGAAGTCGCTATTAAAGAAGCTATTGCCCTAGCCAAAAATGCTAAAGCGGCGGAATCACACCAATGAGTAAACATCCCATGGACCACCGCGCCCGCAAGCGCTTCGGCCAGAATTTTTTAGTCGACGAACGCCTTATCAGCCGTATTGTGCGCAGTATTGCCCCCAGGGCAGAGGATAACCTGGTAGAGATTGGCCCTGGGAAGGGAGCCATTACCGAACTGCTGCTGGAGCATTGTGAAACGCTCAATGTTATTGAGCTCGATCGCGATTTAATTCCTCTACTGCTAGCCCAGTTCGCCAAATACCGGGATTTCAAAATCCACCAGACCGACGCGTTAAAGTTCGATTTTTCCACCCTGGCTCGCGAAGGAGCCCCACTGCGCATCGTCGGAAACCTGCCCTACAACATCTCCACCCCGTTGATCTTTCATCTGCTCAGCTACCAGAGGAAAGTAAAAGATATGCACTTTATGCTGCAAAAAGAGGTGGTAGAGCGACTGGCAGCGTCTCCCGGCGAGAAAAACTATGGGCGATTAAGCATTATGGCCCAGTACTATTGTGCGGTGGAAAACCTGTTTGAAGTACCGCCCGAATCTTTCCTGCCTGCGCCCAAGGTGGATTCCGCGATTGTGCGCTTAACACCCCACAGCGAGCCGCCCTGCCCTGTCCATCATATTGAAAAGCTGGAATTATTGGTGAGAACGGCATTTTCTCAGCGGCGCAAAACCCTACGTAATTCGCTGAAAAGTCTAGACGTCGACTTTTCAGCCGATGAATTTACTATTGACCTATCCAAGCGCGCAGAAAATCTCAGCCTGGCCGATTACACCACCCTGTGTAATCAGGTATGGCCCCTGTAAATCGCAATCCAAGAGTTCTGAAATGAAAGTCAGTGTTATCGCTCAATATCTGGATGAACAATCCCAGCCCAATGACAGTAAGTACGTATTCGCTTACACTATAAGCATTGAAAACACTGGCACCGAGGCAGCAAAACTCGTCAGCCGTTACTGGCATATCACCGATGCCCACGATCGGGTACAAGAGGTAAACGGCTTGGGTGTTATCGGTGAACAACCTCGATTACAGGCAGGAGAAACTTATACCTATACCAGCGGCGCGGTACTGGAAACCACAACCGGCACCATGCGCGGACACTATGTCATGGTGCGTGATGATGGTAGTCGCTTCGAGGCTGAAATCCCTACTTTTGCTCTGATCCCCCCTCAAGCCCTCCACTAACAAACGATAAGAAAAACAATCAATGGCGAGCTATGCAATCGGCGATATTCAGGGCTGCTTAACCCCTTTAGAGCAGCTGCTCGAAAAAATCCAATTCGATCCAAAGCACGATCAAGTTTGGTTCGCTGGCGATTTGGTCAACCGTGGTCACGACAGCCTCGGTGTACTAAGGCTGATAAAGAGCCTGGGCCGAGCCGCAATTACCGTGCTTGGCAACCACGACCTACACCTCCTGGCCGCAGATGCGGGCATCAAGAAGATCAATAAGGAGAACGAGCTTAGCCGGGTTCTTAAAGCACCCGACCGTGAAGAGCTTATGTTCTGGTTACGCCAGCAGCCCTTGTTTCACTACGATAAAAAACTGGGCTGCGCCTTGGTGCACGCAGGTGTTCCACCAATATGGAGTATTCGTGAAGCTCTGAGCTATTCAGGTGAAGTGGAAGAGGTCTTGCGGGGGAAAAAAAGCCACGCCTATCTTAAAGCCATGTACGGCGATGAACCCGATTGCTGGAGTGGAAAGCTCAAGGGCGAAGCACGCTTGAGAGTAATCACCAACTACTTCACCCGTATGCGCTTTTGCGACAAAAAAGGCCGCCTAGAGCTGAAGACCAAGTGCGGCCCCGATTCACCCCCAAAGGGCTATGCCCCATGGTACAGCCACGCATCCCACAAGTGTGGCCACAAAAAAATTCTTTTCGGCCACTGGGCGGCAATGATGGGTAAAACGGAATCGGAGAATTTTATTGGGCTGGATACCGGCTGCGCGTGGGGGGAGTACCTAACGGCTTATCGATTGGAGGATAGCGTGCGGTTTTCGATTGGGTGTGGCTGCGAATGACCACCATTCGAGCGCTCATTGCCGTTGTGCTGTTTATCGTGGGGAGCGTCTTACTATTTGTTATCGTGCAGGAGGGCTGGAATTTTAAGGTCTGCTTAGCCGCTATCACTGCATTTTTTGCCGCCTATTTCATCTGGCCAAGTAAAAGAAAGGGAGAAAGACTCGGCGATCACTTGCTTCTCGATATATTAGAACTCTTCATAGAATTTCCCATCCAGCTTCTTTCCTGGTCCCTCAGAGCCATTCGCAAGCTTTTTCGCAACGATGATGGCATCGATATAGGTTTTTAGCGGCAGCTCGCCTAGGCGAAAAAAGTGGCGAACCTTTTTATACCGCCACACGGTTTCACGAAGCTATGACCATCCCTGGTACGCTAATTCAACGGTATTGAAACAATCCATTCACCAATATACGGGTACCCAACGGCTTGGTTATGTCTCGTATCCCCGCGGGTTATTCGACTGCCAACGCCAGGCATCTTCCACCATACGCTCAATGTCAAACTCGGCTTCCCAACCCAGCTCTCCAGCCGCCAGAGCGGGGTTAGCGTAACACTCGGCGATATCGCCCGGGCGTCGCGGGAGAATTTGATAGGGCACGCCTTTACCGCTCGCCCGCTCAAATGCTTTAACGATATCCAAGACACTGTACCCTAGACCTGTGCCCAGGTTATAGGTCAGGCAGCAAGCATCGGAAGCCAATAACTTCTGCAGAGCCTTAACATGCCCCTTGGCAAGATCAACCACATGGATATAGTCACGAACACCGGTACCGTCTTTTGTCGGGTAGTCGTCACCGAACACGCCCAGTTTTTCAAGCTTACCAACGGCAACCTGAGCCACATAAGGCAACAAATTATTAGGAATGCCCTGGGGATCCTCACCGATTTTGCCACTTTCATGTGCACCGATAGGATTAAAATAGCGCAAAAGTGCAACACGCCACTCATTACCGGGCGCCTTACAAGCGTCACGTAACACCTCTTCGACCATCAATTTACTACGACCATAAGGGTTGGTCGCACTGGTTGGAAAGCTCTCAAGGATGGGAACAGACGCGGGATCCCCATACACCGTGGCAGAAGAACTGAACAACAGCGGGTTTACGCCAAATTCCTGCATTACCTCACATAGGGCAATGGTTCCCCCAACATTGTTATGGTAATACGTTAAAGGAATATCGTTGGACTCACCTACGGCTTTTAAGCCAGCAAAGTGAATAGCGGCAGTAATAGTATAGGTTTCGAAAACCTCTCGCAGAGCCGCGCGATCCGTCACATCCAGCAAATGAAAAGGCACCGTTTTACCGGTAATGTCCTCCACTCGCTTTAGAGATTCCGACTTACTGTTACAAAGGTTATCCACTACAACTATTTCAAAACCGGCATGAATTAATTCAATGCACGTATGGCTGCCGATGTAACCGGCTCCACCCGTTACTAATACTGTCATAACCAAAACCCCCAAATTTAAGAGTGCATATTATCCCATATTGTCGTTTATCTAGCGACAAATAGCCTTTATAAAAATGTCGCTTGGCTCAAAACTTGAATACAACTTTTTACAGCACAAATGTGTCAATTTTTTAAGCATTAAACCATTTTGCTGCGTTTAATATTCTAACGTCTATTATTAGTTAAGGGTTTAGGTAAATTTTTTGCGGTGATAATTACCCGCATTTTTACGCGAGAGGGAAACACACCTCCCTCTTGTTCGCTGGCGACACGATGGCTGCACACTTGGCTTCTGTCACACCAGTGAAGCGGTAATCACCACCTGCCTATTTTCCAGTATTCACTACCGGAGGATGAACTTCGGTGCTGAAGGAGACGATGCATGACGATCTTTAATCATTACCGTGAGCGGTACGAATCCACACAAGAAGAAGAGCTGTCTATTCAGGAATACTTGGGGCTCTGTAAAAAAGACGCCAGTGTATATGCCAGCGCGGCCGAAAGAATCCTTGCCGCTATTGGCGAACCGGAACTAGTCGACACCTCCAAAGACCAGCGCTTAAGCCGTATTTTTTCCAATAAAGTCATCAGCCGCTACAAAGCATTTGAAGAATTTTACGGTATGGAAGAAGCGATCACACAGATCGTCTCATTCTTCAAACATTCGGCTCAGGGCCTTGAAGAGAAAAAGCAAATTCTCTATTTGCTTGGCCCGGTGGGTGGAGGAAAGTCATCTCTGGCAGAAAAATTAAAATTCCTAATCGAAAAACGACCGATTTACTGTTTAAAAGGCTCTCCGGTTTACGAATCACCTCTCGGGCTTTTTGATCCAGATGAAGACGCCCATATACTGGAGGAAGACTACGGCATACCCCGACGATATATTAAAACGATAATGTCACCCTGGGCAGTAAAACGACTACATGAATTTGGCGGCGATATCAGCCAGTTCAAAGTGGTTAAGATCTTCCCTTCCGTGCTCGACCAGGTCGCCGTATCGAAAACGGAACCCGGCGATGAAAACAATCAAGATATCTCCTCCCTTGTAGGTAAAGTTGATATACGACAACTGGAAGATTTCCCACAAAATGACCCCGACGCCTATAGTTTCTCTGGAGGCCTTTGTCGCGCGAATCAGGGCATTATGGAATTTGTGGAAATGTTCAAAGCCCCCATTAAAGTCCTGCACCCACTGTTAACCGCAACTCAGGAAGGCAACTACAACAGCACAGAAGGCCTGGGAGCAATACCTTTCGACGGCGTGGTTCTAGCACACTCCAACGAAGCCGAATGGCAGACATTTAAAAACAATAAAAACAACGAGGCCTTTATCGACCGTGTTTATATTGTAAAAGTCCCCTACTGTTTGCGACTCTCTGAAGAGGTTCATATTTACGAAAAATTGTTACTCAACAGCTCGCTATCGTCCTCTCCCTGTGCGCCCGACACCTTAAAAATGCTCGCGCAATTTACCGTTTTATCGCGCATTAAAGACCCGGAAAACTCCAGCCTATTCTCCAAAATGCGTATTTATGATGGCCAGAATTTAAAAGACACCGACCCCAAAGCAAAATCTTTAGTGGAATATAAAGACGCCGCCGGTGTAGACGAAGGCATGAATGGCTTATCCACTCGGTTTGCCTTCAAAATATTATCCCGTGTGTTCAATTTCGACCCAACAGAAATTGCTGCCAACCCGGTCCACCTACTCTATGTTCTCGAGCAACAAATTGAGCAAGAGCAGTTTCCGGAAGAAATACACGATCGCTACGTTTCCTTTATCAAAGAATTTCTCGCACCGCGCTATATCGAATTTATCGGCAAGGAAATTCAAACCGCCTATTTGGAATCCTATGCTGAATATGGTCAAAATATTTTTGATCGCTATGTCACATACGCCGATTTTTGGATTCAGGATCAAGAGTACCGCGACCCAGAAACCGGCGAAATACTCAATCGTGGTGCATTAAACGAAGAGCTGGAAAAAATTGAGAAGCCTGCGGGTATCAGCAACCCAAAAGATTTCCGAAATGAAATTGTTAATTTCGTGTTGCGCGCACGAGCCAACAATAACGGTAAAAATCCAACCTGGAATAGCTATGAAAAACTCCGAACCGTTATCGAAAAGAAAATGTTCTCAAATACCGAGGATCTCCTCCCCGTTATTTCCTTTAACACAAAATCGTCTACAGACGACAAGAAAAAACACCAGGATTTCGTCGCACGCATGGTCGAACGAGGTTATACGGAAAAACAGGTTCGACTGCTTTCCGAGTGGTATTTACGGGTAAGAAAGTCTCAGTGAAGATATTACGGAGTCATGTGTGAGTTACATAATTGACCGACGTCTGAATTCGAAGAAAAAAAGCATGGTGAATCGCCAGCGCTTTTTACGCCGTTACCGGCAGCATATCAAAAAGGCCGTATCAGACGCTGTTGATAAGCGCTCTATTACCGATCTAGAGAGCGGCGAAAATATAAGCATTCCCAATCGAGACTTGAGTGAACCAGCATTTCAACATGGTCGCGGCGGCCGCAATACCCGGGTACTACCCGGAAATGACCAGTTTGTTTCTGGCGACCATATTCCTCGCCCAGAAGGCGGTGGTGGCACTGGCAGCGGTTCAGGGGCGAGTGACAAGGGCGAAGGAGAAGATGATTTCATCTTTCAAATCTCACAGGAAGAATTTCTGAATTTTCTGTTCGAAGACCTCGCTCTGCCCAACCTCGTAAAGCGTCAGCTCTCTGGCAACGAAGAATTTGAGTTTCGCCGAGCAGGTATTAGCAACGAGGGTTCGCCCGGGAAAATCAATATCATTCGCTCTCTGCGCTCAGCCAACTCTCGCCGCATAGCTTTGACGGCAAAAAAACGCCGAACATTACGCAAACTTGAAGCGCAAATCGAAAGCTTTAAAGACGGCGATAACGCTGAACTAAGCAAGCTGGAAGAAGAAGCCAAGATTATAAAAGAAAAAATACGCCGCATTCCCTGGCTCGACGATTTCGACCTTAAGTATAACCTGCAAGTTAAGCACCCTATTCCCACATCCAAAGCCGTAATGTTTTGCCTTATGGATGTGTCGGGCTCAATGGATCAAGCCACCAAAGACATTGCCAAACGCTTTTTCCTACTACTCTACTTATTCCTGCAGCGTAACTACGAGAAAACAGAAGTTGTATTTATTCGCCACCACACCAGCGCAAAAGAAGTGGATGAGCAGGAATTTTTCTATAGCAGAGAAACCGGTGGAACAATCGTTTCCAGTGCTTTGAAATTGATGGATGACATTCTCCAAACCCGTTACCCTACCGGAGAATGGAATATCTACGGTGCGCAAGCGAGCGATGGCGATAATTGGAATGATGACTCCACTCTTTGCTATCGCACGTTAACGGAGAAGCTGCTACCCAGGGTGCAATATTTTTCCTATATCGAAATTACAGCGCGGGATCACCAAGCCCTGTGGCACGCTTATGAGCATGTAATGTCTGACTTCCCCAGAGCCTTTGCCATGAAAAAACTGACGAATGTCACAGATATCTATCCCGTATTCCGCCAACTATTCCACAAGCAGACCACCTGATATGACCAGCAATCGTGCCGCAAAACCATTGTCGACGACTTCCGAATGGAATTTTGATTTAATTAAACAGTACGACAACGCCATTGCCGATATTGCTGAAGAATTTGGCTTAGATACCTACCCTAACCAAATTGAAATTATCAGTTCAGAACAAATGATGGATGCCTACGCCTCCGTCGGTATGCCCATTGGCTACCACCACTGGTCCTACGGCAAACAGTTTTTAGGCGTCGAACAATCCTATAAGCGTGGCCAAATGGGGCTCGCCTATGAAATCGTCATCAACTCCAACCCCTGCATCGCCTATTTGATGGAAGAAAACACCATGATGATGCAAGCATTGGTGATTGCCCATGCCTGCTATGGACACAACTCTTTTTTTAAGGGTAACTACCTTTTTCGTGCATGGACTGATGCAACTTCAATCATTGACTACCTAGTTTTCGCCCGAAACTATATTGCCAAATGCGAAGAGCGACACGGCGTTGATGCCGTTGAAGCTATTCTCGATTCATGTCACGCGATTATGAATTACGGCGTTGACCGCTATAAGCGCCCCTACCCTCTTTCCGCATTTGAAGAGAGCGAACGACAGCGAGAGCGCGAAGAATATTTACAGAAACAGGTAAACGATCTTTGGAGAACTATTCCTGCCGCAGACAAATCCAACGAAACGTTTAAAGCATCCCGATTCCCAGCAGAACCCCAGGAAAATTTGCTCTACTTCTTCGAGAAAAACTCTCCGCTACTGGAACCCTGGCAGCGAGAAGTTATCCGTATTGTACGAAAAATTGCTCAATACTTTTATCCGCAACGACAAACTCAGGTTATGAACGAAGGCTGGGCTTGTTTCTGGCACCACTTTTTATTGAATACTCTCTACGATCGTGGGCTGGTGACAGATGGATTTATGCTGGAATTTATGCAATCCCACTCCAGCGTAATTTATCAGCCCCCTTATAACAGCCCCCATTTTTCCGGAATAAACCCCTACACTCTGGGCTTTCATATGATGACAGATATTCGCCGTATCTGTGAACACCCCACCGAGGAAGATAGAAACTGGTTTCCGGATATTTCCGGAAGCGATTGGACAAAGACGCTCAACTTCGCCATGCAAAACTTTAAGGACGAGAGCTTTATTTTACAGTATTTATCACCAAAACTTATGCGT
This sequence comes from Teredinibacter haidensis, assembly GCF_014211975.1. Lineage (NCBI taxonomy): Bacteria > Pseudomonadati > Pseudomonadota > Gammaproteobacteria > Cellvibrionales > Cellvibrionaceae > Teredinibacter > Teredinibacter haidensis. The sequence continues at coordinate 2,777,625 of NZ_CP060084.1, forward strand.
GATCTAAAACTTTTCACCATTCTGGATGACGACAGAAAAAACGATATTAATGTGGTATCCATTCATGACGACCCCGGCTACGCAAACGTACGGGAGACGCTTTCGGCCCAATATAACCTCGGGAATATAGAACCAAACATTCAAGTGTACGACGTGGATCTTCGCGGTGATCGATCACTCACACTGCATCACTATCGTTTTGATAGAAAGCCTTTGGAAGAAGGCACAGCCAGTGAAGTACTTAAGCACGTTCACCGACTGTGGGGGTTTAATGTTCACCTCTACTCAATGGCAGATGAACAGGTAAAGCAGGAGTTTCATTGTCCGGAATTACCCGTAGACCTTTCCAACGAACAGGAACAGCCTCTTCCTTAGGACTGTATAACCGGGAAGTTGAAGCCCGGCACTTCTCAGCTTTCGCCTAAGAAGCTGGAACACACCCTGATATAGTGCCAGCGAAACCAAAACCATAAGACTTCCACACAATGTGGCGACGCTTACCGTTTCCTTAGCCAAGACGGCACCAATCGATAAGGCCATTACCGGCGTTATCAAAGGAATCAGTGATACAGACACCATCGAGCAGTGACGCAATACATAGAAAAACAGTGTATGCCCAATAACCGACCCAGCAATAGAAAGATAACTTAAACCTATAAGCGATTTTGTATCGATCACCTTTGGCAGTTCGCCATCAACAAAAAACCAGGTAAAAATAAAAGCAGGAACAGAAAGTAACAGTACCCCCGTCGACTGCCGCAAGGGGTTTATACTTCCACCTACCGACTTTACCCAAACCGTACTGAAGGCAAACAACAGTGCCGAAGCAAGCATGCAGATAACACCCAGAAACCCATCACGCCCCAGACTCAACTGCTCAATATTAATAACCACCAAACCACCAAGAGCTAAACACAAAGCCAATACTCGCGCAGAGTTGAAAACATTTTCTTTTTTAATTAAAAGTGAAAACAACCCTACGGCAAAGGGATATACCCCCAAGATTACCGCCATCAGACCAGAGGATATAAATTGTGAAGACCAATAGACCAATAGCATATTGGGATATAGGCCAACCATACCCGCAAAAAACGCAACCCAATCTTCGCGACGCTGCACTAATCGAATTCTAAAAATCAACAAAAGTGCCGAACATACAATCAGTGCCACTAAACTTCGCAAACTAATAGATGCAACAAAGGTCAAGCTACTATTGCTCCATTGAATAGCCAGCGGCGTTGTAGCCCAAATACATACCAAAAAAATATAAGCAAAAATTACAGGCATAGAAAATCCCTCCCCGCCCTTGTTAATACGAGAATATTTACTCACTCCAAAACGACGAAGGCCGCAGTTTTTACGCTGCGGCCTTCGTGGAATTAGTGTTGTTTATTAACGACTTAATTATCCGGCACGCAGAAAGCAGCACGACGCAAGGCCCACACATAGTGCGCTGCGATCATTGCAAAACATTTCCCGGCCATACCGTACATAGAAATACTCATTCAAAGTTTGGATAAAATTTTATTCGGGTCTAAAAATAACATCATTATGGAAAACAAACCCGAGTTCAATTAGAGTGTGCTTTATTCCTCGACAGAGGTCAACCACGACTAAGACCAAAATGAAAATTTATTTAGTGGGCGGCGCAGTACGCGACGCCCTATTAAGCATACCCAGCCCAGATAGAGATTGGGTCGTTGTAGGAAGCACACCAGAAGAGATGGCTACTGCAGGCTATCAAGCTGTTGGTAAGGACTTTCCCGTATTCCTGCACCCGGAATCAAAAGAAGAATTCGCCTTGGCTCGCCAGGAGCGAAAATCCGGTCGAGGGTATAAAGGGTTTCAATTTTATACCGATAAATCCATTACTCTGGAAGAGGATCTTATACGCAGGGATCTTACGGTTAATGCCATGGCTATGGACGAGAATAATACTATTATCGATCCCTACGGTGGCCAGGAGGATATAAATAAACGCTTGCTTCGCCATGTCTCGCCCGCTTTCGGTGAAGACCCCGTACGCGTACTACGCGTTGCCCGCTTTGCGGCACGTTTTCATCATTTAGGCTTTCATATCGCCGGTGAAACTCAAGAATTGATGACCGAAATGGTTAACAATGGCGAGATCGATCACCTTGTCCGTGAGCGCGTGTGGAAAGAATGCGTACGCGCATTGGCAGAGCCTTCACCACCGATTTTTATTGAAGTGCTGCACGGATGTGGGGCTTTGGCGCGGCTAATGCCAGAACTGGAAAAACTTTTCGGCATTCCGCAGCCTGAAGAGCATCACCCGGAAATTGATACCGGGTTACACGCGTTGTTAAGTCTGCAACGCTGCGCGGCTCTAACACACTCTACCGAAGCTAGGTTTGCTGCACTCATCCATGACTTAGGCAAAGGTGAAACAGCCCAAAGCGAATGGCCGCGGCATATTGGCCATGAAACAAAAGGTCTACCGATGATCAATCAACTCTGTGATCGGTTGAGCGTGCCCAATCCTCACCGGGAACTCGCCCTAGCGGTGGCAGAGTTTCATACACACTGCCACCGCGCGTTTGAATTGACCGCAAAAACGCTGTTAAAAACTCTTCAGCGGCTTGACGCTTTCCGCCGACCAGAACGTTTCGCATTATTCTGCATCTGTTGCCAGGCAGATGCACAGGGCAGAACGGGGATGGAAAACACCCCCTATCCTCAGGCAGAGTATTTCAAGTCTGCGCTTCGTACGCTTCAACAGATCGACACCAAGGCTATGGCAAGACAAGGCTTAAAGGGCGCTGCCTTTGGTGAGGCTCTCCTAAAAAAACGCCAGGCCACACTGGCAGAGCACAAACGAACCTACCGGGGAGACACGCCGTGAAAAACTTAGCTCCTGTAGCATTGATTACCGGCGGGGCCCGTCGAATCGGTGCTACTGTTGTTAAACGTCTTCATCAGGAAGGTTATCGGGTTGCCATTCACTGCCATAATTCGATCGAAGCCGCAAACAAGCTGGCAGATACACTTAACGCAGAAAAAGCCGAAAGCGCCTGCGTATTACAGGCGAAACTCGGTGGACAACTAGCCGCTCAACAGCTGGCGAAGGATCTAATCAAGCGGTTTGGTCGCTGCGACTTGCTGATCAATAACGCCTCCAGTTTTTATCCGACCCCACTAGAAGGCGTTAGCGAAACCGCCTGGGATGAGTTGTTTTCAGCCAACGCTAAAGCGCCACTTTTTTTGGCTCAAGCACTAAGCGAAAAATTGAAAGTCTCAAAAGGCTGCATTATTAACATTGCCGACATTCATGCACTGCGTCCGTTAAAAAAACATACAATCTATAGTATGGCAAAAGCAGCCAACATTATGCTTACCAAATCTCTCGCCCTAGAACTGGCTCCGGATATTCGCGTGAACGGTATCGCGCCCGGCGCCATATTATGGGCGGAAACCAATAGCGGGCAGTTAACGGAAAAGCCGGACTACCTCGACACCCTCCCTCTGCGGTCTCTTGGTGGCGGGGACAGTATTGCCAGCTCGATTGTTTTTCTGGCAAAACCCGATAATTACATTACCGGCCATATATTGTGTGTAGACGGTGGAAAATCTCTACTTCAATAATTATTTTTCGATATTGCGCTATTACTTTTTCGAATATTAGGCACGATTTGTTTTTGATATAAATCAAATATTTGACCGTCTGCCAAGCGCAAACTATCCGTGCGGACGCAAGTTCGCTCTCTTGAATCCAACCGTATCTTATTGACAATAAGGAGGTGTGAGATGACGTTGGTTCCTCGCAATTCCATTTTTGATATGAGCGATTTTTTCGAGTCTCCCTGGTCTTCTTTTAGGCTAGGCGACACCGCAACGCTACAATCTCCCCGAGTTGATGTAAAAGAAAAAGGGGAAACTCTCGAAATCTCAGCCGAGCTTCCCGGCGTAAAAAAAGAAGATATTAATATCATGCTCGACAACGGAGTGCTCACCCTGGAAGCGGAGAGTAACGTTGAAAAAACTGAAGAAGAGGAAGGAAGAATAATTCGTCAAGAAAGGCGCTATGGAAAATACAGCCGTAGCTTTGACCTAGGAGAGAAACTACAGGAAAGTGACATTACCGCCAAGTTCGAGGATGGCGTTCTTACTATCCGTGCGCCCCGCGATGAGAAGCAAGTTTCACACGTAAAACGAATCGAAATTCATTAGCCGGTATTTTCGATTCAAACTGCGCGCGACCGCCCGGAGGGCAGCTTGGAAGCTGCCCCCTTTGTTTTAGGGCATGGACTTTACAAACGCATCGAATCCCTTTTGAGAAGCAATCAACCAACTAGGTCGCGCTACACCGCTACCCGTATCAGTGAGCGACTCGTGATACGCTAAAATGCTGTCCATTGCAACTTTATCCTCTTTTCGGCAATCCACCATTAGTACATGGTAGCCTTTGGCGAGCAAAGTTTTAAAACGCTGAAACTCGGCACTCCCTGTTTGAATCCCGTAAAAGCCACCTTCCCAAGCAGAAAAAATAAAAACAACAATGGAGAGAAAAACAAAGGGCAACCAACCCACTACTGTTTCGGTTCGAACAACAAACCCAACCAGCAAAACTGCAGCCGCCAGAAACACACCAATACTCGCACCGAGTAAACTAGAATGCAGAATATCCAACTTGGCAAAGGGATTCACTTCGTGGACATGCCGTTTTTCCAGCTCTGCGTCCTGCCCGCTCAGAACATGCACCTGATGAAAGGAATAGCCCGCGCTGTATAAGTCGTGTTCAGCCCTTTGTATGTCCGCCAGATCATTGCTAAGAAAATAGTAGCGCCGCATAACCACCTCCTAGGAGTAGTAAACTTCCAACTTCCCTAGATAATATTCCATTTTTCACTCTTAGACCGTAAGCCCTTTCTGGCGCGATTACCAGCAGAACTATAGACAGACATTGGATAACAAACGTGATTTTAAATAGCGGTGGGTTATTCAACAGAATATGAGCGAGGGAAAACCGGCGCGTTATTTGGGGAATACTCTCTGGAAAAACTCAGAAGCCGAAAACTTCCGACGCAATAATTACTGCGCCAGTTTTTCTTTTTCAATAAAACCAACTTGCCAAAGCTTCTGGGATTCTTGATCAAAAGCCTGCCATAGCTCGAGGTAGCGACGCTGTGTTCCCGGGCAGCGCCCCTCAGGCCTCAAATCCGAAAGAGGTAATAACACAAAAGCATTTTTTAAAATTTCATCACGAGGCAGCTGTATACCGCTATAGATTCCACACAACACATCATAAGTTAGAATATCAATATCCAACGTGCGCGAGCTAAACTTGGGAGAAGCTCTATCTCTCCCGTGAAGGCTCTCGATATGCTTTAATGTTTTAGATAGCTTACTAAGAGATGCATTGGTTTCTATCGCAACAATTAAATTGTAAAAATTGTCGCCATCGAAGCCAACGGCTTCACTTTCATACACCGGCGAAATTTCCAGAGTTCCATACTCGGCTTTTAACGCGTTCAATCCCGAACGAATATTGTGCTCGCGGTTAATATTGCTACCTAGGCTTAATAACACTTCAGTCATTGGCCTTAGCGCTCACCCCTCTCGATTCGAATACCTACACTTTCGGCACCGCGAACAGCGCCGGGCTTACTAACGCTTAAGCGCAGCCATTTCACATCAAACTCTGTCATCAGAATTTTAGCGATCTGCTCAGCCATCGTTTCCACCAGCAGAAATTCGGAGTCGCCTATAAACGCAATCAAACGCTTGGAGACTTTTTTGTAATCCAAGGCATATTGAATATCATCCGTTTCTGCTGCCCTCCGAATATCGTGCCCCATTTCTATATCGAGACTTATGGTTTGCTTAACTTCGCGCTCCCAATCGAAAATACCAATAATGGTATTAATGCGCAGATCTTTAATAAAAACGATATCCATCAAAGTGATCCCAAAGTATCCAACGGCCAACGAGGCAATACATCTACGGAAAGATTTTCCTTCTCACCCGCCAGCAAGCGCTGACAACCGGCGAAGGCAATCATAGCGCCGTTATCGGTACAGAATTCGTGACGCGCGTAGAACACACCACAGTTGATTTTCGTCAGCGCCTGCTCCAGCCTTTCGCGCAAACGATTATTGGCAGAAACACCCCCAGCAATAATCAATGTGTCCATTTCACACTCCTGCAACGCACGACGACATTTGATAACCAGGGTATCCACGACCGCCTCCTGAAACGCATGGGCAATGTCGGCGCAGGTTTGATCGTCCGGTAAACCATCATCCAGAGCGTGCTTGGTTACGGTATTGAGGGTGTACGTTTTTAATCCGCTAAAACTAAAATCTAATCCGGGACGATCCGTCATCGGGCGCGGAAATTTAAAACGCCCCGGCACACCTTTTTTTGCAAGGCGGGCAATATGAGGCCCTCCGGGATAATCGAGATCCATCATTTTGGCAGCTTTATCGAAGGCTTCACCCGCCGCATCATCGAGAGATTCGCCCAGCATGCGATAATGACCGATGCCTTTAACCTCCACCAACTGCGTATGGCCCCCACTCACCAGCAGCGCCACAAAGGGGAAAGCAGGTGGGTTATCTTCCAGTTGAGGCGCCAACAAATGACCTTCCATATGATGCACACCAATCGCCGGGACACCCCAGGCGTAGGCCAGTGAGCGTCCAACGCAACTACCGACCAGCAGTGCGCCAATTAAACCAGGGCCAGATGTGTAAGCAACAGCGTCAATAGCGCCCTTGGAATCCGTTTTTTGCAAAATATCTTCAACAAGAGGAATAAGTTTACGGATATGATCGCGGGACGCTAACTCTGGAACGACACCACCATATTCCGCGTGCAGCGCCACCTGGCTGTACAATTCGTGCCCCAACAAACTTTTTTCGCTGTCGTAAACAGCAACACCTGTTTCATCACAGGACGTTTCAATACCCAATACACGCATAATCTTTCTTTTAATTTAATTAGCCAAACAGGATAACACCCGCAACACCCACAACCAGACCATATACCAACATGGCGATTGCCGTGCGCTTGAGGATATACCCTTCTTTGTCCCCCAGCGCTAATACCGAAGCAACTGCCACAATATTATTAATGCACACCATATTCCCCATGGACCCGCCCACCGATTGCAGAGCAAGGATAGTGGTGCGATTTAGGGACAACTCCATTGCGATGGAATCCTGAATACCGGCAAAGGTCAGATTAGAGATCGTGGCCGAACCGGAAAAGAAGGATCCTAAAGCTCCGAGAAATGCGGAAAAGAACTGCCAATTGCTGCCCGTCAGGTTAGCCAGGTTGGAGCCGATAAGGGCTACCGCGGACTCTTCGCCACCCATCATCACCAAATTCACAAAAACCAGAGCACCCAGCAACGCAATAACAGGCTTGCGCATCTGGTCTACGGTTTCAGATAACACGTCTTTGACGGAGCCCTCGGTATAAAGTTTTAGCGTCAGTAATGCAATCACCCCGAACGGGATTAAAGACGGCACATATAAAAAGCTGTGACTCCAGGATTCCGCCGTATTAAAAATACCCGTCAAGCTCACGACCAGCGCAGCGCTAACCGATAAATCGCCCAAGCTCCCCAGGCTGAGAGTAAAACCAGGCTCCTTTAACAGCAACAGCGGTTTAATTCCCAGTTGTGGGACTCGCGTAACAATCAACAGCAATACCGTTCCCCAGAGCGGAAACGTCGCTTTCAGCAACTCTCTGGCGGTAACAGTTTTTACGGCTTCATCAGACTGTGATTCATGATGGGCCAAACCAATGCCCATTTTTGCCAGCACAATTGTTGCAATCAAACCAATACCACCACCGAGCAGAGAAGGAAACTCGTAGCTCATGGTGGCAATAGCAATATAAGGCGCGACACAAACCAGAACGCTTAGTAATATAAAGACAATATTTTTAGCGATATCCTTGCGCTCAACCACAAATGCCAACGCAACAATCACAATAAATGTAGCCGCAATCCCGTTCAACCAGGCAGATTTAATTCCGACCTCAGCCAGCTCCATATCGCTCAAGGTGACAGCAGACAAACCAAACCACGTCGGCGTACCCACCGCACCAAAGGAAACCGGTACACTATTAAGAATCAAACAAAAAATGGCGACGCGAACAGCTGGAAATCCAAGGCCAACCAAAACCGGTCCCGCAAGCGCGGCCGGGGTACCAAAACCACTCGCACCCTCAATCAAGAACTGGAAAGCCCACCCCACAATCATTAGTTGAGCAATGGGATTATCGGAAATACTGTTCAACCAGGTTCGTATGACCGCGAGTGCTCCCGTTGCCTCCATCGTACGAAAGAGGAATATCGCCCCGGCAATAATGAGAATCGGAGTCCAGGCCACCAGCAAACCATCAAGAATTGCCGCGTGAACCAAGTTCGGGTCCCGCTTAAATATCACCAGCATCACTACGTAAAGTGCCAGTGCAGAAAGAGGCAAAGCCCTAAAGGACGGCATGCTGTTCTTCTTGGTCATCAGGTACACAAGCAGAACGATAGGGAAATAAGCAGAAGCCAACTGAAGCATAAAAATGATAGTCTCAAGTATGTTTTAAAAGCTTAGACGGTTCAGGGTAAAACCCTGCATAGGAAAGGCGCATAGCCTAAACTATCAGTAACAAAATTTCCTCACTGATTCATTGTCTTTGCTCAACTGCTGTATACTTGCCCGCCTCGAGTTCAGTGCCAAACAATGTAAGAGACCTATTAATGAAAGTTGCCGTTTTCAGCTCCAAACCCTATGACGAGGAACACCTCCGCAAAGCCAGTGAAGATATTGGCTTGGAACTGGCCTTTTTCGAGCCCCAGCTGACCGCGCAGACCGTTGCACTTACCGCCGGCTACGATATTGTCTGCTGCTTTGTAAACGATGTTATTGATAACACCGTAGCCGCTGCACTGAAGGAAAACGGCATAAAACTGGTAGCTATGCGCTGCGCCGGTTTCAATAATGTAGATTTAGAAGCCTGTGCCCGGCACGATCTACCCGTCGCGCGCGTACCCGAATATTCTCCCAATGCCGTCGCCGAGCATGCCGCCGCGCTAATTCTGGATCTCAACCGCAATATCCACCGCGCATTCTCCCGCATCCGGGAAAACGACTACTCTCTGAGTGGCTTAATGGGCTTCGACCTGAACGGCAAAACCGTGTCTATTGTGGGCGGAGGCCGAATTGGCCAGACAATGATTCGCATTATGAAAGGCTTTGGCTGCCGCGTACTCTGCTACGACCCGATGCCTTCCGATGCACTACTGGAAACCGGCGTGGAACTGGTTCCGTTGGAGCAGGTGTGGGCAGAATCCGAAATTATATCCCTGCACTGCCCACTGCTGCGCTCTACGTACCACATTATTAACAGCAACTCCCTCAGTCAGATGAAGCGCGGCGTAATGCTGATCAACACCAGCCGCGGTGGCCTGATTGATACTCCCGCCATCATCACCGCTCTCAAGAATGGTAAAGTGGGCTACCTCGGTCTGGACGTCTATGAAGAAGAAGCAGGCCTGTTTTTCGAGGACTACTCCGACCAAGTCTTGCAAGACGACATTTTTGCCCGTCTCACCACCTTTAAAAACGTGGTGATCACTGGCCACCAGGCTTTCTTCACCCATGAAGCACTGCAAGCCATTGCAGAGGTCACACTGAACAATATTCTCCATTTTGAGAAAGGTGAATTGGATCAGATGTGCTTGGTGAAAACCTAAATTCCAACGCCTCCAAAAACCAGCCAAAACCCCTTGCAGGCACAGTGCGAAGTGTATAGAATCTCGCACCCCTAGACGTGGTACGCTTGGGCATGTGAGGGTACCAACAAAAAGTGAACACAATACAGGTAGAGATATGCCTTCAGTAAAACTGAAAGAAAACGAACCATTTGATTTTGCTCTGCGTCGCTTCAAGCGCTCTTGTGAGAAAGCCGGTGTACTCGCCGAAGTGCGTCGTCGTGAATTCTACGAGAAGCCGACTTCTGTACGTAAGCGTAAAGCTGCTGCAGCTGTTAAGCGTCACGCGAAAAAAGTTCAGCGCGAAAACCGCAAATTCCAGCGTATGTACTAGTACTGGGTCGCATTGAGCGACTCAACGCTGATTTGCTATTCAACTGGAAATATAATCGGAACTTGAACCGTGGCCAGTGAAACAAAAGCTCGAATATCGCAAGCTGTAAAAGATGCCATGCGCGCCAAGGATAAAGCACGCCTTGGCGTTCTGCGTATTCTTATGTCCGAATTCAAGCGAATCGAGGTCGATGAACGCATCGAACTTGATGACGCTCGTGTATTAGCTGTACTCGACAAGCAGGTCAAACAGCGCCGCGACTCGGTCAGCCAATACCTCGAAGCAGCTCGCCAGGAACTGGCGGATATCGAAAGTTTCGAGATCGGCGTTATACAGGAATTCCTCCCCTCCGCTCTCAGCGAAGTGGAAATAACAGATATGCTCAAAGCTGCTATTACCGAAACCGGCGCGGAATCCATGCGCGATATGGGAAAGGTAATGGCCATTGTGAAACCCAAAATGCAGGGACGTGCAGACATGGGCGACGTGAGCAAACTCGTCAAGGTATTGCTGGGTTAAGCAACCCACTGCCTGTCGTATTGCCCTCTTCTTAGAAGAAGACATATCTAGACCCCAGGCTTCCATTACTTAATCGCGCGCCAGCTCGAATGATTTTTGCCTGCCCAACAGATTTTCAGCGTCCACTCTATATACCATATACCCTGCTCAACGCTTGCACTCAGCCCGCAAAAAAGCTGCTGAACAGCTCTCTGCTAACCGAATATCGCCAGATCAGAGAAAGCACTAAGACCCCCTCCAAAATCTTCCGACCATACCCCCAATATTGGTGCGTAAATTGCTGCTACAGTTACCATGCAGGGTCTGCTTGTGGCACAGCCTGCACTAACGCACCAGAAAAGTGAATCGGTTAGAACCATTTCAGGGCAATATAAAAAATAGGGCTTCAATAGAGTGCAAACTTATATTAGCGATGCCATTGCGCAACATGGCTTACCTCATGAATTCTCCCATACCGTAAACCAATGGTATTTCCCGTTGGCACAGTATATTACCAGTAGGCAAAAACATAAGGGAGCCACCTTGGTTCTCGGCATTCAGGGCACGCAAGGTAGTGGCAAAAGCACTTTGGCTGACTTCCTACGACTTATTTTCGAACACGAACATGGTTTGGCATGTGCGGTGCTCTCTATCGATGATTTTTACCTCACACGAAACGAACGTGAAAAGCTCGCCAAAAAGGTGCACCCCTTACTAAGCACCCGTGGAGTTCCAGGTACGCACGATATAAATTTGGCGATCAAGACCATTAATACACTAAAAACATTTAAACCGGGGGCTGAACTACAACTGGTACGCTTTGATAAAGCTATAGACGATAGGGCCAAAGAGGCCGACTGGACCAAGATAAAAAGGCCTGTCGATATTATTATATTGGAGGGCTGGTGCATTGGGCTGAAAGCTCAGGATGATAGATATCTGGAAAACCCTATTAATGCACTGGAAGAGAATGAAGATACTAACGCTGTTTGGAGAAACTATGTAAACCAACAGCTTGCCAACACATACCCAACTCTTTTTAAATTACTTGATTGCCTCGCGGTACTCAAAGCCCCCTCTTTCAACTGTGTATATCAGTGGCGTTTGCTACAAGAGGAAAAGCTTAAACAGCGGTGGCGGCACCTTCCCACAGAACAGAGGGCAAACAGCCATATACTCAGCCCTGAAGAGGTCGAACGCTTTATCGCTCACTATCAACGCCTTACCGAACACGCCCTGAACACACTGCCCGATCAGGCGGACTGGACACTCCCTCTCGATAGCGACCACAATATCTGCGACTTGATTATGGGGGAGTCTCGATGAGTGATTATATTATTTCGACCGACCTCGATGGCACATTGTTAGACCATTACACCTATCAGTGGGACTCCGCTATTCCTTCCTTGGAACGACTAAAAGCTCGGGGTATTCCTGTAATCATCAATACCAGTAAAACCAGCGAAGAAGTTATCGCACTGCAAAAGGATATGGATTTAATTGCCCCGTTCATTGTCGAAAACGGCTCCGCCATATTTTTCCCGAAATCACTGTACCCGGATGCCCCCGAAACAGCACAAGATAGCGGTGACTATTGGCTGGTGACGCTGGGTCGAGAACGGCAGTCAATAGTCGAAAAACTACGCGAGCTAAGAGAAAAGTTCAGCTGGGGCTTTGAGGGCTTTGCCGATATGTCGATAGAACGCGTAATAGAGCTAACCGGTTTGAACTCTAGCAGCGCCGAGCAAGCACTGAGGCGAAAATTTTCAGAACCGCTGGTTTGGCTAGACTCCGAAAGTAACTACCAACAATTTATAATGCATGTGGAATTGCTGAACCTGCGCGTGATTAAGGGGGGCCGTTTCGTCCATATTTTGGGCAAAACAGATAAAGGTCAGGCGATCTCCTGGTGTAGTCACCATCTCCAACGAATTAATGGTGTACCTGCCAAATTAATAGCCTTGGGCGACAGCCCCAACGATATTGATATGCTCAATATCGCCGACTATGCCGTGCTTGTTAACTCACCAACACACGATTACCCAGAAACAAACACCTCCGGAAGACTTATCAAGACCAAGGGCTTTGGCCCTGTTGGATGGCACGAAGCCATCGCTCAAATTATTCAATAACGATCAACCAAGGAAAATCCAATGGCTGACTTTTATCAAAACGGCATCATCACCACACTGCACAACCTCAATCAGCGTCCACTTGAGGCCATGGAGGAAGAGCTGCGAAAATTTTCCAAAACCCGCCCGATGAGCCTAGTACTCCCCTCCTTGTTTTCCGAGCTGGAAGGAGAAGCACTTCCCAATATTGTTAACGAGTTAAGCCGCGTCGATTACCTGGATGAAATCGTTATTGGTCTTGATAAAGCCACTGAAGAGGAATACCGGCATGCACTGGAGTTTTTCAAACCGCTAAAGCAGAACTATAAAGTTCTCTGGAACGACGGCCCACGCCTGCGCGCTGTCGATAAAAAGCTGCAAGAAGAAGGACTATCACCGCTGGAAGCCGGCAAAGGACGAAACGTCTGGTTTTGCCTTGGATACGTACTCTCCGGCGGCCGTGCTGAATCCATCGCCCTTCACGATTGTGATATTGTGACCTATGACCGCAGTATGCTCGCACGGCTGATTTACCCGGTAGCGAACCCGGTATTTAACTATGAATTTTGTAAAGGCTATTATGCCCGTGTCGCCTCCGGGAAAATTCATGGGCGCGTTAGCCGTCTTCTAGTAACCCCATTAATTCGCGCACTGAAAAAAACCCTCGGCCACCACGACTATCTCGAATATATTGATTCTTTCCGCTATCCACTAGCTGGAGAGTTTTCCTTCCGTTCCGATGTAATCAGCGATATACGTATTCCCAGCGATTGGGGGCTAGAAATTGGCGTACTCTCGGAAGTACACCGAAACTTTGCCAACAACCGTTTGTGCCAGGCAGATATTGCCGATAATTACGATCACAAACATCAGGAATTGTCTGCGGAAGATGCCGCACGCGGCCTATCCAAGATGTCCATCGATATATCCAAAGCCCTGTTCCGAAAATTGGCCACGAATGGTGTAGTCTTTAACTCGGAGACGTTCCGCTCTATTAAGGCCACCTACTTTCGTATTGCGCTGGATTTTATCGAAACCTACGACAATGATGCGCGAATGAATGGCTTGAAGCTGGATATACACTCGGAAGAAAAAGCCGTAGAAATGTTCGCAAAAAATATTCTTACCGCCGGGCAGAACTTTCTTGATAATCCAATGGAAAAACCTTTTATGCCTTGCTGGAACAGGGTTATCAGTGCCATACCCAATGTACTGGGTGAACTGCAGCAGGCAGTCACGGATGATATGGCCGAATTTGGAAAGTAACACACCGTTAATAAGAGCTATTGAAGTATGAATTCATCAACACATAAAGATCTACGTTTTTTGGTGGAGTCGCACCTTGCTTTTATTTATGAGGATATCGACGTTGATTCACTGGCAACCCGACTGATGCAACTTATGGGCATTAACAATTCTTGCCTAAAGCCAGGCATTCACGAAAATTCATGGAACCAGTCCGATGTTTTGATGATCACCTACGGCGATTCAATCTATTCAGAAAACCAAGAACCACTGGAAACCCTATACACGTTTATGGGTGAACGCTTGAAGGGAGTTATTAACGGTATACATATTTTGCCGTTTTTCCCCTACAGCTCAGACGACGGTTTTTCTGTCATCGATTACACACAGGTAAACGATTCCCTTGGCGACTGGTCTTATATCGAAAAAATCGGATCTGAATATAATTTGATGTCAGACCTAGTGGTAAACCACTGCTCAAGCCGAAGCCGGTGGTTCGATAACTTCAAGCAGCGCAAAGATCCCGGTAAAGATTATTTTATCGACATCGATCCCAACACCGATTTAAGCCAAGTAGTTCGTCCGCGGACATCACCACTACTACGCGAAGTTGAAACACTGGACGGTAAGCGCAGTGTCTGGTGTACATTTAGTCACGACCAAGTAGATTTGAATTTTTCCAACCCGGAAGTACTTTGTGAGATGGTAACAATTATTAAATTGTACCTGGATCGCGGGGTGCGCACTTTCCGCTTGGACGCCGTAGCATTTTTATGGAAAGAGCTTGGAACTGCCAGTATCAACCATCCCAAAACACACGAATTTGTTCGTCTGTTTAGGACGCTTATTGAGCATCATTCGCCCGACGCCATTATTATTACCGAAACCAATATCCCCAACCACGAGAACCTTTCCTACTTCGGTAACGCTAACGAAGCCCATGCGGTTTACAATTTTTCTTTGCCTCCACTACTGATACACGCCCTTATTACAGGTGACAGTACGCATCTTAAAAAGTGGCTGATGAGTATGCCTCCTGCGCAAATGGGTACTTTTTACCTTAATTTTATTGCCTCCCACGATGGCGTCGGCTTGCGCCCGGTGGAAGGATTACTCAGCGAAACTGAGATTGATGAAATGGTTAACACCATGCAAGGGTTCGGTGCCCGCGTTTCCTGGCGAGCAACCGAGGGGGGGCGCAGTAAACCCTACGAAATCAATGTCACGCTATTTGACGCTCTAGAAGGAACAGTGAAAGGCCCCGATAAGTGGCAGGTTGAACGGTTTATATGCGCGCATGCAATTATGCTATCCCTTGAAGGGGTTCCAGCAATTTATATTCACAGCCTGCTCGCCACCAACAATTATAGTGACGGTGTAGAGCTAACAAACAGTAACCGAACGATTAATCGCTATAAATGGGCGTATGACGATATCTCACAGAAGCTGGACGATGGCTACAGTCACCACGCCAGGGTTTTTGAGCGAATGAAAAACCTGATTGCGATACGGATTAAACAACCGGCTTTCCACCCCAATGCCACGCAATTCACCCTACACCTTGGAGATCAATTATTTGGTTTCTGGCGACAGAGTCCACGGCGAGACCAAAGTATTTTCTGTATCCACAACATCACCGATAAGGAGATTTCCATTCCTCTTTCATCGATCAACTTAATTAGCCTGGATAAATGGGTAGATTTGGTCAGCGAAAAAGAATTCACTAACCTTCATGAAGACTTAGTCTTACAGCCTTATGGATTTGTATGGTTGAGTAACCGCGTATAGCAAACCAGCATTAAAGCCCGAAGCGGTGCTCAACCAAACCTGGCACATCCACCCGCACTTTAAAAATCGAACCGGAATCGGGATACTCTTCCAGCTCTTCTTTCAGTCGATTCCCAACACTGGTGATGTATAGGGTTTTCAAATCTTCATCACCAAAGGCAACCATGGTTGGGCATTTTGCTGGCACTGCAATTTCTTCAACTATTTCACCCTGCGGGTTCAGTCGCGCAATACGCCCCCCCTCATATAATGCCGTCCAGTAGTAGCCCTCTGCATCCACCGCAGCACCATCGGGGCGGCCGTTACCAAACTCAAATTGATGAAAAACACCGCCGTTGCTAATTTCACCGGAATGAACATTGTAGTCATAACGATAAATTACATGTTTGGGAGTATCAGAATGGTAAAAGGTTTTATTGTCTGGACTAAAGGCTGCACCATTAGAGGTCAACAATCCCTCCGCCAACAGCTCCACTTTTAAATCCGTGTCCAAAGACCACAGATTCGCACCGTCTCGATCTTTCGGCGGATACACGGACCCGGCAATAAAACGCCCGGCTGCATCACAACGACCATCGTTAAAACGGTTGTGCTCCAGAGTCGCTTCAGGGTCAATAATAGGCCTCAACTCCGGTGACCACCCATCCAGGAAGTGGAACCCCGAACGCATACCAACCACAAAGCCTGTATCTCCCTCACGCAAACTAAAACAACCTATTTCTTCACCGAAAGTTATATGGCTGTCTTCACCACTTTGCGGATTAAAGCGGTGAAGCTCGCAAGCGTTAATATCCACCCAATAGAGAAAATTATTACGCTCATCCCAACGTGGGCACTCACCCAAATTTGCCTTAACTTTAAGTGCGACCTCGACTTTCTTCATCACCGTTCTCTCTATTTATCCAGCTAACTATTCCACAACATTACTGCCATATGCTTTTGCAATACACACCCAGTCGCGCAGTGTAATCGTATAGCCATTTAAGTAAAAGGCCCACCATCTACCCATTGACTACCCTGGTCAACGCCACTATCATGATTTTACATATTTACGTAATGACGTCATAAAATGAGTAAAGAAACAAAACCAGGCAAGAAGAACACCTCTTTACGGCTCGATAGTAAAACACTCAAAGCTCTGAAGATCCGTGCAATAGAAGAAGATTCCAGCGTACAGGCGATTTTGGAAGAGCTAGTCAACCTCTATCTAGCAAATCAGATAAATCTAAATAGAGAGAAGGGATGACTAACCTAACTGCGGTCCACTATAAACTCGGCAGCGCAGATCAGATATCTGCACTCGAAGTCCTTTTTTCCAGCATCTACACCGCGACTTTCTTTGCCTGCGAGTCCAGAGAACTACGATTTTTGGACGATTACGATTGGCATCTATGGCACTCCGGCGCATTACTCTACAAAACCAGCGCTCATAGCTACAACCTGGCCTTACCTGATATAAGCATTGAAGAAGTTATAAAGGGAAAAGCTCCACGCTTTTACTGGGAGTTTCCTGACGGAGAAATGCAATCGGAGTTACAAAAAAACATTAAGCTGCGTGCACTCACACCTATCGCGAGTTTGAAAATTGCCGAACAACAACTGTCTCTACTGAATAGAGACCACAAAACGGTACTGCGTGCAAAGCTTACTCTGCTTTACACGCCCGATTCTGATACACCGAGCCACGGCGTCATCTCTCTACAGCCTATGCGCGGTTACGACAAGGCCTTTCAGCGTGCAAGCCTACTCCTCCAGAACGCAGAATACGCACTAACAGAAACGTCAAGCTTAATCTCACTCCTAAAAGCACAGGGAGTAAAACCCAAGCCAGTGGTCAGCGGTCAATTTGGCATTTCCCCAACAATGCCAAGTGAGCAGGCAGTACGGGAAATGAGCCACACCATGTTTACCCGCGCAAGGACACATGAACAAGGCGTGCTGGAGGATATTGATACTGAGTTTTTACACCAGTACCGCGTATCCTTGCGCAAGGCTCGCTCCCTGATAAACCTGATGAAAAAATGTTTGCCGGCAGAGTCCCACCGCTTATTAAAAACCCAGCTCGCCCAACTGGCCAGTCCCACCAATAATTTGCGAGACCTGGATGTTTTCCTGCTAAACGAAAACTATTATCGAAGTCTGCTACCAGAGAACTTTCATACGGGCCTTAATAACCTCTTTACGCATATAGCCAAAGAACGCCAGTCGGCACTTAGATCCGTTGTTCGTTTTTTTCGAACCGGGGAATATGAACGAATCTGCGCCTCAGTCCACACCGAACTCAGCTCGCAAGCCGTCGAAGAAACCCCTGCTGCAAGCCAGATGATCTTGTCTATTGCCAAAAAACGCATATTGAAAACCTATCACAAGGTGAGACTACTCGGCGGTGCAATAACAGAGTCAACACCAGACCCGGAAGTTCACCAGCTCAGAATTGAATGCAAAAAACTCCGCTACCTGATGGAATTTTTTACTGAACTCTTCCCTGTAAAAACCATCGGGAAACTCACAAAAACCCTAAAAATCTTGCAAACGATTCTCGGTGACTTTAATGATTACTCCGTCCAAAAGGCATTTTTAGCTGAGGATCTAACGCATGAAAAGAATACCGACGCTATTGCGGCTATCAACGGGTTAATAGCCGTTCTACATCAAAAGCAGTTACAGGAGCGCGCCAAGGTTTGCGCCGCGTTTGTGGAATTTAACCATAACTCTATCGCCACACAATTCGAAGAGTTATTCGCTCTAGGAGAGTAAAGATTAATGCGCGTTATATCCTGCTATAGCATGAAAGGTGGTGTCGGAAAAACGGCCACAGCGGTAAATATTGCCTATTGGGCCGCAAAATCCGGCTTAAAAACGCTACTAATCGATATGGATCCACAAGGGGCTTCTTCTTTCTATTTTCGAGTAAAGCCTACGAAGAAGAGCTGGGGTAAGCGATTTTTCGAAGCTTACAAAGCGCTTGTTCAACATATTAAAGCCAGCGATTACGAAAACCTCGATGTTATTCCTGCTCATTTAAGCTTCCGAAATTTTGATTCAACGCTGGGGAGCCTAACCAAACGTACAGATCGTTTAAGAAAAATACTGAAAGGGTTGAGCAAAGAATACAAACTAATCATTCTCGATTGTCCTCCAACCATAGGCTACCTGGCGGAATCTGTGTTTAATGCGTCAAATTTGATTTTCGTGCCGGTTATTCCCACTACCTTATCCGAACGCACCTTCGAGCAACTAAATAGTTTTTTTAAACAGAACGACTATCTACGCAAAAAGCTGGTCCCCTTTTTCTCCATGGTTCAATATCAAAAGAGCTTACATAAAAAAACCATGACAAAAATGCAAGGCGACTATAAGAACTTCCTAAGCACCCATATTCCGTTTTCAACTGATATTGAAAATATGGGTGAGCACCGATCCCCGGTGGATATTTACGCAGGCAAACGCCCTGCAAACAAAGCCTATTTTGATTTATGGAAGGAAATGATCCCCCTTATCCGGAGAGCCAAATAATGGGATTGGAAATAGAGCGAAAATTTTTAATTGAAGAGCTCCCGCTCGAAAAGCTATGCGCCGAAAAATCTCAAAACCTGATACAGGGGTATCTTTTTCTGGAAGAAAACCAAGAAATTCGGCTACGAAAAAAAGGGGAGCAGTACTTTCTTACACAAAAAACCGGTAACGGCCTTGTGCGCGAAGAAAACGAAGAAGAAATTAGTATTCAGGTATTTAGTATGCTCTGGCCATATACCGAAGGCAAACGAGTGGAGAAACAACGCTTCCATTTCGAATACATGACGCACGAGTGTGAAATTGATGTCTACAGTGGCGATTTAGCCGATCTGATGGTTATGGAGGTGGAGTTCGAGAACGAAGAAGCAGCGGCGAACTTTTCGCCCCCCCCCTTCTGTATGAGAGATATCACCAGCGATAAACGTTTTAAAAATGCCTGCCTAGCCAAGCTCGGCAAACCCGTATCACTCTAGCGCCGCCAACAATCGGATTTTGGCGAAGAAGTCTTGCTACCCAGGTTGTCAATACTCAGGGTTGTGCAATCTTTGTCTTCCGCTTGTGTTCCCTTTGCAGTAGCCGTTGCCACGAAGCAAGCAGTCGTACCACAGGCACCCTTAGCGACGGATACCACGTAATAGCCATGTTCACTATTGACTGTAACCGCAGTCGGCGAAAATGGCTTTGCGTTAGTTGAGTATTCGTTCGTTTGCGAATACAACACTTCCTGATTTTGAGCGACAACCAAAAGCGTTTCTATTCCCTCAGCGCGATTACTTCTCATAACACTGCCGCGATAGTTGGGCACCGCTATTGCGGTAATAATGCCGACAATCGCCAAGACAATAAGCAACTCAATAAGGCTAAAACCTCGATTAGTTTTCATTTTTACCTCATTAGTGGCTTAGCAAAGCTTCCGCATCTTTTTCGGAAACCATCAACTCAATGCGCTTTATCATACGTTTCCCGGTAGTTTCATGATCCAGCACATAGCGAATATTTTGCTCGGCCCGCAAATAATCAAGGCTAACAGACCGATCTTTAATCATAACTATAGCGCTACCAGTTAACCGATAGGATGCACCATCAATAACAATGGTTTCACCTTCCTGCCGAATAGCGTTAATAGTTCCAAAATATTCATTTTGAGCGAAAGCGCCCAAAGGCATTAAGCTGAAAACCAGAAGAATAAATAGCTTCATTATAATTACTCCAATTCTCGCCACGATTGACGGCCAATGTTTTTATCACCCGAGTCTTCATTTATTTCTTTTATCGCGCCAGTTGATCCACTTAGTATTTTTAACTCCGCATTTCTATACCGCAAGATACCCGGCGTTTTAATCACACCATCTGGCGATTGCAGACCCGACGTTGGCACTTTGGGAATGCCAGAAAGGGATGACCCGCTACTATCAAGGTAATCGTAATCTTTCTTAGTGAAAACTCCATCACCATCAAGGTCAAAAGGAGTTTCGTCCAAACGACTGCCATCCGCAGCATCCAGCTCCATCAACCAGCTAGTGCCTCCTGGCGTGCATGGCGCTGAGCTGGGCAAGACCGTTGGGAAAATGATACGTCCATTACGTAAAATAGCATTGGACACCTGTCTTTCACCCGCGTTATCGACAGGCGAAACATTATAATTTACAAGATCCATATACCAGCCTTCGTGACTGGCCCAATCGATAACATTATTCGTGGTTATACGCAGGTTGTAGTCAGTACCACCTAGCGTTGTTGCAAATTCGTGCTCAATCTCCTGGTTTAACAGATCACCCACGACAACAGGTAAACCACTCGCCGATGTTTCATTTCTATCCCAGATACCGTAAAAACCCTGCGTAGGTTCACCAATTGAATTGTTATCCGTCACCTCAATATATTTACCTGTACCAAAATAGACCATTTGCCCACCTTGCGTCGGGTGCAGGCCTACAGCAGGACGTGTCGTAATAGGTTGATTACTCGCAGTTTTATATAGTGGCTTTTTCGTGCTTCCGCTGCCCCAGGCAGTATCCCAATCGACGGGGTTCGTACTAGTCACATCGAATTTCCACATATTCCCATACAAATCTCCCGCATAGATAAAGTCCACAATATAATCATTATCGACATCCACCAATGCAGGAGAAGACAGACCATTAGGTATTGATCCCCCGCCAATGCCAGTATCAATTTTCCTCAAGATAGAGCCATTACTAATATCGACAATATAGAGTACTGAATTTCCAGTACTGCTCGCGTGTCCGTCCGCTACCGTATTGTTATAACCATTGCCAAATACTGCCACCCAGGTACCATCGGCCATTTTTGCTATGGAGGGCACGCTGTATGAATATCCCATATCAGCGTCATCAGTATCATCAAACTCCCAGAGGTAAATTGACGCTGCAGCCGTCTCGTTAAAACCTCCGGGATTAGTAACATCCAATGCAAACACACCCTGCCCCCCGTGCCCCATTGCCCCTGCTAAAACGGTGTGCCAGTCTCCAGAATAAAATGCATCGACTATCGTCGGCGCTGCATTTACAAAGAACCGGTGAAAATAAGCTGGATCCGCCAATTCGTGTAAATTTTCATATACAGATGAAGGGACATAGGCCAGTTTTTCCTGACCGCTGACAGCCGAAAATCCATGCAACATGCCATCGTTCGCCCCGACATAAACCATGGGCGCACGAGCCGTATAAGCGGTACGAAAACTGGAATATGTCTTAGACTCCAACGTATCGGGATAGAAATAACTTGGCTTGGAAACATACTGGGGGTCAGAATCAACAATATCACCCAGTACTGATGCACGAGGGCGAAACTGTCCAATAGAAACACCTTCGTTACTGCGATCCCCTCGCAAATAATCCACGAGCTGTTCCCCGTACACTTGGTTCGCCGTGATCTCAGCCCCATCTGTTGCGCTAAGAGGATAAGGAGCATCAACCATTAGCTGCGCTAACTGACCAGCACTAATGTCACTTGCCCCCAGAGATCTGTAATCGGCAGGAAAACGGAATTTAACGCCCTGACTACCGTTACTTGTGATAATGGTTCGCCCGGTATTGTAATCTTGTAAATCTAATAACTTGCTCGCCTGCCAGTTCGGGCTGGTCGTGTTTACAGTGTTATCAGCATTGAGCGGGTAAGAATAGAGACGGCCAGACCAATCGCCACTGTTAAACTGCGCCTGAAAAACGGCAGTACTTGATGAAATCTGCCCTGTACTGGTAGCAACCGATGCCGATGCAGCATCCCGGCTGGAAATTTCACTCAAAGCTTCCAATAAACTATTTAGCACATCATCCGGGGTTTGAGCTGCAACATACTCCCCCTTACTGTTAAAGGCCGCATGCCATAAGTCATCAATTTTCCCAACGTTATGGTACAGAGGGTCTTTACCCCAGGTATCATCGGATTTAAGCACTGGATTTGGCCAGCCATCAGACGGGGTATCGGTATCAGCTAATTCACCCTTCACGCCGAAAGCTACAGGGAAAGTCACCAGGTGCTGATACTCTTCTGGGTCCGCGATATTCGGAACCACATTGTTCGGCATCGTCGAGACTAGATCATGATCGTAATAATATTTCGCGACATCCGCGACAGTAATACTTCTGCCGTCACTATCTCTGTCTGAAATTGTAGAGGAAGGCGCCCCCCCGTTCCAATATCCGTCGGTAAACAGTACCGCAAAGTTTTGCTGGCAACTCTCGATAATAGGGTCGGTTTTACCCGACAAATTACCAGCGATATATTCACCTGCTGTCTCCAGGCCTTTCCTCAACGGCGTACCATGTGAAGGCCAATTGTAACTATACAAATCATTTAACAGCGCTTGATTATAACCACTGTACTTACTCACGCTCGCGGGTGGAACTTCGTTAAACAGAGTATAAGATTGATTAATAACGGTTTGGCCAAAGCGGAAAGATGGCGAACCACTGATAACAGCTCCCACCGCACCCTTAGCTACGAATGCGCGTCGGCGAGCATAGGAATACCAGTCGGCAATATTTTGCTGAATTTGTGCAGTCGTAAGAGCGGGGCTTATATTCGGATCTGAATCAGCACCAGAAAATGAGCCCGAATCCACAACGCTTGGAGTAAGAACTCCTGTGGTCGCATCGACGCTCCACTCAATCTCCTCCCATTCTACGCTGCTAGACTTTACCGTGTACGCGTAATAGTTGTCCCATAAATCGACCCAACCGTTGGCCCCAACCGTACGGTTGATATTGGTTCCGCGTTTAGGGTAACCATCGGCAGTATCAAAGCCGTGAGAGTCGACCCAAACATAATAGGTGAAATTCTCAAGGTTCCGGCTAGAGCTGTAACCGGATGTGGCCGGGCGCGCAACCTGGGAAGGAATGGCGACCAGAGATACGGTTTCAGCCTGTGCGGCGACAGCCGGTATCGCTGGCTGGGGATCACTGCGTGCGGCAGAAAACGTTGCGTGGGGTAACCCCGTTCCGGCCCAGGGATTATATTTTGTTCGCGGATTATAAAAGGTAACATTGAAATCCGATGACGCTCCTCTCCAGTCATGCGAGAGGACAGATGAAAAACCACAGCTTTCCATATTTTTAGCCCAAAAATAATAGCTGGTAGTGCAGTCCGAAGGGTAGGCGTTATCACCTTCATTAAACAGATAATTTAAAGACAGGTAAGTACCACCACCATATACCCGCCATAAACCATCATCGCGCACTGAAGTATGACAATCATGATTTCCAGAATCACCCGCCGCATTTTTATCGTATTGGCAGAAATGGTAATACGGTACCGTCAATATTTCCCAATCCATCGATCCTGAATCGTCGAGCTGAAAGAACACATTGGGATCCGTACTGATCCCAAGAAATAAAGGCTCATTCGCGAGATCTAGCGTTGCCGCGACTGCGGTCGTTGCACTAGACATCATAATCGCAAATAGCATACCTGATAACGCAGATATTTTTTCTTGAATTTTCATGGACAAACCACCTATTACAACAGCAACTAAATTAACGTTTTAATCATAACGTTTGACAAATGTCGAGCGTAAATGCACACGGGTATTCCCCGCTCCCCCGTGTCCCCTGGACGTAATCTGGTAGTAAAATTTACCCTGTTTAACTGGGCCATCACCCATAACAAGATTCTCACCTTTTTGCGAAAAACTGCGCTCTTCAATAATATAGCGTGGCGCGGCGTATTGAAGAGTATTGCCAGCAGCAGCTACACCATTGGCTGTCCACCAGGTTTTAGCATTCCCTTTCCACCAACCGCCTGTTCCCGGTAAACCCAGCTTCCATACTTGGTGGACGCCAGCATCTGTTGGCTCGGGATAGTCATGCAATCCGTCTAACCATTCTTCAGCCGTAACCAACCCACTTTCAGAGGCTTCGAAAGCAATATGTTTATCTCGTAAATTACCCGTCATTTTTTCTTCAACCAAGGAAACTCTAACGGCCGATACGCCAACAAGGAAAAGAACGAACATAAAAATCAACGTAACGGCAAGCGTAACGCCACGCTGAGAATATATCGAGGTAGGTCTCATTGCCTTTAAGTTCCTAAAGTTCGGTTACGTAAACTGACTGTTCTGGAAAAAACCCGGCGTAAACGCTCATCGGCTGGCGAAGGGTTTGCGCCTTGACCATCGTAGGTAACACCATTAAAAATATACGGTAATGCACCATCAGCCAAATTATCGTCGACACTCTGTAACAGCAAGCTAATGCGAACACTGACAACATTAATCCAGTCGGTAACATTGTTTGCCGTAACGTAAACATCAGCACTTTTTAAATTATCCTTATCCGTATTTTCGCCGTAGAGTATTTGCATACTCTCCACACCCTGAACAACTTCTTCCAAACTACCGATTACCGCACCGGTTGTATTGAGCTGCGCTCTAAATAACGACGGAGGGTTTAGGGCCAAGCCACCATGCTTGCTGACCACATAGGTGGTTCCTTTCAAGGCTGTAACGGACGAAAGTTGAGCGGTACTGGTGACTAATGGTTTTGCAGCATCGTTACCAGGAGAACAACTGGTACCCAACGTTAGAGTATCGTCGCCGCTGGAGGTCGAAAGATCACAGGCTTGAACAATATCGAGACTATCGCAATCGCTAAGCAGGAGAATATCGTTATCCTCAATACCACTATCAGACGCAATAGTAATAGTGTTCGGAGAACTTACAGTCAATACTTTCACGACCGCTTCCGCGTCGCTGCCACCCCAGACGCGAATAATATCGGAGTTCGGAACCACATTGAGTTTGTCCAAATTATTTCCACCACTGCTCGTCCAGTCTCCGTTGTCAGAGAGCACCAGAGCTGTCGAAGTCATTACGTTCGTAATAGTCTCTCCGTAGGCTGTGCTTGATGCTTCCCAGCCCTGTATGCCGACTTCGGGTTGAAAAGTAGAGGGGTAAGTTCCAAGTAAGGTATTGTTAATTTTCAATTCATCTTCATCGTCGATGTTCGCAATGTTCGAACTAATGCATCCGACATAATCCGACATACGCAGATCTTGTTCGATAATATCAAGCGCAACTCGACCCGATTCCTGTAACTGTGCAAAAGCGGACAGACGGCGGGAGCTTTGCAGTTGATCAAGGTAGACAACAACACTACCGGCGAGAATAATCGCGCTGATCCCCATTGAGATAAGAAGCTCTACTAGAGTGAGTCCCTGCATCGCGCCTTTTTGAAAGTTGTTTTTAGGCAATCGGCTCATATTTCTAAATCCCAAAAGAGATGCTATAGCGTTGATCCACAACACCATCCTTCGGTATCGCATCCCACCAAATTTTTATCACCAACTCAGTACCACTGCCATCGCAGGCAGGTGAAGCTTGATTATCGCCATCGTCAGGAGAGGAATCCAAACAAACCATCCCTTCCCCTGTAGGTAACATTTGCGCCAGTTCTCGTTGCCATTCGTAATTATCGTGAGCCGCCATCGCCGCAGCCGAGCAGGAAGTAGTAAGACAACTGGAAGAATAGGTGGCGGTGGGTTTGTCGTAACTCCCTCCTTTGAAGCCTTGATTATTTGCTCTAACACGGGATGCCATATCCTGCGCCATGGAGACGGCTTGAGTACGCAAATAAGCAGCGTGGCTACTATCAACACCTCTTTTCTGAACCGATGCGATTCCCAGCAAACCACCGGCCAACACAATAAAGGAGACCAGTACCTCGATCATAGAAAAGCCGTATGTTTTGGCAATTGCGACTTGCTGTATTCTATTTAGGGACATACCAAATCACTCCCGCCTTCGCCGCTGTTGTGAATACCATTGCTATCTGTATCGCGGGAACCTCTAACCAAACCGCCAATATTGACAACTAAAGACCGCGTAAAAGTCGCGTTACTAGACCGGCTACTGCAGAAAACAAATTCCGATACCGTCTTTTTAGCGCCCTTGCTATCAAAGGTTACAGTGTTGTCTAACGTGACATCCACCTTAGCCCCAAAAGCAGAAGCAACCCTTACTACTTCCTCTCCAGTATCCAAATCACCATCCTCATCAAGATCGTAAAACACCATCCAGCCCTGATTCCAAGCACCGTTATTGCAGGCCCTGGGCGTAATTGATTCATTACTAGGGCACACCGAAACAGATTCTGAACGTGTCACCGCCGCACTGCGCGCAAAACTCAGGTCCGCAGCCAAATCTACAACACTAGAGCGTATTACAGCCCTCGCCGAGGTTTCGACAAAACTGGGAACGGCTACCGTTAAGAGGATGGCTGCAATTGCAACAACCACCATTAGCTCAACAAGGGTAAAACCAACTGTAGGTTTATTTAATTCAAAAAAATCTAGTCTTTTCATTGCAACGCTCTTTAAGTAACCGCCCTGCCCAATAGAAGCAAGGTTTCGCTTTAACCATTACAACACTAGCAATGCAAAACCGATTACTCCATACAGTTACGGACAAACGGTTAGCTCGAGACTTTTTCGGTTCAGGGAAAGGAAAAAGTAAGACACGCGACACACATAAAGTGTGACAAACCAAATAAAAATATCTAATTATTAGAATGTAATGGTATTACCCGTTATATGGGCGGAGAGAGAATTGATCATAAATTTCTAAAGGATCAGACACAAAAAAATCACCTACATAAAGTGCGGATTTAAAGTGTTCTTTTTACGCTGCGCCGCCACTGAGGCTGACGTTATACCTTAAAGACATTACGCAAGGAACTCGCGGTAGCAATAATTCCGATAGGCCAAGGCTACTAATAATGGGAAACGAAGATACCCTTTGAAGGCAAAGCCACCACACCCAGCGTCACAAGGTATTTTAATAAGCAATCCGCTGAAGACGCCTATTCTCAGAGACATATACGTGTGCAACCACACACTTGATAGCACATAGATCGCCACCTGGAAAACCCTAAATACGTAGCAGAAACTACTCCAACAGTCGCTGAAGAATATCGCGCGCAGTGACAACGCCTACCAACTTGCCGTTTTCTGTGACAAACAAACGGTGAATATCACGTTTAGCCAGAGCAGTGCAGACTTCCGCTAAAGGAGTCACGATATCCAGCGCAACCACCTCCGGTGTCATAATAGAATGTACGGTACAGTTTTCGCTAGCACGTTCCTGCATATGCCGCATGTCATCTTCCGATAATTCACCACCGTAAGGACCGCAGTAAAACTGCGTCAATTTCTGCACTTCCTTTTCATCCAAAGTCCGACTGCCAAAACGTACAACATCGGTTTGGGTTACAACACCCACCAGCTCGTCATCAGCAGCAATAACCGGTGCTCCGCCAATACCGTGCTTGATAAAGAAAGTCGCCAGTCTTTTTACGGACCAACCTTCATAAACCGTCTGTAGTTGACGAGACATCAAATCCGACAGCGACAACTCATTTATAACCTCAAGCAATTGAGGCTTTATTATGTTTGATCCCATAACTGATCTCCAGACTAACTGTGGGTTTAGCGGTCAATTGCATCAGAGTATTTATTCTGACTCTACAAGATTATTTATCTGCAGTACTTTATATATTTTTCGGCTTGTTTTACCTAATTTATGGATATCCCCAAGATTTGGAACATCTCCGTCGGAAAGTTGATTTTGCCAATTTTCCACTTCGCTTTCCAGATAGCCCAGTAATTTCTTAGGGCACCCCACACAGACACTCTGACAAACACTTGCCTCTTGCGACCCCAGGGGAAATGCCTGTCGAATATGCTCTAACACCAACTTCATAGCTTCCGGTGTGCGCGGTTTCATCAATCACTCTGTCAGTTAGTGAACAAACTGCCGATCGGTCTTAAATTCAAAACCTTCAATGTTCGCAGCGGTAATTAAAGTTTCAATATACTGCGCTAGCGCCTTATTGTGTACCCTATTATTTAAGTAAGCCTTTATTTTTACAGCCACATGTTCGTACGACAACTGCCGCGCTTCTTCTCGCCTATGAATATACACAACATGTACGCCGTAACGACTTTCTATCGGTGACTCAACCAATCCAGCACGGCAGTTAAACAACTGTCGCTCAAACTCTGGAACAGTTTGTCCGCTGCTAATCTGCCCCAACTGTCCCCCTAGCTCCGCTGACGGGCAGCGAGAATGTTCCTTGGCAAGCGCAGCAAACAAAGCAGGATCAACCTTTAACTTCGCAATAATAGCCTTTGCCGTTTCATTGGCCTGTGATCGCTCCAATGCATCGTCCGCTGGACAGGCTAGAAGAATATGCTTTACTTCCAGCAAAGGTGAAGAGTTAAATTTTTTGCGGTTTTGGTCGTAATAGTTTCGACAATCTTCCTCACTTGCCTGCGGGTAGTCGACTTCCTGCTCAATAAGCTGATCAACAAAATGTTCCTGTGGATCGGTTTGCAAACCCAGAGCCCTTGCACGCTGACGAAAGAGTTCGGCAATAATCAACGATTCAATGGCTAACACGCTGGCTTGATCCTGAGTCTCTGCCGGGTGATACTGAATTTCCCGGTAAACATCCTCTTCGGAGATAACGGTGTTATTGACTTTATAAGTAGCGTGATTGGCTGAGATTCTGCCTGAATCAACATTGTTCACTTGCATTATCGTGCCCTCACAATCTGGTAGCTACGACTCACATACTTCACCGGCACACTCCAAATATGCACCAGTCGCGAGAAAGGAAACACCAGAAATAAGCTCATACCTAGAAATACATGCAACTTGTAAATGATATGCACTTGCGCGATATAGCTCGCGGCTAGCGAACCGTTGAGCGTGACAATATTTTGCGTCCAGCTCATTAGCTTTAGCATTTCCTCACCATCCATATGGCCTGCAGAAACAAAAATCGACGTTAAGCCCAGCAGCAACTGTGCATAGAGCATGAGCAAAATCACAATATCCATTTTTGCAGTGGTTGCGCGAATACGTTCGTTGGTGAAACGACGTATAAGTAAAATGGTCATGCCGTAAAGACAAACAACACCAAACACTCCGCCCATGCCCATGGCGACCTTTTGTTTAAACGGTGCCGATACACCGAGCGTATGCCAAACCTCGTGCGGCGTTAATAATCCAACAAAGTGGCCACCGAGAATTGCGATAACACCAACATGAAACGGAAGAATGCCACGGCGAAGCCACTTCTTTTCAAGCAACTGGCTGGAGCTGGATTTCCAGGTATAGGGCTCGCGGTCATAACGTATGAGCGAGCCCACCAGAAAAACAGTGAACGCAATATAGGGATAAATACCGAATAGTAAGTGGTTGATATCATTCATCACGAATTCCCCTCACGAAAAGTAGATTGGGTGGTGGCCGTTTGGGTCTGATCAAAATCGACCCAGTGAACGGGTGCTTCCAAGTCTGCCATTTGGGAGTCACTGGGCTTTCTACTGGCAGACGAGCAATTCTCTTGCATGGATTCCGCACCAAAAGTAACTTCCTCTTCCTGCCATTCTTTATCCAACGCCTCCTTGGTATCGTCACGAATTTCAGCATCAATGGCTTCACGCACCTTGCTCAGATTAAGGTCGCTCGCGGCAACTTCCAGCAAGGCTTCAAACAATACACTGTAGGAACTTCCGCGTTTTTCCAGCCTCGCTTGCAGCAGTGCAAGGATATGCTCCACTTCCTGCAACCAACTTTTCGCATTGGTTTCACCCTGGGTAGAAATAAACTCCAGGAACAGCGGAATGTAATCGGGCAATTCATGCTTTGCAATTTCCAGTCCGGCCTGTTTGTACTGGTTTAACAAATCCACCATGGCCTGGCCACGATCACGGCTTTCGCCGTGAACATGCTCGAACAACCACAGTCCGAGCGAGCGTCCGCGCTCAAACAAGCCGTCGTATTCGGATTGCCAGTCGAGCAAATTGCGATCCACCTGATGTGAGATAAATGCTTGCACTTTTTCTTTTGTATCCGTATTAAGCGGCGAGTCAGAGACAATTCCGCCCATCTCCTGGTGGCATTCACATAAAGATTCATCGGGATAATCCAACAGGCGTGAGATAACCAATAAAACATCCATTAGTCATCTCCCTTGGATACGGCAATGATATTGCGATTGGTTTGTTTTTTCCCGCCGAATATATTCACAGCGTTGTCACCATCTCCGCAACCGTTGCCAAAACTAAAGCCACAACTGCTTTTCATACTGTAGGCGTCCTCAGCGTAGGCTTTGTGACTAGCTGGAATCACAAAGCGATCTTCATAATTGGCGATAGCCATATAACGGTACATTTCTTCCACCTGCTCCGCCGTAATGCCCGCCTGTTGTAATACGGCTAAGTCTTCTTCTCCATCGACTTGTTGCGAGCGTTTATAAGCGCGCATGGCAAGCATGCGTTCGAGCGCACTAAGTACTGGCGCTTCATCACCTGCCGTTAGCAGGTTGGCAAGATAGCGAATAGGAATACGCAACGATTTTAAATCTGGAATAACGCCATTGCTACCAAGCTTCCCAGACTCAACCGCGTTTTGTATCGGTGATAGTGGTGGGATATACCACACCATTGGCAGCGTACGATATTCCGGGTGTAACGGCAGCGCCACTTTCCAGTCCATCGCCATTTTATAGACCGGTGACTGTTGTGCCGCTTCTAACCAAGCTTCTGGAATGCCCTCTTTGCGGGCCGCTTCCTGCACAGCAGGATCACTGGGATCCAGAAATAAATCCAACTGCGATTGATAAAGATCTTTATCCGACTCCGCACTGGCTGCGGCCTCAATTTTGTCCGCGTCGTACAGCAAGACGCCTAAATAACGAATGCGCCCCACACAGGTTTCCGAACATACCGTAGGTTGACCTGCCTCAATTCTCGGGTAGCAAAAAATACATTTTTCCGATTTTCCCGTATTCCAGTTGTAGTAAATCTTTTTATACGGGCAACCAGAAACACACATGCGCCAACCGCGACATTTATCCTGATCAATAAGTACAATGCCATCTTCTTCACGTTTGTAGATAGCACCACTGGGACAACTGGCAACACAGGCAGGATTCAAACAATGCTCGCACAAGCGAGGCAAGTACATCATGAATGTTTTTTCGAATTCACCATAAATTTCTTTTTGCGCAACTTCGTTAAAACAGATATCGGCTTTACGCTTTTCAAACTCGGTGCCGAGAATCTCTTCCCAGTTTGGTCCCCAGTTGATTTTTTCCATACGCTTGCCACTTATCAGTGAGCGCGGACGCGCCACTGGCTGGTGTTTACTGTCTGGCGCGTTATGCAAATGTTCGTAGTCGAAATCGAACGGCTCGTAGTAGTCATCAATTTCTGGCAGATCAGGATTGGAAAAAATATTCGCCAGAATACGTAACTTACCACCCTGCTTAGGCTCCAGCTTACCGTTTTTTTTTCGTACCCAACCGCCGTTCCATTTTTCCTGATTTTCCCACTCTTTGGGAAAGCCAATACCGGGTTTTGTTTCCACGTTGTTAAACCAGGCGTACTCCATTCCATCACGACTGGTCCATACGTTTTTACACGTGATAGAACAGGTATGACAACCAATGCATTTATCCAAGTTTAGAACCATGCCGATTTGTGCACGTACTTTCATGTTATTGCTCCTCCGGTGCAGACTCTTCGTCGAGCCAATCGACCTTGTCCATTTTTCGGACAATTACGAATTCATCGCGATTACAACCCACGGTGCCGTAATAGTTAAAACCGTAGGCCTGTTGTGCGTAGCCGCCAATCATATGTGTTGGCTTCATCACTGCACGGGTAACGGAATTGTGAATTCCACCTCGGGTTTTGGTGGTTTCTGCACCCGGCGTATTAACGATACGTTCCTGCGCGTGATACATCATGCTCATACCTTCAGGCACACGCTGTGAAACAACCGCCCGTGCAGCAATAGCGCCGTTAACATTGAACACCTCGATCCAATCGTTATCTTCAATGCTGCCTTTTTTAGCATCGACCTCGCTCAACCATACAATAGGGCCCCCGCGTGATAGCGTAAGCATTAGCAAGTTGTCGGAATAGGTCGAATGAATACCCCACTTCTGGTGTGGTGTAATCCAGTTAAGTACCAGCTCTTCATTTCCGTTGGGTTTTTTACCCAGTAGTGGTTGCACGGTTTTCATATTCACCGGCGGTTTGTACAAACACTGGGTTTCACCAAAGTCGCGCATCCATTCGTGATCCTGATAAAACTGCTGGCGCCCGGTTACAGTACGCCAGGGAATACACTCGTGAACGTTGGTATAACCTGCGTTATAGCTGACATGTTCATCTTCCAAACCAGACCAAGTAGGCGAACTGATAATTTTTCGCGGTTGCGCAACAATATCGTGGAAGCGTATTTTTTCGTCTTCTTTCGGCTTGGCAAGGTGCGTGTGGTCCCGGCCAGTGGCTTTGGATAGGGCTTCCCAGGCTTTTACCGCCACTTGGCCATTTGTTTCCGGTGCCAAGCTTAAAATCACTTCCGCCGCATCAATCGCTGTTTCGATTTTGGGCCGTCCCTTGTGTGCACCCTCTTCTGTGTGAACACGATTGAGCCTACCGAGAAACGCCACTTCATCTTCAGTATTCCAATTAATGCCTTTTCCGCCGTTGCCCAGCTTTTCCAACAACGGGCCAAGCGAGGTAAAGCGCTTGTAGGTATTGGGGAAATCACGCTCGACCACAACCATATTCGGTGCAGTTTTTCCTGGAATTAATTCACACTCACCCTTCCACCAAGCCTTCACGCCATTGGGCTGCGCCAGTTCGGCTGGAGTATCGTGCTGTAGCGGTACGGTCACCAGATCATTTTCTACGCCCAGATGACCGTTACTTAATTCGGAGAATTTCTTTGCAATACCCTTAAAAATGTCCCAATCGGATCTAGATTCCCAAACCGGATCAACCGCTTTGCTTAACGGGTGAATAAACGGGTGCATATCCGAGGTATTCATATCGTCTTTTTCATACCAGGTGGCGGTAGGCAGTACGATATCCGAATACAGACAGGTGGTGGACATGCGGAAGTCCAGCGTTACCAGAAGATCCACTTTTCCTTCCGGTGCTTCATCGTTCCAAATAACATCTTCTGGTTTTTTATCGCCGCTCTCCCCCAAGTCCTTACCCATTAAACCGTGCTTGGTGCCCAGTAAATGACGTAACATATACTCGTGGCCCTTACCGGAGGAACCCAATAAGTTGGAACGCCAGATAAACATATTGCGCGGATAGTTCTGTGGGTTATCCGGGTCTTCACAGGCGAACTTAAGATCGCCGTCCTTTAGCAACTGAAGCGCGTAGTCTTTTGGGTCCAGGTTCATTTCTGCCGCTTTCTTACATAACGTCAGCGGGTTCATTCCCAACTGCGGTGCAGACGGCAACCACCCCATTCGTTCAGCACGGGTGTTGTAATCAATAATAGAACCAGTCCACTTACTCTTGTCGGCCAACGGTGAAATCACTTCGTTCATTTCCAGTTTTTCGTAACGCCACTGGTCGGAGTGATTGTAGAAAAAGGAGGTGCCGTTCATCTGGCGCGGTGGGCGCTGCCAGTCCAACCCAAAGGCCAACGGCAACCAGCCGCACTGGGGGCGCAGTTTTTCCTGCCCAACATAGTGCGCCCAGCCACCGCCACTCTGACCAATACAGCCACACATCATTAAAAGGTTAATAACGCCACGGTAATTCATATCCATGTTGTACCAGTGATTCATGGCAGCGCCGATAATAATCATCGAACGGCCATTCGTCTTGTTGGCGTTATCGGCAAACTCGTGCGCGATGCGAATAATTTGCTCGCGTGGCACTCCAGTAATTTTTTCTTGCCAGGCCGGCGTGTAAGGTGCGTCGTCGTCAAAGGTCTTGGCGGTATTTGAGCAATCAAGACCATTATCCACACCGTAGTTTGCCAGGGTTAAATCGTAAACTGTGGCCACCAGCGCTTCGCTGCCGTCGGCCAGTTTTACTTTCTTTACCGGTACTTTCCGTAGCTGTATATCGCTGTGGTCGGTTTTGTCGAAGTAATTAAATTCATGTTCCTGCCCACCGAAATAGGGGAAGGCCACTTCAGCAACCTCGTCTGCGCTCTCTTTAAGGGATGTCTGCAAATCCAGCTCGGCCCCGGAAACGCCATCTCTTTGCTCGATATTCCACTTGCCACTTTCACCCCAGCGATAGCCGATGGCGCCGGTCGGCGATACCAGGGTACCGTCCCGGTTAAGCGCAATGGTTTTCCACTCGGGATTGTTGTCCTGCCCGAGGTTGTTTTTCAGGTCGCTGGCCCGTAGGAAGGGCCCCTGCTGAAGGCCCTGTTCAGATGGCAGCAGCTTTACCAAATAGGGGAAATCAGTTTTGGTTTGTACGTACTCTTTGAAATAGGCGCTGGGCTTTTCAACGTGAAATTCTTTCAATACCACATGCCCCATGGCCATAGCGACAGCGGCATCAGTCCCCTGCTTTGCGGCGACCCATTCATCGGTGAGCTTGGCCACTTCGGAATAGTCCGGCGTTACCGAGACCGTTTTAGTTCCCTTGTAGCGCACTTCCGTAAAAAAGTGGGCATCGGGCGTGCGCGTTTGCGGCACATTGGAACCCCAGGCAATGATGTAACCCGAGTTGTACCAGTCGGCGGACTCCGGCACATCGGTTTGCTCACCCCAGACTTGTGGTGATGCGGGGGGAAGATCGCAGTACCAATCGTAAAAGCTGAGGCAATTGCCACCAATCAGCGACAGGTAGCGAGAACCCGCTGCGTAGCTGACCATACTCATAGCGGGAATGGGAGAAAAACCAGTGATACGATCGGGACCGTAGTTTTTTGCGGTGTGTACGTTTGAGGCAGCAATAATTTCATTGACTTCGTCCCAATTGGAACGCACCAGCCCACCCAGGCCACGTTTACTTTTATAGCTTTTTGCCTTTTCGGGATCAGACACAATCGAGTCCCAAGCGTCGACAGGATCACTGTGGATCAATCTTGCTTCACGCCACAGCTGCAATAAATGCTTACGGATTTTCGGGTATTTCAGACGATTGGCACTGTAAACATACCAACTGAAACTCGCGCCACGAGGACACCCACGCGGCTCGTGATTAGGCAAGTCTGGCCGAGTACGCGGATAATCGGTTTGCTGGGTCTCCCAGGTAATCAAGCCATCTTTGACGTACACCTTCCAACTGCAGGACCCCGTGCAGTTGACGCCGTGCGTGGAACGAACAACCTTGTCGTGCTGCCAACGTTTGCGATACCCGTCTTCCCATCCTCGATCTTCATTGGTTGTGACGCCGTGCCCATTGGCAAAGCTCGACTTTTTTACATTAAAAAATCTTAGCTTGTCTAAAAAGTGGCTCATGTTTGTGCTCCTCGACAACGCTTTATTGGATGGGCCATAACTGACCGCTTATATGGAGATAACGCCACTATAGGAATAGGAGGGTTATAACAATTGATCTAGATCAAGAGCGTTTTCCGGCTAACTCTTCGTTTGCGAGGGGCTACCCACAAAGGGGTAGGCGGGTATAAGTCACAATTGTGATGGCATACAATAAAGGTCGTTATCGACACATAAATTTTCGGAGACGCTATTGTCCGAGCGAAAAAAGCAACATTTCATTAACTCGGTGATGAGCTACATCACCTTGTCTCTGGCAACCATTATTGGCATCACCTTGATCAGTATTTTTATTTCATTTTGGGTGACTGAACTGGCGGATAAAGATGCTCAGGCGATAAACCTGTCAGGCTCCATGCGTATGCAGACCTACTATATCGGACTGGTATTGGAGCGGGAGAATGTCGAAGCAGCGCAACAAGCAATCGAAAAGCTCCAGAATACCTGGAACAGCCCCCTTTTTGCACAGCAGCACGCGCTGCTGCAGGAACCAAAACAGCAACACAATTTATTAACACGCCATTTTGGTATTGCCTATACAAACTGGCTCCATCACACAAAGCCCATCCTGATGGCAATGGCCAAAGGTCAGCATAAAAGAAGTGAAATTGAGTTCCTCCTGGAAAATCAGGTACTGCTTACCGATGCCCTGGTGACACAATTTCAAAATGATGCCGAGCGAAAGATCGTTAACCTGCGGACCTTCCAACTACTGGTATTACTGATTACTGTATCGGTTGGAAGTTTGGTTTTCTATCTGTTAAAAAACCGTATCGAACGCCCCTTATCTCAATTAACCGAAACGGCCGAAAAAATTGGTGCCGGTGATTTCAGTCAGCGCGTCGATGTTGGCGGAACCGATGAACTTACATTGCTAGCGAATACCTTTAATCGGATGAGCGAATCTATCGCCAACTCCTACAGCAAACTGGAAGAGCGTGTTGATGAACGAACACGCGCATTAAAACAACATAATATTGTGCTCGATTTTCTCTTTCAAACGGCACGAAATATTTTGGAATCTCCAAACGGACAATTTGATTTTCAAACCACCGTAGAAAACTTGTCTAAAGTATTGGGCGACCATAAACTGGAATTGTGCTTATTTACCGAGCGGGGAGAAAAACCCTATCTGCAATTAGTTTCCCATAATAAAGCTTTTGCCCATTGCGAACAGACCAATTGCTCGGAATGCCGCAACCAGGACAGCTCAATGCAAGCGCTGCTTCTTTCACGGAAAACGGGCTTCCCTATTACCATCGGCGAGCGCCATTTCGGCATTATTGATTTGCAGCTCAATAACGAGCAGGAACTACCCGAATGGCAGCATGCACTGGTACAGTCAGTGGCCAACCAGTTTGCGATTGCCCTGTCGATGAGTGAACAAAAGGATAAAGAAAACCGTTTTGTGATGCTTAGCGAGCGTACTGTTATTGCTCGGGAACTTCACGACTCCCTGGCACAGGCGCTCTCGTACCTGCAGATTCAGGTTACCCGCCTGCAAAAATCACACGACAAACAAAAATATGAATTGCAGCAACCCATTATTGACGAACTACGTGAAGGCCTGTCTTCCGCCTATAGACAATTGCGCGAATTACTCACAACATTCAGATTAAAAATGGACGAAGGCGGTTTACAAGCTGCTCTTGAAAATACCGTAGCACAATTGCGCGAACGCAGTAATATCAGTATTCAGCTCGACTATAAACTTAAAAACGTTCCCCTGGCAGCCAGCGAAGAAATTCACCTGCTGCAAATTGTACGTGAAGCCGGCCAAAATGCGATTCACCATTCAAAAGGTCGTAATGTACTGATCGAACTCATTCAAACCTCGGACAATAAAGTACAGTTGGCGGTTGAAGATGACGGTATTGGCATTCCACAAACACCGGAAAAATTTAATCATTACGGGCTCGCGATTATGAACGAACGCAGTCGCAATCTGGGCGGCGCTATCGAAGTCCAGCCTCGCAGTGGCGGAGGTACCCGAATCAGTTTCACCTTCATGCCCAGTATTACGCGGCAGCCTATCGCCTGAAGCGCTTTAAAATCAGCTATCACCCTATCTTGCAAATTTGAGCTGGTGGCGGGGCTTGACCACCAGCTAGGCTTAATCGGTTTACGACTTATCCGAGCAAGAACCGCAGCAATAATCGGCTCCATGCACAAGGTCTGATGTCGTTTCACCTGCGTACTCTGGAAAACCGGGCTCAGATTCATTAACCGTCGGCTTTCCTGCGTCGATACAAAGTAAACCTTTGACAACTTGCCAGCTAACCGCAACAGCTCCAACGATAAACACAACATCGCCAATCGTTCTTACCCAGCGCAATGTCTGCAACAAGCTGCCCTGCATAAAGCTTTCACTGCGTGCGTACCAAAGACCTTCGGATGCACTGGCAACAAACTGGATAATGCCAACGGGCAACAAGCTGGTAAACAACATAAGTACCAAGCCGATATTCAACCACCAGAACGCCGTCTTCATCAGCTTTTCATCGAACACCATCGTTGGCCGAATATAACGCAACACCAACAAGCTAAAACCCAAAGCCAGAAAGCCATACACACCAAACAGGGCGGCATGCGCGTGAGTGGCGGTGGTATTAAGGCCCTGTACATAGTAGAGAGCAATGGGTGGGTTGATGGAAAAACCCAACACGCCCGCACCTAGCATATTCCAGAAAGAGACAGCGACAAAAAATAGCAGCGGCCACTTTATTCTCTCCATCCACGCCGCTCGTCGCTGTAAACGGTAGTGCTCCCAGGCTTCGCGCCCCAGGACAATTAGTGGTACCACTTCGAGCGCACTAAACGTTGCTCCAACCGCCATTACTGGGGTGGTCGTACCGGAAAAATAGAGGTGGTGAAACGTACCCGGCACACCGCCGAGCAGGAACAGAGACGCAGAGCCCAATGCAGCAACCGTTGCCATGCGCTTGGAGACCAGACCCATACTACAAAAGATAAAAGCCAGGGCCGCCGTAGCAAAAACCTCAAAGAAGCCTTCAACCCATAAGTGCACAATCCACCAACGCCAGTATTCCATTACCGAGATATGCGTGCGTTCACCATAGAAAAACCCCGCGCCATAAAACAAACCTATCGCCGCAACAGAAGCCGTTAATAGCATTAATAAGTGTTTATCACCTGGCTGTCGCAGGGCCGGCACAATGGCGCGTAACATAAGCACCAACCACAGCACAATGCCCGTAAACTTGCCAATTTGCCAGAGCCTCCCCAAATCGACATATTCGTAGCCTTGATGCCCCAGCCAAAAGCTCCACTGGGGAGGCATTATCTGCGCGATAGCAAGGAAATTGCCGATAAACGAACCCGCTACCACTGCCACTAGTGCCCAGAACAAAATATCCACACCGAGTTTCTGATATTTAGGATCTTTTCCTCCGTTAATAATCGGCCCTAAAAACAAACCTGCCGCCAAAAATCCGGTTGCTATCCAAAAGAGTGCTGCCTGTATATGCCAAGTTCTGACCAGGCTATAGGGAAACCACTGCGACGTTTCGATGCCGTAAAAACTCTGCCCTTCAACGGTATAGTGTGCGGTAAACCCACCCAAAAATACTTGGAAGGTGAACAGGGCTACCACGAGAAAAAGATATTTACCCAGCGCTTTTTGCGAAGGTGTTAACTGAATTAGGGTAAGCGGGTCCTGCGGCGGAGCCTTGGGCTCCGCCTCGTTTCCACTCATAAACGACCAAACCCAAACCAATCCGCCAATACCCGCTATCAGCAAAACCACACTGACAATGGACCACACAATATTCTCCGCCGTGGGAACATTGCCAATCAAAGGTTCATGGGGCCAGTTGTTGGTATAAGTTGCACCCTCGGCCTGACGTTCCGTTGCCGCGGCCCAGGCCGTCCAGAAAAAAAACTCAGTTAAGCTCTGCCGACGATCCAAGCTTGGCAGCGTTAACTCCTTCATCGCATAGCTATTACGCGTTTGTTGTAGCTCTGGTGCATCACCAAACAGGCGAACATAATATTCAGCCGTCTTTTGCATTGCCGCCACCCTGCGCGCGCCTAAAACCAGAACGTCCTCCGCCGCACTGTAGGTGTTAACGCGATAGGCCTTTTTCAGCTGAAAGTGCAATGCATTGTGCTGCTCGTCATTAAGGTCACGCCACGGGGTTTGATAGTGCTCTTCCGCCGCCAACTCCAACCAGGCAATTAGCTCCCGATGTAGCCAGTCTGCGGTCCAATCGGGAGCCTGGTAAGCACCGTGCCCCCATATGGAACCCAACTGCATTCCCCCCACAGACTGCCAGGCAGTTTGACCATCCAAAATACTGTCGCGGGTCATCAGTAGGCGACCATCTTCGGCCTTTACCAGAGCAGGCAACGGCGGCGCCTTGCGGTAGACCTCGGTACCAAAATAGCCAAGTAGACCAAAGGTAATGGCTAGAACAGCGATAAGTGTCCACCAGAGTTTGTAGTATTTAACCATGATTAATGCTCTCCAACTGGCGGGTAAACAACACGTTGTTTTCCAGCGCTATATGGTTTTCCAAATCGCTCACGAGTGTACGAAGCCCCAGATAGAGTGCCCGCCAGGAATTGCACGCACCTTCAGGATAAACAAAGTTGCTGGTCGAATTTTTTAGCCAAGCAATGGTTTGCTGGTGATCGTCATGCTCTTTCAGCATCACAGAGATAGGACCGGCCGCACTTCGCCTCAGACCTCTGTTCAGCATGGGAAACAATATGTTCTCCTCTTTGCTCATATGCTGTTCAAGCTCAAGCTTCATCTGCGCCAAGCAAAGGGCTAGACCTTTGGGGCACTCAATATGGTCGAGGTGCACACCTTCCACCCGCTCTGCCAAACGAATCAATTCCGGGAGCTGTTCCCGGTGAACCTGGTGATAACGCTGCAAAATATGCGCAATAAGCGCCTGATCACTGGCCTCGCTCCAATCCGCCTCCGGCTGTTGCCGAGCTTGTAGTTGTTCGAGTTCAAGCAGAATCTCGCTCCCGTCTATACCGGCTCGGGCAATGGCTTCGGCCAGCGTGTGGCTGCCGCCACAACAAAAACTCAGCCGGTACTGATGGAAAACCGCTGTTGCGCCAGGCATATCCTGAACCAAACGATCAATGGGTATTTCAAGCAGTTGCATAAACGTCTCCTATAGTCGTCGCCAACCCAAAAAGATGCATTTATTTTGCATCTTATGTTTTGAGGGGAGTTTACCTGCCTCCCTTAAAGATGTAAAATACTTGCATCTTTAAGGGAGGCAGTACTTCCTCGCTCATACAACAATTGGAATTTGCATGCACATCACCCGATACACCGACTATTCCTTGCGCGTCCTGATCTACCTGGGCGTCAATCAGGACGGCCTGTGCAGGATCAGTGATATCGCCGAAAGTTATCGGATATCGAAAAATCATCTAATGAAAATTGTGCAGGAGCTTAATATTCGCGGCTATGTGTTAGCCGTGCGCGGGAAGAACGGCGGCCTTAAATTAAATGCCGCGCCCGAAACCATCAACATTGGCAAGCTCATTAGAGAACTGGAAGGCGACAGTAAGATGATCGAATGCTTTGGCGACAATAACCAGTGTGTTATCACCCCTAGCTGCCAGCTAAAACACATTTTCCACGAGGCGCTGGAAAGCTTTTTTTCCACCCTAGAGCAATACACCCTCAACGACCTGATCGGCAAGGGCAAGAAAAATCAACTGGCCGAACTGCTAGCAATCAATATTGCATAAAGAGACCCCGATGAATTCAACCTTATTCGAAAAAAAACCAGATCAAGCGCCGAAGAGCGAGCTTGGCTGGGCGCCGTTCAGACTGGCCTTTCGCCCGTTTTTTCTATTTGGTTCGCTATTTAGCTGTATCAGTCTATTGGCCTGGAACGGCTTACTGAATGGACAGTTGGTACTAGAGGTTTACGGCAACCCGCTGTGGTGGCACACGCATGAAATGCTATTCGGCTTTGTAGCCGCTATTGTTGCCGGCTTTTTACTTACTGCCGTACAAACGTGGACGCAGCTGCCCAGCGTTAAAGGCATTCAGCTGATGGGTCTTTTCCTGCTGTGGCTCAGCGCACGCGTTTTGATGTGGATTCCCAACAGCGTTTCACCCTGGGTAATTCTAATACTGGATCTGCTCTTTCTGCCCATGACAGCATTTATCATGGCAAGACTGGTCCTGCGCGCCAAACTCTGGCGCAACCTAATGTTTGTCCCCCTGCTACTTGCGATGACGCTCGCCAATGGCTGTATGCACTACGCGGTTCTCACCCAGCAGCCCGGCTGGGACACGCAAGCCGCAGAAGCTATGGTTATATTGGTAACTCTGCTTATGTGTATTCTGGGTGGGCGCGTATTTCCAATGTTCACCGCGAACGGTACACAAACCGGACGCGTGCAAGCTCTAGGCTGGCTCGAAAAAACTTCCGTTGCCAGTCTTCTGGCCGTCTTTATCACACAGGTATTGGTACCCGATGCCCCCGCTTGGCTCACGGCATCACTCTTGTTTGCATCCG
The DNA here is from genome assembly GCF_014211975.1 of Teredinibacter haidensis. Classification (NCBI taxonomy): domain Bacteria; kingdom Pseudomonadati; phylum Pseudomonadota; class Gammaproteobacteria; order Cellvibrionales; family Cellvibrionaceae; genus Teredinibacter; species Teredinibacter haidensis. Next base: position 2,820,179 of record NZ_CP060084.1, read on the forward strand.
CCGCTCTGCAGGCATTGCGAGCCTTTCGCTGGCGAATATGGGTAACCTTTGGCACGCCGCTAGTGTGGCCGCTGCACATTAGCTATTGGTGTATTCCGTTGGGGCTGGCGCTGCTCGGTTGGTCTGAAATCGGCCAGGGGGTAACTCGCTCCCAGGCTATACACAGCCTCACCGTTGGAGCAATGGGCATTATGATATTGGCCATGATTTCACGCGTATCCCTGGGCCATACTGGCAGAGTAATTCAGGTGGGTAAAATCATGAGTACGGCTTTTATTTTTCTGGTGCTCGCCTTTCTTGTACGCGTATTTGGCAGTTACTTTTACGCCAATTACCTGCACCTGCTAACCTTTTCCACACTGCTTTGGACTGCCGGTTACAGCGGCTTCGTTATTGCCAATTTTCCGGTATTAACACAGCCCAGAATTGACGGTAAACCCGGCTGAGCAAAGCCCGTCACCATCGAAAAAGGCGAGGCATTCCGGCTGTACTCCTGGCGCTGCGAGCCGCGCCGGGGATCGCGCAACCAAAAGCTATCCAGAAACGTTGATTTCCCGGCCCTCCGCTACCCATAGCGTTTATAGCTTTTTTATGGATGGCGCCCTTCCCCTATATCAATCCTCAGCTAGTCTTAGGAGACAAATACAGGTCGAACCTGGAGATTCTCTATCATGCTGCGAAATCGTATTCACTCGCTATTAAACGTGTTACCTATCGAAAAGAAAATTCGGCTGATTTTTATACCACCGATCGTGATACTCGGCATCGCTGTACTTCTGGTACTGATATCCAACATACAACACATTAGAACAGCCAACAGTATTAATAACACCGTTGACCTCGGCTTGCTATTGGATAGTGTCGCCCACAACTTTGCCGTTGAACGCGGCCTTACTGCTGGGTATCTGGGAAGCAAGAATACAGAGGTTCGCCAACAGCTGGAAGTCCAGCGTAAAAAAGCAAGCGAAGCCCAAGCGGACTTTTACACCTATTACGACAGCGGTATCAGCCACCTGCCAGAAAATGTACAGGTCTCGCTCTCCGCCCTGAAAAAGCAACTCGCGACGATCGAAAAACTGCGCAGCGATGTGGACAATTTTTACCCCGAAGCCAAACCTTTTCGGGTGTACTCTACACTTAATAAAACCGCTCTTGATACGCTATCCCTCTTGGCAACCACTATATCGGATGCCAGAGTACTGCTTCAACTAAACATCCTTACAGATCTGTTATGGATGAAAGAAAGAGCGGGCCAGGAGCGTGGCGCACTCAACGGTATATTCGCCAGTGGAAAGTATACAACCCTGAAGATTCGCGATGTTGGAATCTATATTGCCGACCAGCAAGTACGTTATGAAGCGGTTGCCCGCACTACTGCCAAAAAAGATTTCGCCGATCTCGATAGCTCTCTCGATACAGACAACACCGCACAGATAATAAAACTGCGCCAAACATTTTTTAGTGCTGCGGAAGCCAACAGTCCGCTTAACGTCGACCCCGGAAACTGGTTTGAGCTAACCACTAATCGTATAAAAACCATAAAACAATTTTCCAATAGGACAGCAGACACAATATCCTCAAGCGCATCCAATCTATTGCTGAAAGCGTGGCTAATTTTTATTGCAACGCTACTGCTCGCACTAGTGGGTGGCATAGCCTTAATGCACTTTAGCAATACTGTCACATCGCAACTTACCGGCAATATTGGCAAACTGATTGAAAAGCTTAATCAGGTTCGCGACAACAAGGATTTTTCGCTACGGGTCAATGTCAACAGTCAAGATGAAATTGGTGAAGCCGCCAAGGCCTTTAATATGCTTATGGATCAACTACAACAGGCCATTGCCGGTGTAACCGCAGTAATGTCAGAAGTGGCATCAGGCAATTTTTCTGCACGTATCGAGCAGCACTTTGAAGGAGAACTCAATACGCTAAAATCTGGCGTTAACCACTCTGCAGAAAAAGTGGACCTCACCATGCAAGCCCTGGCAAAAGTAATGGAAGCCCTGGAAGCCGGTGACTTTTCTGCGCGCATGTCATCCGATGTTGAAGGCGAATTCCGACACAAAGTTGATAACGCCATGCGCGCGACCGACAATGCCCTTCAGTCCGTTGCCGATATAATGGCGGCAATGAGTAAAGGCGATTTTTCACAACGTATCGAGATTGAACTAAATGGATCGCTCGCGCTACTAAAACAAAGCGTGAACTCCTCTGTCAATAATATTGGCCTAGCGCTGGACGACATTTCCAGAGCCGTTGTTGCTCAGAAAGACGGCCGCTTCGACTGGCAAATAAAAGGTGAACACAGCGGCGACTTACAGGTTCTAAAAGACACCATCAACGATTCCATGAGTAGCATTGACAAGGCGCTTCAAGAAATAGGCGGCGTTTTTAGTCGTTTCCGTAACGGCGATTTCAGCCATCGAATACAAATACCCATGGCTGGCGACTTGAATACCATGAAAGAGAATATTAACGCCTCCCTCAGCGAACTCGACAACGCAATATCAGAAATAGTATCCGTCGCTAGGGCGCAGCAAAAAGGTCTTTTGGATCAGAACATTCGAGGTAATTACCGTGGTCAAATTGAAACACTGAAAAATTCTCTCAACCAAAGTGGTGACTCTCTTAACACTGTCATTCACGATATCTCTTCGGTTATGAACAGTCTAAAAGAAGGCGATTTCAGTAAGCGTATAGAGACGCCTATGGCAGGCAGCTTTGAGACCTTAAAAATCGCCATTAATGAATCACTGGAATCACTACAAAATGCCGTAAACGACATTACCGGTATTGCGCGGGCGCAAAAGGACGGCGAACTGTGTGAACGAATGGCGAACAACCATAGAGGCGAATTGTATAGAATCAGCAATGCTGTAAACGAATCGATGAATAACCTCACCAAGATTATTTCAGATGTGAAGCTATCCGCGGCCAGCACAATGGACATGACTCAGGAGCAATCACTAGCCTCCTCAGAAATGTCTCGTCGTACAGAAGGGCAGGCAGCCGCGCTGGAAGAAATTGCTTCAACAATGGAAGAGATCAGCTCTGCGGTAAAAAGCACGGAGGGTGACTGTGGAAGTATGTCAGACAAAATATTCGACATTAAAGAAGTGACCATTGGAGCCCAACAGAATGTGGATAAAACGGTCGAGACAATGAATGAAATGTTGTCGTCTAGCCAGAGAATTGCACAGATTACCAGCTTGATCGACGAAATCGCATTTCAAACTAATTTACTTGCTCTCAATGCCGCCGTCGAAGCCGCACGCGCAGGGGAACAGGGGCGAGGGTTCGCTGTAGTGGCGAGTGAAGTTAGAAATTTAGCCCAGCGTTCGGCTGATGCAGCAAAAGAAATTAAATCTCTTATATCTGAAAATCTCACCAAGGTTGATGATAGTTTTGAATGCAGTAAACGTTCATCATCCGACCTCAAAATCATCAGCGAAAAAGTCTTAGAATCCCATAAATTGATGGAGAACATCAGTATTGCCACAGAAGAACAAGCGCGCGGAATCAATGAAATCAATTCTGCTATTTCATCTCTAGACGGAATGACACAGGCAAACGCCGCGATGGTTGAGCAAACCACCGCTGCAGCCAAGAGCGTTGAGGATCAAGCGAGGAATGTCAGCCAACTGCTTGGGTTTTTTAAATTGGCCGATCACTCATAACATTGTTTAAACGCAGCGCGATAACAAACTAACACAACATAGAGTTTGTTCCCGTGTAAGAGAGCCCGCTTACGCGGGCCAGAGAGGATCAACAATACGTGTCGAGAGCCTTTTGATCATGGATTGTAAAACTCACCATCTTTACGCAGGTAGAACCACCAATTCACGAACACGCACACCGCATAGAAGGCGGCAAATCCAAACAGCGCAACTTCTGGTGTTGTGGCTTTAATTTGTTCTCCCAGGACTTTAGGAATGTAGAAAGCACCGTAGGCCGCAACAGCGGAAGTCCAACCAAGTACTGGGCCCGCCTGCTCTTTCGGAAAGACCATTGCGATGGTTCGGAACGTGGAACCATTGCCGATACCGGTTGCGGCAAATAGAAGTAAGAAAAGTATAAAGAAAGGCATAAAGAATTCTTCGGGTGTAGCCGAACCATAAGCGGCTTTCATGGAGTATGCGACCCCGATAGAGCAAGCCACCATCAAGACAGAACACACCTGCGTTACTAAAGCACCACCGACCTTGTCCGCGACCCATCCACCTAACGGACGAATAAGTGCACCAATAAAAGGACCCATCCAGGCATACATTAGAGCGCTGGGTCCATTTACATTGACGGTATCGTGCGTCATCACACCATCAACCAGTAAATGCTGATACCCAAAAATAACTTTAATGGAAAGAGGGAATGACGCCGCGAAGCCAATAAACGAACCAAAGGTCATTGTGTAGATTACACTCATTACCCAGGTATGCTTGTTGTTAAATATTTGATACTGGCGACTAAGCGTACTTTTTATTTGGCCGGGAATTTGTTTGAGAAAAAAAACTGTAGAGGCTATAACCAGCACCAGCACAATTTCCTTAGGCACACCAAAACCAGAACCGTTGGCCGACTCGGGCAGCATTAACCACAAGCCGAATGCCGCCGTAATAAAGCCCACCAACAACATGCCGCTAATTAAACCAAAACCGAGTATAGGATTGGGGATGTCGGGTGAGACATCACTGGAACGAAGGTTATTCATTCCAAACCAGCCTAGAATGGCCAGAGGCACGAGAAAAATCAACCACACAAAACCGGCATTTTGAATCCAAGTTTCCGATCCCGCTGGGATTTTTCCAATCAGCGTACCAGAGGTATTTTGTAACTCCATTGAACCCCCTCCCAGTGCGCCGAACAGGCCGAAAGTCATCACTAGCGGAACGAGGATCTGCATGCTCGTCACACCGAAGTTACCTAAACCTGCATTTAAGCCAAGGGCTAAGCCCTGTTGCTTTTTCGGAAAGAAGAAACTGATATTGGACATGGATGAGGCGAAGTTACCGCCACCAAAACCTGAAAGCAACGCCAAAACCTGGAACACCCACAACGGCGTATTTTGATCGCGCAGGGCCAAACCAGCACCTAGAGCCGGTATCATCAACAGCGCGGTTGTAAAAAAAATCGTATTGCGGCCACCCGTTAGTCTAATAAAGAAACTGCTGGGGATACGTAACGTTGCGCCGGTTAAACCGGCAATAGCCATTAACGTAAATAGTTCGGATTTTGCGAAGGGGAAGCCTAGGTTAAGCATTTGTACTGTAATAATTCCCCAGTACAGCCACACGGCAAATCCACACAGTAGGCTTGGGATTGAAATCCATAAATTGCGCATCGCGACTTTTTTTCCCGTCGACGCCCAAAATTCGGGATTTTCTGGATCCCACTCATAAATATCAGCGCCACTTTTTTTCAGCTCTTCCGCGGTCGAACCGGCAGCACCTTCGTTTGTATTTTCAACCATATTGTATCTCCCATACCGAATAGCAGCGGCAATAACAAATTGACTATCGCACTATGAAAAAAATTGCTGGAGCAAACAACCATCGCTATGGGGTAGAAATAATTTTAAAAAATCAAAAAGTACTACCTACAAAGAGATAGTCGATGCCGAAAACACTGAGTCTACTCACCAGAACATAAGCTGAAAGTAGGTATTTTCCGTAAAACCGAGGTAAAAACACCGACATTGATGAATGACCTAAATCAAATTCCCGGTGGGGCACAGCGCCAAACTTCGTTATACTTGCCCCTATTCTGTTTCTCGGCTCTTCCTATAATAAAGGTGCTTCTATGCCCCACTCTGCTGCCACCGTTCTACTCGTCGACGATCACCCCCTGCTGAGAAAAGGGTTAATTCAGCTAATTGAATTTGAAGATGATCTGGTCGTTATCGGCGAAGCCAGCAATGGAAAAGACGCCATTGATATTGCAGTAGAAAAGGAACCTGATTTAATTGTACTGGACCTAAATATGCAGGGCATGGACGGCCTGGAAACTCTGCGAGCGCTCCGTGAAGCGGAAGTTAGCTCGCGTATTATTATGCTGACCGTGTCCGACAACGACGAAGATGTTGTCAGCGCCATTACCCATGGCGCCGATGGCTACCTGCTAAAAGATATGGACCCCGAGCAAATTCTGGCAAACCTCAAAGAAGCCGCACTGGGCAAAATGGTCATTAGCCAGAAACTAACCCATATTCTTGCCGGTGCTATCCGTGGCGAGGGCAGTGACCGCCCGAACCTGCTGGCCAAACTTACCAGCCGCGAACACGAAATTTTAAAGTACATTGCCAAAGGCCTAAGCAATAAACTTATCGCCCGTGAATTGGATATTTCCGATGGCACGGTTAAAGTTCACGTTAAACACATCCTAAAAAAATTGAATTTGCGCTCGCGCGTTGAAGCGGCAGTTTGGATGGTTAACCACAAATGAGAAATGCTATGAGTTGCTGTGATGTACCGGGACTGTTACCGCTAGTACAGGCTTTGGAAATGCTAAAACAGTCTTCGGTTTGTCAATTAAAAACTGAAACCCTTGCGCTTACCAATGCCCTCGACTGCATACTGGCCGACAATATTGTGTCTCCTCACCACATTCCCAACTATAACAATTCTGCCATGGACGGTTACGCCTGCCATTACGAAAGCTGGGATAGCAGCCGACCATTAAAACAGGTTGGCCGAGCCCTTGCCGGCGCAGCCTACGAGGGTGAAATTAATCCGGGTGAATGCATCCGTATTATGACCGGTGCGAAAGTTCCCGATAGCTGTAACTGCGTTATTATGCAGGAAAACACCCACGTTGATGGCGATAATATTACGGTTACACAGTCTGTACATTCTGGCGATAATATTCGTCTAGCCGGGAATGATGTTAAAAAAGATAGCCTCATCATTTCCGCAGGTAAATGCCTGGGCCCAATTGACATCGGCATGCTGGCAACGTTGGGGTTCGCCAGTGTTGAGGTTTACCGAAAACTTCGCGTCGCTATATTTTCCACTGGAGATGAAATTACACCCCTGGGTGAGCCTTTAAAAGAGGGCTTTGTATACGACAGTAACCGCTATCTTATAAACGCTGCGCTTCAACGACTAAAAGTTGATATTATCGATTATGGTGTGCTACCCGATGACCCGGAGGTTATTGAGCGCACTTTTATTGATGCCGCCAATAGCTGTGATGCCATTATTTCTACCGGTGGTGTTTCCGTAGGCGAGGCCGATTTCACCCGCGATATTCTGCTCAAACTAGGGGAAATCACTTTTTACAAACTGGCTATGAAGCCGGGCAAACCTTTTGCTTTTGGCTCCATTAATAATGCTTGCTTCTTTGGGTTGCCTGGCAACCCTGTATCGGCTGCCGTCACTTTTCATCAGCTGGCGTTACCGGCGCTGCGAGCGATGGCGGGCGAACAGATATGTACGCAGCAAGAGCTAATAATAAAAACCGATAGTCGCCTGAAGAAAAGGCCTGGACGGGTTGATTTTCAGCGCGGGCTCCTGTGCACAAATGACACGGGAGAAATACAAGTAACCACAGCAGGCACACAGAGTTCGGGAGCGCTATCCTCTATGCTGGAGGCAGACTGCTACATTAAGCTCGAACCAGAGCGCGGAAACGTTGAAGCTGGTGAAACCGTGACGGTTATCCCCTTTGATCGTTATTTTGCCTGACTGAATAAATACATAAACAGCAATAGGGTAAAAAACCAGAAGCCAGACAGCAGCTTCCAAAACATCAGGCTGCTGGCCTGCTTTTCTTCTACAGGGTCGGGCTTTAAAAATTCTGGATTTGGCTGTGTTAGATCTTTCATCAACGCACCGATATGGCTGTAGCGATTTTCCAAAGAGAAATCCACACCTTTTTTTAACGCACCGTCAAACCACAGAGGAATAACCGGGTTAAATCGGGCTGCATCCCGGTAGCGCAAACGATCATAATCAAACGCCGTGCGGCACTCCTCCACTTCGTGCCCGTAGGGTAAGTGCCCAGTAAAAATCTCATAAACAACCGTCGCCAGTGCGTAGACATCCCCTTTTATGCCCGGATTTTTCCCCATTAAATATAGCGGGTCGGAATAACTCGCTGTACCGAGTGCACCCAGGTGTTCCAGTGGTCGTTGCAGCTCTGCCAAACCAGCCACATACACCGAACCAAAATCAACAATTATGGCTCTTTCATCTTCGGTGATTAAGACATTGGCCGGACGTAAATCTTGGTGAATAGCTTCGTTACTGTGAAAGGCATGCAAACCCGCCGCAATTTGTTTAACGATAGCAATGGCATGCTTGGGACTGGGAGGTTGATGCTCTTCTATCCATTTATTCAGGCCACGCCCTTCCACATACTCCATTAAATAGTAGAGGCAACTTTTGACTCGGCTGGGTTTGACAACCTTGACTACGTTCTCGTTATCTATACGGCTGCCGATCCACTCCTCCTGAATAAAACGATCAATATAACTGATATCGCCCTCGTAATTACGCGATGGCGTTTTCATCGCATAGACAGCACCACTTTGCTCATCCTCTACTAGGTACAACTGACTGCGCACAGAGGCGAAAAGTGTTTTCTTCACTTCAAATCCATCGATTTTCATACCCACCGACAGCTCTGGAGGAAACGGCAGGCGCGTCAGTTTTACGCTATAGTCATCCAAACTTTCTTCCGGCAAGTTTTCGATTTTGGCAACCACCGCACTAATATTATCGTCACTATTATGCTCGTAGGCTGCATCTACAAGTTTTTGGCTCAATTCCTCTGCGGAGCCTTCAGATGATAAAATTTCTGTGATTTTTTCTATACTTAGAAAATCGTGAACACCATCACTGGTCAGTAAAAGGCGGTCACCGTCTTGCACTGGTTGTCGACCATAATCAATATTTAATCGGCTATCCATCCCCACCGCTCGAGCCAGAATTGCACGGTTGCGCTCGATAAATACCGTATGATCTTTAGTCAGTTGATTCAGCGCCCACCCACCTTCCTCATCTTTGTAGAGGTGGTAAATACGACTGTCACCAACATGGGAGAAGTGAGCGGTACGGCTCTTAACAATAATCGAACTGAAGGTAGTGAGATAGCCCTTGCCTTCAGTAACAAACTCGTGGCTTTTTCGGTAAAGCTTAAGGTTGAGTGTTGTGAGTATTTTTTCGCCCGCATGGCCTACAGACCAGGTTTCAGGCGTTTTGTAATAGTCTTCAATAAAGCATGCGACAGCCGTTTGGCTCGCTTCACGTCCGGCTTCCGCCGAGGAAACACCATCGGCAACGACAAGCGCAACCCCCTTATTTTGCAATAGAAACTCATCGTCAGGTAACCGTAACCCGGCGCAGTCTTCATTAATGGGTTTACGGCCTGCAATCGAACACCAAGCCGCATCCACAGTGAGTAGTGAAGAAGTCACACGATTATCCAACATCTATCATTTGTACCGTACCATCAGGCATGACCGCTGAAATCGGCCCTCGGGGCTCATCCAGCATCATGGCAATAGAGAAAACCACCAGAGCTGAGGCTGCCAATCACATTAAAGAAGGTACTGTAATCGACAAAGCTTAAACCCGTAAGGTAGATTGCTGCGCCAACATTGCCGTAAGCTTCAGTTATACCGGCAATCTGGCCCGTCATTCTACGCTTGATTAGCAGCACAATGGCAAATACCGCACCGTCCCCCGCCAGCACAGAGAAAGAGCGGTTCATGGTTGCGATAACGACCAAAGCGATCCACTAGGTGGGGGTAATCTAGCTCAGCGCAAAATGTCCGGCAGCCAGACCAGCGATTAAAACAATTAGCGCTTTAACTCCTAGGCTGGTCATATGGAAGGCTTTTCACATAGCCCCGTACCGGGGCATGATTAAATCAAACGACAAATGCTAAGAAAACGCAAAGCAAGTAATATGCTAATTTTTGGATTGCTGACGCTCAGCGAGTTACTTTTGCTTTCAGCCTGCAGAAACCTTCTACAAACACGAAATAATTGGCGGCAGTTTGGCTTCCACGCCAGGAGCTCGATTTGACCTGAATCAACAGCAATTCACACAAAAAAGCGTGTTTGTAATTCTGCTCTCACCTTCTACTCCCTTTAGGCAAGGATAAAAACACTTAAAAGCTTTGCCGCTAAGAGCAGGCTACCCATAAAGAGGTATGCCGATACACCCTCTTTTTTTCACACCAACTTCTATGGGGCATAATACTTAACAGACATGGTTCATTTGTTACATTGCTCAAGGCAAACAGGACACCCAAAAAACATGCAAAACACCGTAATATTTCAAGGCGCAAACCGCGCTTTAACAATGGCGACTATCGCATTTGGAGCTAATTTCTCAGTATGGGTGCTATATGCTGTTTTGGCTCTGGAGCTCCAGCACACCCTCACGCTATCGGCACTGGACCTCGGTTTATTGTTTGCCTCCCCAATGCTAACTGGTGCTGTTTTACGTATTCCGGCGGGTATCCTCGCCGACCGCTATAACCCTAAATACCTGTACACCCTACAAATGCTCGCAGTGGTTCCCTCGCTGCTAATTCTGCCGCATTTGGAGACTTTGACAGGCTATATGGTACTCGGCTTGTGGATTGGTATTAGTGGTACGTCCTTTACTTTCGGCATCAGTTACGTGACCGACTGGTTTGAGCGCCATAAGCAAGGCACTGCGATGGGAATATTTGGTGTAGGTAATGCCGGCGCTGCAATAACCCTGGCAGCGGCGCCCTATATTGTTGAGCGTATGGGTTGGGTAAATATCGGCCCCCTTTACGCAGCCGGATTACTTATTACCGCTCTGTTGTTCTTTTGGCTGGCACCCAGCCGTCCCCGCCAATCAGAGCACGTCAGTTACAACAACGACCAGATGCCCCTGCGAAAAATACTCGGTACCCTCCAGATTTGGCGCTTCAGCCTCTATTACTACTTTGTCTTCGGAAGCTTTCTCGCGCTTATTCTCTGGCTGCCTCAGTACTACACGAACGCTTATGGCCTTACCGCCAAGCAAGCAATGGCCTTTACACTATTTTTTGCCGCCACGTCCAGTATGGTTCGCGCCCTCGGAGGTTGGTTTGCAGACCGATACGGCGGCCGATCAGTTAACTGGACAGTGTTCTGGGTTTGCCTGGTATGCCTGTTCTTCCTCAGCTACCCCCCCACCAGCATGACCATTCACGGTGTTCACAACGATGTACTAATCAATATAGAAATTAACGTGTGGGTTTTCAGCGCGCTTATTTTTGTTATTGGCATTGCCCAAGGATTTGGTCGCGCCAGCGTCTACAAAATCATTAACGATTATTACCCCCAACAAATGGGAGCAGTAGGTGGATTTGTCGCAGCAATAGGTGCACTTGGGGGCAGTACACTTCCAATAGCTTTCGGCCTGGTGGTAGACGGTGTTGGTATTTACAGCGCCTGCTTCATGCTGCTGTACGGCGTATTAGCGGTATGCATGATTGCCATGTTCTTTGCTCAAAAAACAGACCGTTTTAAACGGCGTCTTCATTTAGCGAAAACTCACAACTTTTTAAACGATTGAGCGTACTAAGCCCTTCGCGCGCGGCCCTCTTAATGATCGCACATGGGGTTTAAGCACATATATGGTGCTATAGATTAATGCTCAACGGCAAGGTCACGCACCAGGATCTAATCTTTGCGCCCCAATACGAATCACGTGCCAGCTTTTAAATATGAGGGGAACAGCTTTACATCAATAGTAGAAATCGTATTCCATCGCTCAGGGAAAACTCTCTTTACACAAACGCCCCCAACCTAAAATATTTCAAAAAACAAATAAGCTATTGATTAAAAAGGATTTTTTAGCTACCCCTCTCGGTCAAAAACACACAACATCTAAAACGTAGTAGAGAAAAAACCCAAAATAAAAACAACTCACTAATTCTATTTAGTTCAAAACAGGTACGCATTATGCACTACAGAAAAGTGCTTATAGTGAGCAAACATAAATACGCGCTTGTAGAATCCGCGTGCGACGCCCGCACTAAAATCAGTCACCTATTTTGAGTTCTGATTTTATCGAGCGTCTTTTGGGGAAAGCTCAATCAAACACAACGTACCGTTATTGTATTAATCAATACCTTGGCCAAATTTGAGGAACCGTGAATGAAAACATCTCTAAAACTTTTCGCAACTACTGCAATTGCCTCAGCTTTTGCAACTCCCGCAATTGCTAGCGAATCCGCTTTAGATACACTTATCAGCGAAAGTAAAACTAACGTAAACTTTCGTTATCGTTACGAAGGTGTCAGTCAAGACGGCATTGACGAAGATGCCGTGGCAAACACTCTACGCTCTCGCCTGACATTTACCTCTGGCACGGTAAATAATATTTCATTCAAACTTGAAATGGATGATTCGCGCCCTATCTCTTCCGCAGATTACAACAGTGCTGTCAACGGAAACACTGAGTATCCTGTCGTTGCCGACCCAAAGGGCACCGATCTAAACCAAGCCTATGTACAGTATAAGAAAGACAGCTTCGCTGCCATAGCTGGTCGGCAGCGTATTTTACTGGACGATCAACGCTTTGTCGGTGGTGTAGGCTGGCGACAAAACGAACAAACTTACGATGGTCTCAGCTTCAAATATTCCAGCGACGCTTTTACCGGGAGCTACAGCTACGTAAATAATGTAAATCGTATTTTCGGACCAAATGGATCAAGTGCTCAAGCTGCAGACTGGCGCGGCGATGTGCATCTCGTAAACGGTACTTATAGTATCAACAAAGAACACAAGTTAACGGGTTTCATCTATTCAATGGACTTTGATAACGCAGCCAGCGCATCTAACGACACCTTCGGTGTACGCTATGTTGGAAATTTCGGTATCACAAAATTAACAGCCAGTTATGCCTCGCAATCTGAGGCCGGTGACAACCCAGCATCTTATACCGCAGATTATTTTCTAGCCGATGCTGCCGTAAAATTATCGAAACTTTCCTTAAATGCCGGTTATGAAGTTCTGGGAAGCGATGAGGGCAATAAAGGTTTTATTACACCGCTGGCAACATTGCACAAATGGCAAGGTTGGTCCGATAAATTCCTCGGCACACCGGCTTCGGGCATCAAAGATATCTACGCAGGCGTCAGCGGTAAGGCCGGCCCCGTAAAGTTAAGCCTGACCTACCACGATTTCACATCTGATTACGGAAGCATTGATTTAGGCAGTGAAATTGACGCAGTCGCAGTCTACCCCATCAATAAGAATGTTAAAACTGTGCTGAAGTACGCCAACTACAGTGCCGACAGCCACGCAACCGATACATCCAAAGTATGGTTTATGGTACAGCTCTCGCTTTAAGGTTCCTCAGGAATTGGGTCCCTGAAGTGGGGCCCTATTTATTCAATATCATCAGGTCGACAATATTCTTTCCTGCCTATACAACCAAATCGCCAACAGCAACAAAAGAACAGAAAAACTCAAGGTCCCCCCCACAGAAGCTACAACGTGTTCGGGCAACAGGGTTTCGTTCTTAACAGTTTTGTCAATCAGGGTGTACTGGCTGTAAAACGGTATCAGCATGGTCGAAAAGCTGTTTTTAATGTCCATAAACTGCCCTATCAACATAGGCACCATCGGAATAAGGTAAAGCAGACTGATATAGGTTTGCGCTTCCTTCGCACTCTTGGTGTAAGCCGCGGTTGCCGTTAGTAAGCTGGTAATTAAAAAACTGCAGGGAATCGCCAGTAGAAACGCGGAGGCCAGTGCTGAGGCATCGACATTTAAAAACATCGACAACTCATCAAAAGGCAGAAACTGGAACAGTATATAGAGACTAATAGAGGACAATAATCCTGATAAAAATACGAAGCTAAAAATTGCTGCGTATTTCCCCATTACAATCGTTCTTCGGCTAATAGGCAAGGCCAGCAAAGGTTCCAGAGAGTTGCGTTCCCGCTCCCCTGCCGTAATATCCACAGCAAGGTAAAACCCTCCGGTCATCATCGTAAACACAATAATAAAATACATAAAAAATCCGAAGATCATACCACTCAGTCCTTCGCTGGAAAGATCCTCTTCCACAATTTGTATCACTTGCGTTAATTGATGGTCGACACCTCGCGCACGCAAACGCCAGTAGTTGAGCTGGCCACTATAAGCGTGAATCACCTGCTTCAGGTGTCGGCCAGCTTTCTCAGATTTTTTGTTGGAATGGTTAAGGTAAAGATAAAGGGGGCCAGGCAAACCTTCGCGCATTTTCTCACCGTACAACGGCGTTACTTCTAACACCGCATCGAGCTCGCCTTCACGAATTTTATGCCGGTAATCTTCCGGTGCGGCTTGCGCGACCAAGTTGTGCTTTTTTAAATACTCAATTAAGTTCGGCGCGTACTCGCTACCCGCCACGTAAACGGTTGTATCTGCGTCGTAGTCAATAAAACCGGTTTTCGCTCCCAGCAACATCGGCCCGACAATCATCAAGGGCATAATAATGGGCCCGTAAACAATGGCAAAGAAAAACGCTCGCTTGTCACGGAGATTATCTTTTATTTCTTTTAGAGCAACAATTAACCACTGCATCAAAATTCTTCCTCCAGCTGCTCGCCAATCGCCACCACAAATGCATCTTCCAAATCATTCTGACCGGTCCGCTCGCGAATACCCGTGAGGCTATCGGACATTGCGACAACCCCGTCAGAAATAATTGCAATCTGATCACAGAGCGCAGCAACTTCCTGCATAATATGGCTGGAAAAAATAATACAATGTCCTTCGTCCCGCAAACGCCGAATAATTCTCCTCAAACTTCGTGTGGCCATAACATCTAGGCCATTTGTGGGTTCATCCAACATTAAGGTTTTCGGTTGGTGAACAAGCGCTCTGGCCAGCCCCACCTTGGTTCTTTGCCCCTGGGAAAAACCATCCGCTCTGCGATCAGCAAAATCCTGCATATCCAGCAGTTCAATTAATTCATTAATTCGTGTACGGGATTCCATTTTCCCCAGCCCGGTAATATCCGCATAGTATTGAATATTTTCTCTACCAGAAAGGCGCGGGTAAATGCCCGAATTGTGAGGAAGAAAACCGATATTTCCCCTAACACTCTCCGCCTGCAGTGCAATATCGCAACCATCGATAATCGCTGAACCACCGTCCGCTTTGATAAGCGTGGCAAGTATACGCAAGGTTGTAGACTTGCCTGCGCCGTTCGGACCAAGCAGGCCGGTAATACGGCCATTTTCGGCCTTAAAGCTGACATCGGAAACCGCTTGAATCCATTCAGCCTTACGCCCGGAACCTTTTTTCCTGAAGGCTTTGCGCAGGTTGTGGGCTTCTATCATTTCATTTTCCTATGGCGAAGGGCCGTTGAAGTCGATAAAGAAAGGCGTGGGGGTATATCGCTTAACACATTCGGCATTGAGCTCCTTAACGGAAGCCTTATCGACAAATTTCGCCATCAACGTGGGAATACAACCTTTCGACGCAAGCCCGTGCCCCAAGCCCTGCGCCACGATATGCAGACTGTTAGATAAATGTTCTGAGGCTAGGTCTGCGAATGCTGGAGGTGTGATGGGATCGGCCGAGCCCGACAATAGCAGTACAGGTTTTTCCGATTTAACCGGCTTTTTGAATTCTTCATCCACGGGCCCAGAAGGCCAGGTTTTACACAATTCATAAAACAGCTCTACCTCCCCATCACCGATGTAGGTGGCCGCAATCTGCTCCCTGTCGATATCTTCCTCGCGCAGGTAGGGTTGATCTTCGGAACAAATCACAGAGCTGTGCATCCCCAAGCTAATCATCGAACCCATTTGCTGGGTAAACAGTTGGGCATTTCGAGCCAAAGGAATAAAATTATTGTTCGCATAGGCTTCACGCAAAATCAGCGGCACCAGAGCAACCGAATCTTGAGAGTAAAGAGAGAAACGAATAAACGCGATAAGATGCCCATGGGTCAATTGAAAGCTTTCACGTTCACCAGTACTAATGCTGTCCAGTGTAATATCTTTAGGCTTGCCTTTTAGTTGCTCCAACAATTTATCGACGCCTTCCCTTAGGCCTGGAAAATGTTGCTTACACTCATCCGCGTGCTCACACCGCTCAGTCATCTGCCGCAAAGCGCGCTCGCTTTCCAAAACAATATTGGGCCCTAGAGACAGCTGCGGGTGAACCACTGCATCGAGAATAACCGTGCGCAGGGATTGCTCATGACGCCGCAAATAATGTTGAGCAACACGGGAACCATAGGACGCACCATAAATATTCCATTGTTCCAGCCCCAATGCTTGCCTGATATTTTCATAATCCCGAACGGCAACACTGGTTGTGTATTGGGAAGGATCGGCCGCGAGCTGCTCCAGACACTCTCGGTAAAACGGCACTAGTGTTTCTGTCACATCGCCGTCTGAACCCATCGCCCACGCCTGTTCAGGCATATTTGGGCAATTCAAACGATGGGATTTGCCTGTTCCACGCTGGTCAATAATATAGATATCTCTCTGCTGCAGAATTTTGTCGAAACCCTGTCCCTGGAACAGGTAGGATTCGCTAGCTGCAGCCCCTGGCCCTCCGGCAATGGGTACAAAGGCATCGACATGGGCCTTCTTGCCCGTCGCTTTTATGCGCGCAACAAACAGTTTTATGTGGCGCCCCTGCGGGTCACTGTAATTTTCGGGTACCTGTAACGAACCGCACTCTACATTTCGATACGTCGCCTGCAGCGGGTGAGAAACTCGACATTCGGTGAACGTGATTTCCCCTACTTGAGAACTCACATTGGGATGGGTGTAGACAATGTGCTCAAACACGGGCCAGTTCGGCTTGTCATTGTCAACTGTCTTTTCCAGGCTAATAGTATGGGCTTTTACAGAAACCAGTAGGGAAAGAATAGCGACAAAATGCGATAAATAGCAGTAATCCCGTGCCATACAACCTCAGTAAATGTATCCATATTTAGCCGGTGAGTATAAAGGCCCCCCTACCCAGCGTCCACAGCACAGGTATATCTACCCCTATTGGTGTATTGGCAAAAAGTTGCTTTCAGCGCACAATAGCACCTACTTATAGCCGAAGCTTCCCACTCTAAACCAACGGTATGGCAAGGTTGAGAAGCCGCAATACTCCAGCTCGGTACTACACAGTACCTCAGTGGATGTATAGCCGGGTTGCAGAAGAAATTGTGCAGCCTCCCGAAATTTGGAAAGGCACTCTTATGACCCAATACCACCAATTAACTGACAGCTACCAGCGTCAGTTTACTTACCTACGCTTATCCGTTACGGATCAGTGTAACTTTCGTTGCAACTACTGTTTGCCCGATGGCTACTGTTCGGACACAGCTGAGCCTTACCTACAATTAGATGAAATTCAAAAAATTGTAGGAGCCTTTGCTATTAACGGTACAAAAAAAATTCGTATCACCGGCGGTGAGCCAACCCTACGTAAAGATATTGCAGAGATTATTCACCTCTGTAAATCGACACCCGGCATTGACACCGTCGCGCTCACCTCCAACGGCTATAAAATTACTCAGTTACTACCGCGGTTAGTTGAAGCCGGATTGGATCAGTTAAATTTAAGTGCCGATAGCCTGCAAGCGGAAAACTTTCATTTAATAACCGGCCACAATAAATTACAGGAAGTTTTAAACGGTATAGAACAGGCTGTAGCGCTAGGAATTAAGAAAGTCAAACTCAACGCGGTTCTTATGCGCGAGTTTAACCACCATGAGTTGCAATCGTTTATTGCCTATGTTCGTGAGCGTCCGATCTCTTTGCGGTTTATCGAATTAATGGAGACGGGCGACAACAAAGATTTCTTCCAACAGCAGCATTTTAGTGGTGCGGAAATTCAACAACACCTTGAAACAAATGGCTGGCTGCAAGTCTTGCGGGAACCGCATGCGGGCCCAGCAGTAGAATATACTCACCCCGACTATTCCGGTAATATCGGCTTGATCATGCCCTATAGCAAGCATTTCTGTGCGAGCTGTAATCGCTTAAGAATATCGTCTCACGGTAATATGCACCTGTGCTTATTCGCTGAAGAACACCACAAGTTGCGGCCGTATTTACAATCGGAAAGCAGCGACCAACTTGCAGCTCGCCTTCGCGATCTATTGACGGTAAAGAAAGAAAGTCATGACCTTCACCAAGGCAACAGCGGCTCGACCCGTCACCTGGCAATGCTGGGCGGTTAATCAATTAAGGTTTGAATTATGGGAAAACTTGTTACTCAACATCTGATACCACTGAACATTGCCGTATTGACAGTATCCGATACCCGCAATGAGGATACCGACACCTCAGGCCAAAGCCTTATCAACGCACTGACTGATTTCGGCCACACGCTTTGTGACAAAAAAATTGTGGTCGATGATATTTATAAAATACGCGCTGCGGCATCAGCCTGGATTGCAGATGAAGATACACATGTAATCCTTATTACCGGCGGTACCGGCTTTACCTCTCGCGACAGCACGCCAGAGGCGATTACACCTCTGCTGGATAAAACGGTAGAGGGCTTTGGTGAGTTATTCCGCCAGATATCACTGGAGCAAATCGGCACATCGACAATTCAATCCCGCGCCTTAGCGGGATTGGCAAATGGTACCGTTATTTTCTGCGTACCCGGCAGTACCAATGCCTGTAAAACAGCCTGGAATGAGATTATCTGCAAACAGCTGGATAGCCGTCAGGGCCCTTGTAATTTTGTTCCTCAGCTAAAAGGGATAGACATTAGCACCTGCACCACTCGCGGCTAAGCACAACACGTCAACTGGGGGCTATAACGGTAAAATTGTGGGCGTAGATACTCCATCTGATCGCCACGAATACGTTCCGTATTGATCAGCGCTAAATATTCAGAGGGGTTGGGCCGGTAAGGTAACGCCAATAATTCCATACTAATTTCAGAAAGTAGCGAGCCCCCTTTGCGCTGATTGCAGCGCTTACAGGAGGCGACAACATTCTCCCACTTATCCTTGCCTCCACGACTGGTCGGATGAACATGGTCTCGCGACAAATAAGAGAACTCAAAATACGAACCACAGTACAGGCACTGATAATTATCACGGGAAAAAAGTGCGCTATTTGATAGTGGGGGATTGCGCCGGAGAGGCGCCATGCGGCTACCCTCACAGGCAATAATCGCAGGCAACGGAATAACGGTTTGCCTTCCGGTCATTCGGGAATAGCCTCCTCGGGCTTTTTTTACCACCCCCCCCAAAGTCCAACCAATTATTCCGCGAGCATACAGACAGGCCGTTTCCTTCCAACTTAACCACTCGATGGGTTGGCCCGCCATATTTAATCGCAGTATTTTCGCTTCCATAATATTATCCAGTGATTTACAAAAATCACAGCTCAGCCATCTAAGCATAGACCAACGATAGAACCACATCGTCGATTTTAAGGAGCATAAAATCGTTAACAGGAAAATAATCGGCCGGTTAATACGTAGCCCAACTAACGCTTTAGCACCACTTTCGGTTGTAGCGAATAACACTCGGCTCGGCTCGGCCACCATAACGAAAAAACCCGCCGAGCAGCGCTGGGCGGGGGTTTTGAATTGGAGCATCATAGGCGTTGCGAAGGTAACTAAACCGTTGACTCTCCCACCTCGGTGAAGAGTAGTCGCTGGGGTAGCTCGATAGCGCCGAACCATTACGGACACCTGCCACTCGTCTGCTTAAGTACTTGAAGATAACTCTCCTCGTTCCGACCACACCGGAATCAGTACAGTGTAAACCCTTGTCAATATTGGCCATTCACTCTCTCCGGATATTACTCCATCCTAAAGAGGTGTCAAGTCGCAGAAACGCGACCCTCTTTGCATTTTTACACTCTTGGCTTGAACATACTTTGTGACAACTAAGAGACTATGTTTTAAATATTTCGTTGCCATCAAGCTGCTCTTATAGAACATTTGAATTTTACATTTCTGTAGTTACAGAAACGAGTATGGCCACTAGAGCAAGCTTCAATTAAAGCCTGTAATACAACAGCGCCCTAAAGCCAAGCAGCATTATCGTAGCTCCACACTAATGTAAAAATAGATAGCCAAGGAGATGAGCTTTCACTAAGTTTTCTTCTCTGATGATATGCACCGCAAGCACGGTCACGTGCTTTAACCACAATATAACAACATCGGCTAACAAGAATATCTATTATTAGAAATGGCAAATATAAAAGAAGTGTTTACGAGTAGGGGATGGAAACAAAATGGGATCTATAACGTAAAACGCCGCGACCTTTACGGTCGCGGCGAACTCACAGGATTTTACCCTGATTCCTTTAAGGTACTATGTGGCATCGCTCCAAGCTGTTCCCTGCCGCAGATCCATCTGCTGCGTCCTTGACAGCGTGCATTCTAAGGAATTTACCAATAAAAAACAGAGGCACATGTCGCTTTTTCTTGTGAGATATCTCCCACAAAAATAAAAACCGGGGCGAACCAACGCTCACGACCGCACTGTCTGCAGCGCTGAAGCTAGGTACAGCACCGAATATTAGTATACGACGTCACGTAAATTTTTTAACTGCGAGCCCTGCGTCCGCACAATGTGTTGTATTAGCGCTTCCTGATCCTTCTTGCTCATGCCAAAGAAGTCCAATCGCCAGTAATAGCTCTCACCATCACCATTGGGCGAACAACCAACAACCCTTCCGTTAGTCTCTATGCGTAAATTGCCCGGCGACAAAGTTATATGCATCCTCAGGCTCGAGCCTTCCTCTATTTCTTCATTGTTGACAAAGCCTATCCCACACGCTGAGATATTAGCTTCTTTCACCTTGTGGGCAATACGAGAAATGGTGTGGCTATCCATTAATAGATGGTTGACGATTCGTTCAAGCTTTTGATTGAACAGGCCTATAAGCTCTGCAACTTTTGGATTCTCGTCTTCAACCTCCGATAACAGCAGCTCTATTGTTGCATCCTGCTCTTCAGTTACGTCCAGAAGGCTTGCCATGCGCCCGCCCTCGTCGGACGCGTCTTCCTCCTGCAGAGGATCGTGGTGAGAGTGTTGCAACACCTCGTAACCAATACCCACAGTTTCATCAATACGAAAATATCGCCGCCGCTCATCGTGCATTAGAAAATCTCTTCAGGTTCCAGATCGAACAAATATTCCGGAGCAATATCCAGCTCTCGCAGTATATCGGCCCCCTCTTTATCATCTTTCAAAAGCTTCAAGTCTTCTTCTTCCAGCTCGTTTTCCAGCCCCTGTTTTACTAGAATTTCTACCCGTCGATTGCGAGCACGGTTTTCGGCTGAATCGTTAGGGGCAAGAGGAACCGTATCGGCAAAGCCCGATATTTCAAAACGTCTTTCCGCTACATCTCCACCCACCATAAGTTCATGGGCGACAGAAACAGCGCGCGAAGATGATAACTCCCAGTTAGAGCGAAAGCGACTCGTGCGAATGGGTACATCGTCGGTGTGCCCCTGGACTTCGATCTTGCCTTTTTTAAGCGCAAGTACTGCACGCACCTCCCGCATAACGTCCCTGTAGGATGGAGCCATATCAGCGGAGCCTGAAATGAAAGACCCCTTTTCTCGAATACGAATAATGATAAGTCGCCCACGGGTTTCAATCTCTACCTGCCCGGCAGCTATCTGTTCGTGCAGCGCTCCCGCCAACTCGTAAGCATCCTCTTCTGTTTGTTTTAGCAACTCTTCAAGCTGCTGCTTAACCCGCAGCTTTACTCCGGCATCATAGCCCTCATCCCCCTGTTCGATATCGAACTCCTCCACACAGTACTGCTCCATCGACATTTCAGTAATGTCCTGTGTCTTCTGCCAGATCTCATTGATGGGCGTCGGCTCTGGGCGACCGGGGCTAAACTCCTGGGCAATAATGCTGGTCCCCTTAGGGATATCCGTGACGCTCAGCTTGTTTTGCACGCCGAAAGCCTGAGCCATAGAGCCAGCCAAGCGTTTGAACTTCATTGCATCCATTTCAGAAAACGACAATAGCAGTACGAAGAAGCACATTAGCAACGACATTAAGTCAGCGAAAGTAGCAATCCAGGGCGGTAGCCCCGGTTTACATTTGCAGTCGTCCTCTTCATCGCTCATGATTCAATCACCGGAATTTTACTCTGCGCCTTCAACAACACGTTTTCCCTCGGGTAAATAGTTACGCAGCATCGAGTCGATTACTCTCGGGTTTTGCCCACCCTGAATAGCCAGCAACGCATCGATAACGAGGCTTTTGATCATCGCCTCCTCTCCAGCACGCAGTTTTAATTTATCCGAAATAGGACCACACATAGCGTTGGCTATCACCGCGCCATAAAGCGTCGTTAGCAGAGCCACAGCCATAGCCGGGCCAATTGACTTGGGGTCATCCATATTCGCCAACATGGCAACCAAACCGATGAGGGTACCAATCATCCCCATCGCAGGTGCCATTTCGGCCATGGCAGCAAAAATGGAGGAACCAATTTCATGGCGTTCGGCAGCTTTATTTTTATCAATGGATAGCAGCGTTTTTACTACGTCGGGATCATGACCATCCACGAGTAACTGAATACCCCGCTGGAGAAAATCACTGCTCACTTCTTTACCCTCCAACGAGAGCAGGCCTCCCTTTCTGGCCTCGTCCGCCAACGACACAATTTCATCAATCAATTCGTTCGGGTCGGGTAGCTTGGTCGAAAAGCTTTTTCCCGCGACACCTACTGCCCCCAGAAACTGCCCAAGCCCGTATTTCGCCATAACTGCGAAAACTGTCCCCCCCACCACGATGACCAGCGATGGACCATTGACAAACATACCCAGCTCGCCACTCATCAACATGGAAACCACAATCAGTGCCAGTGCACCAACGAGCCCCACTATCGTTGCTAAATCCACAGAGTTATCCTCTCAAGGTTATAACTAGGCACTTTATGGTCCTGCAGGCCAATCAGGTGCTTATTACTTACTTCTAGTCTAGACACAATTCGCCTAAGGAGTAGGGTTATTATCCATACTTTGTTATGAATGACCCTGCTCTTTTGTCCCATCCCAAAAGATAGTTATCGGCCTCTAACCCGATTGTTTTAATCGTACGAAACACATCAGTTGAGCATTGACCCCCCTAGCTTGCTCAGGTATGTTTGCGCCAAACACCGCAGGCTCCAGAGGCACAATTAACGTGGCGACGAAAAAAACACCGAATTTTGAGAAATCTTTAGAGGATCTAGAAACCCTAGTATCGAAGCTAGAAAGCGGCGATCTGTCACTGGAAGACTCCCTAAAAACCTTTGAGCAGGGTATTAAGCTAACCCGTAACTGCCAAACCGCGTTGCAGGAAGCAGAGCAGAAAGTAGCGATACTGTTGCAGCAGGATAACGGCGAGCACAGCAGCGAACCTTTCGAGCTGGAAAGCAAGGCCGCAGAATAGGCATGGCGGACCTACAAGCATTTATGGCGCAGCAACAGTCGCGCACATCGAAACGATTACTCGATAGTCTTTCTGGTGAGTTTATATCCCCCAATGCCACTGAAGCCGATAACCAGCTTCTAGATGCCATGCGCTACAGCCTGCTTAATGGAGGCAAGCGCATTCGCCCAGTACTAGTTACCGCCGCCGCCCACGCCCTAGCAGAACCAAACGCCGCCACCGACACCTACGCAGCAGCCATAGAATGCATTCACGCCTACAGCCTGATCCACGACGACCTTCCAGCGATGGACAACGACAAGCTGCGCAGAGGCAAACCCACCTGCCATATTGCCTTCGGTGAAGCGACGGCAATCTTGGCGGGCGATGCGCTTCAGTGCCACGCGTTCGAACTGATTACCAGTAACAATGATATCGGTTCAGCGCAGGCCATAGCGGCACTTAAAGTACTTGCCGAGGCCTCCGGTGCAAAGGGAATGGTACTGGGCCAAGCCATTGATCTGGCCTCGGTTGAAAAAGCTCTTGCCCTACAACAACTACAGCTCATGCACCACCACAAAACCGGTGCTTTGATCGAAGCGTCCGTGGTGCTGGGTGGCATTTCCGTCAATGCCAGCGATGAACAACTACGAAAGCTAAAAGTCTACGCCAAAGCCATAGGCCTGGCTTTTCAGGTTAAGGACGATATTCTGGATGTAACCGCCGATACCGCCACTCTGGGCAAGCAACAGGGCGCCGACGCGGAACGCAACAAACCCACCTATGTTTCTTTATTGGGGCTTGAAGGTGCGATAGAAAAGGCTCAAGCTCTGCGGAATGAAGCATTGGAGGCTCTCAGCCCCTTCAACCAGGGCGCCCGTTATTTACGGCAATTGGCGCACTATATTGTTGACCGGGATCACTAGCTGATACGCCGCGACTCAACCCTCGCCCTAAACCCGGTATGCTTACCCTTTTTTAAAGAGCCCCCCATGACAGACAGCCAAGCATTTCTCGATGACATCACCTGGACAACAGAGGGGCTGGTACCGGCCATTGCGCAGGATGCCGCTACGGGAGAAATATTGATGATGGCCTGGATGAACCGAGAAGCCCTGGCGCTTACCGCAGAAAATGGCGTTGCCGTATACTGGTCGCGCTCGCGAAAAAAATTATGGCGCAAAGGTGAAAGTTCTGGCCATACGCAAAAGGTAAAAGAAGTTAAACTCGACTGTGACGCAGATGTTATTATTCTTGTCATCGAGCAACTGGGCGGTATCGCCTGCCATACGGGCCGACGTTCGTGTTTTTACCGAACACTAAAAGATGGTCAGTGGCAAGAAAACTCCGCTGTTATTAAAGACCCTAAAGAGATTTATTCATGAGCGACGTATTAGCTGCACTCGACAATGTACTGGCGGAGCGGAAAGCACAAGCCAACCCAGAAGCGTCCTATGTCGCTCAACTACACTACAAAGGGCTGAATAAAATTCTGGAAAAGGTCGGAGAGGAATGTACAGAAACCCTGATCGCCGCAAAAGATGTTGCCACCGATGGCACAACCGATAAACTGGTTTACGAAACTGCCGATTTATGGTTTCACTCCATGGTTATGCTCTCTCACCTCGGTGTCGGCTCATCCGATGTACTTAAAGAACTGGCCCGTCGTTTCGATCTCTCCGGGCTAGAAGAAAAAGCCAGCAGAGCTGGTTAACCCATTCATTAAACGATAAACACAGGTAACCTGTTATGGGCTTAGGTGGCATTAGCATTTGGCAACTTCTGATTGTTCTTGTAATTGTACTTTTACTGTTTGGCACCAAGCGGCTGCGCGGTCTTGGTGGCGACTTGGGTGGCGCTATCAAAGGCTTTAAAAAGGCCGTCAGCGACGACGACAAACAGGATGCGGATGCGGATGCGGATGCGGATGCGGATGCGAAAAAAGTAGAAACGAACGATTCCACTGTCAACGAAACCAAAACCAGAGAAAAACCCGAGAAAACTGAGAAGACCGAGAGCAAATAGAGTAGCGGCTTGTCAAAACGAGCCTAATGCACAGAGTTAATAGATATGTTCGATATGGGTTTTCTGGAAATCATGGTGATCGTCGTTATTGGGCTGGTGGTAATAGGCCCGGAGCGCCTGCCCGGTGCCATAAAAACTTGTGCCATCTGGATAAGTGTCGTACGCCGCAATATTACCGCTGCCCGCACAGAATTTGAAAAGCAGATTGGGGCCGATGATATTCGCCGCGAAATTCATAACGAGCAGGTATTGTCCTCGTTGCGAGCGGCCAAGGCAAAAAAAGACGAGCTGCAACAACAAATCCTTGGCGACCAACAAGCTCAGTCACCAGCAACAGGGGACGCTGGCGCTACCGTAGAGCATTCTGAAGGCGAAACCGCACCAACAACGGGGGAAGCTGGCGCAATGGCAGAGAGCTCCCAAGACGACACCGAACCAAGAGCGGATAAAAAAACCTCGAATATATGAGTTTATCAAAAGAAGAAACACTTCAAGAGCAACCGATGGTGCAGCATTTAATCGAGCTGCGCTCCCGTCTGATACGTTGCTTCCTGGCCATATTTATTGTGTTTCTGGCGCTGTTCAGCTTTGCCAATAATATTTATGAGTTTGTCGCCCAACCGCTACAAGAGCTACTGCCGGAAAATAGCCATATGATTGCCACAGAAGTGGCATCACCCTTTTTAACCCCATTTAAACTTACCCTTTTCGCCGCATTTTTCATCAGTATTCCGTTTGTTTTTTATCAGATTTGGGCATTTATAGCCCCCGCACTCTATAAAAACGAAAGGAAGTTGGCGCTACCACTACTTACCTCCAGCATTATACTTTTTTATGCGGGAATGGCGTTCGCCTACTATGTCGTTTTTCCACTCGTATTCGGTTTCTTTACTGTTATCGGCCCAGAAAGCGTTGCCGTAATGACGGATATCAGCAAATATCAGGCCTTTGTAATAAAACTGTTTTTCGCTTTTGGCGCTGCATTTGAAATTCCCGTCGCCACGATATTACTGATAACATCAGGGATACTGTCCCCCGCTCAGCTCGCTAACAAACGCCCCTATGTTGTTGTCGGCTGTTTCGTTATTGGCATGTTACTAACCCCTCCCGATATTATTTCCCAGGCACTGCTAGCCTTCCCCATGTGGTGCCTTTTTGAACTCGGCATTTTCTTTGGGCGCTTCTTTACACCCGAAAAAAACACTGATTCATCAGCCGAATCCTAGCTTGCGTCGTCAGTCACTTACATTTAGCCAGCTTCGCGCATTTTTTGTGGCAGTGGCAGTCAACCATGTGGTCATTTACCATTCCTACGGCCTGCATAAACGCATACACAATCGTCGGCCCGACAAAATTAAACCCTGCTTTTTTTAACGCCTTACTCATCTGTTCTGCGGCAAGAGTTGTCGTAGGAATCTCCGCCATGGACAGCCACTGATTATTCAGGGGCTGTCCGTCGACAAATTGCCAAAGAAATTCAGAAAAGCTCTGTTCACCTTGCATAAGTTTTAGATAGGCCCGTGCATTTTGGCGAGCGCTGTTAATCTTTAAGCGGTTACGAACAATTCCGGGATCCAGCCGTAACCGTTCAAGCTTTTTATCGGTATAACGCGCCATTTTTTCGGGGTCAAATTGGTCGAATGCCCGGCGATACCCCTCCCGTTTACGCAGTATTGTAATCCATGACAATCCCGCTTGGGCGCCATCCAATATCAGCTTTTCAAACAGCTCACGACTATCTCGAATGGGGACGCCCCACTCATTGTCATGATAATCTACATACAGGGGGTCATCCCCACACCAACCACAACGCTTTACTTGCACCACTGTGACTCACCTCGTTTATTTCCTACGGATTGCGCATACAAAATCGCACGAACGGACTAGAATGAAAAGGAGCCTGCAAAAGATGGAACATGCTGGCTAGTCATTTAAGGATAAAAACAACAGGGGCCGTTATGCAAATTCTGTTTCCGGAAATAAAACCTTACGCTCGCCACAACTTGGCTGTGGATGATACTCACACTCTCTACCTTGAAGAGTGCGGCTCGCGTGATGGAATTCCGGTTCTCTTTGTGCACGGTGGCCCCGGCGCTGGCTGCAGCACCCAGGATCGGCGATTTTTCGACCCAGAAAGATACCGCATTATCCTCTTCGATCAACGTGGTGCCGGACGCTCTCAGCCTCACGCAGAGCTGGAAAATAATACCACTCAGCATTTAGTGTCGGATATAGAAGCTATTCGCGAATATCTCAATATTGACCAATGGGTGCTTTTTGGTGGATCCTGGGGCTCAACTCTTAGCTTACTCTATGCTCAATCCTACCCCGAGAAAGTTCTGGGCTTGGTACTGAGGGGGGTTTTCTTATGTCGAGAAAAAGACCTCACCTGGTTTTACCAACAGGGCGCGGATCGAATTTTCCCCGATTACTGGAAAGACTTCGTCCACCCCATCCCTGAAGCTGAACGCGGCAATATGATCGAAGCTTTCTACAGAAAGCTGACCGCCAGCAATGAAATTGCCAAAATGGCAGCAGCCAAAGCCTGGTCTATCTGGGAGGGCCGGTGCGCAACATTGCGACCAAACCCCGAAGTGGTAAACAGTTTTGCCGACCCGCACCTCGCCTTGTCATTGGCGAGAATTGAGGCTCATTACTTTATTCATCAGGCCTTTATTCAGCCCAACCAGATTCTCGAAAATATGGCCCGCCTGGAAAAAATCCCCGGTATCATTATTCATGGCCGCTACGATATGGTATGCCCGCTGGACAATGCTGTGGAAGTGCACCGATTATGGGAAGAAGCCGAACTTCATATTATTCGCGATGCGGGCCACTCGTCGCGAGAACCCAGTATTGTCGATGCCCTGGTAAAAGCCACCAACGATATGTCTCTGCGACTTTCGGGAGATGGGGATCACACATCTTAACGGACTAGCAGCTTTACTGAAAATATAAGCCGGGCGGGGCCATCAATCCATTTTAACGCCGCATTGACAACGCAGATAGCTTTTCAACAACCTGCTAGGGCAACTTATAGGGTTGCGGCCAACGCAGCTCAAAACGCGCACCGCCCCACTTCGACTCGGATACTTTGGCGCTGCCGTTATGCCACTCCATAATACGACTGACAATAGAGAGGCCCAACCCAAAGCCACTTTTGTCAAAATTAGTATTCATTCGTAAACGTACAAACGAATTGAAGATGCGCAAACGATCTTCTTCCGGCACGCCAGGGCCGTCATCATCAACAAAAACAATATAGTCTTTTTCGTCTGCATCTAGCGTAATGCGAATTTTTGAATGGGTGTAGCGCTGCGCATTAGAAACAATATTGTGTAGCGCCCTCTCCATTAAATACCATTCGCAGAAGACCTCCTGCTCACCCATTTTATTTCGCATTTCATGTTTAATGGCTGCCGCTTGACGACCGCAACTTTTCACAACATCACGAACGAGCGCACCGTAATCGCCAGGCTGTAGATTTAATTTGGTCACCCCTTGCTCGAAGCCAGCATAGGTAAGCAGCCCATTAATCAAGCCCTCCATTTCACCTACATCTTCGCGAATGCTTGCCAACTTTCTCCCCTGCACAACACGATCCTCAATATCGGCAGCCATTTCTATCGCAAATTTCATTCGCGCCAAAGGGGTACGTAGCTCGTGGGAAACCGCATAAGTCATTTCTTTATGCGTACCAATGAGTTCTCGTATACGCTCTGCCATTCGGTTGAATGACTGGGCAAGCTCATAAACTGTTGAGTGGGCGCCAATATTTACCTGAGATGGTACGCCGTCTTTACCCAAGCGCTGAGTTTGCCTTTGCAACAAACGCAAATCTTTGGATAGCGGCCAAACCCAGAAGAAAATAACTAACGCAATGGACAGATAAAAAATAACCAGGAGCAACAAATAGAAAAAGTCTCCTCTACCGCTATTGATTTCCTGGCGAATACTCACAATTTGATCACTGGCGCGCAGTCGTTTGTAGCTTACTAAAGTTGTTTCACTTTCACTTAGGGTAACAATATCCCCCAAAAGGATCTGCTGCCCCAAACCAGAACCGGCAAATTCATCGGTACGAAAAAGCTCGAATTTGAGTTCCGCCGTGTCGGCAAATATTTTTACCCGCTCCTGGTATTTCTCCTGTGGAACAGATTCAAGCTCACTTTCCAGCAACCGGAAGAGACCGCCTACATAGCTATTAACTTCCGGTTCTGAGTGGTAGGCCTGCCATAACTTATCAACGCCCCAACCAATACCAACAATGGAAAATACAATTAAAAAATACAGTGAGGCGAATGCACGATTCATAAAAAGGGGTTACCAGGCATCTGCGACAAAAAGATAACCTCTTCCCCAAACAGTTTTTAACCGTGAAGGATCATCAGAGCTATCACCCAATTTTTTTCGTAATTGCGAAACTCGCACATCAATGGTTCTATCCATACCATCATAGGGACGGCCATAAATAATATTAAACAGGTATTCCCGGCTCAGTACTTTTCCCGGCTGTTTCGCAAAAGTTAGCAACATATCAAATTCATGACTAGATAGGGCCACGATATCCCCACCGAGCTTGACCTCTCTGGAGGCCACAAAAATACCTAAAGCACCGAAGTGTATTTCCGCTTGTTCCTTTTCTTCTGGCTGCTGATAGCGACGTAACAGCGCACGAATACGCGCCAATAATACGCGTGGTTCTGCAGGCTTTATCACATAATCATCCGCGCCGTATTCCAAACCTGCCACCTGATCGGCATCGGAGTCTCGAGCCGTTAACATTAAAATAGGGCCATCGTAGCGCGGACGAATTTCTTTACAAATGGTTAAACCATCCTTCCCCGGAAGCATTACATCCAGAATAACAATATCCGGAGTTAAAGATTGCACCGCCCTCGGTACGGTGTGCCCAACCTCTTCAATAACGACCTGGAAACCATGACCTTCCAAATAGTCTTTTACAAGCTCTGCTAACCGCTTGTCGTCTTCAGCCAGTAATACCAAACTCATCAGAAAAAACTCCAGGGGTTTCGACGACCACGCCGATATTTTTTCTTATCGCGCATGACTTTGAATTCCGTTCTCGCTATTACGATTAGCTCATCTTCTGAGTCTCGCAGCTCAAACGCAATCGATTCATTGACAGAAATAGGTAAATCGACCTCACCAGTATTTACGTCCTGCCAACACTTAAGAATAAATCCATCTGCCGCTCGGTAAAGGCACAATGAGCGCTGTTGATCTGTCTTCCAGGTAATCTGTACAAACTCTTCGCACCGTTCCACCTGTTCATTCAACACACAGATTCTGGGCATGACGGAAAGCTCGGCAGAAATATTCGCCTCTTGAGAAAATGCGCTAACAGCCATGCACGACAAACAACTCAAAAACAATAACGGTAATACGGCCATTGCTTTTGTCCATTGTCCCATTGCCCCCCCATTAAACACCAGGCAACGATATTGGCTAATAACGAGGTTAAAAATGATAGACCGCTCCGAAATAAAGGGTTAAGACCGTATCTTCGTCTAGCAGAGGGCTGCGCTTAATTCCGGAAGCCAACCAGCGTTGATGGACGGTGGCCTGCCAGGACCAGTTTCCCGACATCCGCCGCCGCCAATCCAAGCGAATAAATGGAGAGATACCCGAGGAAGTCTTGTACGCCAAAATGGGGTCATCCACTTCCCCTTCTTCAATACCGTAGTAGTACTGCAGCAACTCCTGACTCTGCCAGGAAAAACCAGCGGCAAGCTCAAGACTCGCCTTAGCGATACGTGTTGATCTTGCAATAGCGGCCCTAACTTCCTGGCCATCGTGGACAGAGGAGACATCCTGGAGTAATTGTACACTGGCATCCCAGTGCGCGTTGTAGAAGGCATACTCAAACCCGGCTAAACCGGCTGTATCACGACTGTGCAGCAGGTCGATATCTGGGGGTTCGCGCCATTCCGGCGCTTTGGGGTTTATAGAAGGCGAGGCTACCGTGGGCTCAGGTTCGGGAGTTGGCACCTCATCTAGGATGAAATCCTCTCCATCTAACTGATATTCATCAGCTTTAAACGTGTCATTGGTAGACCCCAATATCGGGCCAGAGTCCAAAACCAACTCACCTAAATTGCGGCTCTTAAAGTAGATTTGATCAAAACCAATGGTTACGACGGCATTAACTTGATGCTCGCCCGAATTAAAAAAGGTATAACCAGCCGAATAGCCGTCAATAAAAAACCGATCACCGTAATAACGAACAGAAGGGAGTATAAAAAGAGGTAAATCATCGCCATCGATCAAAGGATTACTGCGCAGTCCAGCTCCCAACGCAATACTAAACTCCCACTCACCAACGGCGACGCAATCGGAACCGTCCTTTTCACAGCTATCACTCTCTGCCTGTACCATTGGAGCGGCAACAAGCCCACCCGCAATGATGGCTGTACGCATTACCGTGGCAATCGAACATTTAGCACGGGTTATCCAGCACAATTTTTCCACGGCAATAGCGCGTTTCCAATATAAATCCATAGGGCTTTCCAAATGCACAGTCAAACTATCTTGCTCTATTCACTTACCCGTAAAAACAAGGTCTCACAGATAAAAACATCGGCCATTATAGGTTTGATTATGCGCCAAGATTGCAATGAATTGTAACTCAAGCTGAGTAGAACACCTACTCTACAAGGAATCGCTCAGATCTCACTTTAACACGGTAGATGCTAAAATTTGGTATTCTGCACGTCAACAAAAAAGACAGATTCTAACCACAATGAAACTTCTAATTCAAAGAGTCAGCCACGCGTCCGTCGAGGTAAAAAGTGAAACACTGGGTACAATCGGCCAAGGCATATTGGCTTTTGTCGGTATCGAAAAGCACGACACCCCAGAGCTGCTGTTTAAAATGGCCAACCGGCTGTTAGCCTACCGTGTATTTCCCGATGCGGAAGGCAAAATGAACCTCAGCCTAAAGGAGACTTACGGTGAGCTATTGGTTATCTCCCAGTTCACCCTGGCTGCCGATACCCGTAAAGGTCTAAGGCCCAGTTTTTCGAGTGCTGCGGTACCCGAACAGGCACAAGCCCTTTTCGACCAGTTTGTGAATTATTTAAAAAAGGTCCACCCAATCGTAGAAACCGGCCAATTCGCAGCGGATATGAAAGTCACTCTACTTAACGACGGGCCAGTTACCTTTTTACTTGAAATGTAAATCGGCTGCGCCATCTGCTAGACTCCGAGAACCACATTAAACTGAGAAAATAGCGAGAGAAAGCACGCAGAAAATCAAAATAAATGGATTCGCTATCTGCAATCTTTTTGATGTTTGGTTTAGCACTGCGTGCAACTATATATTTAAAACAAATTATTCATGGGGGCAGATAAGCCTGCACCGTTACCCCTACCTGGCTTCTACGGTTTTCGCTACCGAGTAATGCGCATAAGAATCGCTTTATTTGATCGTTAAGAGCCGGAGATTCAATTTTTTAAGTGTATGAGTGGCTTACTATGAAACTTAATTGCGATCTCGGAGAAGGGCTGGACCAAGTCGACGCGCTGATAATGCCGCATATTCATATGGCCAATATCGCCTGTGGAGGCCATGCAGGAGATGAACTCTCGATGAAGCGTTGCATTTCTCTGGCTCTGAATTACGGAGTTAGCATCGGCGCGCATCCAGGCTACGAAGACAGAGCCAATATGGGGCGGAAATCCATCGCCCAAAGTAAAGGGGCGCTGCAACAAAGCTTTCTGAAACAGGTCGATCAACTTCAGGAGATCTGTATTGAGTTGGGCACCACCATTCGCCACATCAAACCTCACGGCGCGCTCTACAACGATATGATGCGAGACCCGGACATTATGCATACCATCGTAGAAAGCTGTGCAGAGCATTACCCTACCCTGCCACTGGTTATTCAAGCTACACTGCTCAACGACAATAACACGGAAATTGCACAACAATATTCTCACTATCTTATGTACGAGGGCTTTGCCGACCGGCGCTATACCTTTGAGGGCTATCTCGTATCGCGCACACACCCAAATGCACTTCTAGAAACCACAGAGGCCATTATTGAACAGGCCGAGAATCTCAGCCACAAAGGCGGTGTTTATGCCGAAAACGGCGAGTGGCTTCCCCTGAGTATCGATACACTCTGTGTACACAGTGATACTCCTAGAGCTGTGGACGCCCTATTAGCCATCAGCCAACGCTTTTACCAAAGCTAATGTCGCAGCCGTTTCCCCATATTGAAAGGCTAAACGAAAATAGCCTTATTATTTATTTCGCCCTCACTCCCGGCAACGCGATCACCCGCCAGATACGCTTTTATTGGCAAAGCATTGAGAAAAACCTGGGTCACCTGCTGAGCAATAGCGTACCAGCCAATACCAGCCTACTATTGGAGTTTGATGATACACAAACTGATTTTCGATCAGTTCGCGTGCAGGTTGAGCGTCTGCTGCAGTTACCTTTCCAACAGAATGCCGTCGATGAAAAACTGTATACGAACCACCACATAATACCGGTTCTCTATCACCAGGATGTTGCTCCTGACCTGGAATCCGTGGCTCAACTTCACGGTATAACCATTAATGAACTGGTGAAGTTTCATTGCAACAGAAGCTACACCGTATTTTCTGTGGGTTTTGTTCCCGGCTTCGCTTATATGGGCGACGTAGCGTCTCAAATTGCCACCCCCAGACAAACAAGCCCTCGCACAGAAGTCGCCGGTGGCAGTGTGGGCATTGCCGAACAGCAAACCGGGATTTATCCACGCTCTTCACCGGGAGGCTGGAATATTATTGGCCGCACCCCCATCACCGTTCTACAGCCGTTGAATAACAGCAACGCCGAACCCGAATCGTCATGCCTTTTTAAAACCGGCGATCAGGTTTCTTTTACCTCCATCGATAAAACAGAATTCAACCGCTTAAGCACAGCCAATGACCAATAACACTGAGCAAAAAGCCCTCGCCACCTTGAATAAAACCGGATCTCTCTGCTTACTGGTCGATCGAGGGCGACGTCGTTGCCAGCATTTTGGCTTATGCAGTGGCGGTGCCGTCGATGCCTACGCTTGGCATTGGGCCAATAAACTTATCGACAATAACCCCAACTCGGCAACACTGGAAATCACCCTCGGACCATGTGACATTACCTTTAGCCATGCTACGCGCATAGCCCTCTGTGGGGCAGAGGCAAACGCCACGCTATCGGGTCGCGCTCTACCGCCCTGGAGCAGTACACGAGTCGCTGCAGGGGATAAGCTTAGTGTTAAACAGGCAAAAAGCGGATTGCGAGCGTATCTCGCCATCGAGGGAGGCTTTACCAATAGCGGGCTTTTTGGCAGTTGTGAACCATTAAAGGAAAACGGGCAACCGCGCTCTCTGCTGGCCGGGGACCAATTCGAGTACCCAATACACACCCGACAAAAACAGCTTAATCGCAGCGCCCATTGGCAGGCAATTCCAAGCTACACCGAAGAACTAATTCTTCATCTACACCCCTGTTACCAATTCGAGTTCTTTAGTGAAACCAGTATAGATAACCTCTTAAACAACTTATTTAGCATCGGCGCTAACAGTAACCGCATGGGCTACAGGCTAGAGGGTAAGCCTACGGTATGGGACAAACAGGGTATTATGTCGGAGGGCATTGCTTTTGGCAGTGTGCAGATTCCGCCGGATGGCCAGCCCATTGTATTGCTGAATGACAGGCAAACCATTGGAGGCTACCCCAAAATTGGTTGCGTCCATGCCGCAGATTGCTACTCCTTGGCCCAGCGAAGGCCTGGCCAGAAAGTGCGCTTTCAGATTAAACCAATTTAGTGCTCACGCTCCTTAAGCCATAGGTGTAACTTATCGGCGGACATCGGTCGGGCAAAATAGAAGCCCTGTACCTCATCGCATTCAAGTGATTTTAAGAAATCCACCTGTTCTTTGGTTTCGGCACCTTCGGCAATCACTTTCTTATTGAGCTTGCGCCCCAAATGAACAATCAACTCAACAATATCGCGACTGTGCTGATCTTCAAACGCCTGTACAAACGACTGATCTATTTTCAGCCGATCAATCGGAATTTTCTGCAGCTGGCTGAGCGAAGAAAAACCCGTCCCAAAATCGTCAAGCGACAACTGGAAACCCAGAGTCTTTATTTCATTGAGCATTTTGTTGTTGTAGCAGGCATCATCCATAGCAATAGACTCAGTGACTTCGAGATCCACCATTTCGGGCTTTACTTCGGTTTCCGCCAGCACACGCTTTAACGTTTGAATCATTGCAGGATGCTGTAATTGAGCAACGGATAAATTCACGCTCATATGAATATCATGCCAGCCATGATGATCCAGTACATGCAATTCCATCAGCGCTGTACGTAAAATCCACTCCCCCAAACGCACAATCAACCCGGACTGTTCCGCAAGAGGAATAAAGTGTCCTGGAGGCACAAACTCACCACCTTCCACTGGCCACCGCAACAGCGCTTCAACACCTAATACTCGCTCAGTTTTCAAGCACAGTTTCGGCTGATAATGGAGAATCAGACGTTCCATATCAAACGCTGTACGTAAATTTTTCAGTAGCTCCAAGCGATCTTTTGCCTGCTCGACCATAACGCTGTCGAAGCGACACATATCCCCCCGATTGCGGGTTTTCGCTTGCTTTAATACGATACTCGCATCTTTAACCGCTTCAGAAGCACCACCATCAACCTTTTCCAGTGGCACCATACCGGCAGTAACAGAAATCATCTGTTCTTCACCGGAAATATCAAACGGCGTGGAAAAGGGCTCCAAAATATTGTCAGCTTTTAAGTACGTATCCTTTGCAAATACAGCAAATGTATCTCCCGCTATACGCGCCACAACACAAGGCTCCGGGAAATATTTCCGCATGCGCTTGGCCACCGCCTGCAACAATCTGTCGCCGTATTTCTGCCCCAGGGACGCATTGATTTCAGCAAAATTATCAATATCGGCAATTGCCAACAGATAGCCGGAGGGGGATTGGCTTTCAAGCGTCTGTTCAATACTTTTTATGAGAGCATTACGGTTGGGCAGACCAACCAATTCATCGATATAGGCAGAGTCACTCAACTGCTCCAGCAAGGTTAAGTTGTCTGCACAAATGGAAATATTGGTACAGAACAGCTCGAGAAGACTTTGATCAATTTCGTCTAGCTGCGTCGCACTAGAGACATAACAGCTCATATCCCCCCGGGCATTGCTGCCCAGATAAAGCGCCAAGCCATATTGATCATACACATTTGAACGCGTATCCAAACTGGATTCCAATAGAGTCCTGGCATGCACCTCTTCCAGATCGGCCAGTGGACGATCGATAAGATTGCAATATTGCCCTGCTGCCGCAATAATTTCCGGCTGACCCTCTCGTCGCTTATCGTTGCGACGAACACAAATCAAACCTTCGGGAGGAACACTCAGCAAACCCGACAAATGAATGATCACGCCTTGGGCAAACGCATGTAAACCGTTTTTGTTGAGCAGATCCGCACTGGATCGCACGATCATATCCAGCCCTTTTTTTCCGGCTTCGATCATACGGATCTGTTTGTAGGAACGAACTGCCGTTGTCAGGGCTGCATAGAGTTTGCTCTGCGTGAGTTCGGATTTTAATTTGTAATCGTTAATATCGTAATCACGGATAACTTCAATTTCAGGAGCTTGGTTGGGTTGACCAGTTCTTAATATAATCCGTGAATCCGTTACGTTAAGCTCCTCACGAATCACCGCGACAAGGTCGAGACCAGCGTTAGGCGTTTCCATCACTACATCCAACATGATGACGGCAATATCCTTGTACTTTTTCAGGATTTCGATTGTCTCTCTGGCCGATTTGGCATGTAGAAATTCAATTTTCCGCCCCAGAATACGAGTATTCCGCAATGCAAACGTCGTCGCCGTATGCACGTCCTGCTCGTCATCTGTAATCAGAATTCGCCATACGCTGGATTTTACTTTTGGAGCTTCCGATTCGCTGCTGGGCTTATCGTCCAAAAATTCCATCATTTCACTGCTATTATCATTATCATTCGCCATGAACGGCTTCACCTTGTTCAAGTTCATATGTGCCAACTCTGCTTACAGGTGCATCTAGGGGAATAGCTATAGTAAAACACGTTCCCTTGTCGAGTTTCGATTCAACTTCGATCGCCCCCCCCAAAACACCCGTAACAATATTGTGCACGATGTGCATTCCCAATCCATTGCCACCTTCCCCCAGTTTAGTTGTGAAGAAGGGGTCAAAAATTTTCTTTAAATTTTCTTCTCGAATACCGTGGCCATCGTCCTGAATAACCATGCAAACGCCCTCTTGTCCTGCAACAGTAGTCAATTCACACGTAATATCAATCGTACCGTGATCGCAGCCGCTAAAAGCATGGATCAGTGCATTGTTCATCAAATTGGTGATTACCTGGCCCAGGGGGCCCGGGTAGCTATCCATCATCACATCGCCGGAAACCTTGATATTAATCTTGTAGGGTGTGTGCTTGAATAGCGGCGACATGGTCATCTTAGTTTCTGCCAGCACTTCAGCCAGCTTAAACTGCCGCTGCTGGGCGCTGGTTCGATCCACCGCAACTTGCTTAAAACCACTGACCAGTTCCGAGGCACGCTCCAGACTTGCCACCACCAAGTGAGATCCTTCCTGCATGTCAGCGAGGTAATTCTCCAAGTCTGACCGCGTGATCCCCTCTTTAAACTGCCGCTGAATGTGGCGGGTCGCATCAAAGAGGGAAGACGCAACCGTTAAGCCGTTACCCAACGGCGTGTTCAACTCATGTGCAACACCGGCCACGAGCGCTCCCAACGCCGCAAGTTTTTCAGATTGAACCAGATTCCCTTGGGCCTGCTGTAGCTTGTCCAGCGTGCCCTTCAATTCTTTATTAAGGTCAACCAACTCTGTCGTCCGCTCTTTAACGCGATCTTCCAGCGTGGTGAAGGACTGCTCGAGAGAACCCCTCATTATTTCAAGCTGACCAGAGAGTCGACCGAACTCATCCTTATTCATGGTGGGGATGGCGGTTTTCAAATCCCCTCCGGCAATGCCTACCGCAGCCCGCGCCAATAAAACCAGAGGCCTAACCACACGTAAACGCAGAAAGTAACTCAAGACTCCCAGTGAGAAAATCAGCTGAAAAATGATGATTGTAAACAATAGTTGGGAATCGGCTGCCGCCCGCTGACGAGCGGCTTTCAAACTGTAAGCTAAGCTCACCGATCCGAGCTTCTCACCTTCAAAGGTAATTTCACGCACGATGGACAAGCTCTCATCAGCGAGAATAGGCTCCTCGTTTTCGTACTTCAGAAAAGTTTCGTCATCAATACCCTGAACAATAATGCGCAGTACCGAAGGATCAATTCTCACCGTATCCAGCAGTGGCTCACCAAGAGATGGAGCCACATTCCACAAGGGCATCGTCATACCGGCCTGGAGCAGATCAGCATAGTTGCCTGCCGCTGCACGGCTCTCATGTTCGATGGTTCGCTCATAGTTTTCGTAAATCAGAAAACCGCCCGTGATAACGGCAGGAGCCGCAATGGAGAGAAAAACCACCACAATGAGAAAGGTCTGTAAACTTGCTCGCCCACCACGAGAGTAATTAGCTGCCGACTTAGACTCGTTATTATCGGTAGATTGCTCAGCTAATACATCGCTACCCATAGTTTTCTCTCATAAGTACTGCAAGCCAAATCGTTGATTGAGGTAGTATTACAGCCAATAGGCTACGCAAATATTTTTAACTATAGTTCATCTAATACAGACAGAAATAAGCAAGTTAACGGCAACCCTCAAAGCATATAACTACTTATTCGGAATACGAATATAAAATCCCAGTATTTTACTTAATATTGATATAAGTTATCATTCGCTTCGTCACTTTTGACGTAGTGTTCCACCAATTCTACTGACGATGAAGAGGCTAACCTAATGCGCTACACACAATTATCACTTTTGTCCCGATTTTTTGTTATCGGCCTGTTCTGGGGAGTAACGAGCTGTGCATCCGTTGAAAATCAAAAGGCCGTCAATACCGCCATTGAAGCCGCCCCTCGGTCAACAGAATTTGAGTGGATGTCCCTGGAAACATGGCACGCAAAGCATCAATCAAATCTGGAGCGAGCCAAAACCAATAACGTCGATCTGCTATTCCTTGGAGACTCCATTACCGAGGGCTGGTTCTGGGGTGATAATAAAAAAATATTTGACAAAACCTTCGGAAATTACCGCACTGCGAACTTTGGCATTGGCGGTGATCAAACCCAGCACTTGCTCTGGCGTTTACAGCATGGAGAGAGCGGTAATCTGAACCCCAAGCTGGTGGTAATGATGATTGGCGTTAACAATTTTGGGCACAGTCAACACAGCGCTGAACAGGTCGCCGAAGGTGTAACGGCTGTTGTGAGCCAAGTAAAAAAATCGTTTGGCAACAGTAAAATTCTACTGATGGGCGTCTATCCTTTTGACGAAAAAGCCACCAGCGAAAACCGTGTTGTGGTTGCCAGAACCAACCAGCTACTAGCTGACCTTAACGACGATCAAACCGTGTTTTACTACGATTTCGGCAAGTTGTTTCTTGATGATCGAGGTAATATTCCTCAAACTATCATGAATGATTTCCTTCACCCCAGCCATCAGGGCTACCAGCGACTATCTGAAAGACTGGGTCCGGTCGTTCAACAATTCATGCAATAAGGAATCATGAGCCTTTTTTTACATAACCGGCCATTAAATATATTAATGCTTTTGTTAAGCCTGTGCGTAGGCTTAACAAGTTGTATACATTCAGAAAAACACGCTATGCCTACCGATTTAACGCCTCCAACCGATGCCAATATTCAGCAACTCGGCCGCATGCAGATAGATAAGTACGGCAGTGCTACATTCGGCTACCCCGGTACCGGTTTTCGCTTTCGTACCACCAGTACGGAAGTCAGTGCCACACTGAAAAGTACCGGTGAAGAAAGCTATATGGCCGTGCGTGTAGACGGTGGCCAGCCGGCTAGAATCAAACTCCCCACCGATAAACAGGAAATAACGATTTTTTCTCAGGAGAGCTCTCAACCACGAGAAATAGAGTTTATCTACCATTCGGAAACCTGGCAGGGGATCGTAAGTCTTTACGGTTTTCGGCTGGCAGACGGGAGGCTCTTAACCGCCGCCGCCCGCCCGGAAAAACGTCTCTTGGTCGTTGGCGATTCCGTTACCTGCGGCGCAGGTGCAAACAGGGATGGTAATGAGGACTGCGGCATGAACAACCGCTGGTGGAACGCCCACAAATCCTACGGCTGGCTTACTGGCGAAGCACTGGACGCACAGGTTCAACTGGTATGTTACGGCGGCCGCGGCTTGATACGTAGCTGGAATGGCGCCAGAGATGAACTGAATGCACCGGATTATTACCAACTCACTATCGCCGAAAACAACGCCGAAAAATGGCAGCAATCACGCTTTCCCGCCGATCTCATTGTCGTTTCCTTGGGGACCAATGATTTCAGCCTGGGCATTGGCGCGTTGCCAACGGAAGAAGAGTTTGCTCCAGCCTATGTAAGCTTCGTACAAACCCTTCTGCAAGATCACCCCAAAGCAGATATCATTCTCACCGATGGCGCCATCGTCAACGATAACGATCCCGAGCGCCCCCAACGAACCGTTTTGCGCAGCTACTTGCAACAAACGAGAAAGCTTGTGGACAGTGAACGCGTGCATGTGTTTAATGCCAGTCACTTTCCCGGTGACAGTTGTGACGCTCACCCCACGGGGCCACAGCATAAAATGATGAGTGAAGAGCTGGTTGCGTTTATTAGGCGGGAATTAAACTGATAATTCGATTTCTCCACCCTTCGAGCCTGCCAACAGCTCAGACACTTTTAATGCTTATACGCTGCAAATCTTCATCCTTGCTACTTTTACCGACCATTAATTCAATTTCACCGAAGTAAACCTGTTTATCCAACGGTTTATCCCAGATTAGAAAATCACTTTGGTTTAAAGTGAATTCAACGTGTTCCGCCCCACCGATGGCAATCGTTACACGCCTGAATTTGATCAAACGTTTTACTGGCGTCGTAACGCCGGGGATACATAAACGACAGTAGAGCTGAACGATTTCAACCGCTGCCCAGTCGCTGCTATTTTTTAAACCAATGGACACAACTACAGGCTGCCCCGGCGCCAAGATATCGCTGTCTACTGCCACTTCGGAATACTGTACCTGACCGTAGCTAATGCCTTCACCAAAGGCCAGTAGAGGCGTCTCGGGCATATCGATATAGCTGGGAGAACCATCGAAATGGGGCGATATGGGCGCATGCCAGCCAGGGGCTTGATTATAATAAACTGGCAACTGACCCACATGGCGAGGAAAACTAATCGGCAAACGACCGCAGGGATTGATCTCGCCAAATAAGCACTGTTTTATAGCCTCGCCACCTTTTGCGCCGGGATTAAAAGCAATTAATACCGCAGCGGAGTTCTCCATTACATCATTAATGCAATGGGGCTTACTCATAACTAAAATACTGATAACAGGCGTTCCCGTTTTCTGTAAATGTTCAAAAACGGCGCTTTGATTCCCGGGCAATTCCAAATCGGCCCGATCATGGAATTCACCATTCTGCTTTAAAGCATCACCCGCGCAAAACAAAACGACATCAGCTTCGCTCGCTGCTTCTGTCAGCGCCTCGGATGGATCTCTTTCGCAATAGGGTCCACATTCCTCAACTCCCAAGTAGGACAGTTGAATGCCCTCCTGCTCACAGTAAGACGCCAGTGCCGCCTTAAGCGTTACGGTATCTGCTCGGTGGGTTTCCTTATCCGTATAGGCTGCCATGCCAGGAATGAAGGACCAGTCGCCGAGCTGATTGAGCACATTGTCTGCATTATCACCGGCCAGCAAGATTTTTTTCAGTTTCTCCGTCAACGGCAAGGCGCCATTATTCTTCACCAACGTCAGCGATTGCTGTGACGCACCTAAAGCCTTGTCCCAACGTCGGGTATCAGCCAGCAAAGCGCGCCGGTCTGGCGCCGATAATTCTTCGAACAAGCCCAACTCAAATTTCAGGGTGAGTATCCGGCGCACACTCTGGTCAATACGCTCTTCGCTAACGCGCCCCTCCTGTACCAGGGCCAGCGCACACTCAAAAAACTCCGGTGTCGACATAAAAACATCATTGCTGGCTTCCAGACACAGCGCCACGGCTTCTTTGATATCGGTTGCTGCCCGCTGGAGGGTAACCATCTGCCCGCAGTTATTCCAGTCGGTAACGACTACGCCTTGGTATTGCCATTCATCCCGCAAGATCGTATTCATCAACCAGGTGTTGGCTGAACAGGGAATACCATTGAGCGCCTGGTAACCCGCCATAAAGGTTTTACAGCCACTTTTTGCCACGCGCTCGAAAGGCGGCAGAAAAACATTGCGCATCTGACGCTCGGAGATATGAGCGTCGGAGGAATCGCGGCCACCACTGGTCTCACCGTAAGCCGCATAATGTTTTGCACAGGCAGCCAGTGGGTACTCAGCCGTTTGGTAGCCATGAACCAGCGCGTCAGCTAATTCGGCAATTAGCAATGGATCCTCACCAAAGGTTTCGCTAGTGCGCCCCCAGCGCGGATCACGGCCAATACAGAGCACAGGTGAAAAGGTCCAGTGCAAATGACTGGCTCGGGCCTCGTTCGCAGTTATACGCCCCATTTCGGTTAACAAGCCTGTATTCCAGGTACAGGCCATTGCAAGCTGCACGGGGAAAACCGTTGTCTCATCCTCCAGGCAGTGACCGTGAATGGCGTCGATACCAAAAATCAGGGGAATCTTCAACCGCGAACGCTGTGCGTTAATCCGCTGCAAACGAGTAACATCCTCACCAACGGCATGCAGAAAGGAACCCAGATGGTAGCGCTCAATAAAGCTCTCATGCTCCTCTTCCAGAGCCGCTAATTGCATCATTTGCCCCAATTTTTCCTCAAGGGTCATCAGGGATAGCAGGTCGGCAACGCGATCCTCAGTTGGCAATGAGGCTTCTAA
Organism: Teredinibacter haidensis; assembly: GCF_014211975.1. Taxonomy (NCBI): domain Bacteria; kingdom Pseudomonadati; phylum Pseudomonadota; class Gammaproteobacteria; order Cellvibrionales; family Cellvibrionaceae; genus Teredinibacter; species Teredinibacter haidensis. Next base: position 2,863,581 of record NZ_CP060084.1, read on the forward strand.
GTATCGATTATTCATAGATATTCATTATTGAAGTATTAGTCAGCAGAGAGTTTAACGGATTTATAACTGGCTATATAATCCTTTGAATGCCATATGATTGGAGATGTATATGACAAACCCCAACAGTTTTACCCTCGACAATGTAACCCTCTACCATCGACCTTCGTGCGGTTATTGTATGCGCGTACACTTGGCGCTAAAGACAATGAAGATCAATATTGCCAACGCTAACGTATCCCGCGATGACCACGCCCGAAAAGAGCTGTCTCAGAAGGGCGGCAAATCACAAGTACCCGCGCTGCGCATCACTCACAGTAACGGTAAAGAGGAGTGGATGTACGAATCGCTCGACATTATCGATTACCTGCAAAAGCAAGCCGGTTAAAAAATACCGCTCGCCAAATAAAACCAGATAAGGACACTCGCTCCTTATCGCGACCTATCCTATCTTCCACAATATTCACGGTATTGTCATATTGGCGCCCGACACTGTGGCGCTGACGACTTATTGTTTGCTAAGTTTCACTGAAGACCTCCAGCAGCAACGGATTAACTCAAAACTATTCATAAAAAAGGAGTTCCCGATGGCAAATTTTGATCAGGCATTCAAAATAACCATGAAAGCAGAAGGGGGATATATTAACGACCCAGACGACCCAGGAGGTGAAACCTATAAAGGTATTGCCCGCAGCCGAAACCCCAAATGGCCGGGTTGGATTAATATCGACCTACTCAAGAATAAAAATAACTTCCCAAAAAATCTCGATAGCGACGCAGACCTCGAGGAAAAAGTTAAGGCACTTTACGAAGCCAATTACTGGGACAAGGTGCAGGGAGATCATATTGGCGATCAGGATATTGCTGAATCTATCTTCGACTTCGCTGTAAATGCCGGCCCTCGGACCAGCGCCAAACTTGCCCAGATGTCCATTCAAACCACCCCAGACGGGGTCATTGGGCCCAAAACATTGGCGGCGATAAATGCAGACGATAAGCGCGCATTTTTAGCCACTTTTGCCTTAGCGAAAATTAGCCGTTATGTGAATATTTGCGAAAACCGAAAAACCAGTCGCAAATATTTCTATGGCTGGGTTAGACGCACACTGGAGGGAATGTAACCATGGCAAACTTTTTTACCACACTATTTAGCGCCGGAGCCAGCAATCTGGTTGATGCGGTTGGCGAAGCCATCGATAAAACCATTACGTCCGATGAAGAACGCAAAGAACTGGAAAACGAGCTGGCCAAAGCCTCGATGCACTACGACTTGGAAACCTCTAAACTGGGGCTTGAAGAAAGGAAAGCAGAACTGGTAGATACTGCCAGCGCACGTGAAAACCAAAGTCGAATACAGGAAAGCGTAAACGCCAGCTGGCTATCAAAAAACATTCACCCAATACTCGCCCTTGGCATTATTGGTTTAACTTTTTTTATGTACTTCTGGATTATTTATCGTGGCTGGGGGGCAATAGAAGGCACCGGCATGAAAGAAATTATTATCTATATTCTAGGCGCGTTAACGACGGTTTCGACTCAGGTTGCCGCCTTCTTCTTCGGTTCAAGCCAGGGCAGTAAAGACAAGCAAAAAGCGCTCTCAGACATTGCCAACCGCCTCCCCCGATAACGATTAAGGGCTCGCAAAGAAAAGGGAACAGTATTAAAATCATACTGCTCCCTTTATCAGCTTATTCACTGTAGACCATATTAAAAGGTGTTTTCAGGATCGAAAGGATCGAAAAGGTAGTGTTCATACTCAACGGAAAGATCTTTCAATGTCGGATTAGATAATTTAAAAATCCTTCGAGCGGGCAAATTGGCAAACTGTATGCTCTCTTTATAATGCTCCCGCCATAACGACAGTAAAGAGCCATCGTTATAGGCTATTTTTAAGCCCTTTTCAAAACGTTCAACAGCTAAAGTGTTTTTTTCGTTCGTAAAGAAAAAGCGCGGCAACGGGTAGTGAATTGCCATCGTTTTATCGTAAGCAAAGTTCTCTGTGTTTTTATTTGTATTCCACTCGTCCAGAAACTCATTTACGCCACGGCAAAATAAATCCAAACGGCCAATAGCCGTCATACGAAATAAGCTTTCGTAGAGCGCAACTTGTACCACATCAAAATTTTGACTACGCAAAACGTCAACATCGGCCCACCCTATACCAACACCGAAGCTCATTTCTTTTAAATCTGCGATTGATCTAATCTTTGCAACACGCTGAAGATTGGACTTTGCAGTAAAGCAAACCCTGTAACCCACAATCCCCAGGTCGACAGGAAAAGGAACATAACTGAGCCCGTAACCTTCATTCGCATAGCTCAACTTAATCATAAAATTCGGCAGCGTATTGCGCTGAGCCAGTAAGATGGCCCGCGAGAAATTCATCGCGGGGCTTGCAACCAGAGCATAAGGCCCGAATTCCGATTGGGTTTTTTCCAACGCCAAGTTTAAAAGCGCTGTGTCATAATCATACCGGGAATCAGCTACACTCTCCGAACTACGGTAGGTATAGATAGTAACTGCAGTCTTATCGCCCAAAGCAGGCACAGAGAGCGTGAAAGAGAATAACACACCGAAAAGTAAGGCAGTGTATCGAACTAGGCAGCTCTTAAGGTAATACCTAAACACGATGAGAGTCTCCCGGGCTTTGCTATACGATAAACAGAAGCATAGAAAGCATTTAGTGAATATAGCCAATAAAAAATTCGACATAAGACGGCAAAAAAGCTGATCAACCTTATCCATTCCACCAACTATTGTGTATCACTATTCCAGAAAAACCAGCCCACCGCAAAGGCTGTCGAAAAATAGTGGTTAGTCTCCACTAACGGGCTATCCTCAAATACGGCGCCCTCCATATAGTCGTAGCGAAGATTCCAGCCGTACCACATGTGCCCAGAACGTTTTTTCAAACTGAACTTAACGTAACTACCGCTAAACCCCGACTCGGCTTCGTAAGCAGGCCTATCATCAACAGCATATTGGGGAGCCACGCGATAGTAGTAATCGTGATAGTGATCAGAAGCCCATAAAAAACCCAAATCCACCTTGCCATTCCACCCCTGCCAGAGATCCGCTTTACGGTAGGTAAATTTTGGATTGGCGTTGTAGCCAATTTGTTTCATTTTCATGCCAGTAATATCAACGACAAATACCGAGCGTACGGGTAAGCGTAGTGCCCAACCTTCATCAAAATTACGGCCGGTTACATTAATATTTAACGACGGGCCAAACTCCACTGCTGTATCCAGCGGTGGCATTCCCTGCCGCCTCGGATTGTCTTCGCTGCCACCATTTAATGCAGCCTCAGCACTTATATTCAATTCCCAGTTCTCACCGTGAAAAAACCGCCCGCGAATCCCATCTTTATCGGCTTGAATACGTTCGCCACGATAAACAAGAATGGGGAAAGGCAACGCCTGAGTCTGGGTTTCGGTAGTTCCTCTATAGTCGTTGAGATGCTGCACGGCAAAACCTACCCCCAGTTCGGCCTTGGGCTGCCTTTCTGCCAGCACTTTTGAGGAGAAAAACACAAGCAACAAGGTAAACAACAAACGATTCACAACACTCTAATCCATTTTAAATTTGCAGAAAAAAGCCCGCAAAAGCGGGCCCTTAATTTATCGCGTAACGTTCGCCTTATTCGGCGTCGTTTGATTCGCCATCAACACCGTCTGATGCGTCCGCTTGAGGCTTAGGCAGCAGCTCTTTGATGGACAGCTTAATACGACCGCGCTGGTCAATGTCCATACATTTCACATCGACGTCCTGCCCCTCACTCAAGTAGTCAGTCACATTCTGCACTCGTTCATGGGCGATTTGAGAAATGTGCACCAAACCATCTTTACCGGGTAGGAAGTTAACGAACGCACCAAAGTCTACAATGCGTACTACCTTACCTTGGTAGGTCGCACCAATTTCAGCTTCTGCGGTAATTTCCTCAATACGAGCAATCGCACCGCTGAGGCTGTCGCCGTCGTCACCATAGATTTTAACGGTGCCATCATCGTTAATGTCGATGGTTGCGCCCGTTTCTTCCGTGATAGAACGAATGGTTGCACCGCCCTTGCCGATAATATCGCGGATTTTATCTGAATCAACCTTCATAGTGTGGAACTGAGGTGCGTTTTCAGACAGCTTAGCGCGAGGCGAAGCAATGACGGCATTCATTTCGCTGAGTATATGTAGACGAGCCTGCAGTGCCTGCTCCAGAGCAGTCTCCATAATCTCTTCGGTGATACCTTCGATTTTGATATCCATCTGCAAAGCAGTTACACCGTCAGCAGTACCGGCAACTTTAAAGTCCATATCACCCAAATGATCTTCATCACCGAGGATATCGGTAAGCACGCCATAACCGTTCTCTTCCTTCACCAACCCCATAGCGATACCGGCGACAGGCGATTTCAGAGGAACGCCCGCATCCATCAACGCTAGGCTAGAACCACAGACGGAAGCCATGGAGCTGGAACCATTGGATTCAGTAATTTCACTAACAACACGTATGGTGTAGGGGAATTCATCAGCGTTTGGCAACATGGCGGCAACACCGCGACGCGCCAAACGACCGTGACCAATTTCACGACGACCGGTGCCACCCATACGACCACACTCACCCACAGAGTAGGGAGGAAAGTTGTAGTGAAGCATAAAGCTATCTTTACGCTCCCCTTCCAGCGCATCAATTATTTGCGCATCGCGGGCAGAGCCCAGAGTAGCGACAACCAGAGCCTGGGTCTCACCACGGGTAAACAGCGCAGAACCGTGAACCTTAGGCAGTACGCCCACCTCTACCTGCAATGGACGTACCGTTTTACTGTCACGACCATCAATACGAGGCTCACCAGCAACAACACGGCTGCGAACAATTTGCTTTTCTATCTTGCCGAACAACTTCTTAACATCGTCAGCATCAACACCACTTTCTTCGCTAACCAGCTCTGCAACTGCTTGAGTACGCAACTCAGACAAACGGTCATATCGCTTTTTCTTGTCAGTAATACGGTAGGCAACGCCGATAGATTCTTCAAAATCGCGGCTGATAGCGGCTTTCAATTCTTCGTTTTCTGCCGGGGCTGTCCATTCCCAGCGCTCTTTGCCCGCGTCCCGAACCAGTTCACCAACAGCCTGAACAACAGATTGCATCTCCTGGTGAGCGTAGAGTACGGCACCCAGCATAATATCTTCTGGCAGTTCATTTGCCTCGGACTCAACCATCAACACCGCATCTTTGGTGCCGGCTACAACCATGTCAAGCTCTGACTCTTTCAGCGCAGAATAGGTTGGATTGAGAATGTAACCGTCGGTCTGGCTATAGCCAACACGAGCCGCACCAATGGGGCCGTTAAACGGAATACCGGAAATCGCCAGCGCTGCAGACGTACCGATCAACGCTGCGATATCAGGATCAACATTCTTTTCGGCAGAAACAACCGTACACACAACCTGAACTTCATTCAGGTAACCATTGGGAAACAGTGGCCGAATAGGGCGGTCGATCAGGCGGGAAGTAAGCGTTTCTTTTTCAGAAGGACGTGCTTCGCGTCGGAAGAAGCCACCAGGGATCTTACCTGCGGCATAGGTTTTTTCTTGATAGTGTACCGACAGAGGGAAAAAGTCCTGACCAGCTTTGGCTTCTTTCGAGCCAACAACTGTACAGAGTACACTGGTTTCACCCATGCTAACCAGCACTGCGCCAGTTGCCTGACGAGCAACTCGGCCCGTTTCCAGAGTGACGGTATCGTTACCATATTGGAATTTTTTAATTACCGGATTCATTTCTTATCCTTTGTGTTTTAAGCGCCCCATTGCGCTTTTCTTTTCATTTATCTTCATATTCGAAAACCGCCTAGTGGCAGTTTCAGGTTCACCCATTCCCGATTACAACCCTAAAGAAAAGACCATCGAAAACAGAGAAATTAATTATAGAGGAGAGCGAATAGGAGAGTCTGGAGAGAAAAATAAAAGTGCCCGCACAAGGCGGGCACTTTTTTGCTTAGCGGCGCAGACCCAGTTTTTGGATCAGAGCTGCATAACGATTAACATTCTTCCCTTTCAGGTAGTCCAGCAGTTTACGACGCTGGTTTACCATACGGATCAATCCGCGACGAGAGTGGTGATCCTGCTTGTGGCCAGCAAAGTGACCCTGCAGCTTATTAATGTTAGCGGTAAGCAGTGCAACCTGAACTTCTGGAGAACCGGTATCGGTCTCAGAGGTTTGATGTTCTTTAACGATTGCGTCTTTTTCTTGTGCACTCAGTGCCATGGTTCTTTCCTCTATACAGATGAATATGCAATAACAACTCAGCTAATACACATAAGCTGCTCTTATCCGGCCTGCCCGTGCATATCTACAGGTAGGTCAGTTTGCACTCGAGAGTGCAAGTCTTTTGGCCTATTGGACAACTAAACGGCTTGGAGCCACCCGACCATCGTCAGTAATTTCACCAACGCCTAAAAATTCGCCAGTATGCTGGAAGACGCGCACTTTATCACCTTCGTCTCCCAACTGGTAGACCTGATTATTGATTACCGGGTTACCCCGGGTGAAATAAAAACTGCTGTGTTCGTCCAACGTCAATTCCGGCATTTCAGCTACTGGCGCATCGGTTGGCAGCAAATAGTGATCCAGCACTTCGGCTCTATCTTCACCCCGTTCCGCCTCCAGCGTATCCAGGCTTATAACCTGCTCTTCGCGGAACGGCCCAGCCTGTATACGACGCAGCTTCGCTACGTGCGCACCAACCCCCAGGTCACGACCGAGATCTTCGGCCAGACTGCGAATATAAGTACCTTTACTGCACTCCACACGCACATCAGCTTCAGCAAACTCACCCGAACGGAAATCCAGTAATTCAAAACTATAAATGGTTAATGAACGCGCCTCACGCTCGACCTCGATACCTTGTCTCGCCAGCTCGTACAGGGGACGGCCATCACGCTTCAAGGCAGAATACATGGGTGGTACCTGCTCGATATTCCCGCGATACCGTTCAATAGCCTTTTCTACAGCCTTGGCTGTGAGCTTACTGGCATCGCATTGTTCGATAACTTCGCCATCGGCATCGGCAGTGTCCGTTTGCAGGCCAAAGCGAAAGGTACTGAGGTAGCCCTTATCGGAGTCCAACAAATATTGAGAAAATTTAGTCGCTTCGCCAAAACACAAGGGAAGAACGCCAGTCGCTAAAGGGTCGAGAGCACCTGTATGACCGGCTTTATTGGCAAAAAACAGGCGTTTAGCCCGCTGAACGACATCATTAGAGGTAACACCGGCGGGCTTATCAACAACCAGCACCCCACTTAAGGGGCGACCAAACTTTCGTCTGCGGCCCAAAACCTAATCCTCGTCATCGGCATGATGGGATTTATCTTCAGCAACCGCTCGATCGATAAGGCTCGAAATCTTCTGGCCGCGCACGGCGGTCGCATCGTAGTAGAACTGAATTTTTGGCGTGCTACGCAAAGTAAGATCTTTGGAAACCAGGTTGCGTAGGTAACCGGACGCTTTATTCAGGATAGCCACCGAAGCTTCTGCTTCGGCATCAGTCTCCGCACCAACAACCGTGACATACACCTTGGCATTGGCAAGATCGCGGTTAACTGTAACCGAGTTAATATTAACCATACCCAGCCGCGGATCCCCGACTTCGGTACGGATATAGTTGGCCAGGCTACGCTGTAACGCATCGGCCACACGATCAGAACGATTAAACTCTCTAGGCATCTATTTTTATGCGGCAGCTCTTAGAGCTCCCGCGCTACCTCTTTCACATCGAAGACTTCGATTTGGTCGCCAATCTTAACGTCGTAGTTTTTCACGCCGATACCGCATTCCATACCGTTGCGAACTTCGTTAACGTCATCTTTGAAACGGCGCAGGGATTCCAGCTCACCTTCATAGATCACGACGTTTTCACGCAGCACTCGAATAGGCTTATTGCGGTGTACTGTACCTTCAACCACCATACATCCGGCCACTTGACCAAACTTCGGCGAACTGAACACATCACGCACATCCGCGATACCAATAATTTCTTCAACTCGCTCGGGATCGAGCATGCCAGACAGTGCCGATTTCACTTCATCTATCAGCTGATAGATGATGCTGTAATATCGAATTTCCGCTGACTCTGCTTCGGCCAGTTTTCGAGCAGATGTGTCTGCACGAACATTGAAGCCGACAATGATTGCACCAGAGGTCAGCGCGAGGTTAACGTCGTTTTCGGTGATACCACCAACACCGCCACCGATCAACATAACCTGCACTTCTTCGTTACCCATATCCAGCAGTGCTGCCTGAATCGCTTCCAATGACCCACGAACATCGGTTTTCAAAACAACCGGCAAAACTTTCTTTTCATCGGCACCCATGCCAGCGAACATATTTTCCAGTTTTGCGGCCTGTTGACGCTGAAGCTTTTCACTACGTTCTTTCTCGGAGCGGAACTCAGCCACCTCGCGAGCTTTACGCTCGTTGGTAACCACCACGAACTCATCACCGGCTTCCGGCGGTGAGTCCAAACCCAATAACTCTACGGGTGTTGATGGACCTGCGCTTCTGACAGACTTGCCAAACTCGTTGGTCATAGCGCGTACGCGACCAAAACTCTGACCCGCCAGCAAAATATCTCCACCGGTTAGCTCACCACCCTGAACCAGTACTGTGGCGACAACACCACGGCCTTTGTCCATACGGGATTCAATTACCACACCGCGGGCAGGAACATCGACGGGAGCTTTCAGCTCCAACAATTCTGCCTGTAGAGCAACCGCTTCCAATAGCTCTTCAATACCTTCTCCGGTATGGGCAGAAACAGGAATAAACTGAGTATCGCCGCCCCAGTCCTCGGGGATGACGTCTTTCGCAGACAGCTCATTTTTAACACGATCCGGGTCGGCCCCTTCTTTATCCATTTTATTGATCGCAACAACCAGCGGTACCCCAGCAGCGCGAGCGTGCTGCACGGCTTCTTCGGTTTGCGGCATTACACCGTCGTCTGCAGCAACGACCAAAATCACAACGTCTGTACATTGAGCACCGCGAGCGCGCATAGCAGTAAAGGCAGCGTGCCCAGGGGTATCGAGAAACGCCAACTCTCCGTGGCTGGTTTTCACACGATAGGCTCCGATATGCTGGGTAATACCACCCGCCTCTCCAGAGGCTACCTTGGCTTCACGTATATAATCCAACAAAGAGGTTTTACCGTGGTCGACATGCCCCATAACAGTAACGACGGGTGCACGATCAACCATGGTCGCGCCGTCGAAGTCTACGACTTGCTCACGTAGTTTTTCTTCCACTTCATCACCACTGACCAGTACAGGGGTATGGCCCAACTCTTCAACAATAACCTGAGCGGTTTCCTGATCGAGAGCCTGATTAATAGTGGCCATAGTACCCATCTTCATCAGCTGCTTGATCACTTCGCCTGCCTTAACGTTCATACGCTGAGCAAGATCGGATACAGTAATTTCTTCGGGAATTTCCACGTCGTAGGTAATCTTTCCGGTTGGTTTTTTGAAACCATGGCGGTTCTTAACCTTGATAACGGGACGCGGGCGTCTCGAGGTGCCAAGTTTTTTCGACTTCGGAGTAGTATGAATAACCTCTTCAATCTCCGACTTATCTTCCACGTAATCGAGCGCAGAAGCGGCTTTTTTGGGTGCAGCCACTTTTTTAACCGCTTTCCCGGCTTTTTTGTTGTGCTTAGCTTTTGAGTCTTCGTTGAACTCTTCTTCTGGCTTCGCTTTAACTTTCTTAGGATGGTGCTTATGGCGATCTGCATCACTAGCAGGCGCATCATCGGCGGGCTTCGCATTAGCTTTCCCGGCTGATTCCTGTTCCGCTTTACGCTTAGCTTCCGCCAATTTTTTCGCTTCAGCAGCATCCTCCTCTGCCTTGCGTCGGGCTTGAGCCGCGCGCTGTCGCAGGATTTCCGCATCATCAACAAATGACGGCCTAGACGCTTCCACCTCAGGCTCTTCCACTAACGACTCCGCAACCGGGGCAGCCTCTTCCTCAACCACTTCAGGCTCAACAACTTCTGTCGGTTCAGACTCAATAGCTTCCACTGTCTCCGCAACCGGGATATCTACCACCTGAACATCTTCTACAGGAGCATCCACAACGGCAGAATCTTCAGTCTCTTCAGCAGCCTCACGCTTAACGTAAGTGCGCTTTTTTCGTACTTCCACATTTACGGTTTTTCGAGAGCTACCTGAACCTGTCTTTAAGGTTGTCGTAGTTTTTCTCTTTAAGGTGATTTTCTTTGGTGCAGCCGCAGATTCACCATGGCTGGACTTTAGGAAAGCCAGCAACGTTTGCTTCTCTTCGTCGGACACCATATCGTCTGAGTTTTGGTGTATTAACCCGGCCTGTTTCATCTGGGTTAGTATGCGATCGACAGAAGCCCCTACAGACTTGGCGAGTTCACTTACAGTTACTTCAGCCATAGATTTGTCTCAGTTCCCGTTTAAATTCGTTCAATAATCTCGATAATATTCTTGCCTAGACACTTAGGAGTTGTCTTCAGCAAACCAGGGTTCACGCGCTTTCATAATCAACGCCCCTGCACGCTCTTCATTCATTCCAGCAATTTCCATCATTTCGTCAACCGACTGTTCGGCAAGATCTTCCATTGTAACAACGCCTCTAGCGGCCAGCGTATTCGCCAGCACGTCGTCCATACCTTCCATTGCCAGTAAATCTTCCGCAGGCTCCTGACCAACGGTCTGCTCTTCCGTCGCCAGCGCCTGAGTGAGTAGCGCGTCTTTCGCTCGACTGCGAAGCTCATTGGCTACATCTTCATCGAAACCTTCTATCGCCAGAAATTCCTCCAGGGGAACATAGGCAACTTCTTCCAGCGTAGTGAAACCTTCTTCCACCAGCACATCGGCAACATCTTCATCAACATCCAGAGCTTGCATAAAGACGTCTTTGGAGCTACCCGCTTCCTTCTGCTGCTTTTCGTTCCACTGATCAATGCTCATCACATTGATATCCCAGCCGGAAAGCTCTGAGGCCAAGCGCACATTCTGACCGCCGCGGCCAATGGCCTGAGCCAGATTATCTTCACTCACGGCTAGATCCATTGAATTGGCTTCTTCATCCACAACGATGGATTCAATTTCAGCTGGTGCCATAGCATTAATAACAAACTGTGCCGGGTTATCGTCCCAAAGCACAATATCAATGCGCTCATTGCCCAGTTCGTTCGATACCGCCTGTACACGGGAGCCACGCATACCTACACAAGCACCAACGGGATCGATACGACCGTCATTGGTAGAAACGGCAATTTTTGCACGGGACCCAGGGTCACGAGCAGCTGCTTTTAGGGAAATAACTTCTTCAGCAATTTCTGGTACTTCAATTTTAAACAGTTCTACCAACATTGCCGAGCAAGCACGACTGAGATATAACTGCGGGCCTCTCACCTCAGAACGAACATCGACCAAGAGCGCACGAACACGATCATTCATACGAAAAACTTCGCGACCAATTAGCTCTTCACGCGGTAACAAGCCTTCTGCGTTGTTACCAAGATCAACAATAATATTATCGCGAGTGACTTTTTTGACAGAACCGGAAATCAGCTCGCCGACGCGATCTCGGTACTGGTCCACAATCTGAGCGCGCTCGGCTTCACGTACTTTCTGCACGATAACCTGTTTGGCGGTTTGCGCAGCGATACGCCCAAACCCAACGTTTTCAACCACTTCCGCAAATACATCTCCTGCGACAAGGCTCTCGTCTTTTTCGTGAGCCTCCTCCAGAGTAAACTGTGTGCCCAGCTCAGCCAAGGTCTCGTCATCGACCACCAGCCAACGACGTACGGTTTCGTAATCACCGGTTTTACGGTCGATGGTTACCTGGATATCGGAGTCCTCGTCGTAACGTTTTTTCGTGGCTGTCGCCAAGGCCAATTCAATAGCCTGAAAAATTACGTCCTGTTCAACACCTTTCTCGTTGGAAACTGCGTCTGCGACCAACAAAATTTCTTTTTTCATCGAGCTGCCTCTGAATCCTTAAAATTCGGAAAACCACCTAAATTACAAATAATTCAATCGTATTAATAGCGAGGCACTACGCTCGCTTTATCAATTAACTCGTAGGGAAGCAAATACTCTTCTGCATCGACCTCAAGCACGATCTCATCATTTTCTATACCTTTAAGCAGGCCAGTAAATTTTTTTCTGCCATCGAAACCCGTACGCAGTCGAACCGCTACGGTCTCACCGATATAGCCGCCGAATTGTTCCAATTTAAATAGCGGACGATCCATCCCTGGAGAAGAGACTTCTAATGTATATTCGCCGGTAATTGGGTCTTCGACATCCATAACACTGCTGATCTGGCGACTTACTCGCTCACAATCGTCTATCAACGCACCGCCTGGCACCTTGTCGATATAGACGCGCAACATAGACTTTCTGCCCTGGGCGAAATATTCCAGCCCCCACAGCTCACACCCCAGCGATTCAACCACTGGGCCAATTAATACTTCCAGTTGCGTTTGTTTTCCAGCCAAGTATTAAAACTCTCTACCATTTGATTATTACAAGCATTCCGACGAACCGGAACACAAACAAAAAATGGGCGCTAAGCCCATATCTACGACAACCTGCGTGAAGCCAACACGCCGATCATATTTTAGCCTATCCAGAAGAGAGTACCAACAAGGAACCAGGCAGCTAACTCCAGATACGAAAAAACCCCTTAAAGGGGCCTCTCGAATGCAGATTTCTATCTGCCCGCTCAAGCTCATAATACTCAAACGTTAAATTAGTAGCGAAGCCAAACGTGAAAATCAAGAACCTTCAACTGCTTGCTACTGACAAAATGTAAAGAGAAACCCCAAAATTGGGTATTAACTTACTACATATCGCCCTTAATAATTGGTAGCGGGGGCTGGATTTGAACCAACGACCTTCGGGTTATGAGCCCGACGAGCTACCAGGCTGCTCCACCCCGCACCAGTCACTTCCTCTGCTAACGAAAAGGCTTCGCAGCAGCAGAGGAGGCGCATTATAGGGGGCGACATATGGTGCGTCAAGAAGAAAAACCACCTTTAATTCAACACTTACAAAACACGCTGAAATAATAATCAACATCTTTGATTACAAAAAAAACCACAATTAATATCGCGGCTTTATGGCGGCGGTTTTAAACTGATACATATACACCCGCAAGCCTAAGTTCAGTCACCAGGGCACTAGCAACACTTTAGCTGTACGCGGAAAACTCCAATCAAACTCGACGCGTAGCAAGTGACTCAGTGAGCTACAGCGTTACCAAGCCAGCTCACTAACCTTCCCGCCAAACCCCATTATTCGCCAACCAGAAGACCCCACTCACACTGACGCCATCAGCCTACATCCACACGCCCGTCGCGTGCGATTTACAACGACCAACCCCCAAGACCATGTGTAGCCCCCGCCCTACCAATCAGAACAAGCACAGCCCCCGTACTGTACGACCTAAAACAAACAAGGCAGGCAATACATCCCGAACTAGGCGGAAAAAAACAATATATTTGAAAACAGAAATAAAAAAGGCCCTCCAATATGGAGAGCCTTCTATAGATGGTGCCCAAGGCCGGACTTGAACCGGCACGGCTTACGCCACTACCCCCTCAAGATAGCGTGTCTACCAATTCCACCACTTGGGCAATTTTTTACGAGCTTACTCGACCGGTACTTTAGGTACGTCGACTTCGGCAGCAGAATCCTCTACTGCACCCTCAAGATCAACAACATCTGCCGCTGCATTTTCAACAACCGCTTCGGCAGCGTCAAGAGTTGGAACATCGCCCTCTTCCACCGGCGGTACTTCCATTTGCTCCAGCTCAGGCAGTGCAAACTCATCATCGACAGAGGTTTTTTGCTTAGCGATTACCGCCAGTGAGAAGCTGGTGATAAAGAAAACCGTCGCAAAAATCGCAGTCATCCGAGAAAAGAAGTTACCGGAGCCCACAGAGCCGAAAAGGGTCTGCGATGCGCCAGCACCGAATGATGCGCCCATTTCTGCCCCTTTACCCTGCTGAAGCAAGATCAAGCCAATAATGGCCAAAGCAGTTAACAGGTGAACCAGAAGTATGATGTTTTCCATTATTTAGTCTCTAGTTTTATTACTCTGCTGCACGACAAATGGCAACAAAGTCTTCAGCGTTCAGTGCGGCACCGCCCACTAATGCGCCGTCGATATCTTTCTTTGCAAAGAGTCCCTCTGCAGAGTCTGGTTTAACACTACCACCGTACAGAATGCGCATTGAGTCACCCTCTGGACCTAACACCTCGCGAATATATGAGTGAACGTCCTGAGCCATTTCAGGCGTTGCTGTTTTACCTGTGCCGATCGCCCATACGGGTTCGTAGGCGATAATACCTTTAGCAACACCAGGAAGACCACAATGATCAACGACGGCCAGCAACTGCTTACCAATAACATCAAAGGTCTTGTCATCTTCACGCTCTTCCAAGGTTTCACCTACGCACAACACAGGAATCAAACCGTGATCCAAAGCCACCTGGAATTTTTCAGCGACCAACTGTGAGCTTTCTCCGTGGTACTCGCGGCGCTCGGAGTGACCGACTAAAACATAACGACAACCGGAGTCCACCAACATTTCACCGGAGATTTCGCCGGTATAGGCACCGTTACCATTTTTACTCAAATCTTGAGCGCCCAAACCAATATTGGAGTTTTCCAACTGAGCAGCAGCGGCCGCCAAGTAAGGGTACGGGGGGCAAACTGCAACCTCGGCCTGGTGAACACCAGTCCAGGCATCAACCAAACCAGCCAGCAATTTCTGGTTAGCGGTGGTGTTGCCATTCATTTTCCAGTTACCAATAACTATCTGTCGACGCATAAGCCTTTACCTTTTTCCGATTTCTAAAGAAGATTTCTGAATCTGGCGCGGGCTTCTTAAGCCCCCCGGGTAAAACGGGCGCAAATAGTAGCGGAGAATGCCGCCAGTTACAACGCAAGAATCAAGATTTTTAAGATACTGCTTTACCAACTATTTCAGCCAACTCGTGAGCCAGCTCGGACACCAGGCTATGCTGTTGCCCTTCGACCATTACACGAATAACCGGCTCTGTACCCGAGGCACGCAACAACACTCGACCATTGCCCTCCATACGCTTTTCAGCATCAGCAATAGCCGACTGCACAGCACCATCATTATCGAGATCAATTCGATGCTTCACCGGCACATTCACCATAACCTGCGGCATCTTTTGCATGCGCTGCTTCAATTCGTACAAGCTTTGCTGCTCAGCCATTAACGCTTTTAAGACCTGCAACGCCGAAATAATGCCATCACCAGTCGTGGTTACATCGGCGCACACAATATGGCCGGAAGATTCGCCACCGAGAATCCAGCCGTTCCTATTCATAGCTTCGATAACATAGCGGTCACCCACTTTCGCTCGCTCGAACGGAATACCAAGGCTTTCCAGACCCTTTTCAAAGCCAAAATTACTCATTAACGTTCCGACTACACCACTGCAACCTTCGCCTCGCTGCTTGCGATAGGCGGCAATAATATAAAGCAGCTGATCGCCATCAATAATTTCGCCGCGATCATCCACAAACATCACACGATCACCATCGCCATCGAAAGCAATACCCAAATCTGCGTGAGATTCCAGTACCTGCTTCTGCAGCTGGTTCATTTTGGTAGAACCGCACTTAAGGTTGATATTCAAACCATCGGGTTCGTTACAGATAGGGACAACACTGGCTCCCAATTCTGACAACACCGCCGGTGCAATATCGTAGGTAGCGCCATTAGCGCAATCAACCACAATTGTTAACCCCGCCAGGCTAAAGCCCCACGGCAGTGTCCCTTTACAAAACTCAATATAACGCCCCTCTGCATCGGGAACCCTGCGCGCTTTACCCAGCTTAACCGCTGTCGTCATGGGCTTATCGATTTGAGCCTCAATGGCTAATTCAACCTCATCGGCAAGCTTAACGCCCTGCGTATTAAACAGCTTGATGCCGTTGTCACCATAGGCGTTATGGGATGCGCTAATCACAATGCCAGCGCTGGCCTGAAAGGTTCGCGTTAAATAAGCGATAGCCGGTGTCGGCATTGGGCCCAACAGGCCCACGTCAACACCTGCGGCAATCAAGCCAGCCTCAAGAGCTGATTCAAACATATAACCGGAGATACGCGTGTCTTTACCGATCAACACGGTTCCATTGCCCGTGCGGTTCGTCTGCTCGGCCAACACTTTACCAACGGCCCAACCCAACTGAAGAAAAAACTGGGGAGTGATAACACCCTCGCCAACTTTTCCTCGAATACCATCCGTCCCAAAATATTTACGCGCCATGAATGTGATCCCCATATCTCACTGCATTTAGAATTCTTATTACGTCTGCCGTTTCAACAACATCGTGCACCCGGAGGATATTCGCGCCATTCTGCACTGCAATGAAAGCCAATGCCAAACTGCCGGCCAGGCGCTGTTCGGGCTCACGATTAAGCAATCGCCCAATCATCGATTTACGCGATACTCCCACCAATAACGGGAAGCCCCGATCGGATAAGCGATATAGATCACGCAGTAGAGCAAGGTTATGCTCATCGGTTTTCCCAAAACCGAAACCTGGATCCAATAGCAGTTGCGGGGGCCCCACCCCCAAGCGCCTCGCGGCGCCCTGTACGGTTTCTACCCGCTGCCGCAAATATCCGTCAACCTCGCTTACCACATCACGGTAGGCCGGATTTTCCTGCATTGTTTTCGGGTTGCCTAGCATGTGCATCAAACAAACCGGCAATTGTGTCGCTATTGCCGCATCTAGCGCTCCATCGCGCTCGAGGGAGCGCACGTCATTGATCAACCCGGCCCCCAGGCTTGCAGCTTCCATCATTACTTTTGCAGTAGACGTATCCACCGACAGCACAACGTCCAGACGCTCTGCCAAGGCTTCAACCACAGGTAAAACCCTATCACACTCTTCCTGCTCACCAATGGCCGCGGCACCTGGACGGGTCGACTCACCACCAATATCAATGAACGCAGCACCTGCAGAGTGCATCTCCTCAGCGGCTCGAATCGCTTTTTCAAGCACAAGGGAAGACGCACCGTACAGCCTACCACCATCGTAAAAAGAATCGGGAGTAACGTTGAGAACCCCCATGACCTGAGGTGTGCTTAAGTCAACGGAGCGAGAACCGCAGTGCAGAATCATTCGGAAAGTATCGTGTTTATATGTGGGATAATGGCCCACTAAATATGTGGGCCATTATGTAAATTAGTGCTGGTTAGCAGGACCGCCAACCGGGGAGTCATCGGCACTCTTCTTTTCTTCTTCGCCACCCAAACCAGAGCTGCCACCACTGACATCGTGGTCGTGCCAATCACGCGGTGGGCGAACTTTACGGCGAGCCATCAGATCATCAACCTGATCAGAATCGATAGTCTCATACTCCATCAGCGCATCTTTCATAGCCTGTAGAATATCTTTGTTTTCACTCAGGACTTTTGTCGCTCGCGTATAACAAATATCGATAATGCTGCGAACCTCTTCATCAATCACTTTCGATGTGGCGCCGGAATACTGCGGTGTGCCTGTACCGGGGTAAGCCCCCTCGTCGTCACCGTAGTGCAGTGGCCCCAGCTTTTCGGATAACCCCCACTTCGTCACCATATTGCGAGCCAAATCGGTAGCTCGCTCAATATCGTTAGACGCGCCAGTCGTTACACCATCAAAACCCAGAGTCATCTCCTCAGCAATACGCCCACCAAATAGAGAGCATAACTGCGATTCAATCGCGCGCTTGCTAAGGCTATGCTTATCCTCTTCCGGCAGGAATTGGGTTACACCCAGGGCCCGGCCGCGGGGAATAATGCTCACTTTATGAACCGGATCGTGCTCAGGCACCAGCCGGCCGACAATGGCATGACCAGCTTCGTGAAAGGCGGTATTCTCTTTTTCTTTCTCGCTCATCACCATGGACTTGCGCTCGGCCCCCATTAAAATTTTATCGCGGGCCTTTTCAAACTCTTCCATACTCACTACACGCTTGTTGGCGCGGGCAGCAAAAAGCGCCGCTTCGTTCACCAGGTTTGCCAAATCCGCTCCGGAGAAACCAGGCGTACCGCGGGCAATAATCGAAGCTTTCATCTGATCATCCATCGGCACTTTGCGCATATGGACTTTCAATATTTGCTCGCGACCGCGAATATCCGGCAGACCTACAAATACCTGACGGTCAAATCGGCCCGGACGCAGTAAGGCACGATCGAGAACATCAGGGCGGTTGGTTGCCGCAATAACAATCACACCCTCATTACCTTCAAAGCCATCCATTTCGACCAGCAACTGATTCAGAGTTTGCTCGCGCTCGTCGTGACCGCCACCATGACCTCCTCCACAATGACGGCCGACAGCATCAATTTCGTCAATAAAGATAATACAAGGCGCCTGTTTCTTGGCCTGATCAAACATATCACGCACACGGGAAGCACCCACACCCACAAACATTTCCACGAAATCAGAACCGGAGATCGAAAAGAACGGAACCTTGGCTTCGCCAGCAATCGCTTTTGCCAGCAGAGTCTTACCTGTACCAGGAGGTCCCGCCATCAGAACACCGCGGGGGATACGGCCACCCAGACGCTGAAAACGGGATGGATCTTTCAGAAATTCAACCAGTTCCTGCACATCCTCTTTGGCTTCATCGACACCAGCCACATCGGCAAAAGTAGTTTTAACCTGGTCTTCGCCCAACAAGCGCGCTTTGCTTTTTGCAAAACTCATTGGCCCACCGCGACCGCCGGAGCCACCCTGCATCTGGCGCATAAAGAAAACAAACACAGCTATAAACAGCAAAATGGGGAAGCTAGCTACCAATAGCTGTTCCCACAGACTGGGTTTCTCTGGCAGCACACCCTTCACCTGCACCCGGTGATCCAGCAGTGTGTCCATAAGCTTAAGATCGAGCACTTCTGGCATTACGACCATAAACTGAGTGTTATCCAGCCGCAGCCCCCTAATCCGCTGATCGCCGATGGTGACCTCTCGCACGCGTTCATCCTGAACTTCAAGCATAAATTCCGAATAGGTCATCTCGTCTTGAGGCGCTGCTTCGTTAAAATTTTGGAAAACAGTGAAAAGTACGGCAGCAATTACCAGCCACAGTACGAGATTTTTAGCCATGTCATTCAAGGCTGCTTCTCCTGGTTATTCTACTTTTATCTAAAACAGACAAAAGTTTTGAAATTCATAAGTTTGAGCACAATAACTCGCAGTATAGACTGCAAATCCTTAGCCCTTATAGCCTTTCGCCACTACATACACTTCCCGTGAACGCGGGCGAGAAGCTCCGGGTTTGCGGGTAACCACCTTTTGAAACTTGCTTCGACAGTTTTGAAAAAACTCCACAAAACCCTCCCCCTGAAATACTTTGCTGACGAAACTGCCGCCGGGACGAAGTACTTCGAAGGACATTTCCAAAGCAAGCTCCACTAGATACATGGATTTAGGCAAGTCAACCGCATCGATACCACTCATGTTGGGGGCCATATCGGAAATTACAAGATCTGCCTTAGCCCCTCCCATCGCATCCAACAATTGATTAAGCACATTCTCCTCAGTAAAGTCTCCCTCAATAAAGGTAACCCCGGCTATAGAGTCCATAGGTAAAATATCAGAAGCCAAAACTGACCCCTTATCGCCCACTCCTTGCACAGCAACCTGAGACCAACCACCGGGCGCTGCGCCCAAGTCAACCACCGTCATTCCCGGTCTTATTAGTTTGTCTCTCTCATTCAATTCTATCAACTTATAGCTGGCACGCGAACGGTAGCCATCCTTCTGGGAGGCTTTGACATACTGGTCGCTAAAATGTTCTGTTAGCCAGCGCTGGCTACTTTTGGATCTCGACATTACGAACTCTGGGTATAGGTGGACCGGGCATTCTAAAAGTTTAGGCTGTTTTAGTCGATAAAATGCCCCTAATTTACTGAATTTCTTCGATGCCATCGAGAAACCCCTTAAAATTCTTGTACAATAGCGCCCCAATTGACACCCTGTAGCGAGCTAGATTATGACCCTCTCCAATGACAAAATTAAACAATACCGCACCGTTGGCCACGGGTTGAACCCCGTAGTGACCGTCGCAGGAAAGGGCCTTACGGAAGGTGTTCTAGCGGAACTAGATCGTGCGCTGGAGGATCACGAGCTGATCAAGATAAAAGTTGCCGTGACCGACAGAGTTCTCCGCAAAGCCGTCATTGAAGAACTGTGCGCCAGCAGCAAGGCCGCCCTTATCCAGGAAATCGGCAAGGTCGCACTTATCTTTCGAGAAGCCCAAAAACCCGATCCACGTAAATCCAACATTCGCTAAACGATGACGTCAGCATCAGCAAACGTGCAAAAACCATGGAAGCTGATACTCCCTACTTGTTCTCGTTAGTCCGCTTGGCAATACTCCCCTAGCAGGCGGACTTTCATGATCAAAAGCATAAAATTCAAACTCTGGCTAACCTTCCTAGCAACCCTGTTGCTCAGCACCACAGCCATGCTGCTCTTTACACACGCCAGTGTTAAACAGGGCTTTCTTGATTATGTTACCCAGCAGGCCATTGATCGCCTTCAGTTTTTGGAAAGTGCAATCACCGAAATTTACGCCAGCGAACACTCTCTAGAACCTCTGAAAAATGACAAACGTCTCTGGCGTCGGTTACGCTACCAAACCTTTCGCGAGTTTATCGAACAGCAACAACGCGAGGCAGAGAGCAACAAACAGCCCCCTCTGCACCCCAGCGTAAAAGCCCATGAACGCGCGTTTATCGACCAACTGATTCTCACCGACACCGAAAAAGCACTAGTTGTCGGCAATCAGTTTGCACAGGCAGAGTATTCCTGGCGAGCACTCTATTTTGAAGGAGCTCTAATCGGCTATATTGGCTATATAAAGCCAAAAGACTTTGTACGCTCGGTAGACAGGCTGTTTATCAGCCAGCAACTTAAGGCCTTCGCGCTATTGAGTATCGCCATTTTCGCAGGCTCTTTTATTATTGCGCTTTTTGTTTCCCGTTGGTTAATTCAGCCGCTAAGCGATCTATCGCTGGGGGCGAGAAAAATTATAGGCGGCGACTACAGCGTTCGCCTCGAACGCAGCAATAGTGACGAACTCGGTCAGCTGTGCCAAAACTTTAATGAACTTGCACGCACGCTCAGTGCAAACGAAGGTGCGCGCAAACAGTGGGTGGCTGACATTTCCCACGAAATGCGTACCCCTATCTCCGTCATTCAAGCCCAGATCGAAGCGATGGAAGATGGTATTCGCCCCACGACAGCAGAAAATTTAAACTTGCTCAAAAATAAAATCGAGTCGCTCAACCACCTTATCAATGATCTGTATGAGCTTTCACTCTCCGACCTAGGAGCAATGAGTTATCGCAAGAAGACAATTTCCGCATCGGCCCTTATCGCCGAGATTGGGGCCCATTACGAACAAAAGTTGGAAAATAAGAACCTGCGGCTCAGGGTGGAAAATTCACTTAGCGATAAGACCCGAATTTTTGGGGATAGAAAACGTCTGCAACAATTATTCGATAATTTACTGGAAAACAGCCAGCGCTATACCGATGCTCCCGGCCATATCGCAATCCGGGCAAAAAGAGAGCACTCAAATATTGTAATCTCTATAGAAGACAGCGCTCCATCGGTGGACGATGGGGAGCTGGAGAAAATTTTTGACCGGCTCTATCGCGTGGACAAATCGCGAAATCGCGCACTCGGGGGAGCAGGGCTGGGCCTCAGCATTTGCAGAAATATCGCAGAAGCCCACAACGGCACCATCGAGGCACAAAAATCAGACTTAGGCGGACTAAAGATTAATCTGGTATTTCCGGTACATTAAAGCTATGAACGAAAAATCATTACATATCCTCATCGTTGAAGACGAGCAAGACCTAGCCACGCTAATGGAAGACTACTTGTTGGCAGCCGGGTTTAGCTGCAGCAAAATCCACAATGGCCTAGAGGTAGAAAGCGGGGTCGAAAAACATCAACCCGACCTAATACTTCTCGACCTCATGCTTCCAGGAAAAGATGGCCTGGATATTTGCCAAGCCCTGCGCAGCAATAATCAACCACAAATACCGATCATTATGGTAACAGCCCGCGTGGAAGAAATTGATCGACTTATAGGTTTGGAGCTGGGTGCCGACGACTATATCTGTAAGCCGTTCAGCCCCAGAGAAGTCGTCGCACGTGTAAAAGCCGTGCTGAGACGGTCACAGCAACCACTGGAAGCAGCACAAACGGGGGTTGAATTGCACGAAGATAGTCAGCAGGTTACCATTCAAGGTAGGTCCACCGAACTGACCACCATAGAGTTCAGCCTGTTCAAGCTACTCTACAATGAGCCCGGTAAAATTTTTTCGAGACAGTTTATTATGGACAATATCTACAGTGACTACCGTATAGTCAGCGACCGCACCGTAGACAGCCATGTAAAAAAATTGCGGAAAAAATTGCATGAGCTCACGACCAACCAGGATATTATTCACTCTGTTTACGGGGCTGGGTATAAATACGAGCTAACACCACGATGATACGTTTTACCTTAATCATTACAGCCTGTTTATTAATTTGTGGCTGCAGCAGTACCAAAATCCCAAAAAAACTGGATGCAGAATTTAAAACCCGCATTACATCCAGCGGACTTAAGCACTTTCAGATGCAACTCGTGCCCCTGCAGCCTGAAGAGCCTCCGAGCCCACCGATCATGAGAAAGCAAAACCCTTCGATTGAGGGAAACCCACGAGCATCAAGACCAGACAGCGCAGCAAAGAAAAACGAACAGATACTGCTGGCCCAAGCAGAAGTACAGATAAGTAATAGCGGATTTTGCCGTGAAGGGTTCTGGTTGCTGGATAAAAACCTCTACAGTAGAAACCCTTTTATTCGGGGCGAGTGCAATGACACGGCAAGCTCCACAGACAGACAGCAATTTCCCGACACACTGTTCAAATGGTAGCTCGCTCATCAACGGGGTAACAGTTTTTCACATTTCTACCATATTCATTGCTAAATTCAACTGCATACTATTCAGCAAGTATCCTGCTAACACCTCGGGATACGACGGAAATGTGCAATATTGAATCTTAGCAGGCCATTGCGCCTGCTTTTTTTATGTACAGGAAGTACAATATACCGCGAAGAGAGCAGCAATGTACGGGTAAGTACGCACCCCCCTAGGACAGTCTCACCGTATCCTATCAATAGATAACTGCACTCGACGGGATAGGTATTCAGTACATCGTTATTACCCATACTAGGCATAAAAAAGGCGAGCTAAAAGCTCGCCTTTTTCCTAAGAACATTCGATCAAATATGCTTCACTGAATCAATTTCGTATTCAACTTCACCGCCGGGTGCGCGCACAACAGCAACGTCACCTACCTCCTTGCCAACCAGCGCGCGCGCAATAGGCGAAGTGACAGAAATTTTATTGATTTTAATGCTAGCCTCGTCTTCGCCGACGATTTTATAAGTGAGTTCTTCATCCGTATCCATATGAATTAATTTCACTGTAGTACCAAACAACACTTTGCCCGTTTCGGGAATCGCATGAATATCGATTACCTGCGAGCGGGATAATTTGGCTTCGATATCCTGAATACGGCCTTCGCAAAAGCCTTGCTGCTCACGCGCCGCGTGATACTCGGCATTTTCTTTTAAATCGCCATGCTCGCGCGCCTCAGCAATAGCGGCGGTAATACGTGGTCGATCCACTTTTTTTAATTGTTCAAGCTCAGTGCGAAGCGCCTTTTCGCCCTCAACTGTCATTGGATATTTTTGCATACTTTTCGTTTACCTTAATTTCTAAACACTGATTCGCTTGTGCAAATCCTGCAGTCGACGAACATCCTGCTGCTTACCGAAACGCATAGCCATACAAATGGCATTAGCTGCTGCAAGAGTGGTGGTGTAATACACATGGTTATTTTCTGCGCTACGACGGATAGATGCTGAATCTTTAATAGCTTTCTTACCTTCCGTTGTATTAACAATTAAATGAATATCACGGTTTTTGATCATGTCCACAATATGTGGGCGACCTTCATTTACCTTGTTGACCGTTTGAACGTTCAAGCCAGCCTGCTTAAGCGCTTTGGCTGTACCTTGTGTCGCAACCAAATCAAACCCCATATCGGCCAGCTCTTTCGCCACAACGATTGCGCCTTCTTTATCGAAATCACGCACGCTGATAAAGGCTTTCCCGCTAGACGGAATGGCTGAGCCACTGCCGAGCTGCGCTTTTGCAAAGGCTTCGGCAAAAGTATCACCAACGCCCATCACCTCACCCGTCGATTTCATTTCCGGACCAAGAATCGGATCCACAGCTGGGAACTTATTGAACGGGAATACCGCTTCTTTGACACTATAGTAATCGGGAATAATTTCTTTGGTAAAACCCTGCTCTGCCAGCGACTTACCGATCTGACATAAAGCTGCCACTTTGGCCAGTGAAGTACCTATGCATTTGGACACAAATGGCACGGTACGCGAGCCGCGAGGGTTAACTTCGATAACGTATATTTTACCATCCTGATAGGCCAACTGAGCGTTCATCAGGCCAATTACGCCCAGCTCCCTCGCCATTTTGCGAACCTGCTCGCGCATCTCGTCCTGAACATCGTCAGGCAGGGAGTAAGGTGGCAACGAACACGCCGAGTCACCGGAGTGGACACCACACTGCTCAATATGTTGCATGATGGCGCCAATCACGACTGTTTCACCATCGGACACCGCATCAATATCCACTTCAATTGCATTGTTAAGGAAATGATCCAGCAATACCGGCGCATCGTTGGAGGCCTGTACGGCCTCTTTCATATAAGTACTGAGTTCGTTTTTGGTGTACACGATTTCCATTGCCCGCCCACCCAATACATAGGATGGCCGAACCACCAGTGGGTAACCGACAGAACCCGCAACCGCCAAGGCTTCTTCGGTGGATCGCGCGATGGCATTATCGGGTTGTAACAAGCCTAAACGCTGGATCATTTGCTGGAAGCGCTCACGGTCTTCCGCGCGATCAATCGCTTCTGGACTGGTACCAATAATAGGGACACCTTCTGCAGCCAGATCATTGGCTATCTTCAGTGGAGTTTGCCCCCCGAACTGAACAATCACACCTTTTGGCTTTTCTTTGTGTACAATTTCCAGTACATCTTCCAGCGTTACCGGCTCGAAATAAAGTCGATCTGAGGTGTCATAATCGGTGGAAACAGTTTCCGGGTTACAGTTGACCATAATGGTCTCATAACCATCATCACGCGCTGCAAGCGCAGCATGCACACAACAGTAATCAAATTCAATGCCCTGACCAATACGATTCGGGCCACCACCTAAAACGATGATTTTTTCACGGTTAGATGGTTCTGCCTCACACTCTTCTTCGTAGGTGGAGTACATATAAGCTGTCGAGGTAGAAAACTCGGCTGCACAGGTATCAACGCGCTTGTAAGACGGGTGTATGCCGAGCTTATGGCGGTGATCCCTCACGGTCTTTTCGGATACCGCTAATAGCGCGCCCAGACGATTATCAGAGAACCCCTTGCGTTTCAATGCAAACATGGTGGCGGCATCAATTTCCGAGAGAGGCTTTGAAGCCAGTGCCAATTCAGTATCAATAATATCTTTGATCTGCGCCAGGAACCAACGGTCGATTTTCGACTGTTCGAACACCTCATCAATGCTCATACCGGCACGGAAGGCGTCGCCCACAAACCAGATACGCTCGGCACCTGGTGTAGCGAGATCCCGGCGAATGGAAGCAACAGCATCATCCGCAGAAAGATCCACCTTGGCCTCGAAACCAGCAGAACCAACTTCCAAACCACGCAGGGCTTTCTGAACAGATTCCTGGAAGGTGCGGCCAATCGCCATCACTTCACCCACTGATTTCATTTGGGTGGTCAGGCGCGCATCAGCATCGCCGAATTTCTCGAAAGTAAAACGTGGAATTTTTGTCACCACGTAGTCGATAGAGGGCTCAAACGAGGCCGGTGTTGCGCCACCGGTAATGTCATTTTGCAACTCATCCAGGGTGTAACCCACTGCGAGCTTGGCAGCCACTTTGGCAATAGGAAAACCCGTTGCTTTGGAAGCCAACGCCGACGAGCGGGAGACACGGGGATTCATCTCAATCACCACCAATCTGCCATCGTCCGGGTTCACAGCAAACTGTACATTCGAACCACCAGTTTCAACACCGATTTCACGCAACACCGCAATAGAAGCATTGCGCATTATCTGGTATTCCTTATCGGTGAGCGTTTGCGCAGGAGCAACGGTGATAGAGTCACCAGTATGCACACCCATAGGGTCAAAGTTTTCGATAGAGCAGATAATGATGCAGTTATCGTTCTTATCGCGAACCACCTCCATCTCGTACTCTTTCCAACCGAGCAGGGATTCATCGATTAACAATTCGTTGGTTGGCGACAGATCTAAACCACGGGTACAGATTTCTTCAAACTCTTCCCAGTTGTAAGCAATACCCCCTCCGGAGCCACCCATCGTAAAGGAGGGACGAATAATAACCGGGAAGCCGAATTCTTTCGGCACTTCGTTGGCTTCTTTGATCGTGTGAACGATTTTGGCTCGCGCACATTCCAGGCCAATTTTTTTCATCGCCTTATCGAAGCGATCACGATCTTCCGCTTTATCAATGGCATCCTGCTTTGCGCCGATCAGCTCAACACCGTATTGATCCAGCACGCCGTGCGCGTGTAACTCTAACGCACAGTTCAGTGCCGTCTGCCCGCCCATAGTGGGCAGCACAGCATCCGGACGCTCTTTTTCGATAATTTTGGCAACGGTTTCCCAGGTGATGGGCTCGATATACGTGGCATCGGCCATGGATGGATCGGTCATAATCGTGGCCGGATTAGAATTCACCAGAATAACCCGGTACCCCTCTTCTCGCAGGGCTTTACAGGCCTGGGCTCCAGAGTAGTCGAACTCACAGGCCTGGCCAATCACAATGGGGCCGGCACCAATAATCAGGATGCTTTGTATATCTGTACGTTTTGGCATTGGGTTTACGTTACCTGGCTAAATGACTATATCTTGCTACTTTATTCCCGCGCAGACGAGAATCTATATCTGACAGAACTGTTTCCCGCTTACGCGGGATTAACGGCACGCTAGGCTCGCGATGCTTCCATCAGCTCAATAAAATGGTCGAACAATTCCGCAGCATCATGTGGGCCCGGGCTCGCTTCCGGGTGCCCCTGAAAACTGAATGCGGGCTTATCCGTACGATGAATACCCTGCAGGGAACCATCAAACAGCGATTTATGAGTTGCCTCCAGGCACCCCGGTAACGATGACTCATCCGCCGCAAAACCGTGGTTTTGGCTGGTAATCATCACCTGGCCTGTTTTCAGGTCTTGCACCGGATGGTTACCACCGTGATGGCCGAACTTCATTTTTACCGTTTTCGCGCCACTAGCCAGCGCCAGCAATTGGTGGCCAAGACAGATACCGAACAGCGGCATATTTTTATCGAGCAGAGTCTTAATGGCTTCGATAGCATAATCGCAAGGCTCGGGATCACCGGGGCCATTCGACAAAAAGACGCCGTCCGGGTTCATCGCCAGAACAACGTCTGCAGGAGTTTGCGCCGGGACCACCGTTAACTCACAGCCACGATCAACCAGCATGCGCAGAATATTACGTTTGGCTCCGAAATCATAAGCGACAACCTTGAAGCGCTTACCCTCAGGCAAAGCCGAAAAACCTTCACCCAACGCCCAACTCCCAGCCTCCCAACTGACGGTTTCCTTAGTAGTTACCTCTTTCGCGAGATCCATCCCCTGCAAGCCGGCAAAAGTTTTTGCCGCATTCAGTGCCGTCTCTTCATTAATGTCGCCGGCCATAACGCAGCCATTTTGGGCGCCCTTATCACGTAGAATACGGGTCAATCGGCGAGTATCAATATTGGCAATACCGACAATATTTTTACTTTTCAAGTATTCGTCTAGCGGTTGCTCGTTGCGGAAATTACTGGAGAGAAGAGGTAAATCGCGAATGACGAGGCCTGCGGCCCAAATATCGCCACACTCCTCATCTTCGCTGTTGGTGCCGGTATTACCAATATGGGGATAAGTAAGGGTTACAATCTGGCGCGCATAGGATGGGTCAGTCAATATTTCCTGATACCCGGTGATCGCCGTGTTAAAAACCACTTCACCCACCGACTGCCCTTCGGCACCAATGGAAACACCGGTAAACACACTGCCATCCTCCAGCACCAATATTGCTGGCCGGCGGCCAGTGCCAATCAGCTGTTCCAAGTCCTGAGTTTCTGTCGCTTGCACCGGTGCCAAATGAGTGTCCTCCACAATATATGTCGCTGGGAAAAGGCCGCACGAAAGAGCGCATTCAAGCTATGGCCTGACTACGGTTGCCCAGGCTACCAGCCTAAAAGATAGCAGAAAGTTTCGAGCGGCTTGTGCAAAAAAGCGAGGTTGAGGCGCTAAATGTCCAACCTCGCTTTTTCTATATTCTAGAACCTGACTTGTACGATCTACTCGGCCAAATCGGGCCAGGCGGCATGCGCCTGATCTGAGGGCGGATTCTACTGCAAGAGGGGCATAGCTGTCCACGGGAAGTCGGCGAATACAACTGACATATGTGATTCAAAGCAGCGGAAAAATAGAAAACAATACCGAATAGGCCTGGGCAGATCGCGGACATACCCAGGCACGCAAGGCGCTACTTGACGGCAGCTAAGAACTCTTCGTCAGACAAAAGCTCAACCACCAGCTTTTGGACAGCCGTCGGATAGTTGTTAACAGCATTGGGAATAGCAACGGCACCCACAAATGACGAAGGCCACTCATGATGGACTGACTTAACACCACTGTACACTTCTTCACCATCTCTCTTCACGACAAACTTTGCCGATAGATCCGCTTTACCGATAGAGAAACCGGCTGCATTCAAATCATTTTGCTGCAACTCACCAGAGATAACCACGCTGGAGGACGCATCAAACAAACCCGCGTGACTCAACTGCTCCTTTAAGGCATTTTCAAGATAATCCGAATAAGAGCCATTGAAAGGCGAATTCATACTAGACCCACGAATGCTAATCTTATCCACTTTCTTGCTCGCGCTGGTGATATCACCAACCGCCATCACTTTAGTTTCAGCATCTTTTAAATCATTAACAACCGCAAAATCGGGCTGGTACTGAACGGCGTTCATTGTACAACCTGTTGCCATGAACAAGGTAAAAGCTACCAGTAATATCGTAGTTAAACGAGTCATTGTTATCCCCTTATTTTAGCTCTTCAGCTTCATCAATTTCTTTTAGCATTAGCTTGAAGGCTTCTTCTGAAGCACGTCTTGCGGAAAGAGAAAAATCGGCGGTAAACTCTGAAAACTCAGCATGCCCCTTGGCCTGAACACTTTTACTCCAAACGGTTTCACCTGCTGGGTTCAGAGCAGTACACGTTAGATTCATACTAAAATCGGTGGGAGGCCAAGTAAACGCACTACTGGAAGAAGAGTCGGTCACAAGCTCGGGAACAAAGATCAAGCTAATACCTTTTTCTGAAATAAAGTCTTTATTGTCCAATGAATCTACGGCATAAACCCGCGAAAACACCTTCATTAATATAGTGTTAAGCGCGCCCTCTGTATCGGCGTATGGCTTATAGGTAACTTTATCGCCTCCACCACCTGGAGTTGTCACCAACTTTTGCTTATCTTCACTGGATATGTAGTACCCCACATTTTTATCGCTCACTGAACTCACCTCTAGCCCTTTGAGGGAGAGTGAATCAGGAGTAACCTGTATATTGTGAGCGCAGCCCACCCCAAAAATTAGGCTTGCAATTACACCGATTATTTTTATTTTTTCTATTATCATTATTATTAATCCCCTTAAAAAAATATTACTGGACATGGATAAAGCCCTCTGAATACTACTGATATTGGCGCAAAACACAACCCTCAAAACCCCGGGTGTCCCGATGCAGCATTAACACTCTACCTAAAAGCAAAGACACACCGTAAACGCTAACCCTCCAAATTTTCTGCAAAAAAAATGGTAATCACCCAATCGCGATTACCATTTTTTCAAGCCTTATTTCGGGAAAATAAACGAAACTACTTCAAACCTAGCACATCCTGCATATCGTAACGCCCGGCATTCTGGCCGGTAAGCCAAACAGCGGCTCTTGCCGCACCCCGAGCGAAGGACATACGGCTGGAGGCTTTGTGCGTAATTTCCACCCGCTCACCATCGGCCATAAACGAAACCGTGTGGTCTCCCACCACGTCACCACCGCGAACAGTCGCAAAACCAATGGTATCCCTCTCGCGAGCACCGGTTTGACCTTCCCTGCCGTAAACCGCGACTTTTGATAAATCGCGACCAAGCGCATCGGCCACAACCTCACCCATACTCAATGCAGTGCCCGAGGGGGCATCGACCTTGTGACGGTGATGCGCTTCGTAGATCTCAATATCCACATCGTCACCCAGTACCCGCGCGGCCATATCCAAAAGTTTGAAGCACAAGTTAACGCCAGTGCTGAAGTTCGATGCCATACAAATACTAATATTGGATACAGCGGAATCGAAAGCTGCTTTCTGCTCTGGCGAAAAACCCGTTGTACCCACTACCATCGCCTTGCCCGCAGCACCACATACTTGTGCATTATTCACAGTAGACATAGGCACAGTAAAATCTATAAGCACATCGAACTGATCGACGACCTGCTTAATATCACCAACAACAGTTACCCCAATTTTACCAATACCAGCCAACTCACCAGCATCAGAACCAATAAGAGAACTATCTGGCCGCTCAATAGCCACCGCCAACTCAGCCCCATCTGCAGCTGAAACAGCTTCGATCAGTATTTTACCCATGCGCCCACCGGCACCATTGACAGCAATTTTTATCGGCATAATGTGGTCTTCTTTTCTGAATATAAACTAAAGCGTTATTGTAATGCTTCGCAAGGAAAAAAGGGGGGATTGGGGCGGGCGCTCTACGCCCGGTTTGAGCGTTTCAGTTCCGGGAAAATAACTCAGTTTTTCAGTAAAACCAAGCCACTCCAGAATCTAGAGGGCCGCCTAGCGGCCTCACCCGGAAGCCAAAGGCTTCCGATCACTACATCTTCATGTCACCAAAGAAACTCTTCATACCATCAAACCAGGTATGCTGTTTCGGTGAATGCTTTTTTCCGTGAAACGATTCTTTCAACTCCTGCAACAATTCTTTTTGACGGCTGGTCATATTGACCGGCGTTTCCAGAATTACTCTGCAAAGTAAATCGCCAGCTGAACCACCTCGAACCGGCGTAACACCCTTACCTCTCAATCGGAAAAGCTTGCCTGTTTGTGTTTCGGCTGGCACTTTGAGCTTTACACGGCCATCGAGGGTAGGCACCTCAATCTCACCACCGAGACAAGCATCAAAAATACTGATGGGCACTTCGCTGTAGAGATTTTTCCCATCTCGCTGGAAAAACTCGTGATCTTTAACCGATACCTGTACGTACAAATCGCCCGAAGGCCCGCCATCGGCACCCGCCTCGCCTTCACCGCCCAAGCGGATACGATCGCCAGTATCGACACCGGGAGGAACTTTTACCGACAGAGTTTTGGTTTCCTCTACACGACCACGACCATGACAGCTGGTGCAGGGGTCAGAGATGGACTGGCCTTTACCACGACAAGTTGGGCAGGTCTGCTGAACAGAGAAAAAACCCTGCTGCATACGCACCTGTCCGTGTCCGCCACAGGTATTACAGGTTGTTGGGCTGGAACCCGGCTTACAACCGTTACCGCTACAAATTTTGCAGCTAACCAATGTAGGGACTTTGATTTTTACGGTAGTGCCACGAACCGCATCTTCCAAGGATAGATCGAGGGTGTAACGCAAATCTGCGCCACGGGAAGGGCCGCCACGACCGCCGCGACCGCCCGCTCCACCAAAAATATCACCAAAAACATCACCAAAAATATCGGAGAAATTACCATGTCCCTCACCACCGCCACCCATACCGGACTGACCATCAACACCGGCGTGACCAAACTGGTCATAGGCTGAACGCTTTTGCGCATCGGAAAGTACTTCGTAAGCTTCGGAAGCCTCTTTAAACATTTCCTCTGAGTCTTTATCACCCTCATTGCGGTCTGGGTGGTGCTTCATAGCCACCTTACGGTATGCTTTTTTTAGCTCCTGCGGCGTAACGTCTTTCGAGACACCCAGAACCTCATAGTAATCGCGCTTGGACATAATTAATTTCAGTTTCTTTAAACACAACAAGCGCGGGCTGAAAACCCGCGCTTCATGAAAGAGTTTGCAGAAGGACTACAACTTACTTGTTGTCGTCTTTCACTTCCTCAAACTCGGCATCAACAACACCTTCTTCTGCGGGTTGCTCCTGGCTGGCATCAGCACCCTCAGGGCCGGCCTGAGCGGCTTGCTCGGCATAAAGCTTTTGAGCGAGAGAGCCAGAAGCGTCAGTCAGTTTCTTCGTAGCCGCCTCCATAGCTTCTTTATCTTCACCTTTAGCGGCTTCCTCCGCATCAGTGATGGCAGCTTCAATGGCCGATTTTTCATCAGACGTCGCCTTATCGCCCGCTTCTTCAAGCGTCTTCTTAGTGGCATGGATCAGTCCCTCCAAAGTATTGCGAGCACTTACCAGCTCCTCAAACTTACGGTCTGCCTCTGCATTGGCTTCGGCATCCAGTACCATTTTTTCGATTTCTTCATCGTTCAAACCAGAAGACGCTTTAATGATAATGGATTGCTCTTTACCGGTTGCCTTATCTTTTGCCGACACATTCAGAATACCGTTGGCATCAATATCAAAGGTCACTTCGATTTGAGGCACGCCACGCGGTGCTGGAGGAATATCAGCCAGATCGAACCGACCCAGAGATTTATTCTGTGCAGCCTGCTTGCGCTCACCCTGTACCACATGAATAGTTACAGCCGTTTGACTGTCGTCAGCCGTTGAGAACACCTGAGACTTTTTGGTTGGGATTGTTGTGTTTTTCTCAATCAAACCAGTAGCCACACCACCCATGGTTTCAATCCCCAGGGTTAAGGGTGTTACATCCAGCAGCAATACGTCTTTAACGTCACCGGAAAGAACTGCAGCCTGAATAGCCGCCCCCATAGCCACAGCTTCGTCCGGGTTCACATCTTTGCGCGGCTCTTTACCGAAGAACTCTGTAACTTTCTGCTGCACCATAGGCATGCGAGTTTGGCCGCCCACCAGAATAACGTCATCAATTTCGCTTACCGACAAATCGGCATCTTTAATAGCCATTTTTACCGGCTCTAACGAACGAAGAACCAGCTCTTCAACCAGTGATTCCAGCTTAGCGCGAGACAACTTAACAACTAGGTGCTTAGGTCCCGTGGAATCAGCCGTAATATAGGGCAGATTGACTTCAGTCTGCTGACTGGAAGACAGCTCGATCTTGGCTTTTTCAGCAGCTTCTTTCAAACGTTGAAGCGCAAGAGGATCGCTGTGCAGATCAATACCATTAATAGATTTAAACTCAGAGGCCAAATACTCGATCAAGCGCAAATCGAAATCTTCGCCACCGAGGAAAGTGTCACCGTTGGTAGACAATACTTCGAACTGATGCTCGCCATCGACATCGGCAATTTCAATAACAGAGATATCGAAAGTACCACCACCCAAGTCGTACACCGCAATGGTGCGATCGCCCTTGGCTTTGTCCATACCGTACGCCAGCGCCGCGGCTGTTGGCTCGTTGATGATACGCTTTACTTCCAAACCAGCAATTCTACCAGCGTCTTTGGTCGCCTGACGCTGAGAATCGTTAAAGTACGCTGGAACCGTAATAACCGCCTCCGTCACAGCTTCGCCAAGATAATCCTCAGCGGTTTTCTTCATTTTCTTCAGTACTTCAGCAGAGATCTGGGGCGGAGCTTTCTTTTCGCCCTTCACTTCTACCCAGGCATCGCCATTATCGGCAGCCACAATGGTGTATGGCACCATTTTGATATCTTTTTGAACCACATCGTCCTTAAATTTACGGCCGATCAAACGCTTAACCGCAAACAGGGTGTTCTGTGGGTTCGTTACCGCCTGACGCTTTGCGCTCTGGCCAACCAGAACTTCTTTGTCGTCGGTGAATGCAACAATAGAAGGCGTTGTACGATCACCTTCAGAGTTTTCAATAACTCGGGCTTTACCACCTTCCAATACTGATACACAGGAATTGGTTGTGCCCAGGTCAATACCAATAATTTTGCCCATTGATTATCTCCAGTCTTAAATGCTTGCAGATCGGCTTGGCCCATCCACGAAATTTTATGCTTGGCTGGCCAAATACCAGCAACCTGCTTGAGTTTCAATATTGGTTCTATCCACCGTTATTCAAGTGACAGAGCCTGATTAATTTTTACTCGGCCTTAGATACCACGACCATTGCAGGGCGAACAAGGCGCCCATTAAGGGTGTAACCCACCTGATAGACATTGATTACCGTGTTCGGCTCCACATCCGGCTGAGGAACCGCCGTCATAGCCTGATGCAACTCGGGATTGAAGGGTTCGCCCTCAGGGTTCACCTGCTCTACCTTGTGACGCTGCAATGCATCCGTCAGGCTTTTTAGTGTCAATTCAACACCTTCCGTTACAGACGCCAACTCAGCGCCTTCGGCTACCGAAGCTTCGACCGCCCTCATCAGATTATCGGCTACCGGCAGCATATCGCTAACGAACTTTTCCAGGCCAAACTTGTGAGCTTTTTCAACATCTAGCTCGGCGCGGCGACGCACGTTCTGCAACTCTGCGGCTACGCGCAAAGCCTGTTCTTTAGCCTCGGTTAACTCGGCTTGAAGCTGCTCCAGCTGTGATGCCGAATCGTCAAAACCCTCCTCGGTAGAGGTCTCGTCAGCAGACTCTTCCACCTTCTCAGGTTCCTGATTAAGCTGCTCTTCAGTCAAATTTTCTTTAGGGTCGTTTTGCGGTTGATCTGAATTACTCACGCATATCTCCAACTCATGTGTTTTTTCAGTGAGCAATATGGGGACAGCACGCTCACATTCAAGGCCATTTTTTGGCATGGATTACACAGATCAAAAACTGGTGGCAAAGCCAGCACTTGTACTGTATAAATAACCACCATAAAGCACTGTATAAAAACACACCCAAAAAGGAGCGAGCCGTGCTAACCCATCTGCATATCACCGATTTCACGCTGGTAGATCAATTGGATTTGGAGCTAGACAAAGGCCTCACCACCATTACCGGCGAAACCGGTGCGGGCAAATCCATTATGCTTGATGCTCTTGGTTTGGCTATGGGCGACAGAACCGACGCGGACAAGATCCGGCCCGGCTGTAAAAAGGCCGATATTCACGCCAGCTTCGATATCTCAGCCCTCGACTATGCACAAAAGTGGCTGGCAGAGCACGAGCTGGCCGATGGCGACGACTGTATTCTGCGCCGGGTAATAACGGCAGAAGGCCGCTCCCGCGCATTTATTAACGGCCAAACCGTTACCCTTAATCAACTGCGCTCCCTTGGGGAAATGCTGATCAACATACACAGCCAGCACGAGCACCAATCGCTACTCGACAGCAAGACCCATCAGCGATTGCTCGACGCCTTTGGCGGTTTACGACCACTCGCTAAGCAAGTAAAAGATACCTACCGGAACTGGCACGCGGCCAACAGCCAGCTAGAAGGCATCAAAAACCAAAACGAAGACCTTAACGCTCGCTTTCAGCTCTTGCATTACCAGGTGGAAGAGCTCGATCAGCTCTCCCTAGAGCCCGGGGAGCTAGAACAGCTGGAGCGGGAACAGCGAAGACTGGCCAACGCCGAAACCATTAATGGCAACTGCAGCCATGTGCTCAGTCTCTGCTCCGACGATGAAGGCCTGCAGGACAGACTCAATCATGGCTTACAGTTATTGGTAGCGCTGCAGGAAAAACCCGAAGCACTACAGGAAGCCGAAGGCTTGCTGCACAACGCGCTTATTCATATACAAGAGGCACAGTCGGAGCTGGATCGCTACCTCAACAGCCAGGAACAGGACGAATCCCGCCTGACCGAGGTAGAGCAGCGCCTGAGTACCATCTACGAAATCGCCCGCAAACATCGCATTGCGCCAGATAAATTGGCGCAGCTTCACCAGAACCTATCGGCGGAACTGGGCAAATTGCAAAGTGGCGATGACCAAGTCGGAGAACTGGAACAACAACTACAGGAAACCCTGAAAATCTACCAGCAGCTTTCTGCTGAACTATCACAGCAGCGCCAGTTTGCCAGCGCTCGCCTGACCAAGGCCGTAAACGACAGGCTGGCACAGCTGGCCATGAACAATGCAAAACTGAGCATTGCCTTGCACACCAACGATACGCCCACATCCTCCGGCAACGAATCTGCAGAATTACTGATAAGCACCAACCCCGGTCAAGCAGCAAAACCCCTCGTCAAAATTGCCTCTGGAGGCGAACTTTCACGGGTGAGCTTGGCTATCCAAGTCGTCACAGCACAAACGTCCACCACCCCCACACTGGTTTTCGACGAAGTGGATGTCGGCATTGGAGGCACCACCGGGGATGAAGTGGGCAAACTATTGCGAGAGCTAGGCAGCAACGCCCAGGTACTCTGTGTGACCCATTTAGCTCAGGTGGCCAGCAAGGGACGCCAGCACCTGCTGGTAAGTAAAGCAAGTAACCCTAAGACAGGAACCCTTTCTTCAGTTAAATCCTTAACGAAGCAGGAAAAAGTGGCTGAAATTGCGCGAATGATGGGAGGAGATATAGATTCAAAACGATCACTCGCCCATGCGAAGGAAATGTTAAGTACCGCCTGAGGCGCTGAACAGCGCCACTAAGCGAGAACTTAAGGAGCCTACGAAGAGCCTTCGGGGTACAGCTGCCGGAGCTTTGCCTTTCAGGCAATAGCCCCCCCCTGAACCCATCAAGCGTGGGGCGCTCCTGAAAGCAGCAAAGCAAGTGCTACACCCATAAAGCTCTTAGCTGCATCGCTCAACTATTGAGGGGTTTAACATATAAAACCAAACTATGACCGGTTATCTCATAACCGTGGTCTTCTGCTATCTCCCGCTGCAGCTGCTCGATCTTATCATTATGAAACTCCACAACCTTGCCAGTCTCAGTACACACCATATGATCGTGGTGATCACCGCGATCCAACTCAAAGACTGAATGACCGCCATCAAAATTGTGGCGCTCAACCAAGCCGGCACTCTCAAACTGGGTCAAAACCCGGTAAACCGTAGCCAAACCAACATCTTCACCTGCATCTAGTAGCAGCTTATAGACGTCTTCTGCGCTAAGATGACGTTCTGCGGAATTTTCTAGGATTTGAAGAATCTTAACTCTCGGCAGTGTGACCTTTAGGCCTGCTTTGCGCAATTCTTGGTTTTCTACTGCCATTTAGATGCTCCTATGGACTTCTCATGTGATAAACAGATCGGGTATTATCCCCGGCCAATTGATTTTCGGAAACCCCTGGCATGCAATTTGTTTTAAAAACGGCATTATTAATTATAACAATCATAGTAGCCACCAGCTGCTCTCGCCTCCAATTCCCTTGGGTCTATCGCATATACATTCAACAAGGCAATTTTGTTGAGAAGGATATGACAGAACAACTCGAAGTCGGCATGACTCCCGAACAGGTTCGCTACGTTATGGGCAGCCCCCTGGTCGCCGACACCTTCCACCCAGACCGCTGGGATTATTATTTTGCTCTCAAGCGCGGCGAAAAACAGCTACAAGAATACCACCTCAGCATATTCTTTGAAGACGGCAAGCTCGCCCGCTGGGAAGGTGACATCGACAAAGAGTCCAGCAGCAAGGTCGACCCCGACCAAGAAGGCACTAACGACAAACCCAAAGAGGGCGCCCCAGTCCCGGTTGAAGTCACTCCAGCCACATAGCGCTACGCGATAATCAGCTAGTTTTAGCCTTTTCTGCCCGCTTGCGCCGAACCTCTTTCGGATCGGCAATCAGCGGGCGATATATTTCTACCCTGTCCCCCGCCAGCAACACATGCTCTTTAGCGGGCTTTAAGCCTTTGGTACCCAAGGCCTGACCGAAAATCCCCATCTTGGCGTTTTCAATATCCAGCTCAGGGAAAAACTTCGCAATGCCCGACTTTTCAACAGCGAGCATAGCCGTGGTTCCGGGCTCCACCAACAAGGCGATTATTTTTTGCTTATGGGGCAGAGCGTAGGCCACTTCGACTTGAATCGGTTCAATATCACTCATCGTGGGATACCTCAGGAATATAGCTGCTTAGCGCGGTTACACAAGGTTGAAACCTGTTCAGATGCCACATGCTCAAACAGCTTGCCTGCGGCGAGGGCGACGAGTCTATTGGAAAACTCGAACTCAATCCAGAAACTTACCTTACAAGCGTTCTCAGCCAGGGGCTGAAACACCCACTCCCCCTCCAACGATTTGAAAGGGCCTTCCACCAAGCGAAGGTGCATGAACTCCGGGCGCCTAAACGTATTATGAGTAACGAAAGATTGCCGAATGCCCGCCTTTTCGAGGTGCAAACGCGCCTCTAGCCAATCGGCTTCTCGCGCAAGTAACTCGGCCCCCACGCAACCAGGCATATACTGCGGGTAAGACTCGAAGTCATTCACCAAATCGAACATCTGCTCTGCACTAAAGGCAACCAGTGCTGAACGCTCTATACGCTTTGCCATTAACCTTTAAACTTATCAGCAAGGCTGAAAATCATCACCAGCGCCACCAGCGCAGGCGATATATAACGCACTACAAATAGCCAAATTTCAAACAGTGGGTGCCCTTCGGCGTCCATCTCCGAGGCAACAATCGCTCGTCGCATCAACCAACCCACAAATAGGGCTATAAACAAACCACCAAGGGGCAACATAATCTGGGAAGTGAGAAAATCCAGCGATTCAAATACATAGATGCCCGAAGCGGGTTTGTCTTCGAGCCAGTTGTTCGACCAGATACAACCCAAACCACCCAACCAGGCTACCAACGTCAGCGCTATTGTTGCCGTTACACGGTTAAATCTTTTGGTTTCCGACAACCAGGCGACGCCGGGTTCGATCAACGAAACAGCTGAACTCCACGCCGCGACAGCAACCAACACAAAAAACAGGGTTCCAAAAATTTGTCCCCCGGCCATATTCCCAAAAGCCACCGGCAAGCTAACAAACATCAACCCCGGCCCCGCACTGGGCTCGATCCCCGGAGAGGCAAACACAATGGGGAAAATCGCTAAACCCGCCACCAGGGCAACAACCGTATCCAGCACACCAACGGTAACAATGGTTCGCCCCACGTTGGCGTGGTCCGGCATATAGGCTCCATAAGCCATAATGGAACCCATGCCCAGACTCAAGGTGAAGAAAGCGTGGCCCAGAGCAACTAGAACACCATCCCACGACAGCTTGCCGAACTTAAAATCGAACAGAAAACGGAACGCTGAAGCAAAATCGCCGTTGGTAAACCCGTAAACGAGTAATATGGCGAGTACAACAAAAAGGAATGGCATCAGAACGCGAGCAACCATCCCCAGGCCCTTGGTCACTCCAGCGGCAACCACCGCCAGCGTCATCACCGAGAACAGGCTATGCCAAAGTGTTAACCGCCCTGTATCCTGTAAAAGACCACCAAACAGGCTTCCCGCTTCATCGCCACTAATTCCGGAAAAACCGCCGCCAGCAGAGGCTACGACATAATTCAACGCCCAACCGGCAACCACACTATAGAACGCCATAATCATCAAACCGGCAACAACACCCATCCAGCCAATACCCGTCCATCCACCGTGTAATCCGGCCTCGCTCGTTACATAACGCATGGAATTGATCGGGCTCATACGGCCACGGCGACCAATCAACACTTCCGCCATCATGATTGGAATACCAACCACAGCAATACACAGCAAATACACCAACACAAATGCACCACCGCCGTTTTCGCCCGCTATATAGGGAAATTTCCATATATTGCCCAAGCCAACGGCCGACCCAGTTGCCGCCAGAATAAAGGTCCAGCGGTTGGCCCACACGCCGTGCATTTTTCGTTGATCCATTCCACCCCCCAGAAGCGTAATGATTAAAAAGCAGATAAATGCGCGATTGTAGCGGTAAATAGCCGCAAACTTAAGGCCATCTGAACAGGTTCAGCACCATCACCTCATAATAAACGGCCACCTTTTAAAAAAAGGCCGTCATTCCAACGACGAAATGACGGCCTTTGCTGTGCTTCGTTGCACACTACCAAGCACACTATGGCCGACCCACAATTTACTAGAACGGCAAATTTACAGTCGCACAGACATAGCCTAGCATCGGAAACAGGGCATATATCATCGAAGCCGATATCAGCAGAAATTAGCATCCCCCTATGCGCCCCTAGCCAGAGCCCCCTGTCTGCAGAGAATTATCCCTGGATTTAGCTGGCCCCAATCCGAGTCTCCCCCTATAATCCGCCCCTATGGCCAAGAAGAAAAAAACCAGTAGTAACACCATCGCGCAAAACCGTAGGGCACGGCACGATTACTTTATCGAAGACCGCTTAGAGGCTGGAATAGCACTCGCGGGCTGGGAAGTTAAGGCGCTTCGCGCCGGGCACGGTCAACTGACCGAAAGTTACGTCATCTTCCACAGAGGCGAAGCCTGGCTCCATGGCGCGCAAATCCAGCCACTACCGCAAGCATCGACACATTTCGTTACCGAGCCAATCCGGCCGCGCAAACTGCTTATGCACCGCAAGGAATTAAGCAAGTTACACGAAGCTACAACGCAAAAAGGTCACACCATCGTAGCTATGGCCATGTACTGGAAGCGGCACCTCGTTAAATGCGAAATAGCCGTGGCCAAAGGCAAGCAACAGCACGACAAACGACAAACCGAAAAAGAGCGCGATTGGAACAAACAAAAACAGCGGATAATGCAAAATAAGGCAGACTAGGCCGCTTAACGAAACAAAATCGACTCACCAACCCGTGCCACCAGCACATCGCGATAATGCTCAGCTTTCGCCATTTGCAGGTACTCTAGCGGGTTGTAATCATCCGTAATCAACTCACCACCCTCGGCATTAATGTGAAATTCCCGAGGAGCCAACCAATGGGCAACGTTCTCTGCCGCAGGGTGCTCGCTTAATAGCACCGGCGCATCAGACACCATAAAAATAAAATCATTAAACGGCTCTTCCGGCATAGCCACATAGGTTTTGCGATAGGCAAAATTCTGGTCCAACGTCAGCGCAATAGACTTCACCGGCTTCAATTTTTCCGCCTCGGTAAAACCAACAAAATTTACCGCCAAAATGCCGCCGGGCTTTAGCTTGGTCTTTAACTCCCCAATCATTTCCTGGCTAAGCAGATGGAAGGGCTCGGCACCGCCGGTGAAACAATCGTGAACAATCAGATCGTACTGCTCATCCAACTGCTTAATCCGGTATCGCGCATCCCCCACCAACACCTTTCCCGTTGGTTGGAAATCAAAAAACTCCCGCGCAGCATGAGCGACCGCCGGATCAATCTCAATCGCATCCGTTTGCACACCATAACGCTGAAAATCACCAACCAAATGCCCTGCACCCAAGCCAACCAACAAGGCTTTTTTAGCCCCCGGTTTAAACCAGGGAAGCAAACGCACAACCGCCTGATAAGCCAACAAACCACGGCCACTCCGATTATCTTCGGCACCAATCGTAGAGGCATCAGACATTAGCCAGCGAATATTTTTTTTCGGCTGATCCACCACCCTCACCCAACCATAATGAGTTTCCTGCTCGAATAGAACCTCGTAACCCTGCATCGCACCACCGCGCGCTCCATTCTGAAGCTGCCAAACCGCACTACCACCAACAAACACAACAACCGCCAACGTGGCGACGGAAAAACGACGGTGGATATTTGTATAAATCGCCAAACCAAATGCCAGGCACGCCAGCAACAAGCTCAGCACCAGCAAAATCGCATGCGTACCGAACAAAGGCAACAAAAAGAAGCCCAGCAACAGCGTTCCAAACACACTGCCAACAGTGCTAATAGCGTAGACACTACCCGACGTTGAACCCACATCCTCCACCTGCTGCGTTGCCATTTGAATCACAAAGGGGCCAGCCATACCCAGAAAAACCAAGCACGGCGTAAATAAAATAAACGCACTGGACAACGCACCGAAACGCAACCCGAGCGGATTACAAAATATCTGCACCGCTTCACTCACCAGCGGGATAAGGCTAATCGTAACCGCCGCAAAAAAAACCGCGTGCGGCAAACGGAATATCGTTTTCCTATCCGCAAGCACTCCGCCAAAATAATAACCGACGGCAAGCGCCAAAAGAGAAACGGACAACAAAGAAGACCACACGATTAAACTTACACCGTAATAAGGACCAATAATACGAGTCCCTAATAGCTCAACCATCATAACCGCCGCCCCCGTAATGGAGACAGTTCCGTAAAAAACGCACTTATCAAAAAAACTTAACCGCCTGACGCGGCGAGGCAACTTCCTATCTGGTCGATTATTCATAACGATTTGCTTCTGAGAAAAGAAAGACAATTTGCACAAGTGAGCTTTTGATAAAGCGGGAGCGAAAGACTTGCACGAGTTATTATTGTTGGTTTACTACTCGCCAGCAGTAGAACACGGAAATGAAAGTCGCGTGACACAAGGTTCATAATGGCCGCAATAGCCAGAAGTTATCGGTTTCGAGTGCCACCCCGCTCAATCAAGCGACAAGGCACAACACCAAAGCCCCCACAAACACCCCGTCATCCCCTAGGAGCTAAGCTACATTTGCGATATACTGCGCTGCTGGCCAGTGAAAGTTGGTCGATTTCGGGGGCGATTAGGATTCGACGCCGGTATCAAAGCCCAAGGTGCATGTCGTGATGGTAGCCAATCACGTTAATCCAAAGCTGCAAACTAATCAGTTGCCAATGATGACAACTACGGTGCCCAACTAGCTGCGTAAGTAGCCTGTGAAGCACCATCTAGTGGTTCGCCGCTAGCGGTCTTTAGTAAGGTGCCAGTACCGCGCAAAAGACTGTCATATAGAACTGGATAGCTGTGACATTTAGATCGTGATGCCATTGCGAAACCTAAAGCGAACTCGCTCACCACGTCCTGCCCGCCGGGCTGTGAATGGGCTAAATTAATTGACGGAAACTAAACATGTAGAGCCGAGGATGGCGAACTGACGGACGGGGGTTCAAATCCCCCCGCCTCCACCAAACTAGGGTTTTAGCAAACCCAAAGAAGACCGAAAAAGCCTGTAATTCCAACGAGTTACGGGATTTTTTGTGCCTATAAGGTTTTAGAAGTCACCAAAACATCCTACTTTTTTAGCGGTACGCTTAGTAGTACCATGGTAGTACAGCTATAAACGGTACTACTAAAATGGCGAGAACAACCAAGCCCCTAACCAACACAGAAGTTAAGCAAGCCAAAGCCAAAGAAAAGGTTTATACGCTATCAGATGGCGGCGGCTTAGAGTTAAGCCCAATGGCTCGAAGCTATGGTTGTTCGATTACTACCGGCCATTCACTAAAAAGCGTACCAGCCTAAGCTTTGGCAGCTACCCTGAAATTTCCATTGCGGAAGCTCGCGGTAAACGACAAGCCGCGCGCGAACTACTAGCTAAAGATACCGACCCCAAAGAACACCGCGACGAACAAACCCTGATTAACGAAACATCTCACAGCAATACCCTGCAGCACGTGGCTAGCCAGTGGCTCGAAGTAAAGAAATCCAAAGTATCCGCGAACCATGCTTTAGATACATGGCGCTCCCTCGAAGGTCATATATTTCCCGACCTCGGCAAACTTCCAATTCATAAGATTACAGCCGTAAAGGCAATTAAACCCATTGCCGCTAAAGGCCATTTAGAAACGGTGAAACGCCTCTGCCAACGGCTAAATGAAATCATGGTGCATGCGGTTAACACCCCACCAATACAAAGCTTTTGGACTTGCACAGTCGGGGTTACCGCCATGGATGGCCCGAAGCACCGATTAGCCCTCAGGACTTGCGAGAAAATAGGGGTATTTATCGCGCCTGCACCTAATCTGTCCACCCAGCTTTATGAAAACAGCCCCCTTCGAACCTCGGCAACCGCTCCCTGCATTCCACCA
Source organism: Teredinibacter haidensis (assembly GCF_014211975.1). NCBI lineage: Bacteria > Pseudomonadati > Pseudomonadota > Gammaproteobacteria > Cellvibrionales > Cellvibrionaceae > Teredinibacter > Teredinibacter haidensis. Next base: position 2,907,758 of record NZ_CP060084.1, read on the forward strand.
CCGCCTAAATCCCATGCAGTCACGGAAGCCCCTATTAACTGCCACGGGGGATTGTAGAGCTCTCTTTGCACCATCAGTGATTGATCTCATTTCATTTCGATTCTCCGGTATATTTTAGTTGATCAAGTCCCATAACGGGACTAGCATTGATCTCGTGAGAATAATCGCCTTATCAACACCGAAAGTGTTTTCGGAAAACAACCCCGAATACCTGGATGTAAAAGAGCCGACACTCGCTTGACGCCGTCATGTATTCCATGTTTATTGGGGCTCACCCGCCGATGTTAAGCAGGACTTCAATAACGCCAGTATCCTTAAAGATAATCGAGTAGTTTTCAATACCGCTGGGAATAAGTATCGACTTGTAGCCTTGATCAATTAAACCTACGGAATTGTATACGCCCGTTTTATCGGCACCCATGCTCAGCATAACAAGATTGATGCACAAACTATTTAATTGCCCCCTATTGTAGAAGCAGTAGGAACGACTATGGACATCAAACCGATTAAAACTGATGCCGACTACCTAGCCGCATTGACAGAAGTTGAAAGCCTAATGACGGCCTCACCGGAACCGCCAGAAGGTGAAAAGCTGGACTTAATGGTCAGCCCATGAAGGGAAGTATTTACCAATGGGACTGCCAGACCCTGTTGAGGCAATCAAATTCGAAATGAAACGCAAAGACTTAATAGTAAAAGATTCGGAACCGATGATCGGTAGGAGTAACTGCGTTTATGAAATTTTGAATCACAAACGTTCACTAACCTTTAAGATGATCTGGAAGCTGCATGAAGGTTTGGGTATTCCAGCAGAATCTTTGATCAAACCAGCGCAAGTCCGTACATGATCGCCAAGCTGTTGGAGATATACCTCCAACCTCTCTTACGTTGATGAGAAACTAGCTGAACTCGGACAAGAAAAAAGTGCCTAGTAGAGCTGCACTAGCTAGCATAAGCAGCAAAACTCAATATCAAATTGAACTATCAACTCCACCGGTTTGACTTGCGATAGAAAGAAAAGGCTTATAAAGTAAGCCATATACGTTTTTAAGCATTTGGACATATCTGATTGAAGTGTTTCTTCTAATTATTCAAAGAAATTGGTTTACAGCTTGAGCTCCCCAGATGTAGCAGTTATTATTGCGACCAAAAACAGACCTGGCCTACTAAAACAACGAGCCCTAAAATCAGTTTCTAATCAGTCCAGATTACCGAATCACCTTATTGTAGTAGATGACTCTCCAAAGCATGTGCAACGAGAAAATAGACTAACCCTCGAATCCCTTCCACCAACTGCCTTTCAAGTACATTATTTAATAAATCAGCGAACGCCTGGTGCCAGCGGCGCCTGGAATACGGCAATAGACCACCTTTTCTCACTGCAAATAAAATGCTTTGATTCGCTTTTTATAGCGTTCCTGGATGATGACGATGAATGGCACCCCAGCTACTTAGAAGAGTGCCTAGCGGTATCAACCACCAACCATTCCAATATAGTAGCAACAGGGTTCTATCGATTCGAAAGCGATGTTCGAGCGCCTATCGAGTGCTTACCCCCGAAGTCACTTAATGAAGACCTATTCTTGCGCGGAAACCCGGGTATTCAAAGCTCTAACTTATTCTTATCAATGGCTACCATGCTGATGGCAGGTGGTTTCGATGAGAGACTTCAAAGTTGCACTGATCGTGATTTGTGCATACGCCTCTGTGAATCAGGCAGTATTCGTTACTGCAGCATTAATAAACCGTTGCTAAACCACTATGCAGATAACGAGCGCCAACGACTCAGCAAACCAAATTCACCAGCAAAAAAAAATGGTTTGGCCGTATTTTGGCAGAAATACAATGCGCGGATGAATGATGCACAGCGTGAGGCCTTCCTTGAACGTGCGCAACGCCTGTTTAACTGGCAACCAAAGGCACCGACCCAATCCGCATCAAAGCAAACAGATCTAATCGCACTAATCCTAGGTATTGAACTTGCTAGCATCTCTATGAATGAGGTTAGTAAGGCCATTGAAAATATTCACCATGCAGGCAAACAACAGCTTGTCGCCTTTAATCTCGTATTGACTGCAAACCAGAGCGTGGATTTGCACGAGCTTAGTATATTTCTTAATTTCTTAAGCCAATTAGGAATTAACTATTACAACCTTTGTGACAGACAAGTATACATCAAAACGGCTACGGTACATGTAGCCAATAAAAATATTGGCTACAGTGCTTGGATAATAAATAACTGGCAAATAAAAGACATCTCATCACGTACGAACCAAAATGACGTTTTAGAAATACTGATGGAATTGGGTGCTCGCCAATTGCGCGACACCAACCTTAATCCTCAGCTCTTCAAGCTGAAACCAGCTCTCTGTCAAGCAATACAAAAATGCCGTATCGACGCTGCACATGCACGCATCAAAAAACTTCTCAATGTTGGCAGTCTACAACTTCTTGGCATCGGCTCAGAAGCCGTAGTAATGGCCGATCAAGAGCGCGTTTTTAAATGCATCGACTACTGGAAAACCCGTACACCAGTTGAGCAGATCAAGTTTTTACAACACTACAGCACGCAATGGCATGGGCTACCGGGCTTATATGTCTTAGACGTTATCCCCGACGGCAACACCCTCGTGTTAACTTATGCTTATGAGGCTAGCACTCCATACCAAGGTGGTAACCGCGAGCAAGTGATTAACTTACTGCATAGTTGTAGCAAGTCGGGAATTGTGTGCAATGACATTCACCCAAAAAACCTGATTAACACTCAAAACGAAGTAAAACTGATTGACTATGGCTCGGATATTCGGCCATGGAATGAATTGGGTTTTGAACACATGGCGCGGCGCGCGTATTTAACTATTCACCATGCCGATCATCCGCGACTCAAGGACTTAATGCATCAATCGCTTAGCACTATTGACCTACCGGAGATGAAAGGCTACTCAGTATTTCGCCATCTATTAGTCGGCATTGACTGCAATCTAAAACAGGTGCAACAAGCCAGACTACCACTAGAAAGACCTTCAGAATTATCAACGAAGTTTGAACTAATTGTCGGAGTGATTACTGCTGATGCCTACAAGCTATTACCATTACTCAATAGCATTGCCGACCTTGCACAATGTCGTTTTTTATCCAGGGTAAGTACCATCGTACTCTGCAACGGTTGCTCGGCCAGTACTATCCATGCAGTGAATGCGCAGAGCAAGCGAGCATTGGGAATAGTGCAAATCATTAGTGAAGCAGAACAAATCTTAGATGCTGAAAGCGGTGTTTTTGGCCCCGACTTAGTAAGCCGCCCCCACGGCCAAGTGGGCATCGCACAAGCTAGAAGCATGCTACAAAAATACGTTGGCTTAGCATGCCTGGCAAGCTCAAATAGTATTGCTTGGATTCTCGATGATGATATGCGCTTAGATGCTCGAGCCAAACAGTACCTCCCATGGTTGCCAAGCTTTAAACAAAAAGGTGTTGATGTGTTGATTGGGCAATACGAAAACTCCTCGCCCAACCCTCCGCTAAATGGCCTACGCGGTCAACTATTAGACCTTTTACATAACTTACGCTGGCTAGATAACCTACCAAGTAATATCGCACTGCCGGACCGCAGCAAAGAAAACAAAGCGCTTCGAGACAAATACCCCGATTATTACTACGACTTATCACGCAAGCATACCGCACATATCGAAGCACCATTTTGGCTTATACCCGCGTACCAAGGCGAAACCGTCGCGGAAGCCCGCGCCCGCTTGTTTGCTTATGCTCCGTTACTGGTCACCGGGTACCCACTGACCCGCAGTATCATCCCAACATGCCCAGCAGAACCACTGGCGGCAGCGGAAGATACCGTAAACCGTGGCGGTAACACCCTTGTACTGAATCCCATTGCGCTAACACATACACCCAATCTAATTCCAAAAATAGCTGGGCGAGAAATACGCCGATCAGACATGGTCTGGGCAATTATAAACAAACATCATCATGGATTGAGCATTAAAAGTGCGCCGTTCCCTGTACAGCACATAGGCAGCACACAACGCGAGAAAACGCTGGATCTAAGTAAGGTGCAGGATGAACTCATGGGCTCGGCACTGTACGCCGGACTCCAAAAATTTTTACATTCTAAACCAGATCACAGCCTAGAATTTACCCCATCTGAAATAACCGACGTTTGGCAGGCAACCAAAGCCTCACGTAACAGTCGCTTGGTTCGATTACAATATAGCGTCTACAGAATTAAAGGTCTAACACAAGCATTAGCTAATTATCCTGAGCTGACCGAGCTAAGTTCATACCTGACCCGATCTTTCACTTCAGCCACGATAACCCAGCTAGAAGCAAAGGTTAAAAAAATGAACGAGCACCATGTAAGCGAATTCCTTTCTCAAATCGTGCAGCAGAGCAACCGCTTTGCCTTTGCACGCAAAAAAATTGGAAACAACTGAATAAAAATGCCATTTCAAAACTACTGTGAACTACCAACGCCACACGGCACATTTAGAATGTACGACGCCAGTAACGAATTACTACGAGTGGTAACGTTTGGCGACATTAATAAGCTAGGTAGTAAGCCGATACTCCGCCTGCACTCATCGTGCTTGGCCTCCGAAGTATTTGACGCGCAAGACTGTGACTGCGCAGACCAATTGCGCGAGTCAATGAAAGTCATTGCACACGAAGGTGGCGGCATTATATTTCACCTGCATCAAGAAGGCCGAGGGCAAGGCTTGTCGAACAAGATTCAAGCAATCTTTAAAATGCAAACCGAAGCACTGGATACCGCCGAATCATTTCAAGCAATGGGCTTAGAGCAGGACATTCGTGATTACACTCCAGCTATCGAAGTATTAAAGAAAATGACGATAAAGGAAGTACGCTTGATCTCAAATAATCCGCGTAAACGGTGCGCCTTGGAGCTAGCAGGTATTAAGGTAGAAGTTGTTAATACGCACCCGAAAGTACGACCCGAAAATGCGAAATATTTGCAAAGCAAGAATGACAAACTAGGCCACTGCGTGCCTCTCGGTTACGCGACAGGCAGCACTAAAGTAATCCACTTTTATCATTCCGACCAAACGTGGGGAGAGTTCTCAAACTTTTCACCCCATGCAGTATATCTAAATGGCAAAATATGGACCACGGCCGAACACTTCTACCAAGCGCAAAAATTTAACGATCTAGCCCTACAAGAGCAGGTTCGCTGTGCGGCGAGCCCAATACTAGCCAAGCAAAGCGCCAAGCGGCTTGAAGAACAACACTGCGAGCTCAACTGGCGAAACATAAAAGATGACGTAATGTGGCAAGCAATTACAGCGAAATTTACCCAGCACCCTGAGCTCAAAGCCTTATTATTATCCACCCAACAATGTCACATTGCCGAACATACCCCCAACGACAACTACTGGGGGGACGCAGAAAACGGTACAGGTTTAAACCGTCTCGGCGAACTACTAATGCAACTACGCACGGAGCTTCGAACCAACCAAGAAAAAGAATCATGTGTGGAATAGCAGTACTCTACGGTGCAACTGCAGAGAAAATTTTACCATCCACCTTAGCTCGACTATCCCATCGTGGACCAGACGACCAGCATTGTTGGATAAGTGGTCAATTGGCTATTGGTTTCGCACGCCTAGCAATTAACGATGAAAGCATATCCGGCCGCCAGCCATATCAATTAGGCGATGTCGTTGGAGTGATCAATGGCGAAGTTTATAATGCAGATGCCTTAGCACAAAAATACTGTTTAGTGCCAAAGAATAAGTGTGATACCCACATCGTTGTACCCTTATTTGCAAAAGTGGGCGAGCAAGTACTTTCTGAACTAGATGGTTTCTATTCAGGCGTGCTTTACCTACAGAGTAGCAATAGGCTATATCTGCTGCGTGATCACATGGGGAAAAAGCCACTGTTTTTTGGCCAAGGCGATGGTAACTTATTCGTGGTAAGCGAACTAAAAGCAATTCAAAGCATCGAATGGTTTAAGCAAGTGCCGCTTGGCATTAGCCAGATAGATTTAACTTCGGGTAAGCTAACTCAAATTTCAAAACGCTTTCCACGCGCCACCACACCCAGCTTGACTGAAGCGATGAAACAAGCCGTTATTAAACGTTTACCAAAACAGCAGTTTGGTATCTTTCTTAGCGGCGGCTTAGATAGCTCTATAATTGCGGCACTAGCGAACCAACATCGCCGAGACATCACCTATTTCGCACTTGGCAACGCAGATAGTTCTGATATTGCTAAGGTTAACACGATTGTAAAGCACCTGGAGTTAACCAATGTTCACTACATCCCACTGCCAAAAGAAAAAAAACTCCCCGAGCTGATTGGCAAAGTAGTCTTCGCTACTGAAAGTTACAATCCATCGATAATTAGCAACGGGCTTGCAACCTATTTACTAGCCAAGAAAGCACACCAGCAAGGCCTAAAGGTAGTACTGACAGGTGACGGTGCGGATGAGCTTTTTGCAGGCTATCACGAAAATCTCACCAAGCAAGAGTGGCAGTTAATTCGCACTAAACTAATAAGCGATATGTGCTTTACCGAGCTTCGCCGCCTAGATAAGTGCTGCATGGCTCACAGCATTGAAGCTCGCTGCCCTTTCTTAGACCGAGCGGTAAAGCAAATTTCTGACAACCTAGAACACCATCATTTTTATCAATACGGCCAAAACAAAGTGGCTCTAAGAGAGGCGTTTGGTCACCTATTGCCCGCCGAAATCGCTTTCCGTAAAAAGACGTCTTTTGATGTCGGCAGTGGCATTCGTAAAATGATAGTGAACCACCTAACGCGAAGCGGAAATTCAGAATTATCCGAGCTTAAGAAAATTTGGCAAAAAATGTTTTCTAATCATGCGAATAATCCCTATTTTTTTAGCTACCCAACCTTTGATACAGCCATTGCTAAACGTGGAGAAACCCACAGATGACGGTACAACTTGCCCAACAAATACTACTCAAAAAATTTAGGCAAGAGCCATTTCATAATCTCTATTTACTCAACAATCTACAGCCCACCATAACCGCATACGGTGGTACCTGCTCAGATAAAACGCTGAGTTACCTAACAACAGCAAAAGCAGCGGGCCTAGATGCACACCTGCATTCCGCCCGCATTGGTGGACGAAACATCCACCGTTTGATCCGGCTTGAGATAGATAACCATCGCTACTTTGCTGATATTGGCAATGGCTGGCCATCGATTTATCTATATTCCACCACAGGCCGCACGGAATATGAGTGCTACGGTATGCGTTTTAGGAGTGAGATACTAAATGGCGTAATCAAAATTTATCATCGCAAGTGTGGCGTAGAAAAACTGCAAATGGAAATCGACATTGCAGAAAAATCAGAAAACGATATACGTCAAGCCATTGCCATGCGATTTTTCAACAATATTACCTACCCATTTAGCAACCAGCTACGCTTCTCAATGGTTGTTGGAGAAAGCTTCCTGTTTATTCGTAATACCCAACTAGAGATATACAGAGACAATGGTATGGAAGTAATTCCTAACATTAGCAGGGAAAGCCTATCCACGGTTGTAGCCGAATATTTTGGCTATGATTTGGATCCGATAATGACCAGAGTTTGCAATTCAACAACCCAAAAACAAATATCGCCCCAAAACTAGTGTTGGGCCATCGAAAATCAGATGCCAAAGAGCGCGTGACTATTCACTGGCCATGCTTCAGCACAATCAATGGGGTTCAAATCCCCCCCCTGAAACACATCACAACCTATAAGCTGAGCGTGCAGCACTGGGTGGAATTTCTGCATCAATACTTGAACTAATTTGCGTCCTCTGTAGACTAATATGAACTACTTGCTACAAACGAAATGGCCTTTTAATTGTTCGACGTGTGTCTAAGACTGGTACTGCTCGCCCTGATACCGCTGCAATTAATTGCAGCGGTCGCTGACCCACATCAATTTCACCAACCCAGTAACCAGCACGAAATAATTGCTGAGCATGTACATGACCAATCCTCGGCTGAAGCCAAGGGTGCAGCCGAACAACAAGGTGATACTCTCGATTGCCACCACTGTTGCCACTGCCACAGTATGGCCAGCACAGTATTACCGGTGTCGTTTTGCCATATTTCGCCCACGAATAACCAATCGGTAACGTTCACCCAAAGGGATGAATACTCATCCCAAGCTCCTCCGTCTCTTTACCGCCCTCCAATTGTTTAGTCCTCGCCTTTAGAAATAGTCGAATTATTTCGGCATATCGATTCATTTAGCAGGACTCAAATATGTTTTTCAACCAACACTCGGGCTCACGCCTGCGTTTATACGCAGGCGTAGGGCTAATTTTATTCTCTGTCGTATCGACGAAGGCATTTGCCCAAAATAGCGATCAATCGTTATCTCTTCAGCAAGCCATTACGAAGACCTTGGCACGAAACCCACAACTTCATCAATTCAATATTAAAAAGGAGGGTTTGCTAGGTCGCCGAAAGCTCAGCGAGCTAAGACCAGCCTTAAATGTCGGCCTCGAGGTTGACAATTTTGGCGGTAGCGGCAATTTGGCAGGCACTCAATCTGCAGAAACAACACTTGCTTTGTCTTCCGTCATCGAATTCGGGGGGAAGCGTCTTGCTCGAGTATCAGTCACAGACGCACAAATTCAAGCGTTCAACGATCATCGTCAAGCCTTTACGTTGGATGTTTTGGGTGAGCTCACAAGCTGCTTTATACGGGCACTTGAGGTTCAAGCGTTATCAGCGCTTGCCAAAGATACACGTGATCTGGCGCAAAATACCCTAGCGATCGTTAAAAACCGATCTAAGCAAGGCGCCGCGCCAGAGGCTGAAGTCAAGCGAGCGAAATCAGCTTTCTCTCAGGCGCAGCTTCAGGTAAATGCGCTGGAGCAACAATACCAACGATTACGGATCAAGATCGCCGCCTATTGGGGAGAGACTTCGCCCAACTGGACCACACTAAATGGAAAGATCGATGCCTTTGGACAGTCATCAGATTTTGCCACGCTCTATGATCGAGCCCAAAAATCACCGGCAATAAACCAACTTGCCAGTAAAGCACGCTTGAAGAAGGCCGAGGTCTCGCTCGCGAGAACACAATCCATATCGAATCTCAGCTGGCAGCTCGGCGTACGTCGATTTGAAGATAGCGGTGACACCGCATTCACGGCGGGTGTATCGATCCCGCTATCTACTGGCAAACGTAGCAGAGGCGCACTGAAATCCGCCTTGGCCGCTGAAAGTGAGGTGGTGTACGAGCGTCAAACAGCTCTCCTAAAACTGCATGTATTGTTGTTTGAAGCCTATTCTCAGCGGCAACAGCATATCGCGGCAGTAAAGGTATTTCGCACGACTATTCTACCGGATTTAAATGCCGTCTTAGCCTCAACGCAGCGCGCCTATGAAACAGGGCGTTACAGCTATCAAGACTGGATAGCTGCACAAAAAGAGTTGCTCGATGCGAAACGATCATTCATTGAGAATGCGGCGGCAGCATCGATCAATCAGGCAATTATCGAACAGTTAATTGCCGAGCCACTCCATTCCTAAGCACGCATAACTCAATAAGCCAATTTTTATTTCAGTGTTGATAGAAAACGCTGAAAAGACAGGATTAAATAGTGAAAAAATCATTAATTGTATTTTGTATTGTTTTTTATTCAAGCCTCACCGTTACAGTTCAAAGCAGTGATTCACAGGACCACAAACTCGTTGAAGATCATGCCCACCAAAAGGGGCTTGACCGCGTAGAAAACTCAAATCATGAGGATGGAGATGAGCGCAGACATAGTGAAGAAGGCGCTACTGAAATTGATGACGCCATGGCCCTCCAAGTGGGAATTGAGGTAGCGCAAACAGGCCCGCAAACGCTCCACCAAACATTCACAAGTTATGGGCGGTTAGCGACCGCACCAGAGCACACCAGCCACGTTCGTGCGCGGTTTCCTGGTGTTGTCCGGTCAGTGGCCGTCAATATGGGTGATCAAGTGAGTACGGGTGACCTTCTTGCCATTATTGAATCCAATGAAAGCTTAAAGCGCTACGAAGTTCGCGCACCGATCAGCGGCACAATTATTCAGCGCCATGCTAACGCAGGAGAAATGACACAAGCACAAGTATTGTTTTCGATTTCAAGCTTTGAATCGTTATGGGTTGAATTGCGCATCTTCCCGATACAACAGCAATCGCTCAACATTGGACAGCCCGTTCATATTACGGCGGGAGAGAAGCATTTTGATACGCACATTTCCCATTTACTGCCCTCCGAAGATACTTCGCCTTACCTTATCGCCCGCGCCAAAATCAGTAACAAGGAAAATAATTGGTTTCCGGGCCTTATGGTTGAAGGGAAAATCGTCATAAGCGAATTCGAAACATCGATTGCTGTAAAAAAATCGGCTCTACAAACCATGGGCGGCCGCACCGGCATATTTGTCAAAGAGCATGACGACTATCGATTTACTGCACTTGTTCTTGGGCAAAGCGATGATAACTTCTCAGAAGTGCTTTCGGGTGTTCAAGCAAACACAGAGTATGTGACGAAAAATAGCTATCTCATAAAAGCAGATATCGAAAAATCAGAAGCTGAACACGAACACTAAGGGGGGGTGAAATGATTGATTCAATTTTACGCCTTGCCATTGAGCGGCGTTTATTATTCTTGTGCAGTATTTTTTTAATCGTGGGTATTGGTATCTGGAGTTACCAAAAATTGCCTATTGACGCCGTACCCGATATTACCAACGTTCAGGTGCAAATTAATACGGCGGCTCCAGGTTATTCGCCGCTGGAGACAGAGCAGCGCATTACCTATCCAGTAGAGACAGCATTGGCGGGATTACCCAATCTGGCCTATACCCGATCCGTATCTCGTTATGGTCTTTCGCAAGTAACGGTTGTCTTCGATGAAGGATCCGACATCTACTTCGCGCGAAACTTAATTAACACAAAACTAGGCGCAATTAAAAGTGGTCTACCGCCAGGTATGGAGCCAGAGATGGGTCCTATCTCTACAGGGCTGGGTGAAATATTTATGTACACCGTACAGGCTCAGCCTGGAGCGGTGCAAAGCAATGGTCAGCACTACGACGCCACGGCCTTACGTGAAATTCAAGACTGGATTATCAAGCCCCAATTGGCACAAGTAAAAGGGGTTGTGGAAGTCAACAGTATTGGCGGCTACAACAAGCAATACCACATTACCCCAGACATTCAAAAGCTCTTACATTTTGACGTGGGGATGGCAGATATCGTCCGAGCATTGGAAGCCAATAATAACAATCGTGGCGCCGGTTATATCGAACGCAACGGTCAGCAGTTGTTGGTGCGCTCCCCCGGCCAGCTGGCAACGATAGAAGAGATCGCCAATGTGATTGTAGCGGAAAACAATACGATACCCGTTAAAATTGCAGATGTTGCGAGCATCGGCATAGGCAAAGAATTGCGCTCAGGCGCAGCAACGCAAGACGGCGTCGAGACCGTGCTCGGAACTGCCATGATGTTGATCGGCGAGAACTCCCGAACGGTTGCACGCGATGTGGCGCAGCGCCTTGAGGTAATTCAGAGCTCTCTGCCGGAAGGCGTCATTGCGATGCCTGTATATGATCGTACTGCGTTAGTCGACAAGGCCATTGCCACGGTAAGCAAGAACCTCTTGGAAGGTGCATTACTCGTAGTGGTTGTGTTGTTTTTATTGCTAGGTAATCTCCGTGCTGCGTTGATTACCGCAGCCGTGATTCCACTGACCATGCTGATGACGATTACAGGCATGGTCAAAACCGGTGTGTCGGCTAATTTGATGAGCTTGGGGGCTTTAGATTTTGGATTGATCGTCGACGGTGCGGTAATTATCGTCGACAACGCCATTCGTCGCTTATCTCACGCACAGCATGAGGGACAATTGGACTTACGCGAGCGCTTAAATGTCGTTTACGAATCCACCTCCGAAGTAATTCGTCCCAGCCTCTTCGGCGTTGCAATTATTACCGTCGTGTATATTCCCATTTTTTTACTCACCGGCGTTGAAGGAAAAATGTTCCATCCTATGGCTGCCACAGTTGTAATGGCGTTAATCTCAGCCATGGTGTTGTCATTAACCGTGGTGCCTGCCGCTGTAGCTGTATTTTTAAAAGGAAAAATCAGCGCAAAAGAAGGAGTGGTGATTCGCGGAGCCAAGTCAGCGTACGAACCCATGTTGTTGCTCGCATTAAAATTTCGTTGGGTCGTCGTGGCCAGTGCGAGTGCTCTTGTAGCGTTTTCGCTTTGGCTGGCGACAACTTTGGGTTCCGAATTTGTACCGCAACTCAACGAAGGCGATATTGCGCTGCACGCTATGCGAATTCCTGGAACCGGATTAGAGCAGGCCGTGGAAATGCAGGAATTGTTAGAGCTGCGTATCAAAACCTTTCCTCAAGTCGATAAAGTGTTCGCTCGCATCGGTACCGCAGAAGTGGCTACTGACCCTATGCCACCCAACGTCGCAGATAATTTCGTAATTTTAAAGCCGCGTGCGCTGTGGCCAGATCCCTCACTGACCAAGCAAGAGTTGGTTGAACAAATGGCAAAATCACTCGAAGAATTACCTGGTAACAATTACGAATTCACCCAACCCATTCAAATGCGATTCAATGAACTAATCTCTGGAGTTCGCGCTGATTTGGGTATCAAGGTGTTCGGCGATGATTTGGACCAACTGATCCTAACGGCCAACGATATTTTAAAAACCCTCAACAATATCGACGGTGCTGCCGATGCTCGAGTAGAGCAAGTCACCGGGCTGCCCACCTTGTCGATCATCCCCAAGCGCACGGCCCTGGGTCGTTATGGCCTTAATGTATCTGAGTTACAAAATTGGGTGGCTACGGCGATTGCTGGCGAGAGTGCGGGAATATTGTATGAAGGTGACCGACGTTTTCAGCTGGTAGTTCGCCTACCGGAAACAGAGCGGCGTGACATCGAACGTTTAGCATTTTTACCAGTACCACTGCCCAACGGTGACTATGTTCCTCTATCAGAAATTGCTACTTTGGATCTTTCTCCTGCCCCGGCACAAATTAGTCGTGAAAACGGTAAACGCCGTATTGTTGTTACCGCCAACGTACGCGGTCGAGACCTCGGTGGGTTTGTAGAAGATGTTAAAAAACAAATAGCTGTACAAATAGATATTCCTGCCGGCTATTGGCTTGATTATGGCGGTACCTTTGAGCAACTGGAATCCGCGAGCAAACGATTGTCATTAGTCGTACCGTTAACCTTACTGCTCATAATTGGTTTGTTAGTTATGGCTTTTGGCTCCCTAAAAGATGCGTTGATTACCTTCAGTGGTGTGCCGTTGGCTCTAACAGGCGGTGTTTTAGCATTGGCTTTACGCGACATGCCCATGTCCATTTCAGCGGGCATTGGTTTTATCGCCTTATCGGGCGTTGCAGTTTTAAACGGCTTAGTCATGTTAGCGTTTATTCGCGACCTATGGCATGAAAAAGGCGATTTAATACTAGCAGTTACTGAAGGAGCCCTGGTCCGCTTGCGACCGGTACTTATGACCGCACTAGTAGCCAGCCTTGGTTTTATGCCAATGGCTTTAAACACGGGAACTGGCGCAGAAGTTCAACGTCCGTTGGCTACCGTTGTTATTGGAGGGATTATTTCTTCTACCTTGTTAACGTTACTCGTGCTACCAGTCCTTTACCATTGGTTTCATAAAAACGATCAAGGTAAAGTTTCGAACGCGAATCGCTAACGGACATAAGTAGAAAGGCGCGGCAACAATCCAAGGCTGCGCCTTGATGAATCCCACGAATATAAAAGAGAGGAAAATTAATGGCTCTGCCCCCATTAGATCTAAACAATATAGCAAGGGGATTTCCACCAACTTGGCGTGTAATTACTTATTTAGCCTAGATGTACTGCCCCAATGGCACCCATTTATCTTTTCCACTAAAGATGGTTGATCGTGATGACGAAATACGGATAGACTCTATTTTGTGCAACATTTCGCTGTGTAATACAGGGATAAGAGGGAACTTCGAGTGAGTGAGCACCTACCAATCTGGAAGCGCCCGGCTGTTCTCGCAATCATTGGAATTGTGTTGGCATTCCCACCCAGTTTAGTGGCTTTGGTTCAACTCTTCTCTTCTTCAGGTGACCAATCAGCAATAGAAACACAAAACCCACGCGTCACACCCACAGAAAATTTTAATTCGCCCTCTCCCACAACCCCAATAAAAACCAACCTTACTCTGAACACAGGGAAAAGCGTACGAGATGAAATCGCACTAACATATTTCAGTGCAGAATTCCAAGAGCTGCAGGGAAAACAATTCGCCAAGCTAGTGGCTGCCCCAGATGGACGCCAAGCCGTGCACAAACCGATATTCAACGCTGGTCAAAGCCTGGTGTTTGATGGCGCTAAAGGAAAATTTAAAGCCACAGTCCTAACGTTGGATTTTCAGCAGCAGCGGCTGGAAATAAAAGTAACGGAAGTGAACTAAACCACACAAACAGCAGGGATAAAATAATGATAAAGCAAAAACTTATAGGACTATGCCACTGCTTATTCGCTGGAATCTTACTTTTAACGCTCAGCCAAGCGAATGCCGCTGGCAACCTCGATGAGGGCGTAAAAGATCTGGCGAAACAGATTTCAGTCAACATGAAAGGCAACAATAAACGCAAGATTGCCGTTATTGAATTCAGCAACCTTAATGACGAAGTATCCGCGTTCGGGCAATTTCTAGCCGAAGAATTAATTACGCAGCTATACATGCTGAAAACAGATCAGTTTGAAGTGGTCGAGCGCCGCCAACTGCTGAAAGTATTAAATGAGCAAGGCCTAGGCACATCTGGTTTGCTCGACGCCGACGCCATGAGCCAAGTCGGAAAGATTCTGGGGGTCGATGCGATCGTTACGGGGTCTGTTACTAATCTGGGGAATACAGTAAAAGTGAATGCGCGAATGATCTCCGTAACAACGGCAAAAATATTCGCTGTTGCGGCCACCAACATCCCCAAAGTCGGTACCGTTTCCCAGCTGATGGATAAAAAAGCGAAAAAAGTAAAATCTGCGAGCTCTGGTAGCGTAATAAAAGCAACATCTGAAAACGCCGAAAAACCGAAGCATGGCATTATGAGTATATCGACCAATATACTAACCCTGAGCCTAGACTCATGCGAAAAAAATGGGACTTCCGTCGTATGTACCGTGTATGCACGCAACGATGATGAAAATAATGATCTAGATATCTATGTTTACGCAAAAAGTGGCGGCACTAACGCCCGAATTTTAGATAACTACGGGAGAGAAACCCTCGCAAACAACGTCTCCATTGGCGGTAAAAGCAGTGGAAGATACTTTATACATACCTTTGTTGCCGGTGTCTCAACACCAATCGTCTACACATTTAACAGTGTCGCCTCGGATGCATCGAGTATATCTCTGTTTGATATGCACTTTAACGCAAACAACAAAGCCTTTAACGGCAAGCTGCGCAAAATTCATCTCTAGTCGCCTAGCTATAGCCTCCGAGTCAAGCCACAAGAACAGTGGCTTATAGCTTCCATCAATGGCCTGCCCTGTCATTCCCGCAGCATGCCATACGGAAGCACTGCTCGCTAACCTCGCGCGGCCCCCTCTGCAACAATCTCAAAACCTAAATTGCGTTACACCTCGTTTATACATTTTCCCTTGCGCTCGATCTGTAGCCTGCCCGCGCCAACAATAATCAAATAGCAGCGGGAAGAAAATTGATAAGTTCAGCTCAGCCAAAGCGCTCGCCTGAATTAGCCTGCTTATTAGCGTTTTAACCGTTTTGGGCTGCAGCTCCTACGGTAGCGGAGAAGTTATCGTAACGGGTATACTCTCCCGCCTCACCACAGTATTTGATGTTGAAAAGGTCTATCGAAAAACTGACAGGGATAAATTAAATTCCGCCATTAAAGACATTACTATCCACTTGAAATCTCGTGGAGAAAGCACAGGAACTTCCAGAAGGTGCATCCAAAAAACCATTGCCTATAACATTCAAAAAGGTGTCGTAAAACAAGGCGGCTGTGACACACGTATTTAAGCGTATTCACTCGGATGAACAAACTACATATTATTATATTTATCTAGCCCTTCTATATACTCTTTCAACTCCTGTGATACCACGATGGAAGACATTTCCCGATAAGGTCGAAACAGATGATGACCTGCCGCTTTACTTTCGTTTATCACAATATCGTCAAACAATAAGGCCACTTCCGGAGGGGAGTTTTCATTCAGATTAGACGCCTGCATATCAAAAACGTCTAACAAACCGATAATGTTACACAGCTTGTAATTCGTCCATACCTTGCCCGACGTTCCATCGATCAAGTGACATCCATAGGCATCGATATTGTCAATACCAAAATTGAAAAATCAGCAACAATTCATCACTAATTAAAAGCGGCGATTCAAACAATTCTGGCATCACATCTTCTGGGTACCGCAAGTCAACCAGAATAGGCTCTTCCACTTGCTCGGTACGCAATTTCGCACCGTCAATAAAATCCCCCCAAGAAAGACCATTATTCTGCTTTCTCATTGAGGCGTCACATAGTTGATATGTGGCCACCTGGTCTTTCCATCAAAAAAAAAGTGTGTCATCATTTCTCAAAATAATAGCCATCAAATAAACTATTTTTGTTATTCTGCGGGATGTTCATTCCGCATGCGATTTACCGTCTTTGGGTCGTTAGCTAAGAACTTCTTGTACTCTGTACACCACGAAGAAGTAACGATATCCTTTTCCCATTTTTTAACATCACTAGTTAAGTGCCTTAACAACCAGCGTGATATCGCATTCAAGCGAGCATTTAAATGATAAACCGGCGCGCTAGGGCTTTCCCCTTCACCGCAAAAGGGGCATCCATCTTTCATTTTCCCCATCAGCTTATCTAAGTCATCTAATACTTTTTTAACAGTTGTCGAATAAGGCTTTCTATGCGAATCATGAAACTGTCTTCCGCTGTCATACATAGCTAAAAATGCGTAAGATTTTTTGAATTCCTCATCCATACCACCCCAACCTTTAACTGCATAATTACTGACGAGCCATGCTCCATTGTTTGCACTATTCACGTTATAGCCAATATTGTCTTTGTCATCTCCATCATCGACAGGGCCTAATTTTTTGTTTTCATAAAGTATACTGGCCCCCAAACTATCGTTACCCGGTATTAAATGGTGAGCGCCGTACAGTACCGGAATGGTACCGGCCTCAAACACTTCTTTATGCCAGGTTCTAGCCTCGGCACGCGCAAAAGACATGGTGTCGAAGGGCGCCTTCTCACCCTTTTCAACGGGTTTGTTCACATCCAACTCTTCAGCCCGAGGCTTTGTTTTCTTTGATTCGTCAGGGGTAATTGGCCGAGTATATGTGGTGAATCCAGATAAGTTTTTCGCAAGTGTCCCTGAATGATTATCGGAACTGTTGCCCGCTGACGCAGCTTCGTCGTAATCGGCAGCCAGAAAGTTTTTCATATAGACGGATTCCTCCGTCTTACAAAACGGGCAATCATCGTCAGTGTGTGGCGCGGCCAAAGCCACTTTAACCATTTATCCAAGTTCCATAGAATCTCTCTTAATCGAACGACAATACAAAAAAACTGACGCTAAATCAGCTCTTCTGTATCTTATCATTGACAACATAAACAGCGGCAGGGCATCTCGAATCTGACGAGCAGTACAGTAATGTGTTGCCGACACTTCGACCTGCAATTAAACCTAATGCCAGGGGGCCATATGCCGCACCGATATCGCCAAAAAAATCTGCCGGATGTTCGTAGCTTAGATCACTATCTAATGCACCATGATTGCGAGTACAGGCAACGCCATATTCTTTTGCCCAAAACTTTCCGCCATTCATACTAGAATAGATAGTGCTAATCGGCAAACCCGGACTATGCAGAATAGCTTGCTTAAAAGCCGCATCCAAGCCATCTCCCCGGTACACTTGATCGGTGTACATGCTTCCGGGCTATTCCCCGAAACCAGGCGCATATAATTTTAACCCTTCGTTAACACCACATTCCGCTTCGAATTTTTCATTGACCAATAAAACAAAGGCGGACGCTTCACCTGGTGCATAAGCGTCCGAAACATAGGCAGAACTGATACGTCTATCTCTGTCAAAGCTAGCGATATTCTGAAGTGCAAACATACTCGTATCCACGCCTCCAACTATGGAAAAAGGAGCGCCTGTTGACTCAAAATAACGGCACGCCACTTCCAAAGCATGAAGACATCCAGCTCGTCCAGTCGCGAAAATCCGACTATTGCCAATATCCAATGGCGCATCACTTTAGGTTTTTATGTGATGGATTATATTCTGAAAATTCTCAGATTTAACTTCGGGCAAGGACTCGGGGCAAGCCATAAATAGGGGAAAAAGCTTATCTTGCGAATAATGTTGCAGGCATTGAATTAGGGAAACATGCGCTAATTGAATCATTCGCCTGTATCGCTCAGACAAGTTGGGAAGCGCTTAAATATCGCTATTCAAGGGCGGTAACGATCCCTCTGGGACCCATGCGGCGTTCATAGGATTTAATTTTTATTAATGTATATGGTTTCGCAGTAGGCGTTAACCCCACAATTGACAGCAGCCACATTCATTTCTGTGTCTCCACCTACGGCAGAGATCATTCCCGAAGAAATCATACGAGCTTTGTGCACGCTATTCATTACACCGAAAGATCCTATATATTGTTGATGCAATTTATTTTTTGTTTGCTAGTTCAACGAGAGTCAAATCTAGTGAAAAGTAATCAATATTCCCGGTTTTAACGGGATCTTTGTATCAGGACGCACCTGCAAGCCCCCTGGCGCCGTGGTGCATGAATTTTAACAAACTTAACATCGAAATATTAATCATCTATCACAAAGCTGCATAAAATGGGTGTGATCACCTACAGATTAGTCTTCATCCAACGCTTCAATAAGCTCTCTTCCAAAAAAGCATAGAGCCGCTCCTACCGACAAAGCTACAATTAGTTTAATAGCCGCGCAGAATACGAAGTCACTAAAAAAAGCCCTTTAGGTGGTTTCTAATTTCTAGATCAAGCAAAGGCGAGCCCCACTACACCAAAAAAGTGATTGCCATTATGAAATCACTATTGTTTGTCATCTTTTTTGGGCTTAGCGCGTGCTCCGCGATAAAGCAAAGTGCGCAATCCAGTGCTATCCCCGTTTCACCAATGTCGAGACTGCCGCATGCTTCAGCATAGCTATAGTCATGTTCAAGCATTAGGTCGGCAGCCTCAGCTTTAAATTCTGGAGTAAAAGTTCTGTGTTTTTTGGTCATTTGACACCTCTGTTACGGTGGCAATTTTACCACCTAAATTGGTCTCCGGGTTTATTAGACCACTACATCAACACTCCAAGACCCTCGCCTTCCGCCCAGAACGAGAAACAGGATCTACTCCGCTTAATCCAACCAGCTTTACAAACCCGGGCTGCGCTTCCCAGGGCATTGGCTGTCATATTGCGAATGGGCCTGCTATGCAGCCGGGTACGAATAGGTGAGCGAAGAGCCAACTCAATTGCCACGGGTGTGCCATCACCCTGTTTGGATGGGTCAGAAGCCTGTTCGACAGACCAGGGGCTGTGTTACTCGCTTATGGTAGCGGGTTGTATTATCGTCAATGGGCTTGCGCCTGTCGCTGGGAGTAAATGCTTTTAACCTGGTCGGCGATTTGGCCCGATACCGGAATTGATTCGATGCCGGGCTCCGGCAACTTATTCGGGGCAGTGCCCATCAACACAGAATATTGACGAAAGGAGGAGCAATGAAGCAGCTATTGAGAGGGCTCGTGACCACCATCGGTATCGCGCTTTTGTGCAGTTGTGTTGTAGTGATGGGACCGGAGAAGATCAACGACCACGTGCTTAACCACGAAAACGAAAATCATATCGACGACCAAAAGGGCATTACCGAGGCTGTTCTGAATTATGTTGAAGGGTGGTATTCCAGCGATGCAGGGCGGATGGAAAGCGCTTTATCGATGCATCTTGCCAAACGCAGAATTACGCCCGACGAACAACTTATAAGTGTGTCGAAAGAATGGATGGTAAAAGAGACGGGCGATGGGAGAGGTCGAATTCCACATCCCGACCGGGGGCGTAAAGAAATTACGATTCTCGCGCAAACAGACACCATTGCCAGTGTGGTGCTACTCTCTGATGAATTTGTGGACTACCTTCATCTTGTCAAAGCCGGAGGTTCCTGGAAAATTGCCAATGCACTGTGGGATTACCCTTCAAAATAACAACATTCTCTAACTGGGGCGTGGGGCTATAGGTGCGGCTGATTATGGCTTGCGCCAGACGGCGCTTCGCATATCGGCCCTACCACGCTACAGGTCACTTGATAAACACCCGAGTCCAATTTTGTGCCTGGCGATATCCTCTAAACACTAACGGGGAATAGCCCGCAGCGAAACTCAATCTATGAACTACAGCCCTATCATCAATACAGCCCTAAGCGCCTTATGGTGGCGAATACCCGCCGCCGTTATAATCGGCATTATCAAATCGCCCTGGTTCAAACGCCTGTTAGGTGAGGCACCTGTCAAGCTCACCGCACAGCTTAGGCTGCCGGCTGACACGTATAGCCCGATTCACAATGTGACCTTGCCCACCGCAGACGGCACCACACAGATCGACCATATTTTCGTCTCTCGCTTTGGTATTGTTGTGGTTGAAACAAAAAACATGAAGGGTTGGATATTCGGTGGCGAAAGGCAGGCGTAGTGGAGGCAGAAAATATTCAAGAAGTCTTTTAAATTTCAAAACCCGCTGAGACAAAACTTTAAATATGTAAAGGCACTTGAAGCAGCACTGGATGTTCCAGAGGGCACGATACATTCGGTGGTGGTATTTACTGGCGATAGCACCTTTAAAAGTTCGATACCCGCAAACGTGACCGGTATCGGCGGCTACATTAGCCACATAAAATCCTTTCAAGAGCCGGCATTGTCGGAAGAATACATGTCTGCCGCTGTCACCAGGATTCAGTCCGGTCGCCTTAAGCCTTCACTAAAAACCAAACGCCAACATCTTCAAAATTTAAAAATCCGTTCCGGTACCACGGCAGCAAGAACGTGCCCAAAATGTGGACGCGGTATGATTTTACGTACGAGCAAACGCGGTTCAAATATTGGCAAACAGTTTTGGGGATGTACGGCGTTTCCCAAATGCCGGGCGATACAAAGCATCACCGAATAAATTTATTTTCTCAGGTTTGCTGGCTCGCTTGCCAATCCTAGCCATATACATTCCACTTATGGGAACGCCAATATTGCATTAGCTATACGCATAGTACACCGACCATTTGGGCATAAAAAAAGCCTTTAAACCCAATCCAAGGCGGAATAACATCCTACTCCACAATTTCGCCGCTTTTCTCCACGCGGAGCTGATTACGACGATGTTCCCTCTAGTTTATTAGGCACAATGCATGTGTTAAAGTGAATAAAAGCACGGCAAGCACACTACCAAAAGCAATAATATTAATTCGAGATAGATCACTATCAACGTCGTGCATATAAAAATAACAAATAGGAGCCGCCAATGCCCGACAACATCGATTATAAATTCCTTAACGATCCAGAAGGTGGAGGCAAAAGGAAAGCGTATATCCCGGCGGCTAACGTAAGAAAAAAAAACACTGTAACCATTACAACCCCAGCAGAGCCACAAACGGTAGCCGCTTCTGTTTCTTTCCCGTATGACGTTAATCTCGATGGTGCCACACAAAAATTATGGAAGGTGGTATCGGAACCAGATTGGAAACAAGTACTTAAAGTACTCAATACCTTTGGAGATTCTTACCCTATAAGCCGGGTAAAAAAGGCTGGCCTGCTGGAGAACATTGGAAAATGAAAGCACAGATTATTCTAGCTAGTGCACTGTTAAACCTATTCAACACCGGCTGCACTACCACGAACACAAACCAGGAAGCGTCGATCATTCTCAATAGCACCAAGCAAGCCTGCGCAGCACCTGAAGCTACCTTTACAAAAATACGAAACCCCATTTTATTTACGTCTGGCGAACAGGCAAACACCTGTTTAAGCTACTTCGATCTGAAGCAAAGCAGCGAAATAGACGAAGATGTTAATAACATGATAGCGGCACAGGATTATGTTATTTGCGACACCGTAAAGGCCGTTCAACACGCAAGTAAAAACCGTTTTGAATCCAGCGGTATAAATACCGCCGGTGCACATATGGCCGAACGCATTGTGCTGGATAGTTTTCCCTCCTCACTCTTCCAAAGAACCGACGCAGACCACAAAACCGAAAAGCAAATATTTGGTTCGAACCTGAATATTGGACGCTATTCGGTAGTGGCCGACACACCTGAGTGGCACTACGGACTTCAACTTCATGCCGTTCTCGACATAAATGGCGACGGGTTGGAAGACTGGATTATATGGCTAACCGATAGAGCCAAAAACGGAGACTACTCTGTGGTAGCCGGTTTCTATGTTATTTCTGTTGCGAACAAAGGGCCGTTAAAAATGATGCCACTACGAAAGCTATCCGCTCTTCTGGCCGTAAACTAACGCTCAGCTACTCGCCCTCGGCACACCCCGCTAGGGGGCGATATCCCTAGAACCCCTAGCAGAAGCGGAGCCAAAGCTGGCGATTGAACCGCCTAATCCGCTTTCTGCCGAGGTGGTATTCGCCCTTGGCGTTTTTAATCATCACGGCTTTGACGATATATTGCTACGGCTAGATTGGAAAATAACCGCAACCTTCGGCAAAGGCTTCGACCGGTTTACAACCAGTAAAACACCTCCCCTGCAGTGAACCACCATTCTCTCGCGCACAACCACGCTACCTATTCATGGCACTAGCGCTAAGGCAGGCGTTCCTACCAACGGGTCGATAACGGTGGAGTATATAAACCGAGCACAAAACGAGATCAATCGAAAAAAGGTGGGAAAAGAGAGCCCCCGCCCGCCGGGGCGGAAGCTCGCGAGATGGGAGGTTACACGGCGACCCAAAGTAGAACCGCAATTAGCTGAGGGGATAAAATTCTTAGGCACATTACCAACGGGTAAACTGTCGCATACGCCAGAGCCGAGGCGCCGCTGGTAGAATGAATGGCGTTAGCAAACGCAAGCGCTGGGGGATCCGTCATGGACCCAGCCATAAGGCCGCAAATAGTCAGGTAGTTCACCTTCATAAACCAGCGCGCGATCAGGCCAATGACAAGCAGCGGTAAAAGCGTTATTACCGCCCCGTAAGCCATCCAACTGAGCCCATCTCCCTTTACCAGAGTCTCGACGAAGTGCGCACCGGAGTTAACGCCCACCACCGCCAGAAATAACACGATGCCAATTTCGCGTAAAGCAAGGTTAGCACTCGGCGGCATAAACCAATAAACACGACCGATACTACCTATTCTCGCCAGAATAATAGCAACAATAAGCGGCCCACCAGCCAGGCCCAATTTCAACGGCGCAGGAAGGCCTGAAATGTGAATTGGAATCGAACCTAGCACTACGCCCAAGCCGATGCCGACAAAGATGGGCAGCATCTGTACGTGATCCAGCTTGCTAAATACATTCCCGAATAGCTTGCTGACTTTTTCTATATCGGTGGCATCACCAACAATATTGAGAATATCCCCAAATTGCAGAACCGAGTCTTTGTTGGCTACCAGCTCCACGCCCGCACGGTTTTGCCGTGAGATAACGACATTGTACTTATGCTTGAAATCCAGCTCAGATAACTTCTTACCCAACAATTCCTCATTGGTTACGACAACACGATCGCTGCGAAAACCCGTACCCTTTGTCGTTAGCGTATCAGACACTTCTTTGCCAATAATGGTAACTGCCTTACTTAGCTCAGCTTTATTTGGCGCAACGATGCGGATGATATCCCCTTCGTTAAGGATAGTGTCTAACATGGGAACACGTAACTCCCCCCCTGACTTTAGACGTGAACAGACGATGTCCTCGCCGATGAGATCAATCAGCTCGGAAAGAGGGAAGCCGGTGAGATTCTTGTTTTCGATAAGTACATTAGCATAAACAATTGTAGATTTGCGTCCACTGCTGGCGCGGTCAAATTGCTCACATTCATCATCAACATTAATTCGAAACAGAATGCGCACAATCCACATGCTGAGCAGAATGCCCAGAATACCGAAGGGATATGCCATAGCATAGCCCAACCCCAGTGTAGACGTCGCCCCTGCCCCCATACCCAGTTCGGAGAGAATCTGCTGGCCCGCCGCCAACGAAGGTGTATTAGTGACGGCGCCAGAGTAAATGCCCAAAAATACGTTTAGGGGGAGATCGAAAAGAAAATGTATAGCGACCGCACATAACCCCCCAAGGATAACAATGCCTGCTGCCAGGGCATTCAGGCGCAACCCGCTACTTTTCAGTGAAGCAAAGAAACCAGGGCCTACCTGAATTCCAATGGTATAAACAAAGAGGATAAGGCCAAACTCTTTAATAAAATGAAGTGCATGATTTTCCAAATGCCAGTCATATTGAGCAATAAAATGCCCAACGAATAAACCTCCGAATAAAACCCCACCTATTCCCAGGCCTACTCCCTTAATTTTAAAACTACCTAACCACAAGCCAATAATGGCTACTACAGATAAAACCAGTATTGATAAAGCGATTTCGCTCATTGAATGAAACCCCAAAGTTACGAATGAAAGCAACGCGCGCAGGCATCGCCATTTTTGGTAATTTCATTATATAGCAATATTTGTCAGACCTGTTGATGTGTAGTAAGAAGCGACAAATGACATTTGCCCCGGTATTAGAAGCATGGAGAAGCAAAATATAAGCATGGGATCGAGCGGTTCCCACATACTACGGAAGCTGGACGGATAGCAAAAAAGCAACGGTTCCTAGCCGATACCACCAGAGAGCTGTAGCTAGCCACATATCCCTTCCCTTATTACAGCTGCTAAAAACGCGAGTACAGTGCGCAGCCATTGGCTGCCCACACTCGGAACACACTAATAAAAAAATTTATCGATAACTTACCCGCCCTCGTCAACCCTAACCCATCCGCAAGAAAGGCACTTAAGCACAGCCTTCGGCAAAGGCTTCGACCGGATTATAGCCAGGAAAACATCTCCAGCAGCCTCGCACTACTATGTCGCGCTCTTAACAACAACGCCATCCTCTGAGACAACTATGCCACCTATGCGCGCACCAACCTTAATATACTGCATCCAGCCAACGGCTAGTTATCGTTAAAAAAAAACCGTAATCAATTATGAATAGTCATAGCCTTGTCACGAACATGAGAGTTGATTTCGATATTCCACATTAATTTTTTATTTCTACGAAACTTTTTATTTAAAAAAAAATACATTCCCACACATACTCAAGGGATTAAAGTGCGTCGAATAAATTTACTACGATGTGATTTTTTAAAACAAAATATAAAAAAATATGTAATTAATCTAATTAAATTAGCGGCGTAGATCGTATGGCTCGAGATTTGCTTTTCTTTTTCCCTGCCAATTAATCTGTGTAGAACACACAAACTATGCGAATTGGCGCGACAGCGAAGCGTGTTTAAATCTGCTGTAAAAATACTTAGGTAGGAATGTAAGTGAATACGTATCTTTAAACAATTCAGGAGCTTTAAAATGAAGCAACAATTAATTTGTTCGGTAGTATTGGTATTACTCGCAGCGGCTAACCCTGCTAACGCGCTGTATATTGGTGCGAGTGATGGGAGCCTCTACGAGCTGGATGTATCAACTAATTCGAAAACACTTATCGGCAACACCGGCACCATGCTGGATATCGCGTTAAACCCTATCACCAATACCCTTTATGGTGTTCGTAGTGACAGCCTGTATATGATCGACACTGCAACAGCCAGCACAACACTCGTGGGCGGGTCGCTAAGTATGAACGGCCTTACATTTGATAGTGCCGGAACCCTCTACGGTAGTGGCGGCTCGAACCTTTATACAATTGATATCACCACTGGCAGTTCCAGTCTGGTGGGGTTCACCGGTTTTACCTCATCCGGTGATATCGCTTTTGACGATGCGGGCAACCTTTTTCTCTCTGCCACCGGCGGTTCAGGCAGCGATCAACTGGTATCTCTAGACGCGGGTACCGGTGCGGGAACGGCTTTGGGTAGCTTTGGTTTTTCTGCGGTATACGGTTTAAACTTTTCAGATTCAACTCTGTACGGGTTCACTCTCGCAGGTCAAACGCTATCTATAGACACTTCAAGCGGTGCAGCTACCTATTTAGCGTCGAACGGAATCGGCGCTTTCGGCGCTGATGGTGCAGGTGGTGTTGTTGATGTACCAGAACCCGCCAGCATTGCGATGCTTGGACTCGGCCTTGTGGCCTTAGGATTTTCGCGTCGCAGAAAGAACTAGTTAAATTTAGTTTCCATACGTTAATTCAATTGAAAGCCCGGGATCGTATTCCGGGCTTTTTTTGACCTCCGCGTATAGTGTCCACGCCCACGTTGAACAGAATGCTTTCATCTCTAATTGGTTTTTAGCTCAACCCAAATAGGACGGTGATCAGAAATATAGTGCCTTAGATAGGCGTTAAACGCTTTCACGGTTTTTGCATGCGTTCTTGTTTCTGCCAACCGATCCCAATTGTTACGAAAAATAGCCGCATCAAAATCAAATACTCCATAGTTCTCAATACGGTTTTTTAACGCAGTTGGCGCAAAGGCTATTTGATCATAGGTTTTATCGTTCCCCAGGTTTGATCCTCCAATACGGGAAAGGCTCTCGGTTCGCGCTACGCCGGTCTTGTCGTAAAGATCAACCGATGTCCAGGAAAATTCCTCGAGCGCTTTTATTGTTGCTTCGTTGAACTCCATATTTGGCACATTCATATCGCCAAGCAATATGATGTCTTTGTCCCATGCATTTCCGCCTGCACTTCTATCTTTGGCCCATTTTGCTAAGGCATAGATCTCTAAAACACGCCGGGCATATTTACGGCGATCGTCCTCTTTACTAGAATGCTGAAATTTACCGAAATATAAATGTACATTGGCAAGTACAAAATCGATCTTTCCGCTGGAAAAACTGCCAATAAACGGGTTGCGATCAAAGGGTGTATATTTCATCTTACTAAACGTTTGAGTTTTGTTTTGGCGGCGTTCACGATAATGGACTGTTACATTTCTACTGGGAAATTCTCGAGGACGAAGCGCGACTTCCCCAAAAAGCTTGCCGGGGGAAACCTTTTCGGTGTTAAACACATAAGCTAGACGCTCATCATTCCCAGCCGTATCGGACATAACAAAGTCGAACTTATCGCCCATGATATCGACGATCTTCATAAATTGCCGATAATCATCATTTACTTCTTGAACGGCGATAAGATCAAAACGTTTGAGGATATGAGCAATTATTTTTCGCGCACCATTAGTGCGGTTTTGCACACCCAAATTGGCAATATTCCAACTACCCAGCAACAGACGGTTGCGTTTTGACACTGGAACGTTGCGTTTTTCAAAATGAGCATTAAGTGCAGTAATCTCTGTCGAGCTGCGAATTCGTAAAGGGCGGCTTGGTTCTGCAAAAGGTATGGCCAAAGTGACTTCCTCTCATATTTTTATAATTGATCGAGCTATTATTCCAGACTCCTAGCGTACCATTTGCGGCCGCCAATCAATAGAAGCATATCTAACCAACGCGATGGAAAGCAAGGTCTACACAACGCCAAAACCCCGAAAGCACTCAATCTCGGTTGTAACTTATCAACTTAACTTATGGCAGGAGCCCCTAATTACGGGCAGGCATATTCTGCGTGAACAAAAAAATCTCATTCGCAAGGCGCAATTCGTCGTTAAAGGCCATCCATACCCCCTAAAGAATTTATTCATAACGGACCTGCCCTTGCTAGCCCTAACCAAGCAGCCTGTAATAGCCAGGTAAAAATAATTCTCTAGAGGCTTCTCGGTATTCAAAAGGTAAATTGTGTCACTTGTGAAGTTTGACGCCAGTCCCAGTTTCTGACCTTAATTTCAAAAAGGTTATGAGAAACGTGACCCGGTCACTTCTAGAAACCAATTTTCATCTATGATTGGCCAATTGTTCGGCGGTTTAGTCTTAAAGTATGAAAGTTGATCCAATTACCCTAAAAATGCTTCTGCAAAGCATGCACCACGGCACGGGGGAGATGCATGCTTTATTACGTGAACCCTTAGAAAAACAAACACTGCTGACCATGGCTCGAATTGCCCATAAGCTGAAAGGAGAGGCGGCAGTAGTTGGATTTAAAAAACTAAGCAACGCTATATCTCGCCTAGAAGATTCAATTGAACATTGCCAAGTTGAAACAAAATCTGGGCCAAACAAAACAGTCCTTATTCATCAACAATTGAAAAAACTATTTTACATTTATCAACAGATCGTTAAAAGTTCCCAATCACAAAGCGGTGCTCAGCAGCGCAAGACTTTAAAAGGCTCAAAGCAAACAAAAAAAACCGGAATTTCAGCGGCATTGAAAATACTTGCGCAAAACGTAAGCCGCAGCTGCGGAAAGCTTGTTACGCTCGACCTTGACCAATTCGATATTGCGAGGGTTCCTTCATCCTTACAAATGAAAATTCAAGATATTGTGATCCAGCTCATCCGCAATGCCATTACCCACGGCATTGAATCGCCACAGGCGCGCAGAACCAATAGGAAGAACCCCACAGGATCTGTAAAGGTTATTGTTAAATGTATTCACAATAAATTGGTGGTTGCCGTTCAAGATGACGGCGTCGGCATTGATCTTGAAGTTATTAGAAAGCGGCTGATTAACAAATATAATTTTCGAGTAGAAAAAACCGCGAAGCTTACCCCGAAGGCCTTGCTGGCATCACTATTTCTACCGGGGTTTTCAACCCTAACGAAAAAACAGGTTCACGCCGGGCGAGGCGTTGGGCTAGATCTAGTCAACACGCATGTCAATTCAATGGGAGGAAAAATAAATATTGACTACAGGAAAAACAAAGCAACCAAATTCACTATTCATATACCATTAGTTGTTTCTGTCAAAAAATTCGTAGTTCCTCTTCGAAACGCAAAAAACAAAATCGACCATAGTAAAATACCAACAGTTTATGCAAAGATTGGCTAAATTTTTTGCTGCACCTAGTCAGCACAGGTATGTTAACTCCCTCCTACATCGCCTTGAACAAGCAATTAAAATCAGGCTCTTAACACACACTGCAAATCAGTAACGCAACTATCGCCGACTTAATGGTAACATTGGCGAGCGAGACTAAGAGGCAGTAGATCGGCATATGTGAGTTTATGAACCACCAACAGAAACCCATTTCTCCTCTATAGGCTAGAAAGTGTTAAAATTTCTGATAATCAATTGAATTTCGGCGACTCAGAACGCAAGAAAAGTTAGACCGAAAAGTCCCTAGTTACCCCGCCAGAACTCTTTAAAGTCGATCTCTTCACTCATAGGTAGCTCTTTTATTACCTCCGAGCACTGCCCTGAGGACCTGCAAGTATTCAATTACAAGCAACCAGTACCGATTAATTTAAGCCCACACTTCCCCTAGCGGCTTACTGAAAAACGTAAGCGCCGCCAGAAGCGCAAGATAAATATGGGTGAGAAAGTGAATTTTTGTTCACTTTTTTAGCCCCGCTGGCAACCCAGATAAAGTTTCAACGGGCTACAGCGCTATAGTAAAGAGCAACAAATATCGACGACGGAGCGTGAATATTTCTATATACACTTTAGTAATGTCGCTTCTTTTGTAATGCGTCAATAGCCAGGCTTGCAGCGGAAGTTCTATTATCAACATTAAGTTTCTTAAATATTTGCTCAAGATGTTTATTAACCGTGCGCGGGCTCATTTCTAATATTTGGGCAATCTCTCTATTTGTTTTCCCCTTAGCTATCCAGACTAAAACTTCCGATTCGCGCTGGGTAACCGGAAATGTATCTTTCAATATATTTATAGGGTTAACTTTTTCTTCATCAATTAGCCGCAAAAGTATTTCATTTGTATTGGGGTTCCCCATATACACAACACTTAAGGTAAGCGTTGAGGTTTTCAATTCAAGTTTATTTCCTTCAACGGGCGAGCGAGACAACCATGATTTAATTTGAGAGGTAATAGTTATTTGCTTACTCGATTTTTCACTATTTGCCCGCTCAATAGTTTGCATAACGAATGATGTAGCCCATTGAACTGCGCCGGTTTCATCAACTGTAAATACATTCTGCCCAGCACTATCCAGGGCCTTTTCTGCATGTCGAGTTAATCTAGAGTTGGTTAAGTGCGTTTTCATCCTAGCGATAAGTTCGATCGGGTTTATCGGCTTTGTTAAATAATCTACGCCGCCGGCATTAAACCCCTTCAATATACTGTCGGTATCGGTGAGCCCGGTCATAAATATGATGGGTACAGAATGTAATTCAGAGTTCCGTTTTAATGCCATACACGTTTCAAAACCATCCATAACTGGCATTATTGCATCGAGCAGAATAATGTCAGGAACCATCTTTGAGCATATTGATAAGGCCTGCTTGCCATCTAGGGCGACCAACGTTGTCATACCTGCCGACTCTAGAGATTCGTTCAACATCCCAAGTGTTTCTGGTGAATCGTCGACAATCAGGATAAGTTCACCTGTAATCACTTTAAATTACCTTCGCTAATTTAATTACACTATCTAAGTTAACTTCATGAATATGCTGCTTTAGTTTAAGAACAAACATTTTATCCACGTCATCATTACTTTCCAGTTCATTTGAAATTTTCTTCAATTGTGTAAGATGACCGATTTCAGCGTACTCAATTATCGTCTGCAATATTTTACTGCTTGGATAGTTCTTGATCTCTGACACAATGAATTTTTTTTCCGAACTTATATTTTTCTGGGGGTTAAATTCCCATGACATACCCAATGAAGACCCGATTTTTTCGAGCAGAACTTCCAACTTAATGGGCTTATTCATAAAGTTTTCTATTTTAAGACCTCCTTCAATATTGGCTCCTTGGTTTGCGTTGGCTGAAATCATAATTATGGGTTTGCTAACGCCCCTCGCATTTAGTTTCTGCACCAATTCATTACCATCTATCCCTGGCATTATCTGATCAATAAGAAATAGATCTGGAGTACAACTGCTTAAAAACTCTAGGCACGATTCACCATTGTAAGCTTCAAAAACAATAAACCCCAAAGGCGTCAATAGATCACTTATTAAGCTGCGATGAGAAGCTTCGTCATCGACAATAATGACAGATTTCCGGGGGCCCTTATAACCGTAGATTTTGTTTGCTCTTGCCGCATCAACTTTAGGTTGCTCTACATGCGCGAGCATTAGCGAAAGCGTAAAGGTTGTTCCACCCCCAGGATTTTTCGTTACTTCAATATCGCCGCCCATTATGTCGGCAAGTATTTTTGTTATAGACAACCCCAATCCCGTACCAACAACATTTGGCATGCCTGGTCTTCTCACGCGTTCAAATGGACGAAATATTCTGTCAACTTCATCCTCTGGAACCCCGATTCCGGTGTCACAAATAGTGAATTTCGCGACCTGATTTTTATAGCGAAGGGAAATGGAAATATCACCTTCATCAGTAAACTTTATGGCGTTTGACAGTAAATTTATAAGGATCTGCCTAAGGCGCTTTTCGTCGCCCTGTACATATTGTGGTATATTGGTTAAACACTCGTAAGAAAAGTTTAACCCCTTGGCTTCAGCTTGAAGCCGAAACATATAGACTATTTGCTCTATAAATTTTTCCAAATAAATATGATCTCTATTGATTACGATACGTCCAGCTTCGATAGTTGAAATGTCTAATAGACCCTCAATAATATCCGCCAAATGCTCGCTACTACGACGGATAACAGATAATTGCTTTCGATATTTTGGCAAAATATCTTCATTAACCTCCAATAACTGAGCATACCCAAGCACAGAATTAAGCGGTGTACGTAACTCATGACTAATGCCGGTCAAATATCGACTTTTAGCATTATTCGCCGCTTCTGCAACTTCTTTAGCCTTTTGTAAAGCTTCATCAGTTTTGCCATGCGCATGAATTTCCTGCTGGAGCCTTTTCGTTTGGCGTTGAGATTCCTCTTGCGCTACGATACGACTTTCATGAGATAGTACAAATAACCAAGAAATCACACCACCAACTAACAAAAGAATGAAAAACACTTCCCATAGAGTTTGAGCGAGCAGCATTGTAGCGTCGGTATTTTGTAGCGATATTGTTGTATAAATCATCGCGAGGAAGCCGCCAGTAACACCCGCAATAATGCTCAATAGAAAAATGAAATGAATAAATCGAATATTTAGCACATTTTCTAAAACGCCAGGGAGATTTTTAACTCCCCATAGTTGAATTCTTTCACCTATTCGTGGGGTGTTTTTGCATGAATCTAAACAGCGTGCATCGAGGGAACAACATAGGGAGCAAATAGGTCCGTCATATGCCGGACAGATGGCTATATCTTCTTTCTCGTAGTGATTCTCACAAATACAACACTTTCTTACTCCCGTAATAGAAATAATATTATCGGGCTCTCTCGCTATGTAATAGCGACTTTTTGTGGCCAGAGCGATTATAGGCGCAAAAACTAGTGGGCAAGCGATAGTGATGAAATGCGCTAGAGCTTGGGGATATTCACCAAGCAAACCAAGATATGATATAACACCTATTATTGAAGATAGGATCATTGACCCTACTCCTACAGGATTTATGTCGTAAAGAAAGGCACGCTTAAATTCAATGTGAGCGGGACTAAGTCCCAATGGCTTATTAAGCACTAAATCTGCCACTATACTCCCGACCCAAGCAACGGCAATAATAGCGTAGATACTCAATATATTTTCAAAAGCTCGATAGACACCGAGCTCCATAAGCACCAGGGCGATCGATACATTAAAAACCAACCAAACCACTCGGCCAGGATGACTATGCGTTAAGCGCGAGAAAAAATTGGACCAAGCAATAGACCCAGCATAGGCATTGGTAACATTAATTTTGAGCTGAGAGATGATGACAAAAATTGCGGCGACTAAAATGCTAATGTTTGGGTTACTAAACACATATGAAAAAGCGACTTGATACATATGCGCAGGGTCTGAAGCATCAGCTGATCCCGTACCGTGCTTAATAGCCAAGAAAGCTAAAAATGAACCAGCTAATATCTTAATCATACCAATGATGATCCAACCAGGGCCAGCCGCAATCATAGATAGCCACCACCCCATACGATTATCGCGTTTCTTTTCTGGTAGAAACCTCAAAAAATCTACCTGCTCACCAATTTGAGCAACTAAAGAAAACATCACCGAAGCCGCTGCTCCAAATAGAAGAACGCTGGGACCGGTTGTTGTTTGAAGCGCACCGGTATATTCGCTCCATTCCGCCAGAGATACACTTTCGTGGCTCAAAATAAAGACAAAGGGAATAAGTTGCAACACGATCCAAAGAGGCTGTGTCCAAAACTGGAAGCGGCTAATGAAGGTAATACCAAAAAAAGCCAAAGGAATAACCACCAGCGAACTGATGATATAGCCAATAAACAATGGAATATCGACTAATAATTCTAGTGCTTTCGCCATAATTGCCGCTTCGAGGGCAAAAAATATAAATGTGAAGGAGGCATAAATAAGCGATGTTAAGGTCGAACCAATATAACCAAACCCAGCTCCTCGGGTGAGCAGGTCAATATCTACCCCATATTTTGCGGCGTAATAACATATAGGCAAGCCCGTTAAAAAAATAAGTAACCCAACAACCAACGTGGCTAGCAATGTGTTATCGAACCCATAGCTCAAAGTTACCGCACCGCCGATAGCCTCTAGAGCTAAGAATGAAATTGCCCCTAACGCCGTATTGGCGACACGAATAAACGACCAACGCCGAGAACCTTTGGCTGTAAACCTTAGCGCATAGTCCTCTAGAGTTTGGTTGTTGACCCACTGATTGTAGCTACGTCGTACTCTCGAAATTTGCTGCTTAGCATTTAAACTATCCATTTCGCATTGATACATCTCATGAATTGCCAGTATTAATTGATGAGTGACGTCACGCCCTCCCTTACGAATTCATCACTCATCAAGACCGTTAACCTACTGCAAGAAACGATCCTATGTTGATTTACACGATAACACACAAGATTGAATAGTTATCACATACCAATAGCTCAATACATACGTTATTTAACATAGGGGCGTGAGTTGATTGTCGAATATGGAATATGAGGGCAGAAGAAGAAAATAGCCTTGCACCTTTTCAATCATAGCGAGGAATTACAATGTTCATTAAAACTGCCTTAAACCATCGACAGGTTAAATCCCGGTTGATCAATGCATCGAGCATCCGTCCCTATAAATCTGCGTTTGGGAAAACCATTAGATTGTCTTCGTTATTGATCGCTGCCGCTTGCCTGTTACCCAATACCGTTATTGCGGCAAAAGATCTAGCCGTAACGGAAGATACAGTTACGGTAGGTATCCTACATTCACTTACCGGAACAATGGCTATCAGTGAGACAGGAGCTCAAGAAGCAGAAAAACTCGCGATCAAGCAAATTAATGATATGGGGGGAATATTAGGCCGACAAATTAAAATCATTCAGGAAGATGGCGCAAGCGACTGGCCAACATTTGCAGAAAAATCAAGAAAGCTTTTAGTGAAAGATAAGGTGGCTGCAGTGTTTGGATGCTGGACCTCCGCTTCCAGGAAAGCGGCGCTGCCTGTTTTTGAAAAAGAAAATGGACTTCTTTATTACCCAACATTTTATGAAGGGCTAGAACAATCCAAAAATGTTATCTATACCGGGCAAGAAGCAACACAACAAATTCTTGATGGTTTAAATTGGGTCGCAAAAGAGAAAAAAGCTAAAACCTATTACCTTATAGGCTCCGATTATATTTGGCCGAGAACTTCGATGAAAATTGCCCGCAAACATATTGAAAATGTTTTGGGGGGAAAGGTAGTCGGTGAAGAATATAAACCACTAGGTAACACTCAATTCGGTTCTGTAATTAACAAAATTAGATTGAAAAAACCAGATGTTATATACGCAGCCGTTGTCGGTGGTAGCAACGTAGCCTGGTTTAAACAGTTAAAAGCGGCCGGCATTACATCTAAAAAACAAACACTACTTACCATATCAGTAACGGAAGATGAAGTTTTAGGTATAGGCGGCGAAAATCTTGAAGGGTTTTACTCCATCATGAAGTACTTTCAAAGCCAGGATAACGCCAACAATAAGGCATTTGTAGCCGAATTCAAAAAAATGTGGGGAGATGACAGCGTAATTGGTGATGTAACGCAAGCTGCCTACCTTGGCCCGTGGTTATGGAAAGCTGCGGTAGAAAATGCAGGGACCTTCGATATAGATAAAGTCGTTGAGGCATCAGAAAAAGGTGACATCGAGCTGACTAACGCGCCAGAAGGCTACGTGAAGTTGCACAAAAACCATCACTTATGGAGCGTCGCTCGCGTAGGCCAATGGAATAAAGATGGCCAAGCCACAGTAGTTTATGAATCCAAACTGTTAGAACCAGATCCATTTCCAGCTGGCTATCAGTAATCCGATCTATGTATGAAACAGGGATGTTCATACACGACGCGTTTTGGATAATTAGTATTTAAGGAAAGTTATAACTTAACAAACACACTGAATAGTTTTATCACTAATTGGAACAGGGTTTTGGCAAAAGGAATTTATCGTTTTTTTAAAGATCAACGTATTTAATGAGGCAATTACATGGGCGAATATACGTATAGCGAGCTTGGATCTATATTAGCCATGCAAGGTTTTGCAGGTTTTAGCCTGTTCAGTGTTTTGCTGTTGATGGCATTAGGCTTGGCCATTATTTTTGGCCAAATGGGCGTTATTAATATGGCCCACGGTGAATTTATGGCTGTAGGTGCTTATGCAACTTACTTCATGTCGACATTTACCGAAACTTACTTACCCAATTTAGTTCCCTACTATTTCGTTCTCGCCATTATTGTTTCATTTTTTGTGGCGGGCGCTCTGGGGTATTTATCTGAATTTGTCCTAATACGACACCTATATAAAAGACCGTTAGATACTCTGTTAGCCACCTGGGGGTTAAGCCTAATTATGCAGCAAGGCTTTAGGTCATTGTTTGGTGCGCGTGAAGTGAGCCCAACATTGCCAGATTGGTTACTCGGTTCCTATCAGCCAATTGAATCTATCGATATACCGCTTAATGGGATATTCGTCCTCGCATTAACCTTTGTGGTCACGCTGGGAGTCTATTATCTAATGTTTAAATCTCGTTGGGGCTTGCGCGTACGAGCGACTACCCAAAACCGGGTAATGAGCGGTGCAGTCGGAATTAATACGAGCAAAGTTGATCGCTACACATTTGCACTAGGATGTGGCATAGCGGGCATTGCTGGTGCAGCGTTTACTACAATTGCCTCTACTGGTCCGACTACAGGGTCGCTCTATATTGTAGATACATTCATGGTTGTTGTATTTGGTGGTGCTGCCAGCCTATTCGGCACAATAGCTTCGGCCTTCACTATTGCACAGGCTCAGTCAATTCTTGAGTTTTTCATTAGCGGGTCAATGGCAAAAGTTTACACATTACTTGCTCTGGTCTTGATCTTGATGTTCAAACCGGAAGGGCTATTTGCCAGCAAAGTACGTCGCTAGAACGAAAGACCGAATATACAGCACGGAGTACATTATGCGTTTTCTATACAAAAATCTAATGGGCGGAAAAAACGGGTTCGCGGGATTTGTTATTCTCGCAATTCTCATTCTTTTTATCTTTCCAACGTTTCTTGATCTTTTCCGGTTAAACCTCGTCGGAAAATATCTTACCTACGCTTTTGCTGCGGTAAGCCTCGTATTACTTTGGGGATACGGCGGTATTCTTAGCTTGGGACAAGGAATCTTCTTTGGGCTGGGCGGTTATGGAATGGCCATGTTTCTGAAACTGGAAGCCTCTTCTCCGGAAAATACGGCCATTCAGTCCACACCAGGAATTCCAGATTTTATGGACTGGAACCAATTAACCGAATTACCCTGGTTTTGGGAACCCTTTACCAGCTTACCTTTTACTATATTAGCGATACTGGTTATCCCGGCTCTATTTGCTTACATAATTGGCTCTGCAATGTTCAAACGCCGTGTTGGTGGGGTTTACTTTGCCATCATCACGCAGGTCATTGCCGTGATATTAACGGTGTTGATTGTAGGACAACAAGGTTTGACCGGTGGCATCAACGGTATTACCGATCTCCGCACCTTGAATGGCTGGGATATTACATCCGACGCGGCCAAATACGTTTTCTACTATCTTAACTGCGGACTGCTACTAGCCGTCATTATTTTAGGCAGATTCATTTTAACCAGTAAATTCGGCCGACTTTTACTGGCAATCAAAGATAAGGAAGATAGAGTACGATTTTCAGGATATGACGTTTCCACTTTCAAAATATTTATTTTCTGTATTGCTGCACTTATTTCGGCCATTGGTGGCGCAATGTTTACGCTACAAGTGGGGTTTATGTCCCCGTCATTTGTTGGCATTGTCCCCTCGATCGAAATGGTAATTTTTGCAGCCGTAGGTGGGCGTATGTCTTTAATCGGCGCTGTTTATGGAACACTTCTAATAAATTTTGGAAAAACCATTTTCTCTGAATCGTTTCCAGAGCTTTGGTTATTCTTAATG
The DNA here is from genome assembly GCF_014211975.1 of Teredinibacter haidensis. Lineage (NCBI taxonomy): Bacteria > Pseudomonadati > Pseudomonadota > Gammaproteobacteria > Cellvibrionales > Cellvibrionaceae > Teredinibacter > Teredinibacter haidensis. The sequence goes on from NZ_CP060084.1 coordinate 2,945,457, forward strand.
GGAGGACTATTTATTGGCGTCGTTATGTTTTTCCCCGACGGATTGGCTGGTATATGGGAGAAATATGGGCACCATGTAACGGATAAATTGAAATTTTGTATACGCTATTTAAAGCCATTTACAAACGTTTCAAAACGCCTTTGGGCTAATGCTGAACAAACTGACTAATTACGAATAGACTCAATCTATCCAATCCAAGATTGTTGGAGCATACATGACCACAAATACTGATTTCACATTAGCAATCGAAAATTTAACGGTTTCTTTTGATGGGTTTAAAGCTGTAGACGATTTGAACTTGTATATTAGCGCCAATGAACTGCACGTCGTTATTGGCCCTAATGGTGCTGGTAAAACTACAGTATTAGATCTCATTTGCGGGAAAACGAAATCCACCACTGGCAGTATCAAGTTTCTAAACAAAGAACTTACTCAGTTGTCTGAGCATGAAATTGTACGCTCAGGTGTCGGCAGAAAATTTCAAACACCGTCTATATATGAAAACTTAACAGTACTAGAAAACCTTGAAGTCTCATACCCGTATGGAAGAGGAGTGTTTGGCTCCTTAACGTTTAAACGAACACCAAAAGTATTGGAGAAGATACACCAAATCGCTGATGAGATCATGTTACGTGATTCCCTAAATGTCGAGTCAGCTCTGCTCAGTCATGGCCAAAAACAGTGGCTAGAAATCGGAATGTTACTTATTCAAGAACCTCAACTCCTTATGCTGGATGAGCCGGTTGCGGGCATGAGTGTAAAAGAAAGGGAACAGACGGCGGATCTACTCAATAAAATTAGCAAAGGTCGATCTGTTTTAGTGATTGAACACGATATGGAGTTTGTTGAACGTATCGCTGATAAAGTCACCGTATTACATCAAGGTAAAATACTTGCTGAAGGCAAGATGAATAATATTCAAAATGACCCGAAAGTCATTGAAGTGTATTTAGGCCATTAATATTATCAGGTAATCTTATGCTAAATGTAGCCGATTTAAATGTATGCTATGGACAGAGTGAAGTTATTCATGACTTAAACTTTACCGTACCAAAAAATGAAACCCTAGCGATAATGGGGCGGAATGGCATGGGTAAAACAACGCTATTCAAATCATTGATTGGTATACTACCCTTATCAAACGGACATATTACTATCGATGGTATCGATGTATCAAAAAGTGTAAGTTATCAGCGTGTTGAAAATGGAATTGCCTATGTCCCTCAAGGCAGAATGATTTTCCCTTCGCTCACTGTGCAAGAAAATATCGAAACAGGAATGGAGGTTTCGAGACTCAAAAAAATACCTGACGAAATTTACGCGCTCTTTCCTGTCTTACGAGATATGCGACATCGAAAAGGCGGCAACCTATCTGGCGGCCAGCAACAACAGTTAGCCATTGCTAGAGCCCTAGTAACGAACCCAAAGGTTTTGCTATTAGATGAACCTACAGAAGGCATTCAACCTTCAATTATTAAAGACATAGCCAACGTATTAAACGAAATAAAAAAAATTCGCGACATTACCATTATTGTGTCAGAGCAGGTATTAAGCTTTACAATGGCAGTCGCCGATCGAATTATCGTGATAGACAAGGGGCGTTTCATCCACGAGGACATGAGAGAAAACGTCGACACCAATAAAATTAAGCAGTATTTGTCCGTATAGACTACCACTCAAATATTGGAGCTCATCCAGGCTGTAATATTTGGGTTTTCGGTTTCTCCCCAAACAAATTCTAATCTATATTTCCCACTTAGAACTCTATCCAAAATCTCTGGCGATTGTTAGATAGTTTTTTTAATGCGAGAAAATTTATACTCATAAAAAACTCTTCTCTATTTGTATATGCGTTAAATGACGTAGTTTCCTGGGGAGTTTATCGAATACTCAATTGCACTTTATCAACCGATAATATCCATACAGATTAACGTTTTTAGGCTCACAAGATACTTAATTCAATCTATATCGATGCACAACCGCATTTTGAAATTGACTCTGGGAGTAATAACTATGACAGAAACTATCATCAAAGTAGATCTAAAAGAATCACCTTATACGAATGAAAAAATCCATAATCGTTGGCACCCAGACATTCCAATGGCTGCTAGGGTTAAACCTGGCGATGATTTTAAAATCGAATGCTATGATTGGACCGGTGGACAAATAGAAAACAACGACGATGCAGCAGACGTACGTGACGTAGATTTGAGTCAGGTACATTTTTTGTCGGGCCCTGTCGGGGTTGAAGGCGCTGAGCCAGGCGATTTGTTAGTCGTCGACATTTTGGATATTGGCACCTTTGAAGAAAGTCAATGGGGGTTTAATGGCTTTTTCTCTAAGAAAAATGGAGGCGGATTTTTAACAGAGCATTTTCCAGAGGCCCAAAAATCTATTTGGGATTTCAACGGTATGTTCACTAAATCCAGGCATATTCCCGGCGTGGAATTCGCGGGACTCATACACCCTGGTTTAATTGGTTGTTTACCATCCAAAGAAATGCTTGCCGAATGGAACACAAGAGAGAAAGCGCTTTATGACACCGAACCCAATCGAGTACCAGAGCTGGCGACCTTACCCTATGCTGACACAGCCCATTTAGGCACTCTCACAGGCGAAGAGAAAGCAGCAGCAGCAGCAGAAGCTGCGCGAACTGTTCCACCGCGCGAGCACGGTGGAAACTGCGATATTAAAGATTTGTCACGCGGATCTAAAGTTTATTTCCCGGTATATGTTGACGGCGCGGGTTTATCCGTTGGCGACCTTCACTTTAGCCAAGGTGACGGTGAAATTACATTTTGTGGTGCGATAGAAATGGCGGGATGGATTCATCTTCGTGTGAATCTTATCAAGGGCGGCATGGAAAAATATGGCATTAAAAATCCAGTTTTTAAACCCAGCCCTATTGCACCTAAATACGATGATTATTTAATTTTTGAGGGCATTTCAGTAGATGAGGGAGGTAAGCAACATTACCTAGATGTGCATATTGCTTACAGACAGGCTTGTTTAAACGCCATTGAATATCTCACTAAATTCGGCTACACCAAAGCACAAGCTTATGCCATATTGGGCACCGCGCCAGTACAAGGGCATATTAGTGGTGTGGTAGATATTCCAAATGCCTGCGCCACTCTATGGTTGCCAACCGATATATTTGAAAAGGATATTCAGCCCAATGCAGACGGCCCCACTGTTTTTTATGACGGCTCGACTGACGTACCACTTGCGCCAGATTTAGAGTAAAGATTCGGAAGTTGATTAATTAATTTTATATGTCGCTCAATGCCTGTGCTGTCTTACGTTCTATGACGCTGATAGCACAGGCGTAACAAGCTGTTTATAAATGACACGAACCCTAGGAGAGCAATATGCCCGTTTATGATTACAAATGCCAACAACACGGTGTATTCTGCGAACTTGCAAAATTGGAAGATTCATCAAAACCGAATATTTGTCCACAATGTAAAGAGCTCGCTCCTCGCATCATCATGGTCTCGCCAGAAATACTGGACATGGCGCCGTCAAAACGTCATGCGCATGAAACGAATGAGAAGGCCCAGCACGAACCTGCTTATTCAACAAAAGAACGACGCGAGAATGACGAACAGCATTCTAATGGTTGTGGTTGTGATAAAAAATCAAAAAAATCGAAGCTATTCTATACTGCAGCAGGCGAAAAAATGTTTCCGTCAATGCGGCCCTGGATGATTAGCCATTAAAAAATGAATTTAAATGGTTGGCTAGCTACTTGTCAATCAAGCATAGACGGCAGTTTACCGCCTATCGCCGAAAGGAGTCCAAAGCCTGTCGTATGCGTGAGACTGGCGAATACGACAGGGCAGCGCTGCACGCCCACAAGGGGCACCCACATCAGTTAGCCCGCAACACATCCGGTATAGCGCGACCAAACACGGTACTGCGTATTTCGTCGGACTCATCCCCGCCCGGACAGCCCCGCTACACACGATTCGCCCCTCTATCAGTGCCTTCGTTGGATGTAGCGGCATTAAAGCTAACCGGATAGTCAGTATTAGCATTAAGAAGGGGCTTCTGGTGCCAAAAATATGAAGGCTAGCTATCTCCTCTCCGTGCTCCGCATAAAACCCTGTATCATCCCCCCAAACTTTTTGGAGCTAAAATGATGAATAGAAAATTACTGTCTCTGGTGTTGCTAGCTACCCTGAGTACCGGCTGTGAACACCTACCGCAAATAATCGAAACCGGTGCCGCTATCTCTCAGTCTGCGGGCGTGAACCCCACGCAGCTCAGTGATGGAATTAAGCAGGCTCTCGAGCTGAGTACGGGTCGCGCCAGTGATTTACTGTCACAGAGTGGCGGTTATAGCGACAGCTCGGAGTTTCATATTGGGCTGCCGCCCTCGGTGCAATCTGTCACCAATACGATGAAAAAATATGGGTTAGCCAAGCAAGTGGACCAAGCGGAGTCTTTGATGAACCGGGGTGCAGAATTGGCCGCTGGCGAAGCTAAGGCGGTATTTATTGATGCCGTTAAGCAGATGAGTGTCGACGACGCCATGGGCATCATTCGCGGTGGCGACACGGCAGCGACTGATTATTTTCGTGCTCAAACCCAAGGCCAGTTATTAGAACGCTACCGCCCTATTATGCAGGGTCAACTGCAGAAGCTGGGTTTCTACGAGCAATATCAGAGTTTGTTGAGCGGGTATAAGCTGTTGCCGATGGCCAACAAGCCTAATCTCGACCTGGAAGAGTACGCGATCAATCAGGGCGTAACGGCCTTATTCACTCAAATAGCACGGGAAGAACAGAAAATTCGCGCGAACCCGGTAGAACAGGGTACGGCGTTGATATCTGCGGTGTTTGGAGAAAAATAAATAACAAATATCCCACGACAGTATCACAAATAAGTCGATGTTTAATTGAAACGATAGCATTACTAATACGTGCAATTTAATCGAAACATTAACGAGCAACCAAGTTAATGTGTATGACGGTTCTAATTACAGAGATTAAGCAACAATTACGACGTGCAATCATTACCAGAACAAAGGTCCGCTTCTAGTTATTGAGAAACGTAGCTCAGAACCCAGCTATTATTGCTAGCTGGGTTCTGAAAAAAACTGACAACAACCGTAGCCCCTTTTGCTTTAAAAGACGCCTTTTATAATCATTTCGCTGTGTACCCTAAAACGGGCACGAGAAGCCTGAGCCTAACGTTTCGACCGCAGGTAAAACTATCCTCATCTGAGAAATTCCCACGCTGTAGCCGCTATCTAATTGGAACTGTATTCTGGTATGCGCGTTGTAGTTCACAAAAACTGTTGTAGTCATCTACCACAATCTGCCATCTTCGATAGTGGCGCCCCTTGAGCAACACAGCCGACCATCGGACTAAATAATTTTATATTTCCGAAGAGCCCTAAAGGTGGATCCGTTAGCATAGCGGGCACACGGCCGATACTGGCGAAAAATCATTGTCACGAGCGGGTCGCGATAGAAAGTATTTGTTGTAATAGACCACACAATATCTGGCGACATATTCCCTTTATTCTTAAAAATAACTTATGTCTACATCGGAATAGTGGTGGACAAATAATCTAAACAGTTTAACCAAAAGAATAAATTTCTAGCGAGGGCATTTCTTCGTTATAGGTCTATCCTAAGACGGCGAATGGGCGCACAAGCGTAACTGACACCTAACTCCCCAAGAGAATTTAGATGCTATAGAAATTAATTACGCCATTTTTTTAAATGTGGTGTGGATGCGTATGGAAATTTGTGGGCACTGGTCTAAGCTTTGTGCTTACATTTTACTCTTGTGCAATATAATAATTTATTTGGCTTTTATAATTTTTGGTTATTGGCCTATTTTCAGCATTCATCGTTACACCGAGACGACTTTGCCCCATATGTAACCCAAATTTCAATTGCTCAACAAGGAGTAGCATGTGAAATCCGGCTCGTTTTCGTCACGAATAATGTCATTATTTTAGTTTTATCTCTTACCCAATATTTTTATTTTCTCTCTCTGATTAAATTTATTTAAAGCCTACAAGGAGGTCATTATGACTAGGTTATTTACACTTACGCTGATCGCACTGGCAGCAAGCTTGTCTAGCTGTGCAAGCAACGACAAATCCACCGCAAGCGCAACACACACGGGGAATCGCACAGTCGATTCAAACGAAGCACAAGTAGTACTCCAATCGGAACAGGATTTACAGTCGACCTATGAGAACAGCGCTCAGCCTGCTCAAGCACTGGAAGGCAATTCGATGCTACCACCTAATGCGAAGCCGGGAGAGTGTTACGCGAGAGTTTGGGTCGAGCCGACGTATTCAACACACACCAAGAAAATTGTTACACGAGAAAAATCGGAGAAATTTGAGGTAATTCCAGCACGGTATGAATGGGTCGAGGAGCCTGTTTTGGTTCAGCAGGCATCTACAAAACTTGTTGAAATTCCCGCTAGTTATGATTCTGTAAGCGAAAAGATTCAGATTTCCGACCATCAACGTACATGGATGAGCAAGCTCTCTAATGGCAAGCCCGTGAGTGAAGAATTATTACGCTCGGCGCAAGCATCAGGAGTGAATATCGAGTCCGCTGAGCCCGGCGTGTGTTATCACGAACATGTAACACCTGCAGAGATGAAAGCAGTATCCAAGCGCGTCGAAATAGAGCCTGCCAGCTTCCGTATTGAAACGGCTTCAGCTGAGTATCAATGGGTTGAAAAGCAACGTTTGATCAAAGAAGCTTCGACGCAAATTGCCGAAATTCCAGCGCGTTATGAAACATTCTCTGAGCAGGTGGTTGACCGCCCTGCACATACCTCATGGAAGAAAGGCGCAGGCCCTGTCCAACGCATGAACGACGCAACTGGCGAAATTATGTGTTTGGTTGAAGTTCCAGCGACATACAAAACCATTAGCAGTAAGCGTGTTATTTCGCCAGCTCGGATAGAGACAAAAGTGATACCCGCTGAATATGAGACCGTCAAAGTTAAGGAGCTTGTGATACCCGCTTCGGAGAATAAGATCGAGATTCCTGCTAAGTATGAAACCATTACTTACCATGAAAGTGCCGGAGGGCCGCAATTCCACTGGCATGAAATTCATGATATGAGCATGACCAAGGCGAGCAGAACGGGTAACCAGATTTGTCTCACTGAAAAACCTGCGCAATTTAAAACGGTTCAGAGGAGGGTTCTTTTGACTCCTGCAAGCACTCAAACCGTCGAGATACCCGCAGTTTACGAGACCAAGAAGGTGAACAAGCTTATTAGTGAAGCGCATGAAATGAAGGATGTTATTCCGGCAACTTACGAAACAGTAGAATATCGAAAACTTGAAGATGAAGGAAAAATGGAATGGCGCTCAATCCTTTGTGATACTAACGCGACCCCAGTTCTAGTCACCAATTTGCAGCGAACTTTAAACGAAAAAGGCTTTAATGCTGGCGCGGTAGACGGTGTAATCGGACGCGACACTATCAAGGCCATTAATGCCTATCAGGCAGAGAATGATTTACCACAGGATCGATATATCAATATGGAAACGATTAGGCATCTCAATTTACTGTAGTTTTCTCCGCACCCGCGCTTGAAAAAACGTAATCATAGGCCCGCCTCTAACGAGAAGGGCCTTTTCTTATCCATTATTTAACAAATTGAATGGGGTGCGTCAGGGGTAGGTGCTGGCAAGACGATTAGTGTTTTCCCAAATAAACTCTTCAATAATGTTAGCTGGCACGGACGTGGAGTCGCCAATGTTGACGTAGTCACCGCCATCAATACGCGCAACGAATCCGTGAACAACACCTGCAAGTGAATATTGCCCTCGGTCACAAGCTAATAAACCGCCGCCGGAAGTACCGTGATTAACATGGCTCGTTGTATACAGCCTACCGTTCATTTTTTCTTTGTATAAACCTAGCGATAGCTTTTGAGAGGAAGCTAAAGGGTAGCCAAGCACCCAGACCATCTCATCTGCCTGTAAAGCGTTGCGCTTGAGTTGAACAGGTTTAAGGTGTTTTGTATCGACGGATAATAGTGCCAAATCATTATTTTTGTCGATGGAGAGAATACTTGCAGCTCTGTCCTCACCATCAATATGAACGTAGACACTTTCATCCTTATCGATTGTATGTGCGACAGTTATGACCATGTTGTCGCCAATAACAACACCGCTACCGAATCCATAGTCACCGGATCGGATCTGGACAACGGCTTGCTTGATCACGTCACCAGGCTGAGAACAGGTTACTTGGGTGCCAGCTGTCGTACAACCCAGCACAAACACACACAATAGCATTACAATAATTCGCATATAAGTAGCACCTAAGTATTACCCAGTTTGGCTCGATTATAAGCATAGAGAATTATTTGTCACCCGAAAAAACACGCTTATTCAAAAATGGTTTTTCAGCGGCAAGAACCCCTCAAAAAGCGTTAGATGCATTTAGGGGAAGTAATTTGGAAGATTAGGGCAAGCGAGTTAATACATCGACAGCTGTAAGGTTGTATTGATCCTAACCGCATAAAGCCACTATCAGGCTCTGAGGCTGTCGCACGGAGTTGCGCGCAAACCAGAAACTACAGTATGGTAAACGTTAAAGACAAGATTACATTTTACAATCTAGAATTAACCAAGATGGATTAAGTACTGCTGATATTGGCGCGTAATTAAACGTTTGAGCACTAGTGATCGTTTTCCGGTATCCACTCCACACAGCGTTGATTATACTAACAACCTTGTTTATGATCGTGACCGTCACTCGGCCGACGTTGTGGAACTGAGTCAAATCGACCCTCTCAGCGGAGACAAGGTTGTATTTGTTGCATAGAACTGCTCGGCACACTATTTAGTATCTTTCCTGTCGCGCGATTAATAAAATATTTTATTCAAATCTCCCGAAAAAGGGACAGTTCACTTTCTCAACCCGGCTACTGCTTTTTCCAAAAAGGTTGGGTAGGTTTATTTAATCTAAACGAATAGAGAGAGCGGCGTGCATACCTCACCCATATTTATCTGTGGGCGTACACCTCTAGTGAGGTTAGTTGGAATATAGTTCGCGCATACCTCGTTAACCACGAACTAATGTAAAGTTCAAAACAGCCAAAAAAATATTGCCTTGCGCATCTCGTAAGGTTTCCGCTCTCCCTTTTAATACTATTTTTTCATGTGAGGTTCTTTAAGTAAATCAAAAAAACCACACAAGATTCAATTTTTACTCTTGCCCGGAAAACTAACGTATTATACTCCGCTCTGTTTTACTCAAAAAAATAAATCAAGTGCTTAGATCATACAACAACGTAATATTTTAATATCGAATACTGAGATGCGTCTTGTGCATTTCATCTCACCTGACCATATCGTTGTTCTGTGGTTTGGTGCATCAATGAGAACAGCAAAATGGAGTTTCTATGAATAAAGTATTATTTTTTCTTTGCCTATCGATTGTATCAAAAACAGCTTTTGCTGAAGGGAAATGGTCTGCGGAGTTCCTATTGGGAAATGGTTCTTTTGACCTATCATCTGGAATTTCCGGAACTTTCGACGACGAAATATTTTCAGAAAAGATCGAAGTTCCAAACATTGACAATACCGCAATATATGGCCTTAGAGGAACTTACACATTCAATAGCTATATAGGCATTGAATTTGGCTACCGTGATTTTGGAGAATCGGAGTCTGAATATATTGACGACTTTGACGATACGATAAACGACAAAATCAAAACTGACGCAATACTTTTTGGTGTGAAAGGCGCTTACCCAATATCATCAGATTTTTCGGTCAATGGGCGGATCGGACTGGCAAACTGGGGGATAGACAGTAAATCAACAGACTCGTCTACTCCCGGCGAAACGTATAGAAGCAACGAGGACGGGCAAGACATATACTATGCAGTAGGCGGAGAATACAGCTTTAACGAGAAAATGTATGTGGGGCTAGAGTACGCGATTTACCCACTAGAGTGGACGAATTCAGAGAAGGGCGAGCTAGAAAACATCCAATATGAATACACAATAAAGCAAAAGCTCGAAATCCAAACGGTTTCTTTATCAATAGGAATAAAGTTCTAAACGGTATAAGCTTTACGTAAGCTGGAGAAGCATCGCCGGATGCTTTTCCAGCTGATAAAAGCCGACATATGATTGGTTTAAACGTTAGTCGGCGGTGACTGGCTTACTATCCCCCCCCATAAAACCTCGCAGCATCTATTCTACAATTTCGATCTTTGAAAATCGTCACTGCAAAACGACGTATTATCGAGCCTACCCACATCGCACTATTTTACCGCCGCCAAGCCCATGGAGGTGGCGATAGCCACCTCCAAAACAGTAACGCTATCACATATTAGCTGGTAACGTGTCATTGGCTTGTATCCACGGGCTGCCGCATTATTGTCAAATATTGTGTGTTTCGATCATATACCTCGAAATACTATCTGTGAACTCGTACACAACAATCCAGAAAAAAACGCTTTACCGAAAACAAGAGTTTCCCATCCAATAAATCGGTTCTTGGCGAGATAAAAGGAAACCTTGAAGTCCAAATATATTTGGACTTCATCAGCGCTACCTACGTCGAGAGTTCAACTAAAACTCAATAAAGCCGTATTTGTGCAACGCATTATGATGCGGCCAGATATATTTATGGGGAAGCTCGTACGATATAATGTCTCGATGCACCATTTTCCTCGGTATAGCGCGACGTGAAGCCCCACGACCAAACCACAGCTATGCAGTTTTCTGTCGTATTTTTTGCCACCGACAAACTGACACCGACGTTTAACTGTATTCGCTTTCCCGACAGAAGCGCTACGATTGTTTTACTTGAAACACCCAAGCTTTTTAAGTTGTTTTAAACGCTGTGCCGGCTGAAACCTACACTTAGCTTTCCTTCCGGAAACAGAGAATAGGTCTCCATCGACTAACTCGCTATCTTACGTAAACAGGCGATAACACTTAATACCATAGAAAAACCGCCGCTACGATAAAAAACCAAGCGGAACGACGGAGGGGGCGTAGGAAACCTCTGAAAAACTGTTGCTATAACACATTACAAGCACAATGAAAGCAACAATCGTCGCCAGCAGTTTAAACTTCATTGCGGGCCGATAATTCTTGACTAACCCTCTAGAAAATGGAGTTCCATTGAATGTACCCGATTATTGCCCATTATTATGCAACGCAAGCTTCCGACTGCTAGGAATATAAGCAAAGATGGACAATATATATTTTGCCTAAAGGTACATGCTCTTTAGTGACCAACTCCAAACTTCCCCCCCTCTGAAATCAAGAGTGTAAGCTGTGCGCCCTACCCTCTCTATTCCATTCTCACTGCGCTCTGTTAAGGTTCGTGCTACACACTTTTAATTGCCCTCGATTTCCAGAGATAATAGATTGAAGGCAAGACTAACAGTGATAGAAATAGCGCGCTTACCATTCCTCCTACCATAGGCGCGGCCAGCCTTTGCATAACCTCCGATCCGGTTCCGCCACCATACATAATGGGAAGTAGCCCGACGATGGTTGCACTCGTCGTCATTAAGACGGGCCTTACTCTTAGTGCTGCGCCATTAATGACTGCCTGCTGTATATCTCTTTCTGTTAACTCTTTAGACGCGCTGCGATTATTTTCCAGCAACTGTCGAAAAGACTGATTAAGATAGACCAGCATAATTACGCCTATCTCGACCGCGACACCTGCTAATGCGATAAAGCCGACACCGACTGCGATAGAAAAATTAAACCCTTGCCAGTACATTAACCAGATACTGCCTATCAGTGCCAACGGTAATGTTCCCATCAGGATGGCCACTTCGATAAAACTTCTGAAGTTCATATACAGCAGGAGGGCAATGATCGCCAGGGTGAGAGGAATAACATAATTGAGTTTGGCTTTTGCTCGCTGCATATATTCGTACTGCCCAGACCAACCGATAGAATACCCCGCCGGAAGTTTTATCTGTTCGGATACCACTTTCTGCGCATTTTCGACGTAAGAACCAATATCAATACCGTCTATATCGACAAAGGTCCAGCCGTTAATTCGCGCGTTTTCGCTTTTGATGCCCGGAGGGCCATCTTCAATTTTCACTTCAGCCACATCGGCTAATGCAATGCGCTCTCCACGGGCCGTCACGATAGGCAAAAGGGCGAGCTGCTCTGGCGAATCCCTATACGATTGCGGGTAACGAATATTGACAGGATAGCGCTCCAACCCCTCCACAGTATGTGTTATGTTCATACCGCCAATTGCCGAAGCAATAACCTGTTGCACATCGGAAATGTTCAGGCCGAAGCGTGCAGCTTTTGCCCTGTCGATATCCACATTCAAATAGCGACCACCCGCTACACGTTCGGAGTAGACAGACGCAGTACCTTCTACTTTTTCTAAAATATTTTCCAGCTGCTTACCTATTTCCTGAATAACCGCTAAATCCGGGCCCGCGACTTTAATGCCTACGGGCGTTTTAATTCCCGTGGCCAACATATCGGTTCGTGTTTTAATCGGCATAACCCAGGCGTTTGTGACCCCGGGCAGCTTAACCAGTGCGTCAAATTCTTTTTTAAGGCTCTCGGTAGTAAGGCCGTCCCGCCATTCTGTTCGCGGTTTTAATTGGATAAAGGTTTCGATCATTGTCAGCGGCGCAGGGTCAGTTGCCGTATCCGCCCTACCAATTTTCCCAAAAACGGTTTCAACCTCAGGTACAGTCGCGATTAGCTTGTCTGTTTGCTGTAAAAGCTCTCGCGCCTTACCGATGGAAATACCTGGATAGGTGGTAGGCATATACATTAAATCACCTTCATCCAAGGGTGGAATAAATTCGCTGCCTATTTTCCCTAGTGGAATAGCAATAGTAGACAATAAAATCAGTGCTATCAGCAATATTGTTTTGGGGTAATCGAGGGCCTTTTTAAGGCATGGCATATACCCCGATATAAGTAGCCGGTTGATGGGATTTTTATTTTCAGGTAGCACTCGCCCTCGAATAAAGTAGCCCATCAAAACTGGCACAAGCGTAATAGCCAGTGCCGCCGATGCCGCCATAGCATAGGTTTTGGTATAGGCCAGCGGGCTGAACATCCGCCCTTCCTGTGCCTCGAGTGTAAATACCGGAACAAAACTGACGGTGATAATTAGCAAACTAAAAAATAGTGCTGGCCCAATTTCGGAAGCGGATTCAGCCACAACGCGCCAGCGATTTTCCTTGGTGAGCGGCGTCTGCTCCATATGCTTATGCATATTTTCAATCATCACAATCGCGCCATCAATCATGGCGCCAATCGCAATCGCAATCCCACCAAGGGACATAATATTGGCATTAATCCCCTGTGCATGCATGATGATAAACGCGGTAAGTATGCCCATAGGCAAACTGATAATGGCTACCAGTGACGAGCGCACATGAAACAAAAAAACCATACATACCAGTGCAACCACTACGAATTCTTCTAGCAATTTTCGCCATAGGTTGTCTACTGCGCGTTCAATTAAACCAGACCGATCATAGACGGTTACGATCTCTACTCCGTCCGGCAAACCTTTTTTTAATTCTTCCAGTTTAGTTTTAACGGCATCAATCGTTGTTTGTGCGTTTTCGCCAAAGCGCATTACCACCACGCCTCCGACGGTTTCACCTTCACCATTTAGATCGGCAATACCTCGACGCATTTGAGGGCCTAAACCAATATCGGCTACATCTTTTAACAAAAGCGGCGTACCGTTTTCGTTTACACCAAGAGGGATATTAGCCAAATCTTCGGTACTTTTTAGGTAGCCCGTCGCGCGCACCATGTACTCAGCTTCCGCCATTTCCACAACAGAGGCACCGACCTCTTGGTTTGCGCGTTTGATCGCCAACTGAATATGCGAAAGGGGGATATTAAAAGCGCGCAGTTTCTCTGGGTTCACCGTAACTTGATATTGTTTCACCATACCGCCAACAGCGGCAACTTCAGATACACCTGGCACGGTCTGTAATTCGTATTTTAGAAACCAATCCTGCAAGCTTCGCAACTGGCTGATATCATTTTTCCCCGTTTTATCGATCAAGGAATAGATGTATACCCAGCCCACACCCGTTGCGTCGGGCCCCAGCTGCGGCTTGGCCGCGTCGGGCAAAGACGGTGCGACCTGACTCAGGTACTCCAAAACACGGCTTCTGGCCCAATATAGATCGGTATCATCATCGAAGATGACGTATACATAAGAGTCGCCAAAAAAAGAATAGCCCCTTACCGTAACGGCTCCCGGGACAGATAACATAGCGGTAGTTAAAGGGTAGGTGACTTGGTCTTGGACAACTTGTGGTGCCTGCCCGGGGTAGGACGTTTTAATAATCACCTGCACGTCGGACAAATCAGGAATGGCATCCACAGGCGTATTTTTCAACGAAAACAAACCGAAGCCTGCAATAGCAAAAGCTGCAAGCAATACAAAAAAACGATTGCCGACCGACCACCGAATAATAGATTCGATCATGGTTTACTCCTCCCCCTGGTGCGAACCGTGGTTGGAGTGATCCATTTGAGAATGGTCCATCTCTGCATGATTCATCTCTTTTTGATCCCTTCGCGCATGATCAAGCTCACCTTCAGCGACGCCTTGGCTCAAAATATGAACACCAGAAATTTCATAACTTCCGTTATCCAATTTACTAATTTCCATATGCAGGGTCGTTCCCGACGTCAGCGTTTCAAACTCAACGTTTGAATTCACTGAAAAATTCATTGTCATGGAAGGCCAATCCCAGTCGGCTATTTCCTCGTGACTTGCTGTCACCATACGGTTGTCGACCATAACGCTTTTGATTTCACCCTCGACCCACACCGAAGCGGGCTGATCGTCTGCGTGATGCATTCGTTTGAAATCAGAATTTTTGCTCGATTCAGAATCAAGCAGGAATTGCGCAGAAGTTACCACTTTCTCTCCCTCCTTCAGCCCGTCAATTATTTCTGCAACAGTTTGATCCGAGCGCCCGACCTTAACGGCTACCGATTTAAAGCTACCGTCCCCCAGCGCAAGAACCACCCGATCCTGACTCCCTGTTCGAATCAAAGCTTCACGCGGAATAACAAGTAGCTGCTCTTCGCTATTGGTGTGCACGGAAATTTGCGCAAACATATTGGGTTTGAGTTCACGCTGAGTATTTTCGAAGCTTAAACGAATGCGTACTGTGCGTGTTTTACTGTCCAGTGTTGGGTAAATATATTCCACTTTCCCATTCCAAGCCCTACCAGGCAGGTAATCCAATGTCATCGTAACGGGATCGCTCACCTTTACCAGTGATGCCTGACGTTCAAATATCTCAGCCTCGATCCAAACCTTATCAAGCGCGCCAATACTGAACATCGTGGTTCCCGGCTGAACAAAAAATCCTTCGCGAATATTCAGATTATCAACCACGCCACTTTGCGGTGCGTAGAAATCTATCGTCTGCTGTATCTTGAGCGTACGTTTTAATTCCTGAACAAATTTTCCAGATATTTGAAGGGCCTTTAGTCGATTTTCCGACGCTTGAATTAAGCGAGAGTTTTTACGGTTTACCGCAAGAACCAACTCTTCTTGCGCGTTAACTAATTCAGGAGAATACAGCGAATATAAGGGCGTGCCTTTTTCTACCGGGTCACCCGCTGCCTTAACGAAAAGTTTCTCGACCCAGCCAGAAACGCGAGGATGAATATGAATCAGTTTGTTTTCGTCATATTGGACATAGCCGACCGTAACAATTTCGGTATGAAGTGGCTTGCGAACAGCCAGCCCTGTTCTAACGCCAAGATTATTAATAACGTCGGGAGAAATATAGATTGTCCCCGGACCAGCATCGTTTGCATTGGAGCCTTCATCGTAGACGGGTATTAAATCCATCCCCATCGGCGAAAGGCCAGGTTTATCTCTACGATAGTTCGGGTCCATTGGCGCCACCCAATACAATGGTTTTTTGTCAACACTGGCGCGCTCACCACCTCGCTGACCTCCGTTAGATAATAATAACGTTAGCGCTGCTCCGACAATCAATCCGCCAACGGCTGCGAAAAGTGTTACCGGCTTAATAGAATGTGACTTATTCATTTTCATCTCCAACAGAAACGCTCGCAACCTTAGGCAACGCTGCTGCTTCAAATGTAGTTTTCTCGTATTTGGCAACCAAAAAGTAATTGAGTTGAGCTATGGCTTTTTGAATATCAACCTCTATATTTAGCGCATCAATTTTCGCATTGAGCTCACTTATACGCGCACGCACGACTTCGGAAAAATCACCATTATCATTGGTGTAGGCAGTTAGGGACGCTTCAGCCTGTTCGGACATCTCTTTAAGTAATCGAGTATCAAAGAGTGTTTTGCGATCATTCAGGCGAATATAATTAACTTCTGCCGCAGCGAAGCCTGACCTTAATTGGCGTAAAGCCAATGCACGCTCTGTTTTAACAGCCTCCTTTTCTGCCGTCGCCGCCTGCACCTGCTTGTCTTGACGTTTGCCAGTGAAGAGGGGGACGTCAAAACTGACGCCTACAGACAGAAAATTAGATCGATCATTACCCATTGGATCGGTATCGCGCATACCGTAGCTCGCATTCACCCCCCACTGAGGCTTATAGCTTTGCTTCGCCAGCGTCACCCCGGATTCACCCGCACTTACTTTTTGGTCAATGCTCTTGATTTTGGGGTGTTCGCTTAACACTTCGGCCAGACGCTCGCGTTTTGACGAGCTGTCTGGCGCCCCCACAAGATCAGACATGGGTGTGCCCAGCTCCACTTTTTCTGGCATTTTAATAGCCAAATCGTAACGGTCATTCATAGACCCATCACTAACGAGCCATTCGCCTAGCATCGCCAACTGCATTTCTCTCTGCTGTTGCAGCGTCGTCAGCCGATCCTCCAAACGGGTAAGTTCCAATTGCGCCCGCACAAAATCCTGCTGACGAGTGCGACCCGATGCCGTGGTATAACTCGATTGCGCCACATCTACAAGATGCTCAAAAAGTCCCCTCTCCTGTTTAATTAGCGCGATGGTCTTTTGCCGACGAAACACCTCTAGCCAGTGGCCTGCTACAACCACAGCGGTACTGGCCTTTCTATTTTCGCGCACAAAAGGTTGTGCCCGGCTGAGCATTTCGAGTTTTTCCTGTCGCAACGATAGGGTTTTTCCGCGAGGAAACATTTGGCTCACACCCACTTTGAACTGAGTCATACCTTCCTGGGTAAAATCAAAACTGTCGATAGGAACATTGGCCATTCCCACACTCACGGTTGGATCCGGTAGCGTGCCAGCACTGGCACTTAGCGCCTCGAGATTTGCCTGGCGAAAGCGGCTGCCGCTGAGCCACGGGTCGTTCGCCTGGGCATTCTGAATAGCCTCTGTCAAAGAATACTCTTTAGCAACAGCGTCGGTCCCAACGATGCAGGCAAGTAAAATGATCACTGCGCCCAGGGGCCGGAGCATTATAGTGTTTAGACTTTTGGTTAAATCGTTCACAAGAACGCCCTCGAAAAATTTTCTCGGCTAAAGACGCCAGAGAGAGTGGAAACTTAGAGGGATTTTTATGCCCTCAGCTAACAAAACGCCGTCTTACAGACGGACCAATCCTGTATTAGCCGAGTATAGGTGGGCGATATTGAGACTCAACAATCGCAGAAGGAGGGGCGTTGGTGTAGCGGAACGATTCATTTCTAGCACGCGCGAAAGCGAGGTCTGAGATCTGCTCGGGGATTGCCCCACCGGCATGACAAGCCGCCATATCGCAATCCTCGTCGCAGCAATCCATAAAATCGGTTTTAAACAATTTGCCTATTACATGGGGGCTTACATTCTGGCCAGGCAGCTCTTCCATATGAACACCAGAGCCGCGACTCATATCGTCGGAGTGGCAGCCAGAGCGGGAAACTGCCTGCGACTCATCATGCATCATTGCCACACCAGCAACCGATGCGAACGACTGGATCGAGTAGACCAGTAGCACGACAAACACCCAAACTTGGCGTTTACAGCTGAAAAATGATGGCGGCATGGACAGGTTCCATTAAGGTTGTGCGATCTAAGATAGCATTAGTAGGCCATAGTTCAAGCAAGTAAGAACAATTTTTGATTTAACCCCACTATTCTGCTCCTGCCCCACCACGCCCCCTCGAGGGAAAAGCATCGCCCTAGTATTTCTCAGTCATGTACAAAAAATAACATTTGCCAAAGCCGAGGCCACTGGGAGTCACCATACAGAAACCCGTAAAACGGGTAGAGCTTTCCGATCACCCGTTATTCAGGCCCTTTGATAAGCCTCTGGTTTGGAGTGTATGATTCCAGCCCTGGCACAGTTTAAGGAATTGAAGGTGCGACGCATCTTAAAATGGGCTTTACCCCTAATACTGCTCTTTCTGGTGATGGCGTGGCTACTTTTGCCACAGATTCTACCATGGCTCGCAAACCGGCTGGTCGCCGGCAGTGGCATTACGTTTCAAGAGCTGCAGATTCAAACGGTGGGATGGAAACATATCGCGCTCCACCGCGCGGTATTACAGGTGGATAATATTGGGCGCCTGTCTATCGAGGATATAACCCTGAGCCAACACACGGACGTTAAGGCCTTTGATGTTCAAATAGCCTCTTCCACCTTAAGCCTCGCCAACACTAGCGCCAGTGCCAACACCGTAAACGAAGGCCCGCCGCAACAATTATCCGCTTACCTTCCGTCTTCGCGTCTAAGCCAATTACCCTCTATTCAACTTAAGCTCGTGCACTTTGTTCTTGAGGGCCGCGAACCAGACAGCCGACACTTTCTGGATGCCCGAGACTTGTTGTTATCCGCCGATCCGGACAAGGTAACGCTGAATGGCAGCCTCAATTTAAACATCGATAATCAACTAGAGAGTTTTGAGCTAGCTGCAAACCTATTCAATACCAATAGCGCCCAACTTAGCCTCACAAAAACCGGAGAGACGGCCCCACTGCTGAATTTTGCGCTGGAGCTTGCGCACGCAGAGGGTGTAATTGGCGGCAGCGTTGATATTCTGCTGGCACAGGACAAGCCCGTGCCGCTTCATCTGGAATTGAGCCAGCCGTTTACCAAAATCGCAGGCAGCACCGACACACACATTGAATTCGAACTGAAGGACCAAGCGCTCGAAACCTTTATTCACGCCCCAGAATTGACACTTCGGGGAGAGATTGCGGCAGAGGGCCGTGCAGGGGATAAAACACAAGGCATGAGTAGCGCTCACTTTGCTACAAATTTCGCGTTAACCCTGCAAAATCGTGCATGGCAAATTGATCTTGACGCTGTCGAAGCCTCCCCGGGTCCGCTATTACAGTTCGCCACACCCGTGCAGGGTAAATTGCACCAACTGTTTATTACAACACCACGCAAATTCACACTCAACGGACAGCTCGATCAGCTCAAATCAGCACCGCAAGCCATCCATCTCAAATCAAGCAATACATTGTTTGCCGAATACCGTATTGGCAAAAATCCGATCGCCACAAACGCATTCAGGCAGATTGAATGGAACGGTGTATGGCCCTCGCACCCCGAGTTTAAGGTCGCATTTGATGCTTTATTGGAAGCTGATATTGACCAGCTGCTTAAACACAGTAACCTTCAGCTTACAGATAAACCGAAAAATAAGAAGGAAGCGGCGGCTACAGCACCTTTTCAAGCTGAGCATTCAACACTCAAACTACCCGCTCGATTAGTGCTGAACAGAAACACCGCACAATTGGAGGTTGAAGACGGTGCAAGGCTAATAGCCGCAAAATTAACCGGCAGTTTTGGCGAGTTATTCAAACCGACGATTGAGCTGCCCGCTCAGGAATTTGCGCTGAATTACTCGTCGGCGATGGTTGATGAACTTCGATTTAATCTCAAGGCCGAAAAGTTCCTAACAGGCGCTCAAGTGATAACGCCCGTAAACATTCGAGGGCAAATCCTGCCCAATGGCAATCGTCTGGACGTTCGCATTGAAAGCCAAAAGGCGGCCCTGCGTCAACGAGATAAGAGCAAACCCTTCGCGCTGCCTCCGTATATTCTTCACGCACAAGTGTTAACGCCGCCGCAAACACCTTATTCTATCAACGCGTTTACAAAAGCTGCCGCCACCGAGTTTGAATTTGAGCTACGCAATGAATGCCAAACACCGTTGCTTTCCGGTTCGGTTGAGCATTACAGCGACCTAAAGTTTGAGGCCACTCATACGTTTTCAGAAACAAACAGCTTAAGCCGCTGGTTAGATATCCCCCAACTTAATACCGATATTACGGCAGGAAATCTACATCTAAACATAGCGTGGGACCTTGACCAAAATACATTGCCGCATATTGAATTTCAGCTCAGCAATGCACAGATATCCGGAGCACTCGGCAATATGGAGGCGGTTCAGCTTCAGTTAAGCACCAGCGGCCCAAAATCTAATTATCACTACGATATGACCGCTAAAGCGGCATCAATAGATATTGGTGCACTCATTACCGGCTTGACCTTTTCCGGAACGCTTATCCCCTCCAAGGAAGAACCGGCGCTAGCAATTAAGAGGATGGACGCGTCAGTTTTTGGTGGCAACATTTCAATAGCGGAAGAATTTTGGCAGGCTGGGAAGGATGAAGTAGTTATACTCAACCTCAACGATATTAAGCTTAAGGAGATCGTGGAAACACAAGTGGGAACAGGGCTGGAAACGACCGGCCGCTTAACAGGTCAGCA
This sequence comes from Teredinibacter haidensis, assembly GCF_014211975.1. NCBI lineage: Bacteria > Pseudomonadati > Pseudomonadota > Gammaproteobacteria > Cellvibrionales > Cellvibrionaceae > Teredinibacter > Teredinibacter haidensis. The sequence continues at coordinate 2,966,142 of NZ_CP060084.1, forward strand.
GCCGCTGAGAATATCGGCAGCCGGCGAGCTGACACTGATAAAAGGTACATTGAAGAACACTGAAAGCGGCGTTATCAGGTACCACAGTGCGCTAAGTGATAGCGCTGATTTAAACCCGCAAATGAAATTAACAATGAACGTGTTAAAAAACTTTCAGTACGAAATGCTGGAAACCGAAACCGAGTACCAGGATGGGAATTTGGTATTTCACAGCCAGATCTCCGGTAGAAACCCTGATGTCGCAGGCGGACAAAAAGTTAACTTAAATCTAAATACCGAAGTCGCTTTAGGCTCCGCCATTCAAGCCATGCGCTTAAAAGCTGGCCTGGAAGCACGGGTCGAGAGTTTGTTTAAACCTCACACGAACGTTAATGCAACGGCGTATTGCCGTGCATCACAATAGGAGAAAAGCATGCGTTTATTCGCGCTATTAGTAACTGCTACCAGCTTGCTAACCCTGGCCGGTTGTGCGCCAACGGTGAAAGTGGAGGCTTCCGATAAGCCCATCACAATTAATCTTAATGTAAAAATTGAACATGAGATTCGCGTGCGGGTAGATAAGGAACTAGACTCCATTCTTTCTGACGATTCTGGACTATTTTAGGAGGCTACAAATGAAAACCACAAAAGCATTAATACTGGCTCTGTTAACTACATTTTGTTTTGCCCTTCCCGCTTATGCTTTGGATTTGCAACAAGCTAAAACTGACGGTTTGGTTGGTGAAATGAATAACGGTTATCTCGGGTCACCTCAGGAAACACCGTCTACAGAGGTACAGGCACTTATTAAAGACATTAACAGCAAGCGCAAGGATATGTATAACGCCTTGGCGAATAGCCAGAACCTCAGCCTGGAGGCGATAGAAAAACTCGCTGGCGAGAAAGCCTTCGCGAAAACGGCTAGCGGCCACTACATAAAAACGCCGGGTAGCGGCTGGCAGAAAAAGTAGCCTATAAAACGCCCGGGGAAGCTCTGATTAAGTCCATATATGTTCTGGTCTCCCCCGCGCCAACACACCTGAACCCATCCTCCAACATTACCTGCCGTAGCGCTTCTTATCGAAGCGCTCAATCGCCCACACCATTACGTTGACGTTTCAAACGCCTGCAACCTATCGATTGCCGTAAAAACGTGCCCAGCAGACAGCTGAACAACTACCTGCATTACCCGGGCAGCGTTAAAAATCGACTCAAAATGCTCATTTTTTCCTTGCGCTGACAACCTCTCTTACGTTTTTTATCAAGCGGCTAGCCCTCCTCAGGGATTGCCATGAATGATAATAACATTATAATGCTATTATCATTCAGCTACTAAAAGGTGCAAAAAAACATGATTGCGATTAAGGAAGCTTTTTCCGCGGGCATGCTTGGCAGGCACCATTGGTTCAACAACATTATTGCAGGCGTTATTGTGGGCGTCGTGGCGCTGCCACTGGCGATGGCCTTTGCCATTGCATCGGGAGCGAAACCCGAACAAGGTATCTACAGCGCCATTATCGCTGGATTTTTTGTCGCCACCTTTGGGGGAAGCCGGCTGCAAATTGCCGGTCCAACGGGAGCCTTTATCGTCGTCTTGTCCGGTATCACCGCGCAATACGGTATTGAAGGCTTACAGATTGCGACGCTCATGGCGGGAATGATGCTCTTGGCTCTGGGGCTCGCCAAAATGGGCTCCATTATCAAATTTATACCCGACCCGGTGATTGTCGGATTTACTGCGGGCATTGGCGTTATTATCTGGATTGGTCAATGGCAGGATTTCTTTGGTTTACCCGATATCACGGGCCAGCACTTTCATACCAAGCTGCTGCATTTATGTCAAAGCCTGCCACAACTCCACACGGGAACCACCTTACTCGCGATACTGTCCCTGCTCCTCGTTATTTACAGCCCGAAGCTACCGGGCTTTAAACGCGTTCCCGGCCCGCTAACGGCTTTGGTTGTTGCGACACTGCTCCACTATTACTTTCAATTCGACGGGATAAAAACCATCGGAACCGCATTCGGTGGCATCCCTCAGGCGCTACCGGAATTTTCATTACCGGCTGTTAGCTGGGAAAAAATTATTGCGCTTATCGGCCCCGCCTTCACTATCGCGATGCTGGGCGCAATTGAATCTCTGCTATCGGCGGTAGTTGCCGACGGTATGACAGGTACCCGTCACGACTCCAATCAGGAGCTCATTGGCCAGGGGCTGGCCAATATCGTCGTTCCCTTATTTGGCGGCATTGCAACAACCGGCGCAATTGCCCGAACCGCAACCAATATTCGAAATGGGGGTAGCAGCCCCCTATCCGGTATTATTCACTCGCTCACTTTACTAGCCATTTTATTGTTGCTAGCACCTCTGGCCATACATATTCCTTTGCCTGCGCTAGCGGCAATTCTATTTATAGTTGCGTGGAATATGAGCGAAGCTAAACACTTTCTAAAAATGACTCGCAGGGCACCGAAGGCCGATGTAGTGATTTTACTCATAACTTTTGGATTAACCGTATTTGCAGACCTAGTTGTAGCCGTCAATATTGGCGTAATACTGGCGACCCTACATTTTCTAAGCCGTATGGCGACAAGTGTCGAAGTCAAGCAAGCAACAGAACAAGAGCTAACACAGGAATTCGCCCACACGGGGCTTATTAGTCTCCCGTCGGACGTACTGGTGTTTGCCGTCGAAGGGCCGTTCTTTTTTGGTGCTGTCGAAAATTTTGAGCGTGCGCTGGCCGGTACACATACCGACCCCAAGTACTTAATCGTGCGCTTAAAATGGGTACCGTTTATCGATATAACCGGGCTTCAAACACTTGAGGAAGTTATTTGCGATTTACATAAACGCAATGTAATTGTATTTTTATCAGGTGCAAACGAGCGAGTCACCGCTAAGTTACAAAAAGCGGGCATACTGGATTTGGTTGGGAAAAGCGGCCATTTTAAAAATTTCGAAGAAGCACTATTAGCAACACAAGAGTTCTATACGGCAGCCAGCCCTCTCTCAACCACACAACAACAGTTTCAAAATAAATCGGTTAACGCCATGCTAGAAATTAGCCGAAAATATTTCCTCAGCTCCGCGTATCAACGCACAAAGAGGGACTCGTAATTCAGCGTTTTACCTGGGGGTTGTTGACGGCATTCTCATCGCTAAAACTAACATTATGCGCATCGAGATACTCGCGAATTAATTGCCTTACGACTTGTGAAGGTGTGAGATCTTGGGATGCGCACAGCGTCTCAAAGGCCTGTTTTTTTCGTGGGTCCATCAGGACAGTGAAGCGAGCTGTTTTAGTTTCCATGAATGACTTCTTTATAAGTAATGTTATTGCGGGATTATATTACCTAAACACATAGGAATAAATGCTTCGTCCAAATTAAGAAAAACGCCATCACAAGCAGCAATAGAGAACAATCAAAAAATGAATAAAGCGGCTAAAGCCGCTTTATTCTGAACAACGAGAAAATATGGATAAGAGCAAAAAAATGCTCGGCCAGATTTTATAGCCTACAGATCAAAAACGCAGGCAGAAACACGATAGGGCCTCAATCATTACTTATATTCGCGAATTCGACGTAGCGTTTAGCAATACCCGTAATATTGTCTCCCGCTAAACCCTGTTCGATTGCCTGAAGATAAACCTGCCGGGTTGACGCACTAACAGGAACGTCAACATGAACAGTGTGGGCTGCCGATTCCACATAGCCAAAGTCTTTTGCGACAAGCTCAATCGGAAAAGCTGCGGCAAAGTTACCCGCAACCATTGCCTCGCCCGCCAGCTTGGTCGCTGGGCTGCACACTGGTGTTGAGCTTATAGCGTCCATAGCGCGCGTTAGGTCTAGCCCGGATTTTTGGATAAAACCCAATAGCTCGGCGGTTGCCGCAAGCTGAACACCTAACAGTGCATTTACGGCAAGTTTTATCGTTGCACCTGAGGCACTCTCACCCACATGGTTCACGGTTCCGCCCATGGTCTGCAGCAATGGCAGTACCTTCTCAAATGTTGAGCGGTCACTTCCCACCAAAAACACAAGTTTGGCCGCCTCTGCCTGCGGGCGCGAGCCGGACACGGGAGCATCGGCTAAGCTGATATCCCGGTCGCCCAATGTACTTGCGAGGGTTTTAACCCACTCGGGCGTGAGAGTCGAACATTCGACAGCGATAGTGCCGGGCTTCATGGCATTAATCGCACCCTGTTGCGGGTCGAGCCAAACAAAACGGGACGCTTCGTCATCACGAACCATACTAAAAACAATATCAGCGCCCTGCGCTGCTGCGGCCGGCGTTGCCGCAACCAGCGCGCCTAGTTCAAGTAAGGGCTCAGTCGCCGCGGGGCTGCGATTCCACACCGTTACCGGGTATCCGGCCTTAATAAGGTGAGTTGCCATGCGCGAGCCCATAGCCCCCAAACCCAAAAATGTCATCGCTGTCATATCTACAATTCCTCATGAACAAGGTTAAAACGCCGAAGCCACACCCGCGGTCACACCAAATATTGCGAGTGAAAACGAATATGGTCTTCAATAAAACTGGCGATAAAGTAGTAGCTATGGTCGTAGCCCGCCTGTATTCGAATATCCATAGGGTAAGCAACTTCTGTGCAGGCCTCGAGTAACAAACCGGTTTTTAGCTGCTCGTTTAAAAAATTATCGGCTCCACCTTGATCCACTAAAACCGGCAAATGCTGTTTCGCATTTCGCACCAGTTCGCAGCTATCATACTCGCGCCATGCGTCTCTATTTTGCCCCAGGTAGTTACCCAAAGCTTTTTCACCCCACGGGCAATTCATTGGTGAAACGATGGGTGAAAAGGCTGAAACGGAGCGGTATTTCTCTGGATTCTTCAGCGCGATGGTTAACGCTCCGTGCCCGCCCATGGAGTGGCCGGTAATACTCACGCGGTTTGGATCAACCGGGCACTGGTCGTTGACCACAGCAGGCAATTCACTAACGATGTAATCGTACATGCGATAGTGTTGCGCCCAGGGAGCTTCTGTCGCGTTCACATAAAAGCCCGCACCGAGACCAAAATCGTAAGCTGCTTGCGAATCATCCGGTACCTCATCTCCTCGCGGGCTGGTGTCCGGTGAGACCAGTGCAATACCGCATTGCGCAGCGAATTGCTGCGCGCCCGCTTTAATCACAAAGTTTTCGTCGGTACAGGTTAGTCCAGAGAGATAGTACAAAACCGGAACAGGGCCCAGTTTTGCTTGCGGCGGCAGGTAAACTGAGAAAAACATTTCGCAACCCAAAACCTGTGAGTTATGTTTAAAACGTAACTGCTGGCCGCCAAAACACCGGTTTGATGCAAGCTGTTCAACTGCCATTAGTACACCACCACGGAACGAATACTTTCGCCAGCATGCATCAGATCAAAGGCAGTGTTTATATCTTCCAAAGGCATGGTGTGCGTAATCATATCGTCGATATTGATTTTGTTTTCCATATACCAGTCAACAATCTTAGGCACATCCGTGCGACCGCGAGCACCGCCAAAGGCCGAACCGTGCCAGGAGCGACCAGTAACCAACTGGAACGGACGGGTAGAAATTTCCTGGCCAGCGCCAGCAACACCGATAACGCAGCTGCGTCCCCAGCCCTTGTGACAACACTCCAGTGCTTGACGCATCACGTTTACGTTGCCAATACACTCGAAGCTATAATCCACTCCACCACCGGTCATCTCGATCAGGTGTTGAACCACATCGTCAACGTCGTTGGGATTAACGAAGTCGGTCATACCAAACTGTTTCGCCAACGCTACCTTACTGGGGTTCAGATCAACACCGATAATGCGGGTTGCTCCCACCATTTTCGCGCCCTGAACTACGTTAAGGCCAATCCCCCCCAAACCGAATACCGCGACCGTAGAGCCGGGCTCGACCTTCATGGTAAACGCAACCGCGCCAATACCGGTGGTAACACCACAGCCGATATAACAGATCTTATCGAAAGGTGCGTCTTCGCGAACTTTTGCCAGTGCGATTTCAGGCAGAACGGTGTAGTTGGCAAAGGTGGAGCACCCCATGTAATGCAACAACGGCTTGCCTTCCAGCGAAAAACGGCTGGTCCCGTCTGGCATTAACCCTTGTCCCTGGGTAGAGCGTATCGCCTGACACAGATTGGTTTTGGGGTTGAGGCAATAATCGCACTCCCGACACTCAGGGGTGTACAGCGGAATAACGTGGTCACCGGGCTTCAAGCCCTTAACACCAGGCCCGACCTCAACAACCACACCGGCACCTTCGTGCCCCAATATCGTAGGAAAAGCCCCCTCGGGATCGTCACCAGAGAGGGTAAAAGCATCGGTATGACAAACGCCGGTGGCTTTCACTTCAACCAAGACTTCACCCGCTTTTGGGCCCTCTAGGTCGACATCACAAATTTGAAGAGGCTTGCCAGCCCCAAATGCTACAGCGGCTCGAGTTTTCATAAAAACTCCCTATTACGATTTTAGGATGAAAGAGCGCAGATCATACAGCGCTATACGAAAATGATTAACCCCTTTCCCGGCAACTTGATGTCGCCTAAAACGGAATAGTCCAACAACAACTTGGCACGATTCCAGGAAGCAGGTTTGACACTAAAAAATTCAGAAGGGAAGACCAGTTACTTTTTGGCGGCGATAGCTGACCATAGCTTTACGCACTTTTTAAAGTACGCATTACATCGTTGGCGTCAGTGTAAACAGGCAAAAGCATCATCGATAAGTTCATTCACACGCACCTTGCCGTCATTCGCGCGAACGTAGGCCCGGAGCCCCATCAGTTGCGCTTGTAAAAAGCGCGCCAATCGCCTTGAATCCCGTTCTTTATCAAGCTCGCCGCTCGCTTGAGCCTGAACCAGCAAAGCCGCAAAAGCGGCTTCAACGGTACTCAGTAATCGCTTCGATTCGGCCAACAGTTCCGCGTTATCTTCTGTAAACTCAGAGACTGATTTTACAAGCATACACATATGGCTTGGTGCTGACCCTGAGTCGTCAATCACCGAGCGCTGAATAAAGGTTTTTAGCGCATCCAGTGGTGATGATACCTCGGCACAGGCCGCCAAGCGTGCCAGGTTGGAAGCCGTATAGTACTGCAGAACCTCTTTAAACAAGCCCTCCTTACTTCCAAAACTCGCGTAAATACTACCCGGACGCAAATCAATAAACTCCTGCAGATTGCGCATAGAAGTCGCGTGATAGCCCTTTTCCCAGAAAAGTTGGGTAGCCATCTCTATTGCTTTCTGGCGGTCATGCCTTTCCGCTTTAACCATGAAGCATCTCGATAGCCTTCTTGAACGTGTGTTCAACCTTAACTTGAACATACGTTCAAGTCCAGCGAGGGTATCGTAATTGAACAAGTGTTCAAGCCAAGATGTGCTGCCGGCTTATGAAGAGCGCCACCCAAAAGCGAGTTTAACGAATATATTGGGAGGCATCAGGAGTACTTTCACGATACATAATTTGGATTCAGCCCCACTTGAAAGCCAGCCGTTACTCGAAGCAACCCTGAAAAGCTTCGGTGCAACTCCCAACTTGCTTGGTGTTTTGGCCGAGGCTCCTGGCTTGTTAGAAGGCTACCAACGGCTACATGAGCTATTTCAACGTTCATCATTTAACAATGAAGAACTCACCGTGGTATGGCAGACCATAAATGTAGAGCATGAGTGTGGCTACTGCGTGCCTGCCCATACCGGTATTGCTCATATGATGAAGGTGGATGAAAATCTGAGCGAGGAGCTACGAAATAGAACCGCTATGCCTACGGAAAAGCTACAGGTGTTGCACGATACAACCCTATCCATGGTTCGCAATCGAGGACACCTGAGTGATGCTGAAACAACGGCGTTTTATGCTGTGGGCTACGAGCAGCGTCAATTGCTGGAGATAGTGTTAGGGGTATCTCAAAAAGTGATAAGCAATTATCTCAATCACTTGGCCAAAACGCCCGTTGACGAAACCTTTAAGCAATACTCCTGGCAGAAATAAAGCTTAGATAGTATGCGTCAACGTGGAGGTATCCCTTTTCGCTCAGTGGCACGGTGACGCTACGCTAAAAGGTTATCGAGAACATACGAAAGCAGCTGGGTTTTATCCCTCAATGCTGCCCCAAAATAGAGGGTATTTTTGTGGTTCAAAGTATTAGAATTGATTAGATTTTAACTGCTACCAAACAAGCAAACAGCGTTAAAAGAAAATATTTTATAGCGTTCATGCGAGGGAGGAGCAACTTGCATATCCCTCGTCTCGCCTTTCATTCTCCCCCTTGCCCTTACTTAACTTTCCGCCCCAGAGAAAGTTCAAGTTTACATTGTTTACACATTACATCGCTTACTTTTATACGCTCTGCGGTACCTTGGCAAAATTGACAATCTTTTTCTTCTTCTGTTTTTCTATCTTCTACTCGCTTTTCTATTCTATCTATTTGAGCTGTCGGCAAACTAAAAACATCGTATACCGCTCTTGCAAGAGGATTGGAGACTACCTCTTCTTTAATATGATGACACAACTCCATAGTTTGGCGAGCAAGTACTGTAAAGGCTGAATCGGCCATATCTATCTACCTCTGATAAATCTTGAATGAACATGTAAAGCCCGATATTTAGGCGAACAAAGCCCTAACCCAAATAACGTTCTATTGCGCACCTCCCTATGCAGAAATCATTTCTCAGCATTTAATTCCCCATTAGTGCGGGAATACCTGGCAACATACCCACCACCGCCATTGAAATTACGCAAATAAGAAAGGCAGAACCCGGAATAACAACTCTGTCTTTAAAACTTAAAGATTCCGCTCGTTTTTTGTCACCGATCAGGCCGTTGTTATCTAGGAACATGGTTAATGACCAACCAAATACTGGGTTGACAATGGCCGAGGCCAAAATACAAATCCCAGCAGTTTCAGCACCTCTTGTATCCTTAATCATTTGTATACCCGCTTCGAGTAACGGCATAAATACACCAACCAATAGCGCAATACACATAACGGGTTTCCATACGGTAATATCCATTGGGTACCCGGAAACTGCTAATGCGATACACAACCCACCGGTTAAAATAGCTCCGGCTGGAATTGGGCGTTTGGCAATGGCCATAGGGATCATATAAGTACCCCAAGAAGAGGAGACATTACCGCCGCCCAGGAATGAAGCGATGCCCTGTCGGAAGGAACAGGCGGTCATAGTATCGTCGACATCCATCAAGACATTTTTCGCATCTTTTGGATAATTCAGCGCCTGGAAAACACGGTGCCCCAGAAAATCGGGAGACCACATAGCGACAGCCAATATCGCAAACGGCGTTACCGCAATAAAATGCTGAAGGTTCGGCAGGCCAAGTTTCCATCCAGTATCCGCGCCCCACCAGTAGGCGGGATTAAGACTGGGCAAGCCGGGCGTTGTTGTTAGCTCCAGCGAGGCGCCCATCAACAGTGAAATAATCAGCGCTATCGCCGAGCACAACGGAATTGCAAGCCAACGCTTTCCAATTTTTGCCAACCAGGCGTAAACAACGGTGGTAACAATTAGGACTACAAAGAATACCGGCCCCACATCATTCGCCAGCGCCCACTCTTTGAACTGACCTAGCTGTGAGACGACGCCCATAGATCCTAAATAAATTAGCAGCCCGCCAGAAACACCGTGGGAGCTGAGAGTCACGAGCTTTGAGCCTCCGCGACTTAAACTTAGGATTAAACCAAACACAGAAATCATAATGCCCAATGCTAACGGGTGCCCGCCAGACGCCGCGATAACGCCAATCAGCGGAATCATTGGGCCGTGGTTTCCGGCAAGGTTTGCGCGTGGATTAAAAAACCCTGAGGTAAGAATGACAAACAGAACTGCCGACACCAATAATTCCAAGCGCACATTTTCGATAACGAAGGACTGGTCGAGTCCGAACGCGTTGGCGTACGCAGACATCACCGCTGAAAACATAACGGTGATACCAATGGTTCCGGCCAGCGCAGGAACAATATCTTCCCATTCAAAATTAAAATCACGTGTCGGAAGGTTTAACCTCCAGCGACGAGGATTCATAACCCGCAATTCGTTATCGAGATAATCTGATCGATTTTTAAATTCGGATGCCGGTCGACGGTCGCGTTGATAATCCGATTCAGTCGGGGCGGAGGCGTGCTCTTGTGGAGCTACGATCTCTGTCATAAAACAATTTCCTAAGTAGTAATTCAGTGAGTCTCTACTTGAATGTAAAACAGTCAGCATCAACATCGTTTCGACGGCGGCATTGTCGTGCTACCGAATAAAATTCTCTTTCAACAACGCTAAGATACTGCTATAAAAGAATAAGACAAGTCGATATTACACATCCCATGTATAAGGATTATTGATATGAAGTTCAGCCTCCGACAGCTGCAAATATTCCAACTTATTGCCGAACACCAAAGAGTTTCGGACGCTGCAAAAGAGCTACATATGAGCCAATCTGCCGCCAGTATGGGCTTGGCTCAACTGGAAGCGTCACTGGGCCATCCGCTGTTTATACGCCAGGGCAGACGCATGGATTTAACCAATTACGGACTCTGGTTGCGGCCCCACGTTCACGAGGTATTGGCCAATTGCCGCACCATTGAAATGGGCATGAGTGAGCTGGATTTAGTCAGCGGTCAAATACAGCTGGGCGTAAGCCAAACGCCCGCCGAACACCTGGTTCCGGCGCTGTTTTGTCAGATGGACCGAAGCTTCCCGCGGCTCAATTTAAAGCTGGAAGTAGAGAATACTGAGCATGTAATCGCAGGCCTTTTAGACTACCGATATGACCTAGGTATCATCGAGGGACGCTGCGATGACGAACGTATTGCCAGGGAGGTGTGGTGCAAGGATGAGCTGGTAATTTTGGCGAGCACACAACATCCCTACAGTCGACAGGAAAGTACCACACTTACCCAGCTAGAGCTGGCACAGTGGATACTGCGCGAACCTGGAGCGGGCACCCGTGAAATTTTTGACTCGAGCATTCACAAATATTTAAAACAACTCAATGTCCACCGTGAATATGAACAGGTAGGAGTTATTTTAGCGCTGCTGGTTAAAGGTAACTATTTGGGATGTTTAAGCCGACGCTCAGTAGAACCCTGGGTTGAGAGCGGTCAGTTAAAAATATTGAATGTGCCCGAGCTGAGCATTACACGTGAGTTTCTGTTTATTTGGCGCAAGCAGGAATCCGATAACCCCAGTCGAAATGCCATATTGAAAACAGCAAAAAGTATTGTTGAATGAGGATATCAAAAATATTGATATCTCTGCATGTAAAGACAAACTCCCACTGCAGGCTGCCTGCATATTGTTTAGGCGTTATTCCTCACAGTAATAGGGACAATTCAATTTCTTATAACTCAAACTCACATCCGAGCGAGGGAAAACAAGGAAAGGGCTTAGATGACTCAATATAACCTCATATAACAAAAGGTTTTTATTAAAAAAAACGAGGCGTCGCATAACAGTGGTTATTAAACACTCACACTACCCCTCCTTATCAATAGAATTCTAATGATTGTTCACAACCGATTTCCGAAGGTAGGCATCAATAAAATCGTACACTTTTTCAGGCATTTTTATTTGCTGCCAGGCACCAATGCCTGCGGTAACGGCCAAAGGCCAGAGAACAAAAAGGCTTACCGTACCAGCAACAGCTTTGTCGATCCATTTCCCTGCACCAATTTCAATCACAAGAGAATCACCTTTCTGGTAGAAAACCACATTTAGCGAGGTGGCCATTCCAATCAACTTTTTCCACGCCCCCACTTTCGTCACCTGTAGTAAAAGCGCGCCTTCTTCGGTATGGATTTTTTGACACTCGTAGCCTTGAGCCTCCAACCATTTTTCCGTTTCCATAATTAATGACTGGGCGCGTTCCGCACTACAGATAAAGGTCCGTCTTTGCGTATCAGGGCTCTCAGCGGGCTCAGGGGTTTGATAGCCAGAAGTTTCTTTTGGCTCAATCTCCGGTTCTCGTATAAGGCCTTCAACGGCGGCAGATAAGCCTGAACCGCAATTCCCGCAAAATTTTGACCCTCCGCCATTCTTGTTACCGCAATTTTTACAAAACAGTACCTCGCGGGAGGACTCCATTCTCTCAACACCATCAGTCAAAAGTTTCTCAGCGGGTTCTGGTACCGCCCCGTGTTCTATATCTTTAACCAACGCCTCTATTTCTGCATTAACCTTGGCCAGCAAATCATCCCTCCCTTTTAAACGTAACAACAACTCCCGAATTTCCTGTTTACTGCGAATTTCTTTTAACTGGTTTTTTAAGTCAATCACAATTGAAAGCTGTTCTTTGTATCCTAGTGTCTCGCTGGAATCGATTCGCTCTTTTACGGTAACAAGATAGGAGATGGGGACTTCTGGACGAACAGGCGGCGTTTCAGGTAAAGCTCCAGCAGGAGGAATATTGTGTATCGCTTTGATCAGCGCGGCCAGGGAGTGCTTATCGTCCCGCAGGTATTTTACAACTTGAAACTCAGACAAGGCCTTTGGCAGCAAGCCTAGATTAACATCGTCTGCCAACAAAACGGGGAGTATGCGTTTATTGAGTTCAAACGCATACTTAAGCTCACTTCGACATGCGGTAGACTCAAGCGAGTCTTTGGTGAGAGCAAAAACGAATATGTCGGCTTTTTCAATATTAGCTAATATACTGTTCCACCAACGCTGGCCTCCCGTTAAAGCGCTATCGTACCAAGCATCGTGAGCGACGGCTTCCAGATCCGCAGCAAGAATCTGAACAGCTTCAACGTTATAGCGGCTATAACTAATAAACAATTTCGACATAACAGAATTCCTTTTGTCTCTTACTGTGGTTACGTCCAAACTCCATTCTTTTTTAGGCAAACGTCAATCGGCGAAAATACATTTCTCGACAATATTTAATGATATGGAGTTAATTATGTCTTTATTACCGGCAGGCTCCAATTGCAAAAGCAGATAACCCCATTAAATACCAAGAACCAAAAATATTCTACGTTTCGTTCTCAGTATAATTACGGTTTTTAGCCGCGCAGATTAAAATGATTGGAATAAATTATCTGCGTATTGCCATCCTAAATGACGGGCCAAAACTGCGCTAACGCCTAATACCACAAACAAATATCCACCCACTTTTTTATAAAAAACCGCAAAAATACTTGCGTATATGCGCTAAATCAACACACACCGATCACATACTTATCGACAATTGGACTGAACCTACTTAGCACCGCACTCGTTTAAGTGAATACCTAATCACGCTATAATCAAGCCCTGGAGTAAGTGCATGCACGGCACTTCGCATTAACCATACAATCTAACCGGCCAAAACGGCCCGACCAAAGGATTATCTGTGAACCACAAACTCACTAGCCTTCTCACCCTTACCGCCCTTCTCACCCTCACAGCCTGTGGCCCACAAAGGCAAGTTGAATCCGCGCCAACTCCCGCTCCACTCAACGCTATTACCTATAATGGGGAGCAACTTTACCTGAGTGGTTTCAACCTTGCTTGGATCGATTTCGCGTGGGATTTTGGCCAGGGCGTACACGAGAAAGAGCTGCGAAAGGCACTTGAAAAGTTAGTGGCGGACGGCGGCAATACTCTGCGTTGGTGGGTACATACCGATGGCAGTATGACGCCCGAGTGGGGCGATGTAGACGGAAAGCGGCTGGTTACAGGCCCGGGTGGCAGCTTTATCGAAGACTTGAGAAAGGGTTTGGATATTGCGGATGAGTACGGTGTTTACCTTGTTCCCTCGCTATGGTCATTCGATATGCTCAAATGCAACGACCACCGCACCCCTCCGAACGCAGCCAATGCCACACTACTGAATAACGATGAGGTTTTACAATCTTATATCGATAAGGTTCTAACGCCGCTGGTTAGCGAACTGAACAAGCACCCTCGTTTAATCGCCTGGGAACTCTTTAATGAGCCAGAAAATATGACCGAGCAATGGCTTCCAGAGCAGTCTACTGGGTTTTGGCATTGGGATGAGAACACAAAAAAATCGAGCTATGTCGAATGCAAAGTGCCGTTTAGAGGCCCCTTTCCCACAATGGAACAACTACAGCGCACCCAGGCGAAAATGGCGGCAGCCATTCACCGTATTGCACTACAAAACAACGAGAATGCACTGGTTACAACCGGCTCGAAATCCATGGGCAAGTACAACAGTGATGTTGCCGGCGGCTATAACTGGTACCAGGATGACCGTATGATCGCCGCCGCTGATGGCGACGCTCTGGCAGTATTGGATTTCTACGAGCCACACTATTACAACAACGAAAGCAAAGACGGCGCATGGTCACCTTTTCACCATCATGCATCCTACTGGCAAGTTGATAAACCTATCGTTATTGGCGAATTTCACCCCCACCCACTGGACGTATTGGACGACCCTCTGGAAGTGAGCCAGCTCTGCAGCCGCTTGCAAGACCTGGGGTATGCAGGAGGCTGGGCCTGGCATTGGGCCGATGGCGAAAAGGCTCAACATGAAATGGAAATCTGCCTGAAAAGCGTTAAAACAAAGTAATCATAAATAGAGCTAAGCAAGTCGTTCTACGAAACAAAAAAATCTCCCAGCACGCAATGTGCTGAGAGATTTTTTTTAGACTTTTCGTTATCGTTCACCCGCAAGCCAGACGAGAGCAGCTAAGCCATAAACGAATCTACTGCAAGGAATGCTGCTTAAGCTCGTCAAGATCTATCCACAGCCTCTTATCTTCGACGGGCGTTTTACTCGGCAAACCAGGATTTACCAACTCAAATACTTTAAGCGAGCGTAAATCCACTTTCTCGATAACCATTTTCACCACCGGGCTGGTATAAAAATAATGATCTAAACTGCCATCCTCCACGGCCCGCATCATGCCGCGCTCAATATCGTCGGCAAGCTCTGGTTTTGTGGGCGTCACAAACAAATAGAAAGGCATGCGGTAAACAAGCATTAGAGATTTATCAACGGTTAAACTTAGCTCGGGGCGAGCGGCTATCTCTCCCCAAGGCTCATGAATGCCTCGAGGGAAGGCATCAAAGCGTTTACCATCGGCCATATGGAAGAGGCCTTCATATTTATTGGATTTCACCACCGTCATACCGTTTGCTTCCATAATTTCGGTATCGCTCCAATCTCGCCCCTGGCCATATTTAAATTCGAGCAAACGGTTCCTATCCTTTACGCGGCTAAACAGATTAGCGTTATCCTTGTGTACGATTAAAACACGAAAGCCCAGCAAGCCCTTATAAAGCGGTATCCGAATGGGAATGACTGCAGACTCTATATCCCTGTTGGTTGCCGTCCACATAACATCGACCGCACCATCAATAAGGCTTTGCTTTTGCCTTTCGCCGGTATACAGGCCTTCCGAAATATTGAATGTATATTTTTTGTCGCTGTTAGCAAGCGCCAGCTTGAGCGCACCAATAGCGTATCCGGCATTGGCGTCCCCGCGGGAAACAATGTTTACTTGAATTTGAGCTAGAGCGCCAGGCACACATACGATACAACAGAACAACAAACGCGCCAGCCGCAGCAAAGAGATAGGCTTAGCCATTGCACAACTCTATTAAAATTGGTGCCTTTAAGCGTAGTACAAAAAAACGTCAACCACCCACTGCTAGAAGTCTAAACAACCATTAGTAGTGGGCTAGAAGCACAGGAAATCCCTAGAAGACTATCTAGTGATAATGCACCTTTTCTACTTTTTCCAGCTTAACCGAAGACGTTAAGCCCTTGTAAAAAGTACGCGTCATTTTCTCTGTGCTGATAAAAGACCAATTCCATTTTTCGTGATATTTTTCCAGCGGGTTTTTCGCGACAATCTCGTCTTCGCTAAGCCCCTTATCAATTAAGACTTGAACGCGTTTTCTCGCGTCTTCAAGCATCTCAATTGACGCTTTCAGATCGGACTTGTTCGCCAACGGGCCATGACCGGCAATAATTTTGGTCTTATCATCGGCCATATCATAAACCATTTTTTGCGCGGCTATATAGCCCTCTGTTGACCCACCATTGCCGAGATCGATATACGGAAACATCCCATTAAACAACACATCACCCGCGTGGATAATATTGGCACCAGTAAAATGAACAACAGTATCCCCGTTTGTATGCGCCCTACCCAAGTACACCAAATGTGCATCAACATCATTAAAGTGCAAGGCTAAATGCTGGGAAAAAGTGATTACAGGAAGAGCCCCCTTGGGAGCCTTTTCCAGGCCGTTCTTGCCAGGCACACCCTTTTCCAATAAATTCGCTCGCAGGTTTTCATGCGCAATAATATGCGCCCCCTGTTCGGCAAAAGCGACATTATTTCCAGTATGGTCAGCATGCACATGCGTATTGATTAAAAAATCAATTGGTTTACCGGCAACTTCTTCAATTTTTTTATTCAGGGTGTCTAACAGCGGTGGCATGCTGTCATCAATCATAAAGACACCATCTTTTCCAATCGAGAGTAGAATATTACCACCGGCAAAACCACCTACACCTTCTAATAGAACCATTCCAGGCGAAAGTGGTGTTGATTTAAATTGAATATTTTCTTCTGCATAAGTGCACGAAATCGAAACCACCGACAACGCACACAAAAGACGATATAGATATTTCATAGCTGCTTCCCTTATCACTTTTTAACACGACAATTTTTAAATAATCATTCAACGATAACACACCTAGTGAACGCTACTCACTAGAGGTTACAAAACACCACTCTAAATGTTTTCACACAAGATAGAAGTCACAAAGCTCCCACTCCCCAACACACCCCTCTCGGCAATCGCCTAATTAGAGGCTACGGCAGCGCTTTAACGCGTGAACGTACAAATAGTTGAGCGGTAGTAGCAAGAAGGCATAATACTGGGTAAGCAAACAAAAAGGGAGCCTTGCCACCTAGTGTAAACATTGGCAAGGCTCCCTCTTTTGTTCTTAATAACACGGTTTAGTGAGAATTAACCGCTAAGTGTCATTCAAACGTCAACCTTACCAGTTCTTAACAATGCCCTTCACCAGAAGGCCCGACTCGGTTAAATCGCTATCGGACCAACCGCCAGAAACACTGCTACCTGGCTTGAGTACCGAGGCACTTTCGTTCTTATCATTTAACGCCCAGTTGGCGTGACTGATATTGTTATCCTTTAAAAAGGTCATCCAAGCTTCTGTTTCCGCTGTCGCAACGGCGCCATCACCATTGGCGCTTACACTGCCCCACTCGGTTACAAATAATGCAATACCGTTGTTCATCGCCGTTGTCGCTTTATCGCGCAGCCAACCGGTATGTGTTCCCGCATAAAAATGCAGGGTATACGCAATATTGATTTGGCTCGTAATAGGGTCGTTAGATGCTGTATCCACCTGCTGGGACCAGACGGGCGTGCCCACAATAATCAGATTATCGGGGTCGACTGCGCGGATCGCAGCGATCACGTCTTCAGCGTACACTTTAATGTCACTCCACGACGTATTACCCGAATCGCTACCGTTAGCGAATTTGTTGTCTGGCTCATTATAAATTTCGTAAATAACATTGTTATGGTTTCCGTAGATCTGAGCCATCTCAGTAAAGAAATCAATCGCTTCTGTCTGGTACTCTTCCGCGTGATGGCTGTGCCAATCGATAATCACATACATATCGTTGGCGATTGCCGCATCAACAACGGTCTTTACTTTGTTCTTGTTCTTCGTTGGGTCGGAGATGTAACCCCCACTTTCATTCACACCCATGGCCGCACGGATCAGTTTTGCATTCCAGTCCTGTTTAACCCAGGTAACAACGTCTGCGGTGTAGTAGTCTTCGCCACCCCAACCATTATTCGCCCAAAATAAGCTTGGCCCCGCAATGCTGGTTTCAACCCCACCAAATAACACCTGACTACCACTTACGGTAATAGCAGGAACACCACTGGCAGCCATAGACGAGCTAGAAGACGTTGAGCTGGATGAACTGCTGACAACAGAGCTTTGTGATGAAGAAGAGCTGCTCGAAGACGAGCTTGAGGACGATATTGCGCTGCTACTGGAACTACTTTCAGATAACGAAGAGGAAGAAGATGAAGAAGAGCTACCAGAAGAACTTCCGCCACCACAGGCAGTAAGAAGAGTAATTGCGGCCGCGACTAGGGCCACCCTCATATTTGAAGAAAAATCGGGACGTTGCATAATGAGCTAAACCTATGATTCTAGAGTAATTTCGTGTCAATTATGGCATTTAAAACAATGCGATTATATGCTGATATCACCATGCACCCCTTATAGATTGGACCAAAGCACCAACAGCCGGTTGGCGCATATTACCCCTTTTGGTGATTCAAAATTCCGGTTTTTGATTAAACCAAAAAAATCTCAACCTATCTTAGTGCAGCTCATATCGCTATGTGATTCTATTCAATCACGGGTGACCATTAAGATAAGACTCTTTTATCGAGTACCGCTTAACCTCACTCAAATTCTAAAACCCAGGCCCAAGGGCACATACTCCGTCAAAAGGGTCCACATTCGTTGCACACGGACACTCTGCGCCCCCATCAGGGCAAGCAGCACACGCTCTGCGCTTGAAGGCCCACAGAGAAAGCCCTTGCGTGTTCTACAACCTGAATTTACGTAATATACAATTGATACGGGATAGATGCGTGGCGGTGGGAGTTGAGGCTATCGCGGCGCGTGGTAAGCTATTAAACAAGTGGGGTGCTAGCGGTATACTTAGTCCGTGACCTCGTTTTTTATACGGCGAATTTCAGGAAGTAAACCCAAAAAAACCTTATAAATATCTGGATCTATATGGTGGCCAGCCATTTCACTCATAATGGTAAGTGTTGTCGACTCATCATACGCAGCTTTGTATACACGCTCGTGACTTAGCGCATCATATACATCGGCAATAGTTGTAATACGTGCGCCCTCGGGAATGTCGCTTGCTTTCAGACCCTCCGGGTAGCCTGCTCCATCCCATCGTTCATGATGGCAGCGTGCAATCTCCGCGGCCATATTCATCATCGGAATATTGGTACCGGAAAGCATTTGTGCACCGATAGCCGCATGGGTTTTCATCACCTCAAATTCTTCCGCTGTCAGACGACCAGGTTTCTGTAATACTGCATCGGGAATACCAATTTTTCCAATATCATGCATGGGTGCGGCCATACGAATCTGATCGACCATCTCACGACTCCAGCCCAACGCCTCGGCAATGACCGCAGAGTACAATCCTATGCGACGAATATGCGCACCGGTCTCTTCATCGCGATAACCTGCTGCCGCTAATAACCGAAAAGCAATCTGTTCTTCACGATGCTTTAATTGAGCGGTACGTTTTTGAACCTCCAACTCCAAACATTCTTCGACCAACAAATGCTCGCGAGCTTCCTGCAGCATACGTACATCATTTTGATATTTCTCGCCTAAATCTTCTATTAATAGAAGGCGCTCGCCATCAAGAAAAATGGCCGAGGCTTCCAACGCCAGCTGCCGACCCGCACCGCCGTCTTCAATCCAGGGGCCCGAGCGCAAGGGCTCTGCGACACGCTTAGCCCAATGCTTACCGGCATCGATAGAGAAGTTTTCCAAAAAATGCATTTCTCGAAGATAACTCAGGGGCTCGCCTATATTGCCGGAGAACAACGCGCGCATACTGGGGGGAATTTCGGTAAGTAACTCTGTTTCACCCGGTAGGCCTTGCTTTAGAACCACAAGGTTAAGAGCATTAAGAAGGGGCCCGAATAAACAATTCATATCAGCTAACTAATCATTTGCTCTGCAAGAGATAAAAATAACGCTTCGACTTCTTCACCAGTTTTAGCACTGGTATGTAAAACCGGGCTATGCAACGCACCCAGGTTTTGAAAATCTTCGTCGCTTAGCAACCAATCCTGTTTTAGATCCGCTTTATTTAAGGCTATCACGTACGGCACATTATCGAGAACTTCGGCAGAACACTTCTGTAGACGGAGGGCTCGCTCCAATGTTTTAGGCCGGGTGGGGTCAACCACCAAAATATAACCTGACGCACCGCGCAGGTAGGACGTTTTCAGCTTACAAAACTCATCTTCCCCTGCCAGATCCCAAATCATCAATGTAACATCCTCGCCCTTACAGACAAGTTGTTTTTTATCGACCTTCACTCCTACCGTTGTGAGATAACGCTCATCAAAAATACTTTCAACAAACTGTTTAACTAGGCTGGTTTTACCAACGGCGAAAGCTCCAATTAAACAAATTTTTTTTTGAATCATTTTACGTAGCAATCTAGTTTATTCAGCATTAAGGGAAGCCCCTACGGTTCTTTTAGAGAAGCGTTTATACCAATACGACGGAGAGACTGATCTTGCTCTCGCGACCCTTCGCCAGCCTCCGTATTTACATTACCTTCGGCTGCGATAATGTTAGGTGAAACGCCTCGCTGAAGAAGTAAATCTCTAATAATTTGTGCCCGATTTCTGGCAATTTCCTGATTCAATCCCGGCTCACCACTGGCGTCAGTATAGCCCGTAATCCGCACCGTTAGCCCTTTATTTTTCGATGAACTCAAACGTAGAGTCTCATGTAGCTGACCCGCCAAAGTATCAATATTGGCTAGGTCCTCATCTGTGGGGTGAACCTGTCCAATGGCGTAATATATCACCAGGCCATTAACCGCTTCCAACAAACCCTGCAGTTTAACCGCATCGGGATCAATAACCACAAGCCCACCAGTCTCCAGCTGCTCAACACCTAACAATAAAGGTGCACGGCGTTCGAGCTTTTGCTGCCAAGCTGTATCAGCGCGACCAGAGATAGCCAAAGTGCCATTATGGAACAACAGCGTTACACTGGCTGGAGGCTGCAGTGCTTTTTCTGCGCGCTTTAAGATCAATTCCGGCGCAGCGGAAATAAAATTCTGCCACTGAAACTCAAACCCTTTTCCGTGTATATGAGATGGATCCAGTATTAGCGATAGAGGCCTGGCCAACGGATCTTTTAATCCTCGAACTTTGCCGTAGGAATGTTCGAGGATTTCAATTCCGGGTTCGTGGGATAGCAAATCAACCATAGCGTTCCACTGGCGAGCACTGCGGTAGCTGCCGTACGCCCAAAAAACCAAACCAATAGCGACTAACATCAGAAAAATAGACGCAAACCAGTTGGAATTTTTTTTCTTCTCAAACCCTGGAGAAAGCACCGACTTCAAGCAGGGCTGCAACAACTCCTCCAGCCTTATTAAAGCAGTGCTCACGCCAGAATAATGCTGAAATTCATAGCCATAGACATGGTGACACTCTTCCAAAGAGGCGGTCATCACACCGCGGTATTCAGATGTCACATGACCGCGAACAACGCTAGCAATTACAGCTTCGGGCCCCTGTTCCACTAAAACGGTAAGATCGCCCAACTGCATAGTGCTCAGCCGAGCATCCTCCGAAACACTAAAGGAGTCGGAGATAAAATCTTGGATCGCCGTTAACATACCCGACACCATATCAGGGTCTTTACTGATGGCGTCGTGTGACATCAGGTGGTGCAGCAGTAAACCCGTATCGCGGTGGATTAAAAACACCTGCTCTACGTGGTAAAGCCTGGTTTTTAAAAGTACCACCTCGGAATAACTGCGACCACTGCGCCAGGCGTCAATACGCCAACCTAGGGATTTCAGCGAGAAACTCTGCTCCAAGGCCTGGTTAAAACTTTCAAATAGCTGCGCAAAGGATTCCCGAATAGATTTACGAATTGCAGGCCCCATAACCGGGTACAGCACATGGGCAATAGCTCTTCGATTATTACCGATAGAACGTTGTAAAGCGTTTTCGATAGTCGTGCCCAAGGCCGCGGCTACAGAGCTGTCCTGGCGAGCCCGAATTTGCAAAGCTTCAGAGATAACCTTCGCCACTGAAACACTAAACTGATGAGGGTTTTCCAGCTGCTGCTTAAGTGCCAATAACTCACCTAGCTCCGCACCCAGAAGCAGACTTCGCAAGCGCTGAAGATCATCGCCAGATGTTGGTTCGTGACCTGAAGCGGCGAACACGTTTTCCGTTCGTTTCGGAGCAACCGTTTCCATTAGACGCTCTATGCCTGGTCAGGCGCAGCCGGATTAGAATCGCTTAACTGGCTGGCAATGCCACTCAGCAGGCTTGCCAAACTGGTGCGATCTGCTTTGTCCGCGGTAAGTTTTTCTACATTGGCCTGGATGCTTCGATTTAGTTCCGATTCAACCTTTTCGAGCTTCTGCGACATCTGTATTGAAAGGCTATCCATCTGATCCAGAATATCCACATGAGCTGCCTTATTCGCGGTATTCTGCCGTTCCAGCGTAGCGTCTATATCGTCGAGGCGGTTGTTTAGTGCAGAGTTTTCCTGCTGTCTTGCTTCGGACTCTTCCTGTAACGCGCCCATCAGAGTATCCAATCGCGTTCCAACTTCAGCAAAGCGCCTGTCGCAATCTCCGCGCAATGTAGTGATAGTGTCCACCAACTGTTGCTCAAGATCCGCCCGCTTCTGGTCGTGCTGACGAACCTGCTCGCCAAACAGAATTTCCCGAACCTGCACTAGCGCCTGCAAACTGGCATCGGCTTCTAACGTATCGTCTTTCTCAGTTTTCTTGGGCGTTTTTGTGCGTGTTGTCATTATTACCTCCCTGGGGATAATGTGGGAATAACCCGTATTAACACCTACAGAGCCCCGGCAGGGGTCTCTTGGCCATTTATTAACTATAGCTGCCACACCAATTTCCGTCAGTTTTATACCCAGCTTGAAGGAAATAGCTCAGTCTTAGAACAAAACAATGGGCAGCCTACTGTGTCTTTTCAACTATATCAATTCAGACGACAAGATCACGACCTAAATTTGTGTGAGCGCGAAGACTTCAAACGTAGAGACAGGGAAAGAATGTACAACTCGCTGGAGCTTACCACCGCGCAGCTACCGGGTATCAAAACAGCGGAGCTTCTGAACCGGGGCAAGTAAACACTGGCAATACAGAGTACATCTTTGTGGTTATTGTTGGTGAAGTGAGAGGTTTAGTCGGGCAAGGCCCAGAGTGCTAGCGGCGAAACGGTCGAAGTGTTATAGCAATAGAAACACTAGCCAGGCCAAGTAGCAGGCGAACAATTCCGGTGAGTAATACCTACACACCGCACAATATCTTAACTATTCTCACAATACTTTCGCGCGCACGCTATTGAATCTTTTCAGGGGGATAGTTGTTGCTAGGAACCGTGTGTGGAGAGGATTCTTTGGCGCGAGGAGGGGGATATTAGCTCTGGAAGTGAGATCAGCTACAACAAACTTACCCAATTAAAGTAATGAGCAAGTGGGTGGGTGCTCTAATCTCGTATGACACTTAAAAAATCCGATTACAAACGATTAAATTCGCAAACAGATAGAACAAGGGCCTGCATAAACAGGCCCCCTACTAACGGTATTTACTTTTTACGCGCTTTGTATGCACGAATAATTTTATTAAAGTTTTCCGCATAATCTTCCAGCTCAGAGATCTTTGCCTTTTCATCCCTACGCGATATAGAAGCACAGGCAAGATACGCTTCCATACCCTTTACGTAAGCGGTAACTTCATTTTTTGCCTTGATCATCTGCGCTGAAACCGCCGTTTCTGCGTCTGGCAATGCTCCCGGCTTTGCGGGCTCATCACAGGCAGCAATGGCCTGATTCGCAACTCCAAACACAAGGCTAGCCAGCATTGCGACAAAAATTTTATTGACAATGGTATCAAAAACTAAAACTCTGCTTTTCATCATAAACCTATTACTTTCAAACGACGATTAATTAAATTTTAAAACGGCCTACCAGCTCCATCATTTCTGCAGCGCGCTGTTCCAACTCACGGCTATTAGCCGTGATACGGCCGGAACTCTCCGCCGTTTTATTAGCGACACTGGAAACACTGTTGACACTCTGCTCAATTTGCAGAGCCGCCGCGCTTTGCTGCTCGGAGGTCGCGGCAATCTGATTCGTTCGGTCACGAATCATACTGACTATAGACGTTATATTTTCAAGTGCCACTGAAGCTTCTCCGGCGGTAGCCACTGTGGACTCTGCCGCGGTTGTGCCAGCCCCCATCATATCCACAGCTTTTTGGGCCCCGTCCTGCAAACGCTCTATCATCTCTTGAATTTCAGTGGTCGAACTCTGGGTTTTAGAGGCCAACGTACGAACTTCATCAGCCACTACCGCAAATCCGCGACCCTGCTCGCCCGCACGCGCTGCCTCAATAGCCGCATTCAGTGCCAGTAAGTTTGTTTGCTCTGCAATACCCCGAATCACATCCAGTACAGAACCAATACCTACGGTTTCCTGACGCAGGCTCTCAATCACTTCGGAAGAGTTTTTAATCTCCTGTGATAGTCGCTCTATCTGTGTAACCGTGCCATTTACGGTATTCTTACCAACTATGGCGGCGCCATCGGCTTGGGCCGCACTGTCTGCCGCCTCCGAAACGCTCAACGTAACTTCCTGAATGGCGCTCGCCATTTCGTTTACTGCGCTCACAACGTGCTGGATATCAGTTTGCTGGGCAATACTGGCATGCTCATTCTCCTCCGACATTCCCGACAGGCCGCTCGCACCTTCGTCCACAGATTTCGCGAGGCCAATCACGTTGCTGATAATATCGTTCAGTCGCTCGATAAAGGCGTTAAAGCAACGAGCCAACTCGGAAATTTCATCGCTTCCCGAAACAGGTAAGCGCTGAGTTAGGTCACCTTCGCCCTCGGAGATATCGCGCAAAGCTTTCACAACAACATTTACAGGCTTGATAACGCTCGCCTGAATCAGGTACGCCAAGCCCGCCGACAGCAAACTAATCAGCACCACAATCCAAAAGGCGTTCAACGTCATATCCCGAATGGTTTCGTCCACTTCGGCATAATCAACATAGAGAGAAATACTACCGACAGGCTTACCCTCTGCAACAATTTCTTCGGTAACAATAACGCCATCAGCCACCGACTCTACACCCAAGGTATTTGGAGAGCTTGGCAGCAAATTGCTGGCATCGCCCAAGGAATAAGTGGCGAAGGCTGTGCGATTAACATAAACCGTTGCCGCTCGAATCTTAGGGCTTACGCTCAAAGCATTCAAAGAGGCTTCGACTGTCATATCGTCTTCGAAGGTAATCGCTCCTTCGCTTGCCTTTCCTAATACCTGGGCAAGTGTTCGAGCATCTTCAAGAATAGCGGCTTCCAGGGTGGATATGCCGGAGCGTACATTCACCACGGTGCTAACAACTACGGCTGCAACACAGGTAAGACTGACGCTTAATAAAATTTTCCACTTCAACGAGAAGTTCATTAATAGACCTATATGTTTTTTTTTAACTCCCCATATGTATAGTTGATTTTGATCGTACTTGCAGAGAGATTGATTGAAACAATCGTGGAAAGGACCCTCCCAGAGAGGGAGATCAAAAAGGCGTGATATTTAGTGATTTTTGTGCTATTAAAAGCATCCGCTAAGAACCAATTCATATATCAACCTCGAGGCAGGTAAAAAAGCCTGCCCTTTCGGTTTGCTTGTATAGCCAGCGTAAATGGCACAAACGTTAGGAACGTTAGTGTCCGTGATTAGCTCCATGAGCGGAACCTAAACTGTTTCCTTCGGCATCGTAAAAGCCTTCCGCACCGTGACTAATAAACCCTAGGTTAATCATTTTCAGTAAAAACGGATCGGACTCATTATCACCAATATCAGCGTAGTCAGTACTCTGATAACCCTCCCATTTTGAGAAGTTTTGTTGGATTCTTTTGTTATCTATCACCACATCATCCAACTGCCAGGTTAATTGGTCTTCTTTGTTTTTCGCGCTGTAGTAGCTTGCTAGATTTTTATTCGGGAGCCATACCAACGTGCGCTCAGTATCGTCGGATTTAAGGCTGTAGGTCTGCTGTAGCTCGCACCCCTCGCCCTCGGTTTTCACCAACTGCATTTTGTCTCGTAACTGTTGATCAAACAGCTGCGTTTTTTCCAGCCAGTTATTGTCATTAGACATAGATTGGGGCTCATACTCAATTGCTCGTTCCTGCCTATTGAAAGCCTGTACAACACGCAAACGACCATTAGAGGTTTTATTCCAGATTAAGGTAATACCCTTATCTATATGATCGTGAGCGACCACATTACCACTACGCCACAACTCAATCGTTTTCTCTTTTTTCTTGTCTGTTCCCAAGGCCTGCTGGCTTACATGATAAGTTGCACCCACGGCAATATTCTCTTCACAGGCAGGCTTATCTGAAGCCGATGCTGCACCGCTAAAAAACAAAAATAAGAAGGCACATTTTGAAAATTTGTTCATTTTTTTCTCCTAGACTGGTAGTAATTCTCACTATCAGTTATGACAGAAAAGGGGCCCTACGGCCCCAATCCCTTTTACTTTGACTCAACTATTAAGACAAGATTTAATCAAGCTCAGCTTCGGCGAGACCAACCAGATCGGCAGCGTAATTCATCACATGAAAGATGACGTTTTGCTCGTTGGTTCCCGTTACTAGAGAGGCGCCAGGACCCTGAGCATAAATACCAACATCTTCACCAGCATGCGTTTCAGAACCGAGAGGCACCATCGCTTCCTGGTGGTAACCAGGCGCTTCGGTATCGACCCACAGCAGATCTTTACGACCTGTATCGGCCGGCTCGTTGTAGCTGGCGTCAGAATCAGTCTCATCGCCGTAGTCGCGGAAGCCCAAACCGTTGGTATAACCAACCGTGGTGTAAGACATGCCATCGGAAGCGGTCGCATACTGCTCGCTACCAACATTAACGACTTTTCCTAGAATCGGATTACCACGCTTGGGATAACCGGCAATGGTAAATACGTGGCTGTGGTCGGCAGTTACGATAATCAGCGTCTCTTCCATATTGCTCATCTCGACGGCTTTAGCGATCGCTTTGGAAAAAGCGATCGTATCGGCCAAAGCACCGTATGCATTACCCGCGTGGTGGGCATGGTCAATACGGCCAGACTCTACCATCAGGAAGTAGCCCTTGCTGTTGTTATCGAGAATGTCGATGGCTTTTTCGGTCATCTCGGCAATGGAAGGTTCACCGGCGATATCATTCTCGCGATCAGCTTCATATTGCATATGAGATTCATTGAACAAGCCGAACAACTGTGGCGTGATTGCAGCGTCGACGGCATTGAAACCCGCTTGATCATATACATAAACACCATCCGCATAGGCGTCTTGCCATTCAGCAGTCAGGTCACGACCATCGGTACGATCGCCTTCAACACTGCTTACCGCATCGGAGCTGTTGAAAGCCACATCTTTTGGTAAGAAGTGACGACGACCACCGCCTAAGACAACTTCCAGACCATCGACATCCAGACCAGTGTAGTGCGCTTCCAGGTTCGCTTCGAAACCCACCAATTGAGAAGCAATATCTTCACAACCCGCGGTAACCGCGGCTGCAGGCATATCAGAAACGTCTTCCCAGTTACGATCGGCAGACTTGGCGTAGGTCGCAGCAGGAGTGGCGTGAGTAATACGCGCCGTTGAGATAATGCCGGTAGACTTGCCGGCAATTTCTGCCAGCTCTAACGCTGAAACCAACTCGTTACCCGCAACCGTAGTACAGTCACCGCGAACAATATCTTCGTCCACACCAATAACACCTACATCGGTTTTAACACCACTCATCATGGCGGTCATAGTACCGGCAGAATCAGGCGTTTGAGCGTCGACATTGTAGGTTTTGGCTAGACCGGCAAAAGGAAACTTGCCGAAGCTAAGGGTATTTTCTTCACCCAACATACCTTTCAGCTGACCTTCCAGAATACGTGCAGCAGTAACCGTGGAAACCCCCATGCCGTCACCGACAAACAGGATTACATTCTTAGCACTGCCAGCCGTTGCTGCGTAGCCCTCAACTGCCGCTGCTTTCGCAGAACCCTCTTTGTACCAGCTGTTGCTTTCAGTATTACCCATCATATCGAAAGTGATTTCTGCATATGGCAGACAGGCATATTCAGTATTGGTAATTTCATCGGTTCCAAGAGCTGAATCGACGTTGCTGTCCAAACCTGAATCCAACTGGATACCGCCACCAGGACAGTTACTATCACCCGCATCCAAGTTCGTCTGCACGATCAAAGAGTTCAGACCCGCAGAACCAGTAACACCTGCGTCACCGGTAACACCCTCTTCGCCGACAGCACCAGCGGCACCGTCTTTACCATCGTCACCACCACAGGCAGTCAAGCTTATAACCGCGGCACACAATAATGTTTTTTTAAGGTTATTCATCACAGATCTCCCCTTATTCCTGGCCAAGCCCAAGGGCTTCCCGAATGATGTGGAATACCACGTTTTGTTCCACGACACCCTGTGCTTTATGCGCACCGGGGCCACTTGCGTGCAGCGTAATATCTTCACCCGCATGAGTTTCGGAACCCAAAGGAATCAACGCTTCCTGGTGATAGCCGGAGCTCATGGTCTCAACGTCTGACAGATCTTTGCGCTCGTTATCGTTGGCTGAATCGTAGCGGGCGTCCGCATCCGTCTCATCACCTAAATTAGCAAAGCCCTTACCATTGGTGTAACCCAACGTGGTGTACGGCATACCATCGGAGGCCAAGGCTGGCTCCGTTGAACCAACAGAAATTACTTTACCCAGAATGGGATTACCGCGCTTTGGATAACCGGCAATGGTAAATACGTGACTGTGATCGGCGGTGACCAGAATCAGAGTTTCAGCAGGGTCAGTTGCATCAACCGCCGCCTGAACTGCATCAGCAAAAGCGATGGTGTCGGTCAGTGCGTTGTAGGCACTCCCCGCATGATGGCCGTGATCGATACGGCCAGATTCAACCATCAGGAAAAAGCCCTTGTCGTTATTGTCCAGAATGTCGATCGCCTTAGCCGTCATCTCAGCAATGGAAGGCTCACCGGCTGTATCGTTTGCGCGGTCGGCTTCGTACTGCATGTGAGATTCGTTAAACAAGCCGAACACGCGCTCTGTAGTAGCCGCATCAATCGCGTTAAAACCTGTTTGGTCAAATACGTAGGTGCCATTTGCGTACTGGGATTGCCATTCCGTTACTAGGTTGCGGCCATCCGTACGATCCCCTTCAACGGTGCTTACAGCATCGGCACTGTTAGCGCTTGCATCTTTTGGCAGGAAGTGGCGGCGACCACCGCCCATCACCACTTCAATACCGTCAACATCGGAACCTTCAAAACGTGCTTCCAGATTCGCTTCGAAGTTAACCAGCTGCGAGGCGATATCTTCGCAACCAGCATCGACTGCGGCTGAGGGCATATCGGATACATCTTCCCAGTTACGATCGGCAGACTTGGCGTAGGTTGCGGCAGGAGTGGCGTGAGTAATACGTGCGGTAGATAAAACACCGGTAGACAAGCCTTTCAGCTCCGCCATTTCTAATGCGGTCGCGACTTCGTTACCGATAGCGGTTTCACAGTTTCCACGCTCAACATCTTCGTCAACACCGATAACTCCAACATCGGTTTTCAGACCCGACATCATCGCCGTCATAGTGCCCGCAGAGTCTGGGGTCTGAGCATCAACGTTGTAAGTCTTAACCAGCGCCGTATAAGGAAAGGTTTCAAAGCTCAAATAGCCCTCTTCACCTGGTTTACCCGCGAGCTGACCTTCCAGAATACGAGCAGCGGTGAGGGTAGAAATGCCCATACCATCGCCCACAAATAAAATGACATTCTTCGCGCTATTGCTTTGTGTCCGCGCAAGCTTGGCAGTGATATTAGCTTGAGCATCTGTGTACCAGTCGCTACTGGACTGAGATGCTGGCAATACCTGACCATATGAGCTCACGGAAACGGCAACCAGTGCTGCAGTTAAAGCTGCTAGACCTGTTACTTTCATCGTTTCATCCCCAATTAAAAAAGTGTTGTATGCAGAAAACTTGACGACTCAAAGGAAAAAGGCGCGTCATCAGAGAAGCTTATGCAGGGGCGTAAATTAAGGTTAGCTCGTTACAAACACATTGCAGAAATGAGACAGATGGCACTATTTATATGAATTTTTTCTTACGTTCCAGGCTCGGTGGCCTGTGGCGGCGTTAGAATGGAGGAAGAATAACCAGACGCCAAAGAAATAACTTAGAACGCTAACACTGATCGAATTTGAAGCAGTTGAACTATCTCGGAGGGATTGATGACGATATTTTTTCTAGCTTGACTATCGTCCGATAAAGCCATTCTTTCGATGTTGGATTGGTATCACCAAAATCTGGACATGATACAAACGATTTCTCGACTCAAAAAAGAAGGCTCTAGAAAGACTTTTTCTAACACGCCCACACTTAAACTGTACCTCCCACTTAAGCTAGTCAGTAACTCCGCTCAATCGTGAACCAAAAGAAATAACGATTTCAGAATAAAGACTATTACGACCTAATCATTTGTGAATTCGAAAGTAATGTCTATAGTCCAACTAAAGCTTGTCAATCGGCACCAGTTCCAGAAACCAACAGCCCAATTATTAACTTGGTAAAAAAACATTTCCTTTAGAATTCTATTTTTCTCAGTAGCACCCCAATCAACTTGGAGAGGTTTATCCCCCTATGAAAGCACGACATCAACTCGCATTATTTTTACTTTCAATCGTTTTCTCTACGTCTTCATACGCAGAACTAACGCTGACTAACGCCGATAAAACTGAAGAAGCACAAACATGTATTAATGCAGTTATGGATGAATCATTCAAGGTTACGGCAGAAACAAAGATGATAAAGTGCAATGGTTTACCCATTAAGAAATTTGTTAAAAAATATCGAAAACTTCAGCTGGAAGCTGACAATATCAACGTTAACGTCTACAAGCTTTACCCCTCAGACAAAAACATTGAGACACAGCTTTGCATAGCCGCTGCTAACGGCAAACAAGAGTTAAAAGCCCTGGCTAAAAAAGCCAAGTACGGCGATTATTCAAAAATTGAATGCAATGGCGAAAAAATAATGGCTTTCGCCCAAAAATACAGCCAATAACCCTTGTTTTCTCAGGGCTTCCCAAGCATGAAAACTTGGGAAGCTCCACATGCACAAACAAACGCCATCACTTCACACGCACTCAGCGGAAACCCGGCTCACCGTTAATTGACGGCTCCCTTAATTCTCTTGAATCAACAGCCATTCCGCTCAATCATCTACAGACAACAAGGTTTTACACGCTTATCAATAGTCTGCGCCCAACGCACACACGGAGTCGCGCGTGGAAAGAGTAGCCATTTTTTATATTTGATGACGGACCTTAATCAAAAAGGATCAATGCCCTATTTGTCAGGAAGCAGGAAGACGTTAAAGATAACGCTGTTCTCGACCAGTAAAAGCAGGCCATAGGAGGAAGTAAAGTGAAAGGCTAATTGTCGATCGTATAGAATTTTAAGGTGTGGCCTGCACGGGGAATATAGACGGAGGTTACACCCATAGCCATTTGCCGGGCAATCGCAGCAGGCTGATTAAGTTTCCCACCTTCATACGTTTTTAAAGCATCGTAAAACATAGCCGTAAAATAATCGGCATCAAGCCCTTTCGGGGTGTAAACAATAACCTGGCATTGCGTTGAACGGCATTCCAGTTGCTTTAAGCTGACTTTGGCGAGGCCCAGGTGCTGCTGAAACATACTCATAAATTCATTCGTATATTCAGGTCCCCACTCAGGATCAATGTCTTCTGCTTGAAATAGTCTATCGGCGCGTTTAAAAACCGTCGTTTCCATACCCTGTACAGCCTTTAGGGTTTCGTCTTCGGTCATTTTGAAAATATCGTCTTCGCTCGTAATAGCCTCCTCCAGATTCGGCGCTTCTGATTGAAGAGTATTCTGCTCAGGCAATGCAATTACTTGAACCTTCGCCACGAGACCATCGTTGCTATCACTATGCTCCGAATGAACCAAACCCGATTCCGACCTAGAAGACAATACTTTCCCCTCTCCGGGTTTAGACATTTGCATGTTCACCAAAATACCTGCAGCAATTAACAATATAAAAACCAGCGCAAGAGAGCCCAGAAACAACCGGGAAAAACCTACCATATCCAGAACCTTATCTAGATCCTTATTTAGGGAATTAATGGAAAAGAGCCAACCCGTATAAAGTCGGGCTGGCTCTCGACGAAATCAACAAATTTAGTTGATTACACGGTCACCACAAACATTGCGACCGATACACGTCTGGTTGTTTTCATTCCCCCAACCATCCGCAGTATTTTCACAAATTTTAACTTCCCAGCCATACCAGTTACAGCTTGAACCAGTACCGGGTGCCGTTGTTGGTACGGGCGTAGGTACTGGAGTCGGTTGAGCCGTTGGTACGGGCGTAGGAACCTGAGTTGGCTGAGCGGTTGGTAACGGTGTAGGAACCTGAGTTGGCTGAGCCGTTGGTACCGGTGTAGGAACCTGAGTTGGCTGAGCCGTTGGTACCGGTGTAGGAACCTGAGTTGGCTGAGCCGTTGGTACCGGTGTCGGTACTGGAGTTGGGTTAGTCCCACCGCCAAAGCTCACATCAATACAACCGTGGAAACGCTCATAGGTATACTCGTTGCGGCCCCATTCTGCATATATCACATGCCGACCTGTACGGTTCGGAACGTTACAGGTTACATGAAAGTGAGATGTACCCGGGTCGGCGACAACACTTGGAGAAGCACCCTGGTTGGAGTGATCATAATCCAGATCACAGAAAGGAGCATCGGCGAAATCATCCCAGCTCAAATCCACACCCTGCTGGTAATTAAAACCATTGTTGGTAATCCAGAACCGGAAATCGGCAGTATCGTCAAAGTGTGGGCCATTACTGATATCCCACGAAAAAGTATTTGAACCAGAGTTCATTGCATTAACGGGCCAATCAATGGAGTTATCCCAAGGAGTGCGGCCACCGTTCCAAGTTTCACTATCGTAACCACAAACGTTATTGCTACGACCTTCAACTTTACGACCTTCAGCATGAGTAAGAACACTCATATACTGATAACCACCGTTGAAATCGTTAGCAAAAGCATCGGCACACACCGCGTATTCACCAGTACCGTTTTGCGCCTGATCTGGCTTCGTTACGGCACCACAGTAATAGTTACGGGCACCGGGATTATCAACATATCCGTGACCAATAGAAAAGGCAGAGTAGACCATAAGCGCGACACCAGTGCCCGCCAATTTAATGGTATTTTTCATCATCGTTTTTATCCTAGCTTAACAGGTAATATGAACTGCTCCCCTGGTATTATTTTTTATTGGGTTGCAGATTACATCTCAAAATAAAAACGCTATACGACATACAACCTGCAATAGAAAAAATCTGCCGTTGTAAATTAGCTTTACTGATTTGAGGAAACCAGAAGATTTGGCTGCGTACAATCCGCGTTGTGCTTCTGAGCTAACGTCGGTTCGTGAAATTATCGCATTCGTTATTGTTATTACACACAGGAGGCGAACGCAGATCTTCTGACCTGCTGATTCTGGGCAGCGACTTGATCAAAGTCAACGCACCCACATTTGATCGAAGCTATTAATGCGCACAGTCGCTGCGCTTTATATCGGCCCAAAAAAGCCGCAACACCGCTATTTCCGGGGGAAGCAGAAGAATCGCCAAACAATTAAGATAGCTTAACTTAATTCCACCTGTAGTTATTATCAATCGAAAACTTAACAAGTTTCGGCAGTACAGCAAAGTACCACTGCAGAAAAAACGTATAAGAAAGCGCTCCTATTTTTGAAACACTCAAAAAAAGGAGCGCTCGATAAAAGCAGCCCCAAAAAAACCTCATACTTTATAATCAAATTAATTTTGTATTCCGATTGGAAGCTTCTCTATATCAATGCCCATTTTTAGTTAAAGCTTTCCAGCGCCGCCGCGTAAACCACATTGCAACCAACAACAGCGCGGCCAAAATCACCGCAAACCATTCACCTTGAAACAATGAATATAAAAGGTAACGGACTTGATGCCCGCCATCGGTAAACGCCGTTATCAGCCCCATTCCGTCGGTATTAAAAGCCGATGTCTGCGCCGCAAGCGCGGTGTATTTCGGAGCCAGTTCCGTCGCCACCAATAAAAATGTAACGATAACCGGAATACCAGCCAAAACAGCTCTAAAAACATTACCTCTAAACATTAAGACTGAAATCGACATAACGGAAATAAGGTTGGGTAAATCTCCCAAAGGCAAGACCTTGTTACCCGGCAGTATCAATGCGATCACAATGGCGCAGGCCATTAATATTAGCCCCGTGACAATCACGGATTTATGGCTCATTAAAAATCCGGTATCTAGCGCTACCACCAAATTGGTACGGTGTGGAAAATATTTCTCAACTCGCGATCTAAGCGCTGCGGTAATCGGTACCATCGCCTCACCAATTAGCCCCGCGCATTTTGGCAAAATAAACATCACCGCAGCAATATGAACACTTAACTCCAGGCTCTGTTTTAGATCGTAACCGGCGGCAACTGCCAGCGCTAACCCCATAAGGATTCCTATCACCATGGGTTCGCTTAACAAGGCCAAAATTGGGTTATCACTATCCGTATCAGTATTTTTCTCAGGATTATATTCAATTTTATTCAACACCGGCAGGCGGTCGATCAGAGCATTCACCAGCGCGGTATAGGGCACAATCCCATTCACCGATACAGGCGAAGCCGACACGCCTTTCAAGCCCATCTCTCTTTCTACGTCGGGCGCGGTCCACTCGGTAAGCTTAAAACAGTATATTGCCAGAATAGCTGTGGCCAGTAGCCCCATCGCCATACTGCCAGATATATTCATTACCAATGCACCTAAAAACGCAAAATGCCAATAGTTCCAAATATCAATATAGATAGTTCGCGTTACACCAATAGCGATTAGCGCGAGGTTTAATACGAGAACAAAGGGTATAGCAATAGCTGCAATGGGGGATGCCCAAGTGATGGCGGCCAGCGGAGGCCAACCTACGTCCAAAACAGGAAAATCCAAACCACGCATAACCGAAAGCTGCTCTACAGCAGGTTTAATATTGGCCACAAAAAAATCAAAAGCGATAAAAACCCCCGCAAAACCTACGGCCAGCTCTACCGCGGCGATAAACGATTTTCTTAACGACAGGCCAACAAGCAAGGCAATCATAAAGATGATAATAGGAAGCATCACATAAGCTTTAAAGCTGAAAAAGGTATCCAGAAGGGACTGCAACATCAGAAACTCTCGTTTTTACAGGCGGATTTTGAATCGGGCAGCTAGCATATACGCAAGTATTTCACTCGGGCAATACTTGCACGTAACTATTATTTCAGAGATGGGCGTATTGCACTTCTCAAAAACCGTTTCTATCTTGGGAAAGTAGGACCTGCAGGTAGCCCCCAGCTATCGAAAAACCACTTAGCACCAGCAATTATCACTCGCATTTAAAACAATGCGATATCGCTGCAGGCAATATCTGACGGGCGATACGATCAACATTCAATTCGCCATGATGGGCAGGGGATTGGAGATTTCCAGTAAAAAGGCACGCTCAAGAACCTGGTGATAAAACATCTCGGCACAATCACCTCTAAGATTTATACCAGCGAGCATCTGGAATCAGGCTCAAAGCTTTTGCTAAAACGTTGCGATGGATTGAGACAACTAGAATGCATCAAGCAATCGCACCGTTTTTACGAGCCAAATCAAACAACTTCAAGTTCCTTGCTAACAGGCAAGTCGCGAATACGCTTCCCACTAGCATGGTAAATCGCATTAACGATGCTCGGCATAATAGGCGGCAAACCAGGCTCACCAACCCCTCCAGGGGCATCACTCGATTGAACCAAATGCACAAATAAGGGCGGCACCTCCTGAATACGCGAAACGGGATAATCGTGAAAATTATTCTGCACCGCAACACCGTCCTTAAACGTTATTTCACTGGAAAGCGCCATGGATAAGCCCATAATCATGGCGCCTTCCATCTGCGCTTTCACTCGATCTGGAGTGACCACGATGCCGCAATCAATAGCGCTGTGCATTTCTAGCACCTTCACTTTATTATCGACCACACGTACTTTTGTGGCTGCGGCAGCATAGGAATTGAAACTAGTCGCATAGGAAATTCCCCAGCCCTCGTTTTCAGCCAGCGTCTTGTCTATGCCTGCGTTTTTGCAGACAGTGTCAATGGTATTTTTCATCCGCTTTGTACTCAGCGCATAGGCTTCGGATTTTTGTCCATAATTTTCCCAGCCGTCTAAGCCTTCCTTAGTGAGATCGATAATACGATCTTCGCCCAGTAGGTTGAACCACATTTCACGTGTACCGATTCCCGCTTTTGCGGCCAACTCATCAACAAAGCAACCCATGGCAAAGGCATTGTTAATATTCTGCACCGAGCGCAGCCAACCTACACGAACGTGGGTACTGACCTTTTGTGTTTCGCAACTGAGGTGCTCGACATCAAATGGCTGATCCGAAAAACTCTGGGCTAACGAGCCCTTACCCGGTACATCATTATTGTTATTGAACAACCAACCAATTGGAGGATGGGCAACTCGCTGAATCCAGTATTCCGCGCGATTGTCCTCTGTTAGCTCGGCCTTATAATAATTCGCCGCAATGGAGTGGTAGAAACCATGCTTAACATCGTCCTCGCGACTCCAAACCACTTTTACTGGTCGGCCACTGGCTTTCGC
Source organism: Teredinibacter haidensis (assembly GCF_014211975.1). Classification (NCBI taxonomy): domain Bacteria; kingdom Pseudomonadati; phylum Pseudomonadota; class Gammaproteobacteria; order Cellvibrionales; family Cellvibrionaceae; genus Teredinibacter; species Teredinibacter haidensis. The sequence continues at coordinate 3,002,710 of NZ_CP060084.1, forward strand.
AAGCTCTGCGGCCTCCACGACAAAATCATTTTTCCCTTTGCGACCAAAAGAACCACCCATCAGGGTAAGATTAAAATCGACTTTATCGCCATCGGTATCCGGGTTAAAGCCCAACTCTTCCAACACCAGTCGCTTTCCCCACTGAGGTGTTTGCGAACCGGCCCAGACTACCCATTGCTCCCCCTCCTGCATTGCTAAAGCGGCAGGCGTTTCCATAGACATATGATGGTGATAGGGCACCGTATAGGTTGCTTCAAGGGTTTGCTCCTGCTGATAGGTATGCTGGTAAACATCCCCCTCCTTGCGTACTACAATACCGGGTGTATTCACCTTTTTGACGAGTTCCTGCTTATAGGCTTCAGACTGGTGACTAGCATTGGCCCCCAGATCCCATTCTATCTTTAGCCTATTGCGCCCTTCTAGGGCAGCCCAGGTATTGGTCGCCAAAACAGCAACGCCCGAAACAGGCCAGGCATTTACGGGAAAGAAACGGTCTTTCAGACGAATAACATCGACAACACCGGCAACTTTTTTTGCCTCAGTTGCATCAAAGGATTTTACCTTTCCACCAACGACCGGCGGCCGTTCAATACTGGCGATCAACATATTCGGCAGTTGAATATCCTGTGCGTACTGTGCTTTACCCTGCACAATATTTTCCTGCCCAACTAATTTCACATCCTGCCCAATCAGTGAAAAATCAGCCTGTTTTTTTAATGGGATACTATCAGCACTCGGCACCGGTAATGTTCCCGCCAATTCGGCCAACTCACCAAAACTGAGTGTTTTCCCAGAGGAAACGTGGACAACCGTATGCTTCACGGCTTTTACTTCACTTTTGGCAACATCCCAGAATTTCGCAGCAGCTTGCTCCAGCATATCGCGTGCGATAGCCCCCATTTGCCGCGTATATTCAAAAAAATGACGGATAGAAGCCGAGCCACCCGTGCTTTGATTGCCATATTTAGGATCGGCTTTGGCAAGCGTCACCGACACACGGCTCCAATCCGCCTCCAGTTCATCGGCTATCATTTGTGGAGCGCTGGTCAGAATACCCTGCCCCATCTCCATTCGGTGGCACACAATATCCACCTTGCCATTACCATCAATACTGACAAAGAAGCCCAGTTGCTGCTCACCCACCGGCTCCGATGAAAGCGGCTCCACGCCCTTCGAGCAGCCCACGCCGGGTAGCGTTGCAGCCAGAATAAAGGCACCACCACTCAAACCGGTCGCGCTAAAAAAACGTCTTCGACTGATCGTGCTGATATCTGACATTACTCCACCTCCTGCATCATAACCGCCGCCTGCTTGATCGCTTTGCGGATGCGTGGATAGGTGCCACAGCGGCAGATATTACCTTGCATGGCCGTATCAATATCCTCATCGCTAGGCGATGTATTGTCCGCCAGCAATGCCGAAGCACTCATTAATTGCCCGCTCTGGCAATAACCGCATTGGGGAACATTGTTGTCCAGCCAGGCCTGCTGCACGGGATGAAGCCCCTGCTCGTTGGCAAGCCCCTCTATCGTAGTGATACTGGCTCCCGTCACTGCGGATACGGGCGTGAGGCAAGAGCGCGTGGGTTGCCCATTAATATGCACCGTACAGGCACCGCACTGGCCCACTCCACAGCCAAATTTTGTTCCAGTTAACTGAGCAAGATCTCGCAGAGCGTAGAGTAAGGGCATATTGGGATCGGCATCCAAAGACACCTTTTTATTATTTATTGTCAATTCGATCATGGAGTACTCCAGAAAGATTGTGCGCGCGGGCTGCGCACAGCAACCAACCGCCTTAACGTGTGAAGGATTCTGCCATTATGGGGTTATAACGTGTCAAGAAAAAGTGAAAGATACTATACCCTTGGATCGAACAAGGAAAAATTGGCGCCGCGATTCACATTAATAATTCCAGTGTACGCCGACGTCAAAAACTACCTGCTCATAATCTGAAGAATCGACGTTAGAATCGTTGGATTTGTAGCGAACCTTCGCCAGCAGTTTCAGCGTTTTTTTCAATTTTTTTTCGGCAGAAACAGAAAAGCCAAACCAGCGATCATTACGCCCTTCGCGTAGCGTACCGTCGAGATCGCCTTGCCGATAAGAAGAGTAACCCGCCCCCCCCAGCTCCGCATCCATAAACAATCGAAGACCATCGGCCAGTTGATTTGTCCAGCTTACCAACAACCGATTACGGGCTACCGATAAATCCTGATCATAATCCCGATAAACTATCTCGTACTCACTCTGTGGGCCCGTTGGCGTATACACAATCACTTCATTTATCACCGGAAACGCACTTAACGTCACAGGCCTGTCGATAACCTCCATCATTGCGCGAAAGCCAACGCGGTGTGTTCCCATCGGCTTCAAATCGTAACGCAACGTCAGCCGACTGCTATCGCCCTCATAGGCACTGTAGCGGCTACCCTGGCTGGAGGCCTGCTTAAAACGGTATTTAAACTGCAAGTTGTGGTCGCTAATGTTTTTCTTTAATCCTCCGTAAAGGGACACACCGCGTAGGTACCCCTCCCCCCCTAGCCAGGAGCTGTCAAAATCTACACCGCCAAACCATTGGCCCCATTGACGGTCATACTCCTTAGCGATACCCGCAGATATCATTCGGTAATTTTGCGCGTCGACTTGATCGTATTTATTCCCTAAAATAAAGCCATTGAGGCTCCAGCCACTATTTTTTCCCCCGGTAAAATCCCGCCAAAATACCGCCCCCATGGTCTCCCAAAACCCATCGCCGTTACCAGTCACCTCATTGCTGCCTCGCACAACAACAGCATCGTTGTATCCACGCGCTAAACTCATATTGGCATAAATATTTTTCACTGCCTCTGATCTGGCCGCAAGATCATTCTCTCGGCTCATTTTCTCACCCAGTAAGTGCAATTGTTTATTTGCACTTACTGCAAGATTAGTATCCGATTGGGCTGCGGCCTGGAATAACTGAATAGCTTTTTCGGTATTGCCCATATACTTTTCTGTTACCGCGAGAGAATAGATGACTTTGCCTGAATAATGTCCACTCGCCATCATTTCTCGAAGAAGCTTGTTTGCACGTTTCACGTCCCCCGTTTTGAAGAAACTAATCGCAAGATTATATTTAACACCTGAACTCCGGTTTCCCGCCGAGATAGATTGCTTAAAATACGCAGCAGCCTCTTTATAGTTCTGCTGTTGAAAGGCGGCCTTTCCTTTTTTATAGGCCTCATCCTCAGCCCAGGCTGAACAGGCAAAAAGAAACAAAATCCCTATTACGTAACATTTCACTTCAGACTCCAGGCCTTTACTTTTAATCTTACCCGAACACAAAAAAACGCAAGATCAACGACCTTGCGTTTTACAAATTTTCTCTAGCCGGGAAATCAAGCGTCTTCATCCTCCTCTTCTGCCTCTTTTTTCTTTTCCTCCATCTCTCTTATAAATTCTTCCATACGCCGTCGGTGCTCTTCCATTTTTTCTTTATGCTCTTCCATCTGCCGCTGAAATGTCTCCATCATCTCAGAGTGGGATTCCGATCCAAAACCCGGCATGGCTGCAGACGGTGCCGTTGGAGGTTCCAAGGCAGTATCAACCGGTGGAGTAGAACCCCGTCCATACACAGGAGGTTCAAACGTTGGCATAATCTCTGATGGCTCAAAACTTGATCCTGTGTGCTCGCCTTGCGCGCCGCCGGGCAGGGCGGGGGATCCTTGAGGGATTTCTTGCGGCTCTCGGCCACTAAAATGCGAGCCCCTTCCGGCGAAAAACATCCCAGGCATTGAATGCCCGCCGAACATTTCCCGGTGACGGGCCATATACTCCTCGCGCATATTTTCCAGAAGAGTTTGCAGCTCTTCATTTTCTTCGATATATGCCTTAAACGCCTGCTTGCGCTCCCGTCGCATAGCGGCCATTTCTTCGTGAATGGCTTTGATTGCCTCAAAATCCTTGGATTCATAAGCTACCCGCAAGCGCTCCATATCTGCTTTAAATTCGCCCTTTAAGCCCTGCAGATCTTCTGCTGTAATATCACCGTTCTCCAACATATAGTCGATGATAATATTGCGCCCAGGAGGAAAAAACCGATGATCAGGAAACTCTATATCATCGACCACATCCATCGTCACATCGTCGAGCATAAGCTCATCCTGTGCTAATAAATTCGTGCTTATCACACACAGAAAAATCAAATAAAGTTTATTCATATGTTACTCCTGCTATTGATCGGCAGGCCTTTAAGTCGCTTGAAAACCGCTCGATCCACGTAAAACGTCCGCACGATTGAGATCTTCGGTTTTATCTAAATCCACCTTAAGGTGAAATTTTTTCTGCTTGTTTTTATAAATAAGTGTGGCATCGATCTCGTGTTTACGCCCAAGATCGACTCCCGACGAAACACTCAACGGCAGAACCAATTCATTCACACCTTTAACTAAATCTTCACTCCAGCTAACACTCGCCTGGTTACTGCCCTGAATACGAATTCCGTCAGGTAATTGCAGTACAATACGTGTACCGTCAAGATTCTCTGGTACCGATATAACAACGCTAACGTCTTTGAGCCGCGGCGCATCGTCAGTCACGCTCGCAATAACTCGTGGCTCCACCGGAGCTTTAGAGTAAAACCACTCGAAGCCCAGTAGCCCAATGCCCAGGAGCAATACAATAGCGATAAACCCTCGTGCAAATAAGTTGCGTTGATTTCTCCCAGACCTGTGATCGTTTAATTGTATTTTCGCTCTGTTTAGAACCGCTGCCAATTCGTCAGGGTTAGATTTAACGGTGCGAAGCGAGCGCATTTTATCTAAGTAAAATAAGTGCGCCTCATACACCGACCAACATCGCGAACAGTTCTGCAAATGCCGTTCAAATGCCGCGTGATCATAACCGGGCAAGCCCGTATCAAAGTAATCATCAACAAACTGCTGAACCTGGTTACATCGCATTTATATAGCCCTCTGGCCCTGTAAACGAACAATCTCCGCTGTCGGTTGCAGTGAAAGTAGAAGTTTTAATTTTTTACGCGCACGATGAATATGGGATTTAACAGTCCCTACAGGCATCTCTAAAATTTCAGCAATATCCTGTAAACTGTAACCTTCAATATCAAATAACGTTACAGTCGCTCGCTGCTCAGCAGTAAGCGCCTGCAGCGCCAGCATCACCTGACGGTGATAATAGCTGGCTTCTGGGTTCGGGGCTGAGCTTACACACTCGTCACTATCAACCTGCATCAGGCGATGGGATTCTCTTTTTTTCAGGCGGGTTGTATCGATAAAACGATGATAAAGACAGCGCATTAACCAGGGGCGCACAGGGTCTAAACTCAGTACCTTCTTCTCGTGCTCTAATGCGTAAACAACTACTTCCTGCAGCAGATCTTCCGCTGCGGGCCTGTCCCCACAAAAACGCATCGCCTGTGCATAGAGCGCCGCAAGATGGGGCGCAAGCACGGCTTCCGCAGAAGCCGCCTCACCCCCCCCCGGCCCGCTTTCCCAATAACGCTCGTTATTTTTCTCATGTCGCCTATAACGCTTTATCGCCTCCAAAAGTTGCAAATACACGTCCACCACCGATGATTTATAGCCTCGCCCAGCCCCGGTCACCTAAGTAGGGCAGAACTGTGGTATTTTCCCCAATCACACAAGGACAGCGCATGATAAGCACACTAAAATTGCTCCCCAAAAATATATGGGTTATAGCCCTGGCGCTTGCGCTGCTACAGGGCGCTATGCCGCTATTGGTTTTGATCAGCGGAATTGTTGGCGCCACCTTGGCTCCAGCAGAAGACCTGGCAACCCTGCCAATGGCCATCGCAGTTGTCGGCGTCGCCTGCGCGACCGTGCCTGCCGCTCTGCTGGCACAAAAATGGGGCCGCAAGCAGGCCTCGTTTCTAGGGATGATGCTTGCCTTTACGGGCGTTAATCTATGTGCGCTTTCTGCCTGGTTGGGAGAGTTCTATTTATTGCTCTCCGGTACATTTTTGGTCGGCACCAGCGGCGGGTTTTATCAGCAGCTACGTTTCGCCGCGATAGAAAGCCTGGAGGATGCCAACAATATCGGGCCGGCGTTATCGGTACTGATGATCTCCGGTATCGTTGCAGGTCTTCTTGGGCCCGAGTTGGCCGGCATTGCCAAACACCTATCATCAAGCGCTTCAGCAAACACCGTCGCCTTTCTATTAATGGGTATTCTGATCGCTTTGGGTGCCCTGGTCTTTAGCCAGTTTCACAATCCCAAACCAAAGCTAGCCGAAAAAGATATAAATCCACGCCCTCTAATTCAGATTGTTCTCCAGCCGCTCTTTTTAGTGGCGGTGCTCGCATCCCTTGTGGGCTATGTGGTTATGGTGTTTTTGATGACCTCCACCCCAATCAGCATGCACTTGATACAAGGGCACAGTATTGAAGAATCCAAATGGGTGATTCAAAGCCATATTGTGGCAATGTTTTTACCCTCACTATTTACCGGGTTTTTAATTAAACGTTTTGGTGCTGCCCCATTGTTAATTTGTGGCAGCATTTTATATTTAGCCGTTATTGCCGTTGCATCAAGGGGCCATGAAGTTATTCATTACTGGTGGGCACTGGTGCTCCTGGGGATTGGCTGGAATTTTTTATTTGTATCTGGCACCACTATCCTGCCTAAAGCTTATCGCGAGAATGAGCGTTTTAAAGCCCAGGCCGTCAATGATTTTACAATTTTCTCCTCCCAGGCAATTGCGTCACTTACGGCAGGCTGGGTCCTGTTTAATTACGGTTGGTCGGTGCAATTACTCCTCTGCTTGCCCATTACTTTTGTGTGTCTTATCGCGTGTATTTTTTATTGGAAATATGAACGCTAAAGGGAGTGCAGAGGGGTGATGGCGCCCGAGCTTCACCGCGTGAAATTCGGGCCAACTAGGAGCCACGACTAAAACGACCAGGATTGAACTTCGGAATAGCTCGCTCGCCCATGATTTAACAGCGAACGACCAAATCGTTCAAAAAACGAAGACAGTATTAGCAGAACAACACCGACAATTGCTATACCTAGCCATGCATGAATATTAATCGCGTCGATCGATAGCAATACAATTTCCCCCACGCTTAGCGCGACACTCACACCTCCAACAACCAGTATCGATTTCGAGTGTTGTATTAGCGCATAACCCATCAGCAGCATAGATGCCAACGCTAGAATAACCACGACAGAAAGGTTCCCACTAACTAAAACACAAATATTTACCACAACGTTCGGTAGTAGTGCCAGACAACGATAAAAAAATTGATGCTCGCTAACCTCAGCAAACAGCAACGCTACTGCAATCAACGGAACGCAAAAAACATAGACGCTATAATCACTTTCAATAGCGAGAGCAGAGTGGAATCCGGTGGTTAACTCTACAGCCATTCCCAGCCAGCCCAGACAAATTGCAGTGAAACACGTTGCCAAGCTAAGAACTTTGATCGAAGCGTTAGTTACATATTTTACGCTCACAAATGCGGCCCCGGCGGCCAATACACTCGCTAGCAAGCAAACACCGAAAAAATCGCCAACGCTAAAACCATAACGGGACATTACGACCACTCCCGGCAATAACAACATAGACTTCACAGTAACGCCGTCCAAAAGAAAAAAGCGTCTATCCCGCATAAAAATAGTTCTATCAACAAACACATAAGCAACAAGAATGAATACGCATAAAAGACTAACGGGGATAAATCCTCGCAAGGGGATAAGCAACAGAGCGTTCAGCATTAAAAAGACAACAGTTAAGTAGCCAGCATATGGGCGAGCAAGAATACACAAACCAAAATACGCGGAAAAGCCACCTACAACTGCACTTACGCCCCCAACAACTGCCAACGGCGATGTACCTATATCACCAGCGTGAGAAACCAACATGTCGTGCAGCATTGCCGATAGCTGTGAAAACTGCACAGGCACCAATAGACAGGATAAGGCAAAAAAGAGGCGCGCACCTTTGGCGTCCTTCATAAACGATTGGCTAAATACACCACCAACCGCCAGCACAACCATCAACACCAGGTAGGCCCAGTAGCGTAGCGCGTCATCTACGCCATTCAACCCTTGTAGCATGTATACCAACCCGGATATCCCCACAGCCAAGGCGCCCGCACCACGAAGAAACTGTGGCAAATTAAAGTCCGCGACCACCCCTACCGAATGTTCATCCATACCCGGTTCTGCTGTCGCGGCACTGCTCTTGTCTACGCGGGAAAACACGTTATATTCGGAATTCATTGTTCAACTCCCTGTTGATCACTCTGATATTTCAGCAGTTCGTCTAACGTTCGTTCCAACTGTTCCCGATTTTCCTCCGCACTAAACTGAGCCTCGAGGCCAACAAGCTCATGGCTACCACCTGAAGGTACGTATTCGTCAGCGAGTATTTTTTCCTCCCAACGATGAAAAACCGAGTCAGTTGTTTCACTATTCGCAGCGTAGATTGATGCTGTTTTAGTAATGCGGTTTTGGGCAGACCGGACAGAGAGGTTCGCTTTTCTATTTTCTAACTCCATTAGCGCTTGCTCTGCGTGTCGAAGCTGCTCTTGCAGTTCAAACAAGAGGGTTTCGGCACTATGCTTTTGCCTGGCAACCTGCTGTATTTCTATTTCGGTATTTTTTCGCGCCTGTAAACACTGCAGCGCTTTTGCTCTATTCTCCAGGCCACAGGCGGTTGCACGCACCCCCCATTTTTCGCACTGCATTTCCAGCTCAATTTCCCGCTGGATAAAGCGCTCTACGCGGCCGAGAACCTGATTCAACTGGCTATGGATTTTTGCTGTGTGCTGACGGACATCGGCAATAGCACATTCTGCAACAGCTTCATGGTTTTCAACTTGATTAACAAAATCATCAATTTGACGGCTGAAGCTGGCAATCACACGCTTAATTTTCATAACACTTTCTCCTAAACTGAAAATGGGGAAAGTTGAATTTAAAGCGGCAAGACCGGCACCTCAACGAGTTCTGTAAAAGTTGAATATAGTAATACGCTGCGGTTAGTGGCCCGCTACTTTTGGTTTTTGGGGGCGCGGGTTCGAGCGTCGAAGGGTCCATAGCGCCAACGGCGAAGTGCTATAACCAGAGTATTGCCCTTTTTTGCTTTTATGGGGAGATCCGCTTCGCTTTGCATTGCCTGGCTCATTTCTACCGCCAGCTTATCCATCTTCTGTTGCATCGACTGATGCGCGGTATCACTTAGCAACGCGTTCATCACCACAAGTTTCTCTTCTTCCCCCGCAAAGCGGGTATTAAAAAACTGTTGCACAACCACATCGAGAAAATATTGTTGAATAGGGCCGCGGGGATTCCAGCGAAAGTTGGTGGAAATTTTTCGTTTAATACGATTCCCCGGTAACAGCTCAATTAAATTCAGGCGATCCAGTTTGGCCAGTTTTTGAATGCATTGGGTCTCGGTAAGTTGGTAGTGGTTGATTAAATCCTGGAACGAAAAGCCGTTAATCACACTAACGGCAACCATCAACAATTCCAGATCTTTGGCGATTTCTATCTCCTGATCCTCCGTGAGGTGGTCTAACTTTTTCTCACTAGATTTGGTTGCCTCGACGAGATCGATCCAATCCCAGTCGATCAGTCCGCAAATCGTGTCTATTCGCTCAAGAGTAAATTGACCGGAAGCAAACATACGTTTAACAGAAGCCTCGCTGAGTTCAAGCTTCTGGGCAACTTTCTGGTACGTGATATGCTTTCGCCTTAACTCCCGTTTTAAGGTAGCGATCAACTGCTCCGACTGGGCCATACGCGCTCCAACATCCAATGATAGGGAGTAAAAGTATTACATAACGATACCTTTCGGCCAATATATGGAGACAAATAAAAGATAAGTTGCAGGCACGACCTCACTGCCAAATACTGCGACACATCGTTTAAATGGAGTGAAGCCTATGAAAGCATTAACCAAGACCCTCGGCGCCTGGCCCTTTTTTGCGGCCGTTTTCCTGAACGCATTTGTGGATCTGGGCCATAAGATCACGGTCCAAAACACCATTTTCAAGCTCTATAGCGAGCAAACACAAATTATCAGTACTGCCGTACTTAATGCCCTGATTTTACTGCCTTTTATTTTGCTATTGAGCCCTGCGGGGTTTATATCTGATCGCTTTGCGCGCGCCAAGATCATGCGCATCACCGCGTGGATAGCCGTCGGCCTATGTGGGCTTATCTGGCTCAGCTATCTCAACGGTTGGTTCTGGCTGGCGTTTGGCGCAACATTCCTGCTCGCAGCACAATCGGCGATCTATTCGCCCGCCAAGTTTTCTTATATAAAAGAGCTCTTTGGTCAGCACCGATTGGCGGAGGCCAACGGTGTTGTTGCATCGCTTTCCATTATCGCCATCCTCGCCGGAACCTTCGCCTTCTCTATTTCCTTCGAATCCCTTTTCGTCGATGCCCCCGCCTCCGAAGCAGAGGTTTTACAGGCGGTCGCACCTATTGGAATTCTGCTCATCATCACCAGTATCGTCGAGCTGGTGTTGATGTACCGCCTGCCTATGAAGCCGGAATATCAACAACCCGTCGCGAGCAATCAGAGCTTCCAGTGGTCATCCTTTTTCGCCGGTAAATTATTTGTCCGCGACCTCGCTCCCCTGCGTGAGCAAAAGGCGGTGCGCCTGTCCATTATTGGGTTGGCGACCTTCTGGGGAATTGGCCAGGTGATGCTGGCCGCCTTTCCCGCATATTTCAAAGGTGTTGCACACATTGACAACACCATCATTATTCAAGGAATACTGGCCTGCTCGGGAATAGGGATTGCTCTAGGTGCCTTCCTGGCGGGCAGAATATCGCGCGATCGAATCGAGCTGGGAATTTTGCCCTTCGCCGCACTTGGAATTGCCGTTGGCCTCCTGTTTTTGCCTTCGCTCGACTCTCCTCAGATGGCTGCGTTGGACTTTTTTGCCATAGGCGTTTGCGGCGGCCTCTTTATTGTTCCCCTTAACTCATTAATTCAATTTCAAGCCAAAGAAGGCGCACTGGGAAAAACGCTCGCCGCAAATAACTGGGTGCAAAACGTTACCATGTTTTCGTTTCTCGCACTCACCGTTGGCTTCGCCTTACTGGACATATCCGGCCGCAGCCTGCTGTACGTGATTGCCTGCGTTGCGGTAATCGGCTTTGCTTACACCCTCTATCAATTACCGCAGAGTTTTTTGCGAATACTGGTAATGACACTGATGCGCAATCGCTACCGCGTACAGGTGCAGGGCTTGAACAATTTGCCCTCTCAGGGCGGTGCCCTGCTGCTTGGCAACCATATCAGCTGGATCGACTGGGCCATTATTCAAATGGCCTGCCCACGCCCTGTCCGCTTTGTTATGCATCGCCAAATTTATCAGCTCTGGTATCTAAAATGGTTTTTCGATCTGGCGGGCTGCATCCCCATTGAGGCGGGCACTAAAAGCCGTAGAGCACTGGAGACCGTACGCGAATATTTGGAAGCGGGTGAACTTGTGTGCCTGTTCCCAGAAGGGACTCTCAGCCGCACCGGCCACTTGGTTGAATTTCGCAAAGGTTTCGAGCGCGCCTGTGAAGGTTTAAGCGAATCCGTGCCTATCGTACCCTTTTATCTGCACGGCCTTTGGGGTAGCCAGTTTTCCCGCTCAACTACGCTGTTAAAAAAACAAAAGGCCGGCGGCGTACGCCGAAAAATTGTTGTTGCCCTGGGCAAGCCCATTGCCAACAACTCCCCCTCCGAAACGGTGAAGCAATGTATTTTTGATCTGTCTATTCAGTCCTGGCAGGAAGATGTTAACGACAGCGAAAGTCTCGGACGAAAATGGGTTGTCGCGGCCAAGCAGCAGGGAGGCAGCTTCTGCATGGCCGACAGCTTAGGAACACATCTCAGTGCGCAGAAGGCGCTGATCGCAACAACGGCTCTCAGCTTTTCTCTGAAGAGAAAAATAACCGGGCAACATATTGGTGTACTACTCCCCTCCACCGCAGCGGGCGCACTCACGAATATGGCGCTTTTTCAGCTGGGTCGCACAGTCGTTAACCTTAATTACACCATTGGCGAGAATGCGTTATCAGCCGCTATTCGCAAAGCAGACATTTCTACCATTGTAACTTCACGCAAGTTTATCCAGAAACTTAAAAACAAAGGTTTTAACCTGGAAAATGTGCTGAACAAAGTGGATATTGTTGAGCTGGAATCCGTTAAGGACGCCATGCCACTGACAACAAAGATCCGCTCCTACCTGTTATGCAAACTGCTGCCAACGCCGCTGTTAAAAACGCTGATCACCAAGAGCGTCGATATCGATCAAACCGCCTGCATCCTTTTTTCCAGTGGCAGTGAAGGTGAGCCCAAGGGAATCTGTTTAAGTCACAAAAATATACAGGCAAATATTCAGCAAACCCTGCATGTACTCAACCCAGAGCAGGACGATATTATGCTCGGCAATTTACCCCTGTTCCACGCATTTGGCCTAACCGCTACCCTGTTTCTACCGCTACTCAACGGTATTCCCGCAGTCTTCCACGGCGACCCCACCGATGTTGTAGGTACAGCCAAACTGGTTGCGCGCTATAAGGCAACCCTGATGTTTGGTACCTCTACCTTCTTCCGCCTGTATGTTAAAAACCGCAATGTGCACCCGCTTATGCTCGACAGCCTACGACTGGTTGTCAGTGGTGCAGAAAAATTAAACGCGCAGGTACAGAAAAACTTCTTCGAAAAATTCAGCAAGCCCATTTACGAAGGCTACGGTGCAACAGAAGCAACGCCCGTGGTAAGCGTTAACCTGCCGGACCAACTGGATGTTCAATCATTCAAAGTTCACCAGGGAAGTCGTCCGGGCTCGGTGGGCATGCCCTTGCCCGGCACCAGCATGAGAATTGTCGACCCGGAAACGTTCGAACCTCTACCCACAGGAGAAGCAGGTATGATTTTAATCGGTGGAGTGCAAATAATGCAGGGCTACCTCAAAGACACCGAACGAACCCATAGCGTTCTGCTCCAGATGGACGGTCAACGCTGGTACATTACCGGTGACAAGGGCAAGGTCGACGAAGATGGATTTCTATTTATCCTGGATCGCTATTCACGTTTCGCCAAAATTGGTGGCGAAATGATTAGCATGGGCAAGACCGAACAGATCATTTACGAACTATACGCGGAATCCCGGCCTGCGGAACAATCGGACGATGAATTGGAAATTGCACTGGTGAGCATTGAAGATGAAAAGCGTGGCGAAAAGTTAATTTTACTTACCAATAAAACCATCGATAAACTTGTAATTACGCAAAATTTTATCGCCAAGGGCTTAAGCAATTTAGCACTGCCAACGGATATTCTTCTCGTCGAGGATGTACCTAAGTTATCTACCGGAAAAATTGACTTTATAAGCGCCCGAAAAATAGCAAAAGAAACACTTCAACGCTAAGCCAGCGCCAGGGTAGCACTTAGTATTGTGTTGCCCTGGAGACATAAACCGCTAGCAATGCCTCCGGAGCATACTCTGAGCGAGGGCATAAATACTGTTCATGCTGGCTTTTAACGTCAAGATTGGTACACCTGCCCCATACCCAATGCCACAATGAATTATTATTAATGCTAGGGAAACCCCCGAGTGCAAGCCAAAATTTACAATTGAAACAGCAAAGCTCAGAGCGGGCATTAAAATAAAAAAATGCAACCGAAGAACGCAAGAGAACCACTGAAGATCAAACAAACGGTTTCTACCACCAAAACAATTTCCAAAAACGGCATATTGGCACCTATAATCAAGCGATGACAGATCCCACCCTGGCAACCACACTCAATATAAGCGCTATCGTCACCGGCCTTGGCGGCGGCCTTGCTCTCTTCCTGTTTGGCATGCGACAAATGACCGAATCGCTGAAAACCGTTGCCGGCGACGGCATGAAAAACTTGCTGGCTCGCCTGACCAGCAACCGGTTCAGCGCTGCCCTGGCAGGCACCATGATCACCGGAGTGATCCAGTCCTCCTCCGTCACCACCGTTTTAATTGTGGGTTTTATCTCCGCCGGGCTGCTCAACCTTAGCCAGTCCATTGGCGTTATTATCGGTGCCAATATCGGTACCACGATCACCGCGCAGATTATCGCCTTCAAAATCTACAAATATGGATTGCTGATGATCGCCTTCGGCTTTCTAATGGATATCGCCGCCCGCAACGAACGAGTAAAGCAGTGGGGCATGGCTATTATGGGGCTCGGCCTGATCTTTTTTGGCATGGAGCTTATGAGCAGCGCAACGGGCCCCCTGCGAGAATGGCCACCGTTTATCACTGCGCTACAGAATATGCAGTCGCCTTTCACCGGTATTCTCGCTGGCATGGTGTTTACCGCGGTGGTACAAAGCTCATCCGCCACCACCGGTATTGTCATTGTGTTGGCGAGCCAGGGGCTAATCACGCTCGAATCTGGCATAGCGCTTATCTTCGGTGCCAATATTGGAACCTGTGTAACCGCCGCCATATCCGCCGTTGGCCGACCGCGCGAAGCCGTACAGGCTGCTTGGGTACACATCATCTTTAACGCTGGCGGGGTATTGCTATGGGTGTTATTTATTCCGCAGCTATCCGACCTCATCCGCTACCTTTCTCCCGCCGCAGCGGACATCAACGCGATCGCCACTGATACACCACGACAAATAGCCAACGCCCATACGCTGTTCAACATCGGCAATGCCCTCCTATTTATCGGCTTCACCGTGCCAATAGCGCGGCTTGTAGAGCGGCTGGTACCCAGAAAGACCGTGGCGGTAGAAACCATCGAAGCGTTGTATCTGGATCGCTACTACCTAGAACAACCGTCCGTAGCGCTGGATCAAACCCGCCGAGAGTTGGTGCGACTGGCTGAGTTTGGCAGGGGCACGCTTTCGCGAGCGTTCAGGGTGGTGACAGAAGGCTCGCTCTCACAGGTCAACAACCTGTTAAAGGAAGACGACCGCGTAGACCAGCTTCATGGAGCCATCATTAGCTACCTCGGCAAATTGTCCCAGAAAAACCTGGTGGAGCCACAGCCGACGCAACTTTCCAACTATATTGCCATTGCAAATTACATAGAGAATCTCGCCGACGTTATGGAAGAAAATCTCCTCAACTGTGCGCGCGAACGTATCGAACTAAACCTGAAAATAAGTCCGGTGACCATTAAATCTCTACGACCATTATACGAAGAGGTTTGCCATGCCTATGACGCCATGTTGAGCGCACTCAAAACCGGTGATGCTGCCAGTGCCAAAAAAGCCGTATTAAGTAAAGAGCGAGTTAATCAAGCCGCGGTGGAAGTGAATAAGCACCTGACCGGGCGCCTGGTTGCCAGCGAACCCAACCGGCTGGCCGCATACAAAGTCGAGATCGATATTACCGAAAACCTCAAGCGCATTAACACGCTCACCCGCAGAATTGCCCGGTTGCTGCGGGATGATCCCGATTTAAACGCAGAAGCCGCGCCTAACGAAGAACCCCGCAGTCGAATAAGCCCTTAAAGGCTCCTCCCGATGCGGGCTCGGCGGTTCCACCCGCTAGGCTAATAGTCGGTTTTCCAGTTCAGCTTTACGCCTTCGACCCCGGTTTTACCCCCTGCTGAGCTTTCTAGAGTCACGCGCTCAAACAATTGAATCTCCAAATTGCCGCGCCAGGGCTTGGTCGGCTCGGGCGTGCGCTCCACCTCCAAATAGACACGCTCGTTCAGGTATTTGCCCATCGCGACATTGAGCCCACTTTCTCCACTTTCAGCCACATCTGATTTGATCAATAGCGTATCAACACCCAGCATTTCCCGTGTACTGCCAATAGGATCAATAAATCCCCCACCGGAACCACTGAGCTTCTGCAACGCTATGGCCAACTGCACCGCCTCCACAGCACTCACATCCTGTACCGATTTACCGAATATAATAAAGGCCAGAATTTCATCTTCTGGCATATGCGGGATGGAACTCAGCCTAAGTGCAAGATTATCCCCCTGCCCCGACAACTCGGCGGTAATCTGCTGCCCTCGCTTCACATAAACACCTGTGATCGCAATGCCGATACTCTCGTTGGAAAAGTTAACCTGTCCCTGCTGAAGCTGGAATTTTTTGCCGAACACTTCGAAGGTGCCGCGCAGCGTTTGCAACTGCCCCGTATAGTGCAAACGCTCGAGTGCACCGAGCACACGAATATCCCCCTGAAGCTCCGCCTCCAACCCTCGTCCACGCAGAACGGCCTGCTGGTCTGCGCGTATGGTGAGATCGAGCGTAACAGCGGGCAAGTGCAACTTACTTTCGGAAGCTTCATCGCTCTGCCCGGCCTTTTCCCGCTCCACTTCGATAGTGGGTATGCCGGAAGACATATCGCTGTCGACACTGGCATTTAATGAGGAAACGGCAATGTCCCCGCGCGCGAGCAAGGCATTGAAATCGCCCTTCAACGACAGCGACCCACTCACAGCGCTCGCCAGTTCCGGTCGATTCACCAAACTGGCGTTTTCCAGCTCCAACTGTACATCGATATCACCGTTACCGTCCTGGAGCGGTAGCAGCATCCGCCCCGTCAGCTGGTATCGACCATCAAAACGATCAACCGCATTGCAGGCACCCAACTGCACCAAAGCCTGCTCGACCGTTAGCAGGCACTGAATATTCACCAGCCAAATACCCACCTCTACATTGTGATATTCAGCATTGCGCAAATGGATCTGCCCTTCGAGCAGCGGCTTCTCTGCCGTCCCTTTAATATGGGTATT
Source organism: Teredinibacter haidensis (assembly GCF_014211975.1). Taxonomy (NCBI): domain Bacteria; kingdom Pseudomonadati; phylum Pseudomonadota; class Gammaproteobacteria; order Cellvibrionales; family Cellvibrionaceae; genus Teredinibacter; species Teredinibacter haidensis. Next base: position 3,019,431 of record NZ_CP060084.1, read on the forward strand.
TAACGTCACAGTTCCCGCGATCCTGTGCGACTCGGTATCCACCAACATCGCCAGATTTGAAGTGTCCACCTCGCCTTGCACCGCGATCTCAAGGGGAAGCGGCTCGAACACACCGCCTTGCAATCTCCGCTCTACATAAGCCACGTAAGGGCTTATAGGCAACTGCGCCTCTACGGCCACCGGAGAACCAACACCGCTGTCCACGGAAGACACCAGCTTTAAAGTGTCTTCCGTCGTTTCGATACGCAAATTCCAATTAATTTGGCGAGCCGGTACCTCTGCTCCCATGTCCATCAAATGTGCCAGGTGAAGGCTGCCGTTAAACTGTGGGGCGTATGGCGTACCGGTGAGCTGTAACTCGGCGGAAAAATCTCCATTCGGCGTACGCAGGCCAAACAGCTCAGCCAGACCCGTAGGAAAAGACTCCACCGACAAACGCAAATCGTTGCGCTGCTGACTAAGCTCCCCACTGACGTTCAAGACTCGATCCCCAAAGGCATCCAGCTCCAATTTATGTAAACTCAAACCGCCATTTCGAAACTCTCCGCGCAGTGAAATCTGCGACGGAATGGATTGGTACTCCCCAACAAGCTGTACATCGGCACTGACAACAGGCGCCTTCACATCGCCGCCCACGGTCAATTGTCCATTGGCGCTAGCCTCAAGATCATCCGGCAGGCTTACACCAAAAGCGCGCAGTGATTGCAGGGAAAGTTGGTTGAGCACAAGCGTAAGATCTCCGCTTCGATCGCGAAGGTTTACCCAGCCCTGAGCAGAGGCGGCGCCCTGATCCAGGTCTGCGTTCAAATGCTGCACCTTGATCACTTGCCCGCGCTTGCTCAATTGCAGGGACAACTTCAACGGCGCCTCGCCAAGCGGACCGCTGGCAAGCATGCTTAACTCGCCGTTCGGATCCCTAAAATTACCTGTAATGCGACCACGGCCAGACACCACCAGCGCCGAAACTACGGTGGGCACAACAATCCCCAGTGGCTGCAGCGAGTTTAGGTCCAGATGCGGTACCGATACCTCCAACTTGGTCGCGTTAGCAACCAGATCCAAAGCACCCCGGGCAGAGATTTCGGCGCTACCCCAGCGCAACGAAAAATGCTCGGCGGTAACGAGTTGCAAGTTGCTGGAGCCGTTAAACGACGTGTTCAGTGCCCTGCCCGCGTACTGTCCACGAACATCCAGCTGCCCCTCCCCCCAAAAGCCCTCGCTATCAATCCGCAAGGCTAATTCCGCGTCGGCCTCTCCCTGATTTAGAGGGCTCTGCCAAAGCGTTAAAATATCCAGAGGAAAAGCCTGTGCCGATACGGCTAAGCGCACTGTCCCCGGTTCCCATTGACCCGTCAGCTGGTGTTCTGACTCATCAATTGTCATCGTCAGCTCATCAATCTGGCCTTTACCAAAATCCAAAGCAAGGCTCAGCTGTCCACGCACACTCACCGCCCGGCTCGCTAGAGGAAAGCTGCTCTCGCGGATAAACAGTTGGTATTGCTCGGGCAAGCGTTTGGTTTCGACCAGCCAGCGGCTCTCAATTGCCTGCCCAGCCGGGAGCTTGAGCTTCGCTCCCAGATAACCGCCTGAGGCTTCGTCGATATGGCCGTTCAAGCTCAGGCTGCGCATTGGGTTACCGACAACCTCAAACCCGAAGCTAAACGGAATGTCCGCCAGGCTGCGCCCGCGTAACGCCGCTTTCAGAGACGAATCAGCCACCCGCCACTGTACACCTCCAGACAATGACGACGGCGGAAACGCGCTTTCAAAACCATTCGTAGCCCGCTGGTAATAACTGAAAGAGGACAGTTCAACCCCCTGCACCGACAGCAACTCCAGTGGTAGCTCCGTAGCTGTCGGCGCGGGCGCATCCGGCTTCTTGGCACTATCAACCGCATAAAGTTCGAGGCTATCCGCCTTTAGGCGAGTAATCACTAAGGAGCGATCAAGCAGGCGACGCGGCTTCCAGCCTAACGCTAAATGCCGCCCACGCAGCCATTTCTGGCCGTCCTTGTTGATAACAAGCTCCTCCACCGTCCAGCGTCCCAGCGCAGGACTGGCTATCCCCTCGACGGCGATCTGATAATTGCCCGAGTTGCTGGCCGCCTGTATCACCCACTGAGCCAACCAAACACGCCCCACCGGCGTGGCCAGCAGCGTCGAGAAGCTCGCCACACTCAGCACCACCACCAGAAATAAACCGATCGGCACCCAGCGCCACAGCCCTTGCAGAAACCTTCTTAAAAAATCCATTAAAACGCCTGTCCAATACTGATATAGAGCTGAAAGTCGTCATCCAGGCCTTCGCGCTTATCGAGCGGAAAACCAATATCGAAGCGGATAGGCGCAAAACTGGTGTAATAGCGCAAACCCAAGCCCGTTCCCCACCACAGTTTTTCATCCAACTGCGGTGTAACCTCTCGGTAGGAATAGCCTCCGTCTAGAAACACAACCGCTCCCCAGTGCTCGCCCCATCGCATTCTTGCTTCGAACGACAGCTCGGTAAACGAAAGGCCTCCGGCAGGCTTCCCGTCTTCATACGGCCCCAAGGATTGATAGGGATAACCGCGAACAGAGCCGCCACCACCAACATAAAAGCGTTCATTTGCCGGAACATGCTCGCGCTGCTCACCGGTAATATTCCCCATGCTGCCGCGCATACCCAACGTCGGCCGAAGGGCTATTTTTGAAAAGGTAGCGTAGCCACTAAAGGAAGCCGCAGACTTAATGAAATCTGTAACGGGATCATATAAATCCACGTAAGGACGCAAGCTGCCGACCGCTACCCAGCCACGCAGAGGGTCCAGCTTATTATCCCGCCAGTCATACTCCAGCATCAGCGGCACAGAAAAAAGCGCGTAGTCCTCGCTTTCGCCCGCCGCCTCGACGCCGGAAAAACCGATTTCCAACCCTGCACTCGCATTCAAGCGTCGGTTCAATCGGCGTGTAAGCTCAACACCAACGCCTACCTCGGTCGCTTTATAGGCATCGGTACTGGCACGTTCGGCATCGCTATAGAATGCCAATTTCTGGCGGCTATTGCGGAAGTAAGGCATGGTTAAATCCGTTGCCAGGCGCTGAATATTTTGCGCTAACAAAGCCTCCGTTTTCAGCCTTTGCGCCCGCCCGAATAAATTGCGATGCTCCCAGCCCAGAGAAATACCCAGCCCTTCCTCGGATTGGTACCCGGCACCGGCAGTAAAAGTACGGTGATGGCGCTCGGTGAGAAACAAATTAAGATCGACCCGACCGTCGACCGGCTCGCCCACTCGAACCCCCACACTCGCCAGCAGGTTGGTCTGCAGCAGCGTAATGCGCAGCTGATCCAGATCGCGCCGCTTAAAGCAGTCACCGGTATTGACCGACATTCTTTCGCGAATATAACTCGGCTGTACGCTACTCAAGCCAGAAATCACGATATCGCCAATCACCACTGAAGGGCTCTCCGCTACGGTATAAACAACCTCCGCACTGGGCTCAGCACTCGCCAGCACCACCCGATAGGTCACATCCACCTGCAGTAGACAGTAATGGTTGATAAGATAATGCGAGAGTGTTTTCTTGCCATTTAGCACATTTTCGGCACGCAGAACCGAACCCGGATTCAACGCCAGCACACTGTCAGGAACCGCAACGCTTTCCGGCGCTTGTACTCTCACAGATTTAATACGGTACAGCTGACGAGGATAAACCTCGTAAACCATTTTATCCTGGTGGTAAGCCACTTTTACTCGAGCATCGTAGTAGCCTTCGGATTCCAATTTTTTGGTCAGCAGTCGCGATTCCAAGCGAGACTTGGCCACCAGGTCGGTTTGCTGTTTGAGTTGCAGATTAGATTTTCTCTGGCGCGCTAACTCTTCAACCAGCAGCTTCTCCAAAGGCTTGTTGCTTTCCTGCATTTGCAGCTGCACAGAGTCTGTCGAAAAGAGATTTAGCCGAGGCAAATCCAGACTGAAAGCTTGAATAGGCAAAATCAGCCACAGTAGAAGTGAAAGCAGAAAATATCGACGAAAAATCATAACAACCTGGAGACTCGAGGGAGCAAAACAATCTGGGAAATTTTCGCCAGTATAAGATGGAAAGCACAAGCGGATTAAGAATTTACGTCCTATGCGCACATCAGCCAGGGTTTATTCTCTTCACACGTCCAAGATTGGTACCCAAGTATCAAATTCAATGGCAGGGGAGCAATTATTATTGGCGCAACCTTTCGCTTTGAAAGATTCAGAATAGTCGTTTAGAGAATGCGGGTCTAGGCTCTAATTTTCAGCTCTTAGGCACAGGACGTCGGGGTTACGCCTGACAGTTCACCTTGGTTCCAATGTACTGATAAGGCGCTTGCCAGTTATAACGGCGATCGGAAGGGCTTCCTCTGCGCTTGCGGCGGCACACCCGCTTACAACATTTAGTTGGAGCCCGAGCCTGCGGACCACCAGCGGCACCCTGCTCAGCCACAATTTGGCGATAAGCTAGGCAAACCAGCTTAAACGCTTCAGTCGCCGAGCTATCCCCAGGATTTCTGTCGGGATGATAGATCGCTACCAGCCTACGATACGCCAGCTTAACCTGTTCGGGTGAGGAATCCGTTTCAAGCCCTAATATTGTGTAACTTGCCTTAGACATAGTGAACAACGTCGGGAAAAATTGGCGCGCCCTTAGTGGAGCGACTCGTTATATAACAAAAGCCATGTAAGATGGCGTCTTATACTACCATTTAAAAACATCAAAAAAAATGATTTCGGCGCCACCGCAAGCTATGCGTCCCACCCTGCCGGCCACGCAATCCCCGTGTACAAAAAAAACCGATTGTTTAACGGAGCGTGGCTCTGCCGATTATTGACTCTTCGAGAATTGCTAACACAAAAAGGGTGAACGAAAGGAATCTTAATCTAAAGGAAACATCGATATGGGCACGCGTTTCTGCCTTGCTGTAGTAGCACACAGTGGTTTTCTACACGCTTTGCAAGCGGTTCAATACGGTGTTAACCCCGTTGTTAACAGCACTGAAAATTCCACAGCTTCCTATTACAGATATTTTATTGGCAACTCGCTGAACACATAAAAAAGGTGAACGGCCTTATCCTATGAATAAGCCCTACGATACAGAGCGGCCACTAAACAATCAGAATTTTTCAATAGATATTAATTCAAGCGAATCGAACAATTTTTCGTAAAAAAACAAACAACGATCGGTAATGCGCCCTTCCGGCACCCATTTAAAACGGCTACAGCCACACCAACAACGCATCGCGGGTTACAGTCGTATTGAATGTATAAACAAAAAATATTATTCCCTGACAGTATACTAATGGATACCGTAAACCATTAAATTTGGGACTTACGAAGTGGGTATATATGGCTTATGATTACGGCATCTCTGTCGTCAACAAGGTAAATTGAAATGAGCGAAAATTTGGTAATTGTAGCGAAAATTGAAGCAAACAGTGACAGCGTCGAGCTAGTCAAAGCCGAGCTATTGAAGCTGATAGAACCAACACGAAAGGAAACAGGCTGTATTCAATATGATCTACATCAGGACAATCATAATCCAGCTGAATTTATTTTCTATGAAATATGGGAGAATCGCGAGCTATGGCAAACCCACATGAACAATACTCACCTCGCGGAATATGTAAAAGCAACAGAAGGTGCGACCGCTTCATTCACATTAAATGAAATGACAATAGCCTAAAACACCCGTCAAGCCAAAGCGCTCGGACGCAGCAAAGCGGTTCCAGCGCTTCAAGTATTAACTGTACAAAAAATTGAGGTTTTAATGGAGAGCATTACTGTTGATAAAAAAGAATTTTACAACCAGAAATTTGTGGATATAGCATTAACGGGAGAAGAGCTAAAAGGAAAAGAGTTTGACGGCTGCTCCTTTAGCTCTTGTGATTTTAGTGAAGCCGTATTTAGAAATTGTCAGTTTTCCGATTGCAAATTTGTGAAGTGTAACCTCAGTCTCCTAAACATTACCAACAGCAAATTTTCAGACGTAGAATTTCAAGACTGCAAAATGCTGGGCATTGACTGGACAAAAGCCTATTGGCGTGGTCTGTCTTTAGGCTCTCCGCTAAAATTTAAAGACTGTCTAATCAGCTCATCTTCTTTTTACGCTCTTAACCAATCCAGAATAACAATCGAGAATTGCCGGGCACATGATGTTGACTTCCGAGAAGCCAATTTTAGCCGTGCCAACTTCTCCGAGACAGATCTAACCAACAGCCTATTTTCCAACACCAACCTTACAGAAGCCAACTTCAACCTGGCGACTAATTACGATATAAACATACATCAGAACACCGTTAAAAACGCAAAATTCTGCCGCTACGAAGCCGTTAGACTACTGGAACTGCTGGGCATAAAACTTATTGGTTGAAGACGCAGGAAAACAGCTTAAGAGGAAGCGTCTCGCTAATTTATGATCAGCTCGATAGTTGCATGAAAAATTAAACTCAAACCAAATAGTTACTCAGAATTATTAACAGGGTTTGTTGAGTAAAAAAAGGGAAAAGGGCGAGTAATAACCTCGCCCAACCACTCTTTTAAGCAGTGACCACATCACGTATAAACTACAATAGTCTGCTCAAATGCAGGGAACCACTTTTATGTGTATTTGGACTTACTGTGGAATCAACTGCCATTGTTGATTTGTGCCGTTATTGTCAGACCACTGAACAACATTAGCACCGTTTTCGACTAAACCACCGCTAACATCAAGAGCCTTTCCGCTTAAACGATTCACCAACTGATAATAAGATCCACCAACATCTATTAATTGCCAGTGCTGGTTTTCACTTCCATTATCCGGCCATTGGATTACGTTTGCACCGTCACTACTCGACCCACCATTTACATCGAGTAACTTACCGCTATTTCGGTTCTTAATCTTATTGTAATTCCCGCCAACGCTAATAATTTCCCACTGTTGGTTATTCCCACCATTCCATTCCCACTGCAGCACACTCGCACCGTCAGATGTTGAGCCTCCGTTTACATCAAGGTCCTTATTGCTGTTTCGGTTGACCAAACGATAGTAAGTGCCACTAGCGTTACCGCCGCCACATTCCATCTCACCCCAACCACATCTAATTTGCTCCAGGCCGGATTCGTTTGTAGTATTTAAGGTAATATTTGTTCCACTACCGCCACGCTCCTGAATACTGTAACTGTCCCCATCACGTAATCCAGGCCAGTATACGCTCGCTATATTATCGGCGCTAAACACACTGTTAGAAGCTCTAATATATGCAATGTAAGCCTGGTTCTCTGTAGATTCAGAAGAGCTAGCCGAATTTGCGTAATCGAGACCCGTCGTCATAGGCGCACCATACTCGGTCACAACGGTTCGACTTCCATACATACCAATACGACTGCGCCAGTCAGATTCCCACTCCGATTCGCTTGTGCGTGAATTGTTCCAAAACGCATAGTTATGCAGCGACAATAAACAACCATCAAACTGGCTGTCAGAACCGATTGAAATCACGTTTTCAGAATAACCCGTTCCACCTAGTAAAACACGACTGCGAGGTACACTTGAATAAGTGGACAGCCAGTCGGAATATAGCGCTGATAATTCAGAGGAAGAATAACCAAAAGGCTCATTCATAACCTCGAAATATACATTTGAGTTATTTTGGTAATCACTAACCACCTGCGTCCACATTTGCCAAAACTGTGCGGCGTTATCAATCCTTCCATCTTTGGTGGAACTTTTTTCCCAATACCCAAGAATGACTTTAACGTTATTGTCACTCGCGGTATCGATCGCAGCCTTATAAGAACCCCACCAACTCTCCAAAACACTCGGTTCATTAATAGGCAAGCGAACCGCATTTACACCCGGCATATTACGTTGAAACTCAGAAATAATAGAGTCTGCTTTAGCCGCAGTAGTCGCATAGCTGTCACTCGCGTCGAGGCCCGATGGAATAACCCATCCATCCACAAAATTATCGCGCCCGTCGGCCCAGTTTACGCCCGCGATGCCGTTACCTGCACCGACGCCCGCATACGAGCTTCCCAGAGTTAGGCACCCTAGAAACAGGGATAGAGCCATATAGACAGTTTTCAATTTCATTATTATTTTCCTTGCATTTAGATGTTAAAACAATTAACCCTACTCAGAAAATACAAATGCAAACACAGAAAATAAAAACTAATAGCTAAAGAGCGTTGCACTAATTTAAAATCTTCAAATGGCGCTCATAAATGTTTTTAATCGTTATATATTTTTTATGAGTAGAGGCTAAAATGTTGTATAGGTAGGAGGTCTCCTTTTTAACCAGATCGAAAAATCCAATAGCCTACCTTCGGTGTTAGACCAATTTCCTTTGCTTAACCCCTAATACTTATTTAAATGAAATTCTTTCTGGCGTAGAGAGTATTCGAGACAACCACCACAAACATGAATACAGATCCAAACAGGACGCGCGTTTAGACCGTATAGTTAAAGGGGAAATTGCAGACCCTATTCTCTTTTTAGCCGAAGCGTTTGCGATGAATGTCTGCGCTTATATGTACTGAGGAATGATCTCTACAAGCCACCTACACTAAAATAGCCGTCTCGTTAACCTTTTTCGGCCAACAGAAATCATAGACTTGCCCCTACATCTCGGTATTATTAAATAGTTAATCCCCACATCTAACTTTTCCAGATAAACCTTGGTTAGCCATAAAAATGAAACAGCCGCATGTTGGGTTTGGCCCAAAGAATTTTGACCTCGCGATTTATATCGCGAATCGACCGCCTATTGATCACTACCCACAGCTAGATCAATTGCAGGTACTTGCCCCGGGAGAGGTGGCGGCTATTACAGCTAGAACCAGCAATCACTGGCGTAAAGCTTTTAATGTTTGCGCAAAGTTTATCGTTGAATTGCGGGGCGAACAGTACTCGCAGCCGTCGTGGCAGGCCTTTAGAGACCGGCAATTATTTCAGGCAGATTGCCGCGAAGCGTTGCTGTTCTCGCCGCCAAACTTACAAAGCCCTGGCATCCATATTATTGCTGGCAAAACATACGCATCGGATTTGTCGCTGGATGTGCCTCTCACATGGCTGGATAATTATTTCGCTGTCAATCGCCAGTTTCGGCTGGTGGTATCCCCCTACTTAGACTACCGACAGCTTTCAAATGCCCGAATAATTCAGCTCGTTACCCTGGTGAAATCCCTTGCCAAGACATAAACACCCGAGTATCTTAAGTGATATCACAATGATGTCTAAATGACTCGCTCGCGGTAACGATCCGACGAGCAGAGCTCAACTCATAGATACAGCAAAGGGAAACAATCATGATTACAGAAATCCGTGCAAGGACATCTTCAGGTTACAGTGCTTTTATTGCCCTGCTATTGGCGCTATTGGCGCTGTTTAGTGCTTTGTTTATCGGGCCCGTGCCAATAAAAATCGTCGCCGGTCTTCTGCTGGTGCCGTTGCTTGTCTGTTGGGCCGGGTTTTATATGGTTGCGCCTAACGAAGGCCGGGTATTGCAGCTGTTTGGTAAATACGTGGGCACAGATAAAGTTAATGGATTGCGCTGGGCGAACCCGCTCTACAGCAAGAGCCGCGTATCATTGAGAGTACGCAATTTCGAAAGCGGTCAGATTAAAGTGAACGATTTAGGCGGCAACCCTATCGAAATAGCGTCCGTCGTGGTGTGGAAAGTTGTCGACGCGGCGGAAGCCGTATTTGAGGTGGATAATTACGAAGGCTATGTGGCTATTCAAACAGAAGCCGCCATTCGTAATATGGCCACCAGCTACCCCTATGATGACTACGAAGAGCATGAAATCTCCCTGCGTGGAAACAGCAATGAAATTGCCGTTATTTTAAAGCAGGAGGTTCAAGAGCGGCTGGGTAAAGCGGGGGTAGAAGTCCTGGAAGCGCGTATTAGCCACCTGGCATACGCACCGGAAATTGCCAGCGCAATGCTTCAGCGGCAACAAGCTTCGGCCATTGTTGCCGCGCGCCACAAAATCGTTGAAGGGGCTGTTGGGATGGTAGAAGCTGCGCTCGACAAACTGGCGGAAAAAGAAATTATTGAACTTGATGAAGAGCGCAAAGCAACCATGGTGAGCAATTTGCTCGTGGTACTTTGCGGCGACAAAGCAACGCAGCCGGTGATAAACACCGGGTCGTTGTACCGGTAATTCAAACGTAAAGGTTCTCTGTGTCTTCTAAAAAAGCCTTTCCCCTACGCATCAACCCAGCCGTGCTTGCCGCCATGCAGCGCTGGGCTGATGATGATATTCGCAGTGTTAACGCCCAAATAGAATTTGTTCTACGGGAAGCCCTAGTCAAAGCAGGTCGCGTTAAACTTACCCAAAAAGTAGTCACCGAAGTAGAGCCCACGGACGACCCTTCGCAAAGCTAAGGCCTGCGACTTACACGTTCCTACCCTCCGGCGCGGGAACGCCATTGAGGCGCGACAAAGTGATGGATAAACTCCCACGGAAAACCGTGGGACTAAGCAACAGCCTACAAACGAAGCCCGAGGATTTGTAACTGCGCAGCCTTGTTGTAGCGCCCACCTCTCAACTAACGCCCACTTAATGCCCTTCGTTCGCATCTAGCGCACGTTAAAAACACCTTCTTGTACTTACCGCTCCATCGACACGGCTCGCGGCGAAAATAAACACGCTCAGCATCCGCCAAGGATTGCTATTTTGCTTATAGTCTCTCGTTAACGTTGCGCTCCCCCTAGCTCCAGGAAGGGTCACCCGGCTCCAGGAAGGGTCACCCAGCTCCAGGAAAGGGTCACCCAGCTCCAGGAAGGGGTCACCCAGCTCCAGGAAGGGTCACCTAGCTCCAGGAAGGGTCACCCAGCTCCAGGAAGGGTCACCCAGCTCCAGGAAGGGTCACCCAGCTCCAGGAAGGGTCACCCGGCTCCAGGAAGGGGTCACCCGGCTCCAGGAAGGGGTCACCCAGCTCCAGGAAGGGGTCACCCAGCTCCAGGAAGGGTCCACCCAGCTCCAGGAAGGGTCCACCCAGCTCCAGGACGGGTCCACCCAGCTCCAGGACGGGGCAGGTTCGGTAGTCTGTTCGAAGCTTTTTGCGTCAACAGGCAATCGGGGCTGACGCTAACGGCATAAATCCTCAAGGACGACCGTGGAAACTAGCAGCATCTATCTCGAGCACAGAGCAAGATCTAGCCCCGCGCCCCTCGAAACATGGCCTTTCGTTTAAGCCCGGCGCTTTTTTAAGTTATCTTGCCCCAAAACATACTATTATAGTCATAATGACTGTTACCCCCAATAAACATTAAAAAACAGGAAATTGCCATGACTCTACTTCCTTCCTTCTCGGTACATAGGTACCTCATTGGCTTGCTATTGCTCCCGGCGGTACTCGCATTTACGGCACACGCACAACCTTCTGGCGGGCCTTATGGGCCAATTAATCAGAATTACGAAATCCCGAAGGCGAACAACATCTATTTTGTTGCACCTAATGGCAGCGCGAGTGCGGCGGGAACGGCTTTGAATGCCCCCACCACTCTTGAGTCGGCCATCGCGCGAGTTGTGTCGGGAGATGCAATTATCCTGCGCGGAGGGGTTTATCGCACCGGTAGCATGGTACTGAACCAGGGAATTGCCCTGCAGCCCTATGCTGATGAAAAGCCAATTCTAAAAGGCACGGAAATCGCTACCGACTGGGAAGCCGTGGGCGACAACGTATGGCGCACTTCCTGGGCCCAGCTGTTTCCATCAAAGCCCATGGCCTGGTGGCGACAAGCGCGCAACATAGATCGCACGCCACTGCACCGTTTCAACAATGATATGGTGTTTATCGACGGTAAATACCTGCAATCCGCAGGAAGCGTTGATGAGCTGAGCGCAAACACTTACTACATCAATTATCAGCAACAGGCCGTTTATATCGGTGCTGATCCCGCAGGCCACACGGTGGAAATCACCACCCACGACACCGCTCTGACGCGTACGACCTCCGAGATACACGGCAAAACCGCCGATAAAATAGGCCCCAAAATCCGCGGTATCATGTTCACCCAGTACGCCTGGACCGCGTTGGCTATAGAAGGCAAGCGGCATTTCACACACCTGGAAGAACCTGTTGATGAGCCCATTGGCATAGCGGACCCGTCTACCTATGGTAAAGAGGTGATCGGCACACTTCTCGACAATGTAACGATCTCTTTTGTTGGTCGTGTCGCCGGTTATTTCCGTGGCGATGGTCTGGTGATTCGCAATTCATTAATCAGCGATACCGGCACCGAGGGTATTTACGTTATCGGTTCTTCAGATGTGCTCTTGGAGCGCAACATTATTCGTCGGAACGATATTGAGAGAATTACCGGCTACTATGTTTCCGCCGTGAAAATTATCAACCAAACCCACAATGTGTTGATACGGGATAACCTGATATTGGATCACCCCTCGTCCAAAGGCGTGTGGTACGACGTGGGCAACCGCAATGGCGTGTTTATCAATAACTATGTTGAAGGCACAGACACCGGCTTCTTTTTTGAAATCTCGCGCGGAGTAACAGTGGCCGGTAACGTGTTCGTTAACAACCGGCAAGGCTCATGGATTTTAAACTCTGCCGATGCGCATATTTACAACAACACCTACGTGAATAGCATGGCAGATTTTAAACGCGATAAACGTAGCGCGCAGGGCGACCACTTCGACTGGCACCCGGCGACTGGCCCCGGCGTGGAAGAGCGCGAAGGACATATCTTTATGAACAACCTGCTGGTAGCGACAGATGCCGGTTTTGGGCCTTTACTGCGTGTAGAACAACCGCAGGATCTCTGCGAAAAGCTGAACAAGCCTGCGCTGAGCACGCTTAACGGCAATACCTATATACGCCCAAGCACCCCCTACAAGGCCGCTGAAAAACCACTACTAAGCTGGGCAGACCCCAACGCTGAAGGCTGCGTAACAAACGTTACATCGCTGACGGCATTCCAGGCGAAGGTCCCTGCGTTCGAACTACAGGGGCAACAACTGGACGGCGATACCCACAGCACCTTCGTCGCGCCGGATATTCGCCGCTTTAAACTGTTACAAAACATTCCGACATCCAAGCAGGTAAGTATGCCAGCGGAAGTACGCAAACACCTTGGCTGGAGCAAAAAAGAAGCGGCCACTACGGTAGGAGCGTATCCAGCCAAATAGCCGTATTAAGGAAGCACTCAGAAAGAAACAAGACGGTGCTGGGATGCGCCGCATTAACCCGGTAATCAATATTGCCGGGTTAATATTGCAACGCAATCGGTACCGATATCAGCCCCCCATCACCCCGTATTTATCGTTGACGTTAACACAGTGACCATCGTCAAGATTGCTGTCCAGCAAACTCTTGTTTTTTTTGCTGACGACATAGCACGCAAAACACACATCATTTAAGCCACAACCCGACACCTTCCAAGCGATATAAAGATCTGGCGCTTTAGGGCCAATTGTTTTGCGGAACGAAAGCACGAATAACAGCAAGCAAAAACAACTGCCGCTCGCCTCACGGTATAGAACGCGCGCCGAGGTGACCCTAAGCGCACGGTATAAGGCGGGTATTTTGTTGCGCCGAAAACCGTCGCTGTTATAACTCGGTGGTAGAAGATTTCGTCCAGTCTATATTGTTCCGAAAAGTTAAAAGTGCGTAACCTGTACCACGACCATTTCCTGTACCGGTTACACCATGCTTCCAGTAGCCGCCTAGCACACCCTTATCAATGTCTATCGATTCAACCCTAAAGCTAAAGGTCGCTTGCATCTGCCCAATCACCATCCAGCTACAATGATAGGCATCCAACTCTAAGGTAACTTCGTTAATAGAATTGACACTAAAACGGCTTACCGCGCTACCGCAACTTACCTTAGTGCCAATAAAGCTTAACGGCATGGTGGTTTCGAACTCGATGCTGGCCGATTCAGTAGCGGCCACATTTGAGAATGTTAGGCTTTTAGCACAACCACTTCCCGGAATAAGCCCACCCATTACAAGGTAACATACTTTCTCTTTGCTACAGATTTTGCTATCTGGGCTGGCAACACAAATGGGAGTGTCTAGGCCCTCGTTGGCCTTAATAAACGCCTCTAAATTCATAAACATTTGCTCTTGAGAATAGTCTCGCTGAGCAGGCACACACACCCCCTCTGAACAAATAGAAAGCACCTCTATAGATTGCTCCTTCCTGTTACCGGCACAGCCTACCAAAACCATTAAGCTTATTACCGCTAATATAAATTTCATTTTTGTCTTCTCCTAGAAAACCACTTAATTTTAAACCTGGCGAATACTAGCACGCTTTGAAGAGAAGCTTATGACAACAGGCCAACCCTATTGGCCTTAAATGACCGACACAATTTAATTGAGACTTTCGATAACTGCTAGCACTTTAGTTGCAGCCAAAGGACAACCAACAAACACGGTTAATATGTTAACCGTGATGCTTTAGACGACCTTAATCGATAACCACACAACCATCATTTTAATTGTTACACACTTAACAAATGCTTCTATTGAAAACAAAAAAATAACGGCTGACTCCAACCCTATTGTTGTACAGCACCAACAACCCAGGCAAGTTCTTTAACAGTCTGTTATTAGAGTGACATCAACCAACACGGAGACGTAAAGAAACTGGATTTCATTTTATGGATTATCGAAATAAAACTGCTTAGCCATTATTGCGTTGACTTTCGGATGAAAACTTGCAAATAAAAAACCCAAAAAAATATTTAAATACGCCAAAAAAGACCTGCCTTAGCTTATTTACAAGGAACACGTTTTTTTCGAGATCGACTTTGCCAACAGCAAAAAGAAGACCTTTTAATCGCCTCGACCAATGCTGTAGCTGGCATCCACTGAGGCACTTCAATCAGGGACGTTTACATTACCTGAGTACGGAAAAAGGAAAGACAGCAATATCAACGAACCTAACGAGGCCTCCTGGAGCGATAACGTTAAACGCTACGCTGAGCCCGTGATACCGGCTATTCGAAATATAGACCCCGACGGGCTGGTTATTGTCGGCACACCGACTTGGAGCCAGGATGTCGATACCGCAGCAGCAGATCCGCTGACCTACGCCATTCACTTCTACGTCTGCACCCACGGACAGTCTCTGCGCGACAAAGTGAGTGTCGCTTTATCTCAGGGCGCGGCGATATTCTCAACAGAGTTTGGTTTGTCATCGGGTGATGACGGCGCCTGCGAAGACGAAACCACAACCTGGCTAAACTTCTTTGACAATAACAATATCAGTTGGGCGAACAAGCGGTGAAGATCCAAGTGAAGGTGGCGTCGTTCGTACGGCTTGCCCTACCTGCACGACGCCGTCATCAAGCTCGTCTAGCAGCTCCAGCTCTTCTAGTAGCTCGGACCGCCAAGCCTGTACCAATATGTGTCATATGGTACCAAGAGTATGCTCGACCACTGTGTGAATTTACAAACACTGGATGGGGATGGGAAAACATCGAAACCTGTATTGGCATAACGGCCTGTGGAAGTCAGGATGGTGATGGTGGTGTTGTGAATGTATGCACCAGTAATACCTCAGACGAATGGTGCAACGGGTATGGCTGGCACGTCGCTATCTGCGAAAGTGTCAACGCTGACCGGGGCAACGAAAATGGACAAACCTGTATCTCGCGTTCAATATGTAGCGATGTTATCGTTAACTATACCAGGGTATTTATAATCTATTACTAACCCAGCCACCTGACGGGGTTGCTTTATATCTAGCACTGGCCCATAAACTCGACGAATAAAAAAGGCACATTAAACTAGCAGCAGCGATATCACCAACAATAAGGTCTCGCTTTTATCTTTGACGCTAACAAACTGAATTTAAGTTTGCTCTTGATATTTTTCCTAAAGACATCCAAAAACACACACCAATTAACTCACTGCCCGATACCTTCCGAGAAATTTAAAGACCTAGCGCTTTATTACCAAGGCTATTTCTCGTAATTTCGAAAATAGACGCCGGAAAGCGTGGAACGGTTGAGCGTAATGGGAGGTAAAATTTATGGTGCGATTAAATACGCGTAGTTGCGATAGGGTGTACTTGTGCAGGTAGATTGGTTAGTTGCTCTCTAACGACTTACCTTTAGCGAAGCACGGGAATATAAAAGGAGGATGCTAGTGTTTTGCAGCGAATAGCTGTTCTACGAATGTTAGCCGTCAACTACTGAAAATAATAATGTGCTTTAGGCATTCGCATGGGTTCATGCTTATTTGCTTTGGCTGTCTCAACCAAGCTGTCGATATTAGTGCTCGCTTTTGCACCCGCGTTACTCTTTGCCAACATCCAGCTTTTCGACCAGTGGTGAAGCCTACATCAGCCCAAGCCCTCGAACATTTGTGCCAATGCGCGCCACGCACAAGCAAACGACACGCAGGTTAAAGCTCCACTTATCAGGCCCTGTGCTAAGCTAAACAAGACTATTGTTTTAACACCCCACAAAACGTCGCAATTCGAATCTTAATCTAGGTAATCAACCATGTTCTTGAGGGAATCCAGCGTTACATATTGGCTAAAGCGTACACTGGAAGGCGATATCGAGCTAAACGAGGCTCCTCGATGGCTACAACCGTTTTTAATTGCACGGGATAGTGATCATTCGTTACTTAATATTCTGGAAAGCACCGTTTCTACCACTCGCACGATTTCCCGTTTC
Organism: Teredinibacter haidensis; assembly: GCF_014211975.1. Classification (NCBI taxonomy): domain Bacteria; kingdom Pseudomonadati; phylum Pseudomonadota; class Gammaproteobacteria; order Cellvibrionales; family Cellvibrionaceae; genus Teredinibacter; species Teredinibacter haidensis. The sequence goes on from NZ_CP060084.1 coordinate 3,036,084, forward strand.
GGGCAAGACGGTCTCCAATTTAATAGAAAACTGGACAATATGGCTCGTGATTCCATGCAATTGGCCAGTGCCGTTGAAGAAATGTCGCTCACGGCCCAGCAGATCGAAACCTTAGGCCTCCAAGTATTGGAGCGAGCCCAGCATTCCCTAGAGGAAACCAGCCGCGGCCGTGATTCGCTAGCGGGACTATTAGGAAAAATAGATGCGATCGAAACATCGATAAAAAAAATGGGCGGTCACGCACAGGATTTCGTTGAAAAAACCAACGCCATTATCAAACTAACAAGCGCCGTTAACGAAATTGCCGACCAAACCAACTTACTTGCATTAAACGCCGCCATCGAAGCTGCCAGGGCAGGAGAACACGGACGCGGATTCTCGGTTGTGGCCGATGAGGTCCGGGGGCTTGCTCAACGCAGTGCCGAAGCTACCAAAGAAATAGAATCTATTGTTTCTGGCGTTATTAATGGCGCTCGAGATATCGATCAAATTATACATGTAACCATGGACGTACTTGAGGATTCGCACACAGAGCGACGCCAATTAATTAGCACCGTTTCGGATAGTGAAAAAGCCGCGACTGAAAACGTAGATGCTACCAACCAAATTTCATCGGCCGCCACAGAGCAATCTTCCGTCGCCCAGGAAATGGCCCGCGATGCCCAAAGAATTTCTGATAATATCGATAATTCTTCCCATATTTTCAAAGAGCTATTCAAAGGGGTTGAACAAGTTAGAAATTTTCAGCACGAAGCGCTGACATTTTTTCAGGCGAAAAAACTTGACGCCCTCCTCCGGTTATCAATGAGTGATCATATTGTATGGGTGGATAAAGTTATTCGTTTTGCTTTGTTTAAGCAAAACACACTGCATAAAAATGAGCTAAAAGATCACACACAATGTAGGCTGGGTATATTTCTGGCATCAGACCAAGGAAAGGATCTACGAAATCACCCTCGTTTTCTTGAATTAGTCAATGATATTCACCCCAAAGTACACAGCACAGGGATCAAACTATTTCACGGGGTGAATCACAATGAAACCCCTCAAAAAATACAACAACAGGTTGATCTCCTTATCGGCTATTCCGACAGTGTATTGGAGATACTACAGGAACTCGTTCCCACTAAGCTCCATTGAGTCCAACACTATATTGGTACAGCGCTTACAATCCAGATAGCGTCTTCAGCCGCCTGCTATTAACTTGAGAATAAATTAGATTCGCCATCCATTTTATTCTCCTCTATAGACATACTGTAGCCGCACGCCAACACCACCTAATATTCTTGTGCTATCCATAATGAGTAGGCGCCTTGTAACGTTATATTGACGAATACCGAGGCGTTTAAAAATGGAATATTATTCAAAGAATTTTTGTCGGGTATTTCGCAGCTTTAGGGTTAAGGTTTGTTCTAACAGAAAATAACTAAAGGCCTGGACTATCAAGTGATAGTGCAACAAAACTGATTTTCCCGCTCGATCTTCGCGCAAAAAAAATCCCCCGCAAGCGCGTACCTGCGGGAGATTGGTTTTACTATTTGCTGAGCTGGCTAGGGCAGGTAGCTTTCGCCCATTAAAAATTTGTCCACTTCTCTTGCCGCGCGACGGCCTTCGTCAATGGCCCAGACAATAAGGCTTTGCCCTCTGCGTGCGTCGCCACAGGCATATACGCCTTCAACACTGGTGGCGAATTTATCGTATTCGGCTTTGGCGTTGCTGCGCGGGTCCTGCTCTACATTCAGGTCTTGCAGAATTTTTTCTTCTGGCCCCAAGAAGCCCATGGCAAGAAATACCAGATCGGCTTCGTAAACTTTTTCGGTGCCGACCAGTTCGCTGGGAACCATTCGCCCTTCGTTATCCTGTACCCATTCGATCTGAACGGTGTGCACGGCTTTAACATTGCCTGCGCCATCGTCTTCGATTTTCTTGGTCATAACTTGATAGTGACGGGGGTCGTCGCCCTGTACGGCAATCGCTTCGGTTTGACCGTAGTCCACCAGCAGCGTTTTTGGCCATTCAGGCCAGGGGTTGTTCTCGGCGCGCTGCTCGAATGGGCGCGGCATAATTTCCAGCTGCGTCACGTGTTTGCAGCCGTGGCGCAAGGAGGTTGCGACACAGTCGGTACCGGTATCACCACCACCGATAATGACAACGCTTTTATCTTTGGCACTAATAAACTGACCATCTTCGAGATTGCTGTCCAGCAAGCTCTTAGTATTTTTGCTAAGGAAATCCATCGCAAAATGCACACCAGTTAATTCTCGGCCCGCTACCGGCAGATCGCGCGGCTTGGTCGCACCAGTCGCGAGAACAACAGCATCGAAATCGTTATGCAGATCCTTGGCTGAAATATCTTTGCCAATTTCGGTATCGGTGACAAAGGTAATGCCTTCTTCAGCCAATAGATTTACACGGCGCTCTACATACTGTTTTTCCAGTTTCATATTGGGGATGCCGTACATCAGCAAACCACCAATGCGATCGGCACGCTCGTATACGGTAACCAGATGGCCCGCGCGATTCAGTTGCGCGGCAGCGGCTAAGCCCGCAGGGCCAGAACCAACCACCGCGACGGTTTTACCGGTGCGGCTAGCGGGGGGCTCGGCGGTAACCCAGCCCTCTGCAAACGCGCGCTCGATAATGGCGTATTCGTGATGTTTGATGGTGACCGCCGGTGCGTTGATACCCAGCACACAAGAACCCTCACAAGGTGCCGGACACACGCGACCGGTAAACTCGGGAAAGTTGTTGGTTTTGTGCAAACGCTGCACGGCCTCTTTCCAGCGCCCCTGGTAGACAAGATCATTCCACTCGGGAATTAAGTTGTTGACGGGGCAGCCCGCAACGCGCGGTGCATAAAGACTGTTACCGCTCTGGCAAAACGGAACACCGCAGTCCATGCAGCGGGAAGCCTGCTGACGCAGTTCTTCTTCGGGCATGTGCTCGTGGACTTCCTGCCAATCAACCAGACGCTGTTTTGGATCTCTGTCTGCAGGTAGAGCGCGGCCTACTTTTAAAAAACCTGTTGGATTACCCATTATTTCGCTCCCCTTTACTTAGCCAAACTTGCCAGATGCATATCAAAGGCAGCTTCGGCAACTTTCTGTTCATTATCGTACTCACCACTTGAGCGAGCCTCTTTCATATAACTTTGCATGCGCTTGTAATCCACTGGCATTACTTTTACAAATTTCGCCAGGGAAGCATCCCAGTCTGCCAGCAGCTCTTCCGCTACATCGGACCCGGTTTTTTGCTGGTGTTCTGTAATTAAGGCTTTCAGCTGGGCAATGTCTTCAGCATCTTCTGCTTTTTCCAGCTGCACCATTTCCATGTTGCACTTGCCGGCAAAATCGCCGTCTACGTCTAACACCCAAGCCTCACCGCCACTCATACCCGCTGCGAAGTTGCGCCCGGTTGCACCGAGAATAATCGCCATACCGCCGGTCATATATTCACACGCGTGATCGCCCACACCCTCTACAACTGTGGTAACCCCGGAGTTACGCACACAGAATCGCTCGCCCGCTATACCGCGAACGAAAGCTTTACCACTGGTTGCGCCGAAGAAGGCGACGTTGCCGATCAGTATATTTTCACGTGGTTTGAAGGGTGAAACCTTCGGTGGGTAAACCACCAGCTCGGCGCCAGACAAGCCTTTACCGAAGTAGTCGTTGGCATCACCTTCCAGCTCAAAACGCAAACCTTTAGCCGAGAACGCACCAAAACTCTGGCCTGCAGAACCGTTGAATTTCACATCGATAGTGCCGTGGGGCAAACCTTCTGCCCCGTAGGCTTTACTGATTTCGTTGGAGATCATGGTGCCGACTGTACGGTCGGTATTGACGATATTCTTCTCCAGACGAATCCGCTCACCATTTTCCAGCGCCAGTTGAGCATCGCGAATTAAGGCTCGGTCAACAATATCGTTGATCAGGTGCTTCTGTTTCACGCTGCAGAAGAGGGTATCGCCTTCGTAGGCGTCTTGCTTCTGTAGAACTGGGCTCAAGTCCAGATGGTTTAGTTTCCAGTGCTCGAGATCATCTCTCATTTCCAGACACTGAGCTTGTCCCACCATTTCGTTGATGGTGCGGAAGCCCATCTCGGCCATGATTTCACGCAGACCTTCGGTCATCATGGTGAAGAAGTTCACAACGTTCTCAACTTTACCGTTGTAGCGCTTACGCAGCTCTTTGTTCTGCGTGGCGATCCCTACTGGGCAGGTATTCAGGTGACACTTGCGCATCATGGTACAGCCTTCAACCACCAGGGCGGCCGTGGCCACACCCCACTCTTCTGCACCCAACAAGGTGGCAACAGCGAGGTCGCGCGGTGTTTTCATCTGGCCATCGGCCTGCACGGTAATACGGCTGCGCAAACGGTTGGCAACCAGTGTCTGGTGCGTTTCGGCCAGCCCTAATTCCCAGGGCAGACCCGCATGCTTAATGGAGCTGAGTGGCGATGCACCGGTACCGCCGTCGAAGCCGGCGATTAGCACAACGTCGGCATAACCCTTACAGACACCGGCGGCAATGGTGCCAACGCCCGCTTCGGATACCAGCTTAACGTTAATACGCGCATCGCGGTTGGCGTTTTTCAGGTCGTAGATCAGCTGTGCGAGATCTTCGATAGAATAAATATCGTGGTGCGGCGGTGGCGAAATCAGTCCAACACCGGGAGTTGATCCACGGGTGCGACCAATCCAGGCATCAACCTTGTGGCCTGGCAGCTGACCGCCTTCACCGGGCTTGGCGCCCTGGGCCATTTTGATCTGAATTTCGTCACAGTTAGCCAGGTAGTGGCTGGTTACGCCAAAACGACCTGATGCCACCTGCTTAATGCGGCTGAGCATGGAATCGCCATTGTCATCGGGCTTAAAGCGAATGGGGTCTTCACCACCTTCACCGCTGTTACTCTTACCGCCGATGCGGTTCATGGCTTTCGCCAGTGTGGTGTGCGCCTCCCAGGAGATCGAGCCAAAGCTCATGGCTCCCGTTGCGAAACGTTTGAATATAGCCTCTGCCGGTTCAACTTCTTCCAACGGAATGGAGGAGCGATCAGATTTTATGTTCAGTAAGCCGCGCAGTGTGTAGGCCGCGCTGGACTGCTCGTCCACTTCCTGGGTGTATTCTTTAAACTGTGCGTAGTCGTTGTTGGCAGAAGCGTGTTGCAGCAGACGAATGGTTGTTGGGTTGAACAGGTGTCGCTCACCATCGTGACGCCAGGCGTAGTCGCCGCCACTGTTCAACAGATCGTCGACAAGTATGCGGTTTGCGGCGGGGAAGCCTTCGCGATGTTTGGCCAGTGTCTCTTTCGCTATTTCATCCAGGCCAATTCCCTGAATACGGCTGATGGTGGCCGTGAAGTATTTATCAACGACAGTGCTGTTAATTCCCAACGCTTCGAAAATCTGTGCGCCCTGGTAGCTCTGCAAGGTGGATATACCCATTTTCGAGAAGATCTTCAGCAGGCCACTGTTAACGGCTTTGGTGTAGCGCTTGAACACTTCTGCATCGCTCAACAGCTCGTCCAGAGAACCTTCGTTGCGCATCTCGTTCAGGGTTTCGATGGCGACATAGGGGTTAACCGCTGCGGCGCCGTAGCCAATTAGTGTGGCGAAGTGGTGGGTTTCACGCACATCGCCGGACTCCACGATAATCTCGGCTTTTGCCCGCAGACCTTCGCGAATTAGAGAGTGGTGTACCGCCGCCGTAGCCAGCAGCGAAGGAATGGCCGCGTGGTCGGTATCGACGTTGCGGTCACTCAGGATTAAGAGGGAGTAGCCATCATTTACCGCATCTTTCGCATAGCGGCACAGTTGATCCAGCGCTTTCTCCATTTCCCCTGCTGCGCCACTTGCGTGGAACAGGGTATCGAGGGTTTTGGCTTGCAAGTGTTCCTGATCGATATGCTTAAGCTTTAGCAGTTGATCGTTGCTGAGAACAGGCTGGTCAATTTCCACCTTGCGGCAGTGCTCGGGCGTTTCACTCAGCAGGTTGCGGGAAGCTCCCACATAGGTTCGCAGCGACATCACCATCTCTTCACGGATGGGGTCGATTGGTGGGTTGGTCACCTGGGCAAACAACTGCTTAAAGTAGTTGGATAAATGCTGAGGACGATCAGACATTACCGCCAAGGGGTTATCGGCACCCATGGCTCCCAGCGGCTCTTTGCCGGTTTCGACCATCTGCTTAAGAATCAGGTTCAGGTCTTCGTAGCTGTAGCCAAAGGCCTTCTGCTGCAGTCGCAGGTTAGCCAGGCTAGATTGCGCCAGCGCCTCCTCTGGTAGCGGTAACTTGTCCAGCTCCAGTTTGTTCTTGGCCAGCCACTCACCGTAGGGTTGACGTGCGCAGATATCAGCTTTCACTTCATCGTCGCTGATAATGCGGCCTTCGTTCAGATCGGCAATAAAAATTTTACCGGGCTGCAAGCGGCCTTTCTTCACGACAGTCTCGGGATCGATACACAGTGCGCCGGTTTCTGAGCCCATTACCACCATATCGTCGTTGGTAACCAGATAACGTGAGGGCCGCAGACCATTGCGGTCGAGCGTGGCGCCGATAACCTGGCCGTCGGTAAAGCTTACCGATGCAGGGCCATCCCAAGGCTCCATCACGTTGGCGTAGTATTCGTAGAACGCGCGCTTCACCGGGTCCATATTGTCCTGGGATTGCCAGGCTTCGGGGATCACCATCATCATGACTTGCGCCAGCGGGCGGCCGCTCAGCACTAACAGTTCAATGACCAAATCCAGGTTGGCGGAATCAGACGTTTCCCGGTTGCAGATGGGGTGTAACAACTCCAACTCTTCTTGGGAAAAAGCCACAGACTCAAACAGCGCCTGACGGGCAACCATCCAGTTCACATTGCCCTTAACGGTATTGATTTCACCGTTGTGAGACAGGAAACGGAACGGCTGGGCACGACGCCACGCCGGGAAGGTATTGGTAGAGAAGCGGCTGTGGAACATGGCAAGAGCCGACTGCAACTTGGGATTGCGCAAATCGTTGTAATACTTGCGCACCTGTTCCGTGGTGAACTGGCCCTTGTACACAATGGTACGGTTGGACAGGGACACCACATAAAATTCATCTTTTTCGCAGTCTACCTGCAGGTTTATCGTGTGACCGGTGGCCTTGCGCAGGACGTAGAGCTTGCGCTGAAACTCTTCCTGGCTCAAGCCTTCGGGTTTAGCAATAAATAACTGTTTTATGACGGGCTCGGTTTCGCGTGCGGCGTAACCCAGGCTAGAATTGTCGCCAGGTACATCGCGGTAACCCAATATTGTCAGGCCCAGTTTATGAATATTGGCCTCTAAAATATCGCGGCTCTGCTGAGCATGGGTTTCATTCGGCGGGAAAAACAGCATGCCGACACCGTAGTCGCCCACTGCAGGCAGCTCAAAACCCAGCTTGCTGGCTTCTTCTGCAAAGAAATCGTGAGGGATTTGAATCAGAATACCGGCACCATCACCACTATTTACATCGTATCCCGTACCACCACGGTGCTCCATGCACGTCAGCATCGTCAGCGCATTTGTCACAATCTCATGGGATTTACGCCCTTTGAGGTTTGCCACAAAGCCGATGCCACAGGCATCGTGTTCGAAGTCGGGGTGATAGAGCCCCTGTTGCAGGGAGTTGTGATGATTCATATTTAATCTCGTTGTGTTGCTATTTATCCTGGGGGCACGGACCTAAACCCGTCCCAACCACATGGCGGAAAATTGCCTCATTTTACGCACTTCTGTCGGCATTTTCAGGCCTTGTATTGACCCCAATTTCGTGGCAGGCACCGGCAAAAGCAGCCGGTTTAACTGCCAAACCCAGGGAAACTCTGGTCTGGAGTGTTTTCTTGGGCAGAAAAATCGTCGCAACTTATCATAAATAGCGCTATTAATGGGAATCAAAATGGTATCAGTGCCCCTTTCCAGGGCTCTCTTACCCACTTTTTTTGATAAAACGCAATTACTCGGCGCCGCTATAGATGCTTCTATACCCCTCTGCAGAGCCAAGCCAACAGCAACAAACCGTGCTTTCGGTGGTTATTGCCACCCCCGTTTGGTAAATTGTCGTCCGCCCCTACAAAGGAACTTCGCTTAAGCATGAGCGCCGATAAAAATAGTAACGAGCCCTTTAAAGCCTTACCCGTGATTGATATAACCACCAGCCAGAGCTTTACCATCGACACCACTAGCAACGAAGCCTCGACTTCGGATATTGCCGGCAGACACTATATTGTCGATTTCTGGGGCGCACAATTTTTGAATGACACCCACAAGCTGGAATTAGGGCTCACCCAGGCAGCCAAGGTTGCCGGAGCGGTGCTACTGCATATTCATCTCCATAAGTTCTCACAAGGCGGCGGTGTTACCGGTGTCGCTCTGTTAGCCGAATCGCATATTAGCGTTCACACTTGGCCCGAGCGCGACTATGCCGCTTTTGATATTTTTATGTGTGGCAATGCCCAGCCAGAAAAGGCCGTGGAGTATCTGAAGGAGGCTTTTATGCCAGAGAAGGCCGAAATAAAGGAGATTCTGCGGGGCAAAGAGTGAAAAGCCTCCCCGGAGACGGCTCTGCAGCCGAGTAAGGTGGTCTTACCGGCGTAAATCACTGATATAGAGCTGATATAACTTAGGCTCCATAATCGAGTTCACTGGCGTTGCGACTTTCGCCATATCCTTATCAAACTGTAATGCAGCCAGCATGGTCTCGGTGGTGATGGCCTTGGTTGGAATATCAAAGACAAATTCCCGCGGAATAGTCCCTCCCTTGCGCGCCATATTGTAACCCCAGATACCAAAAGAGGGTAAAGCCGTGTGGTAGCTGAGTGTATCGTTAAACACATTGGCCAGGGTTTCTTCAATGCACCAGAAGGTCTGCCGCGTATAAAACGGCGATGAGCTCTGTGTAACCAGCACCGCCCCCGGCGCCATGCGCCGCTCTATCATGGTATAAAATTCTCGAGAATAGAGCTTATTGATCGCTTCGTTGTGTGGATCGGGCATATCGATAATCACCCGATCGTAGGCAATACCCGGCTGATTAATAAAGCTGAAGGCATCCTCACTAAAAGCCGTTAAGCGATCTGCAGAAAGGCTTTTCTCGTTTAGCCTTTGCAACATAGGCAGCTCACGGGCTATACGCAGCATTTCCGGGTCGATATCCACTAGGTGCAGCCGCTCGACATCGGGATACTTTAAAGCCTCCCGCGCGGCCAAGCCATCTCCCCCCCCCAGAATAAGCACATTCTTACGCTCGCCGGGAAGCGATAAAACGGGATGGACAAGGTATTCGTGGTAGCGATATTCGTCGCGCGAGGAAAACTGGATATGCCCATCGATATATAACCGCTGCTCACGGGTATTGGTTGAGCGGGTAACCACGAGCTTTTGATAGGGCGTTTGCTTGGTATAAATTACCTGATCGAAATATAAATGCTTTTCTGCAAAGCGCGTAATGTAAGCACCGTACAAAATAAAACCGATCAACAGCGCCAGAATGAGCAAGCACAGTTCCAGCATGCGCTTAAAGTTTGGCAGGTGATGACGAAAGACCAGCACATTGGCGATGGCAACCAAAATATTAATTAAGCCAATAGCAAACGAGGACTGAATCAAGCCCAGCGACGGCAGCAGCAACAGTGGAAACGATACCGAGCCGATCAGCGCGCCGACATAGTCCAGCGACATAACATCGGCAATTGATTCTTTGAGTTGTCTATTGCGCGCTAACAGCGTGGTAAGAATTGGAATTTCCATACCGACAAGTGCGCCGATAATCAAAATGAGGCTGTACATCGTCAATTCATACAAAACTCGCGCATAGGGAAATGCCATAAACAGCAACACGCTGCTAATACCACCCACAAAGGCAATCACAATTTCCACTAAGATAAAATTGCGTACATACTGATCACTAAAATATTTGGATACGAGCGAGCCCAGCCCCATGGCAAACATAAAAAAGCCAATGGTGAGGGAAAACTGGTACACACTATTACCCAGTAAATAGCTGGAAATAGTTCCAATGATCAGCTCGTACACAATACCGCAGAGGGCAACAATCAGAATGGAAAAGAGCAAGACACCAGTCTGTTTTCCACTCAGGGATTCACTATCAATAACGGGTTTGGAGGACATAAATACAGGACTTTATAGGGCAGAAAAGGCAATCCAGCTTTTCGTAGGAAGACGAAAAGCTGGAAAAAAAAACAACGCTAAGACATAGCGCTAGCGAATTACTTGCCTTTGGAGTGGCTGCCGGAACCCGCTCTGGCTTTAGCGGCTGCCCGAGCAGTAACGGGCTGTTTTTTGGCCAGAGAATCAGACGAGACCCCTGCCATGCGCTGACGGCTGAGCATACTGCCAATCAGGTAGCCGGTAAGTAGCCCTGTGCCACTGAAGTGGTGATCGTTTACAGCACCGCTGCGGCTGGAGGCAATAATCCGTGAACGCTCTCCATCAATTTCAATTAAGAAAATACCAGCTTCACTTTCATCCATCATGCGATTGCCATTGGTATCTTCATAGGCCAATAGAGAAGCATCTGATCTTGGCTCAACGCCCAGGGCGGTTTTGAACAGTGCAGGCTCGGAGGTATTGTAGCTGTCAGCCAGAACTTCAGAAAAGCCCAGCATTGCCGCATCGGGATCATCGTTCTCCTGCCCTTCGATTGATTCCTGGTAGGAATACAACGTATCAATCGTAACATCGAGCACGGCGTTCAGATCAATCTCTTCATCGACGGAACTTAAACCATCGGAGTTGAAGCTGCTGTACAGGTAGAAGCCACCAAGAGCAACCGCAACAAGGCCATACTTTACTAAAAAACTCTTCATTATTGTTTCCTTATTGGTATTTGAGATCCCAGGATCAGATATTACTTAAATCATGTGAAAAATGCATTTCATCTACGCCCGGCTCGTAATAATTGCTCAGACTCCCTACATATTTGAATCCCGCCGCCTGCAGTGGCTGATGAATTAGTGGTAGGTTCGATGGAAAGGTTATAAAAACCTTTCGGCCCCCCTCACCTTTTACAGACCGTAAGCCGAGCAGCAGATCCTCTACGGAAAAACTGCGCTTGCCAAATAAGCCCTTTTTCTCCTTCACAAGCCAGGAAAAAGTGTAGGCACCTTCCGATTCGGCAATTTCGTACAGACCATTAAAACGGATAACCGCCTTTTCATCCTGCACGCCCTCCCCAGCCACTTCCCCGCTAAACTCAGCATCTATCGGCTCGATGGTTTTACCTAAAATCAGTTGGTCTTCACCCTTATCATAAAAATCTATGTTGGTGACTTCCAACTCAAACCCCAGAGACTGGTACAATTTTAGCGCGCGTTCGTATATTTTACCGTCTTCAGGATCTTCATAGTTTGAGACTTTCACAAATACTTTGCGCGTATTTTCTGAACGCAGTTTATCCAGAAGATCGGTCATTATAGCCTTGCCATAGCCTTTGCCACACTGTTCAGCATTAACGTAGGTCCAGGATAACCATGCGGTATTTTCCGTTGCAGGTACTCGCCTGAAGCCGGTAACACCGACGACTTTCTCGTCCACCTCTAAAACAAACTGGTCGTCAAATCCGGAATCTTCATAATCGGCTTCTGCCGCTTCTGCATCATCTTCATCATGGGAATCGATCATTCGAATAACCGCGTGAAGATCGTTCCGATACAAGGGGCGCAGTTTTAACATATACGGTTCTCTTTATTCAGTTTTTTGTATTTTCTAAACAGCAAAACAAACCCAGCCAACACTGCACCCGAAAACAAGCCGCTTATGTGAGCCGCATCGGAAAATTTTCCGAACATGCCGGTTGCCGCGAGCGGAATAAGCGCGAGCAATACCAACGTAAAGGTTCCATCAATACGGTAGGCCGCCCGACGTCCCAACGCTGCCTGCAACCAGCAATAGCTTAACAGGCCATAGACCACACCAGAAAGCCCTCCAAATTGCGGGCCATAAAACCACCATTGGCAGGCATTGGAGGATGCGGCAATCAGTAAAAAGACTAGCGCCAACTCGATACGCGATTCGGCTTCAATTCTGCTGGCAAACAACCACCACAAATAGACATTGGTTAATAAGTGAACCAGCGTGTAGTGCACAAATGTGGGTGTCCACAACTGCCAGAACGCGACATTATTCAACAGTTCCCGGCCAGTCAGCGGCAAAAACCAACTCGAGATAGCCGCAAGGTTTTGGGCGGTAAGCAACAGATAGGGTACGCAGGAAACAATAATCACCAACCAAACAAGAGGATGCCGTCGCAAGGAATCCGGCTGGGGTACGGGGAGCGTTTGCATAAATAGTCAGCCAACTTACTGTCGGTTAGATGGATCGTTCCAGATATCGGCCGCACTTCGGGTTTCCTTCCAGCCGTGGAAAGGATGGTTCAATAACAACTCATCGTCTTTAAACACCCATACCAGCGCCGCGCCACCGAGGAATCCGCCAACATGCGCCCAGAAAGCAACGCCACCACCGGTTGCCCCCATTGACGAGAACGCGCCCAGTAACTGCACCACAATCCAGTAGCCAAGCATGGCCACAGCCGGTACACGGAAAGTGGTAAAAATAATGATCAAGACCACCGCCATATGAACTTTTACGCGAGGGAACAGCATAATGTAAGCCCCCATTACCCCGCCAATAGCACCAGAGGCACCCACCATCGGAATAGCGGAACCGGGGTCGGCGATAACCTGCGCCGCCGCTGCACACACCCCGCAAAGCACGTAAAAAATAACAAAACGTACCGAACCCATGGAATCCTCTACGTTATCGCCAAACACCCAAAGGAACCACATATTACCGAGGATATGCATCCAGCTCCCGTGCATAAACATAGAGCTGAATACGCCCGACCAGCCAGCACCACTGCCAGGACAGGCCTTTTCGGTGCTGTTCAAGAGACCATCGGAAAATAGATCGGCGGGAATCAAGCCGTACTGGCAAACAGAGGCATGCAGTTGATCACCGAAGCCAAACCCCTGCAATAAAAACCAGGCCAGCGCATTGGCCACAATGAGACCGTAGATTGCTATGGGTTTATTTACCTGGGGGTTGTCATCGCGAATCGGAAACATCAATGCCGCCCTCTAGCCAAAGGTTTTTATTATTATGACAGAGCCAGCATCATGCCAGCTCTGTTTGATCATTTGCAGTGGCTAAGGCGTTAAGTAACGGGAGATTTGTCGTTATTACCCGCCTGAATCGCCGTAAGCGCAATAGTGTAAACAATATCATCCACTAATGCTCCGCGGCTCAAATCATTCACGGGTTTTTTCAAGCCCTGCAACACTGGGCCAACACTCAAAACATTAGCGCTGCGCTGTACCGCCTTGTAGGTGGTATTGCCGGTATTGAGATCGGGGAATATAAAGACTGTCGCCCTTCCTGCCACAGGGCTGTTCGGCGCCTTCGACGCCGCCACACTGGCGATCGCCGCCGCATCATATTGGAGAGGGCCATCAATAATCAGGTCTGGGCGCAATTTGCGGGCAATTTCCGTTGCTTCGCGCACTTTATCCACATCACTGCCCGTGCCGGAAACTCCAGTTGAATAGCTGATCATGGCAACGCGTGGTTCGATGCCAAAGGCCACCGCCGATTCAGCTGACTGGATGGCGATATCAGCCAAGTCTTCTGCATTGGGATTAGGGTTTACCGCACAATCACCGTATACCAGGACTTGATCGGGCATTAGCATAAAAAAGATAGACGACACCATGCGACTGTCGGTCTTAGCTTTTATCAGCTGCAATGCAGGACGAATAGTATTGGCAGTGGTGTGGATAGCACCACTGACCAGACCATCTACCTCGTCCTGGGCCAGCATCATAGTGCCCAGTAAAACCTTATCTTCAAGCAGGGCTTCTGCCTGGGGAGGACTAACACCCTTGTGCTTGCGCAACTCCACCATGGGTGCAATATAACGAGGGCGAATTTCATCTGGGTCCAGCACCTCGACGTCATCGGGGAGCTCGAGGCCGTGGGCTTCGGCTACTTGTACAATCTGCTCACGTTTGCCCAACAGCACACAGCGGGCAATTTTCCGCTCGGTACAGATAATCGCAGCCTGAATCGTGCGCGGCTCGGCGCCTTCGGGCAGAACAATTTTTTTGTCTGCCATCTGTGCTTGGCGCACCAAGTGATGGCGAAATGCCGGTGGCGACATGCGCACATCCTGAGGTAATGCCGCGCGAGTTGCCAGCCACTCAGTATTAATGGAGCTGGCTACTTCGTCCATAACTTCCAACATACGAGGTACATCGTTAGCGGGAACTTCGTTGCTCATGCTATCGAGCTGTTGTACCGTCGCCAGAGAATCGTACTCGGTAACCAGTATGGGTAAACCGGTATTAATGGCTCCCATGCAGAGGGCCATCACCCGCTCGTCGGGAATCATATCACCGGTAAACAGAATACCGGCCAACGGCACACCATTCAGAACCGTCTGGGCGGCAGCCAATAAAATATCGGTGCGGTCGCCCGGCGTAACCACCAAGGTGCCAGCCTTAAGAGCATAAAGCATATTCGGTACGGTGCGGGCGCACAGTACAACAGAGTGCACGCGCCGCTGATCGATATGACCGCTGTGGATAACTTTCGCATTCAAATGATTGGCGATATCCAAAGTGCGCGGCGAGACGAAGTTGGGGTTCCAGTGAATAATCCCCAAACAGCGAAAATCTGGATTGCTGAAGATCGGCAGCTTGCGCTTAACCTCATCAAAGGTGCGCTCACGCACCTCCCAGCTATCCAAGCGGTCATCTGTTTGCACGCGCTGGCTCTCTGATGGCGGCGCCCCCACCTTGTTGAGAATACAGCCCAACAAACGGGGGTTTTCAAAACCACCAAACTTGCTGGCAGTGATATTGATGCGCTCATTCAGCTGTGCCGATGAATAATGTTTTTTTGCTGCAACCACAATAATATCGCTGCCGAGCGTGCGAGCAACACGTTGATTCAGCCGTGCGATATAGTCTTCATTTGGCCGGGGAACCAGTCCTTCCACCACCACTACATCCGAATCCAGGGTCGAAGCCTGATAGTTAGTAATCACTTCTTCCATCAGCTGATCGAACTGCCCCTTAGACACTTTGTGCTGAGCATAGGAAAGGCTGATAGATTTACCGGACTGCAATCCCACCGTTTCGCGAATAAGCTGATTGGAGCGCCCCGGCCCACTGTCGGAACCATAAATTTGGGCGATAGGCTTAAAAAAGCTGACGCGTACACCCAGCTGATCCAAGGCCCGAACCAGGCCCAAGCAGACAGAAGTAAGCCCTGTACCCGAAGTTGTGGGCGCCAAATAAAAGCTGTGCATTATTGACCGCCCCCAGTTCCTACTAATAGCAACGCATCGCGGGCGATCATTGCCTCCTCATTGGTTTTCACCACCATGGCTACCGTACTGCCCTCACAGGAAATCACACCACCAAATGTCTCGCCGTTAACCTCATTGCGATCCAAATCGACATTAAACCCAAAAATAGCTAATTGCTCCAACACGCGAGTACGAGTACTGGCATTGTGCTCACCGATTCCGCCAGTAAACACCAAAGCATCGATGCGGGTAAGAGACGTCGCCAGCGCTGCCAACTGCCTTGCAAGACGGAAACAAAAAACCTCAATCGCTAATGCAGCGCCTTCATGATCCTCATCTTCCGCCGCCGTATAAAGCGTACGCATATCATTGCTCAGCTCGGAAAGCCCTAACAGCCCGGATTCGCGATTGAGCATATCGGTAATTTTACTCAGCGACCAACCGAGAGTTTCCTGTAAATACTGATGAAGACTGGGGTCTACATCGCCGGAGCGAGTCCCCATAACCAAGCCTTCCAGCGGTGTTAAGCCCATAGTCGTATCGACACTCTTACCATTCACCACAGCAGTTGCACTACAACCGTTGCCCAGGTGCGCGACCAATAACTGGTTATCATCTTCCGACAATTCCAGCTGTTTAATAGCTGTTTCCGACACATAGCGGTGGCTGGTCCCGTGAAAACCATAACGGCGAATACCATGATCGCGGTATAGGCTATAGGGAATGGGATACAAAAACGCCTTACGCGGCAAGGTCTGATGGAAAGCCGTATCGAACACCGCCACCTGAGGCAGTTCGGGGTAGAGCTCCCGGATCAACTCAATACCCAGAATGTTGGCAGGGTTATGTAGCGGAGCCAGCTCGGAACAAGCGCGCATATCCTCCATGGCCTTATCGCAGATTAGTACAGATTCAGAAAAACGCTCACCGCCGTGAACGACCCGATGACCGACGACGGCAACATCCGCGAAGTTCAAGCCAAACTCCGGCATTTTTTCAACCAGAGTCTCAATGGCCTTCTGGTGATCGGCAGGAAAGTTAAGATCCTGACGGGAGCCATCTGCCGCTACCAGCCGCATTGCCGCTTCTGGCGTATTCAGCCGCTCAGCCAAACCATTAAGCAACGGCGTTTGTTCTAAGGCCGCTGTGGAATCTGTTGAGAAAAGGGAAAATTTAAAGGAGGAACTACCACTGTTAAATACTAATACATACTGCATAAAAGACTTCACTTACGCCGGAAAAAAGTTGCCTGGAGGATAACAGATAAATAATAGCGAATTTGCGCTGCTCAGTTCTTGATCTGCCTTCGGGAATGGGGATTAGAAGGGTAAACCTGCATCACACAACCACCCCCTGGAAACGCCATTCAGCGACGTGCCCACAGGCCGTTTGACAGAGAAAACCTTCATCGTCAGCGTAGAACGAAGAAGTGATACCTCTTCACTAGCGCGTAACGGTGGGCCGCTCAGGAGCTGGCAAAACCGAAGGACAAGATACCACTCCTTTATCGAACTAACGAGAGCAAAAACACACGCCACCTCTACAGAGCAAGCCACGACGGCCAAACCCTACTAACATAGCAGCCCCCGCCAAGTAAAATACAACACCACTGTAATGGTGGTTGCACTTAAAAAGGACACACCTTCTTTTAGGTGCATTCAAACGCACCATACTGGATACGACATGGAAGCCAGCGCGACATACCTTAGCTAAACAACTATCCAAAAAATATAGGCGATAACGCCCCTATAGCAACTCCCAGCAGGTAGAAAAATGAGAATATCGCAATTTTGGCGGATTTTTTTAAGGCTGGTATTTGTGTATATTTTTGATGCAATCTAAGACATGACTGTGCCGGACTCGGGGACAATTTTAGCCACGTATTTTATTCGTTAACCTATTTTGCTTAAAGATTGTGTTTTCTTTTTCTTGGGTATTTTGAAGGCGTTCAAACGGTGTAGTATAGACAAACCGGCCAAGGGAATATTAGGTCTCGCTAAAGCCATTTCTATATTAGGGTGACACCTGTGAGCGCAACTGAAAATTCAAGACCACCTTTACCACCTTTTAACTTCAACACTGCAACGCAAAAAGTCCGCATGGCAGAAGATGCGTGGAACTCTCGTGATCCTGAACGCGTATCCCTTGCATACACACCCGGTTGCGCTTGGCGAAACCGATCTGTATTTCTTTCAGGTCGAGAGGCTATTGTTGAGTTTCTCACCCAAAAATGGCGCAATGAAATAGATTACCGCCTTGTTAAGGAGCTTTGGGCGTTTCATCACAATCGTATAGCGGTGCGCTTTGCTTACGAGTGGCGTGACGACTCGGGCAAGTGGTATCGTTCTTACGGCAACGAAAACTGGGAATTTAACGAGAGCGGGCTAATGCAGAAACGAATTGCCAGCATCAATGATTTACCTATTTCAGAGGCGGAAAGAAAATACCTCTGGCCCTTAGGCCGTCGCCCCGATGAACATCTAGGCCTTACCGATCTGGGCCTGTAACGATTTACCCTGCAGAGCGAGGAAGCACCTCAAAATACCTAGCATTATCTCACCGCGGCCCCCCGCGGCATTTAACCTGTAGCTCAATCAAACCGCCCCGCTGCCGAGGCATCAGATCTTTTCCGAGAAATGAACATGAATGTAGATAAGTCCAAAAAAAGAATCGCCAAAAAAGTAAAAATGGGATCCCAGGGATACCCGGAGATGTCCATAGCTTATTTTGGCCATAGCGAAGATCTCGCCAATGAAGTCGTCGTTACATTTGTAGCTGAAGAAGGTGCAGAATCACTAGAGGAGAAATTTGAAAGTAAATCTGATGCAAGGCACGATGAAGTTATTCAATCGGCCATCGTCAAAATGATCGAGAGATCGGGCGCTAAAACAGTTTACCAGCAAGACGGCGTAAAGCTAAAAATATAGCAATGCCATACTTTGGAAAACCTGCAAACAACGCGACTAAATTGTAGCCGCCAAAAAGGCGCGCCATCCAACACGATATTTTCGGCGACACCCTGACGACCCTTGAGCCCCAGAAAACCATAATAAATAAAGGGTAAATATTCCCCGCGGCCACTCTTCTATTTACGTAAACACTCCCGATTTTCACTCTGCACGAAATGACCTTGAAGCGCCTGCAACCAATTACCCGCAAACATTTTGAGCTGAGCTATATTTAGAGAGTACGCCATTCCTAACAGGCCCTTTATATGAACAACTGGTTTAACAATATTGGCTTTTCTTGGAAGCTGCGCATTCCTTTGGCTCTTATCGCGGCTCTAATGCTAGTTATCGTCGCAATCTCTTACATCAACGTTAATCGCATGACCAAAGAGGCGGAGGCGGTGATGGACGGCTATCTACCTGCAACCGAATTTTTACTGGAAGCCGACCGGGATCTTTACCAAGCGCTGTTGGCTGAACGAATGCTGGTGCTAGCGCCCCCGGGCAGTGTTAATCAAGAGCAACTCATTCAGACTATTGAAGAAAACCTAGGGCAGGCGGAAACAAGAGTTGGTAAATATGCTGACATTATGGCCGAACGGGAAATAACCCAGAAAACAGAACAGTTTTTAGAATATTTTCGTGCGCGCCAGTCTACCGTGCGCAACATAATCTCACTAATGGAATCAGACCAGCCGCAAGCGGCTGATCTCAGTATAAATAAAGCGAGCGAAGAATTTGATGCCATGCGCGGTGTTATTGATGAACTCACGGAAGTGACGCATCAATACTCCTCACTTAAGCGCGAACACGCCGAAACTCAAAAAAACGCCGCCGTCTTTCAGCTCTCAGCCCTGTTGATTTTTGGCATTCTTTCCGTTGCTTTTCTGTGGTTTGTACTGCCCCGGTTCGCGCTCATTCGCTTGAATCAGCTTCTCGAGCGAATCACAGATATGGCCGAGGGCGAGGGCGACCTTACCCAGAGACTGCAGGCAAGTAGTAAAGATGAATTTGGCCAAATATCAACAGAATTCAATAAGTTTATAGGTAAATTGCAGGAAAGCATTAAAGGGATTTTAAATACTTCCGGGGAGCTCTCTGAAAGCACTAACATTATCAAGGATGCGAGTGCCCGTACCAGCGATACCCTCGACAATCAGCGCCAGGAAATTAGCATGGCTGCGGCAGCGATAAATGAAATGGGTGCGACGATCGCAGAAGTTGCGCGCAATACGACGGGAGCGGCAGAAAAAGCCAAGCAGGCAGAATCCTGTGCGGGGGAAGGTCAGAGCATAGTCCAGGCCATGGTCTCGGGCATTGAAGGGCTAGCCAACGATATCCAATCTTCGGCGAACGCCATTCAAAACCTGAAAGAAAATACGGTTAATGTTGGAGCCGTACTGGATGTTATTCGCGGCATAGCAGAACAGACCAACCTGCTCGCTCTGAACGCAGCGATTGAGGCAGCTCGTGCCGGCGAGCAAGGGAGAGGGTTTGCGGTGGTTGCCGACGAGGTACGCACCCTAGCGCAGCGTACTCAGGAGTCGACGCAGGAGATTCGAGATGTTATAGAACAACTACAAGTAGGCGCCGACCAGGCAGTCGATCAAATGGGCTCGAGCCAAGAAAAAGTATCTGCCAGCGTCACAACCGCTCTTAAAGCCGGAGCGTCCCTGAACAGCATCACCGAAGCAGTAAAACAAATTGTTGATTTAAATGTGCAGATAGCCGCAGCAGCTGAAGAGCAATCGACAGCAACCGAGGAAATTAACCGTAATATGAATAATATTACCTACCAAACCGACGAGACTGCAGAGAGCGCCAAAACTTCAGCAAGTACAGCAGAGATTATATTCCAGCACACCAACACCCTCAATAGCACGCTTAATCGGTTCAAGGTCTAGCGGTTCACCAGCGCTTTAGCAACGTCACGCCCAAACAGCGACAAAGATTCCCCGTAGTCATCTTACGGGGAATCTCAACCAACCACTGAATATCAAAACAAGACAACCCCCCTATATCCGTATACGCTTTGGCTTTCCTCCCCAATCCCACTGTTGAATAGGGCCATAGTTAAAATGAAGCTAGTATACGAAGCATCAAATTCAATAGAAGCCCATATGATATTAAACTTACTCGAGCAAGCGGGCCTATCGGGCCGCATAGATGGAGAGTTATTGCAGGGGGGCGTGGGTGAGCTGCAAGCCATAGGCTTGGTACGCGTTATGATCGTGGACGAAGACTATACTGCTGCCTGTACTATTATAGAGAATTGGGACAATACCCAAGTTATGGGTGACGAGGAGTCCCCCCCCACGAAAAAATCTTACTCATTTTTTACCTGGCTTATCGGGTTTATCTTAGGGCTAGCCACTTTTTCCATCTATAACAATTCCTCTGTCAGAACAAACGGAATTGACTACGACGGCGATGGATCCATTGATGAAAAATGGACCTATGTTAATGACGTTATTTCCAAGGTTGAACTCGATAGAAATTTAGACGGAAAAGTAGACGGTATAGTCAAATACAATAAAGCGGGAATAATTGATCGCTCCATATTTGACCATAATTTTGACGGCTATTTTGAATCCGAAGAGAGGTTTAAATATGGAAATGTTTCTCAAGCCAACGCTGATTCTACAGGAGATGGATTTAAGGACCATCAAATGAAATTCAAGAGCGGCGTCCTCACAAAAATAGAATTTTTATCCCCAGTAACAAAAAGAGTCGTCAAAGCCCAACATTTCGATCATATTAAAATGACAAGATCTGAAATTGACAATAATGGCGACGGTGTTTTAGAGACTATCCACCTATACGATGAGCGAGAAGAAATAAAAGAAACATTAACCCGGTAACACTGCGATTTAAAATTAAACCTATGTTTAAATCTAACCAAAAAAGTACATTAATATGAAAAACATTAGTCTTTTTGTAGACGTCCAAAACATTTACTACACCACAAAAAGCACCTACAACAGGAACTTTGACTACAACAAGTTTTGGTCACAGGCCACAGCAGACCGGCAAGTTATCAAGGCCTTTGCTTACGCCATTGATCGCGGAGATGAGAAACAGAGGCAATTTCAGAACATATTAAAAGCTATTGGCTTTGAGCTTAGGTTAAAGCCCTATATTCAGCGTTCGGATGGATCTTCAAAAGGGGATTGGGATGTGGGAATTGCCATTGACGTAATGGATTATGCCGCGGATTCCGATCTGATTGTGCTTGTCTCTGGTGACGGCGACTTTGAAATTTTAGTTAAAAAAATACGTTCCAAATACAATATTCCCGTTGAAGTCTACGGCGTTAGGGAACTCACTGCTTCGAGTTTAATCAACGCCGCGTCTAGCTATTATCCCATAGAACAATCCTTACTTTTGTAGTCTTCACATCCCCTCAGCACTTACCGTTTTCAGTGCCGACACCTACCTTGGCGACATGCCCTTTGATGTCGCTCAACACCCTATTTTTCAGTCTTGCTAGTCTGGCTTCCTATATGAAAAACAGCAGAAGAAGGTGCAGTGATGACAAAGTTAAATGCAGATATGCCAGATTCAAAAGGGTACTTCGGAGAATACGGCGGCCAGATAATCCCCCCCGAACTCGTCAAGGTAATGAATGACATTGATGAAGCTTACGAGAAAGTTACCAAAACTGCGGAATTTCAACGCGAACTGCACCAACTTTATACCGACTACGTCGGCCGTCCAAGCCCCATTTATTACGCTAAACGCCTTTCGGAAAAGCTGGGTGGAGCCCGAATTTTTCTGAAACGCGAGGACCTAAACCACACCGGCGCACATAAAATTAATCACTGCATAGGCGAAGCCCTGTTAGCCAAGTTTATGGGTAAAAAGAAAGTCTTGGCAGAAACGGGAGCAGGTCAGCACGGCGTAGCCCTTGCCACAGCTTGTGCCTTAGTCGGAATCGAATGTGAAATCCATATGGGTGAAATCGATATCCAAAAAGAGCATCCCAATGTCGTTAAAATGAAAATTTTGGGCTGTAAGCTCGTTTCAGTAACGCGCGGAACACAGACTCTCAAAGATGCCGTGGATAGCGCCTTTGAAGAGTATTTAAAGGACCCTGTCAATTATTTTTATGCTATTGGTTCAGTGGTTGGCCCCCACCCCTTCCCCAAAATAGTTCGCGATTTTCAAAGTATTGTCGGCAAGGAGGCACGAGAACAGTTTCTGGTAAAAGAAAATAAGCTACCGGATGTGCTTGTTGCCTGCGTAGGTGGAGGCTCAAATGCGATAGGCTTATTTACGGCTTTCCTGGACGACAGCTCGGTGAGAATGATAGGCGTTGAGCCCGGAGGTAAAGGCTTGGATACCGATCAACACGCCGCGACCTTAACACTCGGAAGCAAGGGAGCTCTACACGGCTTTGAGTGTTACAACCTACAGGATAGCGATGGAAATCCCCTGCCGGTGTACTCTATTGCCTCAGGGCTCGACTACCCGGGCGTAGGACCACAACATTGCCACTTAAAAGATATTAAGCGCGTGGAATATACAAGCATCGATGATAGTGAATGCATGGATGCCTTTATGCAGCTATCTCGTCTGGAGGGGCTGATCCCTGCGTTGGAAAGCGCTCATGCCGTCGCCCACGCCATGAAAATAGCCAAAACAATGTCTCCCGAAGAAACGATATTAATTAACCTTTCCGGACGCGGCGATAAAGATGCCGATTTTGTTGCGAACTATTTATCGCTATAGTGCGTGACTAAATCACCGCAAGCCTACTGCACTGCACCTTATGCATTACACAGTGCACACTAAACGCTGAAGGAGCCTACTTGGCTCGTTCAGCGTTGGCTAAGAAAAAAGTTCGGCACCATCGCGACTCAATTTTAGCGATACAGTAGCAGATATAAAGTACCTGCCAATGCCGATACAAACAATAGGCGCACTAATCAATTCGATAGGTAATACTTATCGCACCAAATTTACCGATTCCGGGTTGTGCACGGTACGCTCGAGAACTAAAAGCACCCGTGTAGCTAACCGCCCAACGCCCCAGATTAGTTGACGCACCGAAGGAAATTTGCGCCTGCTCGTGCCGCAGTGCAACACCGTGACTCTGCTGGTATGTATTCCCTTCAATAAGCAGGTTATTAAATTCGTAGCGAACATCCATATTCACGAACAGGTGCCAATGTTTTCCAGCCATACCGGCCGTAGGATTCACTTCGCGACCAGGGAGGTTCATGGCTGGCGGAAATGACCCGTTAAGCTCCCTGCCAAATCGCCAGGAAATAGTATAGCCCAGATCACTGTGTAAATTCCCGATACCGCCATGCGCGATACCCGACACATCCATACCCAAACCATCGCCAAAACTGTCTTCCCAAAATCGTTTTGAGCGAGAGGCTTCCACGCGAAGAACTGGTTCATCTTTTAATTGATGGCGCCAACCCATGGGCTCATCGTTACCAATTAGCCTATGCACGATTTTTTGAGTTTGCTCGGTTCCCGTTGCCGGGCCAACCATACCGACGATGATACCCAGGCGATCACTTAACCTTTTATCCAGCGCATAAACATTAATCCGACCCAGAATCAGGCCCGCATAAGGCTGTTGATCTTTTAATAGCGCTTCTGTTTTTATATCTTCTGGCGTACTCATAACCTGCGCAAACTGGTAGCTAATACCGCGGGATTTAACGCTGCTCCGATTTAGGTAACTATCACCGATAAGACTGTATAGAAGGCCCGGAATATTGCTTTCGCTAAACGGGCCATTTATTCCTTTACCGAAGGAAAAGGCAAAACCGTTGGTGTATCCACCGTCTTCCTGAAAAAACACATCGTTTTCCACGAGGAAACTAACAAAACGTATATTGTCGTCGGCACTAAATGTTTTTGGGGAGAGAAGGAAAACAAAAAAGGCGCTGTAGAAACACAGCGCCCGTATTAAAGGAATCATCACTTATTCTTTTACACCGTACAAAAGTGCAAACAATACCGGAACACCAATAAGTGTAAGAATAGTCGCAAAACCCAGGCCCGCCATAATAGTTACCGCCATCGGCTGGAAGAACACATCGGTTAGCAGCGGGATCATGCCTAGAATGGTGGTGACGGCCGCCATGGTCACAGGGCGCAAACGACTTACCGCAGCGTGGCTAATAGCATCGTGCCAGTTTTCACCCTCCTCTTCGTTTTGCCTTTTTATTTCTTCCACCAGCACAATACCATTTTTAATTTGCATACCAATTAAGCTCAACACGGCAAGCAGGGCGGTAAAACTGAAGGGCGAATCTGTTACAAGCAACCCAAAAGATACTCCAACGATTACCAACGGCACCGTTAACCAGATCACCAGGGTTTGTTTCACTGAGTTAAACATAAGCACGTTAATAATAATCATGACCAGCACACCCAGGGGCAGGAAGGCAAATACCGCTTTGTTCGCCATCTGCTGCGCTTCGTATTCACCACCCCATTCAAGCTCGTAACCTTCCGGTAACTCCAACGCTTCGATTGGCCCACGGATAGCCGCGTGCAAATCTGCGGCGCTGGTCATTGCATCCGGGTCAGCCAAAACCGCCAGCGTTCGCTTGCGATCTCGCCGCTTGATAATTGGATCGTCCCAGATAACCTCGACCGACTGCACAAACTGGCCAATATTCACATAGCTGTTGCTCAGGGGACTGTGTATCTGAATTTGCTCCAGCTGGGCGATGCCCTCCCGCTCGTGTATGGGAGGCCGCACAAGCACGGGTAAAATATCGGAGCCATTTCGGATCACGCCAATAGGCTGCCCGTTGACACTGTATTTAATCGCATTATTTAAATCGGCCTGACCAATCCCCAAACGGCGAGCAGCGGCGGAATCAAACACCGGCTGCAGAACTTTCGCGCGTTCGCGCCAATCCTGCCGAACATTGATGGTGTTCGGATTTTCCTTTAGCAGAGCAATAACCTGCTGCCCAAGTGCTCGCAGCTCCTGTGGATCTGGCCCTATCAGCCGCGCTTCAATTTTGGCCGCTGTTGCGGGGCCAACACTGGGGCGGGTGTAGCGCACAAACGCCTGGGGGTTATTCTGCCGAATATACTCCTCGATTTTTTCCCGCAAGGCAGGGACCAATTCAAACGACTTGGCCTCCACCAATAACTGTCCAAAACTGGGATAGGCCTTTTCCGGTGCATAGGTGAGCATAAATCGCTCTGCCCCCCTACCAATGCTTGCGGTGACCTGCTTGACCTCCTCCTGCTGCAGAATGTATTGATCCAACTGTTCCAGTTCGGCTTCGGTTTGATGGATGCTCGTGCCCTCTGGCAACCAGTAATCCACCTGCAGCAAGGGCAGTGAGCTGTCGGGGAAAAACGCCTGCCGCACATTGCCGAAAGCCAGTACCGCCAATACTAATAGAGCGACCAACCCCAGCCCCGCCAAACCGCGATAATGCAAACAAAAATGTAATACAGCACGATACGTTCCGTAAAAAACACCCCGATAGGGATCGCGTATTTCCTCTCCCTTAGCAGCTGTGTCATTGTCGCTAAACAGCAAATAGCAGAAGAAAGGGGTAAGAGTTACGGCCAGTACCCAACTGATCATCAACGAAATACACAATACCCAGAAAAGGCTTCCCGTAAACTCACCGGAGGCATCTGGAGATAGACCAATAGGCGCAAAGGCCGTAACAGCAATAACCGTGGCCCCCAATAAGGGTAACTGATTGTGGGAGACAATTTTAATGGCCGCCGTCATACGCGATGCACCACGCTGAATGCTGATCATGATGCCTTCCACCACCACAATGGCATTGTCCACCAACATACCCAAAGCAATAATCAACGCTCCGAGGGATATGCGGTGCAAATCGATATCGAACATTCGCATAACGATAAATGTGCCGGAAATGGACAGCAGTAGAATCGCGCTCATAATCACGCCTGGTCGCCACCCCATGGTAAACATTAACACCACAATCACGATCACAACCGCCTGCACCAAACCTTCTACAAACGAGGAAACCGAGGTCTCAACCTGCGCGGGCTGGTTGTAGATTGCCGTAACATCCATACCCAGCGGCCGACGGGACTCTAGCTGGAGCAAACGCTCGTCCAAGAGCTTACCCACCTCCACCACATTCACCCCTGAGGCAAAAGAAACGCCCAGCGCCAAAGCTTGATGTCCGTTAAAACGATAGATATGAGAAGCCGGATCCTGATAGCCCTTGGATATATTGGCGACATCTCCCAGGTAAACCAGCTTTCCTTCGGCACTGCCCAGCAACAAACCGGCTAGGCTACTCTCAACCCCATTGCCCAGTGCTTTGGGTTCGATACGCAGGTATTCCGACCCAATTTGAAGGTGTCCCGCATCGGCGACAATACTGCGGCTCTGTAATAGCTGTTGAATGGTCGATAAAGAAAAACCAGACGCCGACAACTTGGCTTTGTCGACCTCAATAAAGACCTGCTCATTGAGGCGACCGCTGACAATCACCTTGCCAACACCTTCCACCAGGACCAATTCGCGGCGCAGGTAATCCGTATAGTCGGCAATTTCTTCGTAGCTGAAGCCCTCACCGGTCACGGCGTAAAAGCTACCATAAACATCGGAAAAATCGTCATTGATTATGGGCGCGCTCACGCCAGGCGGCAGCTGTGCCTCCATATCGCGGATCTTGCGTCGCATTTCATCCCAAATCTGTGCAAGATCATCTTTGCGATAGTAACTTTTCATTTCCACTTCCACCTGCGAAAGACCCGCAGTGGATACAGAAACGATATCGTCCACATAGGGCAATTGCTGGATGGCATTTTCGATCGGCAAGGTAACCTCTTCTTCCACCTCCAGCGCAGACGCTCCAGGGTAGCGGGTTACAATCACGGCCTGCTTAATGGTGAAGGCCGGATCTTCCAAACGACCCAAGTCCAAAAAAGACAAGATACCGCCGCCAATCAGTAAAACCACAACCATCCAAGAAATGGTTGGCCGGGTAATAGTATATTCAGTTAGTTTCATGTTTATTCCCCGAGCTTGATTTACAGACCGCGTTCTTTAATGATGGGCTTTACCTGCAAGCCTTCGCTCAAGTAGCTAACACCCGCGGCAACAACGGTATCACCAGCAACCAAGCCCTCCTCAATTATGAGATAGCCCTGCTCTACGCCAGCGACAGCTACTAGGGCTTGATGTACACGCATATCCTCATCCAGCTTCCATACCATGGATTGATCGGTGCGCTGAAAAACCGCTTCCACCGGCACCAACACAGCCTCAGAAGGACCGCTGCTAAGATAGGGGCCAAGATCCAGCTCCACCGATACCGCCATCCCTGGCAGCACAGGAAATTCGGCAATCGACGGCAACTGATAAACAATGCTGTAGGAGCGGGTAAGGCGATCAGGATTGGAATCATATTCCTTAAAACAGGCGGTATAGGCTTTTATAGGGTAGGCGACAAAGCGCACGCTGGAGCAGATTTGTGTGGGATCTACCGACTTATCGAGCTGCCCCAAAAGGCTTTCGGGAATGCTAAAGCGAACATCCATCGTTCCCTCACTACGAAACTGCATAACCACTATATTCGCGCCTATCGTTTGATAATTCTCGACCTGTAAATGGGCAACCACACCATCAAAAGGAGCCTTTAGCTGCGTGTGTTGAAGATTGTCTTTGGCTATTGCCAACGCAGCCTCTGCAGCCTTTAATTGGGCTTCTGCGGCATCAAACTCCGAAGGGCTGATAAACTGCTTTGACAAAAGCTTTTCCATTTTTTTGAACTGCGACTGAGCCAGCTGAAAATGCGCCTGCCTATCGGCCAATTGATTGCGGTACTCCGCTTCATCCAACGCAGCCAGTAGCGCACCTTTTTTGTAAGCTTTCCCCGGAACCGCCAGCAACTCATTCAACTGCCCGCCCACCCGAAACGCCAGATCCGACTTGCTCGACGCTTCCGTAGTACCAGGAAACTGACGCAATACATCAGCACTAAAGGGTAGCGCCGCCACCAATTTTGCCGGGCGCACGAGCTCAACCGCAGTAGCCTTAGAGCCCATATCTTCCCCGCAAGCGGAGAGAAACACTATCGACATCAATATAAGGGGTACAAACAGACGAGCTTTCATATAAAACCTTTTATTACAGGATTGGATTGCTTGGAGAGAAATTTGACACAAACATTTACATACATTCACGAATGTACGTATACTATAGTCAGTAGGTTACGAACGCAAGCAACAGGTCTTATAAAACCATGCGAAAAACGAAAGAAGAAGCCGAGAAAACATACAATGCACTGCTGGACTCCGCCGCCGCACTGTTCATATTGAAAGGCGTGACAAATACAACCCTTAACGATATAGCGAAGAATGCGGGGTTGACGCGCGGCGCGGTTTACTGGCATTTCCCCAATAAAGATTGGGTTGTTATGGCGCTATGGGATAGGGGGGCGCTACACGTACACCAAGACATGGTAACCAAGCTGAAAGAGCTGCAAAGGGAACCAAAACTGGAAAAGTTTGTAAAGCAAATGCACAACATGTTTGGGCTCGTTAACGAGGATCCCAGTTTCACGCAGGCAATTAAAATCACGATGAATTGTGTTGAAATCACGGAGGAGTCATCGGAGCTGCAGGATTACCTTAATCAGAACAAAAACAACCTTTACGGCGCAATCAAAACAGCGATAACGAGCTTACATGCCGCTGGAGAACTTACGCAGTCCTACACTGCCGATCTAATCACCAATAGTTTGTGGGTCTTACTGATTGGACTGGTTAACATTGAGCTGGACATTCATCGCCCGAATGAATTCACAGCAACACGGGATACGGAATTGTTTGATTTGTGGTTGAAGGGTTTTATTGCGTAAAAAGAACGCGCAGCAAAAGCTGCGCGCTTACATCTCCGAGGGCTTTTACGAAAATTGATTCATAGTATTCAGCTCACCCGAGGCCTTTAACGCCTGAGAACCTGAAAAATATTCCTTATGATCGTCGCCAATATTTGAGCCAGACATGTCCTGATGCTTTACACAGGCCAGACTTTCGCGAATTTCCTTGCGCTGAACATTTTTCACATAGGCCAGCATGCCTTGCTCACCAAAGTATTCCCGCGCCAAACTGTCGGTTGAAACCGCAGCCGTGTGGTACGTTGGCAGCGTAATCAAGTGATGGAAAATTCCCGCCTGAGTGGCAGCATCCTTTTGGAATGCGCGAATTCGCTCATCCGCCGCTTGCGCCAATTCAGAGCTGTCGTATTGGGCGCTCATTAAATTGTCACGCTGATACTCCGATACATCCCGCCCTTCCTCCTGCCAGTTATCAAAAACCTGCTGGCGGAAGCTCAAGGTCCAATTAAAGGACGGGCTATTGTTATACACCAACTTGGCGTTGGGAATAACTTTGCGAATACGTTTGACCATTCCGGAAATCTGGCCAACGTGCGGTTTTTCAGTTTCTATCCACAAAAGATCTGCGCCGTGCTGAAGCGATGTAATACAATCCAGTACGACACGATCTTCTCCGGTATTTGGTTTAAAGCGAACCAATCCATTGGCCATACGCTTAACTTTAATATGCCTTTCACGCTGAGAAATAACCAGATCACCGGTCTTTAAACTGTCTAGAGAAGTAATTTCATCGCCGTCAATAAACTCATTGTACTGCTGTGCAAGGTCACCATCATTTTGGCAGACTGGAATTTTCTGCGTTAAGCCAGCACCCAAAGAATCCGTGCGCGCAACAATAACACCGTCATCTACGCCCAACTCTAGAAATGCGTAACGCACTGCATTAATTTTGGCCAAGAAATCCTCATGGGGAACCGTTACCTTGCCATCTTGATGACCACACTGTTTTGCATCGGACACTTGGTTTTCAATTTGAATACAACAGGCCCCTGCTTCAATCATTTTTTTCGCCAGCAGGTACGTCGCTTCTTCATTGCCAAAGCCCGCATCAATATCGGCAATAATGGGTACGACATGCGTTTCAAAATTGTCGATACACTTCTGAAGGTATTTTGATTTAACTGTATCACCCGATTTTTTTGCGTCGTCCATATCTTTAAACAAATGGCGAAGCTCTCGTGAATCGGCCTGCTTCAAGAATGTATACAATTCCTCGATCAGCTCGGGAACAGTCGTTTTCTCATGCATGGACTGATCGGGTAGAGGGCCGAACTCTGAGCGCATAGCTGCGACCATCCAACCCGACAAATATAGATAACGGCCTTTGGTCGTGCCAAAATGCTTTTTAATGGAGATCATTTTTTGCTGGCCGATAAAGCCATGCCAGCAGCCCAACGATTGTGTGTACTGCTCCGGGTTTTTGTCGTAGGCCGCCATATCTTCACGCATAATAGTGGCGGTATAACGGGCGATATCCAATCCGGTTTCAAAGCGATTTTGCAAGCGCATTCGGGCTACATATTCCGGGTTAATGGTCTCCCAGGAACGCCCGTGTGAAGAGATGGTCTTGGAAGCATGTTTTGATTCTACCGTGTATTTATTCATATAAACCTCAGACTTTTCTGAAAAATTTGCGCAGAGAGCCCTAAACCATTCCCGCGTTAGCGAGAATGGTCTATTGAACCCTGGTGCGGGGTTAATAGGTGAGCGGGCTACCGTCTTTTAGCTTGCAATCGATATTCGTGCAGCAAAGGTTCGGTATAACCATTTGGCTGATCGATGCCGAGAAAAATTAGATCCCGAGCCGCCTGAAATGCGAGACTATGCCCTGTATCGGGTGTCATATTTCGATACCCTGAAATACCCTCGTTTTGTTTATCCACTACAGCCGCCATACGAACCATAACGTTCTCCACCTGTACTTGCGTGCAGATGCCGTGGCATAGCCAGTTAGCGATATGCTGGCTGGAAATACGTAGCGTTGCCCGGTCTTCCATTAAGCCGATATTATTAATATCCGGCACTTTAGAACAACCAACACCCATCTCGACCCAGCGAACGACGTAACCAAGAATTCCCTGAATATTGTTTTCCAGCTCCTGCTCAATATCCTGCGTATTTAGTTCGTAGGCTTTCGGCATTAATGGAATACTTAGGATATCGTCCAAACTTGCCCTCGGCCGATCACGCAACTCCCCCTGAACATCGCGTACATTAATTTTGTGGTAGTGCATCGCATGCAATACCGCCGCTGTTGGAGAAGGAACCCATGCAGTATTGGCTCCAGCCTGCGGATGATCGATTTTTGACATCATCATTTGATTCATTTCATCGGGCATGGGCCACATACCCTTGCCGATTTGCGCGTGCCCCGGCAACCCGCACTCCAAACCAATATCCACATTCCAGTTTTCGTAGGCCTTAATCCAGGGCTGATCTTTTATTTGGGCTTTAGGAAAGAAGGCGCCGGCCTGCATGCTGGTATGAATTTCATCACCGGTGCGATCAAGAAACCCGGTATTGATGAACACTACCCGCTCTTTGGCAATGCGGAGGCACTCTTTTAGATTCACCGTTGTGCGGCGCTCTTCATCCATAATGCCGAGCTTAATAGTATTTTCCTCTAGGCCAAGCATGGTTTCCGTGCACGCGAATAAACGGCAGGTAAACGCAACCTCTTCCGGCCCGTGCATTTTGGGCTTAACAATATAGATACTGCCACTTCGACTGTTACGTATGGATGCGTTTTCGCGTTGTAAATCCAAAGAACTGATCAACGAAGTAATTACCGTATCGAGTATGCCTTCCGGCACAAAATTGCCCTGTTTATCCCGCATCAAATCGCTTTCCATTAGATGGCCCACATTGCGATTTAATAACAACGAGCGACCGTGCAGGCGATACTCATCACCATCGGCACAGGTGTAAAATCTGTCGCGATTCATTCGACGGGTATAGGTCACACCGCCTTTATCGAAGGTGGATTTTAGATCGCCCCGAATTAAACCCAGCCAGTTTCGATAAACCTCTACCTTATCTTCGGCGTCGACAGCAGTAACGGAATCTTCACAATCCATAATCGTGGTAACCGCCGCTTCAATCAAAACGTCCTGTATATTCGCAAGGTCGTGCGAACCGTTGCTACCGTTTCGGTCGAATTGAATTTCAACGTGCATACCGTTGTTTTTCAGCAGAATCGATTCTGGATCATCTTTATGCCCGCAGAGCGCAACAAACTGACCCGGGCGTTTTAGACCACTCTCCGTACCGTCGGGGAAAAATGCCAACAGGTGATGGTAATAAACCACGTAGCTGGTGACATCCTGATGCGAGCCACGAGCCAACGGAAAGGCTTCGTCTAGGAACTCCCTGGCATACTGGATAACATGATTACCACGCG
The DNA here is from genome assembly GCF_014211975.1 of Teredinibacter haidensis. Classification (NCBI taxonomy): domain Bacteria; kingdom Pseudomonadati; phylum Pseudomonadota; class Gammaproteobacteria; order Cellvibrionales; family Cellvibrionaceae; genus Teredinibacter; species Teredinibacter haidensis. Next base: position 3,068,656 of record NZ_CP060084.1, read on the forward strand.
CAGGATTGTAGCGTTTACATGGCTTTAAACCCTCGGTTTGGGGAATGACATCGCTACCGTAGAGCGCATCGTACAAACTTCCCCAGCGCGCGTTCGCCGCATTAAGGGCAAAGCGAGCATTCTTTAACGGCACAACCAATTGCGGCCCGGCAATGGTGGTTATCTCGCTATCGACATGCTCAGTACCTACTTGGAAGCTATCGCCTTCGGGCAATAGATAGCCGATCTCCTGCAGAAAGCTTTTGTAAGCATCCGCATTAAAGGCCTGATTACGATGAGCTTTGTGCCAATCGTCTATTCTTTTCTGTAAATGATCTCGCTTCGTGAGCAGTTCGCGATTAACTGGCATAAACTCATCGATAAGGCGGTATAAATCATTCCAGAATTTTGCCTGTGGTAAGCCCGTTAAAGGCAATACCTCATCATTGATAAATTGAAAAAATTCATCGTTGATAAGACAGCTGTTTTCGAGTGGAATATTCATGACGGGTACCCGTTTCACTTCAATTTTTTGACTGTAATTGGCGCTTAAAAAATGATGCACCTCTTTTAGTAGGAGTACACTTGCCAACGAACTCGTCGCAAAGTGCAAAAGGATGTTCACTGTTCGCGCTTGCTTGCAACACAGTGTAGGTGAGTGGGTGCTAGAATTTCACAATAGAAATTTCACACTGTGAATTTTACAAAATGAAGGACAACAAAAGCCTGCTGCGGAAGGCCCACTTCCTCGGCACAAAAATACGTAATTTGCGTAAGCGCAATCATCTAACCATGGAAGACCTCTCGGCGCGCTGTGTAAAAGTAGATGCCGAATCCGCGCCCTCAGTATCCTACTTGTCGATGATCGAGCGCGGTAAACGTGTGCCCAGCGGAGGTATGCTGGAAGTGATTGCCGCTGTTTTTCAAAAAAAAACCGAATGGTTTCTCGATGATGTGCCAGACGAACAGGATCTCACCCCGGTAAAGGGCAGCCGCGGCGGTGTGGACGGTATGGCTCTGGAACCAAACTTTCTGTTTTCCAATGAAATTCTGCAAATTGCCATTCCTGAACTACTCTCTCAAACCGGCACGACGGGCCGCCAGTTTGCACACTTGCTAATTCGTGCCCATCAGGAGCACCATCAAAACCATTTCCCCGATCTGGAGCGCGCAGCAGAGGATGTGGGCCACAAGCGCCTGCCTTTAAATAATGACGATATTATGGATATCGTTAAGTCAATGGGCCTGGAGATTCAGCTGTTTGATACGCCCCCCAACATAGCGAAAGATGATCTTTGTGAGGGCGAAAATTGTGTGGTGACCTCCTGCTACGAGCCGCCGGGAACCATACATGTCAACCGCGCCCTACTCTCCCGCCCAAGACGCTTTAAATATGATCTCGCCGTCCATATTGGTCACTGTGTACTGCACGATAAACACGCCGTAAAAAATGTGTTGATTGCCGGTCACGGTCAAAGTAGCACTCTGCTGGAAGAAGACATCTCCAGTAATCAAACCTCCATTGTCGACCCTCAGGATATTCTTCACGCATGGCGCGACTTCGAGTGCAGCTTTTTTGCCGGCGCCCTGCTCTGCCCAAAAGTCCCCTTCCGGCAGATGCTTGATCGCCAAAGCTACGAAATAAATGTTGGCGCGATGGTGGACGTCTCTGAATCGGTGGCCATGCGCCGTATGACCGCCGTCTCTCCCTACCCCCACTGGCACTACTTCGATGCCTACGCCCCCGGCAAGCTGAAAGCAGTGTATCGCGGCAACGGTATTCCGCTACCTTGGGGAAATATGCGCGCGGTTAACGACCCCTGCCATCACTGGTCAGTTTTTAGAATGCTCGATCACCCGGTAAATGGCACAGCCTCGCAAATTTCAATTATGAACGTTAACGACGAGCCACGTATCTACTGCTGTGAATCTATTTATGTCGAGGATCTCGCCGGTCACGCCCATGTCCTCTGCGCCGGAATTGAACTAAACCCCGCCATTCAGGCCCAGGGGCAAAATGCTCTGGATATGGCCTCGGCCCTGAAACAGCACTGCATTAGCCACGGAGGATCCGCCCTAATCCCCAATGCGATAAAAAATGACTTAAGCAGCGTTGCACGTATTCTCAACATTGCATGGGTGGCCAGAGGAATTGAGGGCGAAGCCCGACTTATTTGCCCCAGAGGTGCTGTTTGCCCGCGCAAACCCAGCTGCTACCAGTGCAGCTCTTCCCCCCAAATATGACAGAAACATTTCTAGTGTCGATTTCCGCATAGCAGTAATTATTTGACCCTGCGCCGCTTGCGGCAAGCCCTGCTGCGGCACTTTTTTCTCCCTAAGCCCTTATTTTAAATAGCGTTTGTTAAGTCGTGCACACACACTATTCTCCACCATCCCCGGTATTCGCCAGGTAAAAAAATCGCAACGTGAAATATAACTGTCATTCAGGCGTCATATTTCTGCTTGATAATTACCCAAAAGGTGGGCTAACCCAAAACGGAAAGCAAAACCTTTACCAGACAAACACGAACAAGCCATGAGCCCCAAGGGGCTCATTATGCAAAAGCCTTAAGTTAGGCCAGGAGATAACACCATTATGTTAAAGAAATTATTTTCCCTTGTAGCCGTAACCCTTTCTTTTTCCTTGAGTTCATTGGTTGTAACAGCTGATGAAGCCGCTCAGCAAATGGAAGAAATGACCGTAATGGGTGCCGTTAAGAGCCAGGACGCTATCAGCTTCCCAGCGAGTGAAGACGCCAGCGAAGAAGCTTTGAAAGACATTCCGGTTATTGAAGAGTAATCACTGACGCAATTTCAGCTGCGCGGCGGAGACAATCTTCAGCCCGTGCAGCTGCTGCGTAATCTTTAGAAATTCTGCCTGCTCGCCGCTGCTCAAGCCCAGCACAAGATGACCGGAAGTGAACCCTTCCATACCACTATCAAAACTCATCCATCGATCTCCTACCCAGGCTTGAACCCATGCGTGAGGTACAAACACATACGACTTACCATAAAAGCGTTCATTGCTATAGGTAAGGCCAACTGCAACGCGAGTAGGCACACCCGCCGCCCGCCCCAGGGCCGCCAGCAGCAGAGCTTGCTCAGTACAGTCGCCACTTTTTGTCGCCAATGCCTGCAATGCCGTAGCATAACCGGAATAGATAATTTCGCCGCCCTTCATATGCTGAGTGACGAAACGGGTGAGACGTTTCATTTTTTTTTCAGCACTTAACTCCTTGCCAGAAAGCAGCGAAGCGGCCTTTCTTTCAATTGCCGTATCGTGAAAGTCCAGCCAATAACTACTGCCAAGCGCACTCTCTAAAACTTTTTTTGATGGCAACCCCTCGGTGCCGCAACGGGAGCAAACCTCTATCCGCACCCCCTTTTCTGTTGGCACGACGGCTTGTTCAAACGTTGCCGGGATTTGTAGCGTGACGTTGCCTTCCAACTCATAGCGAATCTTTCCGCGCAAGGCGGTATCTGTAATACGATAAGGTGATTTAATCAGTTGACGATAAACATTTTGTAAGGGTGTTACATCAGCTTTTGCACATTGCTGGTCGCAGGTCTCAATAACAAAAGCCTCACCGGAGGTCTGCGAAGACTCCCTTAAAATACGATAATCTCCATCGGTATAAAGAACTGCTTTTCCGCTATTTTTTTGTTCCGGCTTCGTGCGAACCATTTTCCATTGAAAGCCCGACCCCGCTTCCGCCGCCAGTATCTCTAGGCGAACTTTCTCGAAGGCTAATCTGGAAAAACTCCAAAAACTGTATTCGATAACCGATTGATTAGCCCGCGCCAGTAACTTTTTCCGAACCCCTTCTCGCAAGGAAAAATCTTTTGGCAATCTGTAAGCCTGTTTTGTCCTTCGTGTATTTTCTTCGCTCACAACGAGCAGATCCCCTTTAACCAAGGCCCGCATGCTGTGTGATGCATGCTCAGAGATAACGGTTTTTCGGATTTCCAACGGCTTACCACTATCGGTTTCCACGTAGCTTAAAGTGGTCGCAGATTTTTTTACCGCTTGCCCCGGAACCCGCGTATGTAAGACCAGCGTTTCGGTCGTAATCAGCTTACCCCCTTCCGCTTTGCTAACGACAGAGCGATAGCCAATTTTTTCGTCCCCCAGGATTACCGATTGCCACGCCTCATCGACTCCCGATAAAACAGGGTTCGAAAGCAAAAAAAACATACTAAAAACACAATAAAAATGGCGGGAATTTAAAAGATCGGATCTCATAAGAAAAGCATATACCCCGGTAATCGTGCTGTAGTAAAAGTAATCGAGTTTACCACGACTCCGGGGTTTAACTAAGTTGAATGTATCCTCTTAATTGATCACCAGACTGTCGACATAATCACTAGGCAACGGAGTATTGACGAGCTCTTCGTTCTCTCTATCCTCTTCAAGCTGCACATCCCGCACGCCCACACTATCTAACGTCGCGTTCAATTCTTCCAGCTTCACCTGCACCAGGGGCAGCAATGAATCATGTCCGGATACGGAAGGCACCACAGAGGGAACAACATTATTAAACGGTTGTGCACTAGCGGTACCACAACAAAACATAAACGCGAAAACCGATGCCACAACAATTTTTGAAAAATACGTACTCATTATCAATCTCCTGATAAACATTTCCTGAATAAGTGGATCGCGGACGTATCTTAAAGTTGAAAGATCCGCGATATTAAAAACGATGTCAACCACACACCCAGTTGTTATCAGAAACTGTGCCAACTTCAGCCCAACAATTAACACACTGATTTAATTAAAGTTTTTTATTTTTCGAAATTTCTTACGCCACAATTGATAAATTTGGCCAGGAAAAAGGTGGTGAGAAAAGCTAATGAATATGAGTTTTCACCACCTCGGCCCAAAAATCACCATCACCCTGTAAATTGGAAAAACGGGGGGGTGGCAGGCAACGCCCCACGCCAGCACGCAGACTTAGTGGGAACATATTAACGCTCCGTCGCCTTGTTAAATTAAACACTTCCCTCACATTCGGTACGGACATTTAAAAGCCCCAGAAAGTGCGAAGAGCAGCCACAGATTAGAGGGATTTGTGGCACAACAATCTCAGCCGCTATACTTCAAGGTGGTAGCACAGTATTGAAGATTGACATCTATCAACGTATACCAATAGGAATCGTTCAGACTGGTGTTCTGTGCATTCTCTCGGGAGACTACTATGACCGGGACTCGTTTGTATCTGCCCCTCTATCTACGCGCTGCGCAACGCATGAAGCGTCTGCCTAGCTCAGCCCTCTAATTTAATTACCCCATTTATCCTTTCTCCACTTTTCACCCAAGTACCACCTTTCAAAGCAGGGATTTGATATGACAATCACCAATAACATTCGTAACATCGCCTTTACCGGTCATGCAGGTGCCGGGAAAACATCTTTAATCGAGCGCCTGTTATTTGAAGCAGGCGCGACTACAGCGCTTGGCGAAATCACCAGGGGCACAACCGTAACCGATAGCGATCCCCAATCAAAACAGCTACAGCACTCGGTAGAAACGGCGGTATGTAGTTTTGAATCGAATAAAATTCACGTTAACATGCTGGACACACCGGGATACCCGGATTTTGTTGGCCGCAGTATCAGTGTTTTACCCGCAGTGGAAAGCGTTGCCGTTGTAATAGATGCCACCGCTGGAATAGAAATGGTGACAGAGCGAATGATGAGTATCGCAAAGAGTCGCGAGAAATGTCGTCTGATTATCATTAACAAAATTGATTCCGCCGAATACGATCTATCCGAATTACTTACCGATATTCAACAGCGTTTTGGCAGCGAATGCCTGCCTCTTAATTTGCCAGTTCCCGGCCATGAATCCATCGTCGATTGCTATTTCGAGCCCCAAAAAACCAACACGGAATTTTGTACCGTCAGCCAGGCCCACGACACTCTGGTTGATCAGGTCGTAGAGGTTGACGAGGATTTAATGGCCCTGTATCTCGAACAGGGAGAGGAACTTCAACCCGAGCAGCTACACGATCCATTCGATCAAGCATTGCGCAGCCAGCATTTAATCCCCGTTTGCTTCACCTCTGCCCGTACAGGAACCGGCATTGCCGAGCTGCTTCGCATTATCACGCAATTAATGCCCAGCCCAAAAGAAGGTAATACACCACTCTTTTTAAAGGACAACGAAGCCATTGAGCTTTCAGAAAAAGCGGACGACCATATTCTTGCGCATGTATTTAAAATTTCCATCGATCCCTTTATGGGCAAGCTCGCCGCACTACGTGTTCATCAAGGCACCATTACGCCCGAAAGCCTGCTTTTTATTGGCGATGGACGCAAAAGCTTTAAAGTCGGTCACTTATACAAACTGCAAGGCGGTAAACGGGAGGAAATTAACACGGCAACGCCTGGCGATATATGCGCCATAGCCAAGGTGGACGACATTGAATTCGACTCAGTTCTTCACGATTCACACGAAGATGATCACATCCACCTAAAATCCCTGCACTTCCCCTCCCCCATGTACGGCCTCGCCGTGCACCCCACCCGCCGAGGCGACGAGCAAAAGCTGTCCGAAACCCTCAAGAAATTGGGCGCAGAGGATCCCAGCCTGCGCATTGAACATCGCATAAATTTGAATGAAACGGTGATTCACGGTGTGGGCGAGTTTCATTTGCGTATCGCTCTCGAGAAAATGGAATCAGTTTTTAATCTTACTGTCGACACTCAACCGCCAACAATCGATTACCGCGAAACTATTGCACGACCTGCAGATGGCCACCACCGCCACAAAAAGCAGACCGGCGGTGCAGGACAGTTTGGTGAAGTGTATTTAAAAATCGAACCTATCGATCGCGGCCAGGGTTTTGAATTTGTGAATAAGATTGTGGGAGGCGTTATACCAGGCAGCTTTATTCCCGCCGTAGAAAAAGGTATTCGGCAAATGCTGGAGGAAGGCGCCGTGGCAGGTTATCCCATGCAAGATTTACGGGTTATTTTATATGATGGCAAGTTCCATGCTGTAGACTCCAAAGAAATAGCATTTGTCGCTGCAGGCCGAAAAGCCTTCCTTGATGCCGTAGCCAAGGCTGCGCCCATGGTCTTGGAGCCCATCGTCAACGTTGTGGTTATCGCGCCGTCAAATTGTATGGGCGACATAACTGGCGATATATCCTCCCATAGAGGTATGGTTACCGATGCCACCCCCACGCAAAAACAAAAGGCTCAGATCAGCGCAAAAATGCCGCTGGCCGAACTGTTCGATTACCAATCGCGCATTAAATCCATGACCGGTGGAGAAGGCTCGTTTACCATTGAATTCAGCCATTACGACGCGGTGCCCGCAACCACGCAACAGTCGCTGACGAAAAATTACAAAGTTGCGGAATTTGCCACCTAATATCTATCACGATAAACGTTATAATGCCCCAACAATTTTGCTGGGGCATCGCTGCCATTCAGGTTTGGTTCAGCTTAGTTTCAGGAGAATAACTCCTTTAGATTAGCTGCATACAAAGGACAAAACTATGCAAACAATCATTCAAGCTCGATTTTTCCTACCACTTTTACTACTCCCCTTTTTCTTTTCAGGCTGCGCCAGCCAGGCTCCACAGGTGAAAGAAAAAGAAAGCGGGTACTCCCTCGACCAACAGAGACAGGCGCAGGCCTCTATAAAGGCACAAACACCGAAAAAACTCGCATTAAAGCGAAAAATTGCTCTGGGACGCGTGTCCAATGAGACTCTCCACGGCAAGAGCCTGCTGCGTGATAGCCACGACGATACCTTAGGCAAGCAAGTTACAGATATGCTCTCGAAAGCGTTAACGGAATCCGGTAATTTTCTGGTCTTTGAACGACCGGATATCGGCCGTATTCAGGACGAGGCGGCCCTTACTGGTCGCGAGCTGAATCTGGTAGGGTCCGATGCTCTGGTTATTGGCTCCCTGACGGAGTTTGGCCGACGCACCACAGGTGAATCAGGGTTCTTTTCTTCCAGTAAAAAGCAAACCGCTTACGCGAAAGTGGATATGCGCCTTGTCGACACAACAACAGGCCAGATTACCGAAGCGTTTAGTGGAGCCGGTGAAGCTTCTATCGAAAATGTTAACGTAGCCGGCTTCGGATCCAAAGCCGCTTATGATGCAGCCATTAATGACCGCGCCATTTCTATTGCCATTGCCGATGCTGTGAACACGTTAACACAGTTGCTCACTAAGCAGCCTTGGCAGTCGAGCATACTCTCCATTGACAACGAGGGTGTTTATATGAGTGGTGGCGCAAGCCAAGGCGTGGCCACAGGCATGGAGTTCGACGTATTAGTTAAAGGTAAAAGAGTAAAATCTGGCCAATCGGGCTTTCTTATTCAATTGCCCGGCAAAAAAATTGCGCGGGTGAAAGTTACCTCGCTATTTGGTAAAAGCGATACGGATGAAGGCGCCGTTGTTACACTCGTTAATGGCAGTTTAGGTAATTACCAGCCCGATCAATTGCTTGTACAGGAGGTCACCCCATGAAACTGATTATTATTAGCTTTTGCTTAACGGCACTACTACTAACCGGTTGCGTAAAGCAGCCCACAACCAGCGAAATCACTGTCGATCAACGTCCAGCCATTTCCTTTATTCCTGCGTCAAAAGGACAAAAAACCGCTGAGTTTGAAGTGGTCGTCGATAGCTTGGTAATGGGTAGAGCCAATGAGTTTATAAACGGTGAAGCTGCGCTTAAACTGCTATCCGGCACTCACCTTATACAACTGATCCGCAATAACGAAGTAGTTTTCAGCTCAACTATTTATCTCGGCGATGGTGCTATCAAAAGCCTGCCCCTGCCAAAATGAAAATACTCTTAATCGCCTGCATACTGCTACTCGGTGCCTGCTCCAGCCAGAATCACTACAATTGGGGCGGGTATTCCGATGGACTTTACGAGTATTATCATCGCCCTAGTGAACACGCTAAAGTTCGTCAACAGTTAGTGGCACACATCGCCAATCTGGAAAAGTCAGCAAAGCTTATCCCCCCAGGCCTTTACGCCGAAGCGGGTACCTTTTTTCTTGAAACAGGAGACAGTGCTACGGCAATTGAGTACTACAAAAAAGAATACGAAACCTGGCCGGAAAGCCAAACATTAATGATGGCCATGATTCAAAACTTGGAGAAACGATACAGTGCCGACTAACAGGCTAGTTCATCTAACGCTGTTATGCGTTGTATTTTTATTGTCTGGCTGCGAAACCACGTCATCCACCCATGTAAACCGCTATCAACAAGCATTTGACAATGCCAGCGTTCGCTCCATTCTTGTCCTACCCGTCACAAACCGCAGCATCAACATTAGCGCTCCGAGCACAATGTTAAGCGTACTACCAACAATTTTGGCGGACAGGGGGTACTACGTGTTTCCTGTTAATACCGTAAAAGTCGTGTTGGAAAATGAGGGTTTGTACGAAGCCGACGAGATCCACAAGCTCGCACCTACCGAGATCGCCAACCTTTTTGGTGCAGATGCGGTGCTCTATGTAAGCGTTGAGCGCTGGGATACTCGCTACGTTATTCTGTCATCAACAACAGAGGTTACCCTAGAATTCCTTTTAGTTAGCCATAACGGTGACGAACTCTGGCGAGCGAAAAAAACCATTGAGAAGTCATCAAAAGACAATAGCAGTAATAGTAACAATATACTGGCAGAACTGATTGGCGATGCGATTTCAGCAGCCTGGGAGCGTGCGTTTCCAGACTACCGCCCCCTAGCAATGGAGGCTAGCAAAGCGGTGTTCCTTTATGATGGAACGCGAATACCTACCGGTCCATACCACCCAAGCAATAAACACATAACAGAGCAGCAGGCCGAGGGTGAACGATCTTCAAATTAGCGCACCTGCATTTGCACATGGAAGGTGGTGCCAACATCTAAATCGGAGGTGACCGCCATATGACCATGATGATGCTCGGTAACAACGAAATGTGAAAAGGATAAACGCTGTAATCCAGAACCCTGCGATTGCTGATTTTCGCTATTCAAAAAGAAAGGCTCAAAAATGTTCTGCTGCTCTTCCGCGGTAAGCCCCTTACCGTTGTGAATCATCTTAATCCAGATGGCATCGTAAAACTCATTAATCTCGATAGTGATCAGCGGCGAAAAATCGTCCCGATCACATTCACCTAGTGCGTGACAGGCGTGGCGAAAAACACCCAGAAAAACCTGTTGTAATTCTGCTGTTTGGCAGGGCACGCGACTGATCCCTTCCTGGTAGTCTTTTTTCAATTTAACATCGCGAAACTTCAAGCCGGATGGGTTGGACAATACCTGGCTGGCAAGCTCAATCGTGTGATCCATAATTTCAGGGATTGAGGCCAGTTGTAATTTTCCCCCCTGATTCAGGGAGAAATCCACTAGGTTTTTCACAATGGCATTGGCCTGCCGCCCATCTTCTATGGCCGCGGCCAAACAGGTATTCATCTCCTCTTTGTCCAAACTGTTGCAGGCAGAGGCTTTCATGCACTGTAAATTATCCATAATAGTTTTCAGTGGCGTCCCTACATCAATAGCCATAGTCGCAGCCAACTCCCCCATAGACGCCATTTTATCCAGCTCGATCAAACGGTTCTCGGCTTTTACCCGCTTGGTCACGTCTTCCAGCATAATCACAATACCCACATCGCTATTACTTTGCAGCGTATAAAGGGTTAAATCAAAATAGTACTGCCCGCGTTGGCTGTGTTTGATGGTGGTAGTTTTTTTCGTTTCGAGCACTTCTTGTACCTGCTCCGACGACAGCGTAATAGTGGGGTAGGCCTCCCACAGGTTTTTACCCAACACCTGCTCGCGCTTAGCACCAGTGACCTTTTCCGAAGACGTGTTCCACTGGGTAATCTGCATTTTTTCGTTCAGGCCAATAAGCATCAGCGGCATCGAATCGACAATACTTTTAATATAACCTTGGGAATCCTGCAGTCTTGCCATGGTTTCCCTGTGCTCACCAATTTCCCCCTCCAACGCTTCGTTCGCCTGCGCCAGCGTTGCGGTTCGTTCACGCACGCGATCTTCCAGATCTTTGCGGATCTCGTTTAGTTCGCGGTTAGCTTTGCGGCTGTTTCTATAGCTGAAGAATAACGTAACCAACGTGATGGTTAGAAGTGTTATCAGCACTGCACCTGAAAAATTGGCGACATGCTGCCATTTGGTACGACCCAATTCGTCTTTAAAATAATCGGCTATGGAGGCGTAAGCGCTGCTGGTTAAAAGGTAGAGTGAAAGTACTAAAAGAACTCTTGTCATATCGGCGGGATCTTCTGCTACGAGCTGTGGTTTTTCGGAGGGTATTGTAGCGGAAAAAAACACGCGCTGCCGGAGCAAAGTTGCCAGCAGCGACAATTTGCTAGAGCTAACGCAGTATGGCGCGCAACGCCTTTCTATGCTGTTCTGGGTCATCAGCTCCATTATAGGGGTACAGACTCCAACGCTGTGTCGCTTCCATAGCCTCACCCGGCTGCAATTTCCGGTAAGGGGCATGCAACTCCATCTCAATAACCCCTTGCTCACGCCCCTCCCGTTTATCCACATAAAGCTCCACCTGCCCCTGCTCCGGATGAATACTCGCAAGTGGCTGATGATCAAACTCAATAATAAACAACTGTCCTTCGGTAAAGGCCGCCATCCAGCCCGCAGAGGGCTGCATAAATAACTTGCCACGAATGCGATTAGCCTCGCCCTCGCCGTTCCAGTTCAATGCCATAATGCCATCATCGATGGGCAAATCGAAAGAACTGTCCTGCGAGCTAAAAACGGCTGCGCGTACATCCTTAACCTTTTCCACCGGCACATAAACCTTGCTAGTGACATTTACTCGCGAGTTAAACCAAAGATCCCAACTTAACGCTTCATCTTTTCGAATATTCTCTGCCCTGGCACCCAGCAATACGCGAGCTGTGGTGCCTTCCAGTAATTCGAAGTGCTTATCTATCCTCATACCGGATACGCTGCTTTTCACTCCCTCAAGCTGCAGCTCGTGTTTACTGCGCTTCTGGATGCGATTATCTGCCATAGTAATAAAAGGATCTTGAGGCCAGACGGCTTTGCTGGAAAACCGTTCAGAATTGGCTTTTTGGTGCAGCCACCACTCACTCTGCGGCCCCAGCCAGACAATATGTCCACGGTAGTCCGGACAGGTTGATAACGCCGATATAGCTTTCTCTTTAACTGCACTTACCCCCTCACCCAACATCAGCACATTGTCACGTCCCTTTAGCGCAAAACCAAGAACCCGCCCGCCAAATTGGGGGGTAACCGTAAAGCTAAGCTTGCCGCTCTCCAGCACAGCTGTTTCAATTGAGCCATTCTCTGCATTTGTACCTTTACACGAACAACTCAGCAGTAAACACAGCGCTACACACCTAATTCTCTCGCGCCTTAAAACCATCAAATTCAACAACCTCTTGCTCATAGTTTGCCCCATTGGCATAGTTTCGTTTTATTCTGGCAAAGTTATACCGTGTCTTCGCCGCGCACACCAACTATGCTGTCATTTAGGCTAGTAGATGCACATCAAAAAAATATATAGTCCGTTTGACTATTACAGGGCCTTATTGCAGAATGGCTGACGTGAATACAATTTGTATAGATATTCCTTCGCCGGTGTAGCTACCAAAGAAAGCTATACGGCTTGGTTTACGTTCAAACCTATGGAAAGTTGGAGCTATAGCATTGATATCGGCCCTCAGGGAACGAGGTATTTCATACCAATAATTAAAAATGCTTCAACCCAAAAACGTTATTAATAACATATAAGAGAGTTTTTCCATGAACCAAAAATTGCGCAATTTACGTAATAAAGCAGGCTTCGGCTTGGCTTCTTCTTTGGTTGTGTTAGCGGGAGCCCTGGCCTCTCACGCTGCCACGGCGCAGGACGACGAAGGAGCTATGGTTGAAGAGGTTATCGTTAGCGGTACCAGAGTCAACCTGCAGAATGCTCAAGACATTAAACGCGAAGCAGATACTTTTGTAGATGCCATTTCAGCAGAAGATATCGGCACACTGCCAGACCGTAGCGTACTGGAAGCCATTCAGCGTTTACCGGGTGTATCCGTGGAACGCTTTGCTGGCCCTGATGATCCCGATCACTTCAGTGTGGAAGGCTCTGGCGCCATTATTCGTGGTATGACCCAGACGCGTTCCGAATTCAATGGGCGCGATTCCTTCACTGCAAACTCCGGTCGTGGCCTTTCCTTCCAGGACGTATCACCAGAATTAATGGGTGGTGTCGACGTATTTAAAAACCAGACTGCCGATATGATCGAAGGTGGTATTGGTGGCACGATTAGCCTGAAAACCCGTAAGCCATTTGACACCGATGGTCGTCAACTGGGCTTTAACATGGACTACTCCTATGGCGATATTGCCGAAGAGTGGAGCCCAACCTTTTCCGGCCTGTATAGCGACCGTTGGGATACAGATTTAGGTGAATTCGGATTCCTGATAAGTATTGCCGACTCTCAACTTTTCGGTGAGTCTCATGGCCTTCAGAGTGATGCTTACTCCATGTACAACGCCGGCAACATACCGGGAGCGGAGCGCTTCGTTGATGCAGCCCAAGCTGATGATAACCCTGTTGTGTGGATGCCGAATTCCGCCAACGCTCTAATAAAGTTCGATGACCGTAAGCGCCAGGGCCTCGCGACATCCGCCCAATGGAAAAACCCTGAAGATACCGTTCAAGTCACCGCAGAATACATCCGCTCTGACTCCAAGTTAGTCTGGTATGAAAAGGCGATTAAGTACCAGGGTAGCTACCCAACAGATGCCGATGATGTTCGCTCTACCGCGCTTGATCACACCACTATCAATTTTAATGACGATGGTCTATTCCAGTCAGGCACACTTAAATTCGTGAATTGGATTGGGTCTACCGACGCAGAAAACGCCAAGCACTTCCCCTCTGACGGCAGAAACGGCCAGCAGTTTGGACAAAAAATGCAGTTCGACAGCCGTATTAATGACACCAAGTCACTCGTTGAGGACATGAACCTTAACGTTGAATGGCAAGCGGCAGATAACCTGGAGCTCAGTGGTGACTTCCAGTACATCAAAGCCGACACCAAACAAGATGACTTGGCAATCCACACCGCATCTTTCGCCGGTCAGCAATACGACATCTCAGGCGATACCCCATCACTCACTCTTATTGAGCCCTGGTTTGGCTACAGAGATGCTAACCGAGAGGAATTCCTGAGAGATAACCCAGGATTCAGTGAAGACCCAGAAGGTGATGCCAACTATTTCCAGGATCCAAACAACTATTACTGGCGTTCAGGCATGGAGCACTACGAGCGCTCCGAAGGCGAATTAACTGCCCTACGCCTAGATGGTACCTATTATTTTGAAGACGTCGGTATTCTCAAGTCCGTCAAAGCAGGTGTACGCTACTCCGATCGCGAGCAAATTGTTCGTCGTTCCGGCTACAACTGGAAATCCGTCGGTCCAGAATGGGCAAGTTCAACCCCCGCAGGCTGGTTACTGGACGAGGAAGGACGGTATGCCGATCAGTATCAATACGCCGAATATGTTGACTGGTCAGACTTCCACGGAGGCGACGCACTCAACATTCCGGGTAACAAAACTATTCACGCATCAGAAGAGTTCGTTCGCATGGTAATGGGTGCAAGCCCAGCGCGAGAAATCATCGATGCCGAAGGCGGTGAATGGGCAGATAACAGACTTTCCTCACGAGACGGTGTTGATGCTGAATATGGCACATTCACAGCTGGAGAGATCAGCTATACCCGCGAAGAAAACGAAGCGTTATATGTTCGGATAGACTTTGGCAACGACGCGGAATTACGCTACAGCGGTAATATTGGCATGCGTTACGCGAAACTGACACGTAGAGCCGATGGCGCAATTATCTACCCTGATCTCAATATCGACTTAGCGAGAGATATAGCTCCTGCAGGTTTGGCACTACCTTTAACGGGTGAAGCCGTTATGGCTTATGTCAATCAACAAGTAACCGAAGGTGAATACGCGACTGTTGAGGATGCTCTCGAAGCCGACGCGAACGCCTGGATCGATGAGCCCATCAACTACCTTACTGCAGATGAACGCAACTTCGGTAACGACGCGGAACTGCCAACCACAACAGAAGCTGATTTCAATATGTTTTTACCCAGCTTCAACCTGAAAGTGGAAATGACCGATGACCTTATCGCTCGCTTTGCCGTTGCCAAGGCCGTCGCTCTGCCCGATATCAGTGATGTAAGAAACCGCGTTGACGTTGGTGTTCTCAACTACAACCCGACTTCGATCCGCATGAATGACCTCCCCGAAATCGTAGAAGGTGAAACAAACCCCTACGAGGGAATGATTGACAACGCCTACATCAAGGGCTGGACTGGTAGTGGCGGTAACCCTCACCTGAGACCCATGCAGTCTGTTCAGTACGATGTGGCACTGGAATGGTACTTCTCGGATGTCGGCCAGTTAAGCGGAACGATCTTCCACAAAAACCTGAGCGACTACTTTATTAAGGGCTCCAACTATCAGCTAATCACCAATCCCGACACGGGCGTAACACAATTGGTGGATGTTGACAGTACCATCAATGGCGGCAGCGCTAAAATGGACGGTTTAGAGCTGTCTTACCAACAGTTCTTTGACGGAATGTTCGAAGGCTTCGGTATTCAGGCAACATATACATATATTGATGCCAGCGGTGTACCGAATAATCAGGTTGATTTCCAATCTGTTGTAGATAGCGAAGGGCTTGATAACAGCCAAGATACCGGACTGCGCGTAAACCTCGATAACATTCCACTGCAGGGTCAGTCTGAACACACTGCCAACGTCGTCGGCATGTTTGAAAACGACGCTTGGAATGCCCGTTTAGCATACAACTGGCGCTCTAAGTACCTGCTAACAACACGAGATGTTATTAGTAAGGTGCCTCTGTATTATGACGATCACGGTCAGCTGGATGGATCGCTCTTCTACGATGTGAACGACTACATCACCGTAGGTCTTCAGCTTACCAATATCACCAATTCACAATCTAAAACACTTATGGTTCTGAATGACGAGATGTTGGAAGCTGGTCGCTCCTGGTTCGTTTCTGACCGCAGAGCTTCTTTTGTTGTTAAAGGATCTTTCTAAGACTTAAACGCAAAAAGTAGAACCCAAAGCGCTTCGTGAAAACGAAGCGCTTTTTTTATGCCCCAAAGAAAAGTACCGCTAGTCTGAGGCAATCTTTTGAGCCGACGCAGGCAAGTGCAGTCCGGCCAGCACCCCCACATGCGCGGCCACCGAAGCACCCAGAGCACTTAAATGGTAGCCCCCCTCCAACGATGAAATGATACGGTTGGCACAACAGCGCGCAGCTACGGACTTAATCTGTTCGGTGACCCAGGCATAATCGTCTTCCACTAGATTGAACCCCGCCAAAGGGTCATCTTTGTGGGCATCAAAACCTGCGGAGATAAAAATCATCTCGGGATCGAACTGATTCAATGCGGGTAGCCATTGCTGCTCCACGGCTTCGCGAAACACCTGACTTGTCGTTCCTGCGGGCAACGGAACGTTAACAAGATGCCCCGCCATACTGTCACCGTAACGGTAGGGATAAAACGGAGATTGGAAAGTTGAACACAGTATCACTCTAGAATCATCCTGAAAGATATCCTCCGTGCCATTACCATGGTGCACATCGAAATCGACAATCGCGACGCGCTTTAATCCATATTGTTGCAGTGCATGCGCCACACCCACCGCAATATTGTTAAAGATACAAAAGCCCATCGCCCTATCGTGCTCTGCATGGTGCCCAGGTGGACGCACGGCACAGAATGCGTTATCGGCTTTATCCTGCATAAGTAAATCAACCGCTTGAACCACAGCACCCGCTGCAAGCTGAGCGGCCTCAAGAGAGAAAGCGTTCATACTGGTGTCCGCGTCTAGCGGTACCAACCCCTCCAAAGGGGCGCTGTCTTGCACGAGCTGAACATATTGATGGGTGTGCACACGCTTCAGCTGTTCAGACGAAACAGGCTCAGCTTCGTATACCCGGAGCAGATCCATTATACGTTTATGTATCAAGGTGTCGTTAATAGCGGCCAAGCGCTGAGGGGATTCAGGGTGATCAAGCCCCATGTCGTGTTTGGCGCAGGTGGAGTGAGTGATATAAGCAGTAACAGGCATAATGCAATCTCCGGTAGACAGTGGTCCAGCAACAACTACGTAGACTATTCACATTACGCAATACTGTTTTAAACCTCAGGGAGCCCCGAATACGTTCAAATAGAGCCTGCACTCTAGGGCCGCGCCACTCAAAGCATGATTCCGGCTGGCCATGCCGTAGCCCTTCAGCAGGCAACAGAAACTCCGGCAAAGTATAAGCTGCTTGGACTTGCTCAGAGGTTCACTTATTCTACCAACAAAAAATACCAGAACAAAAACTATTACGGCTCCAGGGTGTATGCTTTACCGGGACATTACCGGAGCAGATTCACACCCTAGCCCACTATCAACAAGTAAGGAAACCTAAAACCATGCACCTCTTTCGCCAGCCCCTGCTTTTCCTGTTATTTTGCATAGCCTTTTCGCCTATGGCCATCGCGAGCAACAACAAGCTCGATGAAAAAGCCAACCAACTGTTCGACACCGTTTTCGACGAGTGGCTGGCACGAAGCCCCCTATGGCAAACCGATCTCGGAATCAAAACCGATTACGACAAGTGGGATGATTTATCCGAGACGTTTCAACAACAAACGCACGAGCTTCATCAACAGCAACTAAAGCGTTTACACGCTATTGATCGAAAGCAGCTCTCATCTGAGCTGGCATTAAGTTATCGCCTACTGGAGCTACAGCTCACGAACGATATTGAACACTTCCAGTGGCGCTATCACGGCTATCCGATAAACCAGATGTTTGGCTGGCACACAACCGTGCCTTCGGTCTTAATCAACCAACATACAATCACCAGCCTTAATGATGCCAAAGCATATATCTCCCGCCTAAAGGCCGTACCCCGCTTGATGGACCAAGTGATAGACGGCTTGGACAGCCGAGCCAAAAAAGGCATTATCGCCCCCAAGTTCGTCTTCCCTATGGTAATAGAAGACAGCCTAAACCTACTTAAAGGCGCACCCTTTGATAAGGGAGAAAACTCTGCCCTGCTCAACGATTTCACCGTAAAAGTGAACAACCTGGATTTAAAACAAAAGCAAAAGCAGCTATTGATTGCCGATGCCGAACAAGCCTTATCCAGACAGCTAAAGCCCGCTTACCTAAAACTCATTGATACACTAAAATCCCTGGAAAAACAGGCCGATGATCGCGCCGGCGCCTGGAAATTTCCCAAAGGAGAAGACTTTTATAACGCTGCTCTCAAGCGCACGACCACAACAAATCTGACCGCAAACAACATTCATCAGCTGGGCTTAAATGAAGTTTCACGTATTCACCGGGACATGCAAACCATTCTGCAGCAGGTAAAATTCGACGGCAGCCTGCAAGAATTTTTCACTTTCATGAAAGAAGATAAGCAGTTCTATCACCCCAACGACCAAGAGGGTAAAGCGGCTTATCTGGCAAGAACACAAGCCGTAATCGCAGAGATTAAAAGCAAGCTGGGCGAATTATTTATTACCCAACCCAAAGCCGATCTTATTGTCAAAGCGGTTGAAGCCTTCAGGGAGAAATCTGCGGGGAAAGCCTTCTATCAATCCCCCCCACCCGACGGTTCCCGTCCTGGAATTTACTACGTAAACCTCTACGATATGCGCAATATGCCAACCTACCAATTGCAGGCGCTAGCCTATCACGAGGCGTTACCAGGCCATCATATGCAACTCAGTATTGCCACCGAGTTGGGTGATATTCCCCGCTTCCGCAAGTATTCGCACTTCACGGCCTATATAGAAGGATGGGGCCTTTACTCTGAGCTTCTACCGAAAGAAATGGGTCTATACAAAGACCCCTACTCCGATTTTGGTCGTCTTGCGATGGAGTTGTGGCGAGCCTGCCGTCTAGTGGTGGACACTGGCCTTCACGCCAAGAAATGGACTCGCGAACAAGCAATCGATTATTTGGTTGAGAACACGCCTAACCCCAGAGAAGACGCCCGCCGCGCAATTGAGCGCTATATTGTTATGCCCTCGCAGGCCACCGCTTACAAAATCGGCATGCTAAAAATTTTGGAATTGCGAGAAACGTCGAAAAAAGAGCTTGGGGGAGATTTTGATATTCGTGCCTTCCACGACAGGCTGCTAAGACTTGGTGCCGTACCGCTAAACGTACTGGAAGAGGAGCTGCTTTAGCCATAAGTGCGGCGGGTACACCCGCCGCACTTATGTAGACCTTACAGTCTACTGGGACGAGCAGGTGCTTGGAGAAATACAGCTCTGCTGATTTTCCCAGCCCCAGCCACTTTCTGTGTTACTACACATTGGATAGTTTGTACCATACCAATTACAAACAGCGGAAGACGCAGTGGAACTAGACGAGCTACTACTAGATGAACTACTGCTGACAGAAGAGGAGCTGCTAGACGAAACCACACTGGAGGAACTACTGGAAGATGAAACAGCACTACCAACAAAATCAATACACGTTTCAGCGCCAAGACAGCTTTGACCGTTTTCCCATCCCCAACCCGAAGACTGATCGACACAAACGGGGTGAATAGATCCATACCAATCACACTGCTGAATCGCCGCAGTAGAAGACGAGCTACTGGAGCTGGAGGCGACACTGCTACTGACACTTGCAGAACTGGAGCTACCACTGGAGCCACCAAAGGTACTCGCACGGATAGAAGTAGAGGCAATACCATTCGCGCCGTTAATAAGGCGATCCCCCCAAACGGTAACGCTACCGCTATTAAAATCATTCACTACATCCAGGGTGCCACAACAATCACCATTGCCCGACCAAGACCAGCCCAGATAACCAATACCATACTGCGCCGCAACGGCCATAATAGACTCTTCATCCACCTCAGAACCCTGGTGATCGGCCCCAAATTCACCCACAATCAAGGGCAGTCCATTATTGTTCAGGAAGTCGGACACATACGATTCGATAGTGCTTCGGTCTTGATAAACTTCATACATATGTACACTGAACATGGTATTGCTAAGGTTATCAGCCGATGCTACCTGGGCAGCATTATTCTTCATGGTACCGGCCCAATCTTGCCCCCAATTGGGCGCATCCACGATCAGTGTATGGCTCAAACCGGCGTTACGCAAAGCCTGAATTGCACTGCGGTGCTGATCAATCCAGTCGCTCTCGGGCTGGTCATTGCCGAATGGCTCATTGGCAATGTTAATGATGACGTAATCTTCATGGCCCTTCAGAGTACTGGCAATATCCACCCAGTACTGAGCAACCTGCGTTAGCGTACCAGCAGCGCTTTCCTCACCAGAACCCGTAGCATCATGCACTTCCAACAGGCATACGATCTGATTTTGCTGACACAACGAAATCAAGCTGGAGACTTCGGAAGCCGGTGTGCGCGACCATTGCTGCCCATCGCTCAAAACCACACGTACCACGTTGGCACCAGTAGCAGCGATTTCAGCAATTGCCTGGGTATTACCGGTAAACCAAGCATGCGGATGGTTAATGCCACGCATTTTGAATTCCTGGCCATTTCCATCCAAAAGTTTAGTGCCCGATACCGAAAAACCGGCCCAGCTGCTGGCTGCCAAAGCAATGATTGCACCTGCGGCAATTAATTTCGAGGTAAAACCAACTATTATTTTATTCATATTTTACAAGTTCCTGTTTCTTTTGACGGTAACAATCTCTATCGCACAGAAAGGGCAACCAAACGGCAACATCAGAATGTAAAGGGCTGCGAAAAATCGGTACAACGAAATTGAAACTACTTATTTTTATTTTTTGATCGCAATTCGACCTACAGCGCACCCAAAAAGTAATCGATTACATATTATCTATCTTTATTTATGATATGAATCAACTACTTGGAAGCATGATCGAAATTATATTGTAACCGGTTTCATTTCAATACGAATAAAGTATGGAATTATACTGGACCCTTTTGTCGGCCCCTCCTCTACTGAATTAACGCGGCCTAACTCTCGCAGCACTGCCTAAACTAAAATACCACTGCAACACCCAAGGCTGGCATCAAGAGGGAACACTATCAATATTCCCTACGCGACAATGTTTTAGTTAAATCACGCAGGCTTTCTTGATGGTAACGGCTCAACAAGTTACTGGAGGCTTTGCGAACGTTTAGTACACGGGTATGCTGCAACCGAAAAATTTGTATTCACGACATGATCTTTAGCCTGCGCAGTACTATCACGACCATGGAACGGTGCGCATTTCAGGATCTAGGGCCCGATATACCAAACTAAAATCGACAAAAAAATTGCCGATTCCGGCGTGCAGAGCGGGCGGAACCTGTTTGTAAACTTACAAGTAAAAGTTTCTCTCCCTCTACGCCTGTAGAGATACAATCATCATAAAGCTCTACTTAAAGAGCGACCGAGACGATGTCGCAATTTCACTAATTACAGTATTTTGCCACCTCACGTACACGAAACTTAATTACACCGGCTTAAGTCAGTAATACAGCCAGCTGGCAACTTTGCCCGCATAGCAGGATCAGCCGCTAAAACTTAAAGCAATAAATTCTCAACCGCAAAGTTAAGAACTCGAAAGGGAGACCTATGAAAGCATTATTTATTTGCACCCACAATCGCTGCCGAAGCATCCTCGGCGAAGCCATAACTAATCATATTGGCAAGGGAATACTAGAAGCCCGCAGTGCAGGAAGCTCCCCTGTGGGTGAAGTGCACCCACTGTCACTGAAATACTTGCAAGAAAAAGGTGTTAGCACCGAGGGCTTGCAAAGCCAATCCTGGGACGAGCATGAAAGCTTTGCGCCCGATATTGTATTTACCGTGTGCGACAGCGCGGCAAACGAAGCCTGTCCAACGTGGTTTGGCAATAGCATCGTGGTGCACTGGGGGCTGCCAGACCCATCCAAACTGGAGGGCAGCGAAACGGACATACGCAACGCATTTTATGCAGTAATGGCAACGATCGAAAACCGAATAGCAAAAGTTGTACAGCTGGATCTAACCCGATTACAGTCAACCGAACTGAGAGCAGCCTTGAGGGCAATTGGAGATAGTGATTAATGGGCCTTTTCGAGCGTTACCTCAGTATATGGGTTGGCCTATGTATTCTGGTGGGTGTTCTGCTCGGCAATTTTATGCCGGGGCTTTTTGAGTTTTTTGCGCAGCTCGAAATCGCCCATGTGAACCTACCGGTTGCCATTTTCATCTGGGTAATGATTTACCCGATGATGGTTCAGGTCGATTTTTCTTCCATTAAAGATATAGGAAAAAAACCTAAGGGCCTGCTTTTAACCCTCGTTATAAACTGGCTGATCAAACCCTTTACCATGGCAGCGCTGGGCTGGCTATTTTTCAAGGTGTTTTTCGTCTCTATGGTCGATCCGACAACGGCATCGGAATACATCGCAGGAATGATATTACTGGGTGTAGCACCCTGCACAGCAATGGTGTTCGTATGGAGCCAACTGACTAAAGGCGATGCCAACTATACCCTGGTGCAAGTATCGGTGAACGACGTCATTATGATTTTTGCTTTCGCACCTATCGCGGCGTTTTTACTGGGCATTTCCGATATTCAGGTACCGTGGCAGACGCTGCTATTAAGCGTAGTACTGTATGTTCTATTCCCACTACTGGCGGGCTTCTTTACCCGCAAAGTCCTGGACAAATCTACAGACCACCACGAAGTGAACACCTTCGTGAATACGTTGAAGCCCTGGTCCATTGTTGGCTTATTAGCAACGGTTGTTTTACTGTTTGGCTTCCAGGCGGAAGTTATTCTGCAAAAACCGCTAGCCATTGTATTGATAGCCATTCCACTGCTATTACAAACATACGGTATTTTTACCCTTGCCTATGTTGCAGCCAAGGTATTAAAGCTTCCGCATAATATCGCAGCACCGGCATGCATGATTGGTACTTCAAACTTTTTTGAGCTAGCTGTCGCCGTCGCAATATCCCTGTTTGGCTTACAATCTGGCGCGGCGCTGGCCACGGTGGTCGGTGTATTGGTGGAAGTGCCGGTTATGCTCTCTCTGGTAGCCTTTGTAAATCGCACCCGACACTGGTTTGACGTCAGCTAGCCACCATCACCAAACTCATAAAAAGCGACTTAGCGCAGACAAAAAAAGCCCGCCAGACAACGCCCGGCGGGCTTTTTTTTATTAACAGAGAAATATTTTCCCTTGTTAATGTTCCGCTACTTAAGCAGCACGCTTTCGTCTGGAAGCCGCCAAGCCCAGTAGGCCGAAACCAAGAAGCATAACAGAAGCAGGCTCAGGAACCGCCACACCGGAAACAGATCCTGTGTTCAACCAATTTAGCTCGTTTAAAGTAAGAGCATAGTGATCCGCTTCCTCGGCACTGCTAAAGTTCGGGTGATAAAGGTTATCGCTCACACCCAGCACCATACGGCCACCGTTATCGAACTCGCGATAAACACCGTGAATGCCACCGTTAGTATCGGTACTGAATACACTCCAGTCACTGGAAGCACCCAGAATACTGTAGTGAATATGGTAGTAACCGCTAGCGCTGTCGTCACCAAAAGGCGCTACGAGGGAAATACTGCCTTCGCCAATACCGGAACCGTATGAGTTTCCACTAGACAGGGAAAGGCCACTACTCGCACCTGAAATTTCCGCAATATTTTTGGGGTCTTCCCACAAAATCTTACCGCCGCCATTCAGGTAAGGTAAAATAACGGTATCCCAATCGGCATTCAAAGAGGTATCCACGAACCATGGCAACACAATAGTGTCGTACGCTGCCAGAAGATCAGCAGTAGACATACTGTTTACTGTCGAAGATGACAAGGCAACCCAGGAGTCTGCGCCATCACCGGGCGTTAACCCACCACCACTAACAACCGTATCCATATTATTGGCCGCATTACCAATACTTCCATCGGTAAACATACCGATAACGGTTGCAGATGCGGAAGAGGCCAATAAGCTCAAGCTTAAAATCGCCCCTCCAATCAATTTATTTTTATTACTTAACATACAAACTATCCCTTCCTGTTAACCTTTTGCAAACGAGCAGAATACCTGCCCGAGAACTCTATACCTTAGCGTTTTATACCCCGCCTATTGACGACCCAAAAAACGCTATCAAGATAACAGTCAAAAACCGGGCCACATCTCTATCATACTGATATCAAAGCACTTTTCTTAACATTCAAGAGTAAAACCAATACCCGCTGTAAAAATTACTGACAACATCAACCGTTTGACTCAGGCGGGGTATATCCGGTACAACCACTAAACTGGAGACTACTTTTGCAGCCCTATAATTATCAATCGCCGGACACCAGTATCCTTCGGTTTTATCTGGGCCAGTATAAAATGCAGGCATGCTTTCGACGCTCACCGCGGTTACACAGGTAAACACCCAGCTTCTATGTCTTCAATGATTTTGGAGTGGTAGTGATACCCAGTAACAGGCCTGCACTGGGTATCCATAAAGAGTGATCCAACGTACCTATGGATTTAGAGGAAGGAAAACGGAACCACGACTAAAAGCGCATCCCCCCTTCCACACCCAGAGTATCCGCTACTTCCTGATTGATGTAATAAGCGCCGACAAAGGTCACTTCACTTAGGAAATGGTTAGCGCTAAAGGTATAGGCTTTATCGCTTCCTGTGTCGGTAACCTCCAAGCCGACACTGGTCGCACGATTTAGGTAAAAGTCGCAGCCAACCGAAAAAATATTACTATCATTGTCTTCAAAGCTACCGAAAACACTTACCGCTTGTCCGCCGGACAACTGCGTTACATACTTTGCCTGCAGGTTAAGGTCGTAGCCACTATCTTCGACATAAGTTGTTGTCAGTAACAGCCCATCGATAGGAGTAACACCACCAGTTACGGAGAAATAGCTATCATCCCAATCGTCGGTGTCCATACGGGTATAATCAACACCAATAAAAACCATAGTATTAGGTAAGTAGACATCTGCACCGAGATAGGTCGTTGTAACGTCATAATCATCACTATTCGCAAAAGCTAGCCCGGCATTAACATTCGAAGATTTGTTTAAAAATGCGGCTTCTGCCAAAGGCTTGCCCGAAGTGTCTACAGGGGCAAAATGGAATTCACCACCAACACCAAATAGTAACGCGTTATCTGCTCCATCTACTTCCATCCGCCCCAACGTACCAGTAAGCTCTGCTTGATAAGAGCCCGCCAGGGAAGCTGAAGAAATTGTCATCGCTAATAGTGACAAGCACAGTCGTTTTTTCACTTTCTCACTCCAATTTTTACCTTTTTTATACAACACGGGTTAACAGATATAACTGCACACCCCCAAACGCGTCAGTGTATAGGAATTATAAAAAAGATACTGCAGACTGCGTTACAAAAACTCAGGGAGAAATTGAGTGGGAATTCTATTAGCGGGCTCGTGACAATTTCAATATTTGTATTTTACATAAAAATTTATTCTCCTTGAGTTCCATCAAGGGAATAGTTTTTTATGTACCACTGCAGAAAATCTCGGTTGGATGCAGGAGGAAGAAAATGGTAACCCTGCATGGTCACGCAGCCCAACTCCAGTAATGCACGCACTTGCATTTCATTTTCAACGCCTTCCGCGACCAACTTCAAATTCAACCCCTGGGCAAGAGAAACAATACCTCTAGTAAGCCTCCGATCCTGGGGGTTACTGTCAATATTGGCCACAAAAGAACGATCGAGTTTTACCGTGTCAATAGGCAATGTTCTCAAGTAATTCAGCGAAGAGTAACCTGTACCAAAATCATCCAGACTAATACCCAAACCTAACGACTTAATGGCATGCACAATCTTTTGTGCTTTATCGGGATCTTGAATCAATACTGCTTCTGTAATTTCCGCCTCTAGCATAGAAGGATCAAGGTGGTACTGGTTTATTGCATCTTCCAGAACTTCAACAATTTTGTAATTGTGAAAGTGTCGACCCGAAAGATTGAATGCGATAGGAATTGGTTGAGTGATTATTTTCGACCATTTTACAATCAACTCGCAGCATTCACGTATAACAAAATAATCAATTTCTGCAATCATCCCGACATCTTCCGCGTAGGGAACAAATTTATCTGGGGTTAAAAATCCTTCTTCCGGATGATTCCAACGAACCAGCGCCTCGCAACCACTAACCCGCCCAGCGACCGGGTCTATCTTGGGCTGCAGGTAGATTTCCAATTGTTTTTCTTCGATTGCCGGGCGCAGATCGTTAAGTATCATAAGACGATACTTAACGTCCTCCTCCATGCCTTCAGAAAAGAGACAGAAGCGATTCTTACCTTCATCCTTCGCCCGGTACATGGCTACGTCCGCATGGCGTTTTATAGTGCTTAAATTTTCACCATGATCCGGAAAAACGGCTCCGCCCATACTCGCAGCAGTCGTCACACGTTCCGTTTTTACTTTGAACTCGCGGTTAATTTGCGCAAGAATTTTTCTCGCAATAATTTCAACCTCCTGTACATCCTGAAGATCGTTCAACACTAATACGAATTCATCTCCGCCTAGGCGACACACCAAATCTTCTGACCGAATGACCGCTTTCAGGCGATTTGCCACCTCGATCAACAGCTCATCGCCAAACTCATGGCCTTTGGTATCGTTGATGGCTTTAAAATCATCCAGATCCAATAGCAAGCAGGCAAAGCGCGTATTGGTTCGGCTAGCATGCTCAATACTGTGAGCAAAACGTTCATTTAACAACGCCCGGTTAGGCAACCCCGTTAGGCTATCGTGAAAAGCCCTAAAGCGAAATTCTTCAGCCAATTTTTCCAACTCATTTGTTCGGTGGCCAACCTGTTTTTCCAGCATGGAATCGCGGTGCTCTATTTGCTCTACCATCTGGTTAAACATTTTACTCAATCGGCCAACTTCATCTTCCGATTGAATTTCAACCCGCAGGGAGTAGTCTCGAGTCTTCGCAATTTTTTCAGACAACTGATGTAGATTAAGGAGTGGGACTAAAATCGAACGAATAAGCGGCACCGTAATGCCGTAAGCAACAATAAAAACCACTCCTAACAAAAGCAAGACAAAAATACCGTTATCGACATTATGTTCATAGACTTCATCTTTGGATATGACGAGTCCAAGCTGCCCAATAATCTCACCCTCAAAAACAACATTTTTACGAATATGGTAAGCGTTTTGTTTTTCTTCGTTATAGATTTTACTAGTGTACCGTGCAAGCTCATCGCCTTTATTTGTCACCAACACGGCCAGTAAGAGAGAACGATCTGCACTGTAGGTCGCCAAAATTTCATTTGCCGTCACCCGGTCATCGAATAGTACGGAAGCGGCGACATTCTGACTAATAATATCAGAGGCCATGGTTACTCTTGACAGCAATACTTCACGGCCTACACGATCATAATTCCACAGCACTGCGGCGGCGCTGACAATACCGGAAGCCAACACTACAGTTAATACCAACCATAAAATCCGTGATCTAAAATCGCCTGGAGACCGTTTAAGCATATCAGGCCCCTTCTCTTCGAGACAAGCGAAGCAATTTGGAGCTTACCTTAAACTGACGCGACATTAACTCTTCGTGATTAATTTCAAACTTCAATTTCTTTTTCAGTTTAAACAGATGAATATCGCCCTTGGCTTGAAGCCCCCCCTCTGTCACCAGCAGCGTTTTATCATCAATACGATCGGTGTTATTTTCTAACCATCTATCATAACGTTCTGCCACATACATCATATGACATTGACTTAAATCGTCTGCCGCAGCGTTACCTACAGCCTCGAAAAATTGAATGTGTAGTGTGTTTACCCCAAGATTCTTATTCTCTATCGTCGACAGCTGGTACCGGTCTTTCTCGTCATCAGTCAACACACAGAGCTTCAGTTCGTTGTTGGTAAACTCCGTTTTTTCCGGCCAGCTAATAAAATGTGAAAAATAGTAAAGATACGCACTTCGTAACGCATGAATGCTCTGCTCCTGCGCTTGTACTTTCGGAACGGAGGCCAAAAGCAGCAACGTCACCAATACCAAGCGGAATTTCAGCACGACAAAGCTGTCAAATATCGCCCGGCAGATCATTAAAAATTAAGTCCCATCTTCATCATCACATAGGGTTCCACTAAAAATGGTGTATCGCCAAACTCTTCCCTCTCTGCCTCTACGTGTTCATCACCAAGCGCGTTGGCAATAACGCTCAGCGTCCAACGTGATGAGATATCCCAATGAATATTGGTATCAATTAAAACGTAATTTTCCGAGGCGTCATTCCTCGATACAGAATCTGCAAATTGTGCTCCAACGCTGTCGTTACCATGGGTGTATCTCAACCAAATATTCCAGTGGATTGTTTCCGAGAGCTGGATATTATTCATAAATGAAAAATTGGAACTCCAGCCCGACGCCACATCCGACCGGCCAACGCGAGAATAGGAAACTTGAAAAGTCCACCATTCAGACCACATTCCCCTCATGCTAATCTCACCACCACGGCTTCCATATTCACGAACATTGTCGAATACCGCCTGCTGCACAAAATGTGTCGGCTGGTGATTGCGATCGAGTATTAAAACAGGCTCCCCCAATGGGGTAAGGCTTACGTCATTCGCATAGTCAAAATCAAATACTGCAATATCAAAATTATAATCATCGAAGGTACGGCGATAACCAAGCTCTAAAGCCTTTAAACGCGAGTCATCCTCCTCTTCCTGGTATCCGTTAACGTTTATACCAATAGGGTATGGCGATCCGGCGCTTTCAGCGGGAACCACCGCATAAGTCACATCGGCAATATCTACCAATGCCCTTGCCGGTGTTGTTCTCGCCTCGGAAGCTGCAATCCATAAACGATCGTCATCGGTTGGGCTCCACAGCATTCGAATCGAAGGCTGCAGACTGGTTGCACTCAGCTCATTCTTGTCCAACCTTGCTGAAAGCGTCAGTTGCACACTTTCGCTTAAATTGATGGCGTCGCTCAAAAAGACACCGCTGTTTCGTATTGTTCTTGCGCGCGGTAGAAAACGCAGACCAAAATCCTCACGCGTTTTAATATAGGAGTCGTTAAGCCGCCCGTTCACCCCCACGGATAGATTGTGTTGCTTCCAGCGAGCAGTCACCTCCATATCCAGCTGATAGTTGGTCGCATCCCACTGGTAGAGCGTGGCATCGCGTTTAGTGCGCTCGTAGGAGCCCCGCACCGTCCAAAAGCCAAAATCACTAATGGCTGCCTGATGGCTGCCCAACAGCGTCCAGCCATGCTTATCCTCTCGGTTAGCCGCTTCCACCATCGACAGATCTTCGCTCTCGTACCAGTTCCAGACGGGTGTCTGGCGCATACCAAAGACGTCCGCTGAAAACTGGGTCGTCTCTCGTTCGGCCTCGCGGTTTAGTGTGGTCGATAGGCGCCAGTCCTCGTGCCCGTCCTCTCGTACATTATCCGAAAACGTCTTTAAACCTCGCCACCTTTGCGCCTGACCAGCAATCCCCATAAACCATTGCCCTTTTAGCGCCTGGGAATAGTTCAGCGAAGCACCGGTTCGATCATCCGTTCCCCCCCAGGCTGCGAGCTTATTGGTTTTTTTAGCACTGGGCTTTTCGGTAACGATATTGATAATACCGTTGACTGCGTTCGCACCCCAGGCAACGGCATTAGGCCCTCGTATGATTTCAATGCGTTCAATCTGTGACAGGGAAAGGTTTAACTCATCCCAATTCACTCCGCTAAATACCGCGTTATAGGCAATACGGCCATCCACAATAATCAATACATAGCGCGAGAATCGGCCGCCGCCGCCACGAATCCCGACAGCCCACTCACCGGCAGAAATCTGATTTACCGATACTCCAGGTGCCAGGCGCAGGGCATCGGGAATCGTTTGCGCTCCACTTTGGCGAATATCACTATTACTGATCACAAACGCGGCGTAGGGCAAATCCATCGCCCGAGTTCGGTTTTTACCCGCACTCTCAACTTCAACATCCATATTGACAAGCTCTTCAAAGTCCATTTCAATCAGATCGGCAGCCGTTACCAACCCGTCTTCAGCAAGCGCCGTTCCGGAAATTATCAAAACAGCGGTCAAAACGAGAGTCTCGCTCCAAGGGGCTTTCATGGATTTTTTCCGCTCACTAGGTTAGCTCCAAACAGACGGGGTTGATGGCCTACTCCATCAAGTCTAGCAGTAAAATCAGGCGTTCTATGGCGAGTTTGAGTGGTGAGCCTAGAGGGGATGATAGGCCCCTTTTGGCCAGCGGCGGGGCGGATTTACAAGCTATTCACTAACGGGCTTTTTCTGCAGTTTTCGCTGTAGCGTACGACGATGCATTTTCAAGTGCCTAGCAGTGGCTGAAATATTGCCGTTGTTGGCCGCCAGTGCCGTTTGAATAGTTTCCCACTCCCGACGGCGCAACGACATCTCATCCACCGTTTCCAGCGACAATTCGCGGCTATCGCCGGCACCTTTCTCAAACGCACGCAAAATGTCGTCCACCGTCGCGGGCTTGGCCAGATAGTTGGTCGCGCCCATTTTGACTGCCTGCACGGCACTGGCAATACTGGCATAGCCGGTCAGCACCAGTATTTTCATCCTGGGGTTTGCATTAATCAGAGCATCGATTAACGCTAAGGAATTGCCATCCTCGAGCTTTAAATCCAACAGCCCGTATGCAAAATCACTTAGATGGTCGCAAGCAGATGCTTCGGCAACAGAGCTAAAGTGCTCCACCTCGTAGCTGCGTTTGATAAGCGCTTTAACGGTAACGCTCGCAAGAATGTCATCATCTTCAATATAAAAAAACTTGTTATTTGTCATCTTCATTTGCCAGTGGCAGCTCCACTAAGACGGTGGTTTTACCATCGCGACTTTCGCTGGGA
Organism: Teredinibacter haidensis; assembly: GCF_014211975.1. Taxonomy (NCBI): domain Bacteria; kingdom Pseudomonadati; phylum Pseudomonadota; class Gammaproteobacteria; order Cellvibrionales; family Cellvibrionaceae; genus Teredinibacter; species Teredinibacter haidensis. The sequence continues at coordinate 3,099,566 of NZ_CP060084.1, forward strand.
TTAAACAGTACAATTTTACCGTTAAGCTTCTCAATTGTGGTATTAGACAAAAAGATACCGATGCCAAGCCCGCCCTCCTGCCGAGAAAAATTCGGTTTGCCGAAATTCTCAACCATATCTGCAGGCATGCCGTGGCCGTCATCTTTGATTTTGATTTGCAACTTGTGGCCGGCAACTTTTGCCGAGACCTCCACCCTCGATTGAGCCGCACGAACAGCATTGTCCACTAAATTAATCAAAGCATAGAGCAGTAATAAGCTGTGATGAATTTGTGCCTGCTCTACGGAGCTATCCATCGAGAAATTGGGAACCCGCACCGGACTCAACAGATGGTAATGCTCTTCCAGATCGTCAAACAATTCCGCTACCGGTGAAACACGGTACTCCGACTCCTGGTTCGAAGCGATCGTCGACAACTTGCTCATGGTTTGCTTACAGCGCTCCACCTGCCCCAACAGCAGGCCAATATCTTCAAGATCAACTTCGGTGTCCTGCTTCATTTCTCCCAACATTACCGCCATGGTAGACAAAGGTGTACCCAGAGCGTGTACCGTGGATGCCGCCAGGGTGCCAATAGCCACAAGCTGCTCATTTTTTAAGGTTTCTTCCCGCGAGCGCGCCAGTAAAACTTCCCGATCTCGAAGCGCCGTCGCCAGCAGCGATACAAAAAAATGCATCAGCAACGTACTGCCTACAAAATTCACCCACATACCGATTAAGTGCAGCTGAAAATCGCTAAACAAGTGGTGAATATGCTCTTCCAAATCCAGATAAAGTAGCGCGGTATACGCTATAACAGCCAAACCAGCGAACACCCAGCTTACCGCTCGCGTAAAAATTGTGGCGCTTATCGCCACCAACACCAGCAAATAATAAATAAACGGATTGGTTGCCCGCCCGGAAAACGCTACAAGCACTAATAGGATAAGCGCATCCATCAGCAGATGGAAAAACAGCTCAACATCTGTAACCGGTGTCAGACTTTGCAGACGCAGCAGGGTTACTGCCGAATATAGAGCCGCCGCGAACGTTATACCGTACAGCAGGGGATAATCCAGCGGCCGCTCCAACATAAACTGGAAAACGGCTAACACGCTAAAGGCGATAGCCAAGGCTATCGCTCGCAGCACCAAAATACGATAGAGGATTTTTTTGCGGCTACCCGTTTGATTTTGAGCAAGCTGTAACATCAATCATCAACCTTATACAAACCTGCCGAAGAGACAGCTTTAGAATACCTATGAACAATAACGTTAGTATTCAATCGACGGCCTAGGCATTTAGCACTAATTATTAATCAAGCACCCGCTAGAAAGTGCTATTTGGCACAGAGTATCTCACATTCTGAACCTTTGGCTCTGGCATAGTGCGGACAACATAGATTAAATTGCACGCAAATAAAAAATTATTTTGAGGGAGACAGAATGCAGCGTGTGCTTATTGTGGACGATTCCAAAACAGCTCAACTTCGGCTGAAGAAAATGCTTTCTCGTTACGAGCTGGCAGTGGACGTTAGTTTCAGTGCCGAAGAAGCCTTGGGATATCTCAGCTACCGCAGCCCTGCAGTTATCTTTATGGACCACCATATGGAAGGTATGGATGGTTTCGAAGCACTCAAAATTATTAAAGCCAATCCTAACACCGCCATGATACCGGTGATAATGTACACCGCCCAGAAGGGTGACGTTTATGTAGGCCAAGCCCGCGCCCTGGGAGCCCTCGATATTCTGTCCAAAGAAGTGATCAAACCGGCCAGCCTGGAGCGAGTTCTGTCCGGGTTGAAAATTGTGCCCAAGGAAAAACAGGACACACCAACAAATCCTCCCGCACAACCCAATCCGGTTGTTGCTACCGCATCTTCCAGCGCGAGCTCCGGCTCCAGTGCCAAGTACGATGCAGCCCCCAGAGCGACCGCTTCCAGCTCCACCAACCAGGAAACAGAATCGCTGGAAAAAATACGCTTGCAAGTTGCTCGCCTGTTTGAAATGCATATTGCCGATGTTCGCCAACAAATGGCGGATAACGCGCGTTTTATCGTGCGCCGCTTAAGCGGTGAAATAGAAAAGAACGGCGGCAAAGAACCGGTGGTAGGCGATGTTCCCCTGTCTGTTCTTAACGCAGAGATCGACGCAGACCAGCGCAAGACATCCGTTATTTCCAGCTCCCTATTACTGCTTATTTTGTTGGGACTGAGCCTGATCGCCTACGAGCTTTTCGGTACGCGCCAGGAACTGCTGCAAATGGAGAATCATTACCAGGATTTAATTAGCGCAAACCGACAACAGCAACAACTGATCAAAACCCTGGCAACCAGCCTGGGGCCTCAACAATCGGTGACAGAAGCAGAGCCCTACAACCCCGGCATTATGGAAGCGCTGAGCTGGGCACTGGATATCGACCTCCAATTTGACTACGCCAGCACTCCGCTAAATGAACAGCAAATACTGAAGGTTAGCAACCTAGTTTACCGTCTTGCCAGTACAGGATTCAGCGGTAATATCGATCTGATGGTTCATTTAGGCAATTTTTGCCTGCAACCCAGTGAGGCTGGTGAGTGGCAGCTGGCCGAAAGTACCATGCCTGTGCAGGAGTGCGTCTTTACATCGGATATTGCACAAGAATATTCCGCAAGCGATTTTCTCAGTCTGCCCTATTTAAACTTTGAACAAAACGCCATGCCCATTCGCGACGGCGTAGTGGAACTAAATGTTTCAAGCCAGGGTTACAGCAAACCCCGCCACGAATACCCAGAGCAAGCTCCGGGTACCCTTGCGGGCGCATGGAATCTAGCGGCAGCGGAAAACAATCGTGTATCGATTAACTTTAACGCGTTTTAAGCTACATTCTTTTGCTCGGAGAGAGGTGCTGGCGTTCGAATTAAATAATCGAAAGCCCCAAGTGAAGCGGTAGCACCGTTGCCCATGGCAATAATAATTTGCTTAAACGGCACATCCGTCACATCTCCCGCCGCAAACACCCCCGCCATGGAGGTTGCTCCACGTTCGGAGCTTATTACTTCGCCGCGATTACTTAATGCCAGGGTCCCCTTCAGAAACTCTGAATTGGGCACCAAGCCGATCTGCACAAAAATACCCGCCAACTCAATCGTTTTGGTTTCACCTGTGGCGCGGTCAAGATATTTCAAGCCCTGTACACGATCACCATCCCCCAAGACCTCGGTAGTTTGTGCCTCCATAATAATATCGATATTGCCCATACTTCTGGCTTTGCGCTGTAACACTTCATCGGCACGAAGCTTATTGTCGAACTCCAGCACCGTAACACGCTCGACGATACCGGCAAGATCGATGGCAGCCTCAATACCGGAGTTCCCTCCACCAACCACCGCTACTGATTTACCTTTAAACAGAGGACCATCACAGTGAGGGCAGTAAGCTACGCCCTTGCCTCGGTATTCTTTTTCACCTCGCACGTTCATTTCACGCCAGCGCGCACCGGTAGCCACAATAACTGAGCGACTAACCAAGGTTGCACCGCTCTCCAGTTCAACTGTAACGTAGCCACCTTCCTGCTCGGCTTCGACGAGTCGGCTTACCCGTTGGTCAGCCATAATATCCACATCGTATTCACGTACATGCTCTTCCAGGCTGGCCACTAATCGCGGACCTTCCGTGGCCTTCACCGAAATAAAGTTTTCGATAGCAACGGTATCCAGCATCTGCCCACCAAAACGGTCTGCAACAATGCCAGTACGAATACCTTTACGAGCGGCGTATATTGCTGCCGAAGCGCCAGCTGGGCCACCACCAATGACCAAGACATCGAATGGTTCTTTGCGATTGATTTTTTCAGCGTCTTTCTCCGCGGCTCCAGTATCAACCTTCTGCAAAATTTCTTTCAGACTGACACGCCCCTGGGCAAAGCTTTCGCCGTTTAGATAGACAGCGGGAACAGCCATAATATTTTTCGCCTCAACTTCCTGTTGAAACACAGAACCATCGATCATCACATTAGTGACCTGTGGATTAATCGCCGCCATAATATTCAATGCCTGAACCACATCTGGGCAGTTCTGGCAGGAGAGTGATACATAGGTTTCAAACTGAAATTCACCTTCCAGCCCTCGTACCTGCTCTATCACCTCTTTGTCCAATTTCATCGGGTGACCGCCACTGTGCAGCAAAGCCAATACCAATGAAGTAAATTCGTGGCCCATAGGCACGCCGGCAAAACGTATTTCACTACCAGTCGTTGCTGAGCGTACCATCATGGACGGTACACGCTCTCCGGCACTGTCCTTTTCAATAATACCTACGTTGTCAGACAACTCTGCAATCTGGTTGACCAACTCGTTTAACTCTTTGCCCTTAGCGCTGTCGTCTACAAACTTCACCAACTCCACCGGTGCTTTTAAGTTGGCAAGATAGCTTGTTAATTGGGTTTTCAGTTGGGTGTCTAACACGGTTCTCTCCTAACAGCTTTTGATCCTCTCCTGTACGAGAATGATCGAGAAAATAACATGGTGGTTACTTGTCACCGGAGGAGGGGGGACGCCCCACTCCGGTGACGAGCGAACTACAAGGTATGAATTGCCGGCTTTTAGATCTTGCCAACCAGATCTAGCGATGGCGCTAACGTTTCTTCACCTGGCTGCCACGCGGCGGGGCACACTTCACCGTCGTGCTCGGCAACATACTGTGCAGCTTGAATTTTACGAACCAGCTCTTTTGCAGAACGGCCAATACCCAGGTCATGGATTTCAGCAACTTTGATTTCACCTTCTGGGTTGATAACAAAGGTTCCGCGCAGCGCAAGGCCGTCTTCTTCAATCATCACACCGAAATTGCGGGTGATATTACCTGTTGGGTCGCCGATCATTGGAAAGTCAATCTTGCTAATGGTATCGGAACTGTCATGCCAAGCTTTGTGAGTAAAGTGGGTATCGGTCGATACCGAGTAAACTTCTACGCCCATCTCCTGCAACTGTGCGTAATAATCGGCCATATCGCCCAACTCAGTGGGACAAACAAAAGTGAAGTCCGCTGGGTAGAACATCACTACCGCCCACTTACCGGCCAAGTCATCACTACTGACGGGTACAAAGTCACCTTTGTGGTAAGCGGTTGCATTGAAAGGAAGGATTTTGGTGTTGATTAAGGACTGTGACATATCAAGACTCCTGATTGATTTAGTTAATTAATGTCGATGAAGCAATAGTACGCGCCAACATCAACCGCCTCAAATCAATGAGATTGATACTCCTGATATATTTTAGCTATTATAAGTCCCAAAAAAAGGGCCGAAGCCCTTTTTACTTTTATCATTACTCGCCGTTAAGTAGATCCTCTACCGCGTGCACCAGAAAAATATAGCTCGAACTCATAGTAATCACGTACTCGTTCTGCCCCCACATAAAAGGCCAATCTTCGCGGTTTTCCGGAAAATCGGGTTTTAAAATAAGCACTCCGGGCACGATGCCACCGGCAATAAAGGAGAAATTTGCCCGGTTCATACCATATGCAACTTGCTTCGACTGAGTTCCGACACTGGAAACAAAAGAAAGATCGGAATCAGGGTGGGTACCGTAAAGATAATTCAAGCCGCTATAGACAGATTCTGCACTAACAAGATCGGGAAAAGCCTTGTGTAAATAGTAATTGTTAACCGCACCCATCATCACAAAACCATTTCCGGCCCAGCCACCTTCGGTAATTTTTACACCGTAGGGGTTCTCTTGCTCGGTCTTCGCCAGAGTTTGCGTATAGCCCTCTGCCAAGCTGCGCACCTTCTGTTTGAAGCGGTCACTCATAAAGGGCAACACTTTCACAGCATTGGCCGCCTGGAATACAAACCCCTTCTCTAGCTCATCCTGCATCTGCTCCAAAGCCGCTGCGTAGGCTTTGCTCTTGGTGGTAAGTAAAAGCTGAACTGCGGCATTAAGCTTTTCCGACTCCAACGAACCACCGGTAGTATTACCGTAAGCAAATATAACCGGCTCCTGGTTTTGCTCTTTCTCCCAGGCCGCTGTAGCCGTATCCAGGCATTCCTTCGCCAGCTCATCGTTGTAGCCTTGCAGTGCGCGGCTGGCGGCGGCCAAACCGGCAATAGAACCGTAATTCAAGGCTGACGAGTAGGAGGTAAAGGCCCAGCGATCATCAAACTTACCGCTATTAATGCCGTTGCTCTCCAGCTCACCCATGCCGGGGCTGTAGATCATATTGTCGGTCATGGTCATACCGTCACCCAGATGAGTGTACTCAGTAATTTTGGGCACAATAATACCGGGAATTGCATGACCAACGGCACGGTGCTGGGCAATCAGCGCCAGGGCACCGTGTTCGATTTGCTGAAGAATATCGGCCTTGCCATCAGGAACATGCAGATCAACATACTTGCGCGCATAATCCACCCGGGTGGTATCACGCGTAGGCTTGAAGTGATCCCATACATCTACCAGCCCCATCACCGTACGGTATTGGCTCTGGGTGCGGATATCGAAATCACCGGCATCATACCAACCGCCAATATTCAGGCCAGGAATATGCTCGCCCGGCTTATATGGGGTATCCGTTGTTGGCCCCTGAGCGTATAAATCAAAATGCTCAAGATCGACAGGCGCTTGTACCGCATCGTCCAAATGCGAAGCACCATGCCATACACGATAGGCTTCATTCACCAGCATATGATCCATCTGCACGGGCATGTACATATCCAGTGTAGGGGTCCAGGCATTTGTATAGATATTCTCTCCAATCAAAAAGGGAGCAGTGGTTACATCTGCATACTGCAGCCTATAAACACCCGGTTCAGTAATGCTAGAGAAATCAAATTTACGATAGTTGTAACGCTTGTACTTACCCCAGTCTTCGGGCTTGGCTTTAAACACGGTTGACTGGTGGCCATCTGCACTCACCTTGAGCAGCCTGGCGGGATGTTTTTTGGTGTCCCTTGCATCCAGCTCAATCACCGCCACTTTGCTTTGCTTGGGGTGGTACCCCACCTGCGAATGCCCAATAACCGGCTTACGCAGCCAGTTTTTTTCAACACTGGCCGAAAGCGTCCACTGCAACACATCACCTTTTTCTTTTGCGGGAATCAGGCTGCGAACCACAAACCAACCGTTCTGGGCCTTATTGCGCCCGTCAAATAATTGCAGCGCTGCGCTTGAAGACTCGATCGAGACTCTGCTCTTTTGATCGCTTGGCGCCAGCACCAACTTCTGTCCCACAGCCAGGGGCGTGGGTAGCAGGGTTCCGTTTTGCTCTTTCGCTCCGGTCGGATAGAGCGGGAAGGTACCCGCTTGGTTATCCATTAGAAAGGCCTTTTCAAAGTAGGCCGATGGCACAAATTCCATATTGAAGCCGGCATGTCCTTCTAACGCTTCTGGCAGAACCTCCGGTAAATTTACGGTTATTTGCACTCCATCATCAACAGCCGTAGTTCTAATGGAGTATTTAAAATTGTAATCAGGATAATGCAGAAAGGCCTCTATCGTTTGGGCTTCCACATTCACTTTGCGATCGATAAACGCCGGAATTTTATCCCACTGCTCGGGCGTTGCATTTAAACGCACATCGCCATTGGTTGCTGTTCGCTCACCGTGATGAATCAGTTCGACGCCACTAATTTTTGCATCACTAAACAATCCGTTATACCAGTTGCTAAATACCAGTACATTCAGCCCCTGAGCCTCGAAGTAATCGTTTTCATCCAAACTCACTTGCACAGCATAAACGTGATGCACAAATGCGCTAACCACCAGTAAAACTAAAACCTTGTAGAGTTTTTTCATTACGACTCTCGCTTATTATTTTCTATGGAAATATTACCTCTATTGAGTCTAGCAAATACGGGGGGGAAATGTCGTCATAGTCGTTTTAAAAATTCTAACGTCTATACTTACTGACATGGAGCCCACTTATAGCGCTGACGCCAATAGACGTCCATTTTTATGGGTTATATGGCGCACAAGGAAGCCTATTAGGCACTAAACATGATCATTTTCCCGTACAAAGTCGACTCTGAACTTTCCGTAGTTCCCATAGTGACAACTCTGGTAACCTTAATATGCCTAATCACTTTTTTTGTGCAGGAGTATTCATGGTATATATATAAAAATGATATCCATAATTTCTGTCAACATGAAATAAGTGACGAACTGGATAAGATGCTTTCACAGGAGGAGTGTATTGAACTATTTGTACAGTTGGATTTAACCGCAGATCCTCAGCCCATTTTTAAACAATTTATTCACGAAAAACATAAAACGCATCTCAACTCGAAAGAAATCCTGCATCAACTGGAGCGAATGCATAAAATAGTGCCCAACTCGGCCACTGTAGACTGGTGGTACGAACCCGGCAGCTACGATATACGCTCCATGCTCACATCTAAAGTAATTCATCTTAACTGGATGCACCTACTGTTCAATCTGATATTCTTTCTTGCTTTCGCAGTAGGAGCCGAGCAACTGTTGGGGCACCTAACCTTTGCCGTATTTCTCCTGGCCAGCGCCATTGCCACCGACATGGTCTACTGTTTTGGCGCGCTCAACATGAGCAGCACCTCACCCTCACTGGGGCTTTCCGGCGTTGTAACCAGCACCATGATTTTTGTTACCCTGCTCTATCCGCACAAATTCTTACACATATTCTTCTGGGTACTCTTTTTTTCGGGGACATTTCGCCTACCACTGTTACTGGTATCTATCAGCTATATCGGTTCCGATATGCTTTCCATCACCATTAGTAAGAGCGGTAGCAATATCAACTATTTGTCCCATATAGCCGGGGCTTTAACAGGAATTCTGGCAGCATTTACATTCCTTATTGTCCACTCTGCGCTAAAACAAACAGCTAAAAAAAAGCCGTAAGAGTAATTTCTTACGGCTTGTGAAACGGTCCATCAAAAAAATATGCCTATTATTCCCGCGTAGCCTGTTTAGCGGCTTGCAATAATTCCTCTCGTTTTTTAACCGCCTTATCTAATGCGGAAAACGCCTCTTTCCTAGAAGGAAACTCATAGACCTTTGAAATCGTACAGTCAGTTCCGCTGCCATAGACTTTACTTGCACCGCCACCACAGACTTCATTTCCCGGGCCTTGGAAAACGACACCAACCGTGGCAGCCATCGAGTGACAACGCGTGACGGTTGTCGCCAGATAGTAGTCGCCGCGACCATCAATGGTGAAGACATTATGCTGATAGCCATAGCCTTTAATATCCGAAATACGAACACAATCGCGCCCCTTTCCGCCGAGCTGCTCGACGAGAAGTTCGGAAACTTTAGGCACCGCTTGTTGACCTGTCGTGCTACAAGCGGCAATAAAAAGAAAGAAAGTACTGAGTAGAAATTGTTTCATAATCATAGTTTAAACCCTCTCGTCGATCCTGCATTCTGGGCTCCTTATACACACAGCAGCGCGCCTTCTCTAACCGATATATTCGAAAAAAACCTGCCCATCTCACCACGCTTTTCCTCCTCATATTCTACCAGCAGATTCGCTCCTTTTATATGAAGGGTGATTTAACACTTGTTAGCGTTGATAAACCGCTCGTAACGGTCCACAAAAGTAGTAAACACGTCGCCTAAAGATGTAAATTTATCTGGGCCTTCCAATTGACTTAAACCAGACAGCGTCGCCTCGAACGTCGACAACTGATGCCCGAATTCAGGTTTTCGAATTCGATAACGGCTTTGGCCCGAATCTAAAGCCAGCCGCGGCAGATCTTGCAGCCAGGGATTCAGGTACAGCAGCTTTCGACTTTTTCGCCAGGTCCCATCCAGTACCAGCAATTGACTAACAACTTCGCAGCGATCTGCCCCCCTACTGTTATCCGCCCCCGGGTATAACAGTACACTCCCAGAGGCTTGAAGCTGGAGTTCATCCGGTTGAAAAACCTCCCCCACATACAGTCGGCTATTGGGTAAGCACAAATGAAGTAATCGCGCACTTCCCTTCGCATGCCCAGCTTCACTGGGATGCTGCAAAATAACAACTTCCGTTTCAGTAGGCACAAGTTTAACCAAATCACAGAGACAGGTTCTCAGCGGACGCTGGCATTGCTGGCAGTAAGGACGTTTATTTTGCATTTCGCTTGAACTTGAACACTGAAAATAACCATCATACCGATTACCATTGCCACCCCGCCATAATCTGTAGAACAGGAAGTAGCTAACGCAATGAAAACCCATGAACTCCTCAATACCCCGGAAGCCGGTTTAGTAACTCAGCTAAAAACCATGAAGCTGAAAGAGCTTGAGCGACATGCACAAAAATTAATCAGCAACCAGGGCGGCGACTTTAACGAGGTTATGCGCAATGTTATCAAAGCCATTCCGGCGCTCGATCCTACAGACAATGACCGGTACCAGGCCATTCAGCAGCGAATTCAGTCCCATATTTCACCCGGCACAGCACCCGACCTAATCCAGCGTATAACGGTTCTCGTCACGGTTATCATTACCCGTAAATTTCAGAAAATTCATAATACTGACCGACAACTTCACTAATCTACTTGCACCCACCCACAATTACTGTACTCTTGTACAGTATTGTTTGATTCACCTTGAGCGAGGATTCAGTTATGGCAGTCATTGCAGTTTGGAAATGTGACCGGGACGGCAGTATGTTTGATGATAAAAAAGCAGCAGATGCACACGATAAAATGTTAGAGCTGGCAGCCAGTATCACCAGCCTTATAGAGGCCGAAGTACCCGGCGTAAGCGAACAGGATGTAGAGGCCATTGGCCTGTTACTGGCAAAACGCAGCGATGATCTGGTAAAAGCCTGTAAAGGCAAGCCGTCCGTCTTGCTCACAACCAAAGAAGCGGAGCCCTCTTCACAAGAAGAGAACAAAATAACCGCAATTACCGGCTAAAGCACCGCAAAACAGAAACCTTACACACCGTTTGCTTCGCTCAACGACGTAAACGGCGTGTAAAGCCCCATTAGACCAAACTGCACAGGCTGGACACTACAAGACATAACAGCGTTTATGTTTTATCCAGTAAGAGCTATCATCTCGCTTTGCACATAACAAAGGGAGTGTTGTTTTGGATATTGTGGCCTGGCTTATTCCGGAACTCAACCGCACAGAGCTGATCGCCCATGGGCTGATTTTTTTCATCAACATCAGTTTGCTGCTACTTGCCCGCCCCCTGCTGGGCATACTGGAGTCGGGAGAGCAAAACAAGACCACGCTACGTATCTTCCGCTCGGTCAACGTCATCATCCTTGTATTGCACTTGCTGGACTTTAGCGTACTGCGCTTTAGCGACCACTATGAACACGCTTTTATTAAGCTAGGGCTTAGCCTCGCCGCCATTTACACCTCGCTCTACCTATACAAACTATGTGAATTTTTCTCCCGTAAGCGATTTGGTAACGAAAGAAATATTGATGAGAAAAAGATATTTCTGGATACCTACAGCTCCAGGCTGGTTGACCTCCTCTGTTTGATTTTCATTATTATTCTATTGCTCTACACCCTAATCAAAATATGGGGTGCAGACAGCATGCTGGAAACGACCGGCATATTCGGTATCGTCGCCGCCTTTCTGGCCTTTACCAGTAGCACTTGGGCACCCGACATTATCAGCGGCTTGATTATTTTAAATTCCCGTATGCTTGAAGACGGTGATGTTGTAGTTGTAGATGGCTATCCAGACGAATATGTTATTAATAAAGTATCGCTGATTTATATTGTGCTTTACGATATACGCAATAATCACCGCACACTCATTCGCAACAGCCAGTTTATTAAATCGAAAATAGACAACTTAAGTAAAGTCGCATCAACCGATGGCTTACGTAAATCGCTGGTATATAAAATAGCCTATCCCGGACTCAAAGGCAGTACGCCGGAAGAACGCAGTGAACAAATTGGGCATTTTAAATCCCGTATTGACCGGATATTTAAAAAATCCTTCGAACTTTGTGTAAATAACAAGCCCCTCAAAATCAATCGAGATCGTGAATTCGAGTGGGCGTTAACCAATACAGGCGACTACGCCTTGCATTACACGCTATGGCTTTATTTAGAGCGTATTCCCGACACAAAGGTGACGTCAACGCTTCGTAAACATTTAGTAAGAACACTATATGAAGTAAACGATGCCGTTTTTACATCCGCAGAAATCGAGGGCGTTAGCTTGTCTACACCAGCCCTAAACGAAGTAACGATTCGCAATGCGTAATATTTGTTCGCTATTAATCATTACATATACTCTTTTTATCTCAGCAGGAGCCTATGCGGAAACTGCCCGTATCGCTGTGGCTGCAAATTTTTACAGCACATTAAAATCTCTTGTCGAAAATTTTGAACAACAGCATCCCCACAAGCTGGTAATTGTCAGTGGGTCTACCGGTAAGCTTTTTGCGCAAATACAAAACGGTGCTCCGTTCCATGCCTTTTTATCGGCCGACAGCCTGCGCCCAGAGAAGTTACTCATCAGTGGTCACGCGGTACCGAATAGCGATTTTTCATATGCGCGCGGCCGACTGGTGTACTGGGAGCCTAAAAAAGCGGCCAACTCAACCCCTCCAAAGTTCCAGGCAAAACAGAAAATTGCTTTGGCAAACCCCAAAATTGCCCCCTACGGTAAAGCTGCAACCTTTGCGTTGAAAAAACTCAATACCCAGAAAACAAAATACACCACTGTTTACGGTAATAGCGTTACCCAAACCATGCAGTTTATTGCCAGTGGTAGCGTTAGCAGCGGTTTTATCGCGATGTCACAAATATTACAAGTGCCTGAAAATAAGCGTGGTTATTGGTGGCAGGTGCCGGAGGATCTATATCCTCCCCTCCACCAGAAAGCGGTATTACTGAAAAAAGGAGAGGACAACAAAGCCGCAATTGCACTGCTCCATTATTTGCAGAGCCGCGAGGCAACTGCACTTATCAGTCAAATGGGTTATGCTACGGACACCCCTCAAAACGACTGAATAAACCCTTAGATGCTTGAACCGCTGGACACCACTCCCATCTGGCTGACCCTTAAACTCGCTGTAGTCACAACTTGGCTGCTGATTTTAATTGCCCTCCCTCTAAGTTGGTGGCTGGCACGCACACGCAACATTTTTAAACCCGTTATATCAACACTTGTCGCCATGCCTCTGGTACTGCCGCCAACAGTGCTGGGGTTTTATTTATTGTTGCTACTGGGGCCTCAGGGTTTTGTCGGGCAGTTTACACAAACAATCGGCCTCGGCACCCTTCCCTTTACCTTTGCGGGTTTGGTCGTGGCCTCGGTTATCTACTCGCTACCCTTCGCCGTTCAGCCATTGGAAAATGCGTTTAAGATCATGGGCAACCAACCCTGGGAGGCCGCAGCCACCCTGCGGGCCTCTCCGCTTGATCGTTTTTTTACCATTGCGCTCCCCTTGGCTCGCCCCGGTTTACTAACGGCTATCATTTTGAGCTTCGCCCACACCATGGGCGAGTTCGGTGTTGTACTTATGATTGGCGGCAACATTCCCGGTGAAACCAAAGTCCTCTCCATGGCGATATACGATCATGTGGAATCCCAGGAATATGCACAGGCCCACTGGCTCGCTGGTGGTATGCTGGCATTTGCCTTTGCCGTGCTGTTAAGCCTGCAATTTCTCGACAGGCACCAGCGAGGTCAGCACAAATGAACGACCTTCGTCTGCAATACGATTTCCATAAAGATGATTTTCATACAAGCGTTGATCTAACCCTCCCTGCGCAGGGTATTACCGCCATTTTTGGTGCGTCCGGATCAGGAAAAACAACGTTGCTACGTACTCTGGCTGGTCTGGAAAAAATTCAAAACGGGCACATACGATTTAAAAGTTGGGTATTCCAAAACGATAAACAATCACTTCCCGTACATAAACGCCCCATCGGCTATGTTTTTCAGCAGTCCAGTTTATTTCCCCATCTGAACGTGCGCAAAAACCTGCAGTACGGCTACAAACGTATTCCTGTCGACGAACATAAAATCCGTTTTGACGACGCGGTACAGCTGCTCGGTGTTGCCTCTCTATTGGAACGCTACCCCCATCAACTCTCCGGTGGCCAGCAACAGCGTGTCGGTATCGCACGAGCATTATTAACCAGCCCGCAACTGCTATTAATGGATGAGCCACTTGCTAGTCTAGACGCAAAGAGCAAAGCTGAAATTCTTCCCTATCTGGAAACCTTGCATCAGCAATTGGATATCCCCATTCTCTACGTCAGCCATTCTGTCGAAGAGGTAGTGCGTATTGCCGATCGCATGGTATTAATGGACCACGGGAAAATACTGGCCACAGGTCCGCTAAACGAACTGCTAACCGACCCCGCTCTGCCGCTTTCTCACCTGGAGGAGGCCTGTATTGTGACCGATGGAATTGTGACTCGACATCAGCCCGGCTTTCACTTAACCGAATTAAGCACCGATTTCGGCAGCCTTGTCATTTCACATCGCAATTTAGCGATAAACCAACCTGTTCGCGTAAAGATAATGGCTCGCGATGTGAGTATTGCCTTAGATTTTGCCGAGCGCACCAGCATCAGCAATATCTTACCGGTAACGGTGGAGGACTTTATCGACGGCCCCAACCCAAGCCAAATATTGGTAAAACTCCGAGCAAAAGGGTCTACCATGCTTTCGCGTATTACCCGCCGCTCTTTAAACAATTTAAAACTGCAAAAAAATCAAATCGTTTACGCGCAAATCAAAGCCGTATCGCTTATGCGCGATCAAGTTCAATAGCGCCACTATGCTCTCACCCGACAAGCATTTGCCCATTGCTGAAATAATGGCAGACATTATTAACTCTTTGCAGAAAAGCAACGAGCTGGTATTGGAAGCGCCGCCCGGAGCGGGTAAAACGACGACCGTTCCCCTTGCGCTAATGGACGCCCCTTGGCGCAAGGGAAACAAGATTTTAGTGCTAGAACCCCGTCGTGTTGCCGCCCGTGCAGCGGCCGAGCGCATGGCACAGCTATTGGGCGAAAAAGTGGGCGAAACCGTTGGCTACACTATTCGCCTCGAACGAAAGGTCAGTAAAAAAACCGTTATCGAAGTCATCACCGAAGGTGTTCTAACTCGCAGACTGCAATACGATCCCGAGCTAAGCGACACGGCACTCGTTATTTTTGATGAATTCCACGAGAGAAACATTCACTCCGATCTTGGCCTGGCGCTTTGCCTGCAAGGGAGAGATGTCTTTCGAGAGCCGGAAAACCCGCTAAAGCTTCTGGTCATGTCAGCCACCCTCAACGGCGAAGCCGTCTCCTCCTTGATCAATAACGCCCCACTTATCCGCAGTGAGGGGCGGAGCTATCCGGTAGATATTTTTTTTGGAAAAAACCAACCCCTGGGCGCTCCCGTTACCGACAATATCGTTAAAACCATTGAGCAGGCACTGCGGGCACAGGCTGGGAATATACTGGTATTCCTACCGGGCCAAAAAGAAATAAACGACTGCGCTAAGCAACTTTCGAGCATCGTTGAAAGTTCAGTAGCAGTACTCACCCTCCACGGCAGTATTCCACTGATAGAGCAACAAAAAGCGATTGCGCCGCTGGCTAAAACATCGCCCTACACACGTAAAATTGTGTTGGCCACAGACATTGCAGAAACCAGTTTAACCATTGAGGGCGTGAATATCGTTGTCGATTCAGGCCTGGCGAGAAAGCCACAGTTCGACCCGCGCACGGGTATGACCCGCCTTTCAACCGTGCGAATCTCTCGCGCCTCAAGCATCCAGCGCGCCGGGCGCGCCGGGCGACTGGCCCCCGGCGTTTGCTACCGGCTATGGAGCGCCGAACAGCAGTCACAACTACTTGCCCATACACCAGCAGAAATTCTGGAAGCAGACCTAACACCCCTCGTCATGCAGCTGCTGCAATGGGGTGTAACCGAGCCAAGCGAACTACAGTGGTTGGATAGCCCTCCTGCAGCGGCCTTTCAGCAAGCCCTGACATTGTTACAACAGCTAGGCGCAGTCGATCACAACACCCAGGCGCTAACACCGCACGGCGAAGCAATGGCAGCACTGCCGATGGAGCCAAGATTGGCGCACATGCTGGTCGCAGGCGCGCAGCATGGGCTAAAAGGCAAAGCCAGCAACATCGCGGCGCTACTGGGTGACAGAAACCCACTTCCGGGTACCGATATTGAAACGGCACTAAGTATTTTGGCCGGAGATATTATCTGCAACCAGCAGCATCAGGGTTGGCTGAAACGGACACGGCAACAGGCCAAGCAGTACCGTCAGCTTGTCCAGCAAAACGTACAAGCGCCAACAATTGAACAAAACGCACAAACTGGTTTTTTACTGGCCTGTGCCTTCCCCGATAGAATCGCCAAGAAGCGTGACAATAGCCGACACCAGTATTTACTCAGTAATGGCCGCTCCGCACGGCTTGGCGAACACGACCCGCTCGCTGGCAGTGAATGGCTGGCGATAGCCGAACTTGGCGGCCACAGCGGCCAAAGGGAAGACCGAATTTTTTCCGCTACCCGCTTGTCTCCCGTGCTGTTTAGTCGAGAGCTCCGGGAGCAAAAAAGTCAAAGGGAGATTATTGAGTGGCAGGACGAAAAATTAATTGCTGAAAAACAAAGCTGTATTGGTAAAATAATATTAAAGCGCAGCCCCTTAAAGGCTATTTCAGAGCAACAACGACAAGACGCCATTATTACTCTGGTCCAAAGCCTCGGCATCCAGACCCTACCTTGGGACAAAGACTTACGCCAATGGCAGGCGCGCATTATATTACTGCACAACGCCTTCCCGGATGCTCAACCCGGCTGGCCGGATATGCGTGATAAAACACTCACCGAGAGCGCGCACCAATGGCTATCGCCCTTCGTCAATAACATTAGCAAGCGCGCCGACCTAAAACGCCTAGATTTAAAATCAATATTGGAGTCACTTCTGCCCTGGCCACTACCAAAGCAGCTAAACGAATTGGCTCCCGAGCGCATTCAAGTTCCGTCCGGTTCGCATCTAAGCATCGACTACAGTCAGTCGCCCCCCGTACTAGAAGTAAAATTACAGGAAATGTTTGGTTGTAAAACCACCCCCACTATCGCCAACGGAAAAATTAAACTGCTGGTTCATTTACTCTCACCAGCAAGGCGACCACTGCAAATTACGCAAGATCTGGAGGGCTTCTGGAATACCAGTTACCAGGACGTAAAAAAAGAAATGAAAGGCCGCTACCCCAAACACCCTTGGCCAGACAACCCCTGGGATGCAGAGGCCACAAAATTTACTAAACGCAAAAAGCCGCCCGGTTAAATGTTATTTTTTAAGCGCCGGTGCAACTCAGTTTCTTTCGGCTGATAACTCCCTCGAGTCGCCAGGTAGTGCTGATTAAATAGTGCAAAATAATCCAGTAGTATGTCTGCCACAAACGGCTCCCCCGCCAACTGTAAACACAAGGCTCCAGCTTCTGCTGTGGATAGCTGATGTAAATGCTTGGATTTTCGTACCGCATAGCCACGCAGTAAAGACTCGGGAAAGCCCAGTAAAGGCAAGCCATCTAACCAGCGGCTCAGCGTCAACATTCGCCTGCTTTGTTTCCAGGTGCCATCCAGCAATATAAACGTATTGATCCTGTCATCTTGCGGCGGCGCCTGTGTACTCTGGTGGTTTTCAACCTCTTCGGGAAAGACAATAAAACATCGCCGGCTTGGATCTGCCAGCAGTTTCAGCAGCGTCTCTTCTGGCTCAGTTCGGCTCCAGCAGGCTACGTGAGTTTGCGCTGGCAAAACATCTGCAATTAGGCGTCCAGTATTAGTGGGCTTAAAGACCTCATTGCGATGGAACAGCAACAAAAATTCGCATTTGCTTTTTCGCTGGGGGCGGTAATCGCAAATACAGGCATAATCGGCCAACTGACAAATCTCACAGCGAACAACCGATTTACCTCTGGCGCGAAATACCCGCGAAGCCTCCGCAAGGCGCCTCGCTCTTAATTCAGAAAACGTATTTTGAAGACGAACACCCGCCACGACCACAACTCTCCCGCCTTATCGAAGGACAACACCAACAACAGTGGCTATTGTAACGCTTTTGCAACGAATCCCCTCTAGAGTTCAGACGTTTACTAAAAGGCCTTATGACCACCTTGTTACAGCAACTGAAAAAGCTAAACCCCTTTCGAGCAAGCAGAGCGAATACCTTAGCGCTGCTGGAAGAACAGCCCAAACCGGCGCTCATTGCGCTTGTCGAACCGGAGCCTGTCGAAACGGTGGACGCCCGATATCTGTCATTCTCGATCGATATTTCTGTACTCGCAGGTGGGTTCTGGTGGGAAGGCAGCAACGGTGTTAGACGTGGCCTGGGAACCCTAAGAGTGCCACCACTGGACTTAAACAGTAAAAAGCTGGATCGCCTGGTGCGAGCCCTCGGCCCCTCCTACCTGCGAGTCGGTGGCTCTGAAGCCGACAAAATACACTATTTTGAGAGTGATGAACGCGGGCTGGAGGTATTGGTTCTTTCGAAAAAAATGTGGGATTCGCTGCATCAGTTTATACAACGCAACAACCTTAAATTTACCTTTACCTTTAAGTACGGACTGTTCAAACGCAAACAGCAGGGTGAATGGACCGGTACTGAAATCCAGAAATTACTGCAATATTCCAAGGAACAAAATTACACCATCGACGTGTGCGAGCTGGGAAACGAGTTAAACGCCTATTGGGCCTTTCACGGCTTGCGCTCCCAACCCGGCGCCAAGGACCTTGCCCACGATTACGCGACCTTCACCCAGCTGGTGCGCCGCTACTACCCCAATATCCGCATTTGCGGCCCCGGTAGTGCCTTCTGGCCGATACTGGGTGAAACCATCAAACCTTTTTCCAATATCACCAAAAAATTTCTTGAAAGCCTGCGCACAGAGCTGGATATTGTCGATTGGCACTATTATCCCTTTCAGAGTGAACGCTCACCCGTGCGAACCCGCACCGCAACCATAAACCGTGCTCTCTCCAGCAAATCGTTTGAAACCTTCGGGCACTACAGTAAACAACTACGCCATATGCGCGATATTCATCAGCCAGAAGCCGAATTGTGGACGGGTGAAACAGGCTCTGCTCAGTGCGGTGGCCAACCCAAAATATCCGACCGCTACACCTCCTGCTTTTGGTGGGCAGACCAGCTGGGCCAGGGCGCCCGGCTCGGGCAGAAGGTGATGATTCGCCAAAGCCTTATCGGTGGCGACTACGGTATGATCGACCGCCTAACCCTGAAACCACGCCCCGACTACTGGGTAAGCTGGCTGTGGGGGCAACTGATGGGGGAAGACGTTTACGAGGTAGCAAGCCAAACGCCAGACCTACGGACGTACTGCCATAAGCATAAAACCAGTGAAGATCTCTGCCTGCTCGCTATCAATATTTCAGAACAGAACATCACACTTAACGCTCACGGCTTTGGCCCCGTTGTCGCCACCTATGCCCTAACCGCTAAAAAGTTAACGGCCAAAAAACTCTTTATTAACGGAATGCGCCCCGAATTCAAAAAAGGTGAAGTTTCCCTGGATGACTTTCCACAAGCGGAGTTCAGCAACGTGCTTCAACCCTGCTCTATCAACTTCTGGCGCATAAACAAACCAAAAAAGCGAAACGAGGGTATCTAGGCTACAATAACCTCCCTCAAATCAGGGGCTCTGAATAAAAAGTATTTAAAACACTCTCATTTCACTCGGAAAGAAGGGGTACAGGCATGACAGAAATACTTGTACAGCAAACGGATATCACAACTCTTAACGTCGATGTGATTGTTAATGCGGCCAATAACAGTTTGCTTGGCGGCGGCGGTGTGGATGGTGCCATCCATCGGGCGGCAGGACCTGAACTTACCGAATACTGCCGAGATATCGGCGGTTGCGAAACCGGCGAGGCGCGCATAACACCCGGCTTTAATTTAAAAGCCGCCCATATTATTCACACCGTAGGGCCGGTGTGGCATGGCGGGCACCAGGGGGAACCTTCACAGCTCAAAGAATGCTACCAAAGCTGTATGCACCAAGCGGAAAAGCATCAACTCAAATCAATCGCCTTCCCCTCCATTAGCTGCGGCGTTTACGGCTATCCACACGACCAAGCCTGTAAAATCGCAGTCGAAACCGTGTGTAAATTTTTAACTCATACGGACGCGATTGAGAGCGTAATTTTTGCTTGTTTTAGCGACGAAATGGTCGACCAGTATCAGCAGGCACTAGCTGTCAGAAGATTATAGAAAAGACCGCTCAAGTTATTACCTACGCACACAAAGAAGGAAAAAGTTTCTGCAGCTCTTCGTAGGGCTTATAGCCACGAAGCGTTGTAACTATCTGACCTTCGGTATCCACGACCAACGTCCAAGGCGTTGCGGCAACGCCATCCAGTTTTGCCAGCCACTTCTGCGAGGCCGCCAACGCGGGGTAGCTGACTTTGGCTTTTCGTAGCTCCCGCCGCAAACGTTGCGCACTGCCATTAATGCCAATGGATATAGGCTGTAAATGGCTGTGACACTCGCGGCTAATGCGGTTAAGCGTTTTCATTTGTCGATAGCACCAGCCACAATCCGGCTCGAACAAACTCAGTAACAGGGTTTTTCCGCGGTACTGCTCCAGGCTAGCGGACTGATTGTTTTTCAAATCCATGAAAGGGTCGTTATAGGCAGAGGCCCATACCTCGGCATGTAAACCGCAGCCAAGCAAGGCGATAAACGCGCACACGCGCAATTTACCCCTAGAAAACATACTTCACACCCGCGTATGCTTCACGCCCACGCAACGGCCCGTAAATATGAGCCACATCGTAACTGCCCGCATCGTAGAACAGCGGTGTTTCCATATCTTCCACCTGGGTATAGTCGAACAAATTGGTTGCGCCGATGGCAAACTGCCAGTGATCACCAAGCTCTTTCGATACACGAATATCTACCGTCCAATACGCATCGGCAACTTGTTGCTTAATATCGTTTCCAGCAAGGTCAAAGGTGGGGTGCTCGGGCGTTCCATATTGCGAAAGGTTACGACTGCCCACCCAACTGGACGATGCAAAAATATCCCAGCCATTTATATCCCAATCCAAGCTCAACACTAATCGCTTCTCCACAGGCACGACACCATAGGCATTTTTAAAGTGATGGTTGTAGAGAATATTTTCCGCCGTGGCCGCGATATTTATCTGTTCACTAACGGCATAGTTTAGAGCAACGTCTGCAACCCACGCCTTTGCCGTCTCCTGCATTTGGCTCAGTACCGGAACACCCATCGCATTCGTCCCAAGCGAAGCCAAATTATCTAACTCTGTTTGAGCTAAAGAACTGGTTGCACTGAATTTATTACCTTCAAAGCTAAGCGCATAGCTAAATGTTTCCGAACGTTCCAACTGACTAATTTGAATATCGAAACCCAGCTCTCCATCGAGAATACCGTGGTCGCTCTCAAAGAATGATAGAGGCGCACGATAGCCACGACCGGCTGAAAAACGCGAGGTCCACTGGTCATTATGTGTAAAACGCATATCCATTCTGGGGGATAACAGAGACTCATCAATTTCCTTGCCCGGCTTTTGTGGATCAACAAAATCGGCCACAACATTATCGAAACGCAAGGCAGAGGAAATCTCAAAGTTTTCCGTTACTGTCCAAGTGTCTTGAAGATAGAAACCGCGGGTGTCGTAATCGAAACTGTCGGAAATATAATCCGGGCTGTCGCTGTTACTTTCAGATTTCAACTCTTCTACTCGGGTATCAACACCAAAGGTAAGCAGATGCTCGTCATTTAACGCCAAGTTTGCACGAACATCACCATAGGTCATGCCGTTGTCAGCACTGTAAAAAAAGCCTTCGTAAAAAGAATCCTGCGTATGCTGATTCCGGGAAGCGCTGAGCGTAATATTTAAATCGGCATTAAATTCGTGCACCCAGCTTAAGTACAACTCATTGCGTTCCGATTCAATCCACTCAGCAGTCTCCCAACTGCGGCCAATATAACGATTGCGGACATCGTCCGATAAAAATAGGCTGGACGATTGCCAATCGGGGTCAGAAAAATAGTCAGCTTTAACGTCGTCAATATTTTTCCCGGCCGGACCACCAAAAATTTCAGATTGGGTGTTATTAACACGCAACTGAATATTATTGCTATACCCAAAATCCTGTGAGACAAATAGCGTTAGCGAGCGATTTTCTAAATCTGGGCTTTCACCTACACCATTATCATCACCATCGTACAAATCGCGATTATCGTATTGACCAAGCGCAGTAATGCGAGTTGACTCATCGTTAGCCACCAGCGTAGCAACACCCGATACTTGTCGATAACCATTGTTGCCGCCGACAAGATTCAGTTCGGCACCATTATCCTGTGCCACCTTCGTAACGAGATTAATCGTGCCGCCAATGGCCTCTGGTGCAATTAGTGAAGCTCCCGCCCCGCGAGCGACTTCAATACGTTGCAATCCCACGGTGGCTGCGGCATCCAAACCATAAAAACCCGACATCATGGTGTAAGTGGGAATACCGTCCACCAAAATCGTCGTGTGCTCACCGCGCAGGCCATTCAACATCACCCGCTTTACACCGCACATAGAGCACTCGTTGTTCACCCGTACGCCCGGGGCCTCACCAATGGCTTCAGTCAAATTCGTGGCGTTTGCTTTCTCGATAGAAACACTGGAAATGACTTCGGTTTTTTGAATAACGTCTTTTAACATGCCCTTTTGATAAAGCCGCTCACGAACACCGGTTACGGTCATTTCCTCAACAAGGGCGTCGTCTTTTGAATCGGCAAAAAGAGGCTGACTGCAGCTGGCTAAGGCCGCAACAAAGAGAAGTTTACGCACAAGCTACCTCGGCAAAGAAAATGCCGGGAGAAACTCCCGGCCAAAAAGGACTGTTCATGAAGGGCGATTGCATGAGTATTGATGCGAGCCGTTCGACCTTATTAGACAGGAATCACGAACACACAATCATGATCTAAATCATAATTGTTATCATTTCACTGAAGAGCAAGAAAGGAACGGGCAGCTTAATATTTTTATGTGCTCAACGCGTATTTAATCGAACGCGCCCTTTAAACAAGCCCCCAAACATACTGAGCTGGAATAGCCAATGGCTTAACAACCATCCGCTGAAAACCTCTACCTCGCGTAAACAGCGCGACCTCTTCTCGCCGTTCGTTTACGAATCCAGATAACAACTCCGGTTACGGACAGGCCGGCGACAGCAAGCCCCAAGAGAGAGACGATGACCCTCCCGGTAACCCCCAAAATACGGCCACTGTGAAGCGGAAACTGCGCCTGCATAAATATATCGCCAGCACTGCCCTGGCCGGGAATAGTCGCCCCTAAATATCGACCGTCTTCAGCACTGAAATATAACCAGGGATTACCCAAGCCTCCGTCCCCGTGACCATTACCCGGCTGAAAAAAACCAACGCCGTATAAATTGAAATCGCGGGAGTAAAATAGGCCGCCCAGGGGCGCTTTTAAATCGAGTTTTTCCGATTCACTCATGGCCAAGTTAACCGCCTCTTCGCGAGTAATCGTCCTCGATGACTTTTCTTTAGGCACAGCACTTTCAAACGGACTCGGCGTCAGAGGGGAAATCGCATTAACAGCGGGCCTGACTACCTGAAACCCCAAGTTCATTGATACCGAAGTAACGGCGAGTATTAACATAAACATCCATAGCCACACGCCACCCGAACGGTGTAAATCAAAGTTGAGCTTGTAGCCCCCGGATTTAACCCGAAAGGCAAACGACTTACGCCAGCTGCGTCTGGCGGGGAACGAAATCCACAGCACCACAAAGCAATCGATCACCCAAACGATACCGACAATACCCATAAATAACACACCGGCTTCCACTCCGCCCATATCGGGAATATGCATCGAGTAGTGCAGCTTATACAAAAACGGCAGCAAGTTTTCCCGAGAAAGAGACGCCTCGCCCCACATGCGTTTCGCTTGAATCACCCCACTACCAGGGTTAATTGCTAGCTGGTTGTAATCGAGATCCTCTTCCGCCGAGCGCCCCTGTACAAAAACATTCAAGGCGTGATCTTGCTCAACCGTGAGCGGCAAGAAAGTCACGACCAATTCCGGAGAGTCCTCCTCCAGCTGGTCTGCCAACGTCAGCGCGGAAGCGCTATCCCCCGACCAGGACGAGCGGTACATCTCTGGATTAAGTGCAGCGTCAAGCTCGTGATCCCACGAAATAAACGCGCCGGTTAAGCCGGAAACAAAGAGAAAAACAGCCATAAACAGGCCAGACCAGCGGTGTAATACAACTAAAAACGAGCGCATATCGATCTCAAAAAAAGACATAAATAAAAAAGAGAGGGAACTTGATACAAGTCAAATGATAATGCTTATCATTGACATCGGGGTTTTCGGTGCTATATTGGCGCTGTTTTCTTTTCACGTCAACTCTATCTGGATGCACCTATGGACACATTTCAACTGCCTTATAAGAGGGCGGCTTTAGCCTGCGCGATCACTTTATGCTTCAACCAACAGGCGACTGCGCAGCAGGAAGAATCTGCCAATTTCGATATTGAAGAAATGCATATTATCGGTCTCCGTGAAGAGCGCATCAGCAAAGGCGCGATCGGCCTAAACCTTTCTCTCTTCGACACACCGCAATCTGTCAGCGTTCTCGATAGCGCCTTTATTGATGGTTTCGCACTCAACGATGTAAACGAGCTGCTTAAACTCGCCGCAGGTGTGAATGTTGACGAAGTGGAAACCGACCGAACCTATTACAACTCACGCGGTTTCGATATTAAGAGCATGCAAGTAGATGGCCGCGGACTGCCATTTAACTGGAATGTCGTAGGGGATCTGGATACCTCAATTTATGACAAGGTAGAAGTGGTTCGAGGAGCAAATGGCCTGCTCACCGGAACCGGAAATCCGTCGGGTACAATCAATTATGTGCGCAAACGCCCCACAAATAATTTTCAGGCCGAAGCCAATGTTAGCGTCGGCTCATGGAGCCAACGTCGCGTGGAAGCCGATATATCTACACCGTTTACAACGTCCGGATCCTGGGCAGGCCGGGTAGTAATAGCAGATCTATCCACCGACACACATCTGGATAACAACAGCAAACAGCGCCGTGTGTTTTACGGTATTGTCGATGGTCAAATAGCCAATAATGCCACTCTTAGCGCCGGCATCAGCAAACAAAAAGCACGATCTGAAGGTGTACTATGGGGCGCCCTTCCGCTGCAATACACCAATGGTGAGCAAGCAGAATATGGCGTTTCTGAATCGACCACAATGAACTGGACCTATTGGGAAACCGATAACACCAACCTGTTTGTAGAACTCCAGCTAGAGCTGAGTGACTGGCAATGGACAACCACTATTACCCACAACGAATACGAAGAACCCTCTGAACTCTTTTACGTTAACGCTTCGCCCGGCTTGGACGCAGAGACAGGAACAGGGCTTTACGGATGGCCGGGGAAATACCTCAGCACCGTCGACCAAGATATGGTCGATTCAACATTATCAGGGAGCTTTGGCTTGGGCGGCCGCAATCATGAACTGGTGCTAGGCATTAACCTAAGTAAAGCCAGTAATGGCTACCTGGACTATATTGCGCCAGCCGAGCACCCGGCATGGGGCGCACTGCCCGCATTTCCCGGCTGGAATGGGGATGAAATATCTCGCCCGGAATTTGGCGCATCAACAATGGCCTCAGACTTTGACATCGACACCCAGCGTTTGTATGCGGCATCCCACTGGAACCTGAGCGACAGCATAAAACTGATTGCAGGAGCCAATTTTATTGACGCCACCTCCGAAGGCTACAGCTTTGAAGAAAGAATGGACTGGAATGCATCGGAAACCAGCCCCTACCTAGGCTTAACCTATCAAGTAACGGAAGGTGTAAACCTTTACGCAAGTTACAGCGATATCTACGAACCCCAGGCTGAACTAAACGAACAGCTGCGCAATATTGGCCCAGCGGTCGGCACCAGTAGCGAAGCCGGATTAAAGGCAGAATTATTCGAGCGACAATTACTCACCAGCATTTCCATCTTCCGAGCGGAGCAGGAAAACTACGCAGAATCCGCTGGTTTTGATACCGACTCAGGGCTCTCTTATTCCCGAGGCGTAGAAGTCAATTCTCAAGGTTTTGAACTGGAAGCCAGCGGGCAGGTTAATCAAGCATTGCAAATCACTGCCAGCTATACCCAATTAGAGCTTGAAACACCCGAGGGAGAAGAGGTTCGCACCTACGTACCGCGTAAAACAATAAAGCTATCCGCACGCTATAGCCCCATAGAAAAGCTGACGCTCGGCACCCACATGCGCTGGCAGAACGAAATTTACACTGGCGACATTACACAAAGTAGCTATGCCCTATTTTCGGCCTACGCAAGCTACGACCTGTCGGAACAGGTTAATATTTCGCTTCACGCGAACAATATAACCGACAAAAAATATCTAACCAGTCTGTACTGGGAACAAAGCTACTACGGTGCCCCACGAAATATTCAACTGCGTGCAGCTTACCAATTTTAAAAAGCTGTAAGCACCGCAAGAGCAGGTAAATCACAATGGTCGAACGGTATTGTAATCCAACGCCGTTCGACTAATTAGCACCACTAACAAAACGCAATAGCCTTATTTTCGCGCCGAAACCGATGCAACCCCGAACCTGTACCGCTTTAACAGATAGTAAATTACGAATCCGCTATAGGGGTGCAGGTCCACATAGCAGAAAAACAGTCCGGCAAGATGCGCTTGTTAAGTTTTCTGGCATAACCTACCAGAAGCGAGCGCCGCTTTTGAGACGCGCAGAATCATGCTTAGGCGGCAAACCAAACTGTTTTGAATACTCGCGACTAAATTGTGAGGGCTCTTTATAACCCACTTCGAATCCGGCCTCTGCGGCTTCAAATCCATCCACCACCATAAGACGCCTTGCAGCCATCAACCGTAAATGACTTCTGAAACGAATAGGGCTTGTTCCAGTGACAATTTTAAAATGCTTATGAAAAGTTGACTGCCCCATATTCGCAATCTCGGCCAGCTCATTGGTAGATATTGATTCTGTAAAATGGTCTTCCAACCATATCATCGCTTTTCTGATCCGACGCAATCGGCTGCCTGCCGTCACCATCTGAGTAAGAACAGAATGAGATTGCGGACTTTGCAGTAAGCGCCAAATCAGCTCTTTTTCGACTAATGTAGACAAAACAGGAATATTTTGTGGAGATTGGAGTGTTTCTGCCAGACGTACCACAGTATCCACTAATTGATCGTCCATCGCGCCCAGTTTTAAACCGGAGGAGCTGCCTTCACTGTCCCTCATTTCTGCACATAGCGCGATTAATTCCGAAACTAACGCAGAATCCAGATCCAGCCGAAGGCAAAGATACGGACTATTTTTTGTTGCTTTTGTGACAGCGCCAAAAACCGGCAGCCGCATCGAGCCTAATAGGTAATGCGAAGAATCGTAATGATAGGTCTTGTCGCCAATTCTAGCTTCTTTCACACCCTGTGCAACCACACATATCGCAGGCTCGTAAAGTACCAGTTCAGATACGGTAGGTATAGAGGATCTTATAATGTAGACCCGCGGAATTAGTGTTTGAAAAACACCGTCATCACTCGAAAAGTCAAGTAATAGCTTAGTTAAGTCACATATTTTGCGCATATATAAGCATTCCCGCCCAGCATTGTTAGATTTTGAAGTATGAATAAAATATAGAGGATCATATAAGAATCAAAGGAAAGAATCATACTGGCTACTTTCTCCTTGAACCTACAATAACTACCTCTACACACAAATGAATACAGAGGTTCAATGTATGAAAAAAACATGGTTCATCACAGGTACATCTCGTGGTATCGGGCTCGAAATTACCCAAGCGGCTCTCGCATCTGGTGACAATGTCGTGGCCACCGCACGAAACGCAACAAGGCTTCGGGAGAAATTCAGTGTAGACAAAGAGACGCAGCTCGAATGTATTGAGCTGAACGTAAACAACCAAGCTCAAGCGAAAGAAGCGGTCACTCGATCAATAGAACGGTTTGGTGGTATTGATATCTTGGTTAATAATGCTGGTTTCGGTCAGCTGGGTCACTTTGAAACAGTTGACCAGTCGGCAATTGAAAAACAATTTTGTACTAATGTTTTTGGTCTAATGCACGTGACCCGCGCTGTATTGCCAGTTATGCGCAGGCAGCAATGTGGGCACATTCTAAATTTATCATCGATTGGTGGAGCACTTGGCTTTGATGGAGCTTCTATCTATTGCGCAGCAAAATTTTCTGTCGAAGGATTCTCAGAAAGCCTAGCGCTGGAAGTGGCTCGCTTTGGTATCAATGTCACTATTGTTGAGCCCGGTTTTTTTCGAACAGACTTTTTAGATGAATCTTCTGTAAGTTACGGACAAATCGAGTTACAAGACTATGTGAACGTCGCTAATGCTCAAAAATCACAATACGATCAATATAGTCATACACAACCAGGAGATCCGAAAAGGCTGGCCCAACTCATTGTAGATACTGCAGGAACAGGTTCAGTGCCACTCCGTCTTGTCGTAGGTACCGATGCACTAGCGATGACTCGAGATACCCTAAATAATCGTATGAAAGAATTAGAGCTATGGGCTGAGGCCTCAGTAATAACAGACCATCAAGAAGCATAGATCGCACCTCTTTATTTACTGGAGCCTAAAACTTAACGCCACTACAAGGTTCCACCGAAGTGGCGTGGATTTTTGTGTAAAAATTTTCGAAACAAATACACAAAAAAGCGCGTAGCTTCGGTGGTGCGTCGACTTGATAGCCTTGTATAGATAATTTCCCATACTAACCGACTCTAATTAAATTGGGAGTAAAGTAAAAATCTAGCGGTAACAATTAGTAACCCACCCATTAACTGATTGAATAACTTCAACTTGAACTCACTATTAAGAAGCATCGTTACTTTATCACCCGATACAGACCAAAAAAAAAGTGAAAAATAACATACTAGAAAATATACCAATGAAAACGTTAGAAATACCTGATTATTACTCGGGTCTGAAAACAAGGAAACTCCTGCCACACATGCAACCCATGCCTTAGGATTTAACGCCGAATTCGCAAAGTAAGTGCAACACGCCAGCTTCTTCCTTTATATAGGGTGAACTGGGATACTCATGGTTTTTCTCGACCAGCAAGAAGAGGAATATCATGACATACCACCAGCTCACCACCGATGAAAGATATACTATAGCTGCCTATCTAAAGCAACGAAAATCACAAGCATTCATTGCTCGCGCCCTAAATAGAAGCCCTTCAAGCATTTCCCGTGAGTTAAAAAGAAATCGTCGGCCAGATGGAAAGTATTGTGCCGCCCGTGCTGTAAAGCGTACTTCTCGCATCCGGCGAGAGTCCCGTCGAAAATGGTACTTCACCGATATCGAGCTTCAAATGGTTATTGCGCTAATACGTCTAGACTGGAGCCCGGAACAAGCATCTCTATGGCTCAAGAAATGCAATATTCGATCCATTAGCCACTCAACTATCTATCGCTATATTTGGTACGATATTTTTTACCTGGGCGATCTCCATAAACACTTGCGTCAGTCTCAAAAACAACGTCGTAAAAAGTATAGAAGCCCTGATTCTAGAGGCGTTTTGGCTAATAAGGCCCATATTTCTGAGCGACCAATAGGTGCAGAAAACAAGTCTCGTATAGGCCACTTTGAGATCGACACTGTTCATGGATCTAGGGACCAGCACTCAATCGTCACGCTGGTCGATCGAAAGAGTAAATACACCATTATTGGTAAAATCAAAAACCGCACTACGGATGAATTAAACCGCAAGGTAATTCAATTGATTGCAAAAGAGGTTAAACAGGTAAGGTCGATCACCTCCGACAACGGAACTGAATTCCATCAATACAAAAAGATAGAAGAAGCGACTAACGCAACATTCTATTTTGCCAACCCATATCACTCATGGGAGAGAGGTTTAAACGAAAACACAAATGGACTTATACGACAATATTTACCTAAAGGTGAATCAATGAAAAATATCACTCAAAAAGATTGTGACAAAATTGCAATGAAACTTAACCGGCGAACAAGAAAGTGTTTAAATATGGAAACACCGGAGGCAGTCTATGTACGTTAGTCAATTTCGTTGCACTTCATTTGATAACTCAGGGAGTCAAACAGCCAACAACAAACTGATTTACTAAGCCAAACTATATTGTTGTTCTTTAACGATTTAGTTTGGCTGGTATAACTCGCACCGAGAACGAACACTCTTAACCTCAAATTATGGCGGCCGACAGGCGGCATTTTAGCCTAAAAGTGACTCCACAAAACTCACAGAAAACTCAGTGCTCAATTGAAACACGTAAAAACCTTACGACTAACTACGAGCGCTTATAACGTTGCCAGAATATGCAATTGTGGAAACACGAAGCGTTGGAGCAATTGTCATATTGCTGGCCTTGTTAAGTGGCGGAATACTCTGACGCCAATAGTTACTAACAATATGTACGTAGCTACAGAAACAATATAGTACGAAAAATGAGCCACATCCTCATGACCAGCCAGCCCCACTATTGTATACCCAATAACAACACCACCTATTATTTCTAAATAATTGAGCTTTAGCTTATTAAATTTATTCTCTATTAGAACTACAAAAAATGAAAAACACCAAAAATCACGATGTTTAGTGGCAATTCCATAAACCAAAGTAATAGGCGCGCTAAGGGCCTACAAGTATCAACGTCAAAATGCGTTCGACATGGGCCAATAACTGGCTCCAGACTTACATTTATAAAAAGATACTCGAATAATACTGGGAAGAAGACTGCATACCACAGCAAGCTCAATGCGCCCAAAATAACATTCATAAGAGACACTTAACGCCAAGCTCACCTGAAAATATTGCGGAGAGCGTTTTTGTGTAAAATGGAGCTACGCGACATACACAAAAACAAGCGTAGCAATATTTGTCAGGTGGAGCTTTTTGTTATGTGCTTTTAGCATTTTGTTAGCCTTATAATTGCTACAACAGCACCCACGAATGACAGCAATACCGGCAGTAGATATTTCCAATTTAAAAGCAAAAACGATTTCAATGGTGTTTTTCTATATCGTGCCTCTTTCAGGCCAAAGGGACTGATCGCATAATATTCATTTGAAATATTTTCCACCAACCCTCTAACTTCAGCTTCACGAAACCATTCATAAATATGCTTTTTTACGATTCCGTTATCGCACTTTTTTAGCGAAGGAAAATATTCTAACAAGCCAACATAAATTGAACTAAATCTATGCTCAAAAATAAATATTTCTTCTTGGCCATACTCAGCCGTCAGACATTCTAGCAGCCCAAGTAGAAACTCTTTCTCTCTTAAAACTACTATACTCATTTGCATATTCTCGCAGGCACATAACGCCAGTGTAAACGGCAAAAGGTGCGAAGCAGCTTTTGTCCGGTGGAGGCACGTAGTGCCGGAACGAATTTGACACTTTTGTTAGTAGTCTTCATCAGAACTCCACCTTTCTTCTTAGAAGTCTTCAATTAATCCTGCTTTTTGCATGGACATAACAAAGGGTAAGCCATCTCCTACAAGATGACTTCCATCATCTCTTTTTGCCCATCATTTGGCGTGGCAATAATAGGTAAATCAAAACACTCTTTATGAAACTTGATACTTTCCTTGCCAATTCCTCGATGTTTTATATTTTCAAAGGATAGATCAGTCAGATGAAAATAGTCACTCTCACTATCAAAATTTAATGTAATAGTTCCTTTCTTCCCATCATCAGTCACAGCAAGGATTTCTTCACCCTCATCATTGATGCTAATAACAACTTTGGAGCTGTCTATGAGCTGGACTGTTTTGTTGAACACGGAACTCTCCTTGACTACTAACGCCAACAGCAAGCGCGCCGCTTTTTGGCGTCGCCTTGCCTGTTTTTGTTAGAGCTTTATTGTTGCGCAACATAAGCAACCTTCAATATCCATATTCCAAGTAAAACCCCAACACCCATTGCCACCGGGGAGAGAAGTACTGGGGTCAACCCTCCCGAACGAAAGTACGCAGCTATCAAACCACAAATGCCACTCACCACCAAAACTACCGCCGCAAACTGAAAGAAGTGCTCTGGGTGTGAGAAGTCCAGCGGGTTTGATTCCCAGCTTGAAAGCTGGATTTCCAACTTCTTCCTAAGGATAACTTTTAATATAAGCAATCCAGCAACAACTATGCATGGGAAAAACAACAGCCCGACAATGACCGGGTCCCACCCAATCTCATCCCCAACCTCGGAGTACGATGTATCAAACATCGCTCCAACCGAGGCGACGATAATCAAGATGATTTTAATAGCTGGCCAAATTTTCATGTGTAGCTCTAACGTTGCTATAACCTGCCGCCAATGTGGAACTGGTTTTTGGGCAAAAATGGCCTTAGGCCATGCCCAAATACCAGCGTAGCATTGGGCGTCAGGGTTTATGGCTTTGTTATGCATTTTACGCTATATTGTACAGCTTAATTGTACAACTAACGAGCGGTACGGCTATGCAAACTGTAAATATTAGCGATTTTAGAGCTAACCTATTGAAATACTTAGAGAAGGCCAACGGCGGCGAGCAAATAAGCGTTACCACCAACGGTAAGCTAATTGCCACCATAGCGCCCCCTATAAACCAAAAGCAACTGGCCCAACAGCAATTAGAGCTACTGGCTAAAAGCGCCAAGATTACTGACGTTGTTGCACCAATAGACTCAGAGTGGGACGCGAATATATGATTCTTCTCGATACCTGCGCTGTTATATGGGATGCCCTTGACCGCCAACAACTTACAGATAGAGCTTTAAGTGCCATAAACAAAGCGGACGAGTTTAATGCGCTTATTATTTCCGACATTACTATCTGGGAAATAGCAATGCTCGTACACAAAGAGCGGATTAAAATAGACACTACCGCCTCCAACTTTGTAAATTTGTACCTGCAAACGAGAAATATTTCAGTCATTCAAATTTCTCCGGAAATTGCAGAACTGTCTGTAAGTCTCGGACCAGAAATAAACAAGGACCCCGCCGATAGAATTATTTCCGCCACATCAATAATTCAAAACGCTCAGCTCATAACCGCAGATCAAAACCTTATCTCAAGTGAGATAATTGATACGCTCTGGTGATGCATAACGCTTTTGTCAGTTGCGTTTTGGTTGTAGTGGAGTTTTGGGGTAAAGTGGCGTCGCCACCCCTAAACGGAGCGTAGACCAAAACGTCAACTGGACAAACTTGTTATGCGAGCCGAATTCATATTTTCAGAAACGTACACAGCAATACATTTTTTGACCTGTACGATATTATCATTCTCCCCTAAATATTATCTCTTAACGGTTGGTTGTATCGGCTATTTTGGAGTCTTTCTTTGGGAGTGCTTTTTTCCTCGAATTTTCCAAATTGCATGTTATATGTTATGTAATTACCTGAATCGACAGAGTAAAACTGTACTATATAAATGCCGCCTGATTTGACATCACCACTTATTTTGTATTCACTCTTAGCATTAATATAGTCCTCCAGGCAGCCATTTAATATTCCTCCCAGGTTAAATATATACTCACCAGGCTTAGCTGTTATCGAGGTATAGCCACCAAAACGCAGACTCGCAACCTTTTCTGAATTAGCGCAAAATAATCTAGGCGGATAGGCTAAACCATCAAAGCTGAAGTTTAAAAAATAAATCGTAGCATATCCCTCTGGGGCAGCAGGAGCTGGTTTAAATTTTGG
Organism: Teredinibacter haidensis; assembly: GCF_014211975.1. Taxonomy (NCBI): domain Bacteria; kingdom Pseudomonadati; phylum Pseudomonadota; class Gammaproteobacteria; order Cellvibrionales; family Cellvibrionaceae; genus Teredinibacter; species Teredinibacter haidensis. The sequence goes on from NZ_CP060084.1 coordinate 3,133,276, forward strand.
TCCAGTAGCACACCCAAGGAGTGCCAACGCAAATATTATTAGCGTAGTTTTTAAAATTCTTACCACTTCAAAACCTCTCTTAGTACTTTTTCTATATACTCTTTGTCAAATATTGTTTTTACTATTGCGCATATATGTACACCGCCCATCTAAAAAGGCTACATATAAGTTTACTCTAGTCTATTGTTGTGCTTTTATTTATTGAGCCTCAACTAGAAGCATAACGCCTTACTCAGCTGCGTTTTGGTTGCAGTGGAGCTTTGTGCAAAAATGAGCGTAGCGAATGCACTAAGCGGAGCGTAGACCAAAACGTCAGCTGGAGTAACTTGTTAAATTTATGCACGAAATGAACGCACTCTATAAATGAGCTTACCAAGCCCCTCACCCCAGAAACACAAATATACCCCAATCGCGATTTCCACTAACGTTACATATAAACTCACATAAGTATCTTTAATGCTTTGGGCTAGAAACTCAGTATCGCTATTGAAAAGTATGTAAATTACATTATCGAAAACGTCCGGTATTGCCCAGCTCAAAATGTAAATACCCAGTAAGCATGTAAATATATCGATTAAGGACTTTGCATTACCAGAGAATTCAATCACGCTTTCGACGCCACGCGGGCTAATCAGTTTTGCTATAGATAGCGGAAATTTAATAAAAAGCACCGAGAACACCAGAATAAACATGACTTCGATTGTAGCGAAAGTAACGTACGACTGCAGATCAGGATAACCATTACTTGCATAAACATAGCCCATTTGACCATGTTTTATTCCAGTCGTAATCGCCGCAACCAGCAAATAAATACCAACTAGTCTTATCCCAATCCCATAAAGCTCTTTTGATTTCATCATACTCTCAATAAAAATTTAACGTTTACATTTGTGGCGAAAACGAGCGCTAGCGAGTTTGAGTCCTAGCCCGGCGTTGCGAAGCAACGGCACTATAGGGCGATACAACATGTACTTGTTATGAGTTGACAAGTCGTTTAATGTACCTTTTAATTTCGGAAGTTTCACCAAAGATACCCGCATAAAAGTTTCCATCCAATAATTTTCCATGCTCCTCAACAGTAGCTTTAACATCTGCACCATTTTTTACTAATAGCTCAATGACTTTTGTAGAGTTGCGACTACAAGCCTTCAAGAATGCTGTTTTTTCCATATATGCTCTTAGTTCTAGATTAGCGCCAGCACTAATTAGTAGTTGCAAGATAGAAAGCGCTAACTCTTCTTTATGTTCTGAGACATTAACGATTTCCTGAACAGGTGTTTCTCCACACTCATTTAAATAGTTGGTGTCTGCTCCACGGTTTAGCGCATACATTACTAATTGCTTATTAAATCCCTTGCACGCCCAAAGTAATAACTTATCGCCACTATCATCGATAGAGTCGATATTCTCAAAGTCATCAAAGATTTCAATGATATCTTCATTGCTCATATCTCTAAAATCAAAGCCGTAATTGATATCAAAATCCATAGCTACTCATAACGCCTCAAACACCGGCATGGTGAAGTTGGCGGCTTTTTTGGAACAAAAAAGATGACAGCTTTACCATGTCCGCGTGCTTTGACTTGTTAGCTGTGTTACTCGTGGATGAAATAGACATCCGTTTCCTTTCCTTCATCTACCATTGGAACTTCTATTGACTTCAGTGTTTCCAATATAGCTATGAATTCATTCTCTGGGACAATACGCCCCTGCTTTTTACTATAAAGGTTTCTTAGCTCGTGCCTAGCAACGTTAATTTGATCAATATTCAAAAGACTCTTCTCATTCAGAAGCTCAGCTAGCTTTCTGATATCTTCAGATGGCGCTTCTGACTCTTGTACGTGCCAGATAAATTCTTGAACCTCTTCTGGGTCATTAATTTCGTAAATAACCACTCCGGAGATGCTTGTATCTGCTTCCTTCTGCCATTGAATTTCTTTGGCACCTAGAGCGCCTAGGAATTCCATAAGAAATTGCTTTCTTCGCATGACTCTCTCGTACAGATAACGCCCTAAGCAGAGGCGCCGCTTGCGGCGTCCTGCTGACTTAGCTTGTTAAATGTTTTACTGAACAAGAAACTGCTTAGGTAATATTTTTTCGGGTTCTGTTTGGAAAAACATTGATGTAGCACCAACGCCTTTTGAGCCACTGTAGTAGTTTGCTACCGCAAAAGCTGGCCCATTTTGATACTCCAATATGCCGATGATATAGCATGATTTTGATCCGAGAGCTTTTGTGCTTAAAACCGAAGCTGTTTCTATAGGGCCGAAAAATTGCTCGATTTGCCCTAGTGCTTGCGCCTGACTCAATGATCTCGTGTCATTTTCTAATGGACCATTTTTAAGAACGCGCTTCATAAAAGCTGTGCCACCTTCTTTCTTATATACCTCGACAGCCTGCGCAAACTCTTTAGACGCCTTATCGCAGACATCACCAGCAATTACATTGGTGCTAAAAATTCCAAGAATTCCAATAAGTAATAACTTCTTCATATTTCTTTCCATTAATAGTTTAGATCTTTCAGATATCGTGACATTTAACGTTTTGCTAAACGGCGCAGCTTGCTGCGTCCAGTGGAGGCCATCTTTTCGGCCGGAACGATGTTTAAGTAATTTGTTATAAGCGGAACCGCACTGAACTTTCTAGTGAGGACCACAATACCTTACTCAAAGACCCTTCTTCAATATTTTGACTTAGCCCACGCAAAGATGGTTGGAACGAAGTCAAACAACCAGCAACAAACCGATTGACTAAGCCAAGCTATATTGTTGCTCTTTAACAATTTAGATTGACTGGTATAACTCGCACCGAGAACGAACACTCTTAATCTCAAACTATGGCGGCCGACAGGCTGCCTTTTAGCTTAAAAATGATTCCACAAAACCTTCAGTAAAGCTCAGCGTTCAATTGAAACACGTAAAAGCATTACAACCAACTACGAGCGTTTATAACGCCGCAATTACCTGCCCCGAAAGTGGCGCTGGTTTAGTTTATAATAAAGCGTAGCGGAATGAAGAACTAAACCAGCGACGCTTTTGGGGTCAGGTAGATTGCCTTGTTAAATGCTGACACTTTGAGGCCCAATTTCAATATTTTTAGCCGTAACATAGCGATTGCCAGCATTGGTCTCCAATTTTATGGTTGTATAGCCACCCTCCTCTTTTATAACTGATACAGCCAGAATAGTTGGGTTGCCCTCGAATGGAATTTCTTCGACAAAATGGGAGTGATAGCCACTGAATCGTACTTCTTTTGGCACAAAAATATTTTGATCCCAGCTTTCAGGATACTGAATATTGTAGATCAAATAATCTTTAGCCGGAATCTCTATGACTGATTCAATTTCAGAATCATGCCAGTGTATTTCGTTTATATTATCCATTCTATCCTTGGTATATAACGCTCAAAAACTACTTTTTCTACGCTGCACTTCCGCCAGAGAAAAAATACACAATTACTCCAATGATTAAAAATACCACTATTACCTGCCCCATCATCGAGTCAGCTTTACGCTTACGTCCAGATTTAGTTGTCGGAATTCCTGTAGCTTTAGCAACACTCCTCTTCATGTTTCTTTTGGCTTTTTTTAGTGGATTCATACCCAATTCTCCTTGAAACATTTAACGTTGTTATAAACTGCACTTTTTATGTAATGGAATGTTGTGCAATTATGCCGCAGGCATGCACAACATGAAATGGAGTAAAAAGTGTCAGGTTTGATGACTTTGTTATAGCAAAGCAGCGTTCATACCTACAAACTTTCCCCATTTCTCTAACAAAGCCATCGCCGACAATAACGACCAGACCGCCCCGCCCTATTACCCTTTAAACACTGCCACCAACGACAAAAGCCGAGCAACAGCACAACATCCAAACTGGCAAAGACTCGTAGTTAAATACCACCAACGATAAAGAAACTACGTTAGCGATGCCGAATCTCGTAATTTACGACCCAACTGCTTGGCCAAGCCCCTACGAAGTAAGGTAAGGGATACTTGAGACTCACCTAAAAATGTAAAATGCTAAAGACCGTTATAACGCCTCAAACACCGGCTTGGTGAAGCTGGCGGCTTTTTTGGAGCAAAAAAGGTGACAGCTTTACCAAGTCCGCGTGCTTTGACTTGTTAGTAGCGATACTCGCAGAATGGCAAGATACGCTGCCATTTTTGTTGCTCTGATTCATTATTTTTGAAACCATATTTACAATTCTTATAAGCATCAATCATGAATTCAACTGCATACTCGTAACGTTGTTCAGCGGCCATTCGAATATAACTGAGGCCGACTTTTTCATTTCCATCAATTCCATTGCCGTGCAAGACATCTAAACCGTAACACCATTGTGCTGGCGCAGAATCTTCTTGTGCAGCTTTAAAATAGAACTCTATAGCTTCTCTTACTTTCCCAGAATCATAAAGATTACAGCCAAGTCTGTATTGCGCCTCCGGACAGCCACCTTCTGCAGCAAGACGTAGAAGATTTTCGTACATTTCATCTACCTTTTGATCTTCAAGAGGTAGCGAATCTTCAGCAAGGTTCGGCATTCCAGATTTTAGCCAAAGCGCTCTCGGGTGTGATTTAATCCAATACGGCTTTAAAATCGCTTTAGCCATACTAAGTAAAACGTCGTACTGTTCTTCATCAGAACACCAGCCAAGTGCATCAAGAATGGCCTCTGCCTGTCGTATTTCGCTTTCTATTTCCATTGCTCAATATCTAGGTGCTACTAACGCCGCTATAAATTGCCACCGAAGTGGAGTGACGTTTTGTGTGATAATTTGCGAAGCAAATACACCAAACGGCGCGTAGCTTCGGTGGTCAATTTGATAGCTTTGTTAGGCTAACGAATTTTTACTGACTCATACAGCTTTCCATTACAATCCCCAATAACATCATCACAATTAGCTAGAACAGCTCTGTACTTGCTATAAGACGCTGTTAACTCCAAATATTCATACAAGTCTACATACTCAACTTCAGTTTCAGAAACTATCAGCGTATGCTCTACAACATACCTCCCATCACACTCCCACACCCCAGACTCTTTCTGTGATTCATCTACAACGCCATCAGCAAAGTTAAATACCATTTCAAATGTTCCATCTTTATTAAAGGTGGATTGAAACGTTTTCTGGGATTGTATGCTGTACTCAAAACTACTACCAACCCAAGTACCGACTAAGTATTCACAATTCAACTCTTCTTCTGCCGAAGCGTATGCACCAACAAAGATTACCAAAAATATAGCGGATAATAATTTCATAAAATTTACGCCTAACGCCGAGCTCACCGGCGCATATTGCGGAGAGCGTTTTTATGTAAAATGGAGCACCGCGACATACATAAAAACGAGCGTAGCGATATGCGTCCGAGTGCAGCGATTTGTTATGAGCTGGGTGGCACTTACTTCCTACAACGCTCGTTGTGGAGCGAACGCGGAACTTTAGCCTATTAAAAACCCAACCAGTTTAAACTACTATTATTCTAGTTCGTACCTTCTTGATGAAGCCTTGAAGATGCGAGCCACTCACTTTTGTTTCGCAGTGAAATCTCAAACGGTGAACCAAGGAACGAATGGTTTTGCACTCACCTTATTCCAAGGATTTCTATTGTAACCACTTCGTGACACTCTTGCGCCGAGTGAAACTATTTATTCTTGCTCGAAGCTTGCACTTACTAAACTGCGAACTCTCAAATTAGAAAATATTCTGGAACCACAACTAAATTATTTAAACCCGCCATAACGTTGTTATAAACTGCACTTTTTACGTAATGTAATGTTGTGCGATTATGCCGCAGGCATGCACAACATGAAATGGAGTAAAAAGTGTCAGGTTTGATGACTTTGTTATAGCAAGGCAGCGTTCGTACCTACAAACTTTCCCCACTTCTCTAACAAAGCCATCGCCGACAATAACGACCAGACCGCCCCGCTCTATTACCCTTTAAACACTGCCACCAACGACAAAATCCGAGCAACAGCACAACATCCAAACTGGCAAAGACTCGTAGTTAAATACCACCAACGATAAAGAAACTACGTTAGCGATGTAGAATCTCGCAATTTACGATCCAACTGCTTGGCCAAGCCCCTACGAAGTAAGGTAAGGGATACTTGAGACTCACCTAAAAATGTAAAATGCTAAAGACCGCTATAACGTTGTTATAAACTGCACTTTTTACGTAATGTAATGTTGTGCAACTATGCCGCAGGCATGCACAACATGAAATGGAGTAAAAAGTGTCAGGTTTGATGACTTTGTTATAGCAAGGCAGCGTTCATACCTACAAACCTTCCCCATTTCTCTAACAAAGCCATTGCCGACAATAACGACCAAACCGCCCGCCCCTACTTTCCTTTAATCACTACCACTACTGACAAAAGCAGAGCAACAGCACAACATCCAAACTGGCAAAGACTCGTAGTTAAATACCACCAACGATAAAGAAACTACGTTAGCGATGCCGAATCTCGTAATTTACGACCCAACTGCTTGGCCAAGTCCCTACGAAGTAAGGCAAGGGATACTTGAGACTCACTTAAAAATGTAAAATGCTAAAGACCGCTATAACGCCCCGCTCACCCGCACATACTGCGGAGAGCATTTTTGTGTATAGTGGCGCGCAGCGACACACAAAAATGAGCGTAGCAGTATGTGTCGGCGTGCAGCGGTTTGTTATGCAAACCTGCCGTTTTATTCATATAGGTATTCCATTTTCCTATAATTATTAATATTTAACGATTCGTTCTCGGTTTTACTCTGTTTCAGCATATATTCCGACCCAAACTGGAAATAACCTTCTGGTAGCGGGTTTACCGCTAATGGATTATGAACTATCACATAATCACTGCCAGTTTCACATGGTCTTGACCAAAGAGAACTCTCTGAGAACAGCAGAGCGCTAATATTTTCAAATTCCTTGATTCGAAAGAAATTCGTGCAAATCGAATTATTATTGTATTTATCTATTTCCGGTCGATAATCAATTTGTCTAGATTCTACTGAGCCTGTAGCTTTATCAAAAATAAACTTATCGCTACCACCCTCAAACACAGCTTTTACGATCCTGGGCGTGAAATCATCGAGTCCAGGGCCCGGTGTGAGCAGCGAACCGTTGACTGCAATTATGAATGGTTCAGCCTCTTTACATATACACTGCTCTAAATAATGCTTATGCTTCCTATCTTTATCATAAATAGCGCTGGTTAACCTCAGCATAATTTTTTCACTATCAATACGCAGGGCCCGACCGGGCTCGCCTAGTGAAACCTCATCTAATGAGTTTCCTCTGGTTGCGCAGACCGCTTCGATCCAAATTCGATTTCCACCGGTATTGATTAGACACAGATCAGGCCCTTTATTTCCGCTATATTGTTCTGATAGTTTAAAGCCGCTATCAAGTAGGCTGCAGGCGAGATCCATCTCCCAAAAAGCCGAAAAGAACTCTAACTCGAATTTCCGTTTAAAATCTCTGTCCGAATACGGCTTGAACTTCGAGTATAGTTGATTGCAAAGTTCTCTTTTGTATCCTTCCCTTGATTCGGCAATCGATCTCCATGATTTGTGAGAATTCTTGCTTCCTTTACTATCAAATAGATTTTCATTCTTCATATACTTCTCTATTTAATACTCTCTTGCATAACGCCGAGCTCACCGGCGCATATTGCGGAGAGCGTTTTTATGTAAAATGGAGCACCGCGACATACATAAAAACGAGCGTAGCAATATGCGTCCGAGTGCAGCGATTTGTTATGAGCTGGGCGGCACTTAGTTCCTACAACGCTCTTTGTGGAGCGAACGCGGAACTTTAGCCTATTAAAAACCCAACTAGCTTAAACTACTATTATTTTAGTTCGTACCTTCTTGATGAAGCCTTGAAGATGCGAGCCACCCACTTTTGTTTCGCAGTGAAATCTTAAACGGTGAACCAAGGAACGAATGGTTTTGCTCTCACCTTATTCCAATGCTTTCTATTGTAACCACTTGGCTACTTTCTTGTGCCGAGTGAAACTATTTGTTCTTTCTCGACGATGGCACTTACTAAACTGCGAACTCTCAAATTCTTACGAATTCAAGAACGATATACAAATTATTTAAACCCGCCATAACGCCGGGCTCAACTGCGTAGCGAACTGGCGCTTTTTGTGCGGTTTTTTGCACAAAAAGTGACAGGTTGCGGAGTCAGATTGCAGCCCCTTGTTAGGCATTTACTATCTACGACAGCCAGTGCCCGAACAAGACTTGGTATTGAAATTATACAACGTAGAATGGCCTAGTTTTCCCTTCGGAAATGGAACACCTTTGTTTAAAAAGAAAGTGGCAGAATTACCACCGTATAGGCCTGAAGGAATAGTAATTTCCTTAAGTATTACATACCCGTTATGAATACTTCTTGGTCGAAATGTTGATGAGATAGAGCCTGAAGCTACTGGCGGCAATTCATCTTTATGCATCTCAGCTTTCATTTGTGCCCACCGCTCAGAGTCTTGTACAGTAGCTTTTCGAATTAATCCCTTCCTGACAAAATCTTCTAAACCGGCCTGACCTGCTAATGGAACGGTTTTATCAAAGAATAATTCCGGTGGAGTATCTTTAGATGTAAACAATTTGTCATTATGATTAATCTGGTCACCAAAAACCAAGCTACCTTTACTGGCATAATGCACTAATGTCACATCTTTATTAAAAACCTTCCTAGACAGAGGGTTAATTTTCCTTAGATTTTTTTCTGCTACATAGACGTAACCACACGGGCCACGATTATCATAGGAACTTATTAATATTGGTGTATCTTGAGGTAGACCTGCAACGGCTTGCCTATGATAGCCAGTGGCAACAACAGCAGATATTTTTGTTCCTTGTGTCCAGGCTATATTCCAAACAGAGGGTTCATAAGCCCCTAAAATTAATGCTACTGGATTATTGGGAGAGTTAACAATCACCTCAAATTGAGTTGCTTGATGCCCACTTTGATCGATTTGAAAGTTGATTTTTTTACCGCTATAAGATCCGCCAGCATAAATCTTTGTATCATCAAAAATCACTTCAGTATCAAAGCTACACGCACCTTTCACACCTTGAAACATACTTTTCTTTGAATATGTATATGGAATAAGGTTTTCGTGTTCCTTTCTAAGCTCTAGAATTCTCGTTTTGTAAAGTTCCACTAGACAAGTAGCATCATTGAAACCACACTCTACTGCTCTCTGCTTTAGCCATACCCTTTGATTCTTAAGGAATTTATCGGACTTTTTCTCATTAAGGGTTTCTTTAAGTTTAAAATAATAGGAAGACATATCCTCATCAAGTTTACTTAAATTTTTATTCAAGCAAATTGTTTTATCTAGTTCTCGGTCAGCCTTACTGCAATCAAAACTTGCAGCAAGGGATGCATTTGATAGAAATGCTGTAAGAAGTAATATAATTCTAATCATCTAATGTGAATTCCTTTTTTTGTTGCCTAACGTTCGCATATGGGGCGAGTAAAAAGCGCAGCTTTTTGCGAGTCCAAGACGCGAAGCGGCTGAACCATGATGCGCTTGTTATAACGGATAAACATTCGGTAAAACCACCATGCAAAATAAACACAACCCAGTAGAAACAGCCAGGTATGAAAGCCCTCTAATAATTTTTTTCTTAATTATTACAACCCAACTAAACAAGAAGGAAGTAATAGCCAAAGAATAAACAACAATAAGTATTGGCCCGTAGACATACCAGAGAAAATACTGAGGATTTATTGTTTCTTCCGATGGCGGAAAAAAGCTAATGCCGAATAAAGCAATTATAAAAATCAACGCTACAACTAAAATCTGTTGTGTGGATTTAGCCCAGCTATTGGGTAGAAGCCTCAAAACGTATCCTCGAATTAGTTATAACGCCGCCATAATTTGCCGCCTGAAGCGCAGCGTAAGACGGTCAAATTGATGGCTTTGTTAAGCATTTCTAGCCTCACGTAAAAAACTAAGTAATTCATCTCTTCTTTGGGTATTTTCGAAATCACGTTTTGGTAAAATGTGCCATTGAGCACCAGGCATCGTAATGTAGATTGTGCCTAGCCTAGTAAAGACATTCGATATGGCGTTGTATTTGTGATGTGATTTATTATATTCAGTAGACTCGACAAACTCATCGTCATTGAACTCAAAATCATGTGAACCGAGAACACCCTTTTTAAACATAGATCCAAATAAAGCCATAGCAACGCCGAAGCTACCAACAAAAAACAAGATGAGTATTAAATAGAAGAAAAATAAGTATACGAAAAAAAGTACCTCTACTACACCGAAAGAACTAAACAGCGAGTTCCACTCACCATAAGCAAAGAAAACAGCAAAAAATGAATACAAAACCTTATTGAAGGTCATACTTATTTGTGTAAAAAACGTGCCTATTGCCAAGTCCCTTCTATGAATTACAGATGTGTGCTTCATTAATTCTCCGTATGCTTAACGCCACGTTAAGCGGCAAATAATAGATGGCTAAAATGTGTGAGGCACGAACAACAGCCAGCTGTTATTTGTCCGTTTGAACGTCTTGTTAGCATTTTTTTACTTGAAATCGACATTAAAGGAGTTAATCCAAGCAATGCCCGCACCACTCATAATTTCAGTTCCTAATTCGATATCAGAAATATACCATTCTTGTTTCAGAATATCCTTTTCAATAGCATATTGAATAAGTTCAAGAGCATTAAAGCTACTCTTTAGATCTGAATTCGTTGCTCTAAAGGTAACATATGTCCATTTGTTATCATTTTCTCCTGATAAGTCTCCCCAATTCTTCTCTACCCATACTTCCCAGTTTTTATTTCCTGCTTTAAAAGTATCGTACAACTTACCAGCAGGATTAAAGTGCTCTGGTGTAGAGTATGTCCAAATCATTAATTCAGCCATTATTGAGGATTTACTTAACTTCTTTACCTCATTAGGAGAGTCAATTAGCCACATTGAAGTTGCCAAATTATGTTGACCGTTTGTATCGATTAAAACATCATGAGAAATAGTTAGTTCATTTAATTCCGATATTTTCAACGGAAACTGGTCATCAACAAGTGGTTTTGGATCCCAAGGGGAACTTCCAAGTTTAATTTGTGGGTAAGCATAAATAACATTGTTTGAGGAGGGCCAATCCCATGACCACCCATATATTTCACCACCGATGATCGGATTTTTCTCAAGGCATTGAGTCCATTTATAGCTTTTTGCTGCTTTCTTATTCCAGACATTGTTATACAAAGTTCCATCTGGACTTTTGATAGATAAATAGTCAGAGCAGCCCAAAGAATTGGATTCAGGTTTAATCCATGTCTCATTTTCACAAGAAAATAGCATAAACAGTAACGTTAAGAGACAAATTATTTTAGTTATTTTTATAACACCCATCCGTGGAGTTTCCCTAAATGCTAACGTTTTGCTAAACGGCGCAGCTTGCTGCGTCCAGTGGAGGCCGTCTTTTGGCCGGAACGATGTTTAAGTAATTTGTTATAAGCGAAACCGCGCTGAACTTTCTAGTGAGTACCACAATACTTTAACCAAAGGCCCAGTTTCAATATTTTGACCTAGCCCACGCAAAGATGGTTGGAACGAAGTCAAACAATCAGCAACAAACTGATTGGCTAAGCCAAGCTATATTGTTGCTCTTTAACAATTTAGTTTGGCTGGCATTACCCGCACCGGGAACGAACACTCTTAATCTCAAACTATGGCGGCCGACAGGCGGCCCTTTAGCTTAAAAGTGATTACACAAAACTCTCAGAAAGCTCGTTGCTCAATTGAAACACGTAAAAACATTACAACCAACCACGAGCGCTTATAACGTTTTGCTAAACGGCGCAGCTTGCTGCGTCCAGTGGAGGCCGTCTTTTGGCCGGAACGATGTTTAAGTAACTTGTTATAAGCGGAACCGCACAGAACCTGCTAGTGAGGACCACAATACCTTACTCAAAGACCCTTCTCCAATATTTTGACCTAGCCCACGCAAAGATGGTTGGAACGAAGCCAAACAACCAGCAACAAACTGATTAACTAAGCAAAACTATATTGTTGTGCTTTAACAATTTAGCTTGGCTGGTATAACTCGCACCGAGAACGAACACTCTTAACCTCAAACTTTGGCGGCCGACAGGCGGCCTTTTAGCCTAAAAGTGGTTCCACGAAACCCTCAGGGGCCTCAGCGCTCAATTGAAATATCTGAAAAACCTTACAACCAACTACGAGCGCTTATAACGTTTTGCTAAACGGCGCAGCTTGCTGCGTCCAGTGGAGGCCGTCTTTTCGGCCGGAACGATGTTTAAGTAATTTGTTATAAGCGGAACCGCACTGAACCTGCTAGTGAGGACCACAATGCCTTACTCAAAGAGCCTGCTTCAATATTTTGACTTAGCCCACGCAAAGATGGTTGAAACGAAGTCAAACAACCACCAACAAATTATTTACTAAGCCAAACTATATTGTTGTTCTTTAACAATTTAGTTTGGCTGGCATTACCCGCACCGGGAACGAACACTCTTAATCTCAAACTATGGCGGCCGACAGGCGGCCTTTTAACGTAAAGGTGATTCCACAAAACTCTCAGAAAAACTCAGAGTTCAATTGAAACACGTAAAAACTTTACAACCAACTACGAGCGCTTATAACGCTTACATAAGCGGAAAATGATAGTTGGCTATAATGTTTGAGGAACGAAAACAGCCAACTGTAATTTTTCCGTTTGATGTTCTTGTTAGCAGTCGTGATACTCTTTCATCATATCCATTAAATTCACTTCAACTCTTTTTATTTAACACTCTTATTTGACGATTAGCAAGACGAAGCATTTGATTAAACTTTGGGCATTCAAAATGATTTGGCTCAGGACAACTTGCCGCATGTCGCAGACCATCACGCATTGTACTTAAATGCATAATCTTTTGCTCTAACTCATCCGCTTTATTTGATAATTGTTGTCTATTTATTTTTGCAATACCATCGCGAGAAAACATCGTATTGATTTCTTCTAACGACATACCTGCAAGTCGCCCCAATGAAATCAAGGATAATCGATGCAGTACACTGACATCAAACATACGCCGCAACCCATGTCGGCCAACTGATTTAATTAAGCCTTTTTCTTCATAATAACGCAAAGTTGATGCAGGCAATCCCGCGCGTTTTACTACTTCGCCAATATCTAAGGATTTTTTTAACATTTACACTTGACCTCAAGTTAACTTGAAGTGTAATCATAGCGAACTAACACTGAAACACCAAATTAAAGCAAGTTTTGATATCAGCTGTAAATTTAACTTTTTATAACAAAATTTAAGAGAGAATTATTTAATGAATGATGAATTATTATTTAGACTGTTTACCAGTTCTGTCATTATTGGCACTGGTGCAACCTTGGTAATGGATCTTTGGGGCATTCTATTACAGCGTATTTTGGGTATTGTTCCACTTAATTATGCTTTGGTCGGTCGCTGGTTAGCAAATATACCTAGAGGTGCATTTTGTCATGAAAATATCAGTATGGTGAAGCCAGTTGCGTTAGAGTCAGTAATCGGTTGGGTATCACACTATTTGATCGGCATTACATTTGCGGCAGCACTAATAATATTTACCGGAAATAAATGGTTGATTGAGCCATCTATAGTGCCTGCGATAACATTTGGCGCATTAACCGTAGCTTTTCCCTTTTTTATAATACAGCCTTGCTTTGGTTTCGGTATTGCCGCAGCCAAGACCCCTAAGCCAAATGTGGCTCGCTTTCGCAGTTTATTAACTCATCTAGTCTTTGGCTTAGGCCTCTATTTCACTGCCATAATCAATCTATTGTTTTTGGAGTAATAAGTAAAAGCATGACGTTAATTAATTGTGAAGAGAAAACGAATGAGTCAAACTCACAAAAATCTAACTGTAAATATTGACTATAAAAGACTGCTAACGCCGCCAGCAACTGACGGAGTGAGGTGGCTGCTTTTTTGCGTGTTTTTGCAAAAAAGAAGACAGCTTACGGAGGTCAGATTGACTGGCCTTGTTAGTGTGATTCTCTACTTTATGTTGAATTACTAACATTAGAGCGATTCAACCATTTTTTTGATTTTTAATGCCTTCTCAAAATGATCTAATTTATGCGTCATAATCCACCATTCAGCGGCTTCCATTAGCAGTTCAGGATCATCATTTTTATTCGCGAAAAAAGCGTAGAACGACAAGCCAACATTCGTACCTTTTTTTTCAATTTTGTCGTCGCAAACTTTAATAATCTTTAATTTAAGGCTTTCTCTCATACTTCCCTACAATATTTTGATGATGCCCAGCTAAGCAAAAATGCTGATAGCACACTAACGCCCAAAGCACCGGCGCTGAAAGCGTCCGGTGCCTTTGATTGTTAGGTCATTTGTCGAAATTAAATGGGATCGTTTCATCATCGCCCATGCTATTAATTGCATCTTCAACTAGCTTGTCAGGATCCACGCCATTTCTGATCAAATTGAAGCCTTGTTCTAGATCTTCTTTGGTGAGAAGAATTATTCTATTTTCATGCAAATCTATTCCAGATGTCGCAACTTGATCTTTAGGTAGTCTGCATATCAGGGCACCATAGACAACTGAATGATGAGAACTTTCCTTAAGTGATTTTTCTAATCCTCCTCTCCGATCAACTAACTTTCCTACCTTAGAGGAAAAATCGGCGATTCGCGTGGTACATTCTATTAAAATTAGTTTTCCACCGGGGGTATAAGCAATCAAATCTGGTGAGTCTGTTTCAAGCTGTACAGCTGGAGTGAACCCCAGCATAAATAATAGAAGCGCAATACCTTCTTCAAATTTATTCGAATCCGGCAAGTCAAAAACGGCTCTTCTAGCCATTTTCAGTTCTTTGTCGAAATATTGAACTGGAATCTGCCTGTTATTTCTTGCTTTGTTAGCATCGAGAAGCCATTGTCTTCTCACTGTGCCGCCGTTTATAAGTAGTATAATTAGGACACTATCAGCACCTTTTAGGCTAATTTCCGCAATTCCTTCTTTGTATTGACCCTCCGAAATTGACCATTTAATTTCTGTCGTAATCTGCCTTCTTGAACTCACATGTTCCCTTGGAATTGGGCAGATAGCTACTTGAGCTGTATTTGTATCAAAATCTGGATGTGCCTTTAGGCACACAGTCAGGCCATCGTTAATTAACGAACAGTTCTCGAAATTCAGCTCTACTGGTGGATTGATCCATATGTTTATTTCGCTTGATCTAGACCCCAATAAATGTAAACCGCCAAGATCTAGCCAACCAAGAGCGTCATTTAAACCATCAAATGGAGGTGTAGACGATCTCAATTCATTTTCAATTCTGCGAAGTTCATTTTTCTGTGGAAGATAAATATTGTGGCCTGATATTTTAAGGTGAAGGTTATAAAACCATTTATCCGTATGAAGCATTTCTGAATAGTAACGAAGCGACGGATCAGGCTTAAGTGCCATCTCTTTGTCGTATACATTAACAGTCCCTTTAGAGCAACACTCAACAAAATCGATAAGATACTCTTTACTCATATCATTCTTTTGTAACTGTCCAATTACAAAGGAATCAGTTTCTATAATAAAGCTGTTGTCGTGTATTAGCGGCAATGGATTTAAACTAACGGAACAAGCCTGCATTAAAATATTTCCGTTTTCTTTAATAGAAAAAAAACGAATGTCGAGACTATAGTTCTCACAGATCCATTCTGATGACTCCTCAAGGAACGTATCTTTAAATTCATCACTCATCTAAAGCAACTTCCTCTTCAATTCAAAAATATCCATATATTTCTCTTCACCGGTTGGAGACCTAACGCCTTGCTCATTTGCGCAGCGGTTGTAGTGGATTTTTGTGCAACAATGAGCGAAGCGAATGCACAAAAAGGAGCGAAGAACGCTGCGTCAAATGGAGCAATTTGTTATACCCGGACCTACTATTTGATTGGTTTCTCATGAAGCACACCCAACCGTACTAATAGATTAAATCCTATCTCTGCCAGTTCCGATTCTGACAAGTCATGCCCAAATACCTTACTTTTATCATAATCATTAAAAGTAAAAAGAGTGTGGTATTGCCAAGGCCCTTTATCGGCTGAACTTAAGTTTTTTACATCATCGAATATCAGGCGCACTTTTCCATCGTCCAATTCCACTAAGGATGAAACAACTCCGGACTGGCTTCTTTTACCTTCATCGATACTCACGCAAAACTCCATTTGGTATAACGCCGTTATAACCTGTGCCGCGTATGGAGCGGATTTTTGGAGTAAAGTGGCGTAGCCACCCCAAAAAGAAGCGGAATATGCGGCATCAGGTTGATAACTTGGTTATATTTCTTTTCTCGCATATCTAACGAATTTACCATACTTCTCGTAGCATTTTGTGGCTAGCTTGTTCAGGTTTTCCTTATACTCCATTAGATCTAGTCGTTCTTCTCGATCGTTAAATCCAATATCAAGATTCCCACAACCATCACCCGCACATCTTTTTGAATACTCAGATAGAAATTCCTTCACTTGCTCGATAAAGGCAATTTTCAATCGCTCTATTTTCTTTACCTGAAACTCTTTATCAGCCTCAAACCAGTCCTCTCGGAGCTGATAAAAGGGAGTGAAAAGTCTTTGTGGGATAGCATCGGCCATATCCGTATCGCGAAGCATACGGATAGATGGCCCGTCAGAAGGCAACAACTCAAGAAACTCCGAAAGTAACAACCTATCCTTTTGCCGTTTATTCTTGTAATCGAAACCGACAAGCTTACTAAATGAACCCAGTAAAAACTCAATCATCAGTCAGCTCCAAAATATAACGTTTTGCTAAACGGCGCAGCTTGCTGCGTCCAGTGGAGGCCGTCTTTTGGCCGGAACGATGTTTAAGTAATTTGTTATAAGCGGAACCGCACTGAACTTTCTAGTGAGGACCACAATACCTTACTCAAAGACCCTTTTTCAATATTTTGACTTAGCCAACGCAAAGATGGTTGAAACGAAGTCAAACAGCCAACAACAAACTGATTGACTAAGCCAAACTATATTGTTGTTCTTTAACAATTTAGTTTGGCTGGTATAACTTGCACAGAGAACGAACACTCTTAACCTCAAACTGTGGCGGCCGACAGGCGGCCTTTTAGCTTAAAACTGATTCCACAGCACTCTCAGAAAACTCAGTGCTCAATTGAAACACGTAAAAACCTTACAACCAACTACGAGCGCTTATAACGTCGCCAGCAACTGCCGGAGTGAATTGGCTGCTTTTTTGCGTCTTTTTGCAAAAAAGAAGACAGTTTACGGAGGTCAGATTGACTGGCCTTGTTAGTGCTAGTTTTCAGGATCAAAACCATATCTTAGATCATTCAAAAGCCCATTAGAACTTTCAATAGAGTAGATATCCATAATCTCCTCCATGTACTCCAATCCACGCTCTAACTCTTCTGAGTCCATATACTGGAGAAGAACTCCTGAAGCTTCAAATAGTTTTAATACTCGAGAAATATTCAGCTCTGAACTCGGAGTATGAACTAAATCATCTATTAGGCTATCAATTACAGCCTGAGCCGCTTCTCTAATGGCTTCATTCGGTGCGCCAGGATAAAAAGGTAACTTCTCTTTAAACTTTACTTCTAGCTTTAAACTTGAAAGCTCTTCAATGATCTTCGGGGTATTTTCTATATTCATTTCTTTTTCGCTTGAGCAGGAAGCCAAAAATAGCAACAAAGTAATTATTAAGTATTTCATATCTTAAATATGGTGAGCACTAACGTTGTTATAAACTGCACTTTTTATGTAATGTAATGTTGTGCGATTATGCCGTAGGCATGCACAACATGGAATGCAGTAAAAAGTGTCAGGTTTGATGACTTTGTTATAGCAAGGCCGCGTTCATGCCTACAAACCTTCCCCATTTCTCTAACAAAGCCATTGCCGACAATAACGGCCAGACCGCCCGCCCCTACTTTCCTTTAAACACTACCACCACTGACAAAAGCTGAGCAACAGCACAACATCCAAACTGGTAAAGGCTCGTAGTTAAATACCACCAACGAAAAAGAAACTACGTTAGCGATGCCGAATCTCGCGATTTACGATCCAACTGCTTGACCAAGGCCCCTACGAAGTAAGGTAAGGGATACTTGAAACTCACCTAAAAATGTAAAATGCAAAAGACCGCTATAACGCCCCAAGCAGAGGCTTACTTTGCGTTTTGGAGCGAAGCGACAGCAAAGTAAGTCCTTCTGGCTTGGTTTGTTACTTGTACCAAACACCTACTCGCTTTGAACTACACTGCTACGCCAATTGCTTTATTTGTTTAAAAAGCCTGAAGCTTTGGTTAGACCCAACTATAACCGTGGGATAGCCAAAACAGAAGGCATAAAATTGACCCAAAACAACAAGTGATTATGGCAACCAACAGAAAGGAACGAACGGGAGTAATAAGCCGCAATTTCCCTTTGCTAGGTAAAGGTTGGTTACCTAAACTTGATGGAGGGTGACGAATTTAGGAACACCCTACTGAAACTTAAATACACACCAAACTTTTTTGAATAGACAAGTAACAATATTATTAGAATGTAAAACGCCGTATTAAATACGGCAAAATGCCGCCTTTCAACGCGTACATTATTGAAGCATACCGCCAAAACACCACAAATCCTAGGCTCCGGACTTATAAAGGATCGCTATAAGCGTTTTTCGAGCTTTTGCAGTCTAACTGCAGTTAGACTGCAACCCTCTTTTACTGTACAAATACACATGTTAACGATGTAGTTAATTTTGCTAGGCTATAGCCTTTTTTCCATAATGTAATCATCCATAAAGAATCCCCCTCCGATATTTTTTTTCTTTTCGTCTACCACAATAAAGCCCAATTTCTGGTACCACGCAACCGAGCGGGTATTGTATCGGTTTACGGTTAGCCAAACGCTGTCTAATTGTCCTGCTTTACAACTGCTTACCGCAAAATCAAAAAACGAACGCCCTATACCTTTACCACGAACGGACTGTCTTATGTAGATCTTGCTCACCATCAGTTTCTTCCTGTCGCGGTCTGGAACTAACCCCGTGTAGCCAACGGCTTCACCCTCCAGTTGTGCGAGATAGTAGTCTCCTCCGGACGCTATTTGTGCAGAAATAGCGTCGACACTTTGGAATTTGTCGAGCATATAGTCCACCTGCGCGGCCCCGATAATGGGAATAAAGTATTCCCTCCAGATTTCCTGGGCCAATTTTTCGACAAGCTGGATATCAGAAGACGTTTCGACCTTATAGATTGTTAATCTCTTTTCTTGCAATGTACCACCCGCTATATTCGCAGTTTTCCGCCCCCGTCAATATCGTCACTAGGCCGAAATATACCAGCTGTTTTCACCGTCCAATGGCCCTCCACCACTCTTAGGTGTAATTGCGCGCTCAACTCCGCTACACCTCTATGGCCAAATTTGCGCAGACTCATCAAAAAGCTTTTTATTTATTATTTTCTATCGTTAGGTAGAGCTTTAGAAATACTCGTCTTACCCCTAGGGCTCGACGAGCGCTCTCTGTGTATTCGAATATTTAACGCTTCACATTACCGGCAGAAAAGATGCAAAGACAGCTTCGGTAGTTACGCTTTATAAAACCGGAATAGAAGCTGCGTCTTTTTTCCTGCTTGTACCGCGCAGAACGGGTAACTATTCGGCTACATTATTGGGATCCATACCCAGAGCCACAGCAACCCCCGTGCCATAAGCAGGGTCGGCCTTTAAACAGTTACGTATATGACGCTTCCTTACCATTTCATCCACGCTACCTAACTCAGCCGCTGTATTTTCAAACAGAACTTGCTGCTGAGCAGGGGTCATAAGACGGAACAGATTCCCGGGTTGGGTGTAGTAATCGTCATCATCTTCACGGTAATCCCACTGATACGCGGCCCCCTCCAGCCCTAATGGTGGCTCTTTTACCTCTGGGCTCTCCTGCCACAAGCCCATACTGTTGGGTTCATACGCCTTAGTGCCGCCATGGTTGCCATCAACACGCATCATTCCATCCCG
Organism: Teredinibacter haidensis; assembly: GCF_014211975.1. Classification (NCBI taxonomy): domain Bacteria; kingdom Pseudomonadati; phylum Pseudomonadota; class Gammaproteobacteria; order Cellvibrionales; family Cellvibrionaceae; genus Teredinibacter; species Teredinibacter haidensis. The sequence continues at coordinate 3,153,303 of NZ_CP060084.1, forward strand.
ATGGAAGCTGGACACGGGACAGCGTGGCGCATTTACCGGAATCTGTGCGTGATTAACACCAAGGCGATAGCGCTGGGCATCGCCATAGGAAAACAGGCGGCCCTGGAGCATTTTGTCGGGAGAAAAGCCAATGCCCGGGACGATACTGGCCGGATTGAAAGCTGCCTGCTCGACATCTGCATGGTAGTTTTCCGGATTACGGTTGAGCTCAAGCACACCCAGATCCATAAGAGGATAGTCGGCGTGAGGCCATATTTTACTCAGATCGAAGGGGTGGAAGCGGTAATTCTGCGCATCCTTCTCAGGCATAATCTGCACCTTGAAATCCCAGCGAGGAAAGTCCCCCTGCTCAATGGATTCGTATAGGTCACGCTGATGGCTCTCTCTATCTTTGGCAACAACGGCGGCGGCCTCTTCATTGCTAAGGTTTTCAATTCCCTGCTGACTCTTAAAGTGAAACTTTACCCAATAACGCTCGTTATCTGAATTAATGAAACTGAACGTGTGGCTACCAAACCCGTGCATATGACGGTAGGTGCGGGGAATGCCTCGTTCACTCATAACAACCGTGATTTGATGCAAGGCCTCTGGCAACAATGTCCAAAAATCCCAATTGCTCTGCGCGCTGCGCATATTCGTGCGGGGATCACGCTTCACCGCATGATTCAGATCGGGAAACTTAAGCGGGTCGCGCAAGAAGAAAACAGGTGTGTTGTTACCCACCAGATCCCAGTTGCCTTCCTCACTATAGAACTTGATCGCAAAGCCTCGAATATCACGCTCGGCATCCGCGGCTCCACGCTCACCGGCAACGGTCGAAAAGCGCACAAAAACATCTGTTTTCTTACCTATCTCGGAAAACAGCTTTGCCTTTGTGTACTTAGAAATGTCATGGGTCACGGTAAAGGTTCCGAACGCACCCGAACCCTTCGCATGCATACGTCGCTCTGGAATCACCTCACGATCGAAGTGAGCAAGCTTCTCCAGGAACCAAACATCCTGTAAAAGCATCGGTCCACGCGGCCCTGCAGTCGCAACATTTTGATTGTCCGCAACCGGGCAACCGTTGGCAGTCGTTAACTTTGTCTTTTCATCTTTCATGTGAGCTCTCCTATAACTGCTTAATAGTGCGCAGCTAGCACAGGCATTACCTGCACCCGAAGTGGAGCTGGCTTAAAGCACCAACGGCTGTATACCAGCGTAGTTTTGGGCATCAGGTAGACACCCCTTATTTAAATTTCGTCTAGCTAAAATAATGGCTCCGTCAATGTTCACATTACGGCTCTTATTTATATGTTCCACATCGACTAATTTATCAATTTAAAGGCTTTCAAGCCCTTTACCATCCTTATTAATGACTAGCATTTCAACCCTACTTGACGCCCGAATTGCCTATTTTTTGCGACAACAACTTGTGACGCTATCCCATTCTTTTGACTAAGTTTACCCAAATATCCATTATAGCTTTCTGCGCCCACCGCGCTGTTTAGTTGCGCACCGGAGCGAAAGATTTCGACTTCCTTTAACTATTCACTTCGCAGCGCCTGAAATGCCCCTAACGGACATGTTCCTCGATTTATTTACACTGATTTGTCCAAATGCAATATTCAAGCTTAATCACATTCGCTGCGGAGTTAGGTAGATAGGCTAGGTTCAAGCCAGCTTACAAAGGAACACCCGAAAAACGGCTTCTAGAGAAGTGTTGTAGTCGTCATATCGGCGCTAGCGGCCGAGAACGAGGGAAGAAAAAATAATAAACCATTTTTTTCATCGTCGCTTGAGTGTAGATGCAGTGACTGTGATTACTACAGCCATAGAAATGAAACGGCGCTTAACATACGGGTTTTAGGTGAAATTAATATCAAAGTGATTGGCTTCGCGATCGTATCTCGCTCTTGTTTTCGGCACTGAAGGCATAATTGATAAGGGGATACGAACGCCTCCTCTTAGACATTGCAAGTGGGAATGATGATAGCAGATATCCGCGTCTTCTAATATTCAGTGTCTTTATGTGCGTGAATGAAAAAGGTCGATATGGCGTATATTGCGTTATCTAGCCCTGTGCTTTCTGCGGGGACAATAAGCCTATGGGCGCCCGCCATAAGCGGTGGATTTCTGTTCGCTTCCTCAGCCTTCCGATGGTGTAGCACAGGCCTAATATGTCTGGATAGACTCTGCATTCTTCCGATGAAGGCCTATACTCTCGTGAGCCCCACCACCTTAAACGTTTCGAAGCCAAACGACGGTGGATACTGTATCATTCGCCGAATTTCACCAAGGTTTCGCGGCGTATCGAGCTTTTTGCTCAACGCCCTTAGGTATATAGGTTCGAATATGAGAGTTTGTGGAGTAGAGATTAAGGGTAAGGAGGCTGTTATCTGCCTTCTTAGCAGTAACAATGGGCTGTTCGAGATTGCCGATTGCCGCGTGCGCAGCTTGGTTTTACAGGACCCTGATACCAGCGAGGGCTTGCGCGCTTTTCAGGTTACGATGGCGAAACTGGCTGAAGACTACCGAATCGACAAAATCGTTATCAAAGAACGGATGAAGAAAGGTAAGTTTGCAGGTGGCGCAGAAGGCTTCAAAATGGAAGCGGCCATTCAACTGATAGAGAATGTCGAGGTGAGCCTTATTTCTACTTCACGCTCTAAGGAACTCCTGAAAGCCAAGCCCTTACCCATTGCTTTTTCGGACACAGAGCTAAAGGCCTTTCAGGAAATCGCTTTTATTACGGCCTACGTTGCACTCGTAGAGATTAACGGAAATGGTCGCGTGCAATGAGCGAATTTAGTGAACTAGAGCTACACCCCTCGCTGTACAAGGCGATCGATAAGCTGGGTTTTACGCGCGCTACCGATGTGCAGGCAAAGACGATTCCCGCTGTTTTATCCGGCAACGATATTATGGTGTCAGCGCGAACGGGCAGTGGTAAAAGCGCCGCGTTCATTCTTCCAATGCTGCACCGCTTTTTAAACGACCCCCAACCACACTCGTCTACTCGCGCGTTGATATTGGTTCCCACTCGTGAGCTGGCCTTACAAACGGTAAAGACCTTTGAGCAGTTTGCGGCATTTACGCAGATTAAGATCGGCGTCATTATGGGCGGCGAATCCTATAGACACCAAGTGTCTACACTACGCAGAAATCCAGAAGTGCTCGTGGCAACTCCCGGACGCCTGATAGAACATATCAAAAACAACAATATTGATTTTTCCGATTTGGAAATATTAGTGCTGGATGAGTCTGACCGCATGCTCGATATGGGTTTTAAAGAATCGATGGTCACCATTGCTGAAACCTGTAACCCAAACCGTCAAAACCTGCTATTTTCAGCCACGCTGAAACATAAAGGCATAGGCGGCATTACGGAGCTTTTACAAAACCCCGAGCGTATCCAGGTGGATAGCGCAAAGGATGGTCACAGCAATATTACGCAACAACGCGTACTTGCCGACGATGACCAGCACAAAGAAAAATTATTGGTGCGCTTAATTGAAGAGGAAGAAGCGTCGCGCGTTATTGTGTTTTGCGCTACTCGCCTGCAATGCCAGAAAGTGAGCAATATCCTGCGGGCGAAGAAGTTAACGTCTGAATATATGCACGGAGAGGTCGCACAAAATGATAGAAAGCAGGTACTAAATCGATTTAGAGATGGAAAAATTCGGGTGCTGGTGGCCACCGATGTCGCTGCACGCGGTTTGGATATTAACGACGTTGATCTGGTGATTAATTTTACCATTGCCTTCTCGGGCGATGAACACGTGCATAGGATTGGCCGAACAGGCCGAGCCGATAAAAAGGGGCTAGCAATTACCCTAGTCAGCGCCAGAGAGTGGAACTCTATGTCTAGCATAGAGCGCTATTTAAACATACGCCTGAGCCCTCGCAAGGTTAAAGGCCTGGAGGCGAACTATAGCGGCCCTAAAAAACTGAAAAGCTCTGGAAAGGCCGCAGGAACTAAAAAGAAAAAGAGCAAATTGGCAGGCGGGAAAACAACGAAGAAAGCTGCCCCCAAAAAGACAAAAGCAACAAAAAAAGGCAGGGCCAGAAGCGAAACAAAAAGCAGGCCTGCAACCCCGCTAGGAGATGGCACTGCCCCCTTCAAGCGACGAAACACTTCGGATTAAGCTTTTCTCTATGCCGATTCAAAGGATGCCTGCTCGTAAAGGGTAGGCTTCTAACACTCGCAATGTAAAAATATGGCGACTGGAACAGTCGCAACGCTCACGTTAAGGCGCTCTTCCGCTTCCCTATCTGACCCATTCTGTACTGGATAAATTAGTGTTTAAGTGCAGCCTAAGGCTGCTTATCAAATACTGTTACTCCCTCGGGAATTTTATACCAATCCTGTTTTTCACTAACCCAGATATGCATGCTAGGGTCGATTACCCGTGTGTCCGATAGATTGCTGGGTTTTAGTTTAAGCTTTTCAGGGGCTTGTGGATCAAAGTGGTACATCCTGTTGCCACAGGTAGGACAAAATTTGGCGGCATTGATACTCCCGCTTTCGGAGCTGCGACTCCAATCACTCATATCGCCTGAAAATTCAACAGCGCTCGCCTTCACTATCGCCGTAATGCTAAATGCGCTGGTCGATAATTTTTGACATTCACGACAATGACAGGCGGCAACCATTAATGGCGGCTCCAATAGTTGATATGTCACGCCACCGCACTGACAAGAACCCTGGATCGGATATTTTATTGCGCTCATATTTCCCTCATATTCTACTTTTTGTATCGATTGACACCTGGCCAATTCGACGAAAAAAAGGGCAACACGATGTTGCCCTTTTGATTAATGAAAATAAATAGGCTTATGGTTGCTCAAGATCATCGATTAAAGATGAATGCATTTCAAATTGATGCAAATAGAAAACCGCATCATCATCCAAGACGCCTCTATCGCTGTAGATGCTAAGATTTCGAGAAGTAGACCCTTCTTGATACTGCTCCGCTTTCAGTACGCCCAGGAGCGATAAGCTGGCATCTGTCTGCCCGTCGGTTTCGATTTCATAAACATATAAGCCGGTATGATCCCAAGAATACCATTGAGTCGGTATACTGGGGTCGCCGCCACTAGGCAAACGATCATATACCTGCACAGGCAGAGAGAACCGAATGCCATTTTCGTCGTTTCTAAACGCGAACCCGCGAGCATCATAATTTACCGTCGTTTGCGAACCGCGCTTACCGATAATTTCACTACCTAAACTCCTTAGCATTGTTGGCTCGGAGATATCAAACAATTCTATTTTTACACCCTGAAACCAAGTCATATCCCGTTCTTCATCGTAGACAGCCTCTTTACCCACGCCAATAAGCAAGTTTTCACCAACGGGATGAAGGTAGGCAGAAAACCCGGTAACCTCTATTGCGCCGGCAATGTACGGATCCAAAGGATCGCTGAGATCTATCGCATACAACGGATCAACTTTTGCGAACGTTACGATGTAAGCGTGATCACCAAAACTTCGCATGGCGTAAATGTCCTCACCCGGCTTACCAATTGCGTCTGGACGCGCCTCATTAGGCAGCGTTGCAATCACCTCCAAACTTTCGGGGTTTTCGCTGGACTCCGCTATTAGAGCGAATCGATAAGGGGTGCCTCCGCTGCTACTGCTACTGCTACTGCTACTGCTACTGCTACTGCTACTGCTACTGTAGTTTGGATCGGAATAAAGTACACGTAAAACGCCATCCTTTTCTCCGAAGCAATATGACGCTGAACTACAGGGGATACTGCCATATATACGAATGCTACCGCGGTAATCCATGTCGTCATCTATCGAAAATTTATGGATTTTCATTCCACTGTGATAGCCATAATCAAAAGCGTATATCGCGTTTTGGGAGCCATAAATATCTGTGGCGGAGGCAGGAAGACAGCGAGAATTGATCTGGTTTGTATCATCCAAATTTATTTTCGTAAGTACCAGCAGAGAGCCTGCGTAGGTGTCTACATTTTCAGGCCATTCCGGCACAGTACAGTCGCTAGCGGACAGCAGTGGTTCACTGTTGCCATCTTCGTCGTACATATGTGGTAACAAATCTTCCAGCTCTGCGACATTAACGAGATTCTCATTTTCGTCTGCGGCCGATGAACTTGAGCTGCCACGGGTATCAAACCCCAACCGAGTCAAATTCGGACTATAGCGCATGGCCACATAAAGCATATTACCTATGCGTCGACTGGACACCAACGCACCGTCGAAACGCAGCCGTTCAATTTCGGTCATTGAACCGGGGTTATCTACATCGGCAATTGTGATCGTGACAGCATTCGACACTTGGTAATAGGGATAATGACTACCATCGCTGTAGGTCCAAATACCGCTATGGCTATCATCGGTTTCACCGATCACCGCTAAGCGCTTGCCAACATCGCTCGTCCTCAAGTAGGCACCGGAAATATTCAGGACGGCATTATCAGAGGGCAGCATTAAAGTCCCGACTAAGTCCGCTCTCGCATTAGCGGTGTCTACGTCGTAGGCCGTGATCACTACATTCGGATTACCGGCAGCTGAATCAGCGGCAGCGGATGAGGAGCTAAAACTGGAGGCGCTTGAGCTGTTAGAGGAAGAACTGGAAGTGGAGCTATTCGAGCTGCTGCCATAAGAGGTCCGAACCACAAAGAAATGCGTTCCGTCTGATTCAATAATATCTGCTTCATCCACACCCGCTTCTTGGGTATTGGTAATATCATCCGATGGCGCGGAACTACCAGAGGACGAAGCAGCTGAACTGGAAGAAAAAGAGCTAGAAGAAGTGTTTCGAATACCGAGATGGTTCAAAACGCCTCTTCTCAAATAATCGGCCAAAGCGCCTTCTTGCGGGTCCGCGTAACACACTGGAGTCTCAAAGTTACCATTATGGGAGCCCAAAAATCCAAACGATGCGCTTTGCCCTACATACAGAGTAGTATTCCATGAAACGTTAGATGCACTAATGGAATTGCCGGTAGTAACTAAATCAGCATTCCATGAATTACTGATACTGGGCGCCTGATTAAAGCTTAAAGTGACAATCCAGCTATTGATAGTCGAATCACCATCATTGAAGATGGTTACATTTGCAACATATCCGTTATTCCACGATCCCGCATTTACGACGCATGATATCTTCGCATAAGCGTTAATGCTGAACGCCATCAAAATCAGAGATAAAGATAACACTATTTTTCGAGACATTAGACAGCTCCTGTAAGGAGTACATCGTGAATGAAATTGAATTGGAATTACACATAAAAACATCAGCCTGAAACCGGCCGAATGAAGGAACATATTAATAATAGAGAGTGGGAACAACAGTAAACAGGCCAAAGACGTCGGCCCTGAGATGATCATTTTATGACTAAGCGTACCAATTCCAAGCGTTTCGCTTCACAAGCAAGCCTCTCAACATTCAACATTCGTGTCAAGCAAAAACCCTTTTACAAACGCCAAAATTACAACAGCCAAATGATACAAATACCAGTCGATTTATACTACCCCAAAAGACATACGTATCCCCTTTTCACTCACAGGCCATTAATAACGAGGCGCCATGCCATCGTAAGCGTCATGACACATAGCGAGTTAAAACTGATCGGCAAATTCACAACACCAGCAATTAGATGTAATAGAAACCCTCGAGCGGCACTTGTGTCTGGCGTTCAGCTACGACTTGCGTAAACGCCACTTCAACGTGGGAGAAGACTCCCGTTTTAACAAGATCTAACGTTTGCTTAAATTGACATTATTCAAGCGCAATACAAAACAGTCGATGCTAAATCTAGGCGAGATAAGCCAACAATAGCCTTAATGAGCCGCTCGCCCCAACTTTCTACGCGAATATAGCAATGATAGCGACAACAAAACTAACAGATCCATGATAGCAACCGCGCCACCACCACCGGTGTAACCTTCACGATGACTGACTTTAGCTTTGGCTGGATTATTTTTAATTGACTCTCTAAATTTCGATAGCTGGGTTTGCAAATTAATTACCATACTCTTCGCTGCTTGCTCAAACCCCGTAACACTATCAGCCCTGAGTTCCTCACTTAAATTCACAGGGGTGGACTTACCCGTTACCTTGCTCGTGCCGGGAGCCCGAAAAAGCATTTTTTTGCTTGCGATATCGTAGACCACAGTATCCATCAAGGTGTTCGTATCATTTTTTTCGCCAGACACCACATAGGCACCAACAATTGTCCAGTAGCTAAACGATAACATTCCTTCGTCCGTAAACTGAACCTGATCATAGGAAACCAATGCAATAACATCGATCCCATACATAGTCTGAATTTGTGACAGGTTATCGAATCCGCCACCAGGTGTTAAATACGCTGTTGGGATAACGTCGATACTGTCGACAAAATCTAGCCCCCTGAAATATGTCGCAACCTCTTCAAGAAGATCGCTTTTTTTTGCCTCAGAGATCGAGCCGGCATAGCGTTGGCCTGTCCAGAAATTGCTAGCGTGGGACTTACTACTGCTCTCAGGAACAAATGCCACGCCAACCCTCAAAGGAAGCTTTAGATGAGGTATTGACGGCATTATTTCGGTATCGGATAACTTGGGGTACAGATAGTCCACAACGCTACTCTTTGTATGAACTTTATGACTGGCACAACCAGACAGCACCAACATTGCCAACGCCAAAAACATGCAAGTTGATTTTACAACACGACTAATATTCATAAGCGCCTCAACATTTAATGTTTCAATTTTATTAAAACTAACGTTTTGCTAATGAGCCCCGCGCCAACGGAAAAATACCAGGCAATATAAACTAAACACATTAACGACGTTCAGATTAACCTTGTACTTTGCCGATCACTCTTTTTTGTCTTCAGCCTTTTTAACTCGTATTTTACTGTTGGCAATAGCCTTATTATTCAAGTTCTTCATAGCCGTTTTGGCTTCCCCTGGCTTCGGCATTTCAACAAAAGCAAAACCCTTCGAGTCACCGGTGACTTTATCTAAAACCAAATTGCAGGACTGCACCGCGCCATAGACTTCAAAGAGGGATTTCAGCTCATCTTCTGTGGTGCTACGAGAAAGATTACGAATTAATAACTTCATGGGTTAATACGCCATTGGGTGTAGAGTAAGTATGTAACGCCGCGCTCCGCAGCGAATCGGGATCGCGGCGGCCATGTTTCGGACAGCCACAACTTGATACTCGTATATTTTAGTATGTTTCATTTTCAGAACGTACAGATACTGAAGAGGAGCCATCGACGGATAAAACAACATTAAAAACGATTGGCCTACAGCAGACTTGGCAGTCTTCGACATACTCCTGGCTTTCATCCAATACTTCGACGGCAACGCTAATCTTCTCGCCACAGTAAGGACAATAAACACAGGTGTCTAATAGTTCGTTCAACTTATACCTCGTAGTTTAATAGGTTTTACAGCGCTAAAAAAATCGTGCGCTTATGCATGCCTTTGTCATTTGATTTTAGGGTGCTCACCAAAACAGTGCCTGCGATAACGGAGCTTATTGATCACGCTTCGTTTGCCCGCATGGTAATGCCCTCAATAGAAAACAATAAAACAGGAAATACACCAAAGAACATAAGCATCCACTCCCCGACAACCAGTAGGGCTGCCGTGCGGATAGCAAGAGGATCACAACCTCAAAGAAAGGCCGCACAAGGTTAGCGCTTAGATCTATTTTCCCAATTTGCCCAGGGCTGAACGTTACTCTCAGAAGGGGCTTTGGAAGTACTCGATGATTTGGCATCGTCGTTTGGCGTACGTGTATTCTTTCGATCTTTCGAATACGTGTTTCCTTCATTATCAGAGCTTTTTCCGAAACGGAAACCTTTACCATCACCACGTGCAGCTGACTTTTTATCGCGTTTTTCACGCAAGCGTTCAGCATCCTCCAAACTCAGCTCTGCGGGTTCACCTGGCTCTTGATCGTCTGGAACAATTCGATCTCGAGGCGATAATGCAAATTGCTCAGAAGACGCCCTCGGTAAATTTTTAAATTGATACAAATAGAAAGCTTCAACTTTTTCGCGCGCCCAATCCGTTTTTTTAAGAAATTTAACGCTCGAATCTATGCTTGGATTGGTCTTAAAACAATTGATAGATAGGTAGGCAAAAAGGATTTCAAAACCGTAATGATCCACCATCTCTACCAACAATGTCTTTAAACCAACGCCATGCAGAGGGCTGTTCTTGTAATTTATATCATTATTCATGCTAACATCCGGTAAAAGGGCGTAAATTGCAGCATTATACCTGTTCCAGTATGGGGGAACCTCTAAAAACTACACGGGACTCGTTATTTCTTCTGCATCAAATTGGGGTTATCAACACTCCCAAATGAATATTTCGGCGCCAGACCCTATCGGACTTTTCGGAGCACGTACTTTCGAACGCTTACGACCATATTTAGACCTCCCGCCCTCCGCTTAGCGACTAATTCACGTTATTTTGTATGTTGAAGATCCGCGCTAGTTGCATCGTTGCAGGGTAAGGTTAGAATGCTGTTATCCGAACCTATGGCCTGCCAATATGATCATGTCGCTGGCGCCACTCTCTCTTATAGTGTTTTTCTCTGTATTTATCGGAATGACACTCAATCGACGCAATACCACGGTAGCATTAGCTCGCAACGCTAACTCGGTGGCGCGCTAAGTGCGCATAAAGGAAAAACCATGCAACAACTAACCTCGGCTGGTGAAAACATTGTCAGCGATTTGTCGAATCGATATAACTTAAGCCGCGAGGCAATTATCCACATGCTGGTAGCGGTCAACAACGGCGGCGGCACTATGGCCCAGTTTAACTGCCCCGAATTGGGCGGTGGAGGTCAATGGATGCGTGGCGGCATGACCATGGTTGGCGATATGTTCAACCATGGTCTTAAAATGACCGTGGACAATCTCTGTTCTGAGCTGTCATCCTCCCTGGCCAATATGCAGCTTTTCCCGGTAATTCCGGCTGGCACTCCCGGTAGCAGCCAGTGGTGGCCAGCCGATTGCGGCACCCCTTTCAGTAGTGGCGCGCAAAACAATATACGCTATGCTGTGTTCCCTGGCAGATTAGCGGTAGAACTCAATGGGCAGGTAACGGTTTACGATACGCTCAACCACCATATTGGCGGCGTCAGCCAACAGCAGGGCAGTGATACTTCGCTAACATTTTCCAGCCAACTGGGTACAGTATCGGTGACTCAGCTGCCCATTATTTCTGGTTCAGGCTCTCTCCAAGCCCCCTCCAAAAACAACTTTGCCGAGCCCCTAACACAGCAACCAGTGAACACACCCGCGCCAACCCACACTCCTCCCGCGCAGACCACAACGCCCTCCTCTACCAATATATCAACAGACGAAATTATTAAGACCATCGAAAAACTGGCTGGATTGCGCGATGCTGGGGCCATCAATGAAGAAGACTTTAATACGAAAAAGAAAGATTTACTGAGCCGCATTTAAGAGATATTGGCATGGTAAAGCTTCGGAATAGATATTGACGCTACGCCTTGTAGCGCTGAGCGATGGAACGCCTTGATAGTAGACCAAGCGGTACGGCTTATCACCATGCGTAAGGGGTAGCCATTTTCTCTCGCGATACGCCGTACACATAAACTTAGAACTCGCGCACCACCACCATTTCGGCCTCATCAACGATCGAACGAAACACTTCGTGCGGAGGTGAAGCTGATTACATCATTGTTTGTTTTGATGAAGACATTGCCTTTTTAGTTAAGTGCTATACCCTAGAGGAACATCCTCGTTTTGTCATTTATCCCCGATAGCTGGCTTAGCGCTCAAATATTGAGGCAGCCTAATGACAGATCTACGCTTAAGCTACCAAACCGTTGAGTTTGGAAAAACAGATATCCACCTTTGTACTTTACGCAATAAACAAGAATTCCACGACCCTGAAGGTGTTGCCGAAAAGCTCGGGATATCCTCCGCTTCCTGGCCGATTTTTGGGGTAGTTTGGCCATCTAGCTTGGTTCTTGCTCACTTTATCTTTGACTACGAAACCGACTCAAAACGAATACTCGAAGTCGGATGCGGCATGGCTCTTTCCAGTTTACTCCTAAACAAACAATCTGCGGATATTACTGCAACCGACTACCACCCAGAGGCGCAAAAGTTTTTACAAAGAAATGCATTGCTCAACGGCGCTAAGTCAATTGCATTCGAACAAGCAGACTGGGCTAATAAAAGTGATAATCTCGGCCTTTTTGACCTAATAATAGGAAGCGATTTATTGTATGAGGACAGTCATATTGAATCGCTGTCTAGTTTCATTGAATGGCATTCAAAACCAAGTTGTGAAGTTATTATTGTTGACCCTGGGCGCGGAAGAAAAAACAAGCTAAGCTCTCGAATGATGGAATTCGGTTTTACCTCCTCTCAACAAAAGCCAAGTCATACAGATTATCTCGACCAGGCCTTCAAGGGGTACATTCTTAAATTTGAACGCTGAGATTTAGCATTTAAGATCCGCACCGACAAGCTCAAACATCTGCAGTTATTTTTCTTTTCTGGATATATTCTGGCCATAATAATACTTGCCGAGAGTCATCGTTAATATGCCACCGAGTATGATTACTGAAGATATAGATAAGCGCACCGATAAAGTTTCATTAGAAAACAGCACTCCTCCTAAACCTGCAATCACTGGAACAAGTAATTGTACAACTGCCGCCTGTACAGATGAAAGCCCCCCAAGCGCTTTATACCAGATAGCGTAACCAATACCAGACGCAATGCCGCCAGATAGCATTGCCAACAAAACCCCATCTTTAGACAATGCTGAGTATTTAATTGTGCTAGCAATTAAAATAATAACGAGCGGTAAGGTGCGTAAAAAATTATAGGTGGTATCACTCAATGGATTGCTCGACCCCTTACCGGCTAAGGTATAAAGCCCCCACGAAACTCCAGAAATAGACATAAGAAAAAATCCAACCAACGACGGAGCCTCCAATCCAGGAGCCATTAAATAGATAAAACCAAAAAAAGCAATAATTACACCTAGCCACTCAGCCTTATAAAGCCTATACCCCATGAGCATCCCAACCAAAATCATGGTGACTTTGACAGAAGAAAACAGAATCAAAGCACCGGTACCTGTCTCTAAGGATATATACGCAAAGGAAAATGTGATCGCATAAAGAAATAACAGAAATGAAGCTTTCCAACTTCCTTTCGAAGGAACAGCTCCCCTAGGCCGGGTCATTTTTAATGCAACAGCTAAAACGACGATGCCTGACAACAATCTGATTGCCGTAAAGCTTGCCGCGTCAATAGCATCTTCACCCAATGCCAACCTGCAGAACACTGAGTTACCCGCAAAAGCGAATAGAGCTAGAACTGTATATAGAATTATCTTCATGACTAAATATTAGAATTACGTATTATCACTTCTCATACCAAAACTACAGAGGCCGCAGTGAAGGGGAAGCCGCATTACGACAATGTTTCCTTCGCGATTTCTCTAGGAGCCTTATTTTACACTTACCTCCATTGCAGAAAACATTTTTATACGTTTTTCCATATTCCCAATCCTTAAAGTACCCCCTTCAGTTTTAGCTGGTGGGGCACGCCTTTTTAATATTTTTTTAGGCAATACCACTTGATGGAACCACCCGAAATACAAAATCAGTATAGGCGCATATATACAAGTTTTTTCCTCCGCAACGAGCAAGTCTGCCACACCACCCTTCAAACAAGGCGGCGCTTTACGCAGCTCTCTAACTTAAAATCATCTAGGCATTCCATCAGTTCCTCAAACTCAACTAACTTGAGGTTTTCACGAAACACGTTCCACCCTTTACTCGTTTCTTCCGCAAGCCATTGATAGTAGCCATAGTTGTCCGCATAGGCTTCTGACGCGATCTTGCTATCTTCCGAAAACAGTTTCCAGAATTTCCAATTGTTACTTATTTTTTCGCAAAGTGCGTTCCACTTACCGTCTATAGAGGTATGCGTCAGCGCCATTGCGCCGCAGTCTTTTAGTGGCCAAAGCGACCAACCTACGTCCTGCTCTTCCAGTAGTGCTATAAATAGTTTTAGGGCCTGGGGCTTGTCGTTCAGGTGTAAGGGGTGGCCTGTTTCGCCGCACCAGAGCGGCTTTTCTAGCTGTTTTAATTTTTCAAAGGTCACATCACGATATAAGCATTCCGTAACTTGTTGTTGTAGGTTTTCGCTCTCCAGTTCGCTGGCGATTTGAAGAAAGGGATAAAGGTGAAATGTGTAGGCGGAGTTTTCGTCCAGATTTCGCTCGAACATGGAAAAGTCTCTACCGTAGGTATTGCCCGTATAGATTAGTAGGTGATGACTATCTACTTTGCGAATTTCTTCCGTACACCGGGTGAAGAAGCGCAGCATTGCCTGTTCAGATGCCTCGCCAAAATAGCAGGGCTCGTTAATTAGGTCATAACCGCCCACAGCGGGCTCATCCCGATAGTACTGCGCTATATTTTTCCAGAGCTGCACCATTTCGGCTTGCGCCTTTTTATCTTGCCAGAAGTTGTCTCTTCCACTTTGGTTGTCGCTATGCCAATCTGGATTCTGCCCACCGGGAACTGCGTGCAGATCGATAATCCCCCAAATGTTATATTTCTTGCACAGTGCCAGCACTCTATCCAGCTCGCGAATAGCTGTTGATTTTTCGAAGGCGTTGTCCCGAAAAAGGCGATAATTGACGGGCAAGCGTAAATGATTAAAACCTTGTTCTTTGGCGAAGGCAATATCTGCTTCGGCCACATAAACAGCGTAATATTTTTTCCAAAAAACCTTTGATCTGCGCTCTCCGTAGGCCTCGTGTATTGCACGTCGAATCTGACTGTCGGTACCGGGCAGGCCCAGTAAAAAATGTTCGAGATTAGTCCAATTCCCCAGGCCCGCGCCGCGTAAGAGAACGTTCTGATTATCAGATGTGAACTGGCTACCTTTGGAAGTAAGGAAGTGCATGAAGCGTACCGCCTCTTTTTATTGTTATTTTTAGACCAATGCCATTTTTAACATTGGCCGCGAACCGTGTGGGCTCGGCGCAGGGAAATAAAGTGGGTCTATTTCCTCCGCCGAACCACCTATAAGGCGATATCGCTATGCATTCGCAAAAATGCGTCCACACACAGGTATTCTAAATCCGTGCATCCGACCTAGTATCGGGTATAAAGGCATGAACATCTCGCGTGGCCATTTCTTCATAGACTGACCACTTCTGGTTCACCACTTTCTGCGCTAGATTAATTAAGCGTTCCGCTTCTTTTGGATTTTTGTTGCGCAGGATTTTATAGCGGTTTTCCCGATATGCGTACTCCTGTATGTCAATTGAAGGGCGCAATGAATCCAGTATAAACGGATTGCGACCCGCCGAATGCAAACTCGGATTATAGCGATACAGCGGCCAATAGCCGGATTTAACCGCCAATTTCTGCTGCTGCAAACCATCATCCATACTTATACCGTGCTCGATGCAATGGCTGTACGCCAGAATAAGGGACGGACCTTTATAGGCTTCCGCCTCGCGAAATGCTTGCAGAGCCTGCTGGGGGTTAGCGCCCAACGCAATTCTCGCCACATATACATTCCCGTAGGCAACAGCCTGTAAACTTAAGTCTTTTTGCGGCACGACTTTACCACCCGCAGCAAACTTAGCGACAGCACCAATAGGTGTCGCTTTAGAGGCCTGCCCACCGGTGTTGGAGTACACTTCGGTATCCATCACTAAGATATTTACATCGCGTCCGCTGGCCAGGACATGATCTACCCCGCCGTAACCAATATCATAGGCCCAACCATCCCCGCCTACGATCCAAACACTACGACGAACAAGGTGGTCGATTACAGATAGAAGATCTTCCGCCCGCGGGTCTTCCAACGCTTCCAGCTGCGCACGCAGATTTGCGACGCGATTGCGCTGTTTGCGAATATCACTTTCCATGGATTGCTTGGCCTCAAGCGCGGCATCAACCAACTCATCATCCAGCTGATCGCGCAATTCCAATAACCGGGTCTTCGCCAATTGCAAATGCTGATCGGCCGTTAGACGATAACCAAAACCAAATTCTGCATTGTCTTCAAACAGCGAGTTACACCAGGCGGGACCTTTACCTTCAGGGTTTTGTGCCCAGGGCGTTGTCGGTAAATTCCCACCGTATATGGAAGAACAGCCAGTCGCGTTGGCAACGAGTGCGCGGTCTCCAAACAGCTGGCTAATCAGTTTTAAGTACGGAGTCTCGCCACAACCGGAGCAGGCACCACTAAATTCAAACAGTGGCTGTAAATACTGCACGCCGCGAACATTGGAAAAATCCACCATAGCGCGGTCGTTATAAGGTAGCGATTCGAAAAAATTGAGGTTCTCTTTTTCGTCTTCCAGCCACTCCGCTTTTAATTGCAGATTAATCGCATGATGGCTTTCATCTTTCGTATCGCTAACCGGGCAGGCGCGAACGCAAAGACCGCAGCCGGTACAGTCTTCAGGGTAGACCTGCAGGGTGTAACGTAAATCCGGGAAACCTCGCGCAGTGACATGGGCCGATTTAAACGCGTCTGGCGCTTTGCTTAGTTCTGGTTCGCGATAAAATTTTGCACGGATGGCCGCGTGGGGACAAACAATGGAACAGTTGCCACACTGAATACACAGATCCGATTCCCAGATGGGAATGTCGGCGGCGATATTACGCTTTTCCCACTGCGTTGTGCCCGTTGGATAGGTTCCATCGTCCGGCAACTGTGCAACCGGAATTAAGTCACCTTTGCCATGAATAATCTGACTAGTAACGGTTTTAACAAACTCGGGAGCCTTTTCAAAAGCGTCCATATAATCCGGGTTATAGTGGCTAGTAATCTCTTTGGGGTACTCCACTTTCTCCAGGTGGGCCAGCGCCTGGTCAATAGCCGCAAAGTTGCGTTTGACCATTTCCTGCCCTTTGGAAGCGTAGCTTTTCTCTGCTGCCTGTTTAATTTTTTCGATGGCCTCGTCCTTTGGCATTATGCCACTCAGGGCGAAAAAGCAGGTTTGCATTACGGTATTAATACGGCTACCCATACCCACCGAACGCGCCACTTTCGCACCATCGATAACGTAAAACGCGATGTCCTTTTCAATCATTTCCTGCTGAACACCGCGCGGTAGCTTATTCCATATATTATCTTTTCCATGGGGGCTGTTCAGTAAAAATGTGGCTCCGCATTTGGCGCGCGACAATATCTCCACATAGTCAATAAAATTATATTGATGACAGGCGACAAACGAAGCTGAGGTAATTAGATAGGGTGATTCGATATGGTCTGGACCAAAACGCAGATGTGAAGTGGTCATACTCCCAGCTTTTTTAGAATCGTAAACAAAATATCCCTGCGCAGAAAAACGATCTTCGTCGCCAATAATTTTAATGCTATTTTTATTGGCCCCTACGGTGCCATCGGCGCCCAAACCGTAAAACAACGCGCGAACGGTATCCTTACCTTCAATATCTAGGGGTTTTATGTTGTCGAGACTCGTATAAGAGCGATCGTCGGTTATACCCAGAGTAAAACCATTTTTTGGTTTATCCACCTGTAGTTCTTCGAATACGCGGGCGACCATAGCTGGTGTTAACTCTTTGCTGGACAAGCCATAACGGCCACCAACAATCAGTGGCAAGCTCGCCCGCTCGCCCCTACTGAAGGCCTGAGCCAGCTCAGTGACAACATCTTTATACAGAGGCTCACCGTTTGCCCCCGGCTCCTTGGTCCTATCCATAACCGCCAAGCGTTCCACGGATTGTGGCAACACTCGCAAAAAGTGTTCGGGACTGAAGGGGCGATATACGCGCACACGGATCAGGCCAACTTTTTCGCCGAGTGTATTTAAATACTCTACGGTGGATTTTGCGGTCTCGGTTGCAGAGCCCATTAGAATGATGATTCGTGTAGCATCGGGATCACCATAGTATTCAAACAACTGATAATGGCGACCAGTAAGCTCGGCGAACTTTTTGAAGCTGCTCTCAAAAATATCAATGCTTTTACTGTAATAGGTATTAACGGTTTCCCGGCTTTGAAAGTAGGTATCCGGATTCTGAGCGGTGCCCCGCAGAGTGGGCTTATCGGGATTTAGCGCGCGGGCACGATGAGCATATACATGTTTATCATCGATCATCGCTCGAATATGGGCATCCGGTAACAAATTTATTTTACTGACCTCATGGGAAGTACGGAAGCCGTCAAAAAAATGTACGATCGGCACGCGGCTTGTTAATGTGCATGCCTGCGCAATCAAGGCCATATCGTGACATTCCTGCACCGAGGCGGAAACCAACTGGGCAAAACCTGTTTGCCTGACGGCCATTACATCCTGATGATCACCAAATATGGATAAGCCCTGAGCGGCCAGTGAACGTGCGGCCACATGAAAAACGGTTGGTGTGAGTTCTCCGGCTATTTTGTACATATTGGGGATCATTAACATCAAGCCCTGGGAAGCGGTAAACGTTGTGGTCAGAGCGCCCGTTTGCAGCGCACCGTGTACCGTTCCCGCCGCACCACCTTCGCTTTGCAGTTCCGCTATAAGCGGTGTTTGCCCCCAAATATTTTTTAGCTTCATGCTCGACCACTGGTCGGCAAATTCAGCCATCGGGGAGGATGGTGTAATAGGATAGATGGAACACACTTCGTTGGTACGATAAGCCACATAGGCCGTTGCTTCGCAGCCATCGAGGGTTACTTGCTTGGGTTTGAAATTTGTCACGGCTGGCTCCTCACACTTTTTCAGTCATGTGAATGGCGGCGGTTGGACACTGCGAAGTGCAGGCACCACAGCCGGTACAAAGGGAGTAATCGATTTGATAAAAGCGTCCCGGGCCGAGTTTTATAATGGCGTGCTCCGGGCAGGCGCCATAACAGCCGTCGCACTCGAAACAATTTCCGCAGGAATAACAGCGACTGGTTTCGTATTGCACATTGGCTTCACTTAAACTACCCATAACTTCGTCAAAGCTCTTATTGCGCTTTTCCGGTGGCACAATCGGTTGCTGTGATTGACTGGCGTTGGCGTAATACCAGATATTTAAATAATCAAGGGAGACAACTTTTGTTTCTTTTTTCCTGGCATGGCCCTGCCCGCTGATAAACGCGTGAATATTACGCGCCGCTTTTTTCCCGTGGCCAGTGGCAATGGTAACGGTGCGCTCGCTGGGAACCATATCACCACCGGCAAAGATCCCAGGGTGACCCGTCATTAAATTTTCATCCACCTGCACTGTTCCGTCATCGGAAAACCCTATGCCCGGAATATTCTCCATTAGTTGGGAATCGATATTCTGACCAAGAGCGAGAATGAGCGCATCAGCAGAAAGGGTTTCAAACTCACCGGTGGGGTGGGGCCGACCATTTTCATCCAGCGCCATTTTTTCGACTTTAATCTGATCCTCGTCGATTTCGTGAATGGTGCGCAACCAGTTTATCTTCACGCCCTCTTCCATTGCCTCTTCCGCTTCGAATTTATGTGCAGGCATATGGGCCATATCGCGACGGTAAATAATCAGCGCTTCTTCGGCGCCCAATCGTTTCGCAGTGCGTGCAGCGTCCATGGCTGTGTTGCCCCCTCCGTAGATCGCCACGCGGCGTCCCAATAACGGCTTGTTGCCTTCGCTTACGTCATGGAGATACGAAACCGCATCCAGAATGCGTCCGGCTTCGCGCGCAGGTATGTTGACCTTTTTGGAAATATGCGCACCGACGGCTACGAAGACCGCATCGAAAGCGCCCTCCTCTTTTGCTCTCTGTAAATTCTCTACTTTGTGGTTAAGGGTAATTTTTACACCCATTTTTTCAATGCGTGCCACTTCAGCAATAAGCGATTTTCGCGGTAGGCGATAGGCGGGAATACCAAAGTGCATCATGCCTCCCGAAATTGTGCCTGCCTCCCGAATTTCGACGGTATGGCCCAATCGCGCCAGATGGTAAGCCGCACTTAAACCACTGGGCCCGGCGCCCACCACCAATACTCGTTTGCCGGTTTTGCGGCTAGTGTATTTGGGCATCCACCCCTGTTCTATCGCCATATCACCCAGAAAACGTTCCACTTGGTGAATGCTTACAGAGCCATCAACCTGCTCGCGATTACAGCCCGATTCACAGGGGTGGTAGCACACGCGCCCATGCACCGCCGGCATGGGGTTGTTTTCCATAATCAGCTGCCATGCATCTTCATAGCGACCATCGTGAACAAGAGAAAGCCAACCCTGAATATTTTCACCAGCAGGGCAGGCCTGGTTACAGGGCGGCATAAAATCCTGATACACAGGGCGCTTGTGGGCGGAGGGGCCAGTACCATCACTGAGCGTAAGGTCCGGAGGAACGGTCATGTCGGAGGTGCGCAGTTTCATTGTTATTACCCTTTTTTGAGGGGGACAACACTACAGTCCGCGATATAATTTGAACATGTGAATACCCGCGTTTTGCGAAGGTATTAAAACGGTGCGAAAGCTTTTTTCTATGACGAACGCTAAGAGGAAAAAGGCACCGCTGATAAAATCACATTAGGCTATCTACCTAGCGGCAAAGTTGATTTACCGCAACCTTTGCTGAACATTTAAGCAGTGACATTTTACAGTGTAGAACAAGGAAGAAAGACTTATATCGCCGAAGCCAATGCGACGACTTCTATCTCGTCGCCATGCTCATATTCCAGGTAGCGCCAACGAACATCGTAACAGTTGAGTTTCATGCCATAGGTACGTGTGCTATCCGTTTTCTGGTATCTCGGACGAGGGTCCTGCTGTAATACTTCTTTAATAAGTTGTTGTAATAGCTGGGGGTTTTCTGTTTTGACGATAAGCTGTATAACCTCTTCGGTAAAACGTACCGGCAGCATTGCCGGTGCAGCGTCGGCAATGCAATTAGTAGCCTCACCTACAATATCCACATAAGGAACGTAGGGTTTTATATCCAACACCGGTGTCGCATCTAAGAAATCACCACCACTAATATTTAACTGCACACCATTCCCCAAATTGATGGAGTCCAACTTAACCACAGAGAGCCCAATCGGCGAAGGTCGCACGGGCGAACGCGTGGCAAATACTCCGAGTGTTTTATTGCCCCCCAAACGCGGAGGCCGAACTTTGGGCCGCCATTCGTGCTGCAAACTTTGGTGAAAAACAAACTGTACCCATATATGGCTGCACTGATCTAAGCCATCAAATGCAGCAGGGTTATTATAGGGCGCTACTATTTCTATAGCTCCAGAAGCACTTGGAACCAGCCCAGGTTGTCGCGGAATGCCAAATTTTTCTTTGTAACAGGAGTGAATAATCCCAATTACTGGAAATTTAAAGCTTTCGTCACAAAATTTTTTAATCATATGGTTGTTTTCTTATATATTCATGGCAGAATTCGCGTGCCTGAGCCAAGGCGACTATATTGTTATACCTCACTTTACTTGTTACAAGGATAATCCATGAGAAAACTGGCTGTTCTGCTACTCTCTTTAACCACCCTACCCACAATTGCTGCAGAAGAAGCAAAAAGCTTTGGCGCAGAAGCGGAAGTAGGTACACTGCTTACCAGCGGTAATACCGATTCCACTACCTTCAAGGGAAAACTTAATATTAATCACGACCTGAATAACTGGTTGAATAACTATGTTGTTGAAGGCTTATACAGTGAAAATGAGGCCACAATAGGTGAAGGCCCCGACGCCATCACAGAGAGCCAGGTTACCGCCGAGAAGTACTTCCTTTCCGCCCAGAGTGATTACAAATTGAATCAAGAGCACCGCGGACTGTTTATGTACGGCTCTTATGAAGACGACAAGTTCAGTGGCTACGAATACCAGGGTACGATCGCTGGCGGTTACTCGGATCGTCTTTTTGAAACTGAAAATACATCGCTTGACTTCAGTGCTGGTCCAGGTGTGTCCTTTTCCAAGCCGGAGAGATTAGGCGCAGAATCCACAGAAACTAGCAAAGCCGCAATTGTCCACCTGGCCGGAAAGTTCCGGTGGCAAATCAGCCAAAACGCCAAATTCACCCAAACACTGGTGACCGACTACACGCCTGATTCTGACAAGAACTCAAAGACAAAAGCCGAATCGGCTTTGACCGCAACCTTAAACGGTAGCTTTGCTCTTAAGACTGGCTTTACCGTAACGAATAATTCTGTTGTTCCGGAAGATACAGAGAAGACTGATACTCAAACTTCCGTAACCCTGGTTTATACCTACTAAGCTTTTAGCTTGTTAAAAAGGGGCTTGCTACTCTATAGCAAGCCCCTTTTTTGTCGCCCCAAAAATACGTTTGTGGACAGTTAAATTTTAGCTCCATTACACTTAAAACTCTAAAGGCCACGGCGAAAAAACGGTAATGGCTACCCCTCTCGAAGGTGCTTCATCAACCGGGCTTTCAATGCAGAAGGAATCTTTCTTATCGTCAAGCTGTCTGAATCGGCATCATATACAACGGTTTCCCCTAAACAACCAGAGGCGAAACTCATACTGATCGACTCATCTCGCCCGCTGATACGCACATAATTTTTGACCTGTGAGCGATCCGCAATAAATTGTTTCTTTAACAAGGGTTTATTCGCCCGCACCTGCTCCTGAAATTCTTTTGGCGCACTGTGGTTAAGCTGTTCGGAAAGTTCCTGCAGCTCTACCGCTTGCCCGCGCTTATCCTGCTCCAAACAGTATTCAACAATTTTCCCACGTGTTACGGGAATGTCTTCTTCTGGCAGTTTTTCCACATAACTTTCTACCGCTTCCAAAAACATTTCGGTATCAGCTTTGGTATCCACTTTATCGGTAAAACCCAGCACATCCAAAAGTGCATCCGAGATTTCTTTTTCACCGCGCCAGCTGATAACACCCAGATAGTGTTGCGAATTCCCACCCTGCCATTCCTCCAGGTTAATTCGCGCTGCCCAGGCAACGTTACCGGAATCCAGCGTAACCACATCGTTAAAATTGAGTTCGCCATCCAGGGCTGCGGCCTGGTTCTGGTGAACCCAAAAACAATAGAGGCTGGAACCGACTTCGAGCGTTTCCAGACCAATAAAAAAGTGGCCTTCCAGTGCGAACTCTCCAGAATCGAAGGTGGTATTTAAATGCTTCATCAGATTTTCGGTAAAACTGGCAAAGGCCATTTTGTCTTCCAGTAATTCGGTCAACCAACTGGAAAGTGGAAACTGCCCAATATCCTCGGAAAAACGACCGTATTGCTTGCCCAGGCGCTTTAAATAGGACTGTTTCAATTCACGAAAAATTTCTTCGATTTTCCCATTCAAACCAAAAGGTTCGCTGCGCAATTGTAATTTGCAGCTTTCAGAAGGGGACAAGCGTTGTACACGGTGTGCAATAAAATGAGTTAAAGACATATAAAAACTTAATATTAAAGTGAAAAATAGCCGATATTTTTTCGGCTAAAGGGGTTTCGTCTTCATGTTGATGGCCACGCTGCTCGGGCTACCAGCCCCGGGTAAAGTTTGCTGACAATCGCGCTTCGGTGGTAAGCCCCCTCCCAACAAGCTCTGAAAACGTTACAGTGCACAGCGAATTAAAAATGTGTTTTACACACCTTTTTTTTGCACAGCAGCGAGAATCCCAGCAACGAGCACATCCGAAATAGCGCTAAACGAAGACTTCACCATTTCTCTATCGTTCAACATAAATTCCGGTGGCCACCGACCTTCCATACAGGCTGCGTGATTAACGTGCTTTGCAGCCAGCAGGCTAACACCATGCGCCATAGACCAACAGGCAAAAGTGCCAAGCCCTGTATTGTACTGCGAAGTTTCCACCCCGTGCTTTTCCAACAATGCACATATTACATCACGCACCTCAGTTTCAGCCGCCATACCGGCTGCCAACAGTTCTTCGGTGATAGATTCCTCTGAGGTCTCGTCTAAAAAAACTAACTCGAAATACTTTGGATGATCCACCGAATACTGAAAATAAGCACGCCCCAGGTTACAAATACGCTTCTCCGGCTCTTCCTCAGCGCAGGAGTTGGATCTCAGGTAGGCAGTAAAGTGCTTAATACAGCGCAGCTCAATTTCTGACATAAGCGCGTCTTTGTCCGAGAAATGGTTGTATACCGCCGTAGGCGCAACACCCACTTGGGATGCCAGTTTTCGCAAAGACAGTTTTTCTGCAGGAATGGTTTTTAGCAGTTCAAAATAGGCATCCACCAAGGCTTCTTTTAGATTGCCGTGGTGATAGCTGCCCTGCGGTCTGGTTGGTGTACCTTCTTGCAAATGCAAAGCCTCTTAAAAGTTAAAGGTAACGGAACCGTTAAGCGTATCATTTTTACGGAAAGGATATAACGTTGATGACCGGCTATTGTTCTGATAGGCAATTGCGGCAATTGCCAGCGCCCAACTATCAGAAAGATCGTAACTCATATCCCAGCGAAAGACCTGCGTTGCGTCGGCAACCATTGCCAGCACCCAGAACTGGTTAGTTAAGCGTTCATTTAACGCCGTGTGCTGTATTCGAAAAACATGACCTATTTGCCACTGCTCTGTTTCAGCCGGTGCCGGTGTATCGATACCCAGCACTTCCGGCGCATAGATGCTGTTGATCTCATAATTAATGGTTAAGTCATTTACCCCCGAATACTCGACGCCCACCATACTGCGCCACTGGTTCTGATGCTGCCAAGCATACTGCTCATGAACTTCCACCGCTTGCCCCCAATAACGCGCTAGCTCACCACGAAACAGCCAACTCCCGATCACACGGTTCGCGCCAGCACCAACCACGGTCACCCGGTTCTGCTCGAACATTAAGGTGGCAGGCATTTGCTCGAGGTCTATTTCAAACAGTGAAAATTCATTGTCGTTTACATCGCCAGCAATAACCGATATATCACCACCGTTCAACTGAAGGTCCCACTTGAGTGCGTATTCCCACTGGTTCTTAGGCTGCTGATGATGAATAGCCAAACCGCTTTCCTTTAAGCCAATGTAGGGATAAAACATTTGGTCTTTATCGGCATAGCGATTGTGATCGGCCTTGTAGGTTAGAACCGCCGTTACCACGCTGTCACCCGTAGGCAGTGACAACATAAGTGCCGGCACAGCCTCTCGTAGATCCTGTAATTCGGCCTGGCCAGGTTCGCGAGAATCCACGGGGCTGAGGATATCAATAATACTCAATCCCTCCGAATCTCCCCAGGCTAACACTTGATTCCCGGCACGCAACCAGACGCCATTTTCTAGCGTCGCATCGAGGTATGCGTCTTTCAGACGCAGCTGTTCCCGATGAAGTTGCCACCGGGCATCCCCCTGTTGCCATTGATACCAATCCAATTCCGTTTTTGCACTAAGCTGCCAATTCAAACTCTCGCTTAGCTGACCTCGAAATTCGACAAACGCATCACTGCGCACGCGGTCTAACCCTGTCTCATCGCGCTCAAAGGCGAGATTTTGATCCGGCGTTTGCCAGCCGTACTTGCCAATAAGCTGGATGTAACCTCGATAGCTAAACACCTCTGATGTCACAGCCTTATCCTCAGAAGAAGCATCCAAATCAACATCGACGCTGCTAAAAAAATCATCCTGCGCCTGCGCCTGAAGTAGGAATAATGCCAGTGGAATGGCCGTTAACCAGCGTTGATCAACTCCATTCATCCTAAATCCCCCGCTGCATCGCCTGAGTATCGAATAGGGTTTCGTCTACGCCCTTGTTGTACTGAATATTTTGGATTTTAAACACGCTGCTGTGCTCACGAGCGCCCTGCCGTGTTGTCACCATTTGCAGAGTTTTGGCTGTCCAGACGCCCTGAATTTTTTCGATATCTTTGGCTGAAAAGTATTTTGTGCGCTTACCTTTTTTTACCTGGATAATGGATTTAACCATCATATAACTGTCTTTTCGCACCCACGAAATAGATTCCGAATACCCCGTCTCTTTTATCACGGATCTATTTTTAGGCGTGGATTTAATAACCCAGCAGTCGAAGCCCTCGACTGGGTCACTAACATTCTCAAGTGTGTAGTCGAAGTCTTCGTAATCTGTGCCATTAATATCGGCATAGCTAAAATCGCTCCCCATAAATGCTCCCGACTCGTCCGATGCCGCAACTCGGCGCACTTTTTTTAAAGCCGGAAGGTACAACCAAGAATCATCTTCTTTGCTTTCATCACTCCAGTCATAGGCCATATAGGACGTATTTTTAACATCGGAGGGAGAACGAAAAAAAATAATGGATTTTTCCACTTCTGTATTCTCACTTGAAAACATACTCAGCTCTCTCACGCGCTGGCGGTCACGCTTGTCGATCAACACCAGTGTTGCTTCGGAATTACTTGTGTCACCGGTGTAGCGTTCATCAACTTTTTTCATAATGTCGGCTGCAGTTTCTGCCATGGCGCTGCCACTCAACCCTAGCGAAATCACAGCAACCCAAGTCAATATAATGTGTTTCATTTTTTCACTCCTATTCAGCAGCCAATTTTCGTTGGCTTTTTTGAGATTTTTTTTCCAACACCGTTTTTTTTACTGACAAATCTCTGGAATCCATTGCCGATTCGAATGTCTTTTCATCACCATCAACCAAGAACAAGAGCGCGGGCATAACGATAATATCGCCGATCAAAGCCATTACCATAATCATGGCTGAGAATAGGCCGACGTAAATATAGGAAACAAACGACCCCAACAGCATGACAGAAAACCCAGTTACTAAAATTATGGACGTCAACACGACTGCACGACCAGAGCTATTCATAGCAAACTGAATCGCCTCGTACACATTAAACCCGCGCCTGCGCATCAACAGGTAACGGCTCATCAGATGAATCGCGTCATCCACTGCGATCCCAATCGTCATCGCACCCACGATCATCGTTCCCAAATCCATTGCAATCCCGGCGTAAGATACCAACCCACCCGTTAATAGCACTGGAACAATACTTGGCGCCAGCGCAATAATGCCGTACTTAAACGATCGGAAGAGGAAAATAAAACATACGCCAATAGTGATGATTGCAATACCAAACGACCGAAACATACCATTATTGACATAACGGTTCTGGGCATTATTCATAATGAGATTGCCAGTTAGCTCCAGATCCAAATCGGCAAAATTCCGCCCCAACCCTTCTGTAAAATCGTTAATTAAGTGCGTAGTCGCCGTTTCATCCATATTGACAATGGGGATTCGAATACGCATATAACGATCTTCAAATAGAAGGTCAGTTAAATCTTCGTCTGGCCCAGTACTTTCGTACACCAATAGAAATTGCGCCGCCATTTCCCGAGAGCTGGGCAGTCGATAAAAGTCCGTATTGTCTTCATTTAACGATTGGTTTATCTGTTTGTAAAAATCGACTACAGAGGTTGGTTTACCTGTTTCTTTAAACGAAGTAAACCAAGACTGTAAAGCGTCTACTCGCTGAAGAATCACAGGATCTTTTATTCCGCCTTCCTCTCCTGTATCGACAATTACTTCAAGATTACTAATGCCTTTAAAATTATCATTAAAGTAGAACAAATCTTTGTTTATCCAACTGTCCTTTTTAAAATAATTGACAACGTTTGCATCCACTCGAATATGGGAAACACTGTATAAACTAAAAAGGGTAATCAGCGCGCCGACTGCGGCTATCCAGCGACGATGCTTCAGCGTGAAAAAAGGTATGTGGTGCGTAAGCCATAGCATTGGAGTTTCTTTTGCGCCCTGCTCTCGCGTGAGGATCGTTTCAACCGTTTGGCTCTTATCTGCGGTTATGCGATTTTTCTGGCTGCGTGGAACCCAAGGTACAAAACTCAGTATTGCGGGTAGCGTGCTCATTGCGAGCGAAAAGATAATAAGCGGCGAAATTGCTGCCAGCAGAGCAAACTCTCGTACCGGTTTTAACTCTGTAACCGATAATGCAATAAAACCCAAGGCGGTTGTTACACAGGTAAATAAAACCGCATAGAAAAGATCATTTACGGTACCCTGGGCAGCCTCTTTTGGCGTCTTTCCAGAATAGCGAAACTGAAAAAACTCCACGAGTACATGCACACAAGTACCAATACTGAGAATAATTACGGTGGGAATAAGTGCTGAGTTCACTGCTGTAAAGGGGAATTTCAACCATCCTTGAATACTGGTCACTAGTAGCATTGTCATTAATATCACGACGAGGGGAATGCTCATTGCAAAAAATGACCGGAAGATAATAAATAAAATCACCACCATAATGATACCCATGGTGGGGTTGATCCAGGCCATATCCGTTTGCGTTAGAGTTTCGAAACGTTCGCCGATGACCGGCATACCAGACATATGGATATTAAAACCCTGATCGCGATAGCCTTGAGCATCTACAAAATTGCGCAGCTCTTGTGTCAACTCTACATTGTGCGCATTTTCGCCTGGGCGATAGGTCGTACGCGCCATGACCTGGGTATGCTTAAAATCGCTCGTTAATAATAAATCCAGCGCCAGTTTTTCGCCCGCCATAATCTCGCGAGCATCGGCCAACAACTCTGGTTCCTCCGCCAGGTCTTCCACATATTCAAACAAATCATCCGTGGCCATCATCCCATTATCATCGTGAGTATATTGGTATTTACTCAGAGATCGTACCTGCGTAACGTGACGATGATCTTCCAGAAACTCGGTCAACGCATGAACCATTTGAATCGTTTCTACGTTAAAGACATCTTCATCCTGCTCTCTCGCTTCGATACCGAGAATGAGGTATTCCGGGTCTCCAAAACGGTCGACCAACTTATTAAATGAAACGAGGTTGGGGTCGTTTTCGACGAAATAACTTTCATTTGAATTGTCGTGATACAGACGATTAAACGATAGCGGCGCTAAGGCGACTAGCAACGCGGTTATCAGTAATATCGCAAACCGGTATTTCACAACCCAGCTTGCCCAGATCAGGCTAAATCGATTCATTGTGGTGAACTCCCACTCCATGTACGAAAAATCCCTGTCGAAACCGACAAGAAACGTGATGGCACCAAAATATACACACCGTAAATATACGCCGTGAATATATGTAAACAACGTTCATATTGCAAGTGCCCGGCGGAATTTTGGCGGGTAAATAGTTCAGAAAATCCGTTTTCCCATCACACTGCAAAACAATAGAACAAACACACGCAAGCGAAGCATTGGCTGGAAATTGTTTGTGTGTTGTTGTGCGACAGAATTTAATCGCCGATAAAAACAATTTCATTTTCCACGGCGAGATCGCTCTTGCCTGACAATATTGTCTTGGTTAAGGCGGTTTGAATGCGCTGCCTAAAAAGGACCTATGCGGTGACGTATAAGGACGTGGGATAAAACCGGCGGAGCTGGAGATGAATTAGCGTGAGAACAATATTAAGGAGAAGGACTAGGCGCTTCCATGCGCCCGAAATACGACATTAGGCTCCAAAAATGCTTTTAAACAAAAAGAAAAACACTATCGCAAGGCAGGCGCCAGCGGGCAGCGTTACAATCCAGGACATAAAAATTGAACCAATCACACCCAGATTAAGCGCGCCGATTCCGCGAGCTAAACCGACACCGAGAACTGCGCCAACCAGCGTATGAGTGGTAGAGATGGGCAGCCCCATACCGGAAGCCACAACAACGGTACCGGCGGCACCCAGCTCTGCGGCAAAACCACGACTTGGGGTAAGCTCGGTAATTTTTCGTCCGATAGTGGCAATCACTTTGTAACCGTAGCTCGCCAGACCAACTACAATGCCGAAACCACCCAGCAGCAACACCCAACCGGGCATTGCTGACTTCGACTCAATAGCGCCAGACTTAATCACGCTTACCACTGCGGCCAATGGGCCAACGGCATTGGCCACATCATTAGAACCATGAGCAAAAGCCATGGAGCAGGCGGTGAAGATCATAAGCACGGCAAAGGTTTTTTCAACGTTGGCATAGCGATTATCCGGATCCACTTCGCCGCTGGTATCCACACGACGCAGGAAGTAACAACCAATGGCCGCAACGATAAGCCCTAACACCAAGGCAATACTGAGATTTTGCAGGTAGCTCAGTTTCAGCCCATTGTCTTTCAGCACATGCTTGAGTCCTTTAAGCATGGTTACCATGGAGATCAAAAACCCTACCAGAAACATATAGACAGGAATAAAACGGCGGGCCGCAGCCTCAGGGTCTTGCTTGCTAAAAATTAGCCACTGCACGCTTTTAAATAACAGGAAGGACATACTCCCCGCCAGTACCGGTGAAACTACCCAGCTGGCGACAATCGTGCCCACCTTTCCCCAGGCAACGATATCCGCCGAGATTCCCACTGAAGCAAAGCCAACAATTGCTCCCACAATGGAGTGAGTTGTGGATACAGGCCAACCAAGAATACTGGCGATAACAAGCCATACACCCGCCGCTAGCAGCGAACTAAGCATGCCGTACACCAACAGATGTGGCACGGTCTCCATTACGGCCGGATCGATTATCCCCTTGCGCACGGTAGAGGTGACTTCACCCCCGGCCAGATACGCTCCGAGAAATTCAAACACCATCGCGATCATAATCGCTTGTCTAATGGTTAATGCACCTGAACCCACAGAGGTCCCCATGGCATTGGCCACATCGTTAGCGCCCACTCCCCAGGCCATAAAAACACAAAATATACAGCCCAGCACCAGCAAAATGGTGCCGTATTCAGCCAAAATTGACATGAAGTTTCCTCATGATTTTTATTTCAGAATTCAGATGAGAGGTTAACGAGCTAATAGCTGCAGTAAGCGCTGGCCTGTGCGCTGGGCTCTGTCGGCAAGATCACCAATTTCCTCGATAATGCGGTATAAAAAGATGACTTCTACCGGCGGCAGTTCAGCTTCCAGCTTAAACAAGCCAGCGCGGATATCTATTTGTTGGTTGTCGGTGGTTTGCTCCAGATCGTTCAGCTCGCTGACCATACGCTCAACGATATCCAGCTCGCGACCACCAAAACCCGTTTCCAGCAATTCGTCCAACTCATTAATGGCTTTGTGAGCCTGCTCGACAGTTGCCACAGCACTGCCAAAATACTCGCGTACAGTGGCCTGTAACGGCCCAGGAATCACCATTTTTCTGCCCAACATCAAACCCGAAATGTCTTTGCAGCGATTGGCGATTTTGTCTTGCTTGGTTAGCAGATCGAGAAGGTCTGAACGGGGAACTGGTAAAAACAGATTTTTAGGCAGGTGCAGACGTATCTGCTTTTTCAGCTCGTCGCCGCGGTGTTCCAACTCGCTAATTCGGTTGTAACACGCCTCGGCCTCCTCCCAGTTGTTAGCAATACTCGCCTCGTAAAAGGCCAGTAGCTTTTCAGCGGCCTTTTTTGATACTGTCATATGTTCTTCCATCGGCTTGATGGGTGAACGGCCAAACATCTCGGTGAGAGGATTTTTTATTTTCATAATCATTTTCCGGGTTTCACTTCTTGGCCAAATGGCTACAGGTGCGAATAGTACAGAAATATTTCACATTTGTGGCAGTCAAATTTTGATCAATAACAACCAAATCCCAAGCAGTAAAAACCCGGCTTAAGTTGTATTGGTGAAACGATAATCCCCCCAGACACAACCTATTTCTGTACTTTTTTAAACTTTAGCGTAAAACGGTCAGTACGGCCGGTAACATTCTTATTCCCAACTTCGTACTTCAGCTCATCAACTGGCTTGTAGTGCAGCTCGGAATAGTCCACCAATTCAAAACCTGCCGCCTGAATCTCCTTGATCGCCAGTACTGGGTCAAATCGACGGCCGTTTTCACCGTTGAGGGGCTCCATATGGCGACGGGTATGGTCAACCACGCCGTAAATGCCACCGACTTTTAGCATGCGGTAGACCTCATCGTTAAGCAGTTTACGACTGGTTTCATCGAAATTATGGTAATTGCGAAAGGTAAGCACCATATCGACGTTGGTCGCTTTGCTTGCGATATTTTCCAATTTATAGAACCGCTCGCCGTCCGGCTTATACAGCTTGCTCTCTGCAGCCAGCAGAGTGACATTTTCAAAACCGGGCTGCTGGAGAAGGTCGCCCATCCAATTGGCACCATAAGCGACATACAGTTTACCTTTTTCCCGCAAAGTTGGCGCCAATATGCGGGTGTACCAGCCACCGCCCGGCACCAGCTCCACAACGGACATATCGTCCTTCAGACCAAAAAAGCTAAGAGTTTCCAGCGGCTTGCGGTTTGCGTCGCGCTGTACATGCTTTTCCGGGCGGTTTTTATCGGCCATAGCCGCTTGAAGTTTGACCTTGAGCGCGACGTGTCCGTCCGCAAATACTGGCGCACTGCATAGCATTGCTGCAGACAGGCTCAGGGCTATAAGTAGTTTCATTTTCATCGCTACGTCTCCTTTATTTATTGTGTTGATGGCAAGGGACGAAATAATAATACGGATAGGGTGACAATATGGAGTATTGACTACACTTTAATGAAAGCTGTCATATTCTCCAGTGCGAGACACCCAATATGAATGATAAGGATGACAAAACGCTGGCCCAAAGCTACGAAAAAATGGCCTCCAAAGCCAGAGAGCTGTTTTCAGAGTCCAGCGAGAAAACCCTGGAAGCATTGGAAACGGCTATAGAAGCAGCTCGGGAGCACTTCGTTAAGGTAGGCGACATTACTCAAAAGGAGAGCGCCCACCTGAAGTATTACCTGCGACGCGACCTGGAGCAATCAGCAAAACACTTCCACACTCTTAGCGAGCAGGCAAAAATCAAGCTTAAAAGCGAAAACCTGCAAGCCGGCTTTCTGGATTTAACCGCACAACTGGCACACGGGGCCAGCGATTTATTTTCACGTCTGGCCGAGTGGGCCGAATCGGGCTCCAGCTACCACACAGGGCAGGTGACAGCCCCCGGAGTCTTACGCTGCCGCCAGTGCGGCAAGGAAATGCATTTCAAGAAAACTGGCAATATTCCACCCTGTTCCGGCTGTAGAGGTACCGATTTCGTGCGAGAGAGTTGTAGCACTAGTGAATAGCCGGATAATCGCGCAGAGGATCCAGCACGGCTTCCTGACCGTTAATCTTAATCTCCAATGCCAGGGCAAGCATTTGCCCCAACTCTCCAGAGGGGAACCCTTTGTGTGAAAACCACAACAAATACTCTTCTGGCAAATCGATCAGCACCCTGCCCTGATACCGTCCAAAGGGCATAGTCATATTTGCGAGCTTGATAAGGTGATTTTTATCCAGCATGGGCGACTCCACTAGGTGAAAACAGGGCGCAACATTGCACCACAAATACTGCTGTGACAAGGCCAAAACAGCGAGAAAAAACAACTTAACGTTAACAATAGTGTCACACAGCATGACAGGAGAGCTTGAAAAACTGCCCGTAACACCATAAGTTTAGATACATGGGGCAATACTTCTTTTACCCCCTACCACGGGCGCCTTCCCCGGCGCTCAAGCACAAAAACAGGAAAGGTTCTATGCAAATTAATATTTCTGGACGTCATGTCGAAATCACTGAAGGTATTCGCGAATCTGTAAATCATAAGTTCACCAAAGTACAAAGCCACTTCCCTCAACTGGACGCCCTATCCGTTATTCTCACGGTAGAAAGACACGAACAAAAAGTAGAGGCCCAAACCCAATACCTAGGTGCTTCGGTATCTGTTCACGCCTCGAACGAAGACCTCTATGCCGCCATTGCAGGAACCGCTAAAAAACTTGAGGCAGCCCTTTCCCACCGCAAAGGTTCGGTTAAATCAAACCTACATGAAAAACCTGCTACCTAAGCTTATTAAAAGAATGGGAGGGCTTGTCAGCCCTCCCCAGCCCCCACCCAAATGAGGTTAGAGTCATGACAGACGAAAGCCGCAACATCAAGTCTCTCGCCAACCAATTGCTCGACGAGCTAAGCAACGCCGACAACCCGGATGTTGAAGCGCTGGAACTGCTGGAAAACCTGGGTTCCAACCTGCAGGAGGTTATCGAACGCACGCGAAGCAGCAATGAAATCACCGACCTGCTCGCAAATCTGGAGTCTCGCTTCGCCGTTAGCCACCCCATTGCCGAACGTTATATACGCGACATTATTGATTCCCTGAGTAAAATGGGCATCTAAATTCACCGACATTGAGTATTACTGTGACTGAACAATTCCGTTCCGTAAAAGATTCCCAAGTTATTCTGAAAGAACTGATGGTACCC
Source organism: Teredinibacter haidensis (assembly GCF_014211975.1). NCBI lineage: Bacteria > Pseudomonadati > Pseudomonadota > Gammaproteobacteria > Cellvibrionales > Cellvibrionaceae > Teredinibacter > Teredinibacter haidensis. The sequence goes on from NZ_CP060084.1 coordinate 3,187,389, forward strand.
TCCTACGCCAACTTTGGCGGCAAAGTCCATGGCGGCATAATTCTCTCGCTAATGGATAAAATCGCTTACACCTGTGCAGCCAGCCACGCAAAAAGCTATTGTGTAACCGCCTCTGTTGATTCGGTCAACTTCCTTAACCCCGTGGAAGTGGGCGAACTGCTCACACTATATGCCTCGGTAAACTATGTGGGTCGCTCATCCATGGAGGTGGGCATCCGCGTCGAATCAGAAGATTTTAAGCAGGGCCTGAGCAAACACACCAATACCTCCTACTTCAGCATGGTTGCGCTAGACGAAGAGACACGAAAGCCGGTGCATGTCCCTGGTCTGATACTGCAGAGCGAAACCGAGATCCGACGTTTTATTCAGGGTAAATACCGCAAGCAGGCCAAGCGTCAACATGGCGAAGAATTCAAACAGCTCCGTAAAACGCTGGATTTTTCTGTCGAAGCGCAAAAGCTTTCCAAGGAGAATTGCTCAATAAAATTCCCAAAAGAATGAACTTTGCCCCGGCAGGCTATTCTATAAAGAACCTCTGCCTGTTATCGAGAGCACTTTATGCCCAAATTACGCTGGCCGCTTATTCCCCAATATCGCCACTACGGTCTTACTGAAAACGATGTTACCAGCGAGCAGTTATACCTTTCACGGCGTAACTTTATTGGACTAAGCGCAAGTAGTGCGATCGGGCTTGCCAGCTATTTACCACAACTGGCACAGGCAAAGGCCTCCGAGTTACAGCAGAAACTGACTGTAGCCAAGCGTACCCACACACACCCCGAGCCCTTAACCCCGTACAACGATATAACCCAATACAACAACTTCTATGAGTTGGGTACCGCCAAGACTGATCCGGTAGAGCGCGCTTCAGCGCTGCAAACCACGCCCTGGAGTATTGCCGTTGAGGGGGAATGTGCAAAACCCGGCCACTTCACCCTAGAACAAATTCTGGCGGGGCACGAGCTGGAAGAGCGTATATACAAACTGCGATGCGTAGAAGCCTGGTCGATGGTTATTCCGTGGACGGGTTTTCCCCTGGCCGACCTGCTGAAACGCTTCGAACCGACCAGCGATGCCAAATATGTAGCCTTTGAAACCCTGTACAACGCAGACCTCCCCCTGCCAGGACAAAAACGCAAAACCATAGCCTGGCCCTACCGCGAGGGTCTGCGTATGGACGAAGCAATGCACCCGCTCAGTTTTATGGCGGTCGGGCTCTACGGCAAATCACTCCCCAATCAGAATGGCGCACCTATTCGGTTGGTTGTGCCCTGGAAATATGGTTTCAAAAGTATTAAATCCATTGTCAAAATTCGTTTTACCAAAACAGAACCCCAAACCAGCTGGAATATGATTGCACCAGAGGAATACGGTTTTTATTCCAATGTGAATCCCAATGCCAACCACCCCCGGTGGAGCCAAAAGCGCGAACGCCGTATCGGTGAATTATTTAAAGTAAAAACAGAAATGTTTAATGGTTATGAAGCCGATGTCGCACAGCTTTATAACGGCATGAACTTAAAAACATTTTATTAATGCCGTTACGCCCATTTACTTTTATTACACTGCTAATTCCCTTGCTTCTGCTAAGTTGGCAGTTTTTTAACCGACAACTCGGTGCAAATCCGGTAGAAGCCCTCACCCATGAAACAGGAAAATGGGCCTTTATTTGCCTGTTGCTTAGTTTAAGTGCCACCCCAATTAAATCTATCACTGGCGTAAAAAAAGTGATGCAATTACGCCGCATGACCGGACTTTACGCCTTTTTTTATGCCTGCTTACACTTCACTATTTACTGGGTTTTCGATCAATCACTTTCACTGCAATACGTGTGGGACGATATTATTGATCGCCCCTATATTACCCTGGGGTTCAGCGCATGGTTATTGTTAATACCTCTCACCATAACATCTACCAAAAAAATGCGGAAAAAACTCGGGCGGCAGTGGCTAAATTTACACAAACTTGTATACCTTATCGCCCTGCTGGCTATCGCCCATTACATTTGGCTAATTCGTGCAGATTATGCAGAAGTAATTATTTATAGTATTTGGTTAACCGCTTTACTTGGGCACCGGCTTTATAAATCCTTTTTCATTCCCTCTATTCCACATTAATTTGATTTATCTCTTAGACGCTGTGTTTTTACAAGCGTATACCTTCTACTATAAATTTAACTGATGTGGAAATGGCGATGAACTTACACGGAGTGGATCTCAACTTAATGGTGGCACTAAATGTGCTTCTACGTGAAAAAAGCGTGACCCGAGCGGCAGAGTTTTTGGGAATAACACAACCGGCAATGTCCAACGCACTAAAGCGCTTGCGCCAACTCTTCGATGACCCGTTGTTGGTTCGCACCAGCGAAGGAATGAAACCAACCGAAAGAGCACAGGAATTAGAGCCCCACGTCCGTGACCTACTTATTCAAGTAGAACAGGTCGTTCAACCCGTTTCGCAGTTTGCGCCGGAAAAAAGTGAACACTTCTACCGTATCGCCGTCAGCGATTACGGCGAATCGGCATTAATGCCCCTCGTTCTGGAACGTTTGCGCGAAGCCGCGCCGCATATTTCCATTGATATCATGGCGCCCAGCGATGTCAGCTCACACGACGTAGAGCAGGGCTTTGTCGATTTCGTAATTAACCGCTTCGATGAACTTCCACAAAGTTTCTACCAAACACTCCTCTGGCGTGACAACTTCACTTGTGTGTTTGCCAAAGACAACTCCATAGCCGATCACTTCAGCTTTGAAAGCTATATGGCCGCTCAACATATCTGGGTAAGTAAAACAGGAATGGGGGTGGGTGTTGGCGTAAACCCAGACGACGTACAGCGGCTGGGCTGGGTTGATGCCGCGCTCAACTGCATTGGAGAAAAACGTCGTATCAACGTTTTTACCCGTCACTACCAGGCTGCATTGCAAATGGCGGAGGTGAGCGAACTGATTGTGACGCTTCCGACCAAGGCAGCACAACTCCAAAAACACAACCCCAACCTCATTTTCACTCCACCACCCTTCGTGATTCCACCACTAGAGTTGACCATGGCCTGGAGCCCATTACTGCATTTCAACCCCGCACACCAATGGCTGCGACGGCTGGTCGCCGATGTTGCTCACGAATACGCCGACCCAAGTATTCGTCCCAATTACGAATACAGCAACAGGGAAATGGAAGAGGCAACTGTTCATCCATAGCTTTTCGAGCGAACAAAAAAAGGCGCGTAGCCCAACGACTACGCGCCTTTTTTTAATGAGGCTAGCTAGTAAGCCTGGCTAACCAAATGCAGGTTAGTCACATCTTGGCTTTTTAAACTGGCAAGCACACCTTTCGCCTGCTGATAGGCCTCGTTGGCCTCGTTTAAGTGTCGAAAGCATTCTTTGCGCTCATCTCCAACGGTACCTGAGCAGAACTTCCTTAACTCTTTATAATCTGCGACCACCGCCTTGGCCGTAGACAACTCCTGCTCACTGATAGTACTCGCCCCCACAGATGCAGATGCCAGAATACACGATATAAGAATAATTCTTATGTGCACAACAGTTCCCTCCCCCTCAAAGACAATCGATACGGTCGGTAACATTATACACAGCAATATGACAATGCAAAGACAAGTGCCAGAGGCAAATTGCGCCAAAACGTGGCTATAGGTAACGAAAATATATTTTTGTGACATTATTACTGTGACATTTCGCACAAAATACGCCGCTAGAGATATGCCCCTAGCGGCATGAGCGAATATTAGCGGACGCTTTGGGATTCAACCAGGCAAGCATGCAAGCTCTGAACAGCTACTTCGTAGTCTTCTTCATCGATAACAAACTGCATATCAACCTGCCGCATAGACTGATGCATTGCCAGTACACAGATATTCTTCTCTGCCAAAGCCGTTACCGTCCTAGCGAGTATTCCCGAGACCTGCATATCACTGCCAATAGCGGAAACAATGGCAACCGTGCGCTGCTCAAGCTCGGCTTCCGGAAAGGTTTCTTCCAACACATCGCTGATACGTTTTACGGTCTTCAGGTTAGTCGCCAAGTAGTGAGTCACAGTATTGGCGTTAACATCCTTGGATATGATGTGTGCTTTAAATCGACTCAGGACGGCGAGAATTTCACGGTCGTACTCATCTACCGCACCGGTCATATTCTGGTCAAATAGTTCAATGGCGTACACGCCTTTACGACCCGCGATAATTTCAACTCGGGGCGATTCACTTATATAGTCGCCGGTAATCAGTGTGCCGTCGTGATCTGGCTCGAAAGTATTTTTCACTCGCAAAGGGATTTTACTCTGGCGCATACCTTTTGCCGCCCGCGGGTGAATCGCTTCCATTCCGAGATTGGCCAGCTGATCAGCAACATCGTAGTTAGTGCGACCAATAGGGATAACATTGTGTTCGCCAACCAAGCGAGGGTCAGCGCTACTCAAATGAAACTCTTTGTGGATGATCGCCTCTTTTACGCGAGTAACCACTGCAATCCGGCTGAAGGTCATTTCGCTATAACCGCGATCAAACGTTTTCATCAAGCCTTCCTTGCTGTGGGCATAACCCGTCACAACAGGCAACTGAGTTGATAGGTCAATGGTTTCAAAAGCCTGGAAAATACGGTCGTCCAAATCCAGATGCTTGTCATCATCCCAAGCGGTGAGATCGACAAAGATCGCATTAACCTCGCTTTGACGTAACAGCGCCGCCATATTCCAGGCACTGTGTGCCTCACCGAGGCTGGCGAGCATCTCGCGTACGGTATCCAAATGAGATCGCAGAGAGAAATGCCCGTGTTCGCACAGATGCTGCAGATCACTGAGACAATGCTCTGCGACATCTAAACGCTCGCCAATAAAAGCATTGGCCTCAGCCAAACCGGCTTCATCACTGAAGAGAGAAGCATTAATTCCAAACAAGCGCTCACGCAGAGCCAACGTGGCTTTGCGCCAGCTATCGTCATTTACACCGTTGGCAAATTGACCATATATACCCGGCTGGCCGCTTTTTTTATGCTCTAACAAATCATCCGTCACGCCGCCGTAGGCCGACACAACAAAAATGCGCTGATACAGTTCGCTTGCGTTCAGCACAATATTGTCCCTAACAGCCGTGTAGTTGGTCATGGACGTACCACCAATCTTCTCTACCGTGTGCTGATTTAAGGGTTGATTAAGATAGTCTTTGCGGCTATCGACACTCACAAACTGCCTCCTAAGTACTGAACAGGGAGCCCATTATCAGGCTCATTGATTAAAAACCGCGCCATTATATCGATTACTTAAACGGTTTAAATTGATTCCTGCCAAAAATGCACTCTGATAGACGTTTAAAAACCAAACAGGCCCGCATTAGCGGGCCTAAGTGCCTGGTGTGGAGGTAGCGAAAGCTAGGGGGAGAAATTATCCGTCACATCGGCACGGGCTATCTGGTTGAACAGCAGCTCGATATTCGCGATACCTGAGCGGCTGACCCGGCCCTGGCGCACGTAGCTTGCACCGCCGGTTTCAAGCACACTTTCTTCAAAGATAAAGCGCTCCATTTCATCCCTATCGGCGTTTGCCATATGAGCAATATCTTCCGGTAAGCTGAACGACATCACCGGAAGACTGGCTATGGTGGTCGATGTTACCGCAACCTCGCCTAGCTGGCTGGAAGCGCCACTGTCACGATAGTGCTGGACAAACATAACCGAATGAGCGGCGTCGGAAGCGTTGCCATTGGCCGATACAAAGTAGGCTTGAACCTCATAACTACCGGCGGCATCACTGCCTTCTCCAATCCAGAGACTGCCCTGTAGTGAACCGGCACTTGTCTCTGCGCTACTGTTGATGACCTCATCCAAGCTCTGAGCAGGGACTGGATCATAGTTGCCCGAACCTTCGGATGTTTCCACCCAGTTCAGGGCGACAACATTGTCGCAATCCAGGTTCGCTTCAAACCAGTCATCGTGATCTTCATCGCACCAGAATGAATAGGCATCGTTCTGCGCCTGTATATGTGCAACATAAGCCACTGCGCCAGCACTGAAGTTAAGGGTTTCCGCAAGGCCTGACTCAAACTCCGGCAACAGCGCCAGCACTGGTACGCTGGCGACATCAAAGGCTTCCAATTCAACATGCATCACTTCGTAATCGACAGCCGCTCCACTGGAGGTCATTTTGATTATAGCGGTTTCGCCATTGGCAGCATCGACAAAACCATCCACCATTACCAGATCCTGCGCGCTAACAATTCCTGCAGAGCTGAGGTATCCCTGCTCACTGGCGTCCGCCGAGCTAAGATCGACCCACAAACCACTGGTAGAATCCCACTCTGTCATCACCTCCAGCTGGCCAGAGGCAATCGTTCCGTATTCGAACCATTCCTCATCGATGACACCATCGCCATCACTGTCCCAGGCCTCTCCCTCAATCCAGCTAATACCACTGGCCAGCGCCGTTTGCTCTACCACATCACTGGGCCCTTCTGCGGTCACAGACCCTTGAGCAGCGCACTCCACCAGGCCATCGTCGCTAGTGTGAGAGTCATTAAATGTGAAGGTAAATGTATCGTCGGCTGGCGAGAAGCTACCCGCTCCCGAGAAATTGTCACCGCCCACAAAGGTGAGACTGTTGTCCGATCCGAGGACTGCGCCCAGGCCTTTATCCTCATGTTCACCCATGATTTTGATAAAAACTTGGTTGCCCTTGGTATAGGTTTCCATAAAGAAGGTGCCATTTTCAGCTGATGCGCAGACGCCCGTGTCTGGGTCATAATCCAGGCTCTCTGCGGTGAAGCTTAGATCAGCGATGTACACACCAAAGATTTCGCCCACGTCTATATCACAGGCATCGCCTAGCCCAGCAACGCCCCCACTGTCAGCCTGATCCAAGTTGGCAACCAACTCGCAGTTATCCGCCATATCGGCAACACCATCACCATCGCGGTCGCCAGCCACGGGTTCGCCTGTGGGTTCGCCTGTGGGTTCGCCTGTGGGTTCACCTGTGGGTTCACCTGTGGGTTCGCCTGTGGGTTCACCTGTGGGTTCACCTGTGGGTTCACCTGTGGGTTCACCTGTGGGTTCACCTGTGGGTTCACCTGTGGGTTCGCCTGTGGGTTCACCTGTGGGTTCGCTTGTGGGTTCACCTGTGGGTTCACCTGTGGGTTCACCTGTGGGTTCACCTGTGGGTTCACCTGTGGGTTCACCTGTGGGTTCACCTGTGGGTTCGCCTGTGGGTTCACCTGTGGGTTCGCCTGTGGGTTCGCCTGTCGGTGCAGCAGGCGCTGTATAGTCAAAATTTGCCCGAACAGCGGCTCCTCCCGCTGCATTAAGACCCGCGTTCCGGTATATCTCACCCGCCATCCTCAGTCGGCCCTCGCGGACATAGCCCACACCATCAGAAGCATCCTCAACCACTGCCAGGATAATGCTTCCAGGATCCTCATCCTCGGTATCGAACTCGTGTAGGACCTTCTCAGACAATTCGAATTTAAGGATAAGATCGGCGTCGTTCGCTAAGGGGTCGATAATCATCCACTCAGATGTTACTGCCTGCCCGTCTGCATCCATCAGCGGCGACAAGGTGCCGTCGTGGTTGTCCAGATAGTAACTGGCGGTGCCAGTACTGCCTTCGGCTCCCGACGTATCCTCGCCCTGAAGGTAGGCCCTCAACTCACTACCATTATCATCACGGGCAACCCATACGCCCTGGTAGAAAGCCGTCATCGACTCATCATAACCGTGAATCATTTCCGCCAATGAGGTGGCCAATACCGGCACATTCTGGTCTTGGGGTTCCGGCCAGCTGGCCGCCATCCAGTTCAAACAGGCCAATTCCACCCCAGCCCAATCAACATCGCCACAAAACACTTCATAGGTGTCATTCTGGCTTATGGCCTTTACGGCGATAGCATTAACATCGGCGCCAAAGGTTGCGGCAGGATCGACCAAGCCCTCGTGTACCCAGTGCCGATCAACGAGGTTCATCATAGACTTACCCGAAGCCGAGAGGGCATATGCGCTCACGTTCCAACTGTTGAGCGTTACTCCACTGCGGCTTAAGCGAGACACGACAGCCATTTCGCCGCTGGTATTCACACTCATACCGGGAGAACTCTGTAACCAACCGCTATTAGTAAGTACCAACTCACCTCTATCCTCACTCCCCATATCGACCCAATTGGCCATATCGGAATCCCAGGAGAAGCTGTTATCACCCTCGCTATTGAGTAGGTTGTACCAGAACGAGATAGCGTTGCTAGCCATCTCACCCTCGTAATCCTGATGGCTTCCCGTAGTGAATAATCCACCCTCTGCACCAGAGGCATCGAGCGCCACAGATGAACTCACTTCTGGCATTGGCGTCATGACAACGGACATGAGTATGTGGCAGTTAATCGCAACGGTGCCATCCTCGAGGCTGACCTTGCGCTGCTCTTCCACACTGCCACTAATAACACCACTCGAAGCATTCATCAGGCCCTGAAAAACCAGGTGAGACTCCTCTTTCACACCCTCGCTTTCATGACGATCACCATGATCTTCAAGCACTATCTGACCCAGCGCATTAACCGTACCCCGGCCTGCATCCTCGCCCCTGAACTCGTCTTCAGCGAAATGCAATTTAAACGCTGTTCCCTCTTGTGAAATCAAGCCCACTTCCGCAGATACGTCACCAGTACTCTGCCCGCAGTCCTGATTAGCTATGGCCTGCCAGTCGTCATTGAGAACCTCAGCGCTGGCGGCCTCCACGGTGATATCCATTAGGTAGTAACCAGAAACATCGGGGGGATCGTCGCACAGATTCCCGACACCATCTTCATCGGAATCGATCTGATCGACATTGGCAACCATCGGACAGTTATCTGTGCCGTCTCCAGTTCCATCTTTATCGCTATCGCGATGCATCGGATCCGTGCCTAAAGCCTGCTCATCGATATCGCTAACGCCGTCACCATCGTCATCGGCATCCGTATTATTACCAACGCCATCACCATCAATATCGTCGGATTCGTCTGCATCGAGAGGGAAGCGGTCATCTCCGTCCGAAACGCCATCGTTATCATCGTCGCTATCACAAACGTCGCCTGTACCATCGCCATCATTATCCCCCTGAGGACCGGCTACTTCAGGACAGCTATCAAAGCTATCACCAACACCGTCACCATCAGTATCTGCAGACTGAGTACTGTCGTGCGGGAAAGCATCATCGACATCCGCAACGGAATCGTTATCATCATCCACATCGGCATTGTCGCCGGTGCCGTCTGAATCAGAGTCCATGTACTCTTCTGCGTTAAAGGGGAAGGCATCCTGCTCGTCGTCGACACCATCGTTATCGTCGTCGTTGTCAGGGGCCAATCCGCCGCTGTCAGCAGCACCATCACTATCGGAGTCGATATAATCGCCTTCTGGAACGGACGAATCGGTGTCATCCGTATCCTGCCCGACGGGCCATCCATCACCATCCACATCGGTGGCTTCGGAGGCATTCGGATCTATCGGGAAGTCATCATCAATGTCACTTACACCATCATTATCATCATCGTCATCACAGGCATTACCCCGGCCGTCGCCATCGGTATCGGTCTGATTGCTGTTGGCACGGAATTTACAGTTATCGCGATTATTCCCAACGCCATCGTGATCGGAGTCCAGGATTTCTGTTGCATCCTCCGGTAGCGCATCGGCACCATCTTTAACGCCATCACCATCGGTATCTTTCTTCGTTGCATCCGGGTCATTTACGTCGGCTAGGCCATCACCATCGGCATCACTGTCGGCGTTGTCACCCACACCATCCTTATCTAAATCTTTACTTTCACGACTATTGAAAGGAAAAGCATCGCCATCTACCGCGCGCGTATCCGGGGTGTTAGGCTGATCATCGCCATTGTTATGATTGGCAACACCATCGCCATCGATGTCATCATCTTTTCCATCGCCAATACCGTCACCATCGGTGTCCGTTGTTTCATCACCATCCAGCGGCAGATCATCGCGTTCATCGGGTACACCGTCGTTATCATCATCCGTATCAACACTGTTTCCCTTGCCATCGCCATCGCTATCGATAAAGGCAATGCCAGGGGAATCAGCGTTAGCATCGTCGGGATCCTGGCCTGCAGGCCAACCGTCCCCATCGACATCGGAAGCATCACTGGCGGTTGCATCCAGTGGAAAATCATCTTCGGTATCCGCAACACCATCACCATCGTCATCGGTGTCTGCAGCGTTACCGATACCATCGCCATCCGTATCGATTTTTTCACGGCTATCCAGAGGAAAGGCGTCATCGATGTCTTGTACCCCATCACCGTCATCGTCGGGGTCAGAATTGTTACCAACGCCGTCACGATCAGTATCGACACTTTCGCTTGGATCGTTGGGGAAATCATCAGCGGAATTGATCACACCGTCCTTATCACGGTCTGTATCCGATTCTGCTGGCTGGGCAGTGGTGGCCACGCTACCATCGGCCAGTTTTGATGTGTCGGCCGTGGCGCCGGTATCCGCTGTTTCTTCATCTAACAGCTCTTCAACCTGTTCAACCGTTTTACTCGTACCGGGAACCATTAAATGGGCTGGGTCTGTTTCTACAATAATGGCCGCATCATCTCCGTTGTACTTGTCGAGTGATCGGTTCTCACTATTTTTACCGTCAATATCGCCATCACTTAAATCGTCTGCTAGACCTTCCATAACGTCGTCGGTGGAAACCGATTCGCTATTTTGCTGAATTTGATAAATGATCGCGGCGACACCCGATATCGCCGTCCGATACTGCGCAACCTCGCTTAACTCTTCGTCAGTGTCTGTATCATTCGTCACCATTGGCGGCGCGGAAAAAATATCAACTTCAGCACCCATGCCAAATCCCAAGGCCGATATCAACTCGTCCGCAGCTTCGTCCAACCCTGAACTAAATTCGTCTGCCGTCACGCTGCCATCGTCGTCCGCTTTAGCAACCGCAAGCGCTACAGCCATGGTTGTTAGTGGCGTGGCATAAACCGGCTCACCAACACGGTCCTCCATTAACACCGTTCGCACCTGGGAAATAATGGGCGGATTACCAGTGTTTAAATCGACGGTATCCTCATCGGCTGTTACAACAATCAGGAAAGGGCCAGCTTCATCCGCCCCAATCTCCAAACCGCTAAATTGTGCCTGAGCATCCGTTTCTCCGTTATCCAGAAGCTCACCCTGTAGATTTGGTTGTGAAGTATCCAGGCGGTATAGCGCCACCGAAGCATTCGCAATAGGGCCATCTACCGCTGCACCTTTCAAGGCAATTGCAGGCGCTGGTGTCGGGTCCGGCGTAGCTGTCGGCGCAGGTGTAGGTGTCGCAACGACATCATTAGTATTCGGCCCATCGCTACCGTTGTCGCAACCGGACAACCACAGCAAAGCGCAACCGAGAAAAACAGTCTTAATTTTAGAGACCTTTTTTTGCGTACGTAGCGAAAAGGAGGAGAGAGAAGGCATATAGCGTTTTCCTAATATTTCATTAACCACATTTAGAGATTTGGCGGACAATGAAAGAAAGTATAGGAAGTAAAAAAGAGGACGTTATTTTTTCAAAAACCTAGAGCCGGAAACCGCGATCACCCGATAATTATTTGACGGGCCGAAAATCAATAACTTAGAAGCGCAAAAACAAAAACGGGATAATTCGTCAATTTATTGAATCTGCTTTTTTAAAATTAGTAACTTATTGAAATAAAAAAATCGAAAAATAAATATTTTCGTATTAAAAATTGACTATTTTATACTTTTTTTCAGCCTAAACGTTTTAGCAGGAAACAAATGATTCTATTGAGTTTTACACTAACGATCTCCACGAACCTGTTGCAAGAAAAAGGAAAGTCTCTACCTCAATCACCACAAATCTGTTTAGCTCACTTTGGCCAACGAAAATTCTGCGCGAAACATTCCCTCAGTGTCAGTCACTCTCAACTCAGAACCATGAGCACTTAGAACAGCCTTCACTATCTCCAAACCGAAGCCAACGGATCCATAGATTTTTCTCGATTGACTCCCCACGTTATCCTTGGTGTGAGCAATTTCATTCGTGATCGATAGTTGACAGTGTCCATCCTCCACACTCGAATTGACGACAATCAACGATTCCGGCGGCGAGTATTTTATTGCGTTGATCAACAAATTCATCAAGCTCTGATTTAGGCGTTTGGCATCGCACTGAACAAATACTCCTGCAGGACTCTTTTGCTCTATACGTATGCCAACCTCGCTGGCCAATAGTTCGACCGAATCCACAGCCTCTCGCAACAAGTTTTCCAGGGCAACCGGTTCCAGGTTTAAACTAAATTTTCCCGTTGTAATAGCCGAATTTTCGAGAATGGTGGAGACAAATTCCAAGGCCTGCTCTGCCGGCTTCCGTATTTTTTTTATGATTTCCCGCAGGCGCTCGTCGCTAACCGTCGTTTTTTCACCCATTTTGGCATAGCCGATAATCGTTCCAATCGGGTTTCGCAGATCGTGGGCAACATAGCCGACAAGCCTCTTTATACTCTCATTCAACTCCCGTAAGCGGTTTGTTTTATTCCGCAACAATACAAAGGAACCGATGGAGTTTGCCATAAGCATGATTAGATTATGCTCATGCTGTGAAAATCCATTTTTCCGCGGAGCCGTAGACGTGAAATTGAAAGTGCCAAATAATTTTTCCCCCACATAAATCGGCGCAGAGAGATAAGCCTCCAACTTCAGGTTCTGATAAACGGGATGACAGTTCATGTAGTCGAGTTTACCGACCTCGGGAAACCCTATAACGCGCTGGCTTTTTATGACTTCACGGCAATAGGTATCCTCCAACGCAAACTCCTGCCCCTTACAGAGTAGCTCTATTGGGCTAACCACATCGCAAATACGGTAGACGCCATTCTCCGTTACCTCACTCACAATACCCGTTTCCAAACCAAACACTTCAATTCCTGAAACGAGGTATTCGTGCATCAAGTCATCGAAACTATCAAATTTATTGGCCGTCAACAGATGTACACGCGTTAAATTTGATAGCATCGCTTTGAGTTGATCAATTTCGGGCAAAGTAGTGTCCATATCCCTATAGACCTGATCTTCAACAAAAGCAGGGTATTCCATCAGCAAAGAGTTCCATACGAGGTGTTTGACACAACCCAATTATAGTTATAGTAGAAGCCATTCAACCAATGCTCTTTTTACAGACATAAAAAAACCGCTGGTACTTTCAGCGGTTTTTTCGGGAGCAGAATTAGGCAATCAACACTGGCCTATTCGAACGGATTACGAAGTACAATCGTTTCCACGCGATCTGGACCTGTGGAAATAATGTCCGCCGTAATACCCACTAGCTCTTCCAGACGACGGATGTAGTTACGTGCAGCTTGCGGTAATCCCTCTATCGATTTAACGCCAACAGTGGAGTCGCTCCAGCCCGGCATGGACTCATACACGGGCTGTACATCCTCCCAGCCCTCGGCATCGCACGGAATGGTAATACTCTCACCAGCGCTATTTTTATAGCCCACGCATATTTTAACCTCTTTAAGACCATCCAACACATCAAGCTTAGTGAGGCACATGCCACTCATGCTATTGATACGCACCGCATATTTTACCGCAACGGCGTCAAACCAGCCGGTGCGACGCTTACGACCGGTGGTAGCGCCAAATTCATGGCCTTTAACACCAAGATGCTCACCCACTTCACACTCGAGTTCAGTCGGAAAGGGGCCCGAGCCGACGCGGGTCGTGTAGGCTTTAGTAATACCCAGTATATAATCCAGATAGAGAGGCCCAAAACCAGAACCCGTCGCTGTACCACCTGCGGTAGTATTTGATGATGTCACAAAAGGATAGGTACCGTGATCAATATCCAGCAGGGAGCCCTGCGCACCTTCAAACAGAATGTTTTTGCCACTCTCACGCGCGTTATGTAGCTCATCAACAACGTCGGCAATCATTGGGACTAACTCTTTCGCCAATTCCAATGCCTGCTCTAAAACCTCATCATAACTAACAGCTTCTGCGCCATAGTAATGAGTAAGCGCAAAGTTATGGTATTCCACAACATCTTTCAACTTACCTGCAAAACGTTCGGCATTAAGTAGGTCTCCCAAGCGCAAACCACGACGTGATACTTTGTCTTCATAGGCTGGCCCAATGCCACGTCCGGTAGTCCCGATCTTAGCTTTACCGCGCTTAGTCTCGCGAGCCTGATCCAAAGCTACGTGATAAGGTAAAATTAGCGGGCAGGCTGGAGATAAACGCAAGCGCTCGCGCACAGGGACACCCTGCTCTTCCAACTGTCGAATCTCTTTCATCAGCGCATCCGGCGCCAGCACCACACCATTACCAATAAAGCAGGTAACGTGTTCATGCAAAATACCGGAAGGAATCAAATGTAAAATCGTCGTTTTACCTTCAATAACCAAGGTATGGCCGGCATTGTGCCCCCCCTGAAACCGGGCAACGTGGGATACCTGCTCGGTCAGCAGATCCACTATTTTACCTTTACCCTCGTCACCCCATTGGGTGCCCAACACCACGACATTTTTACCCATTTTTAGCCCACGCTCTCTTTGCTAATCAATCCCGGCGGCAGAACTACCACCCATTGTTAAATTGGTTGAACCTCAAACTTACCATCGCACTCAACGAGTACGTAGTCACAGTTTTGATGATCAAACGGTTTTTGCTGACCAGAAAGAGCTATAACAACACGCTCTCCTGCTGCCCGCAATTCACATACTTTCTGCCAAGACTCGGTAGATTCGGCACAAGGCGCAAAGATACCGGAAATTTCAGCGTCGGCAACCTCTGCGACGCGGCTCACAGCCGTGATATCTACATTGAAACCCGTTGCCGGGCGCGGGCGACCAAAAGCTTCGCCAATATGATCGTAACGACCACCGTTGGCAATAGCTTCTCCCAACCCTGGTGCAAACGCACCAAAAACAATACCCGTGTGGTAGTGGTAACCACGTAACTCACTCAGATCAAAATAAAGCTGTGCTTCCGGGTAGCGAGGCTGCAGTACCGCCGCCAGCTCGGCCAACTCATCCAGCGCTACGGCAACTTCAGCGGGCGCTTCGGCAAACGCTTCCTGGGCCTTGGCCAGGATACTGACGCTGCCCGATAGATTTGGCAACGCCATAAACCAGCTGCGTACCATCTCATCATCGACATTCTGATCCAGCCAATTTTGGATTTCTGTCGAGGCTTTCGCCTGTAATAACGTAAACAGGCTCTCTTCTTCCGACTCGCTCAATCCAGCGACTTCGGCCAATGCCCGGAATATACCGACATGGCCGATATCGAGATACTGTTTTTCAAATCCTGCAGTTTGTAACGAATCTAGCAACAGGCTAACGACTTCGATATCCGCATCGATTCCCGCTTCACCAAAAAGCTCAATTCCCGCCCACACCGGCGTGCGAGATGCCAGCGGCGCTTTCGGACGAGTATGCAGAACATGTCCGGCGTAGCACAGGCGGTTAACCCCTTCTCGCTTAAGACTGTGGGCATCCATTCGAGCCGCTTGCGGTGTCATATCCGCACGAATACCCATGGTTCTTCCGGACATTTGATCCGTCACTTTAAAGGTTAACAATTCAATGTCGCGCCCAGAGCCCGTTAACAAAGAATCGGTAAATTCCACCATCGGAGGCATAACATAATCGTAGCCCCAGCGTCTGAATCCATCGACCAAACGGCGGCGCAGGCTTTCAACCTTATTCGCCTCGGCAGGCAACATTTCCTCAATTCCGTCTGGCAGCAACCAGCGGTCAACTCTACTCATAATTTGGTTTTTCTCAATTAGTCATTATCAACAGCAAAGCCAGTCCGATTAGCATGCTCACAAGCCCCATTATTCGCAGGCGCCGATCATCAATAAACGCCAGTGTGGCGACCAGCTTGCGCCAACGATCAGGGTATAGAAAAGGCAATATCCCCTCTATGATCAGCATCAGGCAAAAGGCTTTACCGAGTTCTTCCCACATAGTTTTAAACTGCTTTTCGAGAGTTGAAAATTATTTGCGAAGCCTAGAGGCTAAAACCATTAGCACTGCAGTTTAACGCTTCTGCTCAACAGCCCCCGACAACATAGATTCAAGGCCATCCCCGGGAGAGGTATTCACAGAGAGGTCATCATGGAGATAAATCCATGATGGCACGGAGCTTGGTGTAACTGAAGAGCTTATAGAAGCCTCTTTCTCTCCAGACCAATAGCGGCCGGTATTGCGCTATTTTGTACCAGGGCGAGCAAGGATACCAATGCGCAACCCATGATTGCTATCTGTATCCCCCAGTCCCGGACATAAAAAAACCGGCTCTGACCGAGCCGGTTACGGGATTTTACCACGATTCTATAGGCTATTTACCTTTGGAATCTTTCATATAACGGAAGAATTCACTGTCTGGATCAACCAACAAGATATCTTCCTTACTATTAAAGGTCCGCTTGTAGGCACTCAGACTGCGCATGAAGGAATAAAACTCCGGATCACGCTTGTAAGCAGACGCATAGATAGCTGCTGCCCGAGCATCACCTTCACCGCGTAGCAACTCTGCATCACGATAAGCTTCCGCTTCAATAATCGTACGCTGACGCTCAGCATCGGCACGAATAATTTCGGCCTGTTCTTTACCCATTGAGCGGTGCTCCTGGGCTTCCCGTTCACGTTCGGCACGCATACGGCTATAGACCGGATCACTCACTTCGGTAGGCAAATCAATTTTCTTAACCCGCACATCAACGACCTCGATACCCAGTGACGTCTGAGTAAATTCGTTCAGCTGACTGGTGAGATCGACCATCAGCTGGTCTCGCTCCCCGCTTACCACTTCCTGTAGTGACCGTTGAGCGAACTGGTTGCGCAAACCCTCGTTGATACGCTGCTCCAACAAACGCTTGGCCCGCAGCTCTTCACCGTTAGTCGCCGTATAGTAGGTATCCACATTAATGATGCGCCACTTAGCGAAGCTATCCACCATCATGCTTTTCTTTTCTACGGTAAGGAATCGCTCGGGACGAGCATCCAAGGTCAATATGCGACCATCAAACTTACGCACTTCCTGAACTAGTGGAATCTTGATCTTCAGCCCTGGAGACAGGTCGGGATTAGAGACTCGCCCCAAATGCAACAGTACTCCGCGCTCATATTGATTAACGATATAGAGCGAGTTGGCCAGAATAATTACCACCAGCAGAGAAATGAATAATGCAATAAAAGCTCTTACAGACATATTTATCTCCCCTCTCTACGACGCGAACTCAACCCGCTATCGTCTTGACGCAACTGTTCCTTAACCTGATCAGTCAACGTGTTGATCTCCGCTGCATTCAAACCACGAGCAGCCGATTGCTGGCTGTTGCCGACAATTTTATCCAGTGGCAGATACAACAGATTATTACCACCCTTAACGTCGATCAGAACTTTAGAGCTATTGGCCATAACCTCTTCAACAGCATCCAGATAGAGACGCTGACGAGTAACGTCGGGCGCTTTTTTGTATTCTTCCAACAAATACTCAAAACGTTTGGCCTCACCCTCGGCTTCGGCAATTACTTTTTGCTTGTAGGCCGTTGCCTCTTCTTTCACACTCTGCGCAGCACCGCGAGCTTCGGGAATAATACCGTTGGAGTAGGCCTGGGCTTGGTTTTTATAACGCTCCTCGTCTTCGCGAGCTTCGATCACTTCATCGAAAGCTCCCTGTACCTGGCGTGGAGGGTTGGAATCTTCGATGTTTACCTTGTCGATACGAATACCGGTAGTGTAAGCATTCAGATACATCTGCAGGCGGTCCTGCACTTCGAACGCGACCTGCTCACGACCTTCAGTAAGCACATCGTGCATGCGTGTCGAACCGGCAACATGACGCAGAGCACTGTTAGTCGCCTGCCTCAAGCTCTCCTCCGGATCTTTAACTCTCAACACAAAAGCCTCGGCATCATCAATGATGTACTGCACCGACAGCTTGATATCGACAATATTGAGATCTTTGGTCAGCATCTGTTCGGACGTTTGCCACTGACGGACATTGGTTACGTTAACGGTATAGATCTTGTCTATCAAAGGTGGATTCCAGCGAAACCCCGGACCGATAGTCGTGTCGTAGTTACCCAGACGCAGAACAACAGCGCGTTCCTGCTCGTTGACCACACCGGCTCCCACTACCAGATAAACACCAACCAGTACCAACGCACCAATAATCAGTATTCCCCGGCCAAAACCACTATTTGAACCAGAGCCTGATCCACCACCTGGCTTACCACCACCAAATAGAGCGGAAAACTTTTTCTGTATTTTTTTTAGCGCTTCGTCTAGATCGGGAGGACCGTCATTGCCACGATTGCCACCCCCCCAGGGGTCTTTATTGTTACCACCCGGTTCATTCCAGGCCATAGGTTACTCCGTCTTTTTATGATTTGATGACACGATATAAAGGTGATTTGCCAGTTTTCAACTGCCAAGCTGAATTCTTAAGGCCTATACGGCGAGCCGTTGCACGCCGCTACCCTCATCCTTGGAATTAATTAACGCCTGAAGATTTATTTTTTCGGCTGAAAGCATACGCTTGAGATCCACTTCGGGCAAACGAATCTCTAATTCACAAGAGCCATCACTATGGAAGTTTTCACTCTGAACTGCATTCTGGCGATATAGGCGAGCTCTTAGACTGCCCATAGAGGCCTGTAGACAGATACTCTCATGAAAGATGTCCTCTGTAAGCAAGTCAGCTATAGCGGTGAACAGCATCTCGATACCGGAACCATCTTTCGCGGCCTGCTGCGCCGATAACCACACAGCAACGGGACGCCCCTGATCATCGCGATCGATACGCGGCGCCATATCGCCCATTAAATCAATTTTGTTATACACCAGCAGCCGGGGAATTTCGTGCGCTTCGATTTCTTCGAGCACTAGATCTACCTGCTCTATATTATGCAGGCGCTCTTCTGCAGCAGCATCAATAATATGGAGCAAAAGATCGGCACTGGCGGCTTCCTCCAGAGTTGCGCGGAAGGATTCAACCAAGCGGTGGGGCAAATTACTAATAAACCCTACGGTATCGGCGAGCACTGCAGCACCCACATCAGGTAGGCTAATGCGGCGCATGGTGGGGTCAAGTGTCGCGAACAACTGATCCTGAACATAGACACCCGCATTGGTAATGGCGTTAAACAGCGTGCTTTTACCGGCATTGGTGTACCCCACCAATGAAACGGTGGGGATATCCGCACGGCTGCGAGCTCGTCGCCCCTGCTCTCGCTGCTTGCGAACCTTATCCAGCCGCTTACCAATAGTTTTGATGCGCGCGCGCAGCAGACGGCGATCACTTTCCAGCTGGGTTTCACCTGGACCACGCAAACCAATACCACCTTTCTGTCGCTCCAAGTGGGTCCACCCGCGTATCAGGCGTGTCGACATATGCTCCAGTTGGGCCAGCTCTACCTGCAATTTACCTTCGTGAGTACGGGCTCGCTGCGCAAAGATATCCAGGATCAATCCTGTTCTATCCAGCACTCTACACTCCAGCGCCTTTTCCAAGTTACGTTCCTGACTTGGAGACAGCTCGTGATTAAAAATCACCAGCTCCGCTTCATGTGTTCGAACCAAATCCTGCAGCTCTTCAAGCTTACCAGTGCCAATAAAATACTTGGGGTGGGGGGCCGAGCGTTTACCTGAGAGCATTTCCACCGGATCTCCGCCAGCGGACAGCACGAGCTCTTCAAACTCTCTAGGGTCGTCAGTGTTTGCAAATTGGGGCAGTTCCAGATGAACCAGTATCGCCAGCTCGCCTGAGTCAGGTCTATCGAAAAACAAAAAAATCTCCGCGTTGAGACAAAGAAAAAGCAGCGTTCGAGAACTTGACAATATTTTTTTGCCAGGCCCTGCTTTTACTGCTTTGCACTCTAACTCTTAACTTATTCACCAGCCTCCATATCTTCGTTACCGGTTGCTTCTGCGTTCAACATGGGTACACGAACAGGGCGGGAAGGTACAACAGTAGAAATAGCATGCTTATAAACCATTTGGCTTACAGTGTTTTTAAGCAAAACTACGAACTGGTCAAAAGACTCAACTTGGCCTTGAAGCTTAATGCCGTTAACCAGGTAAATGGACACAGGAATGCGCTCTTTACGCAGCACATTAAGGTAAGGGTCTTGTAAGCTATGCCCTTTTGACATGGGTATTCTCCTCATAAGGAACAAAAAAGTAAGTAGGCACTTATCTAGATAAGTTAATGACTATTTGCACTAAAAAAGAACATATAACAGTACGAAATATCAACTTAAGTAGAATCAGCGTAAGCGTATAAATTGACTATAGTCGCTTGGGCCGGAATGTCACGATCAATCAACACCCATCCAGAAAAAGTGCCGGTTTGTTCAGTTCTTGACCCGAAACGGGCTTTTCTCGTCAATGAAAAGACCTATGCCCATTATATGGTGGTTTGATCCAGAATTCTCAATGCTTTAATCACAATTTCATGTGACGTTAATGATTTGCCGGTTTCATTTTGGGTATAAAGCCAATTGACCTTCGCCCAGGAGCGCAACCAGGTTAACTGCCGCTTGGCTAATTGACGGGTCGCCGCCTTGCCTTTGTCGATCATTTGCTCGTAGCTATTCTCTCCGGCAAGAAAATCCCAGACCTGTCGGTAGCCCACAGCTTTGATCGCGGGCAGATCGGCATTGAGGCCAGGGCAATCGAACAGCGCTTTGACTTCATCGACAAGACCCAGTTCAAGCATTTTTTCAAATCGATCACTAATGCGTTGATGCAGAATACTGCGATCCCTTGGTGCGATAGCGATTTGAACCCAGTCGTAATCATCCAATAAACCACCAATATTTTTCTGGCGGCACTCGCTAATGGGTTTGCCGCTTATTCTATAGACCTCTAGCGCCCGAGAAATGCGTTGTGAATGATTGGGGTGTAAATTGGCTGCCGTTTCGGGGTCGACCTCCTGTAACTGCTGATGAAGATAGGGCCAGCCGTACTTCTGTGCCTCAGCGTCCAGCTGCGCGCGCACTGCCGGATCAGCGGCCGGCATATCGGCCAGCCCTTCCAGCAACGTTTTGAAATACAACATTGTGCCACCAACCAATAGCGGAATTTTCCCGCTGGCGACAATAACCTCCATTTCGCGGCGGGCATCGGCGGCAAATTCGGCAGTAGAATAGGGCTCTGAAGGGTCGCGGATATCAATAAGTCTGTGCGGGGCTTTTGCCAACTCATCGGCACAGGGCTTGGCCGAGCCTATATTCATCCCCCGATACACCAACGCCGAATCGACACTAATAATTTCGGCCCCTACCTGTTGATGCAGAGCAATAGCCAACTCTGTTTTACCCGAAGCCGTCGGCCCCATTAACGCAATTGCGCGTGGCTTGCCCGCAATATGAGTAGCAACAGAAGACCTCACTACTGGCCCCGCATAAACAGCTTGTCTAACTGTGTCATGGTAAGTTGGCTCCAGGTGGGACGACCGTGATTGCACTGGCCGCTGCGCTCGGTGGCTTCCATATCGCGCAAGAGGCCATTCATTTCAGCGATCGTGAGTTTGCGATTGGCGCGTACGGAGCCGTGGCAGGCCATGGTGCCAAGAATCTCATTAATATTCTGCTGAATACGCTGGCTTGTACCATAGGTTATAAGGTCTGCCAGCACATCCCTTACCAATTGTTCCACATCGGCGCGATTTAGAATGACGGGCAGCTGGCGAATCAGCAGCGACTCCGGGCCAGCTCTTTCCAGCTCAAAACCCAAACGGGTAAAAATATCCTGGCACTCCTGTGCGCAATCGGCCTCTTTTTCGCTAACGGCCATCGATTGCGGCACCAGAAGCGGCTGCGATTGAATGCTCTGCAACTCCTGCTGAACCTTCATACGCTCATAAATAATACGCTCGTGGGCCGCGTGCATATCGACCACCACCATGCCTTGCGCATTTTCGGCAAGAATATAAATACCTTTGAGCTGGGCCACCGCATAACCGAGAGGAGGGATATCACCCTGGTCATCGAAAACAACTGCAGACGATTCAGGCTGTGGCGTCGTAAACGCGGGCGCCGGATTGTACTGTGGTTGATAGCCTGCCGATGCTTCCGATACCTGAAGCTGAGCACCAGCACCAAAAGGCGCCGAGGCACTGCGGCCAGCCAACCCCAAACTCGCCTGCTCCGGCTCAACGTCCTGCTGCGGGACATAGCTCTGTGAAGGTGCTGCGGTAGCATCCGATGGCCGAACATCCGCCAAGGCTTTGTGCAGGCTGCGAAATAGAAAATCGTGAACCAAGCGGTTATCGCGAAAGCGCACTTCGTGCTTGGTGGGATGAACATTCACATCCACATTGGCGGGATCAAGCTCCAGGTACAAAACAAAAGCGGGATGACGACCATGATAAAGCACATCCTGATAGGCTTGCTTGATGGCATGGCTGACCAGCCGATCACGAATAGCTCGGCCATTGACATAAAAATGCTGTAAATCGGCCTGACTGCGGGAAAACGTTGGCAGCGCGACCCACCCCCATAGACGCAAACCCGCTCGCTCGATATCCACATGCACACTGTTTTCCATAAACGCCGGACCGCATATCTGCGCGACCCTACGCTCCTGCTCCGGCTGGCCATCTGCGGGCCGCCAGCTGTGAATGACTCGGCCATTGTTCTTCAGCGAAAACCCCAGCTCAAAACGAGAAAGCGCTATGCGCTTCAGCACATCTTCTATGCGTGAATACTCCGTCTTTTCAGTACGCAAAAACTTTCGTCGTGCTGGCGTATTAAAAAATAAATCGCGCACTTCTACGGAGGTACCGCGCGGGTGCCCTGCTGGCGTCACCCGCGTCTCCATTTCACGACCCTCGGCTTCCACGCACCAGCCACTGTCGCTCTCGCCATCGTTACTGGTGAGTTTTAAACGAGCAACCGAACTGATACTGGCCAGCGCTTCGCCGCGAAACCCCAGCGTTCCAACAGCCTCCAGATCATCGAGACTTAATATTTTACTGGTGGCGTGACGACTTAAAGCCAAGGGCAAATCATCTTTGCCAATCCCTTGCCCGTTATCGCGCACACGAATTAGTTTAATTCCACCATTTTCAATTTCCACGTCCAGCTGTTTTGCACCAGAGTCCACACTGTTTTCCATCAGCTCTTTAATAACTGATGCGGGACGCTCGACAACTTCACCCGCCGCAATCTGGTTGGCCAGTCGCGGGCTGAGTTTTTGGATTTTATTCATGTAATCTCTTTAGGAGGTCGGTATTCGCAACACCTGACCAATTTTGATATGAGAACCAGACAAGTTATTGACCGCTTTAATGCGTGCAACACTGACGTTATACCGGCTGGCAATGGCCGTGAGAGTATCGCCTCGGGATATGGTGTGCTGAACGGCAGTATTAGCACCGCCATTTTTTTGCCAGGCAACGTAAGAACCCGCCGGTGGGGTTTCGTGAAAATAGGACTTCACCCCCTTAAAAATGGCCTGCGCCAACTTTTTGCGGTGGCCGAAAGTATTGAGCTTTGCCGCTTCGGCGGGATTGGAAATAAAACCGGTTTCCACCAGTATCGAAGGTACATCCGGTGATTTCAATACGGCGAAACCCGCCTGCTCAACCTGATGCTTGTGCAAGCGGGTCACTCCACCGATTTCTTTTAACACTTTATCACCCACCTCCAGGCTGTTTGCCAGCGAAGCGGTCATAGACAAATCCACCAGTACACTAGCGAGCGTTTCATCAACGGTCCCCAGATCCACACCACCAACACCGCCGATCAGATCCGCTTCGTTTTCCTTTGAAGCCAAAAAACGAGCGGTCTCGGATGTGGCGCCACGGCGGGACAGCGCAAACACCGAAGCACCTCTTGCCTTCGGATTTTTAAATGCATCCGCATGAATGGATATAAAGATATCGGCACGCACTTTTCGCGCTTTATTGCGGCGTTCACGCAACGGAATATAGTAGTCGCCAGTACGCACCATATTGGCTTTATAACCCGATTCGGCGTTGACCATCCGCTCCAACTGTTGACTGATTTTGTACACCACATCTTTTTCGTAAATTTTTCGAGGCCCCAAAGCGCCAGGGTCTTCACCACCGTGACCGGCATCAATGGCGACAATAATATCGCGCCTGCCCGTATCCACAGTTACAACCTGATCCACCGTCTTAACCGTTTCGGTTTTCGCATCATATAAATCGACAACCAAGCGATCCTGTTTATCGCCGTGCTTGAGCAGCACAAAGGTGCGGGGCTTCACTTCCGAATTAAGATCAAGTACAACTCGCAAATTTTTGTTGTGCTTTCCAAAACGCAATTGTTTGATAGGAGTATCGGAAAAATCCAGGGAAGATATCGAAGCCTTACTAGTAGTACCGCCGATATCAACCACTATTCGCGAGGGGTTTTTCAGCTGGAAAACAGAATGCTCTACAGGGCCACTTAAATCGAAAACCAAGCGGGTGTGATCCGGCGCTCGCCACAGTCGTACGCTATCGATGTTTGCAGCCAGTACGGGGGAGCAACAAAAAAGTATACAAGCGCTGAATAGCAGCGTCTTGCCTGTATTGCTAAGTGCGTACAACGCCTTCACTCCCAATTCCCCAATTATAATTATGAGCTGAGTAAGCTTCGAAGTATTTTCTCACCGCAAACGGTACTGGCGACAAGCGTTAACTCTCGTGCATCTCCATCGGGCATTACCTTAGCGGTTAAATCAGGTTCTGGCAAAAAGCCCTTACCTCTTCCCGGCCATTCGATTAAACAAATATGCCCCGACTGAAAGTAATCGCGAATACCCATATACTCAAGCTCTTCCGGGTCGCCGAGACGATAAAGATCAAAATGAAAGAGTTTGATCTGCTCCAGCTCATAGGGTTCCACTAAAGTATAGGTCGGGCTCTTAACCGCACCTGAATACCCAAAAGCGTTTAGCACTCCTCGACAAAAGGTGGTTTTTCCGGCCCCTAAAACCCCATCCAGGTACACTACGGCACCGCCAGCAAGCTGCTCGCCCAGAGTTTTGCCCGCCGCAACCGTTGCGTTTTCGTCACGCAACGCCATTTGAACCTCATGCATTGAGCAATTCTCGAATATAGGGGATTAAATCGCTCGCCAGTAACCCACGCTCACCACCATCCAGCACCGCCAGGTCTGCAGCATCGCCATGAACACAGACTCCCAGACACGCCGCGTGCAATAGATCCATACCCTGCGCGATAAGTCCGCCGATAACACCGGCCAACACATCCCCCATACCGCCCGAGGCCATTCCGGGGTTGCCCACATTGGCGAGATAACAATTTTCTTCATCGGCAATCAGGGTGCCCGCACCTTTTAATACCACCACGCCGCCATAGCGCTGTTGCAACTGGTGCGCAGCAGCAAAACGATCCGCCTGAATATCGGCAATCGAACACCCCAGCAACCTTGCTGCTTCACCAGGGTGAGGAGTCAGCACCCAATTTTCACGATGAGCATTCGGCACAACCCTGCCCTGAGCCAAAATATTCAGGCCATCGGCATCGAGCACCAGGGGCAATTTTGTTGCGAAAGCCTGCTGCAACATTTGCTCGGACCAAGGCGACTGCCCCAAGCCAGGACCTATCACTACAACGCTGGGGCGCTTCAAGAGCGGCTCTAATTCCTGCCCCGAAGCGACACCCGCGACCATAGCCTCGGGAAGACGCACCAATATCGGCGTCACATATTGGGGCCGCGTTGCAACGCTGGTTAGACCAACTCCAGAGCGAGCACAAGCTTCTGCTGCCATAGCGACTGCGCCACCAAAACCGGTATCACCACCAATCATCATTGCGTGACCAAACAGGCCCTTGTGCGCATCCACAGGGCGGGGCTTTAACTTTTGCTTAAATGATTCTGTGGAAATACGCCAACTATCAGGTTTTACCTCTGCCAACGCGCTTTCGAGTTTTGCAATATTGGCAATAGCGAGGTCATCAAACAGAATTTGGCCGGTATATGCAGGTGCCTGGCCAGTCAAAAGGCCGCGCTTACATCCAATAAAAGTCACCGTGAGCTCTGCCTGCACCGCCTCCCCTTGTACCGTGCCGGTATCGCTACACAGGCCCGAGGGAATATCGACCGCAATAACGGGTGCGGTACTGGTATTCATCGCAGAGATAGCCGTGAAATAATCCTCACGTACACATCCTTTTAGGCCAGTCCCCAGCAGAGCATCGACAATAACCGTATTACCGTCGACATCTGCCATTTTTGTCGACCAGCTCTCCGCCACTGATACCAGTACACCTTCCTGCAAGGCAAATTGGTATGCCCGCTGCGCATCGCCCTTAAGACTCAGGGGCGATGCAATCGACAACACCTCCACTGCCATATGTCGCTGAGCAGCAAGAGCTGCGATCACATAACCATCGCCTGCGTTGTTACCACCACCAGCACACACCAGTATTCTCTCAGCATTGGGCCAGCGCTCCAGCAACGCATCAAAAACCGCGCGACCGGCCCGCTTCATCAATTGAATACCCGGAACTCCCCCCACCTCTATGGTGAGTTTGTCCAGCTGTCGTACCTGCTCTGCGCGAAAAAGTTGTTGGGGCAGTGTAGAATCGCTCATAACTTGCTCTGTGCTCTGAATGTTGAGCGAAATTATACGTAACTTACTCCCGCGCCCAAAGCTCAATCGTCATTCCAATACAGCCCCACACCTATCAGATGAACGAAATACAATTAAATAGTGAACAAACGGCGGCCCTGGAAAGCCTGACGAATAAAATTCAGAACTGGGCTAAAGAGCTGGGCTTTCAACAAATTGGGATTTGCGATGCAAACCTAAGCAGCGAGGCGGAACGCTTCGAAGAGTGGCTGGACAAGCAATATTACGGCAGCATGGAATGGATCGCCGAACGCAAGACCTTACGCCTGCAACCCACAGAGCTGCACGCGGGAACATGCCGTGTACTCTCTGTACGGATGGACTATCTACCGCAGGATACGGAACAGATTAAAATTCTGAAATCACCAGAAAAAGCCTACATCTCTCGCTACGCTCTCGGTCGGGATTATCACAAACTTATTCGCAAGCGCCTGGCGCTAATTGCAGAAAAAATTCGCGGTGAGGCCGAAAGCATCTTGCCGCAATTGATTGTAAGCCAGCGACCATTTGTCGACAGCGCTCCTGTTCTGGAGCGGCCCCTTGCAGAGAAAGCAGGGCTCGGCTGGGTAGGCAAACATACACTGCTGATTAACCAGCAGGCCGGCAGTTGGTTTTTCCTGGGAGAGATTTATACCAATCTACCCCTGCCGGTGAATCAACAGCTACAGGAAAACCGTTGTGGCAGCTGCGAAGCCTGCATAAAAGTCTGCCCTACCGCAGCCTTCCCCAAACCCTACCAACTGGACGCCCGCCGCTGCATTTCTTACTTGACGATTGAAAACAAAGGGACAATTCCCGAAGAGTTTCGCGAGGTGATGGGCAACCGCGTTTTTGGCTGCGACGATTGCCAAGCTATTTGCCCCTGGAACAAATTTGCCAAAGCAACCGACGAAAAGGATTTTCAACCCCGGCACGGTCTGGCAAACAGTGATTTATTGCATTTATTTCTGTGGGACGAACAAACTTTTTTAAAAAATACTGAAGGCTCTGCCATTCGCCGGATTGGCTACCAAAGCTGGCTGCGCAACCTTGCTATCGGGCTCGGCAATGCTCCGTCTTCGCCAGACATTATTCTCGCGCTTGAAACACGACTCAACCAGATATCATCGCTTCTCGACGAGCATTTGCTGTGGGCCCTGGAACAGCAGAAAAACCCTCGACGCAAACGCCAAAGAAAATTGAAACCTTAACCTTTCGTAGTGTCGGTACAACGCAACCGCAAGATAGGTTTCACACCGGCACATCAACTCCCCCGATAAGAAAAAGCCGCAGAAAAACAAGCGAGTAAAACGGCAAAAGCCAGCGCGATACTAAGCGTAATCACACTCGTTCCCCCATCGATCAACACACCAAACAAAATAGGTGAAAGGGACGTAGACCAAACCCCAAAAGAGGTCGTCATAGAGCGAATGCTGCCGATCTTGCCCGTTCCATAGACTTCAGCCCAAAGCGCACCACTAACCGGCCCACTACAACCGATAGACATCCCCATTAAGCCCAACATTAGAAATGACGCAACAGAACCGGGAACAAACGCTATCACCAGCATCGCCAACATAAGTGGCACATTGTAGAAAGGCAGTAAGCGCACCGCACTATAGCGATCTACCAAAACGCCTGCCGTCAGCGAGCTTAACCAGTGAACAATGCCGTAGCCCACGAAGCTCGCTGCAAACACCTCCATCGACCAATTTTTTTCCAGAATAAAAAAAGACTGATGAATAAAAATACCGGTAACCACAAAAGGCGCGGCAATGAGTGCAGGCAGGACTCGCCAGAAACGGCCGTCGGCCAAAACCGCTCGCCGCCCCTGCGACATATCACCATCATTTTTCTGTTGAATTGAGGCTGGCGTAAAATCAAAACCGGCTCGCCTCGCTCCCGCCAACAAAAAATAGCTGGCAGGCAAAAAAACAAAAGGTACCAGCGCTGCAATAATCAGCCAACTTTTTTGCCAACCCACGATAGCAATTAAAAATGTTGCCATGAGCGGCAAAATGATTTCGCCCACAGGAACACCCGACGCGGCAATACTGATGCCCTTTCCACGATGTCTATCAAAGCAGCGTGCCATTGTGGTCACCCCCGTATGGGGGAGCAGGCCCTGCCCACACAAACGAACAAGGAAAAAAGCACAGCCCAACAACCAAATATTGTCGCTAACCACAAAAAGTAAACAACCGCCTAGCAAACCGATTGCGACAAAAAAAGTAAAACGAATAAGCGGCAGCTTATCGATATAGCCACCCACTATCATTAAACTGGTGCCAGCAATCAAAGTGGCGATGGAATAAACCAAACCGTAACCGGAAGCAGATAAATTCAGCGCCTGCTGAATACTTGCTCCGTAGCTACCAAGGAAAAACGACTGACCAAAATTACCCATAAACACGGCCAAAAAGCCGAATGCCAACAGGTATTTACCATCGTGGAAAAAACGATATTGCGACGACACAGGAAAACCTCTCCTAGAACGGAAGAGGCGCGATTATATAGGAAATAAAGTCAACCCGACGGCTTTATAAGCCTGGGAGCTAATGGCGCAATGTCACCATAACGTCCATATTGATAGAACCATCTATCTCAAGTACGCCATACTGGCTTTTATCATCGTTACAGACGACCAACACGGCATCCTGAAACAAGGGGCGACGGATAAAGGCAAGCTGCCAGCCAAATCCTTCCATCTGCGTTAACGACAAAGATTGATCGTCGTTTAAATATTCTTTGAAATTATAGGGGATGGGACGGCTTCGGTCTCGGCGATCAGGCCGACCACTAACGGAAGCCGTTGTTGTCGGTATAGAACCCGCGTCAAATGAATCAGATTCCGAAACGTTATAGAGGGGTACAGAAAAACCATTGTATTGCATAGATCTCATTCCTTCGAGCTAAATACGATTAAAGCCCGTAACAACACATTAACCGGCCGTAGCATCCGGCGCGTTTCTGCCGATGCACAACCAATGTGACTGACTTGTTACTAAAAGCTTTGTCCTGAAGTGCAATTTTGTCAAAAAACCCATTGCACTAAAAACATCTGAATTAATACCGATTAATGATATCGGCACAGCGGTCGCCATCATACACCCCTTCATATGAATAAAAGCGGTGTACTATGCCATGAGTTAGATAATTTATAGCTTAGGACGAAGAAGGCAAGAATAAAAAAATCTAGCCAAATCAACCTACTTGTGGACCCGCTCACTTACGAATAAAGTGCTCACGGTAATAGGCCAGCTCAGCAACAGATTCCCGAATATCATCGAGAGCCAAATGAGAGCCCTGCTTTTTGAACCCTTTAAGCATCTCGGGCGACCAGCGCGCAGCCAGCTCTTTAAGTGTACTAACATCGATATTGCGATAGTGAAAATAATGCGCGAGGCGGGGCATAAATCGCTGTAAAAAGCGACGATCTTGACCGATGGAGTTGCCACACATGGGTGATTTCCCCGCAGGCACCCATTGCGCCAAAAAATCGAGCGTAGCCTGTTCAGCCGCTGCAATCGTGATTTCGCTGCTTTTTACCCGAGCAGTTAAACCTGACTTGCCATGCTGATGGGTACACCATTCGTCCATTTGTTCTAGAACTGCATCGGGCTGGTTAATCGCAAAAACCGGACCCTCCGCCAAAGTATTGAGGTTCGCATCTGTAACGACGGTGGCTATTTCGATAATAACATCGTGCTCGGGGATTAACCCTGTCATTTCCAAGTCAACCCAAATCAAATTGTTTTCGCTGATAGCCATAGTTTTTTCCATTACAATACAATTCATGATTTTAGCAGCTAGAAGAGGAAGTTCCCATCAATAGGCGCCCGGCACTAAGAGTACCGTTAAGTATAACCTCGGTTATTATACGTTTTTCAATCGCGGGACACCCTGCCTTAGCGCCTCGCACTGGCTCGCATGACTAAGCGTAAACTCAGCCACCAACAATCACGCAGAATCGCGCAAAACCAGCAGCGGCGCAGCCGACAAGCCAGTGAGCAGCCCCAGGGTAGCGGTATCGATGAGCACGGGCTGGTTATCGCCCGCTTCAGTAAGCAGGCCGATATTGAGGCCGCCGACGGAAAAGTGTGGCGCTGCCACCTGCGTGCGAATCTTGGGGATATTGTTACCGGTGATCGGGTGGTTTGGCAGCAACACGATGAAAGCAGTGGCGTTATCGTTTCCGTAGAACCCTGCCGTAACCGACTACAACGGCCAGACAGTTACGGAAAAATGCGTGCGGTCGCAGCCAACATTGATCAGGTTCTGATCACCTTGGCGCCCGAGCCTGAACCCCATACAGGCCTGATCGACCGCTATTTGGTCGCCGCCGAAAACCTAGGCGTTACGCCGGTGCTACTCGTTAATAAATCAGACCTGCTCAGCTCTGAAAATGAACACCCCATCGAAAAGCAATTAATTCACTACCGGAACATCGGTTATAACGTGATTCGAGCCTCAGCTAAAACCGCATCGGGAATGGATCAGCTCAAGCATGAACTCAAGTCTAAAATCAGCATTTTTGCCGGGCAGTCTGGCGTCGGCAAATCATCTCTAATACAACAACTGCTCCCCGGTGAAGACATTAAAATTGGTGAGCTCTCCGAGCAGGTCGCAAAGGGTCGCCACACCACCACCCACTCCCGGCTGTACCACTTCCCCGAGGGCGGCGACTGTATCGACTCTCCCGGCATACGAGAGTTTGGCTTGTGGCACCTGAACAAAGACGAGGTGATACAGGGCTTTGTCGAGCTAAAACCCCTGGCGGGCCAATGCAAGTTTCGCGACTGTAACCACGAACAAGAACCGGGCTGCGCCATCAACACCGCTGTTGAAAAAGGCCAGATATCCGCAGAGCGATTTTCCAGTTTTCGCCGTATAATCGGGTCGCTAGACGATGTTGATATAAAAACATTTTAACGGCCCCTACAACCCTAAATGACGCCTCCATTACGGCCCCAAGGAACTCACTTCGTGAAGTCATTCTTATTTATCACTCTACAATATCTCACACCACACCACCTGCTTTCGCGATTGGTTGGCTGGTTCGCACAGACGGAAATCCCTTGGTTAAAGGATTTTCTAATACAGCGATTTGCCGATAGCTTTAATGTCAATATGGCTGAAGCTGAAGAGGAGAGCCTCACTGCTTATAGCAGCTTTAACGAATTTTTCTGTCGAGCCCTGAAATCCGAGGCTCGCCCTTTAGCCGATGACAGCAAGCTCCTGATTTGCCCCGCTGATGGCGCCATTAGCCAGACTGGATCCATTAACGGCAGCACGATTTTTCAGGCCAAAGGCAAATCCTTTACCACAACGGCTCTGCTGGGAGGTGATACCGACCTGGCAAAACAATTCGAAAACGGACAGTTCTGCACCGTCTATTTGTCGCCGAAAGACTATCACCGAGTCCATATGCCCATTGCAGGCAAGTTGAAGTCCATGACTCATGTTCCCGGCGCACTTTTCTCCGTCAACCCGACAACAGTAGACAATGTCGATAACCTCTTCGCCCGCAACGAACGCGTTGTCTCCATTTTCGAAACTGAGATCGGCCCTGTCGCCGTTATTCTGGTGGGCGCTATGATTGTGGCCTCTATTGAAACAGTCTGGGCTGGAGAAGTGGCTCCGCGCGGGAATAAAACCGCCTGTTTCCACTACCAGGAACAAGAATCGGTTTCACTGGAGCGAGGCCAGGAAATGGGTCGCTTTAAGCTCGGCTCCACCGTTATAGTCCTGCTGCCGGAAAACAGTGCCAAGTGGTCGAAACGGATTGCTCCAGGGCGAACTGTGCAGATGGGCGAAGCGATTACAGAAACCCCACAATAGTCGGATCCGGGTCGTTTTTAGCGCATTCGGCATGTAGAGTTATTCAACATTATTCTGAACAAGCTCAATATGTCGAATCAAAACGAACTCAATTATCGGCGAATGACCAAAGCGATTCAGCTCCTGCAATCGCACTTTCTCGATCAGCCATCTACCGAGCAAATCGCCAACCAACTTCACTTAAGCTGCTCGCAATTCCACACACTATTTCGCCAATGGACAGGCCTAACGCCAAAACAATTTCTGCAACAGGTAACTGTAGAGCAGGCCAAGCAGCTGTTGGGCAAGGGTAACTCCTGCCTGCAAACCAGCTTGTCATTGGGCATGTCTAGCGGCAGTCGGCTGTACGATCATATGGTGACGTTGGAAGCAGTCACTCCTGGCGAGCTTAAAAGCGGCGGTAAAAACCTGGATTTTTATTTTGGCGACGGCCAAACGCCCCTGGGAAGAGCCCGCCTCATCTGGAATAACCGCGGCATTCACAGCCTAAGATTTGAAGCCGGTAATGCCGATCTCGCGAAAGCGGATTTTGAAAAAAGTAAAAATCAGTGGCGACATGCTAACTGGCACCAGGACAACCCGGCAGCGCAAGATCAACTCCATAGCCTTTTTTCACGCCGCAAAGCCGAAAAACTGCACCTCTGGGTTAGTGGTACCAATTTCCAGGTCGCCGTTTGGCGCGGACTGCTTAAGATCCCACCAGGCCACATTCAAAGCTACGGTGAACTCGCCGAAAAGCTAGGAGATAAAAACGCCAGCCGAGCCGTTGGTCAGGCCGTTGGTTTAAATCCCGTCGCCGTACTGATCCCCTGTCATCGGGTAATTCAGGCCAGCGGCGCACTAGGTGGCTACCGCTGGGGGCTGGAAACTAAAAAAATATTATTGGGGAAAGAATTACTCGCACACCCGGTACAACCATTAGAGACCGGGTAATTTCAGGCCTTTGCGCCTAAACAAGCCCAGTAAACCTCGCCCCTGCTTGCGCTGAATATACTCATCCCGAATACCGGCCACATCAACATCATATGCACCAGGCTGGAGATCTTGAAGGATTTCAACACGCTGAATGTCTGAAGGGCTGTATTTGCCGGAATCCAGTTTCGTTTGTTTATCTTTTTCGTCTGCCGCTAGATCGACCAACTCAGACTTTTTCATGGTCTGTTTATAAGCATCCAGTACCACCATAACAACAGGCTTTAAACGACGCTCAAAATTTTGCTCTACAACAACACCAACTTCGCCAGTAGAGAGTTCCACCAAGGTTCCCGTAGGGTACAAACCAATCGCGCGAATAAATTCCACGACCAACTCTTCCTGAAATTCAATTTCGCGCAGCTCGTATAACTTAGCAACAGCTCTGGATGGCGACAACGGCTGTGCTTCGCCGCGGGGATTTACGGTTTCATCGTAAAAGGTGACAATACCTGCGATCTTGCCCAGTAGAGGAATTTTATCACCACGCAGATGCTGCGGGTAGCCACTGCCGTTGACGCGCTCGCAATGGGTTTTAACCACAGAGGTGACTCGAGGCTGAACATCTGGCAATTTGCGTAGGATTTCTACACCGTAATCAATAAATTTTTCGTAAGCTTCCTGCTCAGTACTGGAGCGCCTCTTACTTTCCAGTAAATGCTTAGGCAAGCGTGTCTTACCAATATCTTTCAACAGTACACCCATTGCCAACACATCGAGATCTGCTTTGGGTAGACCAATATGACGACCAAATAAAATGCCCCAAACGGCCGCGCGCACGGCGTGGGAATAGGTGTACTCATCCTTCTCTCGAACCCGACTTAACCAGGTAAAGGCATCCGGACTGCGCAGTACGCTGTCTACCATCTGACTAGCGACGCGCTTAGTTTCATTGATGGGTACGTGCTGGTGATCCTGATTCAGATGGCCCATCACACTGCCTACGGCGTTGTACACCTGCTGGTGCAATTCGCGCGCGGGAGCCATCTCTTTCTCCAGTGGCTGAACTTCGCAGTAAACATCGCGCCGAATTTTCAGTGGCGCCACGTCGACAATACGTGTTTGCTGGGGAGCTCGCGCGGCTTTTCGACCACTGGCGGAGCGCTCTGTGAGCTTACGCAAACTAGTTTTTACCGGGGAAGAGCCTTTAACCACATCTATATAGACGGTGTTACAGTGTACTTTTAACTCTTTAATTTCATCGAGGTCACGAATATAGAAGCCCTGTAACGGAAAGGGAGTTTGTGTCCACGGCCTGTCGAGGCCCGACACAAACATGCCAACCGTTAACTCATTGACGTCTATTTTGACCTGCTTAATCCCCAAGAATTTTCCCCCTGCAACAACGACCCGAAGCAACTCAACGCGTTCATTCAAGCTATAGTGACAATATATAGATTAGCACGCCAAATGGATTTTCGCGCCACTTTCTTAACGATCAAATTATAATCGAGGACAGTTAAAACGGGTAAGGGTACACGACGAACGGATATGTGTAGTTGTTGATCCGATCCATCACCTGTCAGGCCAAATATAAATCGATGTAATATGTAAGCATTATATTAAGCTGAAACGCGAATAATTTCCCTATTCGCTATGATATTTGTAGGACAGGTCATGAACTGCGCGGATAAACGCCCCCGCATGCTCAGGATCGACTTCAGGCGTAATACCATGGCCTAGGTTAAATACATGCCCATTGCCCTTGCCGTATGCTGCCAATATGGCCGATACCTCAGACACAATTCTTTCCGGGCTGGCGTAAAGCATGGTTGGATCCATATTCCCCTGAAGAGCCACTCTCTCGCCTACGCGCTGTCGGGCCAACCCAATATGGGTTGTCCAATCCAAACCCAAGGCAGATGCACCCGTATCCGCCATGGACTCCAACCACTGGCCACCGCCCTTAGTAAAAAGGATCACCGGCACTTGGCGCCCCTCGTGCTCTTTAATGAGTCCGCCAACGATACGCTGCATGGGCTCCAGCGAGTATTTCAAATAGGCATCGTGAGCAAGAGCTCCACCCCAGGTATCGAAAATCTGGACAGCCTGGGCTCCGGCACGGATCTGGGCATTAAGGTAGTCGGTGACCGATGCTACTAATTTATCCAACAGTAGCTGGGCAAGCTCAGGCTGATCGTAAACCATGGTTTTGGCGCGTCGAAAATCCTTACTTGAGCCACCTTCCACCATGTAGGTCATTAAGGTCCATGGGCTTCCAGAAAAGCCGATCAATGGCACCCGCCCATTCAGCTCGGAGCGAATGGTTTTAACCGCATCGACCACATAAGTCAGTTCTTTTTCCGCATTCACCACAGGCAGGCTTTCAACATCTTTCGCTGTGCGCACAGGCTTGCGGAATTTTGGCCCTTCTCCCGTTTCAAAATATAAACCCAAGCCCATCGCATCGGGAATGGTAAGAATATCGGAGAACAGAATAGCCGCATCCAGCGGGTATCGCTCCAAGGGTTGCAATGTCACTTCACAGGCACGCTCGGGATTGGTACAGAGCCCCATAAAATCGCCGGCCCTGGATCGAGCGGCTCGGTATTCAGGAAGATATCGTCCTGCTTGGCGCATCATCCAGACAGGTGTTACATCGACGGGTTGACGCAGCAGTGCGCGGAGAAAACGATCGTTTTTTAATTCGGTCATGGGTCTAAGTCTGCGTCGAACCACTCTTACTTAAGATATTGCATTAATGCCAAGACGCGAACAGGACGAAACGGCAGAACGGCTACTGACAGGCATCAGCCTCGACCCCAGGTTGGGCAAACAGCACGATCTAAATAGTTTCACCCTGTGCGAGCTTGCACGCGCCTTCCTAAGTAAGCGTCATTCTGCTCAAGGGTTGCGATAAGGCCGAGAAAAGTACAGTCGGCCACTCATATTTATATGTTAAGAAAATCCAAAATACCATCGGCCGCTTCCCGGCCTTCCCAGATCGCGGTAACAACCAGATCCGAGCCGCGCACCATATCACCCCCGGCAAACACTTTTGGGTTGGACGTCTGAAATTTAAATTTTTGCTTTTCAGGGGCTTCCACACCACCCCAGCTGTTGACCGAAATAGCGTGCTGCTCAAACCAGGGCGCAGGGCTTGGGCGGAATCCAAAGGCAATCAGTACAACATCTGCAGGAATAACCTCTTCGCTGCCGGGAATAGGCTCCGCGCGGCGGCGGCCATTTTCATCCGGCTCACCCATTTTAGTGGTAATGACCTTAATACCTTCAACTTTACCTTCGCCTACGATTTCGATCGGCTGACGGTTAAAAAGAAAGTTAACACCTTCTTCACGTGCATTGGTTACTTCTCGACGCGAGCCCGGCATATTTTCTTCATCGCGACGATATACACAGTTAACCTTATCCGCATTCTGGCGAATGGAGGTGCGGTTACAGTCCATGGCGGTATCACCTCCACCCAGTACGACAACCCTCTGACCTTCCACGCTGATAAAATCGCTGGCTTCTTTTTCAAAACCCAGGTTGCGATTGGCATTGGAAATTAAGAAAGGCAGCGCATCGTATACACCGGGCAGATCTTCACCAGGAAATCCCCCTTTCATATAAGTGTAGGTGCCCATGCCAAGAAAAACGGCATCGTACTGATCCAGAATTTCATCCATGGTTATATCTTTACCCACTTCCGTATTTAAACGGAACTCAACGCCCATTCCGGTAAAGATTTCACGACGCTTTTGGATTACAGACTTTTCCAATTTAAATTCGGGAATACCAAAAGTCAGCAAGCCACCAATTTCCGGATGACGATCAAAAACGGTGGGTTTAACTCCGTTGCGTACCAGAATATCGGCACACCCAAGACCAGCAGGGCCGGCACCAATCACAGCCACTTTTTTACCCGTCCAGGTAACTTTGCTCATATCCGGCTTCCAACCCAAAGCGAAAGCTGTATCGGTAATATATTTTTCAGTGTTGCCGATAGTTACCGCACCGAAGCCGTCGTTGAGGGTACATGCACCTTCACACAAACGATCTTGTGGACAAACGCGTCCACAAACCTCGGGCAACGAATTGGTTTGATGACACAATTCAGCCGCCTCGATAACGTTGCCCTCAGCAACCAGTTTTAACCAGTTGGGAATGTAATTGTGTACCGGACACTTCCATTCACAGTAAGGGTTGCCACATTCAAGGCAACGATGCGCCTGCCCCTCTACCTGCTTTTCGGTAAAAGGCTGATAAATTTCCTCAAAACTCTCTTTGCGCGTGACAATATCTTTTTTGTCCGGATCCTGCCGCCCGACATCGAGAAATTGGAAGTTGTTGTTCAGTCTTTCAGACATACATTCAGCCCTTGATACTCTTTGCTTGTGTACATTTCTGCACCCGGCAGTGTGTACTGCCCTCTCGTTCAACTTCTGGCATGACACCAGAAGCTGGCAAATTTATGGATTACTCGCCGCGCCGCCGCACACTGTGGAGCATACTGTCGAGATCTGCAGCGCGAGGCTTCACCAGCCAGAACTTGCCGACAAATGTGTCGAAATTATCAAGAATGTGCTGACCCCAGGTACTTTTAGTTTCAGACACAAACTCGTCAATCACGCTGCGCAAATGGTTGCGATGAGCTTCCAATGCCTCGGTATTGATACGCGTAATATCCACCAATTCGTGATTGTATTTGTCGACAAAATTGTTCTTCTGGTCCAGCACGTAGGCGAAACCTCCGGTCATCCCGGCACCGAAGTTCACGCCAGTATCACCCAGAACGGTAACCACTCCACCAGTCATATATTCACAGCAGTGGTCGCCAACACCCTCGACAACCGCATGTGCACCGGAGTTGCGGACGCCGCAACGCTCGCCTGCGCGGCCCGCAGCAAACAACTTGCCACCGGTAGCACCATAGAGGCAGGTATTCCCCATAATACTGGTGTCCTGACTTGCGAACGCAGACCCTTTAGGAGGACGAATCACCAGCTTACCGCCGGCCATGCCTTTGCCCACGTAATCGTTGGCATCGCCTTCCAGTACCATATCAAGACCACCGGCGTTCCACACACCAAAGCTCTGACCAGCAACACCCTTGAGCTTTAGGGTAATGGGTTTACTGGCCATTCCCTGATTGCCGTGACGCTTGGCAATTTCACCACTGATACGCGCACCGATGGAGCGATCACAGTTAGTAACGATAAACTCGAATTGACCGCCCGATTTGGATTCAATGGCCGGCAGAATAGTGTTCACCATTTCTTCGGCCAGCAGCCCCTTATCGAAAGGTGGATTGCGTTCCAATTTACAGAATTGAGGCTTGGATTCCAGCAGTGTGTCCGTATGCAGCAGTGGACTAAGATCCAATTTTTGTTGCCGGGGCGTATTACCCTCGATAGCCTCTAACAGATCAACACGACCGATCAAATCATCAATAGTGCGAACCCCTAGCTTAGCCATCCACTCCCGAACCTCTTCAGCAACAAACCTAAAGAAGTTCATCGCCATATCTACGGTGCCAATGTAATGATCTCGACGCAAGGCCTCCTGCTGAGTAGCAACACCGGTAGCGCAGTTGTTCAGGTGACAGATACGCAGGTACTTACAACCCAAAGCAACCATAGGCGCCGTGCCGAAACCAAAGCTTTCCGCGCCGAGAATCGCTGCTTTAATCACGTCCAGACCAGACTTAAGTCCACCATCCGTTTGCACGCGAACCTTACCTCGAAGGTCGTTGGCACGTAGAGTCTGATGAGTTTCCGCCAGTCCCAGCTCCCAGGGCGAACCAGCATAGCGGATGGAGGTCAGTGGGCTTGCCGCCGTACCGCCATCGTAGCCCGAAATCGTAATCAAATCCGCATAGGCTTTAGCAACACCGGCTGCAATCGTACCCACGCCCGGACGCGATACCAACTTTACGGATACCAGGGCATCCGGGTTCACCTGCTTAAGATCGAAAATCAGCTGAGCCAAATCTTCAATGGAATAAATATCGTGGTGAGGGGGTGGCGAAATCAAGGTAACACCGGGTACAGAGTAACGCAGACGAGCAATCAACTCGTTTACTTTTCCGCCAGGAAGCTGGCCGCCTTCCCCAGGCTTTGCGCCCTGGGCGACTTTAATTTGCAGCACCTCAGCGTTAACAAGGTAGTGGGGCGTCACACCAAAGCGACCCGAGGCAACCTGCTTGATCTTGGAGACTTTGTTGGTTCCAAAGCGCACAGCATCTTCGCCGCCTTCACCACTGTTGGAGCGACCACCCAGTGTATTCATGGCTTGTGCCAGAGCTTCATGGGCCTCCGGGCTCAAGGCTCCCAGCGACATCGCCGCCGAGTCGAAACGGCGAACAATCGACTCCATCGATTCCACCTGATCAAGCGAAATCGATTTATCCTCGTCGTCCTTCAGCCTTAGCAGATCGCGCAATGTTGCGACCGGCCGGTTGTTGACTAACGCTGCGTAGTCACGCCATATCGCGTAATCACCGGTCTGTACGGCTTTTTGCAGGGTTTGCACCACATCCGGATTGAACGCGTGATACTCCTGGCCGTGGATATATTTCAATATGCCGCCAGGCTCAATGGTTTTGCGCGCCTTCCAGGCATCCTTAGCGAGAGACTTTTGGTCCACTTCAAGGTCAAGAAACTCGGCACCTTTAATACGGCTGGGCGTACCGGCGAAGCAGGTATCCACCACATCTTCCGATAAACCAACGGCTTCGAATAGCTGGGCGCCGCGGTATGAAGCTATAGTAGAAATCCCCATTTTGGACAGGATTTTCAACAACCCTTTGCCCAAACCTTTGCGGTAGTTAGTACTGGCATCGGCGTACTCGGTAAGCAACTCACCGGATTTCACCAAACGGTCAAGCAAGTAGTAACTGAGGTACGGGTAGACAGCGGTGGCGCCATAGCCGATCAATGCCGCTAGATGATGAGAGTCCCGCGCGGTTGCTGTCTCCACAATAATATTGGCATCACAACGCAAGCCTTCACGGGTGAGACGGTGATGCACGGCACCGGTCGCCAGCAAGGCATGAATAGGCAATTTGCCTTCAATAATCTTCAGATCCGATAGCACAACCAGGGTTTTGCCCACTTTAACCTGAGCAACAACCTCTTCCAGCATTAGTTCAATAGCCTGCTTGAGGTTAAGCACTTTGGTATCGTAGTTGAGGTCAATCTTGACCGCTTCATAACCGGATCGCCCAAGGTGCATTAGTGCTTTAAATTTTGCTGGCGATAATACCGGGTTGGTTAGAATGACACGGTTTGCGTGCTCTGCTGTCTCATCAAATACAGACAGTTCGCGACCAATACAGGTCTCCAATGACATCACTATCGCTTCACGCAAAGGATCGATAGGTGGATTGGTTACTTGGGCGAACTGCTGACGAAAATAATCGTAGAGCGAGCGGCGCTTCTCCGAAAGTACAGCCATCGGCGTGTCGTCCCCCATGGACCCAACAGCTTCCTGGCCCGCCTCCGCGAGAGGGCGAATAACCTGATCGCACTCCTCGAAAGTGACTTGGAACATTTTCATTGCCGTTTCAACCTGAGCTTCATTCAGGCCGTTTTCCGGCATCTCACGATCTAGGCTAGCTTCAATACGAACAGCATTTTCCTTCATCCACTGAAGATAGGGCTGGCCGGTTTTAAGCATTTGGTCGATATCAGCGGTATGGTGCAAGGTTCCAGTTTCGGTATCTACAGATAAGATCTGACCCGGCCCCAATCGGCCCTTAGCAACCACATCTTCTGGAGAATAATTGTATACACCAATTTCCGAGGCCACGGTAATAATGTCGTCTTTAGTTATTACCCAGCGCGAAGGCCGCAAACCGTTTCGATCAAGGGTACAAACCGCGTAGCGACCATCCGTTAAGACCAAGCCTGCGGGACCATCCCAGGGCTCGATATGCATAGAGTTGTATTCATAAAACGCCTTGAGCTCGCTATCCATATGCTCAACATTCTGCCAAGCGGGCGGCACCAGCATTCGGGCGGCACGGTGCAACTCCATGCCACCAACCAATAGTAACTCCAGCATATTATCCAGGCTGGACGAGTCCGAACCAGTACGATTTACCAGTGGGACAATCTCTTCAACATTGGGCAGTAACGGAGTCTGGAATTTTTTGGTACGCGCAACAGACCAGTTACGGTTACCCATAATGGTGTTGATCTCTCCGTTGTGCGCCAACATACGAAATGGTTGTGCCAGCGGCCACTCAGGTAATGTGTTGGTGGAGAAACGCTGGTGGAAAACACAAATCGCGGTTTTCAGGCGTTCGTCCGCCAAATCTTTATAGAAGCTGGGCAAATCCACTGGCATCATCAAGCCTTTATAGGACAAGACCTTGTGGCTCAAGCTCGCAATATAAAAAGACGCATCTGCGGCCAAACGGATTTCAGCTTTACGTCGCGCAACAAAGAGTTTCGCTCCCAGCTCCTGGTCGCTCAGATGATCCGCATTCACAAATAGGTGGTAAATGGAGGGCAGTGTTTGCAGCGCGATAGGGCCTAAACAGTTCGAGTCTGTTGGTACTTCGCGCCAAGCGCATTCAGCAAAACCAACCGCTGCCAACTCCTCTTCGACGACAGTACGTGAGGCGTCCGCTTCGGCTTTATCGGTGCTGAGCATAATGGCACCAACACCGTAGCAACTGGCCAACTCAAATCCGAGCTCTTCACGTGCGACCGTACGCAAAAAGCTATCCGGCTTCTGAATAAGCAAACCACAGCCGTCGCCCGTTTTTCCATCGGCGGCAATGCCACCACGGTGCGTCATACATGTCAGGGCTTCGATTCCCGTGGACAACAACTTGTGACTCGGATTGCCCTTTAAGTGGGCGATCATGCCAAAGCCGCAGTTATCTTTAAACTCGTCCAACCGGTAGAGACCAGTATTCATAGGCTCATTCACTTTGTTCATTCGCTTCCATCTGTTAACGCACCATCTAGGGGCGCAATTGATACTCTCTAGCAGCCGCCATTACGGCGAACACTATACTATGCACAATTCGATCCGGCTGCCTGCCGGCACGGTACAAAAACCACTTAGATTTAGACAGCTTTTACGTATCTAGTTTACATACAGCTTGTTGGAGGGCGCAGCGTTAGGGATGGATTTAAACATGCAGCTTTAAGAAGCAGTTTCGCAATTCCCGGTTCTCACCAAAGCTGAAAGGCATACAAACCAGACAAAAAAACCCCATAAATTCGGGGCTTTAGATAATCTGGGCGAAGCATGTTAACTGCACTTAATGGGCTTGGCAAGAAAAACTCCACTCAACAAAAACCCTATTAATTGCGCCGAATTGCGTCGATCTCCTGTTTAATATCTTTTAACGAGCGAGGCCACGGGCCTGCCGTTCGCTGCTCTGCTGGCAACTGATCCCGCGCATTCAACGCTGCCGACCTGGAAGCGTAGACCCCCGCAAGTACGATCGCGCGCCGCTCTCCTTTTCTAAGCCCCTCGTAGACATACAAGGACTTACGGTTGGCCTGGCGCGCCATATAAGACTGGAGAGAAGCCTCTCTGCTGGCAACTAACACCTGTAAAGTGTACTCGCCACTTGAGCGAGAAAGCAAAAAAAGCTCGTCGTATTCGAAGGCTAAAGATTCAACGAATGGAGCAGGTGTGGGGCTGGGCGTGGGCGTGGGCGCAACATTATTCCTGGCGGACGCAACAAAAGCTGGTTTCGCAGGAACAACTACAATCTCTGCAGCTTCGGGTGAAGTGCCTGCAGCCAATCCACCAACAATCTCGACTGAGCCTGTTAAATCGATACCTTCCTTTGCTGCTGACTCGGAGGAAACACTACCAAGGGCTTGCACTTTTTCCGGCACCTTACGCTCTTCCGTAAGCTGTCCAGAGCTGAGGGTCGGCGACAAAACCAACTTCGGCGTCTCACTTATATTCTGCGACGTCAGCGCCCAAATGAGGACGCTAACCAACACCAGCATTGCTACGATATGGCCTAGCGGTAAACCAAACGTTTTTCCCTTTGCGCTATCAGTTTTAGACCGCGATTCACCGGCCCCAACCATTGACTCCAAAAGCCCTAACGCAACACCCGGATTGCCCATCGATTTAGCCCAAAGGCTATTCAGAGCTTCATCATCAAGCCGCCCCGACCACTCCAACCCTAGATCTGAAAAAAAAGCCCGCAACTCTGCGGCGGAAAGAAGCGGCATCTCAAAGTCATAAACAGGCACTTCCAGCAACTGCAACTCATCCAAGCGCTCCACCAAACCCGACTGAGCAGCCAAGAGCAACACTAGACCATAACCTGCAGCCTCCTGCTCCTGCCCCTGCACCAAACTAATAAGCGCACCAAGCGTTGAATCATCGAGTAGGTGGGCATTATCAATTATCAACACGGCCTGCTTCTGCTCTGCAGTAAGTGACTGACTAAAATGCCTTAAAGCGGCCAGCATTTCGCCCGGACCACCCATTGCACCGATGCTAACCC
Source organism: Teredinibacter haidensis (assembly GCF_014211975.1). Classification (NCBI taxonomy): domain Bacteria; kingdom Pseudomonadati; phylum Pseudomonadota; class Gammaproteobacteria; order Cellvibrionales; family Cellvibrionaceae; genus Teredinibacter; species Teredinibacter haidensis. The sequence continues at coordinate 3,231,247 of NZ_CP060084.1, forward strand.
CAAGACGTGCCGTAATTAGAGCCAGATTTTTCTGAAGATCAGCGTCACTCTCTGCACAAAAATTGACGCACAAGGGGAGGTGTTCGAGATGGCTTTTTAACTCATTGAGAAAACATGTTTTCCCCGCTCCAGCGGCACCGACGATAACCGGTAAACCTTCGCCGAACTGAAGCAAATGTAAAATTTGATCGATAAGTACCTGACGCCCAGGTGTGGCAAAATAAACCGGCCCTTGCCTATAACCAACTTGAGGCTGATCAACACCCTCTTTTGGGATCACTAAATCAAGCTCTTGGTTGTCCATAATAGTTGCGCCCAGTTGTCTTAACTACAGAACTCCGTTAGCGTTTCTTCAAGTTTTTTAGGGTCAAAGTCTGCTGTCACTACGGACTCTCCGCATCCAGTTAAAAGGACCAAGCGCAAAGTACCATCAAGTACTTTTTTGTCGACAGCCATATATTGCATAAAAATATCGGGGGTCATTGTTTCCGGCACTTTTATCGGCAATTTTGCCTTCTCAATCAGCTCTATGGCTCTGTCATAAACGCTTTGCTCAATCCACCCCAAGCGCAAGGATAAATCGCACGCCATAACCATGCCGGCACCAACCGCCTCACCGTGAACCCATACGCCATAGCCCATATAGGACTCTATTGCATGACCAAAGGTATGCCCAAGGTTTAAAATGGCCCGCAGACCGGATTCAGTTTCGTCTTTCGCGACAATATCGGCTTTCGTTTTGCAGGATACGTCGATAGCATAGGCCAGAGCATCGCTATCTCTCGCCAGAAGGGCATCCATGTTCTGCTCAAGCCAGGAGAAAAACTCCGCGTCAGCAATCAAACCATATTTGATCACTTCAGCTAAACCTGCAGAAAGCTCTCTATCGGGAAGAGTTGCCAGAACATCTGTATCGATAATGACCGACTTCGGTTGATAAAACGCACCGATCATATTTTTACCCAACGGGTGGTTTACACCTGTTTTTCCGCCAACTGACGAGTCGACCTGCGACAACAGTGTTGTCGGGATCTGGATAAAATTTACACCCCGCTGATAACTAGCGGCGGCAAAGCCGACCATGTCGCCAATAACACCGCCCCCCAAAGCCACCAGTGTAGTGCGCCGGTTGTGGCGCTTACTTAACAGACCATCAAAAATGAGATTTAATGTTTCCAGGTTTTTAAACTGCTCGCCATCGGGCAACACTACCTTATCCAAGCGAAAGCTTTCACCCAGTAGCGCTTCAACTTTATGGGCATAGAGAGGATCTACTGTTTCATTGGTTACAAGCATTACCTGATCGGAAGATAGATACGGCTTTAAATAATCGCCACAATTCAGCAATTGCTCACCAATAAAAATGGGGTAACTTCTTTCACCAAGCTCAACATGTAATCTTCGAGTTGCCATATAGTGTATTAAGTCCAATAGATGTATTTAGCACAAACAGAAACAATCGGCGACATTGTATACGAGAACACCCTAAGATATCACTGCAGGCAAAAAGGAGGAGGTTTCCGCAACAGGCTGGAATGAGAAAGACTATGCTTCTGGAGAAATTAGATCGACTATTGCCTGCACAACATACTTAGGGCTGCGGCCATCGGTAACAAGAACATAGCCCGCTACCTCACGGTAAAGAGGATCACGCAGATTATATAGCTCAATAATTTTGGCTTTTGGGTCATCGACCTGAAGCAAAGGTCTTTTCTTATCTTTATAAGTTCTCTCGACAAGCTGCTCAATGGTCGCCGTAAGGTAGACAACTGACGACTGCTTTTTTAGCATCTCTCGGTTTTCTTCCCGCATGACAATACCGCCGCCGGTAGCAATAACAACGGAATTTTTCTCAACCATTTCTGCAAGAACAGCAGATTCGCGCTCGCGAAAACCCGCCTCACCTTCAACATCGAAAATCCAAGGAATATCGGCACCCGTGCGCTGCTCAATAACATTATCAGTATCCAGAAAATCACAACCCAAATGTTGGGACAACATTCTACCGATAGTGGATTTGCCGGCCCCCATGGGGCCGACCAGAAAGACAGAGTGGCTCACGTTACTCCAGGAAGTCTGAGCTCATGATACGAGGCGTAACAAATATGAGTAGCTCACGCTTTTGCTCATCGTTAATATCGTGGCGGAAGAGTGTACCCAAGAAAGGAATATCTCCCAGTAGCGGAACCTTGGTTTGACCTTTAACGGTTTCAACAGAATAAATGCCCCCAAGAACAACCGTATCGCCATCAGCGACCAACACAGAGGTTTCCAGATGGGTCACATCAATAACCGGTACCCCAGCGGAAACACCGGTAACAGAGTCCTGATCAATCTCCAGATCCATAATGATGCGATTATCCGGCGTAATTTGCGGCGTAACATTCAAACGCAAGACGACTTCTTTAAATGACGTTGTGGTACCACCACTGGCAGACTCCGCCTGGTAGGGCACTTCGGTACCAGATTGAATGGTTGCAGGCTGCTTATCTCCAGTGATGACTTTTGGCTGAGAAACAATTTCAGCAAATCCAGAATCCTGCAAAGCAGATAACTCCATACCCAGCATGAAATTGCTACTAATAACGTTCCACGCCAACGAGCCGGTAGGATTAAAGACACCAAGATCCACTAAAGTATTCTGCGGGAAAGAGTGCTGGCTATCTGCTTGCCCGTCACCATCAGAATCGGTAAATGCGCCAACAATTCCTTTAGTCTCCGCATACACGCTATCCATTGAGCCCGTAAACTCGTGTATATGACTACCGGATTCAGAGCTTTCTACCGCATCACCCGCGATTCTAAATCCCAGCTCCTTGCGAAATTCCGAGTTGGCAATAACCAAACGAGCCTCGATCATTACCTGCTTAACCGGAATATCGATACGATCGACCAACAGCTTAAACTGGTTAATTTTTTCTTCAGTATCCGTCAGAATTATGGAATTGGTTCTCTCATCCACAATCGCCTGTCCACGATCAGATAACATGCTGCCCGTTGAATTGCGGGAACTACCACCAGCTCCCGACTCTGCACCTCCACCGCCAGCGCTCCCAGCCATAAATAGTGTGAAAAGCTCACGCGCATTGGCATAGCGAATACGAATATACTCCGTGCGCAATGGAGCCAATTCTTCTAGTTGCTTCTTGGTTTCAATTTCCTGCTTTTCCCTTTCCGCAATCTCTGCCGCCGGTGCAACCATCAGCACATTGCCAATCTGCCGCTTGTCCAGCCCCTTGGTTTTTAATACTAGATCCAAAGCCTGGTCCCAAGGTACATTTTCTAAACGCAACGTAATATTGCCTGTTACTGTATCGCTAGCAACAAGATTCAACTCAGTGAAATCTGCAATCAACTGCAACACTGAGCGCACTTGTATATCCTGAAAGTTTAACGACAAGCGCTCACCAACATACGCGAACGTCTTTTTCTTGTCTTCGATTTCCTGGCGAGAGAGAGGCTTTACACTGATGACATATTCGGTATCTGCCTGGTACGCAAGGTAATCATAATCACCAGTAGCATCAATTTTAATAACGGTATTTGATCCGCTCATGCTCGAGCCGAGCATGCTCACCGGCGTAGCGAAATCAATGACATCGAGTTTTCGGTGCATTTCAGTCGGCAGCGCAGTGTCCATAAGGGTAACGTTAACTCCCGAAGACACCTCTTCGACATCAATCGCAATATTGGGGTTGGTTAAAGTAACGATAACCTTCCCTTCCCCGGTTTCACCTCTACGAAAATCTATCCCGCTTACCGATGAGCCCACATTACTATACTGAACACTCCCGTCTTCCAACGAAACGGGAGTGGAAACATCTACCGACGTCGACGCATTGCTTACACCAACAGACTCCGCCCCCACCTCCACAACCAGCTGCTCACCTTCAACTCGCGAAGTATAGGGTACTAAACTATTGAGGTTTACAATTAATCGCGTCCGACCGCCACCGGCGACAACAACCGCACTGCTAACCTCGCCGACTGACATTGAGTACTTTTTCTGCGGCAATAAATTTTCAACATCAGAAAAATCTAACACAATCCGTGCGGGCTGATCGATCGTATAGCCCTCAGGCTTGGAGATCGCCCCCTCGAACAACAAGCGAATTTCTGCACGCTCACCAGGTAACTCAGAGAACTGAATATCTTTCAGATTCGCTGCGCTAACCACGCCTGAAACCAACACAAGGGTACCAGAGAGCAGGATTATTAATTTACGTATGAACATGTTGTTTATTCCTTCTCAGCTAAAGCAAGTACACTTGGTCTTTCCAGCCAGCCATCGAGACCATCAGAGACAATTTCGATCAAATCCAGCTTTGCTTCCGACATTTCGACAACTTTGCCATGGTTGTTACCCAAATAATTACCCTGAGTAACCAAATGAATACGACCCTCACCATCTTTAATTAGCGCCCAAAGGGTTTCGCCCTTTTTCAAACTACCGACCATCTGCAGTGAGGACAAAGCAAAATCTTCTAAAAACTCTTTTTCTCTCGAAAAATCCGGCTTTACGTTTGCGCTTGAGCTTGCGTAAACGCGTCTCTCCACATCCATGGGCAAATCAAAAGGACTGCGCATCGCAGCAGAACTGTAAATGAAGGCTTCGTAAGGCCGAAACGACGGCAGAGGTTCAATAGATCCCGCAGGCCTTTGTTTCACTTCACCTATATATGAGCGTAAGTCGGCATGGTCACTCCCCGAGCTACACCCAACAATCGATACACCAATTACTGATATCAACAAAATGCGATTTAGTATCTGCATTACTATCTATCCTGGGATTTATAGCGATATGTCTTGGCGATAATTTCCATCGACAAGCCACTATTCACCAAACTTGCGCCCTTGCTGGAAGCTTTGGTCTTGCGAATATTAAAGTCATGTAGGGTTACAATACGTGGCATCCCCGCCACCCCACTAACAAAGGCACCGAATTCGTGATAACCACCGGTTACTTTTACTTTGATCGGCAACTCCACATAAAACTCGGTAGTAACCTCGTTCTGCAGCGCGATACTTTGTATTGCTAAACGGCTCTCAACACCTTTATCATCGATATCCTCCAGCAATCCGGGCACTTCTGTTTCAGTCGGCAGACGGGACACCAGGGCACCAAAAGACTCTTGCATTTCAATCATTTGCTTACGGTATCGATCCAGATTCGCCGCTTCAAACGCTTTTGATTCAAAAGATTTCTTTAACTCAACTTCCTTATTTTGCGCCACACCCAAATCGTGAAACTTATCTTTAACGACAAAAAAGTACATCGCAAAGACAATAAGCCCTGCCGCCAATACGCATAAAAACATTCTTACGGGAGTAGGCCAAACACCTACCCGATCCCAATCCACATTATTAAAATCAAAATTTTTCAGCTGCTCTACGTACTGATTCAAATCAGCCATTCTACTTGCCCTCCTCTTCGGGAAGAACTGCCTTTAGCTGCATTCGAAAAACGCTAGCCTGTTCGCCGTGTTGAGGCGCAGCAACAACGGAACGTAAATTGGGCCCAGAAAACCAGTCAGAATCATCCAGCTGGCGCATAAAAGTGGAAACCCTATTCGTCGATTCACTCACACCCTCAATAAAAATGGTACTTCCCGACTTGGAGAGGGAAGTAATATACACACCATCCGGTACCGATTTAGCAAAAGCATCAAAATAGTGGACGATAATCGAACGCCTGCCCTCCAACCCCTGAATCACCTTCATCCTATCCAGCAGCTCGCGCCGCTTATTTTTCAAGTCTTTGATTTCGCTAACCTGGCTTTGAAGCTGTGAAATTTCCGCCTGGAGTAAATTATTGCGAGATTTCTGAGAGGAAATACTGCCCTCAACAGACTGAATCCACAAATAACCTATACCCAGAGCAAGCAAACAAACGCCACCTAACTGGAACAAAAACTCTTTCTTTTTCTCCTGGCGATGCTCTTCTCTCCAGGGCAATAAGTTAATCTGAGCCATGTTACACAAAGCTCCTTAGGGCCAATCCCGTAGCAATCATTAAAGAAGGCGCATCGTTGATTAGCGCAGCGGCATTAACTTTTGACGATACCGACATGTTGGCGAATGGATTGGCAACAGTGGCTGATGTTCCAAGTTTCTCTTCAATTAAGCCCGCCAACCCTTCCATCGATGCAACGCCACCGGCAAGAACAATATGATCCACGTCGTTATATTGACTAGAGGAAAAAAAGAACTGGAGAGACCGGGTTACCTGCTGAACCACAGCATCCTTAAACGGCTCTAACACCTCTGGCTCATAATCGTCAGGGAGGCCACCCTGTTTCTTAGCTAACCCTGCCTCGTCTGCAGAAAGTCCGTATCGGCGCTGAATTTCTTCGGTTAACTGCTTGCCACCAAATAATTGCTCGCGGGTGTAAATGGTCTTGCCATCAACCAGAACACTTAGCGTCGTCATGGTCGCACCAATATCCACAATAGCCACGACCTGCTCTTCCTGGTCTTCAAGCTGCTCCCTGATCAGCGAAAAGGCGCGCTCTACGGTATAAGCTTCAACGTCGACAACTTTTGCGTTCAAGTCGGAAAGCTCAAGCATAGACGCTCGCATATCAACGTTTTCACGGCGACATGCCGCCAATAAGATTTCAAGCTGATCGGGATCTTTAGACGAGGGGCCAAGCACATCAAAATCGATGGCGACCTCTTCAAGGGGATAGGGAATGTACTGATCTGCCTCGAGAGAAATCTGCGTCTCTAGCGCTTCTTCGTTCAAGTGACCCGGCATTTCAATCACTTTAGTGATTACGGATGACCCCGGTACCGCAACAGCGGCATCCTTAACCTTGGTTCTCGATGATTGAACAACAGCACGAATGACCTGTGCAACAGCGTCCACGTCAGTAATATTTTTTTCAACCACCACGTTCGGCGGTAGCGCGCGGACTGCATAGTTTTCTACCCGATAGCCATCACCCTGCCGACTGAACTCCAACAGCTTCACTGTTGTCGAACTCACGTCCAGACCGAGTACGGGTTTCTTTTTCTGCTCGAATAAACTGAGAATACCCATTTTTCTATCTATATCCGCTACTTAGGTTATGTTTATGTTATAGCACTTTAAGTATATGCTGCAACTAGAGACTGCGTAGGTAAAGTGTGAAAAAGGTCTTATAATGGCAAAACTCATCACAATCTGACTCTTTATTCAGTTTTACAATACTTAAATGACACTAAAAAAACCTTTTCTTATCGTCGCCATCTGGCTGACGCTCGCTGGCACCGGTGGCGCAATGTGCGTTTTGACCGGAATGTACCTCTATCTGAGCCCACAATTGCCGCCGGTCGACAGCCTAAAAGACGTAAAACTACAAACGCCTTTGCGCATTTACTCTTCGGATGAAAAGCTTATCGCAGAATTTGGCGAAAAGCGTCGCACTCCCATCACATTTGACCAAATACCGAAAACCTACGTCGATGCTCTGCTGGCCGCCGAGGATGACAACTTCTTTGAGCATAGCGGTGTTTCAATAAAAGGCCTGATGCGAGCCGTCACACAATTACTATTAACTGGGCGCCGCGCCTCCGGTGGTAGCACCATCACCATGCAGGTTGCCCGCAACTACTACCTCTCCCGAAGAAAAACGTTTGCCCGTAAATTCAACGAGATATTGCTGGCCCTTCGCATCGAACAGGAGCTAAGCAAAGAAGAAATTCTGGAGCTCTATGTCAACGTGATCTTTCTCGGTAACCGGGCCTATGGTATTCACGCCGCAAGCCAAGTTTACTACGGCAAACCACTAAGCCAATTAAGTCTAGCTCAATTTGCCATGCTGGCAGGGTTGCCTAAGGGCCCCTCAACGATGAACCCCATCGCAAATCCGGAACGCGCCCTAACAAGACGGAATTGGATTCTAGGCAGAATGCTCGCGCTGAAGATGATTGATGAAACTGAATACACTGCGGCCGCATCAGAGGAAATTTCATCAAGCTATCACCGCGGCAACGTGGACGTACAAGCTCCCTACGCCGCCGAAATGGCTCGAGCTAAGGCTATTGAACTCTTTGGGCTAAACGCTTACACCGAAGGTTACCGCATCTATACAACCGTCGATAGCGAGATGCAGAACAGCGCACACAACGCTGTCATTAAAGGGCTTTTAACCTACGATAGCCGGCATGGATACCGAGGCCCGGAACAAAAACTAGAACCACCCAAGATTCCCGAGCTTGGCCCTACACCAATAAACGGCACAACATCAACGTCCGACAGCGAAACAGCCTCCGACAAAGAACAAGCCATTGACCCTCACCCCTATATTGAGGCCTGGCTTGACCAACTGAAATCCATCCCTACCTATGGGGGGCTATCGCCCGCTGCAGTGATTCTGGTGTCAGAGCAATCCATCACTGCCCTCACCCACGAAGGTGAAACAGTGGAAATAACCTGGAAACAGGGGCTCAGCTCCGCAAGGGCCTACATCAACCAAGACGCCGTGGGCCCCGCACCGGTAACAGCATCGGATATTGTTTCAGTAGGGGACGTAATTCGTCTGCAAATCAACGATATTGGTGAGTACTCACTTAGCCAGGTGCCTAACGCTCAAGCGGCTCTTGTGTCGCTAAAGCCAGATGATGGAGCCATACTCTCACTTGTTGGAGGCTTTGACTTTAACCAAAGTCATTTCAACCGCGCCACCCAGGCCAAACGCCAACCCGGCTCCAACTTCAAACCTTTTGTCTACACCGCCGCACTGGAAAACGGGCTGACAGCAGCAAGTATTATCAACGATGCGCCTATAGTGCTCGATGATGCCACGATGGAAAGCACCTGGAGACCAAAAAACTCCAGCGGCAAGTTCGATGGCCCCACCCGGTTGCGTAAAGCCCTCTACCGCTCGCGCAACCTGGTCTCCATTCGTGTACTCCGCGAAATCGGCGTGGGCAATACTATTCGCGGCATGAGCCGCTATGGTTTTAACGAAGATGAGCTTCCGCGCGATCTTTCTCTCGCACTTGGCAGTCACGGACTAACACCACTGGAAGTGGCAACCGGCTACGCGGTATTTGCTAATGGGGGCTACCGGGTACAACCCTATTTAATCGAACGCATTCTCGATAATACTGGCAAACGAGTGTACGAAGCATTACCGGCGACCGTTTGTCGTGATTGCGAGACTGACATTAACACCGACACAGCAGCGATCAGCCAAGACAGACCAACAGCAAACGCCAGCGGCCCCGAATTCGCTAAAATTGAAGACGACCCCTTCGCATTGACTTTCAACATCAAAAGCCTGCTGGGACAATTAGAGCCCAGCGACTACCCCCGCGCAGAGAGAGTGCTCGATGAACGAGTAGCCTACATCATCAACTCCATGCTGCAGGACGTTATTCGTCGGGGCACCGGCATACGCGCAAAAGCTCTAGGCCGCTACGATCTTGCGGGAAAAACAGGAACAACCAATGGGCCGGCAGATGCGTGGTTCTCCGGTTATAACAGCGAAATTGTTGCCACCACCTGGCTGGGCTTCGACCAAATAGCCCCCATTGGCCAAAGGGAATACGGCGGTAAAGCAGCCCTTCCCATATGGATCGACTTTATGCGCACCGCCCTCGCAGGAAAACCGGAAACAACCCGCGAACAGCCCCCCGGGATCGTGACGGTCCGAATCGACCCAGAAACAGGAGATCGTGCCAGAGCCGGTGACCCAGACGCCATTTTTGAATACTTCAGAACGGAGAATACGCCGGAAGAATCGGAGGAGACATCCCCCACAAACCTGCGCTATGAAAACGAAGAAAGGCTAACGGAAGACCTATTTTAAAGGAGGCGCCATTTTCCACCATATTGCTTGCTTTGACAGCACATTCTGGTAGTATGCGCGATCCTAAATTTGCGCCTCTCACTGAAGCCAAATTGTTCTCTAAACTGCGGTGCGGTGCTAGGCAAATGACCCGGTAGCGGCACACATAAAAGCCACGAAGGCTGCAAGAGGCAAAACCATGCAAGAAAATATTCAACCAAAATACGGTGAAATGACCGCCACTTGCAGTTGCGGTAACACCATTAAAACTCGCTCTACTCTGGCGAAAGATATTCATATCGACGTTTGTTCCGAGTGCCACCCTTTCTATACAGGCAAGCAGAAGGTTCTGGACAGCGGTGGTCGTATCGACCGTTTCAACAAGCGTTTTACGCGTCGCGGCTAGTAATTAAGCCAGCGCTAGCAAGCCGTTCCGAAAATACCCGCTCTAAAGCGGGTATTTTTTTGCCCACCAACAATCAAGTCAGCTGCCGCACAAGCTCTCGTGTAGAATCCCCCCCATGACCGCAAGCACCCAGACCCAACAACAATGGTACGCAACCATCGCCCTGCCCGTACCCCTGCGCTCCCTGTTCGATTACAGTCTGCCCCAAACAACCACGCCTGACACTCGAAAGCAGCTAGCCGGCTGTCGCGTAAAAGTGAGTTTTCGCTCACAAACACTGATAGGCATTATCATCAACTGCCACCAGACTCCCTCTTTCGATCCCAATAAAATCAAACCATTGGACGAAATACTGGATAAACGAGCCACCTTCCCCGCTGAACTACTAAAGCTCTGCTGGTGGGCGGCCAACTACTACCACCACCCCATCGGCGAAACTCTATACACAGCCCTGCCACAACAACTGCGTCAAGGAAAGCCCGGCGAGCTGACCACAACGGTATGGCGACTTACGGTCGAAGGCCGTGGACTACCGAAAGACGGCTTAAAGCGAGCCCCCAAACAGCAGGAAGTACTGCAGCACCTACTTGTTCACCCCCACCTGAGGGGTGATGAAATTGAGGCACGTAATATAAGCCCCACCACCCTCGCAGCCATGATTAAAAAAGGCTTGCTCGAGAAAGACTCAACCATTGAACCACCACCAACCCAAGCCGAAGTGGACAACACCTTAGTCCTGGAGACACCGCCCAATCTATCTCAGGAGCAGCAAGCGGCGATCGACCAGCTGCGCTACCACCAATTCAAGACCTACCTCCTGGAGGGCATAACGGGAAGTGGCAAAACCGAAATTTACCTGCAAGCCATTGCCCGAGTACTGCAAGCAGGTCAACAAGCACTGGTACTCATTCCAGAAATTGGCCTGACGCCTCAGACAATAAAACGTTTTCGCCAGCGTTTTAGCTGTCCGATTGCCGAACTTCACTCCAATGTCAGCGAGTCCAAGCGCAATCAAAACTGGATGGCCGCGCGGGACGGGCGGGCGCAAATTGTCATTGGCACGCGACTCGCGGCTTTCACACCAATGAAGCAATTGGGCATAATCATTATTGATGAAGAGCACGACCTTTCCTACAAACAACAGGACGGATTGCGCTACTCAGCACGGGACCTATCCATCTATCGCGCCAGCACTCTCCGAATCCCGGTCATCCTCGGCTCGGCAACCCCCTCACTGGAAAGCCTGCACAACGCCATTCATGGGCGCTATCACCACTTGCGTCTCACCAAGCGCGCCGGCTCAGCCAAACCACCACAAATAAATATTCTCGATCTTCGACAAAAGCCGCTTTTTGCAGGCCTGTGTGGCGAGGCCGTAAAAGCGCTGGCAGACACCCTAGCGAACGGACATCAGGCAATCGTATTCATCAACCGTCGCGGTTATGCCCCTACGCTACTTTGCCATCAATGCGGCTGGATTGCTGAATGCCGCAGCTGCGATGCCCACATGACACTGCATCGCACACCACTGCACCTACACTGCCATCACTGCAACGCTCAACAACCGGCACCCCGTCAATGCCCCAGCTGCCATAGCACGCAACTGAACCCCAGAGGCCTGGGGACAGAACAAACCGAGCAATGGCTCCAGCAACAGTTTCCGCAGTACCCAGTCATACGCATCGACCGCGATACCACTCAGCGAAAAAATGCACTCACAGAAACCCTCGAAGAAGTCGGCAAGGGCGAACCCTGCGTACTGATTGGCACCCAGATGCTGGCAAAGGGTCATCATCTGCCCAAAATTGCCCTGGTTGTCATCGTGGATTGCGACCAAGGGCTACTGAGTTCAGATTTTCGCGGCTCCGAGCGCCTGGGCCAGTTAATTGTCCAGGTCGCAGGGCGCGCAGGGCGTGAAGACGTTCCCGGCCGAGTGCTAATCCAAAGCCACACTCCAGACCACCCCCTACTGGAATGCCTAATGACGAAAGGCTACCACCGCTACGCTCGCCAACTATTAAGCGAACGCCAGGCAACGGGACTCCCCCCCTTTGGGTTTTCTGCTCTATTCAGAGCTGAATCCAAACGCCCAGAGAACGCAATCGAGTTCTTACAGATGGTGGCCCGCACGCTTTCTCAAATAGCGCCCGCATCCAGAGATATCCAATACTTAGGACCCATACCGGCACGAATGGAAAAGTTAAACGAGCGCTTTCGCTATCAATTTCAGCTAAAAACGAGTTCAAGAAAGGTTTTGCAGGGCATATTAAAAAAAGGGGTTAAGCAAATCGACCAGCATGCTCTCACCAAGAGAACACGCTGGTCGGTGGATGTGGATGCCTTAGAGAATTAGATAGAATTCAATCTTGCTCACAGGGATAACCAAGCCCCTCCACATCGCTCGGACACATATGCAAGCGCATTTCGGTCCAAATAGTTACTGCCGATTTCCCTGGGCAAGTTTCTTTCTGGCAAGGACCATCATACACCCCGTTACCCTCGTCCCGGATTCCATTATCATTAGAGTCCAAAAAGTACTCACCTACTTCATAGCTAGCATTAGTATTTAGATCCAAATACGCCTCACCCAAATCAACAAAGGCCTCATTGTCGTCATACACATTATTTCCATTTAGGTCATTGAAGAACTCGGCACCGCTAGAAAAAACTAAAACGGGAATCCAAGGGTCATTATACGGGTTGATTATTCCGGCGCCGGCGGTACTGGTCCAGGAGGCGCTACATCTGCCGGAACTTATAGTGCAAGAAGAATCGATGGCGCCGTAATACGGAGTCCAAAAGCTAATTCTTGTACCGTCAAATGCATAATTACCAAACTGGTCGGACGCAACGACAACAAACCCCACATTAGTACCAACAGTATCTAAAGTTCCAGACTTATACCAATCAGCGCCAACGGATAAATGTCCATCGACGGGGATACCACTGGAAACCGTTATATCATCCGAGATAGCGGCTACATCACTCCCGATAACTTCGGCAACAACATGAGCGACCGTACTTACCGTACCACTTGCAACGGTTACAGCGATTAAACCATCACCATCGGAGGAAACGAGCGTATAGCTCCCTGCCAGCGAAATCCCACCGACTGACGTATCAAGCGAAAAACGAACCTGCACACCACCAATAGGATCGCTGGAGGTGTCTGTCACGACAAAAGTCACAATACTACTTTCGGCGCCACCCTGCCCTTTCAAGCTGATTTGGTCCGGTGAAGCAGACACAAAAGAAAGCATCACGATTCCGTCATCAACCTCGATCTCCCCGTCAATTGTCGAGCTATCGAAACTCGGATTATTTGAAGGAGCCCCGCCACAACCGGACAGTAAAAGTCCGAGCAACAGAGTTAAGAAGAAGGGTTTATAACTGAGCTTTCTCGGTGTCATAACGATATCCGCTGCTTTGAGTTAGGAGGAATTCTTGCCTGCGCCCACTCAATGGTGGGCATGGTGGTACTTATAGTATGAAAGCACCCTGACTATTAAGAACTTTAGCAAATGTAGCCGCACACAACTCGCAGCGGTAACATTTTGCTACATTTATACTCGATAATATATTAAGTTGTAGACGTAAACCAATAAAATTATTAGGAAATTTAAGTTCAACAGCTCTTCATGTGGTACGCTTTTCAATGTTCTTCAAAGATCGGTACAATGCTCCCAGCTAAGCTTTAACCACCAGTCAACGCAAACCCAAATCGATACAAATTTTCCTATGGCGCAAAACCACGCCCGAAAAAGTCGTTCCCACGCTAACCGTAAATCCGTTGAGACCCGCGTTCCGGCCTGGGTATGGCTGTTTACCGGCTGCATACTGGGCGCCTTTATTATGTTTTTAATGCGCCTCTCCGAAATGGATCCCGTGCAAAAGGTCGCCAGCAAAGCGGCGCCGGAAGTGAGCGCAAAAAAGGAGAAACCAAAAGCCGAGAAGCCCGCCTCACCCCGCTTTGACTTTTACGACATTCTCAAGGAAAACAAAGTCACCATTCCCGACTTTATGAAAGAGAACGAAACAACCGGTGACACGCCGACCAAACCCGCAGAAGAATATATTCTGCAGGTGGCCTCCTTTAAAAAGGCCTCCGATGCCGAGCAACTCAAAGTCGAATTGATACTGCTAAATTTGCAAGCCCATATAGAGCAAGCCCGGGTGCGTAACGGTGAAACCTGGCACCGGGTTCTGGTTGGCCCTTTCGAATCTCGCTCTCAGCGGGAAAAAGCCCGCAGCACCCTAGTTAGCAACAAATACGAGGCCCTGGTACTAAAACGTGCGCCCTCTGCGAAGTAAACTTGAAATCAGCTAGGCAGCCCCAACCTTTTCAGCATTCCCTCAGCAACCATAACCATTAAGGATTTTCCGTGGAACAATATCGCGGTACGACTATTCTCTCTGTCCGTCGAGGCAATCAGGTCGTGATTGGCGGCGACGGTCAAGTTTCCCTGGGCAACACCATTATGAAAGGCAACGCCCGCAAAGTAAGACGCTTGTACAAAGATCAAGTCATTGCCGGATTCGCCGGAGGCACCGCCGACGCCTTTACGTTATTTGAACGCTTTGAAGCCAAACTGGAGGCTCACGGTGGACAACTCACGCGCGCGGCAGTCGAACTGGCTAAAGACTGGCGCACCGACCGCGCCCTGCGACGTCTCGAAGCCCTTTTGGCAGTAGCCGACAAAGACGCCTCCCTGATCATTACCGGAAATGGCGATGTCATTCAGCCGGAAGACGACCTGATCGCGATCGGCTCCGGTGGTGCCTTCGCCCAGTCCGCTGCCCGCGCACTGCAGGAAAATACGGATCTACCCGCAGCTGAAATTGTGAAAAAAAGCTTAACGATTGCCGGTGACATTTGCGTGTACACCAACCACAATTTCACTATCGAACAATTGCAATACTGAGTGGCGCCCCACGCGATTCAGCAGTATTAAGGCTTAGCTATGTCTCAAATGACCCCCCGTGAAATCGTCCACGAGCTGGACAAACATATTGTTGGCCAGCAGGCTGCGAAGAAGGCCGTTGCCATTGCCCTGCGCAACCGCTGGCGTCGCATGCAGCTGGACAAGCAGTTGCGCAATGAAATTACGCCTAAAAATATTTTAATGATCGGCCCCACCGGCGTCGGTAAAACCGAAATCGCCCGACGCCTGGCCAGGCTCGCCAACGCGCCTTTTATCAAAGTGGAAGCGACCAAATTTACCGAAGTCGGCTATGTCGGCCGCGATGTGGAATCCATTATCCGCGATCTGGTCGACCGCTCGATCAAACTCTACCGCGAACAGGAAATGGCCAAGAGCAAACACCGAGCGATGGAAGCCGCAGAAGAGCGAATACTGGATGCCCTATTGCCCCCAGCCCGCAACGACGAAGAACAAAACCACGAATCCAGCACCCGGCAGATCTTCCGCAAAAAATTGCGCGAAGGAGAATTGGACGAGAAAGAAATTGAGGTGGACGTATCTACGACTCCCGTCGGCGTCGAAATCATGGCCCCCCCCGGCATGGAAGATATGACCAGCCAGCTCCAGAATATGTTTTCCAACCTCAATACGGGAAAAACCAAAAAGACCAAACTCACGGTTAAAAAGGCGTTTAAGAAGCTGACCGATGAAGAAGCCGCCAAGCTCATTAACGAAGAGGAGCTGAAAGCTCAGGCGATTGAAGCCGCTGAACAAAACGGCATTGTCTTTCTCGACGAGATCGACAAAGTCGCCAAGCGCGAAGGCACTTCCGGAGCCGATGTCTCCCGCGAAGGCGTACAGCGCGATCTGCTACCACTAATCGAAGGCTGTACCGTGAGCACCAAACACGGCATGATCAAAACCGACCATATCTTGTTTATCGCCTCTGGAGCTTTCCACCTGTCCAAGCCCTCGGACTTAATTCCAGAGCTACAGGGTCGCCTGCCGATTCGCGTCGAACTCGAAGCTCTGACACCGGAAGATTTTCAGCGTATTCTCACCGAGCCAGATGCGTCGTTAACCGAACAACAAGAAGCACTGTTGGCAACCGAAGGTGTTAAGCTCACATTTACCGAAGATGGTATTCTCCGCATTGCCGAGATCGCCTACGAAGTAAACGAGAATACCGAAAATATCGGCGCCCGCCGCTTACATACGGTACTGGAAAAACTGCTGGAAAGCATTTCCTATGAAACCGATAGCCCCGACACTGAAATCAGCATCGACGCAGCCTATGTCGAGCTACAGCTGGGCGAGCTATCGAAAAACGAAGACCTCAGCCGTTTTATTTTATAAACCATGAACCTCACTCCCAGCACAATCAAGCTCCACCGCACATCCTGCATACTAGAGGTGGCCTTTGGCGATCAGCGCTTTCGGCTACCCGCAGAATATTTGCGGGTATATTCGCCTTCCGCAGAGGTTAAGGGCCACGGCCCAGGCGAAGAAGTCCTACAACTCGACAAGGAAAATGTCGCCATTACCGGCATTGAACCCCAGGGCAACTACGCGATTAAATTAATTTTTAGCGATGGCCACGATTCGGGAATTTACTCCTGGCACTATTTGCATGAACTGGGAACCCAACAGGAAGAGAAGTGGCAGGAATATCTGGCGAGAGTCGAAGCCCACAAAACACAAAGCCAAGCGGAAGAAACCGCCGCAGTACGCTGGATAACACCGGAATAGCGAAAACCCATCGCCCGAAATCAGCGGTCACCTCCACAGATACCTTGTTGGCCATTACTGCGCTCTTTTTAAGGTACAATACCGAAGTCGAGAATAAGAGGTTCGCCCATGTCCAAAGAGCACACCACTCACTTCGGTTACGAAACTGTAGACGTCGAGGAAAAAGCCAAACGCGTTGCTGACGTGTTCCATTCAGTCGCCGCAAAATACGACTTAATGAACGATATAATGTCTGGCGGCGTTCACCGTATCTGGAAAAAATTCACTATCGAGCTTTCCGGTGTGCGCACGGGCAACACCGTGCTCGATATTGCCGGTGGCACCGGCGACCTCACCGCAAAATTTGCCCGCATCGTCGGCCCTGAAGGCAAGGTCGTACTGGCAGACATTAACGACTCTATGCTCAAAGTTGGTCGCGACAAGCTTACCGACAAAGGCTTCGTCGGCAATGTGCAGTACGCCCAGGCCGACGCTCAATACCTGCCGTTTCCGGACAATAGCTTTGACTGCATCACCATCGCCTTCGGCCTGCGCAATGTCACCGACAAAGACCTCGCCCTGGCCTCGATGTTTCGCGTACTAAAACCCGGTGGGCGTCTACTGGTACTGGAATTTTCCAAGCCTCAAAACAGCCTGCTGGAAAAGCTCTACGACACCTACTCCTTTCGCGTACTCCCATTTATGGGCAAGCTGGTCACCAACGACAGCGACAGCTACCGCTACTTAGCCGAAAGTATCCGCATGCACCCAGACCAGGAAACGCTCAAAGGAATGATGGCAAACGTCGGTTTCGCCGAATGTAAATACTACAATATGACCGGTGGTGTCGTAGCACTGCACAAGGGCATTAAGCCCTAATGAGCACAGATCCAAGCTACGTAACCGCGTTTGCTCAAGGCTTAGAAAGCGTAATAAATGCTGCCTTGAAATACGACCCCGGCACGCGCCGAAACCTCACTAAAATCAACGGCAAAGTGCTCGCAGTCGACTGCCGACAACCCGAATTGACATTTTATTTTCAAGCCATTGATGAGCAACTACAGGTGCTGGCTCACTACGAAGACGAGCCGACCACAAAAATCGAAGGCAAACTGTTTAGCTTGTTTCACCTAATGCAGAACCCCGGCCACAGCCTTGCGGATAGCGGCGTCACCGTAAGCGGACAAGTTGCCTTACTGAGCGACTACCAACAGATTTTAAAAAACCTCGAGATCGATTGGGAAGATGCGCTTTCCTCCCTGATGGGTGATTTGCCTGCCCACCAAATAGCTCAGCTCGCACGCGGCGCATTCAATTGGTTTCAACCAAAAGGACAGCGACTGCCACAATTTCTAGCGGAATTTCTTACGGAAGAGCTGCGCGCTATACCCGCAAAAAGCGAAATAGAGCATTTTAGCCGCAATGTCAGCCTGCTAAGGCAGCAAACCGATCGGTTGGATGCACGCGTACAAAAGTTACTCGCCGAACAACAATCGCAACAATAATTTCACTACAGGTTACTCGTGGCCAAATTTCTTCGCCTGCTTAAAATTCTGCACACCGTCGGTCGATACCGGCTAGATGAACTGGTACACACCAGTAACAGCCCACGCACGCTTAAACTATTACTGCTCATATTCAAGCTCTACCCACGGACGAAAGAAAATCGAGGCAAACGCATTCGCCACGCCTTCGAGGAACTCGGCCCCATCTTCGTTAAATTTGGTCAACTCCTCTCCACCCGGCCGGATCTTATTGCCGATGACATTGTTGATGAGCTAGACCACCTACAAGATAACGTCGCTCCATTTTGCAGTGAATTATTTGTCGAAATTGTTGAGCGAGAATTAAAAGATAGCGTAGAAAACCTCTTTAAAGAATTCGACAAAAAGCCGCTCGCATCCGCGTCAGTTGCCCAAGTCCACACTGCAGTACTGCACAGCGGCGAAGACGTCGTAATCAAAGTGATTCGCCCCGGACTCGAACCCATTATTGAAAAAGACACACAACTGCTGCGATTTATTGCGCAACTGGTCGAAAAATTTACTCGTGAAGGTAAGCGCCTGCGTCCGGTTGAGGTGGTAGATAACTATCGCGAAACCATTTTTGACGAATTAGACCTCGCCCGTGAAGGCGCCAACGCCTCGCAGCTTAAACGCAATTTTGAACATTCGAAAATGCTATACATTCCAGAAGTTCACTGGGATCACAGCACCCGAAACGTATTGGTATTGGAACGTATCTACGGTTTACAAGTTACCGATGTCGAACAGCTCAAAGCTCATAATATCGATTTAAAACTATTAGCCGAACGCGGCGTGGAAGTGTTTTTTACGCAAGTCTTTGAGCACAATTTTTTCCATGCAGACATGCACCCAGGCAATGTGTTTATTTCCAAAGAGAACCCACAAGACCCGTGCTATATGGCTGTGGATATGGCCATTGTCGGCACTCTAACCCGCGAAGACCAATACTACCTCGCCCGCAATCTACTGGCCATGTTCCGCCGCGACTACCGCCAGGTAGCCGAGCTACACGTGCTAAGCGGCTGGGTACCACGCGACACCTCCATTGCCGGTTTCGAGTCAGCCATTCGCGCCGTATGCGAACCCATCTTTGAAAAACCGCTAATTGAAATCTCTTTTGGCGAAGCGCTAATTTCACTCTTCAAAACCGCGCAACGCTACCAAATGCCGGTACAACCACAATTGGTACTGCTGCAAAAAACGCTGTTAAACATTGAAGGCCTGGGTCGACAGCTCTACCCGGAACTGGATTTATGGGATACCGCCCACCCCTACCTCGAACGCTGGGTACGCGACCGTTTCCACCCCAAAACCCTGTGGGGTGATTTTAAATACCACGCACCGGAGTGGATGGAAAAATTCCCACAAGTACCACATTTAATATTCGACACATTATCGGAAGTAAAACAACTAGCGAAGATTGCACCGGAGCTTAAAGAGGCCAGCAAGGCTTTAAAACAAGCTCAATCGGGTAGAAGGCCCCAGAAAAACCTACTCAATTTAATAGGTGTTTGCTCCCTCGCGGGCGGAGTTTTCCTGGCTTTGCAGAATTCTTCAGAGCTAGTGAATTTGCCCATCGCATCGTTATTATTGCTCGGTGCAGGCATACTGGCTCTTATATTGAAATAGGAAAAGTAACTTACTGTCCCAATTTTGTAATCAGGGAGAATTGTCGAGACAACGTCCAATACCTTCGGGTTAATCTGCGATAACTCATAAATTTTCTGTTGATGGATTTCCTCGCGTTTAACTTTATATTTAAACATTAACGCCACATTTTTAACTACATCGACTGAACCTGAAAATTCGCTGTTAAACGTATCGAGTTGAGCCAAAGCATAATCTAGCGCGTCTGGCCCAGGCCCAGCGCGCTTCGTATCAACCCCATTCTCCAGCAAATATTCCACAAAGTCTGAAGGTTTCGTGCCTTCCACAGCAGTAATCAACGCCGTTTTGCCGTAGAGATAATATCCATGCAAATCCATCCCCATGGAATACAGTTTTAGTCAAATAGTCATTTACTGTCCGCTAAAGCGGTGCAGATCCAAGGCCCCACAACTGCCCCACCATTAGCCCCATGGGGTTTACTCCACAAACCCTAGCCCGCGTGAAGCCCCCACGGAGGATTGTGGGAACTACTCCCCCCGAGCTAAAAGCTCCGATTTACTTAACCAAAGCACAAAGCCCCGAGCTAAAAGCTCCGTGTTTGAAGCTAAAAGCTCCGATTTACTTAACCAAAGCACAAAGCTCCGAGCTAAAAGCTCCGTGTTTGAAGCTAAAAGCTCCGATTTACTTAACCAAAGCACAAAGCTCCGAGCTAAAAGCTCCGTGTTTGGAGCTAAAAGCTTCGATTTACTTAACCAAAGCACAAAGCTCCGAGCTAAAAGCTCCGTGTTTGAAGCTAAAAGCTTCGATTTACTTAACCAAAGCACAAAGCTCCGAGCTAAAAGCTCCGTGTTTGGAGCTAAAAGCTTCGATTTACTTAACCAAAGCACAAAGCTCCGAGCTAAAAGCTCCGTGTTTGAAGCTAAAAGCTTCGATTTACTTAACCAAAGCACAAAGCTCCGAGCTAAAAGCTCCGTGTTTGAAGCTAAAAGCTTCGATTTACTTAACCAAAGCACAAAGCTCCAAGCTAAAAGCTAAAAGCTCTGTGTTTGAAGCTAAAAGGTACCCCCCTGGAGTAAAAACATATCAGAGAGACCTTTCGCCATACAGGAGGTACAACTGGCCACAATTTATTGCATGATTCGAACCGCCAGAGCTGTCCCAAGTGAAACCTGCAATGAGTGTCACTACTGAAGTAAAAGCAGGAAAACCCACCGACGGGGCGCAAAGGCCCAGCGGTTTGGGTTACAGGTTGTTTATGGAGAAAACGCGGAATTTGTGTCTGGCATAGCGCCTCAACCTCGAGCCCCCTTAAAATAAGGCATCATGTTTCAGTCTGATCAAGGCTGCCATTTATACCGGCAGACAAATTCGTCAAATGCCGTGGCGCTATCAGATAAAACAAAACAAGCGTTGACGCAGTAACGATTGGAATAACGTGCCAGAGGAAAGGTTTTTGAGACGCTTAAAAAGCAGAATGAGTACCCAGCTTGGGTTACCCCAATTTTAGTGGGGCGCTAGGCTATTACAGCCAAACAAGACCGCATCAACATAATAAAGGCTTAGCCAAAAGTACTTGATAGAGGCGCTATTAAGCTTAAACACGACCGAAAAGACATATTGGCTTAACGACTAAACTGTGGCCAGATTTACTTGGCCACTGCATTACCGCTCGGTTTTATTTTCTACCGCCCATTTGTACAAACGATTCTTTTTTTCGCCACTTAATTTCGCGCCAATAGCCGCCGCCTGCTTGAGCGGTAACTCATCCATTAACACCGCCATCATTTTTTCAACATCATCACTAAGCGTATCGCCTTCCTTTTCCGGCGCGACGTAGCCCTGCACCATCACCACCATTTCGCCGCGCACTTGATTGGGGTCGGTATCCAGTATTTGCAACAACTCAGCAAACGTAGCGGAAAGAAAAGTCTCGTAGGTTTTGCTGATTTCTCTGGCCATCACGACCTGTCGGTCCGGGCCAAAAACCTCGGCCATAGCCGTAATAGAATCCTGAATACGATGGGGCGATTCGTAAAAAATCAGCGTGCGGGAGTCTGTGGCCACCGCATCCAGGCGTGAGAACCGAGCGGTATTTTTTGCTGGCAGGAATCCTTCAAAGGAAAAGCGGTCTGAAGGTAGGCCCGCCGCAGAAAGCGCCGCCACCACCGCGCAGGCGCCAGGGATGGGGATAACGGCTATTCCCTGCTCTCGCGCCAGCCTGACCAAACGGTAGCCGGGATCAGAAATTAGTGGTGTTCCCGCGTCGGAAATTAACGCTACATTTTCACCCTGCTGTAAACGCTGCAACCATTTTGCGGTCTGGGCCTCGTTACTGTGATCATGGTAGGGCAACACGCGTGTATCAATACCAAAATGCTGTAACAGTTTTGCACTGTGCCGGGTGTCTTCTGCGGCTATAATGTCGGCCTTGTTTAGGGTATCTATAGCTCTCTGGCTGATATCACCGAGATTGCCAATGGGAGTTGCGACTATGTATAGCGCGTTTGTGCTGTTCATTTGTTATATTTCGGCCTTCGGTTTTGCTTAATCTGTTTTGGGGGAATCTGTGACTAATTGTTTCACTCTGCTTCGGCATGTCGGCCTGCTGCTGCTCACTGCACTGATGCTCAGCGCCTGTGGGTCTTCACAGGTTAAGGATGAACCCAGCCAGGACACCAGCGTTTTATCCTCTGAGCAGATTAACGCCATACTTTCCGACGCCAGCCAGGCCGTGGGCGAGGAGCGTATCGTATTGATGCTGGAAGCCGCCGACGCCATGCTCCAGGCTAATGAGCTCGATTGGGCACGACAGACGCTTAGCGAACTTTACCCCACTGCGCTTACGGATGCCCATTATTTCACATACTCCCTGCTGTCTGCGCAGGTTGCGCTAGCCGAAGGCGAGCATTTTATCGCCAAACGCTACCTCTTCGAGCGACGGCTGGAAGAAATGCTATCCACCGATGCCAGAGCAACACTTACCGCTCGCGAGCTGCGCGCAGCGCTATTATGTGATCTCGCAGAGTTTCGTCAGTGCATAACTGAGCGCCTGCAGATAGATGCCATTCTTGAGCAAGGTATGGACACGCCTCCCGCAGAACGTGAGCCGAACCAGGATTTAATCTGGTTAGCCTTGATGGAGCTGCCGCTCAAGGATCTGCAAATGGAAGCACAGATGCAGCGCGATGAGATTGCCAGCGGCTGGTATAACCTCGCCGCCCTCAGTAAAGACAACCAAACCAATATGCGCCTGCAGCTGGAAAGTGTCGACAACTGGGTACTGCGCTGGCCAGAGCACCCCGCCAGCCTGCGGCTACCCGTCGATCTCCAGTTTCTGAAACAGCTGGTCGACGAGCAGCCAACTCAAATTGCAGTATTACTGCCCCTCTCCGGCAAACTGGCTAAAGCGTCCCAAGCAATCCGCGATGGCATGATGGCCGCATTCTATCAACTCGCCGAAAGTGGCGACCGTCTGCCGGACCTGCGCTTTTACGATACCAGCAGCCAGGACATCAATCAGCTCTATGATCAGGCCGTACTGGAAGGCGCGCAACTGGTCATCGGCCCTCTAGACAAAGAGAACATCGACGAACTTACCCTTCGCCCTGAACTGCCCGTCACCACCCTGGCTCTAAACTATGCCGAAAACACCGGTGCCCCCATCGAGCAACTTTTCCAGTTTGGCCTGGCCGTTGAAGATGAAGCCGCCCAGGTAGCAGAGCGAGCCTGGCGCGATGGCCACCGCAGCGCCATGATTCTCGCGCCCACAAGTAGTTGGGGCGATCGCGCGGCATCCACCTTTGCTGCACGGTGGGAAGAAATTGGCGGCAACCTGGTAGGCAGCTACCGCTTTAAAGGCCAGGATGATTACTCCAATTTAATCCGCAGCGCCATGGGCGTGCAAGACAGCGATAAGCGCGCTCAACGATTGCGCCAGATACTTGGACATGCGCTGGAGTTTGAGCCGCGCCCGCGCAAAGATATCGACCTTATTTTTTTAGTCGCTCACCCCACCCAGGCACGCCAGATCAAACCCACTCTCGCCTACCACTACGCCAGCAATATTCCGGTGTACGCAACCAGTCACATATACAACGGCGATATCGACAGCAACGCCGACCGCGATATGAACGGCATTCGCTTCGCCACTCTTCCCTGGTTTTTTAACCCACAAATCCCGGAGAAGCAGCACATCGATAAACTTGCCACCGGTGCCAGCGCCTACCAACGCCTGTACGCACTAGGCGTCGATGCCTTCCACATTTACCCACGCCTGCAACAGTTGGCACAGCTGCGCAATGCACACTTCTACGGCAATACTGGTAAGCTAAGACTAGACAACCAAAAACGCGTGGTACGCGAGCAGACCTGGGCGCAATTTATTCGCGGCCGCGCTTACGCGACACCAACGGTCGCCGCTGGCAATGCGCTTTAAACTGTCGAAGCCAACCACAAAAAGCAGCGGCGAGGCAGCGGAAGACGCGGCCCTGGAGTATCTAAAAAAAAAGGGTTTAAAACTGGTATGCCGCAATTACCGCTGTAAAATGGGAGAGATTGATTTGATTTTAAAACACCAGCATTCCCTGGTGTTTGTCGAAGTCAGAATGCGTAACTCCAACCGCTTCGGAAGCGCAGTGGAAACCGTCACCGCCAGCAAACAGAAAAAAATTATTAGCACGGCACAACACTACTTGATCGAAAAAAGACTCTCAGGCAACACCGCAATGCGCTTTGATGTGGTGGGTATTGAAGGTACACAATTTAACTGGATACAAAACGCGTTTTAAAAGCAGCCTCTTAATGAATCAACGCATATACAAATTATTTCAAGCCAGTGTCGAAGCAAAAATGCAGGTCGGCGAACAGTTATCAGCGCCTATTGATGATGCCAGTGACAAACTCGTTAACGCCCTGCTCGCCGACAAAAAAATTATGATTTGCGGCAATGGCACCTCTTCAGCTCTGGCACAGGTTTTTACCTCCTGCCTGCTCGACCGCTACGAAAAAGAAAGACCTAGCCTGCCGGCTATCTGGCTTGGCGGCACCGTCTCGACCTACACGGCCATTGCCGCAGATTACAATTACAACGAAATTTATTCGAAACCCATTCGGGCGCTGGGGCAAGAACGCGATGCTTTAGTCGTTATTAGCACCAGTGGGAATTCCGGCAATTTAGTTTCTGCTGTTACCGCCGCGCATGACCGCAATATGGATGTGATAGCTCTAACCGGGCGTGACGGAGGGGATCTTTCTTCCCTGCTGGATGTCAACGATGTAGAAATTTGCGTAAATATTAATTCCCGCAGCCGCATACACGAAGTTCACCTGCTGAGTATCTTCTGCTTGTGCGACCTTATCGACAACAAACTCTTTGGGATTGAATAACCGAAAATGATGAATAAGATATTTTTATTCTGCCTGTCACTATTGTTTCTCACCGCCACCCTCAGTGGCTGCGTTTCTCTTGTAGATGCCACCACATCCGGCCCGATCAAAACCGATCCAGGAAAGCGTTCCATGGGCGATAAGCTGGACGATGCAAACTTGCGTACCATCGTTGCAGTGAATCTGCGCAAAGCCAGCACTGAACTGGATGAAGCCCATATTAATGTTTACAGCTTTAACCAGATCATTTTACTCACCGGAGAGGTACCGACAAAACCCTCCTACGAATTGGCCGGTGAAACAGCTCGCTCAGCCACCCGAGTACGTCAGGTCTACAATGAGTTACAGGTTCAACCCAAATCGAGCTTTTTATCGCGGACAAACGACAACTATTTACAAATGAAAATCGGCACCAAACTGATGTCACATCAGGATATCGATTCCAGTCGTGTCAAAGTTATCGTGGAGGATGAAGTCGTCTATTTGATGGGCATTATGACTCAGGTACAAGCCGACAAAGTTACCGATGTCGTTGCCACTACCAAGGGCGTGAGAAAAGTTGTGCGGGCAATTGAATATATTGAATAAAGGGGACCGTTAAAGTAACTCGACACCCATCGCGATACCCTCACCACCACCAATACACAGCGCGGCAAGCCCCCGCTTCTTGTTGTGCGTTTGCAATGCGGCCATCAACGTAACCAGCACCCGGGCGCCCGATGTACCCAGGGGGTGTCCTAGAGCGCAGGCGCCACCGTGAACATTAACTTTTTGATGATCCAATGCCAACTCATGCATAGCCGCCAGGGTGACAACGGAAAATGCTTCGTTCACCTCAAATAAGTCAATATCGTTTGCTGACCAATTATTTATTTCCAGTAATTTTTTTACAGCACCAACCGGAGCGGTTGTAAACCATTCCGGTTCCTGGGCGTGCTCCGCAAAACCACAGATACGAGCAATTGGCTTGAGCTTTTTAGCAATAGCGTCTCTTTCACGCATAAGAACCAGCGCGGCAGCGCCATCTGAAATCGAACTGGAATTAGCCGCCGTAACCGTACCATCCTTTTTAAAAGCGGGTTTCAAACTGGGGATTTTATCTGGTCGAGCATTACCGGGTAGCTCATCAACACTCACAACCGTATCACCTTTTCGACCACGTACCGTCACCGGTGTAATTTCCCGTTCGAACCAGCCTTCTGCTATCGCCTTATTCGCGCGGGAAAGGGATTCTATGGCAAAGGCATCCTGCATCGCTCGACTAAAACCATATTTCTCTGCTGTCGCCTCCGCATAATTGCCCATTAGCTCTCCGCCATATGCGTCTTGCAGCCCGTCTAGAAACATATGGTCATATATCTCGCCGTGTCCCAAACGAAAACCGGCACGCGCTTTATCCAGCATATAGGGCGCAAGTGTCATACTTTCCATGCCGCCTGCAACCACCACATCGACATTACCTGCGATCAAAGCATTATTGGCAATGATGACCGTTTTCATACCCGAGCCACAGACTTTATTAACGGCGGTCGTCGGCACGCTAACCGGAATACCCGCTGCAAGTGAGGCCTGACGCGCAGGAGCCTGTCCTAATCCCGCCGATAACACGCACCCCATCAAAACCTCATCGACCTGATCCGCAGATACTTTGGCATCCGCAAGCGCACCAGAAATCGCAGAGGCGCCCAAGCTGGGCGCTGGTACAGAAGCGAAAACTCCCTGCATTCCGCCCATTGCCGTTCTAGCAAAACCCACAACTACTACCGCATCTCTCATTGCACAGCCTCCCATCCGCAATTACTGAAGAGTCCCATCAGATATGGATACAGCTCCCTGACAGCATACACGCATCATAGTATCCCGTATCGCCAGTTGCTGTTGATCGACGAAAAATGGCGCCCATCTTACCGTCAGTAAACTCGTTAAGCACATCAACGGGATATAGCGCGCTTGGCTTTCGATAGCCCCCTCGTTAGACTGGCAACATAATGATAAGCAGGAGCACCCACAATGTCTGTTTCAACAATTGTAACGTTAGTGATATTAGCGATTCTGGTTTTCTATATTATTTCCATCTACAACAAACTTGTCACACTGAAAAATCGCTTCCAAAATGCCTTCGCACAAATCGAGACGCAACTGAAAAGGCGTTACGACCTAATCCCCAATTTGGTCGAAATTGCCAAAGGCTATCTCGCCCACGAACGCGAGACGCTCGAAGCCGTTATTAGTGCACGAAATTCAGCACTTGCAGGCCTGAAAGCTGCGTCGCAAAGCCCCGGCGACCCGCAGGCAATGCATAACCTTGGCAGCGCGGAAGGTATGCTGGCCGGCGCGTTAGGCCGCCTTAATGTCGTTATGGAGGCCTATCCAGATTTGAAAGCCAGCGCCAATATGAGCCAACTTACCGAAGAATTATCCTCCACAGAAAATCGCGTTGCCTTTGCTCGGCAGTCATTTAATGACTCTGTTACAGAATACAACACCTACCGCCAGAGTTTCCCTCCTGTGTTCTTCGGCAACCTTTTCGGTCACACAAAAGACGCGGAACTTCTCGAGTTTGAAGACAGCGCCGAAATACAGCACGCACCTAAAGTTTCATTTTAAGCGCCTAGAATCCCTATGAATTTTTTCCAGCATCAAGACGTTGCACGAAAAAAAACAACGCTTCTGGTTGTGCTGTTGTTAATGGCTGTACTCAGTTTATCGGCAATCACCGTTTTTGCACTGGGCATTTTTTTCTATGTTATTCAGACTAATAGCAACAGCATCAGTGCTGTCAATGCGCAGAGTAAAACGTTTCCAGAACACTTATGGATTTTCACGCAATCCGACGCCGCGCTGTGGATAACACTCAGCGTTATCGCCGTCGTTGGCATGGCAACTCTCTATAAGTATATTCAACTTGGCGCTGGCGGAAAAAAAGTTGCCGAGGCTCTTGGTGGAAACCTACTCGTCTACGATGGCGCCAGTAACAATGAAAAACGCCTGTTAAATGTCGTTGAAGAAATGGCTATTGCCTCCGGCAACCCCGTTCCCCCGGTGTATGTACTTGAAGAAAAAGGCATTAATGCCTTTGCTGCCGGTTTACACTCTCGCGACGCCGTAGTTGGCATCACACGCGGCTGCCTGGATTTATTAAACCGCGAAGAATTACAGGGTGTTATTGCACACGAATTCAGTCATATCCACAACGGCGACATGCGATTAAATATGCGCCTGGTGGCCATCTTGCACGGTATTTTAATTATTGGTTTGATCGGCTATTTCATCATGCACGGCTCGGGTGGCTATCGCGGGCGTCACCACGGCTACCGCTCATCCACACGCTCTCGCTCAAAAAACCAGGGTGCTCAGATGGGGCTAGGGCTGGCGCTTGTTGCCATAGGTTATGGTGGTACGTTTTTCGGCAATATTATTAAGGCCGCGGTCAGTAGACAAAGAGAGTTTCTCGCCGATGCTTCTGCCGTGCAATACACGCGCAGCTCAAATGGCATTGGCAATGCCCTGAAAAAAATTGGCGGTTATTCTGGCGGCTCAACACTCTCCAATGGCGCAGCCTCACAATTTAGCCATATGTATTTTGGACAGGGAATTAAAACCTCATTTGCCGCGCTGATGGCTACTCACCCACCACTTCACGAGCGTATAAAGCGTGTCTTACCACGCTGGAACGGTGGCTACCTCCATCCAGAAGAATCAGCACCGCAACACCAACAGCAGGCCGATCTCAACGGTGAAATCCCAAACCATAATTTCGTCAGTTCAAATCTAAGCGCTGAGCAATTTCAACAAATGGCCGTGGCGAGCATAGGCGAACCACAAGCACAGCACCTTAAACACGCTCAAACACTCATCGGCGGTTTGCCCCAGAATCTTCGCGATGCGGCACACCAAGCATTTAGTGCTCGTGCACTTATCTATTGTCTATTGCTCGATGCCAACCGTGATATCCGCCAGCAACAGATAGCGCAGCTTAAAGACGCCGCTCACCCCGCTACATTTAACATCATGCAAAGCCTGTATCGATTTGTTTATCAGTTGCCCCGTGAACAGCACCTTGCCCTAATTGAAATGAGCATACCCGCGTTAAAACTGCTCTCCGCCCCCCAATATGATGTGTTCAAACGCAATTTGATTGCTCTTGTTCATGCGGACAAGCACGTAAGCCTATTTGAATGGTGCCTGTATCGCATTTTAACTAACGCCATAGAACCCAGACGAGACGAATCATCCTTTCAATTACGTGATCTGGCAAAGGAGATCAGCCTTGTTTTCAGCTTGGTGGTCCATGCGGGGAAAAGTCAGTCGCCGGGTGGCGCGTTTCAGAAGGGCATCGAAAGCCTGGGCCTAAATAAGATCAAATTTACACTCGATTCGGGAAGTCTTTCATTTCAACAAGTGGATGCAGCCATCGAAAAGTTGGCTTGCCTAAAGGTGTTACAAAAACCACGTTTTCTGAAAGCCCTGGCGGACATTATTGCTGCCGATGGAAAAGTCAGAGCGGTTGAAAAAGAACTTTTTCGCGCAATTGCCCACTCCCTGGACTGCCCTGTTCCACCCCTACTGGGTAACGATCAATAGTTATTATCCGTTGTATCACCCAGACGTCTCAAGCGTCCCAGGCCGATGGCGTCGGCCTTTTCCGCTGCGCGGCGAGAGCAGATAAAGGTTTGCTGAATAATCAGAGCATCACTACTGGCGCGATGCCTTAGTAAACCTAGACTGCTCTGAACATCCGCCTTTATGTCATCCCAATACATCAACTGTTGTTCGGTAGCAATCGCTTCTATGGGACTCAGCGAAAAGGTCGGAGCCATAGCTGCGGCATGGTAAAGCTTGATCATCCAAGATTTGTCATGAGTCCAGGCGTCGCTGAATACCGTTGTGTCGTGGAGAAGTGCGTTTAACTCCTCACACACCTGTATCACGGGCTTTCCGTGCTCGACAAGATTATTGCGTGTAATACGGTGCAGCTGGGCCGCCTCGCTGCTCCAGTGAAGCCATTCTTTATGCGGCCGAATTAGCCCGCAATATCGTTGCCCCGAGGCGGCGACTACCCCCACTTCTATTGGGTAGCTTTCGCTGCCAAAGCCGGATGCTTCAAAATCTAAAATTGAAGGAAATTCAACGCGAGTACTCTGCATGCTGGAAACTACTTACTGCCCTATGGGCTTTCTTGGACTATCGGAGTCGTATATGACCGTTATTTTTATTATAGGTACAGAGTATGAAAAACGGCGCGATTGCGCCGTTTTTCATACTCTGTAAGCCTACAAACTTTATGCGGGCTTAGTCAATATAAACGGGGCCAATCCCCATCCCCCAAATCAAGACGGTGCCAATCATGGCGGTAACCATCAAAACTAAACCAACCGTGATAACGGAAGATGAATACATAAAAGCCCTATTTTTATCAATATTCATCACGATCGGCATGCCTTCAAAAATGAGGTAGATCGAATAGGCGCCCGCTGTAATCATTGCCAAAGAATTCAGCCACATAGACGGCTTGAGTAGGAAAATACCAGCCAAAAATAAAGGGGTGGTAACACATACAGCCAGCGCTGTACCCGCGTGATGGCGACGCTCTTCGGTATCGGTAACACCGTAGGTCCGAGACATCCAATTGATAAACTCGCCCAAAATAAAAACACCCGCAAGCAACGCAACATAAGTAAGCGCGCATAGTGAGATAGCAGAATTAACACTTAGGTGTATAGGCTCGCCATCACCAATACTCCAACCCACCTGAGTAACGCCATAAAATCCTGCAAGCGATGGTATAAGAGCTAAAAAGGGAACGTGGCTGAAAAAGACCTGCTTAAATGAGCTTTTATCGTCTCTAACGGAGATCCACTCCGCTGCGGGATTCGTCATAATTCCAAATGCATGCTGAAGTAAAGCCATGAGACCTCCTTTGGGTAGTTATAGTTATTGTAGTAAGGCTGTCCTTTTATTGTATGGGAAGACGCAGAAGAAGGGAGGCCATTTGGAATCCCTATTAAGAATTAATCGCAATAAGTGAAGGCGGTCTATCCTGCAAAAACAGAATAACAATTAAACGTATCGTTTAAACCTTGTACTGATAGGGGCTATTTTACGACCCGTAAACTAGGTCGACGTGGGGTGTCGCTAGAATCCCCACTATCCGGGGACGTAGGTTCTGGCTCTGGAGGGGTTTCACTTTCAAACATCATGCCCTGGCCGTTCTCGCGGGCATAGATACCCAAAACCGCATGGCATGGAACATAAATATCGGTGGGAATACCGCCAAAACGTGCGTTGAAAACAACCGCTTTATTGGCGATTTCGAGGCTAGAGACCGCTCGCGGTGCGATGTTAAGGACAATCTGTCCTTCTTTGTTAACGTACTTCTGAGGTACTTCTACATCCCCGGCCAGCGCATTCACAACAATATGTGGAGTGAAGTCGTTATCCACTATCCATTCGTAAAGCGCTCGAATCAGGTAGGGCCTGCTGGATGTCATCGCCATGTGTGAAGCTCGCCTGGGGTAAAAGTGACGTTAATTTAGAAGAGAGAAAAAATAAACGCGGGCAGCAAGGCTGCCACCCGCACAAAACGAAGCCGTATCTTAACCAAATTCCGGGCGCATTTCGCGCTCCAACTCGGTCAGGCTTTCCTGGAACGACCCGCGGCGGAATATGCGATCCATATACTCTAACAAAGGTGTCACCTGTCGAGTATTCGGCAACTGCACGCCATAAGCATCTAAACGCCACAAAATCGGTGCGAGACAACAATCGACCAAAGTGAACTCATCACTCATAAAGAATGGCTTTTCACCAAAGATAGGGGCAATTGCCACTAAACTATCCTTCAGGTCTTTGGCCGCTACCGCAATAGCTTCCTTGTTATTTGAATGAGCCAGCACTTTAACCAACGGACACCAATCATTTTCTATGCGGTAGATAAACTGGCGGCTTTCTGCTCGCGCAACTGGGTACACCGGCAGTAGCGGTGGATGAGGGAAACGCTCATCCAGGTACTCCATCATTACGCTGGTTTCATACAACGTAAGTTCGCGGTCGACGAGGGTTGGCAGAGAGTTATACGGGTTAATCTCGCTAAGTTCAGCGGGAATATTCGATGGGTCGACTTCAACAACATCAACTGTTACCCCCTTTTCTGCCAACACAATCCGCACTCGATGGCTGTAATGATCACGGCCGTCAGAAAAGTAGGTCATGGATGAGCGCTTTGTTACAACTCCCATTTTTTATCCCCAAAATCAATGAATACAATCTTTGTAAACAGAGGCCTCTAACGGCCCCGAATCAAAGCTTATCGCTTAGTGTACATCTTTCCAATACTCACGGTTGAGTAACCAGGTGAATACCAACAGCACGACTAGAAAGAGAAACACATAAATACCAATGCGTACGCGCGAATCAGCTACGGGCTCTGACAGGTACGTCATAAAATTAACCAAGTCGTACACGACTTCATCATACTCTTCTGCAGTCAGGCTGCCTTTGATATCAACCACCTTTAGACTACCGCAGGAGGTTTTCATTGCCTGGCCCATATCATTGCGAACAACGTGCCCATGGCTATCTAGTTTGTCGCCCGCAGCACACTCAGGTAAACCCTGCAGCTCCAGTAGCACGTGAGGCATCCCCACACTGGCAAAAACTTTGTTGTTAACACCGGTAGGACGACTTTCGTCTTTGTAAAAACTGCGCAGGAAAGTATGTACCCACTCAGATGAGCGAGCCCGAGTAACGAGAGTTAAGTCAGGAGGGGTCGCACCCAGCCACTGCTTAGACTTATCCGCAGCCATGGAAATGGTCATCAATTCACCAATTTTTTGATCGCTGAAAACAAGATTCTCCAGCATCAATTCATTCGGAATTTCCAGATCGTCGGCCACACGCTCGTAGCGAGAATACTGAGCGGAATGACACCCCATACAGTAGTTGGCAAAAAACTTGGCTCCACGCTGTAAAGATTCTTTATCGCTCAGGTCTGCTTCAAAGTGATCACAGGGAACAGCGCCACAAGCACCACCGGTAGAGGCCACCGCGCTAATGGACGCAAATACCAATACAAGGAACAAGGCTAGGCCGCCTAGGACCAGCGGCATTGACAAACCCTTCTTCTGAACACGCTCAGGCTCGGGCAGTGTTTTTTCCATCTTGGTCCAGAAAGGCATACCAATGAAGTAGGCGAAGTAAATAACGGTGCAAATTTGAGCCAGCGCAGTGCGGCCGGGACTTGGTGCCTTCAGACCGAGATAACCCAGCACTACAAACGTAGCGGCGAAGATAATCAGGGCGACACGACTAAAGGTCCCTTTGTAGCGAATGGATTTCACCGGGCTGCGATCCAGCCAAGGTAGAAAGAACAACATAACAATTGCCAAGCCCATTGCCATAAAGCCCAGAAGCTTAGAGGTGAATACCCCACCCAAATCAAAGGTTACCGCGCGTAGAATGGCGTAGAAGGGTGTGAAATACCAAACTGGCGCAATGTGTTCTGGCGTCTTCAGGTTATTGGCCTGCTCGAAGTTGGCGTGCTCCAGGAAGTAGCCGCTCATTTCGGGAGCAAAGAAAATTACACCACAAAAAGCGAAAAGAAAAACGGTAATACCGACCAAATCATGGACGGTGTAATAGGGGTGGAAAGCAACACCATCTAACGGGATACCATTCTCATCTTTGTTCTTTTTTATCTCTACGCCATCGGGATTGTTAGACCCCACCTCGTGCAAAGCAAGCAGATGCAAAACCACCAGCGCAAGCAGCACAATGGGTACCGCAACCACATGAAGTGCGAAGAAGCGGTTCAAGGTTGCACCGGAAATTAGATAATCGCCGCGAATCCATTGCACCAGATCTTCACCTACGTAGGGAATAGCTCCAAACAGATTAACAATAACCTGAGCTCCCCAATAGGACATTTGCCCCCACGGAAGTACATAACCCAGGAAGGCTTCTGCCATCAGGGCGACGTAGATCACCATACCGAAAATCCATACCAGCTCACGTGGGTTTTTGTACGAACCGTACATCAAGCCCCGAAACATGTGTAGGTATACCACGAGAAAGAAGGCGGAAGCACCCGTAGAGTGCATATAGCGAATCAGCCAACCGTAGGGCACATCGCGCATAATGTACTCGACAGACGCAAACGCACCTTCAGCAGTAGGCGTATAACTCATGGTGAGCCAAACGCCGGTAAGCAGCTGGTTAACCAGAACAAGCAAAGAGAGAACGCCAAAGAAATACCAAAAATTAAAATTCTTGGGTGCGTAATATTTTGCCATATGCGTATCCCATGCGCGCTGCACGGGTAAACGGGCGTCGATCCAATTCCACAAGCCAGTAAGCAAGTTCATCATTGTCTTAAGCCTCCTGATCTTCGCCGATAAGCAACACAGTGTCACTCAGGAATTTATAGGGTGGGATTTCCAGATTAATGGGCGCAGGTACACCTTGAAACACTCGGCCAGCCAAATCAAATTTAGAACCGTGACAGCGGCAGAAGAAACCTCCAATCCATTCATCACCACCTAAATCTTCCGCGCCGACTTCCGGGCGGTAGGTTGGCGCACAACCTAGATGAGTACAGAGACCCAGCAGAACGGCAATATCCTCTTTGCCTTTCTGCGCACGCGTATCGTTTTTAACATACTCGGGCTGATTAGACTTTTCCGAAGAAGGATCGCGCAAACGGTCTTCAACAGTCTTCAAGCTCGCCAGGGCCTCAGGGGTACGACGGAAGACATACACGGGTTTACCGCGCCATTCCACTGTAATCATCTGACCGGGAGCTATCTTGGAAATATTCACTTCCACGGGTGCACCCGCAGCTTTAGCTTTCGCGCTTGGATTCCAGGACCCAATAAATGGAACCGCCACGCCAACCGCGCCAGCAGCACCTACTGCGGACGTTAGCGCGGTCAACACCCGGCGACGCCCCTTATTCACACCGTCATTACTCATGACGTTTATCTCCCCTTAAGGCCTGTTAAGACAAGTATTTTGATAAATTTGATGAATTACGAAAACAACCCAGAACAATTTCGAATGCCGTACCGCTTGTACTATGTACTAGCACCTGCGCCCAATAAATGATGCTCCCACTAAATATGGTGTTTATTATAGTTGGGGAGTACCACTACACCTGAAATTTAGCCATAAGAACACGACAGCTGATCGATCTAGCCCGCTCACTATACCTATTAACAGTAAAAGCGCCCCACAAAAGTGGCGTTATGGTAAAGAAAATCCCCAGAAGTGACAAGGCAGGCGGGCGCTTAAAGCCACGACATACAGGATCTCACCTCAAACAAAAACGCCCAAACCGGATGGGTTCGGGCGTTTTCAGCATTAAGCATAATCGAGCACAAACGGCTCGAAAAGCCCTTAACGCTTGGAGAACTGTGGCTTCTTACGCGCTTTACGCAGACCCACTTTCTTACGTTCAACCTCACGAGCATCACGGGTAACGTAACCAGCTGTGCGCAGAGTTGGACGCAGAGTTTCGTCGTACGCCATCAAGGCACGAGTCAAACCATGACGAATAGCGCCGGCCTGACCGAAACTACCACCACCTTTAACCGTCACTTTGACGTCGAAAGTCTCGGCATGGTTAGTGGCTTCAAGAGGTTGGCGAACGATCATACGAGCCACTTCGCGGCCAAAGTATTCGTCCAGAGGGTGGTCGTTAACGGTAATTTTGCCGCTACCGGTTGAGATAAAAACACGTGCGGTCGAAGTTTTTCGTCGACCCGTACCGTAGTATTGTTCAGCTGCCATCATCTGCTCCTAATTATATGTTGAGTTCTTGAGGCTGCTGGGCGGTATGCGGATGCACATCGCCGGCGTAAACCTTCAATTTTTTGAACATTGCACGACCGAGTGGGCCTTTCGGCAACATGCCTTTTACGGCAGATTCGATGGTGCGCTCAGGAGCTTTAATGATCAGTTTTTCGAAACTGATGGATTTCAGGCCACCGATATAACCGGTGTGGTGGTGGTACATCTTGCCTTTGGCTTTATTACCTGTGACACGCACTTTCTCAGCGTTAACAACGACGATGTAATCGCCGGTGTCTACGTGAGGCGTGTACTCAGGCTTATGCTTACCGCGCAAGCGGTGAGCGATCTCTGAGGCCATTCGACCCAGAGTTTTGCCGTCAGCATCAACGATGTACCAGTCGCGTTTAACTGTTTCAGGTTTGGCACTAATAGTCTTCATGTTATTTGCCCTGCGAAGGTACGGATTTCTTAAAAGAAAAATGATTCAATAGCCGACACCAAATACAGGCCCCGGCAAAAGGAGCGCGGATTCTACAGAAACGCTGCGCAATATTCAAGCAATTCCACAGAATTTCCCGTAGCTGCTGCTGGGTATGCAGCTGCGGATAGCAGCCCAAAAACGAGCCTTCGCGCTATTCCCTTTCGAGGCCCGCGCAAAGGGTGCTCGTACAAACTACGGGCGATGCGCTCTGGCGAGGTATTCTTTACTTTGCATTTCCTGCAGTCGACTAACGGTTCTTTGGAACTCAAAGGACAAGCGGCCATCCTGATATAACTGCTGAATAGTGCTTTCCGCAGAAATTATTAGCTTGACGTTGCGATCATAAAACTCATCGACCAAATAAATAAAGCGCCTTGCTTGGTCGTCGATCCCAGCCGTAAAAGTAGGAACTCCATCGACGATAACGGCATGGAACTCCCGGGCCAACTCAATATAGTCGTTCTGCGACCGCGGGCCATCACACAGCTCGGCAAAGTCAAACCAGGCGATATCATCAGCGACGAAGCGCGCAACAATCGCCCGCCCCTCAACCTCCAAAGCGATACCTTGCTTAACCACATTAACATTGGGCGCTAAATCGTCGAAACAGCTTCGCAACTGCGCTTGCGTGTCACGCTTTGTAGCATCGTAAAAGAGTGCTGCTTTTTCCAGTGTGCGTAAGCGATAATCGACCCCTCCATCGACATTCACCACATCCGTTTGCTGATTTAGCAGATCGATCGCCGGCAAAAACCGAACGCGCTGCAAGCCATTCTCATACAAGCCCTTAGGTTCAATATTGGACGTCGCCACCAAAACCACGCCTCGAGCAAAGAGGTGCTCAAGCAGCTTAGCCAGAATCATGGCATCGGTAATATCGACAACAAAAAACTCGTCAAAGCAAATAACCCTTGCTTCTGCAGCGAATCTATCTGCAACAATGTCCAGCGGGTTCTGCTGCCCTTTCAAACTACCAAGCTCCTGGTGAACCCTGCGCATAAAACGATGGAAATGCGTACGTAATTTGGCCTTGAAAGGCAGGCTCTCGAAAAAAATATCCATCAGATAGGTCTTGCCACGACCAACCCCCCCCCAAAAGTACAGACCCTTCACTTCGAGCTTGGCCCGGCGACCCAGCCCCATCGACCGAAGGGCTCGGGCAAGAACCCCTCCGTTATTACGCTTCGACCAGAAGCAACGATCCTGCGTCTCAATCAACTGATGATAAAGACGGTTGAGTTGATTCACGGCATTCAGCTGTGCGGCATCCGCCACAAAGCCATCGCGTAGCAAGTCTCGTTGATATCGACTGAGAGGTGTTTCCGGCATGATAAATAAAAACGCAGTAGAATAGGGGAGTGACAAAAGGGGTCTGAACCGGTACTTTACCGGAATTTTAACGCTAGGTAAGTATTGTCTGGCTGGAAGGAACCAATAGACGTTAATCTACCCTTACATTTCAAACGTCTCTCACCGATCTGGTGTATCATTTAATCTTATTTATCCCCACTCATCTGGAGGTTTGCCTTGTTTTCGCTTGAAATTCTTGTCATGGTCAGCGCCATTGTTTTCTGTGTAGGTGGCCTGTTGGGAGCAGTAATCAGTCGCACACTGATGCCGCCAGAGCAGCAAAAAGAGCTAGAGAAAAGCCTGCAACTGACCCGCCAGGAACTTAATCAATACCAGCAAGACGTCGCTCAGCACTTTGCCGAAACATCCAAGCTGGTTCACAACCTGACCCAGAGCTATAAGGACGTACATGAACACCTAGCGAAAGGCGCAGTCCAGCTAACCAATTCGGAAATCAGTCGACAAATTCTCGAAGCAGGAGAAAGTACGCTGGGCATTGAAGTCGGCAATTCCATCGAAGAAGTACAACCGCAAGCCCCTCGCGATTGGGCACCCAAGACGCCTGGACAGACCGGCACCCTAAGCGAAGAGTACGGCCTGAGCGATGACCCTTCGCAGACAGAGACAAATGAGACCTTTTATCCAGGCAAAACCGGTAGCTAACTCAGTGCTAGCAAAAAAAATTAGACTGCGAATAGCAAACTTAGGAACGCAGCATGAACACACTTTTCAGAGCATTTACCTACCTTCGGTGGCCAGTACTTATTGGCCTTCTTTGTGCTCTAGCGGTACTGGCGCTGTTCCCAGAACTTAAAAACAGCTCCAGCAATCGCACAATCAGCAACCGCCCCCTCCTGGAATCACTTTCCCCCTCTGACGTTAACGGCTGGCAGGGGCCTATTTCATACGCCCGAGCAGTGGCCCGGGCAGCTCCGGCGGTGGTCAATATTTATACCCGCAAACAGGTGAGTATTCGTAGACACCCACTATTTGACGATCCATTATTTCGCCACTATTTCAACAATTCAGATATCCCTCGCCAACAGCGCATGCAATCCGCCCGTGGCTCCGGCGTTATTGTCAGCAAGGAAGGCTACATACTGACCAATAACCATGTTATCAACGGCGTTGACGAAATAGTGGTAGCACTTGCCGATGGTCGAGAAGCCCGTGCGGAACTTAAGGGTGTAAACAGTAAAAGTGATCTCGCCGTACTCAAGATCGACCTCGACAACCTCAACCCCATTGCCATTGGCTCGCCGGATACCACGATGGTCGGCGATGTTGTACTCGCTATTGGCAACGCCTTCGGCATGGGGCAAACCGTCACCCAAGGCATTGTCAGTGCAACCCGGCGTCGCGGTTTTAATATCGCTGCGTTTGAGAACTTTATTCAAACCGATGCAGCTATCAATCCTGGTAATTCTGGTGGAGCCCTAATCGACGCTCACGGCAACCTACTGGGCATCAACACCGCTAACCTCGATCAGGGTGGAGCGGCTGGCGGCATCGGATTCGCAATTCCTGTCGATACCGCGATTCAAACACTTAACGACATTGTTGAATTTGGGCGGGTGGTACGCGGCTGGCTCGGCGTAGAAGCCCAGTCACTTTCGCCACAACTTGCGCAATCGTTCAGTCTCAATTCCACCAACGGCGTTTTAGTCACCCACGTATATAACGATGGACCCGCAGACAAAGCAGGCCTGCGACCTGGAGATGTGATTGTCCGAATTAATAATCAAATGGTGGGAGATGGCCGCTGGGGGCAACAGGAAATTGGCGAATCCCGGCCCGGCGATACGGTATCTATTGAGGTTATGCGTCAGGGCAAAGTACAAACATTTGAAGCCGTTTTAGCGTTTGAACCTATTACAAGTTAAAAGAATTTTCGGCAATGGACTTCAAGCTAAAAAAACTTGAAACAATTTAACGATCCAGCGCTCTTCAGGATAGATAAAAGAAAATGCTGCTGACTCCCATATAAACCCGGCACCCCAAGTAAACACTAGACAGCAAAATTACGTCACTGAAAATTATGGCCGACAAGCAAAATTCGATAGAGCTCAACAGTGTGATTACCGAGGCAACACGACACTATTTTGAAAGTTGTCGAGCTCGCATACCCGGCTTTATTCATCGCCATTTCCAGTACCCCGGCGCCTGGCACACCAACCGAGTTGCATTGGGGCTCGATATTGTTAGGGCTCCACTAAACCTCTTCTGGGCGCCAGTCTATGCACTTATCAGTTTTATTAAGTATCTGCTTCACCGCAAAGGTTATCTAAGCCTTGCCAGCCTGCTAGGGAAAGTACCCGACGGCGCTACCACACAAGTCCAAAAGCACCTCGCCAAACTCATTTATTCCGACCTGCTTCAACTTGATTGCGAACAATCGTCCCTTGAAGTACACATTGCGGCGGCACTAGAAGAGCGCTACAACGAAAGCCACCCCAGCATTAACCAGCAGAAAATATTTGCCCAAAGAATCGGCCCCCTTGTTCACCAAGCACTTCTCCAGTATCGCATCACCCGCACGGCATCGTCTGATATTACCAACTCCATTGCCAGCACTCTCGTGGGAGCTTTTGCTTTCCATAAGTTTACGCCAGGAGGAATTGGAATAGGCCTAATACTGGCGGCGATTATCGCCAAAGCCACCGCTGTAAATGAATTTTTTTTAGGCAGGAATATAGGGTATTTTTACTACGCGCTACTCCCACCAGAACCGTCGTTAGAGCTCAAAGCATGGAGTCTTTTGGCCGTGTTAGCGGTACTCTCTGCTTTCGCTTCGTTTTCCGGATTAATAACAGACCCCCTTCAGTCAGTCACTCGACTACATCACCAGCGCTTGCATAAAATGATCAATCACCTGGAAAAGGATTTTCTGGAAGAAGCCAACAACAGCTTTCGACCCAAGGATCAGTACGTGGCCCGTATACTGGATATGTTTGATGTGATAAAGCCGCACCTTTAAAAGGACAATTCCCCACAGCGCCCGCCGCCCTTATACGAATATCATCAAACTCAAAAGAGAATATACGGCCGCTATTAACCATTACGGAAAAAATAAAACTCCTTTCTCGGCAAACGGCTTATTAACTAATGCCCTATCATCCGTACGATCAAAAAAAACCCCCGAAAAACGGGGGTACAAAAAAGAAACAAGTTTCAAATAATAACTAGTTAGCTAAAGCCATTTTTCTGCGCATGAACGCAATTTGCTGAGCCAGTGGCAACTCTTTCGGGCACATATCTTCACAGCCCAAAAGAGTCATACAACCGAACACACCATCTTCTGTACCAATTACTTCGTAGAAGTCGGCATCGCTGCGATCGTCACGCGGATCAAGACGGAAACGAGCCAGCTGGTTAATACCTACGGCACCCACAAAGTCGGAACGCATTTGCGCTGTACCACAGGCAGCGATACAACAGCCGCACTCCACACAACGTTCCAGCTCGTAGATCTTATCAGCCAGTTCCGGCTCCATTTTTTCTTCTACGTCACAGAAGTCGCGCTCCTGTTCTTTATTGTGAATCCAGGTTTCAAGATGCTCACTCATATTGCGCATCCACTTACCTGTGTTCACAGACAGGTCTCCGATCAGTTCAAAACCGGGCAATGGCGCCAAGTTCATAACGGCCGGTAGCTCTTTAGTCAATGTTCGACAGGCCAACTTCGGCCTACCGTTAACCAGCATCGCACAACTACCACAGATACCCGCTCGACAAACGAAGTCGAACTGTAGACTTGGATCCATATCTTCACGAATTTCGTTAAGCAAAATAAACAACGTCATGGAATCAGCCTCTTCGACTTCGAAAGTATCGAAGTGAGGCACACTGTTTGGGTCTTCCGGGTTGTGGCGGAAGATATTGACGGTCAATTTGCGATATTCGCCTTGCTGAGCATCAATTTCAGTAACGGGAATAGTATTCACTTCTTTCGCCTCTTATTTGCTTGCTGAAGCCGACTGGCCATTTTCATCTTCACCGATTCGCGCATTGCGACCACGCAAACTATCCGGCAGCTTATCTTCGAAGGACATCAGTACTTCCTGCGCTTCAAAGCGGTTACCACCTTCATACTTGGCTTGAATCGCATCAACTTCAGCCTGACGCGCTTCCGTATTCGGGTGGTCAACACGATCTTTTGCGCCGTAACCACGCCAACCCGGAGGGAGCTCCATTTTCATCACATCCAACGGCTCGTAGTTGAGCGTGGGCATGGAATCATTTTTCATATCCCAGGTCGCCAAAGTTCGGCTCAACCAGTCTTTATCGTTACGCAGTTTGAAATCTTCGCGGAAGTGAGCTCCTCGGCTCTCTTCACGAGCAAGAGCACCCTGAGCAACACAGAGGCTCAAGCGCAGCATACTTTCCACACGGTAAGCCGCCACCAAGTCCGGATTGCCACCGCGAGCGGAACTTTTCACTTTAATATTGCGCGCACGCTGAGCAAGCTCTTTTAAGCCGCTTACGGCTTCCTGTAGTTTGTCACCGTGTCGGAAGATACCCACGTTGGAGCTCATCAACTCCTGCATTGAACGCATAATATGGAAGGCATTTTCGTTGCCATCGCTATTGCAGTATCCTGCTAGGCGACTGGCCTGCTTGTCGTGCGCTTCGCGAATCAGTGCGGTGGACACTTTGATATCGTTGTCTGCACTACCCACATAGTCGGCCATATATTCACCAACAATCATACCAGCCACTGCGGTCTCGGCTACGGAATTGCCTCCTAAGCGGTTAAATCCGTGCATATCCCAACAGGCGGCTTCACCGGCGGCGAATAGGCCTTTAAGAGTAGGAGACTCACCGCGGAAGTCGGTGCGTACACCGCCCATGGAGTAATGCTGGCAAGGACGAACAGGAATTAAATCTTTAACCGGATTTACACCAAGGAAGTACTCACAAATTTCCTTCACTTCGCGCAGTTTGCCCTCAATATGTTTTTTGCCCAGCAAGCGAATATCCAACCACAGGTGCTCACCAAAGCGAGACTGAACCCCTTTTCCAGACTGAATATGGTGCTCCATCCAACGAGACACCACATCGCGCGAAGCCAGTTCTTTTTTCTCCGGCTCGTAATCGGGCATAAAACGATGAAGGTCGCGGTCGAGCAGCAGCCC
Source organism: Teredinibacter haidensis (assembly GCF_014211975.1). Lineage (NCBI taxonomy): Bacteria > Pseudomonadati > Pseudomonadota > Gammaproteobacteria > Cellvibrionales > Cellvibrionaceae > Teredinibacter > Teredinibacter haidensis. The sequence goes on from NZ_CP060084.1 coordinate 3,274,352, forward strand.
ACCATCACCGCGACAGCCTTCCGTTACCAGGATACCTGCAGGGAAAATACCGGTGGGATGGAATTGAACAGCTTCCATATTCCCTAGTGAAGCAACACCGGTTTCGAGGGCTATAGCCGTACCCATACCTTCGTTGATAACCGCGTTAGTCGTAGCGCGATAGATTCGACCGTAGCCGCCTGTCGCGATACAGGTGGCCTTGGCGACATAGGTAACCAACTCACCCGTCATCAGGTTGCGTACGACCGCACCGTAACAACGACCATCTTCGTGAATTAATGAGATGGCTTCCATACGTTCATGGACTTGAATTTTTTCGGCGACAGCCTGGTTACTCATGGTATAGAGCATAGAGTGGCCGGTACCATCCGATACATAGCAGGTACGCCATTTCTGCGTACCACCGAAGTTACGGGCGGCAATCATGCCGTGAGACTCGTCACGCTCCGTCAAGGCTACCGGCTTTCCATCAATCACATGTTCGTGGCTGCCGCGCTCTATTCGACCCCAGGGAACCCCCCAGGCAGCCAACTCACGAACAGCTTTTGGTGCGGTATTCACAAACATACGAGCAACATCCTGGTCACAACCCCAGTCACTGCCCCGCACAGTATCGATAAAATGAATGTCTTCGTTATCGCCTTCACCCTTATTGGCATTACCCAGGCTAGCCTGCATACCGCCTTGGGCAGCTGCAGAGTGAGACCTTTTGGGAGGTACCAAGCTAAGAACGATGACTTCATGGCCCTGACGGCGAACGCCGATCGCTGCGCGCAAGCCCGCCAGACCACCACCTATTACCAAGGCATCGGTATAAATCGTTTTCATTACAGAGTCCTGATTATTATTTCAAATATTCGGATCGGGTTAGACACTAGTGCGCGCTCGGCGCAGTGTCTTGTTGGAAGGATGGCACGTAACGCTCACCAGCCTGGTCGGCATGCTCGGCACCTATCTTCATATAAGCTGCCAAGGTTGCGAGACCTAAGACGAGGAAGAACACCGTCAACAACCATTTGATCACATGTAAACGATGACGGTTACGCTTGGGATTACCCCCCAGGAATAAGCCCCACTTGACGACCAAACGATAGATACCGATGCCTGCGTGTAACTCAACAACAAACAGCAGAGCCAGGTACAACGGCCACATCATGCCACTCCATACACGATCAGAAGACGCGTAGGGACCGATATCCGCAGGGTGGGAAATAAGTTGATAGAGGTGAACAGACGCCATAAAGAACAACGCAAATCCAGTGATTACCTGCACATACCACATGGTAGTATCACTATGCTTTAGATTGCCAATATGTGTGTGGATGGTGCGATACTGACTAGCGCTGCTAGGGAAGCGGCGCAGCGCCAAGAACGCATGCACAATAATCAAACCAAGGATAAATACGGCAAAGGCACTTACCAAAACAGGGTAAGGCTTACCTAAAATGGGCTCTCCTTCAAACATTCGAGCCACCCAGAACATGGCATCCTTACCCAAAAGGATACTGGACACCATAAACATATGGGTCCACATGAAGAGCACCAGAAACAAACCCGTTCCGCCTTGAACCATATCCATAATGGCGGGCCAGCGATTAGGTTTAACAGCGCGTTCTACAGCTGAAGACATCCGCATTTACCTCCTTAATTGAGTAAGTTGGGGTTAGGGAATATCTGAATACAACCGACGATCTCTGTAGCCCTGATGGTGCCTGAGCAAACCCAGAAATTCCCAAGTTTTAATCCGAGCGTATTACATCACTTTCATATGACATGCATTATGCTTTACATCAAATGGATGAATGTCGTCCAGCAGTCCCGGTTTTGGAGGATAGCAAAATGTCACTCAACACCTTTGAAATGTAGCACTAAAAAACAACACCAGTAAAAAATTGGAAGCAGGCTACAATAAACGTCCGCGATAACCACACACTAATGCCGCCGGATCCACTATTTTGCGAAATTTGAACACAAAACCAGCTATTTCACCCGGCTTACTTCCTTTATATTTATCCCTTCTCTTATTAAGCGTTAACGGCCTCTTCGCTCGCTCAATCGATCTAGACTCCACCTCCATCACCCACCTTAGAAGCGTTATCGCCGCCGCAGCACTATTGGCACTGCTACTACTACGCGGCACACCACTGAGGCTACCTTGCCGACGGACAGCTATAACGGTATACGGGCTGGGGATATTGCTCGGGCTGCACTGGGTGACTTTTTTTAAGGCAATGCAAGTCTCATCTGTTGCTGTCGGCATTATTGCCCTGTTCAGCTACCCGGTAATAACCGTCTTAATCGAACCATTGTTTCAACACCGCAAACCTAAATGGCCAGATCTGGCCGCAGCACTGTTAGTGCTCACCGGCGTGGCAATTATGGTTTCTGGCCAGGACACCGGCCTCGGCAATATTCGAGAAGGTGTCTTCTGGGGCGCCTGTTCCGCATTTTTATTTTCTCTGCGCAATACTAGCCAAAAATACTGGCTACACCATATTCCCAGCAGTGGCCTCATGCTACACCAGGTTATTGCAACCGCGTTAATGCTAAGTGTATTTACCGACTGGTCCAGAGTCGCCAACCTGAACTCCCACAACTGGCTATTGCTAGCGTTGCTGGGACTTATCTGTACCGCCGGGGCACACACACTTTTAAGCCTGAGCCTGAAAAATCTCGCAGCAAAATCTGTTGCGCTTATCAGTTGCCTCCAACCCGTTCTGGCATCTGCACTTGCCTGGCTGGTATTGGCGGAAACTCCCAGTACGGAAATTATTCTTGGTGGACTGGTTGTTATCAGTGTAGCTACCTACGAATCCTTAAAGCGTTAACTATTATTTTTTACGCCAAATAAATGAGGATCACTTTACTCCCAAGAAACGGCAAGCATTATTCGTGATAACGCCATTTAAAACAAGGTCACCACCACCTCCACCTCCAGAGCTATCGGAAACAGGAGGTTAGAGACAAAAGAAAAAAATATTCAACAACAAACACCGACTTAAATCACCCACATAAAATTTCTTTCATCTCAACGCACCTTGAAAACACAGCATTATTCTACATCACCAACAATCACTCTACTTAAGCGTTCTAAATTCTGAACAATCACTCAAACCATTTTGTTCAAACATTAAAAAACCACCCGCCAGTTATTTCAATTAGAAATATTGAGAGAGGAAAGCGACCGCTTTCGCTATAAAACACCTCACCACCCCACTAACTCGCTTGAAGAAACGAGACCCCATGTGGCCGAAAGCCTGTAAATTCTCAAGCGCCGCTGAGGTAAAAAGCTTTTGTAAAGACAACATGAATCCATGACCTATACTTCAGTACACCCAAATATTCATGACCGGCGCAGTTGACTATATGAATTTTTGCCTCACTCCACTGCTCGTTAGGCTCGCTGCAATCAGCATTGCTCTAGCGTCCCCATTTGTTCTTTCACAAGAACAAAATCCAACGAAAACATTAAACATCTCTTACCCGGAAGATATCGGTGTAAGCAACAACCGTCTGGACAATGGGCGTTATGTCAGAGAAATTCTTATACTCGGACTCAAGCACTCGGGCCGAACATACAAATTGAATGCTCAGGAGGTACGTTCGATTCCCGAAAGTAGAAGCCATTTGTATTTAGAACAGGGCCGCTACAATCTCCACTGGCTAATGACATCGGCTGATCACGAAAATGATTTATTACCCGTACGAATTCCAATTTATAAAGGGTTAATTGGCTGGAGGCTATTTTTTATTAAGCCAGAAAACCAACCATTTTTTAGTTCAATTACTGTCAACTCAAAACTAAAAAATGTTCACGCATGCCTTGGGCACGACTGGCCCGACGTCGATATATTAGAGGCGGGCGGTTATAAAGTGATCACCAACATTGCTGGCTTAGGTATTTTTGAAACCCTGAATAAATCTCGGTGCCAGTACTACCCTCGCTCAGTGCTCGAAATATGGAATGAAATTGAGAACGCCCATCATTACGGTGCAAGCGCGGAAACAGAGCTTGCTCTCAGATACCCCGCGGCCTATTATTTTTTTGTCTCACCCGACGAAAAAGATCTTGCTATTGCGCTTGAGAACGGCCTAAAGCGAGCGATAGCCCTAGGAGAATTTGATCAGATTTTTTACCGTCATTTCGGTGATGCCATAGAAAAATCAAATTTGGGAAAACGGAGAATATTTTCCATCCCCAACGCCCTATTTAAAAACACTGCGGTACTTTCCAACAAAAACTTATGGTTCACCCCCCAAGGTAAGAAATAAGACCGATCTTCCATACTACTGATCTGGATTAAACCAACCTAACATTCACCTTGATTATATAAAATACAACGCTACCCTTCATCAACCTGCATAGGTACACCCTGCTTATTCCGAAGTAACCTCTAATCAAGCCCAGATATGCTCTGGCCTTACTCTGATGTTCCCTAAGAATCTACAAGACCGACACGCCCCTAGAGATAACTGGAGCAGATTACAAAATGTTTCACAATGGTTTAATAGCAGCGGCTCTATGCTGTTCGCTTATCCTGTGTTCCCCTTTTAGTTATGCCAAACAGACTATTGCCTTAAAACACCAAAACGCCGCCCCAGTGTTGGACGGCATTATCGACGAAGCTCTGTGGCAAAACGCCGCCCGATTTGAACTGAGCCACAGCTACAAACCTAGCCAAGGCACCCCCGCTCCGGTGAAAACTGTTGCATTTATATACGAGGACGGCTCCAACCTCCATATTGCTCTGGAGGCCAGCGACCCCAACCCCGAAAAAATACTTGCACACCTGTCGGACAGAGACGATATGTGGGGAGATGACTGGCTGGGAATTATACTGGACACCTTTAACGATGAACGCAGTGCTTACGAGTTTTACGTAAACCCCAAGGGGGTGCAGCACGATGGCCGTATGGATGATAGCGATGGCTGGCGCGGCGACAACTCCTGGAATGGTATCTGGTATAGTGCCGCGAAAGTAACTGAAACCGGCTGGTCGGCAGAGATCAGTATTCCGTTCAAGGCCCTGCGCTTTCCTCCTGTCAACGGCGACGGCAACCAGCAGCGCGTATGGGCTTTTTCTTTTTTCCGCGCCTACCCTCGGGAGGTCGCCCACTGGATATCCAGCACCAAGCGCGACCCGAACACCAAATGTAATATTTGTCAGTTCGATAAAATGCAGGGCTTCGCCTCGGTAAAACCCGGGAAGAACTTTCAGCTAACACCCACCTTAACAGCGGGAAAAACGCAGTCGCGAGAGGATCTACCCGGCGATTGGGATATCGAGAAGAACACGGATGCCGGACTGGATATACGCTGGGGCATGACCCCGAACTCCGTTTTAAATGTCATGCTAAACCCGGATTTCTCACAGGTTGATGCCGATTCAGCGCAGCTCAGTGTAAACAATACCTACTCTCTTTACCTGCCTGAGCGACGCGCCTTCTTTCTCGATGGGGCCGATTATTTCAAAACCAATAATTTCAATTTTGTCCACACCCGAAACATTGCCGAGTCGGATGCCGGACTAAAATTAACAGGGAAAAACGGCAACCATAGCTACGGTCTTCTATTGGCAAACGATCAGTCCACCAGTTTTGTTATTCCGGGTAACCAAAGCTCCGACGTCGGGGAACTAACACTGGAAGACCCTCTGGACCCCGACGATGAAACACCCATCGGCAGTGAAGTAGCCATTGCACGCTACCGCATGGATGTGGCAGATCGCGGCAATATTGGTGGCCTGATAACCCAGCGCCAGGGTGATGGCTACCGAAACTCGCTAGCAAGCGTTGATGGCAGCACATGGCTCAGCGAAATCGACTCATTACGTTACCAATTTGCTTACTCTGACACACTCAACCCCGAGCCAATTCAAAACGAATTCAACCTCGCCCCGACTCAGAGCGATCGCGCCTTCGCACTGCGCTATTTTAGAGATACATATAATTATCGAATTAGCGCCGATTATTACGATGTGGGCGAAGATTTTAGAGCCGATATGGGCTTCCATACCAAGAGCGACTTCAAAGAGCTCTCGCTTGGAGGAATGCGTAAATATCACGGCAACGAAGGCGATATTATTACCAATCAGTATTACTATTTTGATTGGGATTACGTCGTCGACCAACAGGGAAAACGTATTGAGAATGAACTCAAGTTAGTAGCGGGCTTAGACGGCGCAATGCAGTCACACTCAGAACTTAGCGTGAACGGCCGAGAAAAGTATTACGATAACGACTTCAATAGCGGCGAATATTTTGATGAGCGATTTATCAATTTGTATACTCGTTTCAATCCACTTCCGGCAATAAAGCTGGAGCTAAATTCCAAGCTCGCCGACCAAATTGATTACGATAACGGGCAGCCCGGAAGCTCTGTTTTTATCCGCGCGGCCGTAGATATGCGTTTGGGCGAACATATAAAATTCAGAGTCGCCCACAACTACAGCACTCTCGCTGTCGATGCCAGTGACTACATGATGAACGGAGCCCTTGTCGCTTTCGACAAAGGGAATCTATTTAATGCTAACCAAACCGATATGCGCTTTAACTATCAGTTCAGTATTCGCAGTCAGCTCAAGCTGGTCGTCCAGTACACTGACATATCCCGTAGAGCAGAACTCTATCGAGCAAATTTCGATTTGGACGAGGATAACAATGTAGAATCGGTAGAGCGCCTGTATTCCTCACAGCTTGTTTACTCCTACAAGATCAACTCACAGAGCCTGTTTTTCCTCGGTTATTCAGACAGCGGTTTTCAGGATGATCTTCTCGATGGAATGGAAAAAGATTACCAGTCAGTCTTTGCTAAAATCAGTTACGCTTGGCAGAGTTAAATGATAAGGGAAACGCTATCCTGAATAAGAATTGGCGTTTCCCTATATACCTAAAAATTATTTTCAAAAATATCCTTCAATGATTTGTTATAATTTTTCGGATCAAGCTCTCCATCTCCGAGGTACAGACCAAAGCTTTCCTCATGATACGTGTGAAACGTATTAGTTAACTTTCGCTCTTCAATTACCGACAGCATGTCCACGATATAATTAAGCCCGCCTTTACTCTCTGCGTAATTCCCCTTGTACAAGCCCCATTCTCCAAGATATAGGGGAACATTGTTCCTCTGGCCCCAAGCGAGAAACTGATCAATACTGTACGCAAGAAATTGTCGCGTATATTTTTTCCTCTTATCTGGCCAAGAACCACCATCGCAATTTTTCATCGCAGAATCCCACGGGATCCCCTGATGGGTATAATAATACGGATCGTAGGTATGGAAGGTATAAATAATATTATCCCCTTTTAGCCGGAAAAAATTCATATCCTTATCATTAATCCATTTTTTGTTAATGGAATTAACTCTTTCCACAATAATAGGGTGGTTCGTATCGACCTTGCGAATACTATCAACCAATCTCTGTGCAAGAAGCTTCCACTCATCTTTAGATTTCGGCACACCTGGCTCATTAACCAAGTCATAGCCAAGAATTACAGACTCGTTTTTATAGCGCTCGGCGATCGCCTTCCACATAGCAATCAATCGATCTTGTAACTCCGGCTTCCGCCACAGATCCCACCCCGTGCCATGGGACTGAAAACCGCCTTGAGGAACATGCATATTCAATATCAAATAGACACCGTGCTGCCTAGCCCATTCGATATTGGTGTCGATCCAGCCCCAGCCATCATCCAAATAATGGTAGGGGTTATCGTCTGCCTCGAGAGTGCGATAATTTAGATAAAACCGCACCAAATTCATTCCTAAGTCTCTCACCCGCTGGTAGTCTTCTTTACCGTGGTGCAAACGAGGAATTCGTTCGTCACTCCAAACACGGTTCCCGAAAGAAATACCGCGCAAAAATACCGGCTCTCCTCCACTATCAATAATATGTACGCCTTGAGTTTTAAGAAACGCAAACGATTGATCCTCGGCAAATGCACCGTAAGATGCCGTACCCCATAAAAACACACACACCAACAAAACATGTTTAATCACTTGGGTTTCCATACTCACCCCTTATTTCAAAAACCAAACTTCGGCGTTGTTTTTATACTAATTTAGCGGTCCCCAAGGTAACACACCGACGGTTTACGATTATTAACTGTGGACCTCAAGTCAACAGTAAAGACCCATGTTATGCTCAAAATTTGACTACCATCATTTTTTGGGGAATAGCACTTGATATCCATTCAACTAAAACAGGTGTTACTCACTATTATCATCTTCACGCTTACTGGCTGCGGCGGGGGAAGCTCAGCCCCCACCGGGGGCAATGATACTGCAGGACCAGCGCCAACATTATCCCCCACTGCAGAGCCTCCAGTCACCCGGGAACCGACACCCGAACCAACGCCTGCGCCACTGGCTCCAGACAGAGCTTCCGATCCCGCACTCCCCTCACCTGAGAGTAACGACTATAGCTCGGCAGTGGCAAGCGCACGCTTTCTGACGCAGGCCACCTTTGGCCCAACTGCAAAAAGCATTTACGCGGCTATGGCGAAAACCCGAGAGCAATGGATCGAAGAACAGTTTGCCAAACCGCAAACCAAACATTTAGCGCTTCTGGACGCTCGCTTAGCTGAAATAGGGTTTGACCCAGCGCCCGCAGCTGAGAACGACGACGAAGGCTGGCTTCGCGATATACAGCGCAGCGATATCTGGTGGGAGTCGACCATCTGGGGCGAGGATCAGCTACGGCAGAAAGTCGCTTACGCCATCAGCCAGATATTGGTTATATCCAACGTATCCGACGTGCTTTATAACGATTCCCGCGGAATCGCAAACTATCACGATATCCTCGCAGAACACGCCTTTGGTCATTACCGCGATCTATTAGAAGCGATTACGCTTAACCCGATGATGGGCGAATACCTGAGCATGATTCGCAACGAAAAGGCCGACGAGCAACGCAATATTCGCCCAGACGAAAATTACGCGCGGGAAATCATGCAGCTATTCAGCATCGGCTTGGTCGAACTAAATATAGACGGTACGCCTAAACTGAATGCCAATAGCCATTTAATTCCAACCTATAGCCAGGAGGACATTAAAGCCCTGGCGCGTGTGTTTACCGGCTGGAATCACGCTACCATCACACAATGGTGGGAGTGGGTTAATAGTGGCGATAGTGAAACCTTAGCGATGAAACCCTTTAGCCAGTATCACGATAATAAAGAAAAAATTCTCTTTAACAATAAAACGATACCCGCCTCTCAAACACCGCAGGCAGATATCGACAACGCACTGGATATCCTTTTTGCTCACAACAACATTGCTCCCTTTATAAGTAAACAGCTTATTCAACATTTGGTCACCAGCAACCCGGCACCGGAATATGTTGAACGCGTGGCAACAGTCTTTAATAACAATGGCAGTGGCGTAAAAGGCGATATGAAAGCGGTCATAAAAGCCATTCTGCTAGATGACGAAGCCACCAACGGCCACATGCAGAATCCGACAAGCTTCGGAAAATTGCGTGAGCCGCTACTAAAGCTTGCAGCTATTTGGCGAGCCTTTAAGGCGCAAGGCGCTCCCGTGGAAGAGGCCAGCGGCGAAATCTCGCAGAACCGTTTGCGGCAACGCGCTACCGACCAGAAGCTCGGTCAACGGCCCTACGGTGCGTTCTCCGTTTTTAATTTTTATCGGCCCGATTACCAGCAGCCAGGAGCAATTAAAGATAACAATTTACTATCCCCTGAATTTCAGATCATGACCGAGAGCCTACTGGTATCGGCAACCAGCCATCTTGGAGATAATCTTTACTGGCGCGACACCGAAGGCAGCTGGCCTAAATCTGAAAAAGTCGGCCACAACTGGGATATGTATCCTTCACAACTGTATCTGGCAGAAGAAAAAGCTATAGCGAGCGATACCCGCGCGCTACTCAACCGCATTAATTTATTGTTGATGGCCGGTCAGATGTCGGAAAATCTATACCACACCCTGCTCACATTCCTAAACGATTTCGCGCCCTACACTTCCGCCGAAATGAAAATATACGATGCGATTTTTCTTACCGTGGCATCACCGGAATTCGCTGTACAGCGCTAAGGAGGCAAAAATGAATAAGCCCCGTACACCCTTGTCTCGCCGAGATTTTCTCAGCCGCTGCTCAACACTCGCACTGGGTAGTAGCAGTGCACTTGCCACCATGACTCAACTGCAACTGGCCCACGCTGAAACACAACCGCAGGATGATTATAAAGCCCTAGTGTGCGTATTTTTATACGGTGGCAACGACGCGTTTAATATGGTTGTACCGCGCAGTACAAGCGCCTATGCCGATTATTCTGCAACACGGCAAGGGCTCGCCGTTTCGAATAGCGACCTTATTCCCATCAGCTCCAACCAGCAAAATGGGGCCGATTATGGCCTACACCCGGCACTTACGGATATCGCAGAACTCTACAGCCAGCAAAAACTCGCTATTCTCGGCAATGTAGGTGCATTGGTAGAACCCACCACCAAAGCGGCCTATCAAGCAAAAACAGCGACACTTCCACCGCAACTATTTTCTCACAACGACCAACAAAATTTCTTACAAAGCCTGCAGTCCACAACCAAACGCAACGGCTGGGCAGGCCGTGCGGCAGATGTCCTCGGTAGCTTGAACACCAATACACGCTTATCCATGAATATATCCATGAGCGGCAGCAACCTCTGGCAGTCAGGCGCCAACGTTATCCCATATTCTGTTAATCCCGAAGGGCTGGAAAATATCAAAAATTTAAATCGTAAAGCCGACCCAGATACCGAAGCCTGGGAGCTTGCCAGAGTACGCGTTTTCGAGAATATTTTGGCGCAACCACAATCCCACATTCTAGCTAACGCTTACTCGCAACAGCTAACCAAGGCCTGGGATTTATCAGATGAAGTTGGCAGTGCATTGGAAACTATCCAAACCATCAACACTCAATACCCGGAAGATAATCGTCTCGCTACGGGTTTAAAAATGACGGCAAATTTAATGGCCGTTCGCCAAACACTCAAGGTATCCCGCCAGACTTTTTTTATTGGTGTAGGTGACTTCGACACCCACGGCGACCAAAATCGTCGCCACAACTTGTTAATGGCGCAAGTGAATAATGCGCTAAAAGCCTTCTACGAGACAACCGTCGAACTGGGCATCGCCGACAAAGTCACTACTTTCACCACATCCGATTTCGGACGAACGCTAACCAGTAACGGCGATGGCACCGACCACGGCTGGGGCAGCCATCAATTTATACTGGGCAACTCTATCGCTGGCGGTGATATCTACGGCACCATGCCGGATCTCGCCATTGGCAGCAGCGACGATATGGGTGAGGGACGTATTATTCCCACGACAAGCATGGATCAATATGCCGCGACTCTGGCAGGCTGGTTTGGTTTGCCAGCCAGCCGTTACGGGGAGGTATTTCCTAATTTGGGGAATTTTGATATCACAGATTTAGGCTTTACAACTTAACCGATGGCTAACAGCTTGTTTAAACAACGTAGGCGAGACCGCCAGCAAAATAAGCGAAGTTTATAGCGAATAGCAGATAATTTTTAACTGCCTGCTAAGGGTAAATATAAAACAGGTAAGCCAAATAATGTAAAACGCTACCCGCCATCACAAATAAATGCCAGATAAGATGATGATAGGGCATAGATTTTCGAAGATAAAACAAAACGCCGAAGCTATAAAAAAGCCCTCCAGCGACCAGCAGTGTAATGCCATTTGAAGGAAAATTCGCTGACAGCGGTTTAATCGCCAGCAGAATGAGCCAGCCCATTCCGAGATACAGAGCTATAGCAACCTTGCGGTAGGACTTTTTCGCCACCAGCTCCAGATAAAGGCCAGCAACAGCCAACAACCAAACACTGGAAAACACAAGCCATCCGTAATCATCCCTTAAACTGGTTAAGGTAATCGGGGTGTAGCTACCCGCGATCATCACATAAATAATGGCGTGATCCACCCGGCGCAACAGAACTTTGCGCTTTCCCTGTGGCAGGGCATGGTAGATCGTGGAGCTCAGATACAGGGCAATAAGACTACAGCCATAAATCAGGCCACTAAGGACCTGCCAAGCATCGTTATTCTGAGAAGCTCGAATTAGGATCAGCGTCATGCCGGCAATACTAAGCAGCACACCCAAACCATGTGTGCCACTATGAGTTAGCTCTTCGCGGTAGCTGTATTGAGCAGCCATGGAGATCCCCTATACAACGCGTTAGTGGGTATTAACGGTATTCTAAGCTATATTAAGTTTCAGGAATATTATGAGTCCTGTCGATTAGTGGTACCGGCAGGCGATAGGGAAACATTTAGAGCCGCTTAACAGAGAGCCGTCGCAGCGTGAATGTGGAGACAGCGACTTTTTACAACCGCTAGGTGGCCATTTTGAAAATAGCCACCACAGGCACTATTTTCGTACTCTAAAACTCCCGTAGAGCGCACAAAGAAAGGTGATTAAGAAACACGTTGAGGTTATCGCCAAACCATCGGCCATGGATAAGTTAAAAATGACCAACGGTGTTTTTCCACAAGAGTCCTGTACCATAAACAAGGTAGGCAACCACTCATCCAAACGCGCCCAGGTAGGAAAGTTAGCGACTAAACTACAAGCACCATTTTTCTCCCACCCGTATTCAATCGCCAGCAATGCCCATACAACCGCCATCAAACCAACGGTAAGGCCCGTTTCTATGATGATAATTACACGCATTGGCCAGAGCCGTTTACGTACCGCAAGCCCGATAAAGGCAAACAACACCATAAAGGTCATCCATACGCGGGTATAAATACACAGCTCGCAAGGGTAGTACATTAGTACTTCTTGAAAAAAAACAGCCCCTGCTTCCAGCCCAAAACAAATCACGATAACAGCCAACCAAGCCTGCCATTTCTCACCCAGAGTCCAGATAAAGCTGAATTGTTTTTCCATGTTTCGGATTGTTCTTGTATTTAAAATGCGTGAATATTCATAAGCTGGGGCGTGGTGTTACGCAACCCCCGACACCAAAGACCACAAGTTTTAAATGGGGTTCACCTATTCGCCCCAATTCGCTCAACTTATTATTTTATTCGATATTCCGCCGAACGCGCATGAGCTTCCAGTTTTTCTCCGCGAGCCAAGGTCGAAGCTACTTTACCCAGCTCGGAAGCGCCTTGCGGTGAACAGTAGATAATGGAAGAGCGCTTAACGTAATCGTACACCCCTAACGGGGAAGAAAAGCGTGCGGTACCAGAAGTGGGTAATACATGATTCGGACCTGCACAATAATCCCCCAGAGATTCGGATGTGTGACGGCCCATAAAAATAGCCCCGGCGTGACGGATATCCGGTAACAGCGCCTCTGGATCGTCTACCGAAAGCTCTAAGTGCTCAGGCGCTATATAATTCGCCAGCTCAACCGCTTCCTTCATATCGCTAACCGCAATTAACGCTCCCCGGTTTTTCAGCGACACGGAAGCAATCTCTGCCCGCTCTAGTGTCGGTAACAATGTTTCAATACTTTGATAAACCTTATCCAGGTAGTCGGCATCAGGACAGATGAGTATCGATTGAGCATCTTCATCGTGCTCGGCCTGAGAAAATAAATCCATCGCAACCCAGTCGGGGTCGGTTTTGCCATCACAGACAATTAGTATTTCCGATGGCCCCGCGATCATATCGATATCCACTGTACCGAACACCTGACGCTTAGCCATGGCCACATAAATATTACCCGGACCAACGATTTTATCCACTTTGGGAATTGTCTCAGTGCCGTAAGCCAAAGCACCTATCGCTTGCGCCCCCCCAATAGTAGCTACGCGGGAAACACCGGCAACTGCGGCAGCAGCCAAAACAATATCGTTCAACTCGCCGCCGGGCGTAGGGGTGACCAATACCACTTCTGGCACGCCAGCTACCTTTGCGGGAATCGCAGCCATTAAAACGGAAGACGGGTACGCAGCCTTGCCGCCGGGGGCGTATAAACCCACGCGATCCAGTGGAGTCACTTTTTGCCCGAGTACGTTGCCGTTATCTTCGGTGTAACGCCACGATTCCTGCTTCTGATGCAGGTGATATTTTTCGATTCGCTCTGCCGCCAACCACAGAGCATCGGCCTGCGCTTTGGGTATGCGGGCCAGAGCATCTTTTAATTGCGAACTTTCGATAATAAATTCTGAGGCATGCTCCACCTCTCGATGATCAAACCGATTGGTAAACTCCACCAACGCAGCATCACCCTCGGTCCGAATTCGCGCGAGAATATCACTTACCACATTGTTTACGTCGTTATTAACCGACTCTTCCCAACGCAGCAAACTGCGAATGCGTGCGCTGAAATCGGTATCGGTTGAATTCAATCGGTTGATCAACATTTTTCTTCCAAGTCCTTAAGCCGTTATGCCGCCAAGCGCTCTCTGACAGCCGTACCAACCGCATCGATAAGCGCTTCAATTTCTTTGTGCTTCATTTTCATTGAAGCTTTATTCACAATCAGGCGGGAACTGATATCACCAATCACATCCCTTGGTTCCAGGCCATTCGCCCTCAGCGTATTGCCGGTATCCACAATGTCGACAATTTCATCACACAGATTCATTACCGGAGCCAGCTCCATCGCACCATACAGTTTAATAATGTCGGCCTGACGGCCCTGCTCTGCATAATAGCGCTTGGCCAAGTTTACATATTTTGTTGCCACACGAATGCGACCGGGTTTAAGCGTTTCACCTTTCATACCCGCAGTCATCATTTTACATTTAGCAATATGGAGGTCTAAAGGCTCGTAATAGCTTTTGCTGTTGTGCTCTATCAAGGTATCTTTGCCGGAAACACCAACATCGGCCGCACCAAATTCTACGTAGGTGGGAACATCAATACCTCGTAAAATTAACAGGCGAACATTTTGCGAAGTGGTTTCAAAAATCAATTTGCGACTTTTTTGAATATCTTCCAAAGGCTCAATACCCGCCGCCGCAAACAGCGGTAGTGTTTCCTCGAGTATACGTCCTTTGGTCAGAGCAATGGTCAATGGCGACATTTGTCTTTACCTATTTGTCTTCACTTTAATTAACCGGGCACGCGTCGTATATCGACACCCAGTTGCTGCAATTTTTCTTCAATACATTCGTAACCGCGATCAATATGGTAGATACGATCTACCACGGTTTCACCTTCGGCCACCATCGCGGCAATCACCAGGCTGGCAGAAGCTCGCAAATCGGACGCCATAACCGGTGCACCCTTAAGCTTCTCTACGCCGGTAATCAGGGCAGTATTGCCTTCGAGCGTTATATTGGCGCCCATTCGGTTCAACTCATGGACTTGGATCAAACGGTTTTCAAAAATACTTTCGGTAACCGCACCAGTCCCTTCTGCTATGGCGTTCATTGCTGTGAACTGCGCTTGCATATCTGTCGGAAACGCTGGGTAAGGTGCCGTGCGCAGGCTAACCGCTTTCGGGCGCTTGCCCTTCATATCCAGAGAGATGGTGTTTTCACAAACCTCGACCTCCGCACCGGCTTCTTCCAGCTTTTGAATGACCGATGTCAGAATATCCGCGCGAGTACCGCGTAACTTTATCGAACCACCTGTAGCCGCTGCGGCAACGAGGTAGGTGCCAATTTCAATGCGGTCAGGCATCACCGTGTAGGTACAGCCGTGCAGCTCTTTTACACCTTCAATTCTGATAGTGCCAGAGCCGATGCCGCTGATTTTCGCTCCCATGGCCACTAGGCATTCAGCCAAGTCCACCACTTCCGGCTCACGAGCCGCATTTTCGAGAATTGTTACGCCATCGGCCAAAGCCGCCGCCATCAGCAGGTTTTCCGTTGCACCCACGCTAACCTTATCCATGGCGAAACGCGCGCCTTTCAAACCATTGGGCGCCCGGGCTCGAATGTAGCCCCCGTCCACTTCAATCTCTGCACCCATGGCTTCCAGCCCTCGCAGATGGATATCCACCGGCCGACTACCAATGGCACAACCACCGGGGAAGGACACATCGGCCTTGCCGAATTTGGCCAAAGTCGGTCCCAAAACCAAAATAGAAGCGCGCATGGTCTTTACCAGCTCGTAAGGTGCTTCGTAATCGGTCAGAGTCGTCGGATCAACTTCAACACACATTTTCTCGTTAATGGTGATCCCCACCCCCATACAGCGCAGCAACGCGAGCATGGTAGTAATGTCGTTAAGGTGCGGCAAGTTGCAAATATTCATTGGCTCACTGGCCAGAAGTGTTGCCGCCAAAATAGGCAAGCCCGAGTTTTTGGACCCGGAAATACGTATTTCGCCGCGAATACGAGCGCCACCCTGAATAATCAATTTATCCATTAGAAAGTCTTTTTAGGTGTTTTGAGCGGCCCACTGAGCCGGTGTGAAGGTTTTCATCTGCACGGCATGAACATCACCACTGGAGATGGCATCATTCAGCACACTGTATACCAGCTGCTGCTTTTTAACCGGAGTTAAGCCTTCGAATGCGGGGCTGATAACAACAATCGCAATATGGCGACCATCATCAGTGGTAACTTGTACTTGGGCATCATCAATGGACGATTCCAGAAGGGATTGTATTTCTGCGGGCTGCATGGATTGGGCCTTTATCAAAAGTCAAAAACTACACGTTGGAGTTGCGCCGCTATGGACACCACTCAAAAAGGCCGCCATTTTAATCAAAAAGCGGGTGCTTAGCACCCGCTATTCCTGAATAGGGCTATTTAGGACTTACCAGGGGCTTTGGCCCAGCTGGCAATTGCCGCATCAAGATTGCCACCGCTCTCTTTCACGCTCTGCGCAAACTGACTGCGGAAAGTCTTGCCCAGGTTCACACCGTCGAGCACCAAATTCAGCACTTTCCATTGCCCGGATTTACCCAAGCCGAGTGAATAAACAATGTAATTGACGCTGTCAGGGCTGGTAACTTTTTGCACAATACTCGCTTTTGTCTTGGTGATTTTGCTCTCTTCCTTCAACAGTTCAATACCAAAATCCATGTTCTGCGACATACCTTTGGCATAAGTTTCCACCAAACTACGACGAAACACGACTAAAAACTGTTCCTGTTGTGCGTCTGTCGCCTGCTCCCAATAGGTATCTCCCATCACATTTTTAGCAATAAAGCTAAAACCTACCATGGGCTCCAATACTGTTTCGATATTGCTGTAGAAACCTTCCGGGTCAGCCTTAAGCTTGTCCTGCTGAGTCCGCGCAATATCCAATAACTGGTTGGTAAGCGACTCAACAACAGCCCCTGGCTCAGCACTGCTCTCATCTGCTTGAACACCTTGAACAAGAGCCAAAAGAAAAAACAGGCTCGCGAGTATTTTTTTTGCCCATCCAGACAACGAAAATACCCAATGACCTAAACGAGCACACAATACTTCCACGGTAAATCTCCTTAATAGTGAAAAATAGACAACACCTGAGTAACGAAAAACAGTCGCCGCAGGTAACAAAACAGATAATAGCAATAGAAAGCTGAATATACGTTTAACGCGTATGCGCACAATGTGTTTGCACTGTACTAACGGGCCACTATAAGATTGCGGCCTTTCAATGTCGCTGATGCAGACCGCCATTTTAGAGAATCCACCGAAGCGAAAACAGCGCTTTTTCTCTTTTGTAACATATTGAAACACGAGACACCTTATTTATGCTCGACTCCATTCCGGTAATCGCTCAGGTTATCGCCTCCATTTTGGTTGGTTTTGCCGGTCTAATCTGGAGTGCCGACCGTTTTGTTGGCGGGGCTGCATCCCTGGCAAAATTCTTCGGTGTTACCCCCCTGATTATCGGTTTAACCATCGTATCTTTTGGCACCTCTGCACCGGAAATCATGGTGTCTATCAGCGCCTCCCTTAAAGGTGCTGGTGATTTGGCAGTGGGCAACGCCATAGGCTCAAATATCGCGAACATTGGCTTAGTGCTGGGGGCCACAACACTGGTTGCGGCGATACCCGTGCAAAACCACATCCTGCGCCACGAAATGCCCGTATTACTGGTAGTGACTCTGGTTGCCGGCTATTGCCTGCTCGATGCCACGCTTACAGCAGTTGAAGGCTTGTTCCTCATCCTCACCCTGGTGCCAGCGATCCTATATTTAGTGAAGGTGAAGCAGCGTGAATTTTCTGAAATTGAAATTGCAGAAGAAGAGGACATCGCAGAAATGCCTCGCAGCACTGCAATATTCTGGCTGATCGTAGGCCTCGCGATCCTAATGCTCAGCTCCGAATCCCTGGTTTGGGGAGCAAAATCCGCCGCCGAACTCGCCGGTGTCAGTCCACTCATTATCGGCTTAACCGTAATAGCAATAGGTACCAGCCTGCCGGAGCTGGCTGCCTCCATGGTCAGCGCCCTGCGCGGTCATCACGATATTGCACTGGGCAATATTATCGGCTCCAATATGTTTAACCTGATGGCGGTTATGTCGATTCCCGGCATTGTTTCCACCACCACAATGGAAGCATCCGTATTTTCTCGCGATTACCTGGTTATGCTGGGGCTTACGCTACTCTTATTTATATTAATCGTGAAAACCCTGTGGTTTCACCGAAAAACCGGAGAAGCAAAAATAGGTCGCCTGATCGGTATCATCCTGCTCTGTGGATATATCGCCTATTATATTGTCCTATTTCAGACAACTTCCGCATAAAACAAACGATACCATGACCCACAACTTTGACTTTATCCATTCGGCAAAACGCACCATTAGTATGGAGCTTGATGCCGTTGCACGACTAAACGAGCGTATCGACAACAACTTCGAACTTGCCTGCCGGGCCATACTTAACAGCCACGGACGCGTAGTGGTTTCGGGTATGGGTAAGTCCGGCCATATCGCAAAAAAAATTGTCGCCACACTGGCCAGCACAGGTACGCCGGCACTTTTTGTTCACCCTGCCGAGGCAGGGCATGGTGATCTGGGCATGGTCACCAAAGACGATCTCTTTATCGCCATTTCCAATTCAGGCTCATCACCCGAGCTAACAGCGCTGCTGCCCACCATCAAACGCCTGGGCATAGTACTGATAGCGATGACAGGCAAAGCCGCCAGCCCTCTCGCAGAAGCGGCCGATATCACACTCGATATCAGTGTTGAAACCGAAGCCTGCCCACTAGACCTAGCCCCCACATCCAGCACCACCGTCAGCCTGGTAATGGGCGACGCCTTGGCCGTCGCCCTCTTGGAAGCACGTGGATTTACGGCGGAAGATTTTGCATTTTCCCACCCCAGTGGAGCGCTCGGTAAAAAGCTGCTATTACATGTTAGTGACGTAATGCACAGCGGCGACGCGCTCCCTGCTGTCCAGACCGGCTCCAGTCTGATGGACGCTCTTGCCGAAATGAGTAAAAAAAGCTTTGGCATTACCACTGTCGTCAGTAGCGAGGGCGAATTGTTGGGTGTCTTTACCGATGGTGATTTGCGCCGCTGTCTAGATGGCGACCTCGATGTTAAAACCAGTATTATTGACCAGGTTATGAGTACAAACCCACGCACAGTTCTACCCACCGCACTGGCGGCCGAGGCGTTTAACCTGATGGAAACCCACAAAATTACCGCCTTGGTCGTAGCCGACAACAACCACCCCATTGGCATACTCCATATGCACGACATGCTGCAGGCAGGACTGGTATGAAGCACCTATCTCTAGAACAAATTGATGAAAAAGCCCGCGCCATAAAGCTATTGCTGCTAGACGTGGACGGCGTACTAACCGATGGCAAACTTTATTTCAGCGGCGACGGCTACGAAATGAAGGCCTTTCACACGCTGGATGGCCACGGCATGAAAATGCTGCGCAACTCCGGTGTCGAAGTGGGTATTATTACCGGTCGCAACAGCCCCATCGTCGCAAGGCGTGCAAGCGACCTCGGCCTAAAACTCCTCAAGCAAGGGCGCGAAGATAAATTTGTTGCTCTGCAGGAGTTACTAGAAGAATACCCCTGCGAACTCGAAAATATTGCTTTTATGGGTGATGACTACCCCGATCTAACCGTTATGTGTAAAGTCGGCCTCGCGTTAACCGTAGCCAACGCCCACCACGAAGTGGTCGAAAATGCCCACTGGCAAAGCTCCGTTAACGGCGGAGAAGGCGCCGTGCGCGAGGCGTGCGATCTTATTATGAAAGCGCAGGGCACTTACAAAGCCGCTTTAGATAAATACTTGAGCTAAACATGGTTAAAAACCGGCTATACATACTGTTTATATGTTTGGGTATTAGCGCCATTGTTATGCTGTGGGACTCTTCCGAGGAAATTCTGACTCCACCTAAATGGCAGGACGAAGATGGCCACAGCTTTCCCTATGCTGTCGCTAAAGATGCTTCAACTCAGCATTTTGGCGATCAAGGCAAACTTGATTATTCTTTTACCGCCAGCAAACTGGAACACTATCGAGTCGAAAGCGCCGACAATAAAACCTCAGCAGAAGAATACACCCTTATTTTTGAGCCTCGCTTTGAAATATATGAAGAAAAAGCGCCTTGGCAAGTAGAGGCGGAAAACGGAAAATTAGTGAGAAACACCGAGCAAATTACACTGTGGAATAATGTACGTATCTGGCAATCGGAAACGCTGAGCAACATCCAGCCGACAGAATTGAATACCAGCTCACTCACAATAAATCCCGCAGAAAAAGTCGCGTACACGCAAGAGCCTGTTAAAATACACTCGGCCTACGGCGAGATAGATGCCGTGGGTATGACCGCAGATTTTCGACAACGAAAAATCAAACTCCACAATAAAGTGAAGGCGATTCACAGAAACCCTACGCAAGCAAACCGAGATGATACTGAATCACTACCTGAATAATTTCGCTTGCCGAATGTTTAGCACTATTTTGCTGATATCCATGGGCGGCAATAGTCTCGCCCTCCCCAACGACCGCTTTCAAGATTTAAGTATTCAAGCCGACAGCGCCGAACTGGATGACCAAAACGGCACGACCACGTACGCCGGCAAGGTTATTGTGGAACAGGGCAGCATGAAAATTACGGCAGCGAAGGTCATTATCTACGGCCGTAACGACAACTATTCCATGGTTGTCGCCACAGGAAAACCCGCTCGCTTGAGCCAAATCCCAAAAAAGGGTCAGGAGGCAGTTACAGCGCAAGCTAATCGCCTTGAGTACCGCATTACCGATGAAACCCTGTTTCTGATTGATAACGCAGCATTTAAACAGGAAGGGACCAGTCTGAGCGGCAACCGCATTGAATACGATGTTAAAAGAGCCGTGGTAAAAGCGGGCGGAAAAAGCGATGCTTCCGGCGATGACCGCCGGGTAAAAATGGTCATCCCCCCTAAAGCCCTTTCCACTGAAGAACAGCCGCAAGAATAACGAGAACCCAACACCCCAATGCCTAAACTACACGCGCACCACCTAGCAAAGAGCTACAAAGGCCGCAAAGTTGTAATCGACGTTTCCATCTCCGTGGAGGATGGACAGATTGTCGGTCTACTCGGCCCCAACGGGGCCGGAAAGACCACCTGCTTTTATATGATTGCCGGTATCGTTAAGGCAGACCGCGGCGATATATCCATTGGCGATACCGATGTAACCCATATGTCTATGCATGAACGAGCCCGCCAGGGCTTGGGTTACCTGCCCCAGGAAGCATCCGTGTTTCGCAAGCTGACCGTCGCCGATAATATTATGGCGATTTTAGAAACCCGCAAAGACTTGCGCCGAAAACAGCGCCATGAAGCCATGGAACAGCTGCTCAATGAGTTCCACATTCAGCATATTCGCGACAGCTTGGGCATGGCCCTCTCCGGCGGCGAGCGCCGCCGCGTTGAAATTGCCCGCGCTCTCGCCACCGAGCCACAATTCATATTGCTCGACGAACCCTTCGCCGGAGTGGATCCCATCTCCGTCAGTGATATTAAGCAGATAGTCCAACACTTGAAGCAGCGCGGTATCGGCGTACTGATTACCGACCACAACGTACGTGAAACCCTCGATATTTGTGAAAAAGCCTATATAGTATCTGAAGGGCACATTATTGCGGAAGGAAGCGCAGAAGTCGTTCTCAGTAACCAAAAGGTACGTGAAGTCTACCTTGGGAAACACTTCACGCTATAAGTCGCGCCAATACTTGACATTACCCGCCAGCCAGCCATATCTACCGGCACAATCTTTGCTTTAAAAGGATTGATTGTCCCGACGGCGGAGACTAAACTACGTCTAATCCGCACCGACTCCGAGCAAGCCCAAATGCCAATTGGTGCCCGATCTAATTTTCACGGGAAGTTAGTAGTCGCCATATGAAGCAGTCCCTCCAACTAAAGCTCGGCCAACAACTCACCATGACACCGCAGCTGCAACAGGCCATCCGTCTCTTGCAGCTTTCCACGCTGGATCTTCAGGCAGAAATTCAGGAAGCTCTCGACTCAAACCCAATGCTCGAGACCTCCGAAGAGGGTGAAAATACCGGTACCAGCGGAGAGCAAAGCGAAACGCCAAATAGCCAGAGTCAGGAAGCCAGCCCGACGAATAGCGACGACAAGCCAGAAAAGCCCGATACCGACTGGAACGAAGATAACATTCCCACCGATCTCGCCGTCGACACCAGTTGGGACGACATCTACGAGACCGCACCCAGCGGCTCAGGCCTTGCCAAACCAGACTCGGATGACTACGATTTTGAATCTCGTCGCGGCACAGCCGAAACCCTGCAAGACCACCTGCACTGGCAACTAAACCTTACTCCCATGTCGGATCTGGACAGGGAAATAGCGGAAACGATAATCGACGCCGTAGAGCCGAACGGATTGCTGGGGCAAAAGCTGGATGACATGTTCTCCGGCCTACAAGCTCACCACGAAGAGCTTGAGATGGACGAAATGCTGGCAGTTCTACATAGGGTTCAACAGTTCGATCCTCCTGGCGTACTCAGCCAGGATATCCGCGAATGTCTGCTAACTCAGCTGCGACAGTTGCAAAGTGACACCCTTGATATTACCCACGCCAAAGCTCTGGTTAATGATTATTTGGACCTGCTCGGCGGCCGCGACTTCAAACAACTGATGCGAAAACTGCGCATAAAAGAGCCCGAACTACAGGCCGCCATTCGCGTCATTCAAAGCCTAAACCCACGCCCAGGGGAATCCATAGGCAGCGACGAAACCGAGTATGTCGTGCCAGACGTTTTCGTCAGCAAAGTGAATAACCGCTGGATGGTACAACTCAACCCCGATATCGCACCCAAGCTGCGCATTAATACCAGCTACGCCTCCCTCGTCAAACGTGCCGACTCCAGCTCAGACAACACCTTTCTACGCGACAATCTGCAGGAAGCCCGCTGGTTTCTGAAAAGTCTGCAAAGCCGCAACGAAACCTTACTCAAAGTATCCACCTGTATTGTGGAAAAACAGCAGGGCTTCCTCGACTACGGCCCGGAAGCAATGAAACCCATGGTGCTGCACAACGTCGCTGAAATAGTGGAGATGCACGAATCCACCATTTCTCGTGTAACCACCCAAAAGTATATGCACACACCCCAAGGTATTTTTGAGCTGAAATACTTTTTCTCCAGCCACGTCGCCACCGATTCAGGCGGCGAATGTTCCTCTACCGCCATTCGCGCCATCATCAAAAAACTTGTGGCGGCAGAAAACCCACGGAAACCGCTAAGTGACTCTAAAATTACTGGACTGTTAGCCGAGCAGGGTATTAAGGTAGCGCGCCGAACCATTGCAAAGTATCGCGAATCCTTGCACATACCACCCTCGAATGAACGCAAGCGACTGGTTTAAATTCAAGGCTTTTTTGATTTCTGTCCTGATAACGACTTGGAACCTCAATGAATGCTGGTAGAATGCGCGCCAGTTTGCAGCTCCGGGTCGCAAACATGGGCGTTATCGCTCCTGTTTCCGCCTTATACCTCCTAAAAGCGCTTACTACGCGCGGCTGGAAAGGACACGTAAAAACGTTATTACTATGCAGATATCAACCATTCTTACCGATGAACGCTGTAAAGCCAAAGCTACCGACGCCAGCAAAAAGCGTGTACTGGAAAGCCTAGCCAGCCTATTCGCCAGCGACCTACCCGATACAGACGAAACCACCATCTTTCAATGCCTGATCGCCCGCGAACGCTTAGGCTCGACCGGTATAGGCCAGGGCGTCGCCATCCCCCACTGCCGTTTATCCGCTTCGAATCAAACCCTCTGTGCTTGTATCACTCTCGATCATCCCGTCGATTTTGATGCCGTCGATGGAGCCCCGGTAGATGTTATTTTCGCCATCCTTGTCCCTGAAGATGCCGAAGACTCACACCTTCAAACTCTCGCCACCCTTGCCGAAGCCTTACAGAATCCGAACTTCACACGTAAACTAAAAGCCTGCAGCAGCAATGAAGAATTGTTTCGTGTCGCGGCTGGTGTAAACTGATAACCATCTAATATCAGTAAAATTACACACTGCGGGTAAGGGTTTACCCGTACAACGCTTACGATTTTATCCCCCTTTGGTATATACCCATGCGCCTGCTTATACTCAGCGGAAGATCTGGCTCAGGTAAGAGTTCTGCTCTACACCTCTTGGAAGACGAGGGTTTCACCTGTATTGATAACTTACCCGCCAACCTGCTGCCCGCTTTAATCGAGCAGATCGGCGACCGCATCAGCAGTGAAGAGCAGCGCTTTGCGATAGGGATTGATGCGCGCAATATCTACGGTGACCTCAGCAAACTCGCCGAGCTGATAGATAGCTCCGGTATTGAACGCAGTGAATACCAAATTGTTTTTCTCGACAGTTCCCGAGAAATACTGCTTAAGCGCTTTAGTGAAACCCGCCGCAGACACCCGCTCTCCGATGAGTTTATCGGTTTGAACGAAGCCATCTCACGGGAAAAAAGCATACTGCAGCCCATTGCCGCCGCCGCAGATGTCACCATCGATACCAGCCACCTGAGCCTGCATGAGCTGCGCAGTGCCATCAAACATATTGTCGTGGGTTCTGACACCAAAGGCATGGCACTAATGTTTAAATCCTTTGGCTACAAATACGGCGTACCTGTCGATGTAGACTTTGTCTTTGATGTACGCTGCCTGCCCAACCCTTACTGGAGTACCCAATTGCGAGACCACACCGGGCTGGAACCTCCGGTAATAAGCTTCCTCGACGCAGAAAACGAGGTGGAAGAAATGTATAACGATATTCTGCAGTTTGTACGCAAATGGATCCCACATTTTGAAAGTAACAACCGCAGCTATTTAACGGTCGCCATTGGCTGTACCGGCGGTTGGCACCGCTCTGTCTATATGTGCGAAAGACTCGCCAAAACACTTAAAGGCGACTATACCAATGTACAAACACGCCATCGCCAACTGGAAAATGTACCCGGTCATTAGGGTCGGCTCGTAGACCCTAACACGGAGCAGTGGAAACTCTATGCAGGAAAAGCAGATTCAAATTATCAATAAACTCGGACTGCACGCCCGGGCTGCAACAAAGCTGGCCAACCTATCCAATCGTTTCTCTTCCCGTATTGAAGTTGTCGCTAAGGGAAAAGCTACCGACGCCAAAAGTATTATGTCTCTGATGTTATTGGCCGCGTCCAAGGGCACAGATATTACGCTGCGCACCGATGGTGAAGACGAAGAAGCCGCAATGGGCGCCCTAATCGAGCTTATCAACAATCGTTTCGACGAAGCCGAATAATACATTTCAAAATTAAGTGATTTGCGGAAGCCTTTGAAAAGGCTACAATTTCCGCAACTCAAAACACTCGACCCAAAATCGGACAACGCAATGCCGCAGGCCGTCGAACATATCGAAAACCAACCTCACGCCCACCTAAGCAAGGTGCAGGCGCTGCTGGACAGCGGCACCTTCCGCCAGGTTCGACGCATGCTTAATGGGTTGCGCCCGGTGGAAATCGCGCGACTCATCGAATCCTCCCCGCCGGCCTCGCGAACCGTTCTGTGGGAACTGATCGAAAAAGATATTTCCGGTGAGGTGCTGGAAGAGCTGTCTGTTGATGTACAGAGTGTCTTCCTCAAGAAGATGGACACCGAAGAACTGGTGGAGCTGACCGAAGGCCTAGATACTGATGATGTCGTGGATATCCTCCAGCAGTTCCCGGAAAAGGTTATCCAGGAAGTACTGGAAGCTATGTCCGACCAGGATCGCGGCCGTATTGAGGCCGTAATCGCCTACGACGAGGAAACCGCCGGAGGCCTGACCAACACCGATACCATTACCGTACGTCCACGTTTCACATTAGACGTCGTACTACGCTACCTACGCCGCCACACCGAGCTGCCGCCATCTACCGACAGCCTTATTGTGGTCAACCGCAAAGACGACTACCTGGGCCTGCTACCGTTGAGCACACTGCTCACCAACGACCCCAGCGTAACCGTGCGCGAAGTTATGGTGACCGATACCAACGCCATTCCCGCCGGCATGTCCGATAAGGACGTCGCTAAACTGTTCGAACAGCACGACTGGGTCTCCGCTCCTGTCGTGGACGATCAGGGCAAGCTGCTGGGCCGAATCACCATCGATGACGTGGTAGACGTAATTCGCGAAGACGCCGATCACTCATTGATGAGCCTCGCAGGTCTGGATGAAGACGAAGACACCTTCGCCACCGTTGGACGCTCCATCCCGCGTCGCGCTGTCTGGCTGGGAATCAACCTGCTCACTGCCATTTTGGCGTCCTCCGTGATCAGTCTATTCGATGCAACGATCGATAAAGTCGTAGCGCTCGCGGTTCTAATGCCCATTGTCGCCAGTATGGGAGGGGTTGCCGGTTCGCAAACCCTTACCGTGGTCATTCGCGGTATGGCACTGGGCCATATTGGTTCCAGCAACCTGGGCTGGTTACTCTCCCGTGAGGTGCGGGTAGGATTGGTAAACGGTGTGCTCTGGGCTGCAGTGATGGCGGCCCTTGCTGCCTGGTGGTTTGACGATATCACCATAGCCATTATTTTAAGTACCGCCATGGTTATCAACCTGGTAACGGCGGCCCTCGCCGGCGCACTACTGCCGGTTACACTCAAAGCAATGAAAATCGATCCCGCGCTAGCCGGAGGCGTAACCCTTACCACCGTCACCGATGTGGTAGGCTTTTTCGCCTTCCTGGGATTGGCGACTTACTTTTACGGTTAAACAATGACTGAAGACGAATACGAAGATTTTGACGACGGCGAGTTCGGAAAAAGCAAAACACGAGTTAAGCAGGAAATGCAGGCTCTGCAGGAACTGGGGGTAAAAATCACCGAGCTAAAGGCCTCCCAGCAGGCGCAAATCCCCATGGACGACAAACTGCGCAAAGCCATCGAAGAAGCCCCGCGCATTACCCATCACAGCGGCCGAAAGCGGCATATGCAGTTTATTGGCAAGCTCATGCGCGCCGCCGATGGCGAAGCTATTGAGCAGGCCTACCAAAAACTGATGGAAAAACAACATCAGTCAGTGCAACTGCACCATCAAATGGAACGGTGGCGAGACCGTTTACTAGTAGACGAAAAGGCTCTGCCGGAATTTATCGAACAATTTCCCCTTTGCGACCGCCAACAGCTGCGCCAGCTAATCCGCGCCAGCCAGAAAGAGCGTTCACAGCAAAAACCACCCGTCAGTACGCGTAAATTGTTTAAGTTTATTCGGGATTGTTTTGAAGATTAAAGAGGTAACGACTTTACTAGAGAGATCTTACCTACGCCCATGAACTTAAGATGTTGTGCGGCAGCCTTAATCTCCCCGGCTGCCACTACCACACAATATTGATGGAGAGCATTACTGACAGCCAAGTAGCGAAAGGCTATACCTCTTTAAATTTTGTCTGCAATTACTGAGGAATATGTTAAGCGTTAAAAACGGTGATGCTGTCCTACAGGCATTTTCTGCCGTACAGTACTTACTTCTGAAAACTCTAAGGTCGCGAGAACTACCTGACATCCCAATTGTGAATCATCCGCAGCAGAAGGGTTACCGGCACGATTTAACAGCTTCCCCCAGGGGTCAACAATCATGGAATCGCCCCAGGTTTTTCGTTGCGAATTATGCTGTCCGGCCTGATTAACGCCCACCATAAAAAGTTGGTTTTCGATCGCGCGAGCGCGTAGCAGAATTTCCCAATGAGCTTTCCCTGTTACATATGTAAAAGCCGAAGGTAGAACGACAAATTCTGCACCCGACTGCACTAAGCGTGAAAAATATTCGGGAAAGCGCAAATCATAACAAATGGCCAAGCCCATCATTCCCCATGGGGTTTTCACCACCATCGGTTCGTTACCCGGCTGAAAAAATTCAGATTCACGGTAACGTTTTTCCCCATCAGAAACATCGGCATCAAACAGGTGGCACTTGCGATATACGGCTGCCAAACGACCGTCGTTATCGAACACAACGCTGGAGGCAAAGGGGAGCGCACCGCCGGCCTGCCATTGAATATCTCCCGGCAAATCACCAGCCGAAAATTGAAACTCCACTAGCGGTAAACTACCAGCAACCAACCAACTATTATACTTGCGGGCCAGTGCGCCAAAGCTCTGAAGCCAAGCCAACTGCTCTTCGACTTGAAATGGCTTTCGACAACCAAAGGTCAGTACATTCTCTGGCAATACCGCTAACTGGGCGCCTTTATCTGCTGCTTTTTCCAGCAAGCCCTCGGCGACGCTTAAATTATGCTGAATTGTAGAGGTGACATTATGCTCGTCCATCGGCATACGGCTAACCATTTGAAGCGCAGCAATTTTAAGAGGAGATCGGGGAGTTGTCATTGTTCACACATTCACTTAAGGAACCGAAATAACTATCGTTGTCGCATACATTATCGCAAGCCTGTCACCCTTTAAAACATTGAAGGCTCGCGGGGAGCTAAGCACTACCCGCGAGCAACGCTAACCACTACTGAGAATTACAAGTGGACTCAGAAATACAGCTCTGCTGATTTTCCCAGCCCCAGCCACTTTGGGTTTGCTGGCACATTGGGTATTCCGTTCCGTACCAATTGCAGACACTTGCACTACTGTTGCTGGAAGAACTGGATGAACTCGACACAGACGAACTCGAAGAACTACTGGACCCGCCGACAATACCACCGTCACCGCTTTGACCTTCGCAGGTAGTCTCACCAATACAGTTTTGCTCGTTCTCCCATCCCCACCCTGTGCTCTGATTCTCGCACAGTGGAGTGAGCGTACCGTACCAATCACACTGCAGCCCACCGGTCACACTACTGGAGGAAGAATTACTGGAGCTTGATGAACTCGAAGACGAGGAGGAGGAACTGCTTGAAGAAGAACTGGAGCTACTTGAGGATAAGCTACTAGACGACGAGCTACTACTGGATGAACTGGAGCTAACGGAAGAACTGTTCGCACAGCTTGAAATCACGCCACCGTCGCCATCACTCTGGCTTTCACAGGTGCTGCGTCCTACACAGCTCTGGCCACTCTCCCAACCCCAACCGCTGTCCTGATTAAGGCACAATGGACGAGGGTCGTCCTGGTACCACTTGCACAGGTCCACACATTCATCACTGCTGGACGATGAACTACTACTGGACGATACGCTGCTGCTGGAAGATGAACTCGTTGAAGAGCTTGATGAACTGCTTGAACTGCTGGACACAGATGTATCCAGACCAAAATAACGAACGGCAGCGGCGTAATCGACAGGTAGATTGTGGGAAACCCCGTCCATACTCAGCGCTTCAATCGGAGCATCTTCGCCAGTACCGCCATAGCGGGTACGCGTGATACCAGACTCAGGAGAATCGGTATAGGCCGCGGTTTGCGAGACACCGTGAACATTAGTCCACTGTTTAATCGCCTCATTGAAATTATTGTAATTAAGCGTTTCATCATTGGTACCGTGCCACAACTGTAGACGCGGTCGTGGACCGGTGTATCCGGGGTAGGCGTTGCGAACCAAGTCACCCCACGCCTCCGGCGTTTTTGCGATATTTCCGTTGGCGCATTCGCTATTCCACGTTGAACCATCAGTCGTCGCAAAACAGGCGAAAGGAACACCGGCAAACGCAACACCCGCTTTAAACACGTCTGGATAGAGGCCGATCATAACATTCGTCATCATCGCGCCCGAGGAAACACCGGTAACAAAAACCCGCTCCGAATCAACTTCATAATTTTGTTTTACATAATCAATCATCGACATAATGGAAACGGGGTCGCTGCCACCATCTCGAATAAGTGCCTGAGGGGAAGCTACATCGAAGCACATATCACTGCTATTGGCGGATGGATAAACAACGATATATCCATACTCATCGGCCATGGCTGCGTAGCGGGAGCCTCGATAAAACTCAGGGCCATCACCATGACAGTAGTGCACGGCAAGTAAAATGGGAGCGTTTTCCGCCAAACTATCTGGCACATACAGGTGCATGGGCAAATTACTGGGGTTATCACCAAAGTTGGTAATTTCTACCAAGCTAGCGGCCTGTGCCCCCCATGCAGACAGGAACAAACCCGATAACAACGTAAATAGATATGCGGTCGTATTTATTAATTTATTCATATGGACCTTCTTAGTGTGGACGCCAAAGAACAGGCGATTGAGAGAAAAGTTTTTCCGGCGGAATATATAGCATACTAATTTTACATACGCGATGACCTGCCGCTGCTTCTCACCTCACAAAAAAATAAAACACCCCATACGTATGCGTTAAAAAATACTAACAGAAATAGTATATCGAACACAGGGAAGAACAAATCATTATCTAGGGAAACAGAACGCTGTAGAGCCGCGAAAAACCTCCACATCCATGACAGCAATATGGAACAGCCGCTTACGACTAAACTCTTTAGGTATACGCTGAATGTCGTGTCGATCCCTTTTTAAGGCCACCCTGACACCTCTGATAATTTTTCAGCGGTCCACTAGACGCCCGAATCCGTTACGTTTAAATAGATAGGAATGGAAAACAAGAGAAGATATAAAAACTGTGGCTTCAAACTAATACCAAAGCTAATTATTCTGGTAACGGTGTGGGCTCAGGCGGGTCGAAATTATTATCCTTCGGCGGTGCACTAATTCCTTCGCGTACGGTATCGCGACTAATCGACTCAACCTCCCGGCCTTTTTCTGACGCAGCGGTATCGTCGAATATTTTGCGAAATTTAATTTTAGGATCACTCCAACTGCCGCGAATGGCGTAGTTAATACTGGAAACTTTATCCACCTGTTTTTCAAACATTTTACTGATAAGATAAACACCCACGGCGGCAGGTAAACCAGCAATCAAGGCAGCCGCTACGGTTATATCTCCCGCAACCGGCAAAGTAGCAACGAGTTGCGCATCAATTTTTTCTTCCATAAGGTCGAGCGTACCGGCAACCTGCATTTTGGAAGAAGTGGATTGAACCACCAAGGGCTGATTAATGTAAACCCAACCATTTTCAAAGTCGAACCCACCGTGTACCGAATCAAAAGCAAACCCCTCTTTCGCCAGATCGCTGAAATCTAACTTTAAGCGCCGCACAATGGTATCGAAATTGAAGAGTGCAATTAAACGTAGCAAACCGTTGTCAGCCTCGGCAGCTCCACGAATAAAGCTCCCATCGCGCAAATCAAAAATCACCTGACCACTAACCTCTTCCATATGAATTTCGTCCGGCGCACCGGGCCAGGAGACTTCGGCACGGACAATCGTCATTTTACTATCAAGCAACTTTTCGGAGCCCCAAGCTTCCAGTAGCTCGCCTATATTGCGCCCCATCAATGTACCTTTGAAAAAACTGCTTTGCCCCTCGTCCGTTTGTCTCCAAATAAATTCTGCCGCTGGCTCCTGTTTGGCTATATGAATAAATTCCTCGCGATCAGTTAATTTAGGTTTAACCGCTCTCGTACTTTGCTCCGTTTTTCGAGTGCGCCTTCGGCTTTTATTACCTGTTGTTTTTACCGGCTCGGCGACGGTTTCACCAATACCAATACCGCGAACGTTTGCACGAATATTGGTAAGGTGAACGCCATCGACCAGTGGATTCATATCAAAAGCCCAACGGCCAAACGGCTTACCGCTAACAATGAGTTCTTTTACAGAGAAATCAACAGGGAATGTCAGCTTGGACAATTCCATCTCAGCCATCGACCAAGCCTTGTCTTCCTCTCCCAGCTCAGAGCCATCATCGCTCCCCAAACGCAGATGATCCAGATCCAAAATCAGATTAAGCGCATCTTCACTACCGCTGACAATCACATTCCCTGAAGCGGTTTCGCTCGCCACCCGAAGATCCCAGCGCGCTTCCGTACCGAGACCATTAACATGAACGTTGTCGATAGCGGTATCACCGATGCTGGCTTTGCCAATATCCAGGTTTAAACGAATAGGTAAATCAGCCTCTGATTCCGCTTCGTTTTGGCTTTTCTTTAGCGCATCTACATAGCTGAAATACTGTTCTCTAACCCCATCCCATACCTGTAAATCTGCGGCCTCTACGTGACCAATAACATCAAAGAAGCCTGGTTGCAGCGGCATGGGGCTCTCATTAATATATATTTGGCCACTATTTTCGATAGCGTCGCCTGTCTGCATTCGCAGGCCGATCATATTGTCATAATCGAACTGATATCGCCGAAAGCCGTCAAATAGCTTCAGGTTTACCTCAAACGGCTTTTCCTGTTCTGCGTCTTTGAGCAAGGGCTTCGGCAATTGGAAATCGACACCTTTTAACTGTGATGAGAGGCCGACCTCAAGAACATGATTGGCACTACCTTTGGCCGGAATCGTTACTTTTCCAGTAACCTCACTCGAGCCATGTGTAAACCCCAGCTCAGGTCGTTTTGTCCAACGGCGAACGTCTTGAATATCCACCGGCCCCTTAAAATGAATCACTGTATTGCGCCGACTATCGCCCGGCCCAAGCAGCGGGCTTTCAACGCGGGCGGCGATCGGTTTACCCCACAGCTCTCCCTCCAAATGGGCTGCACTGAGGCCTTTATCCGACTGATAACTGAGCTTGCCCTTAACCTTATTAACCGACAGGTCGATATCACGCATATCTACCCGAGCCCCCGAAAAATCAACATTGATATTTTGGTGGGCCCCTTTCGCTTTATCCTTTAACGGTAACTGCAATTGGATCGCAGCTGAAACCGCTCCCGAGAAATCCCAGGAATCGAAGGCAGAGCCCAATAGCTCTCTCACGGGGCTCTGCTGTAACAGCGCCATCGCCGCACCAGCATCGCTTTGCAGCTGGCCGTCGATCGCGAGCGCATGACCGTCATCCTCCGGATTACTAATAAGCGTGACGTCGGCCTGGTTAATCCGATTTCCCAGCAGGCTTGCCTGCTGGATATAAATATCCAGAGTATCGTTGCCCAGGCTGAGGTCGCCTTCAATATTTTTCAGCGGCGGCCACTGAGGGTCGAAATCCAAATCGGCATTATGGACGTCGCCAGATAGTAATATCGAGGGTCGAACAAGTGGTTTTTTAGAAATAGAACCGTGAAAAAGAAAGGCGAGGTCACTTACCGTTCCGCGACCAATACTGCGATCCAACCATTCCTTCAGGCTTTTCCGGACAACTTTGGGCACAAATTTTTGCTGCAGGCTAAGTGGCCCTTTTTCCAAGCCAACCGCCAGCGTCATAGTAGGCTCCCGCCCATCTCTTACTGTCGGCAACATCAGATGCAGGTATGCGTTGGCAGTTTCTTCCCCCTCAACCAGCTGAAGGCGATTGGAGTTCACATAGGCCAACTTTTCCTGGTTATCGACCAACCAACCAACCCGTCCCACAGCGGTATCGAAAAGCATAGGCTGTTCATAAACGTTGGGGAATGCAATGCTGAATCCATCCTGACTGTCGATATCCACGTAGCCATCAAAGGCGCTGGCAGAAACAAAACCATTAAGCTTTTCAATAATGGGAGAGCCGCGAAAACTCTGGACCCCCACTTCACCCAAGTCCGCCTTTAAGCGAAAATAACCCTCTTCGGCGGGCGCCAGCGTCACCTCTATATTATTCAGCAACCCCGTGGGAGAAAGCGTGTTCAGTATTTCGTCTGCTTGGCCCTGAATATAGCCAACTTTCTTCGCCAGATCGTGCCAGAGCTGTAAATCCAGATGATCAACGCCTATGGTAACGGGGCGATCCAGCCCACCGGAGAGCTGTACATTAAGAGGAGGGGACTGAAATTCAGGCCAGTCGACCGCCAACTGTTGCAACATCAGTCTCCACCCGTCTTTGGGGTGCCAACGACCACTAATATCTGACGCTAGGCCCTTCGGTAAAATCACACTTTCGGGGACTTCCAGCGGTAAACCATCTGAACGCACACGGCCGCTTAGAGACATACCCTTGCGCGTCGTCCCGTTGAACCACAGCTCCAAATCAAGCCGGTGGCCCTCTCCCCACTGCTGCTGATCCATGTTTTGCCAGTGCCTATCGGCAAACGCCGCAACGACCCTCTCCATAGGAAATTGCCTTAGAGCCAGATAGCCAACGGAATTGAAGTTTTCTGCATCCCGAGGATCACCCGTCCCCTCCATCGTTAACTGAAAATGCTGCCTCCCCTGCCCTTCAGTATCCAGCACACCAGCGGAGGCCGTCGCACGGTGAAAATTTTTGTCGTTCTCCAGAGTAATAGTTGGAATACTCAGCACCGAAGTATGGCCCGTACGAAACTCCAGGTTGAAATTGGCGTTTTCAAGTTCAATCCTGCGGCCGAACAGGAAAATATCGAGAGGATCATCGATAGTGAAACTAGCGTTACCCCGGTTTGTTATAGGTAGATGTTTCACTAGCCAGGTTCCACTCTCGGCTTGAATCAAGGTGGTTTCAAGCTGGTGAAAGGAGAGGTGTCGCCACTGAAAACTGAAACTCAGCAGGGAATCGACCAGACCCAGCTCTGCAACGGCCAAGTCGATTTTAAAAATCTTTTGCTGCTCTTTACTCGTAACAACGACATCCCGCAGTTCGATTTGGGGACGCAGGCCAGACCAATCCGCCGATAGACCGCCGACGGTAAGGTTCACTCCCAGACGCTTCCCCAGCAATTGGCTGATATCGTCGCGGTAATCATCCAGCAACGGAAAGGCTTCCCGCCCAAGCTGCACAAAGACAGCTAAAGCGATAACCAGGGTAAACAGTGCCCCCCAAAATCGTCGGGCCAGGCGCCGTAAAGTTCGTTGGCTGAGTATTACCACGGTTTCATCTCTTCTGGCCTCTAAACCAGAATAATGTCGTATTGTTCTTGATTGTAGAGTGACTCCACCTGAAACTTGATTGGCCGACCAATAAAAGCTTCTAGGTTGGCGATACTATCGGACTCTTCATCCAATACACGGTCAATCACCGCCTGGGAAACCAGCACAAGAAATCGCTCATTATCGTAAGTGCGTGCTTCACGTAGAATCTCCCGAAAAATTTCATAGCAAATCGTTTCTGCCGATTTAAGCGATCCGCGCCCCGCACATACAGGACAGGACTCGCACAGTATTTGCCCCAACGATTCGCGCGTGCGCTTGCGCGTCATCTCGACCAATCCCAATTCCGATACTCCGGTAATACTGGTTTTGGCACGATCCTTTTCCAGGTTTTTTTCCAGTGTGCGATGTACCTGGCGCTGATGCTCCAAGTCTTTCATATCAATAAAATCGATAATGATAATGCCGCCCAGGTTACGCAACCGTAATTGCCGAGCAATAGCACTGGCAGCTTCCAGGTTAGTTTTGAAAATCGTCTCTTCCAAATTGCGATGACCGACAAAAGCACCCGTATTCACATCAATAGTACTCATCGCCTCGGTCTGTTCGACAATTAGGTAACCGCCCGATTTAAGTACAACTTTGTTATCCAGCGCCTTTTGAATTTCGTCTTCCACCCCGTAGAGCTCAAACAAGGGACGCTCACCGGGATAGTGCTCGATCCGGCCACCGATTTCCGGCGCGTAATGTTTGGCAAACTTCTCCATCTTGGCGAAAGATTCGCGCGAGTCGATACGAACCCGTTCAATATTGGAACGCATCAAGTCGCGAATGGTACGCATATAAAGCGGTAAATCTTCGTAAACAATACTCGGAGCTTTGCAATGCTTAATGGTGTCTGCCAGATCATGCCAAAGCCGGTAAACAAAGGGGATATCTGCACGTAAATCCTCTTCCGTTGCACCCTCAGCCACTGTTCGCACAATAAAGCCCCCACCCTTGTAGGTGTCTGCGTGCTCCGCAGCCAGCTTTTCGACAACGCCCTTTAACCGCTCTCGCTCGCCTTCATCTTCAATGCGGTTGGAGATACCGATATGGTCGCTATTAGGCATATATACCAAATAGCGAGCAGACACAGAAAGCTGTGTAGTCAGACGAGCACCCTTGGTGCTAATGGGATCTTTAATGACCTGCACCAACAGATCCTGTCCTTCGCGCAGGTGCTCGCGAATATCAGCCTCAGCACTGGCCCGCTCTTCGATACCGTTTTCGTTGATCGGGGATATATCGGAGACATGGATAAAGCCGGCGCGTGCCTGACCGATATCCACAAACGCCGCCTGCATTCCCGGCAATACACGCACAACTTTGCCCTTATAAATATTGCCGACAAAGCCCTTAGTGCGCGCACGCTCGACAAAAACCTCCTGTAATACGCCGTTTTCAACCAACGCCGCCCGCGTTTCCGTCGGGCCAAAATTAACCAGTATTTCTTCACTCATAGCTAAAAGCATTATTCCTTAAGCTGCCAGATGGGCACATTGAACAGGCTCAACAACTGACAGGTTTCAAATAGAGGCAAGCCAACAACACCCGTGTAGCTACCGGTAATCTGTTCGACAAAAACGGCACCCAAGCCCTGAATACCATAGCCACCAGCCTTATCCCAAGGCTCACCGGTCCGCCAGTAACGCTCAGCTTCCGATTGACCAATATCGCGAAAACGAACACTTGTCGTATTAACACGGGTCTCGCTGCGCTCGGCGGTACACAGAGAAATGGCCGTCAACACCCGGTGCTCCCTGCCCGCTAAGGCCAGTAGCATCTCCACTCCCTGCTGTTGATCTTCCGGTTTTTCCAACACCTGATCACAACAAACCACAACGGTGTCGGAACCCAGCACCGGAATATGACTATCGGCCACTAAAGCCGCTCCCGCCTGAGCTTTGCTTTGCGCCAACCGGCAAACATAGTCCTGCGGTTTTTCATCGAGCTCACGTTCTTCAGGTACATCAACACTTATACACTGATATCGGACGCCGATCTGCGTTAACAGTTCACGCCTGCGGGGAGACTTGGAGGCTAGGTAGAGATTAATCGGCTCTTTGGGGGAGTCGTTCAAAAGTGGTTTCCTTTTACTCGGCGACTTTATTTTTTTAAAACACCAAAAGAAAACAGTTTATCACTCAAGCGAGACGATAGCGTACGCGAATCCGGTGAAAGATAAAAACTATCAACGGCCAGCAGAGAGCGCTCATTATCGTTGGCAGCAACAATAGCTGGGTCGGCGAGCGGTAACCGGCAATTCCTTGCACCCAATTCACGACAACCTGATGCGTACCCACCAAAATAAATATCCACATCGACTGGTGCCAGACTGAGTAGTTGCGAATACGCTGATAAGACATCAAGCAAATGTACGCCAGCAGCGTAAGCGCCAAAGCATGCGCCCCCCAGACGGTGGCCTCCACAATATCCTGCACCAATCCCACACTCCAGGCGAAGAACATGCCCAGATGCTGAGGAGATTGCATCACCCAGTAGGCCACCAGCATGCACACAACTTCAGGCCTTAAGTAAGCGATATCCGTCGGCAGTGGAAACACCGCGATCAATAGGCCGATCAGCAAACTGATCACCAACACCACGACCGGGTGCTTACGCTCCATAACCACTAGTTTTCCCCCTCCGAGGGCGGCTGATCGAAGACCAGTAAAACATGACGGCTTTTGTTCATTTCCGCCATTGGCCGGGCGAGCACCTGAGCAAAGGGTTTACCCGGATTAAAATGCACATCTACAACCTCTGCAACTGGATAGCCCACGGGAAAGCGCTGCCCTAGACCGGAACTGACCAGCAGATCACCAACCTTAATGTCCACGGTATTAGAGACATGGCGAATAGCCAGCTGATATAGACTTCCTACGCCTTCAGCCACTAGGCGCACACCGTTGCGATTGATCTGAACGGGTAATGCATGCGTTGTATCGGTAATCAACAGCACCTGACTGCTGCGCGCGCCCACTTGCACTACCTGCCCCATCAGACCGTTGGCATCTACCATGGCCTGACCAATATAGACGCCATCATTGCTGCCTTTACTGACAATCACTTTATGGATTGTCGGATCCGGCGCGATACCGATAAGCTCTGCAATAATCACCCGGTCTTCGAGCATATCCGCGGAATTGAGCAGCTGACGCAGGCGTACATTTTCTGCCGCCAGCGACGCCATCTGCTGCAGCTTGCGCTTATGAACAAGCAACTCGGTACGCAACGCTTCGTTTTCCTGAATCAGTCGACCGCGCGACATCAACCGATTGTCGGCCCAGTCGCTTGCGCGTGATGGCAAGTCGGAAACCCAGTAGAAAGGTGCGGAGAAATCGCTGGCCTGATCCTTAAGCGAGTCAAACCAGTCGGTATAGAGATAGGCGAAAGCGATGCCCAACGATGCGAACGTCAGCACCGTAACACGAACAGAAAGTGAAGGACCTTGGCGAAACAGAGGTTTAATAATGAACTCCGGTTTTTATTTTAGTTACGCCGAATCGTTAAATATGTAATCACAGCAACCCGCTTACAGACTCCGCAATAACCCCGAGCAGAGTGCATGCAGGTGTGCCGACCATTAAAGGTATAAATACGCGTTGTTACAAACCAGCAGAATCACGCTCCGAACACCAACGGCTGAGCACACCCTGTAAGCACCCACTTTTTGATCGTGACCTTAGATGCTTGCTCAAACATCTAAGGGACCTCAAACAGCGTCTAAATTAGTACACGAGATCAATGGTATGCTGATCCATCAACTCCATTGCCCGACCGCCACCGCGTGCCACGCAAGTCAGCGGATCTTCCGCAACCACTACCGGCAGGCCCGTTTCTTCTGTCAGCAAGCGATCGAGATCTCGCAGTAGAGCGCCGCCGCCGGTTAAGACCAGACCACTCTCAGCGATATCCGAAGCCAATTCGGGCGGGGTCTGCTCAAGCGCACTTTTTACAGACTGTACAATGCCGGAAAGTGGCTCCTGCAGGGCCTCCAGCACTTCATCACTGTTCAGCGTAAAGCTCTTGGGTACGCCTTCAGCGAGGTTGCGACCGCGCACATCGATTTCCAGCACTTCGCTGCCTGCGTAGGCACAGCCGATTTCTTTCTTAATACGCTCAGCGGTAGCGTCACCAATCACGCTGCCATATTTACGACGCACGTAATTTACAATCGCCTCGTCGAAGCGATCACCACCAATGCGAACCGAATCGGACAGCACGACACCATTCAGAGAAATAATGGCGATTTCGGTCGTGCCACCACCGATATCCACCACCATGGAACCCGTTGCCTCATCGACCCTCAGACCCGCTCCAATGGCGGCAGCCATCGGCTCTTCGATCAAACGTACTTCGCGAGCACCCGCCCCCAAAGCGGATTCGCGGATTGCGCGCTTTTCCACTTCCGTCGATAGGCAGGGTACACAGACCAGCACACGAGGACTCGGCTGGAACCAACTGTTCTCATGCACTTTTTTGATAAAGTGCTGCAGCATCTTTTCGGTTACCTGAAAGTCGGCGATCACACCGTCCTTCAAAGGCCGGATAGCCGTGATATTACCGGGCGTTCGACCGAGCATCCGCTTGGCGGCCATACCAACGGCTTCCACCGACTTTTGACCGTTTTGATTTCGAATGGCAACCACGGAAGGTTCGTCTAGAACAATGCCGCGCTCGCGGACGTAGATAAGAGTATTGGCAGTACCTAAATCAATAGATAGATCGTTGGAAAAAACACCGCGTAAACGCTTGAACATATTGTTTAAAACCCTATTTTTCAGCCGGAGCACTTTTGCGCAAACTCAATTACTGTCAAACGCCCGTCACTCCTGAATTGTGTGGCACTCTATCAACGCCGGGGATTTTGGGCAAGGCGCAAATATGGTAACGTAGCGCGTTTATTATAAATTGCCCCAGGGCAAACCCCCCAACGCTTTCAGGAGCTCAGTGTGAACCCCTCGGAAATTGAAAAACTGGCCAACCTGGCCCGTCTGAAAATCAGCGAAGAAACCATTGAAGAAACCGCTAACAGTATTACCGAAGTGCTTGCGCTGGTAGACCAATTACAAGCAGTGGACACTCTGGGAGCAAGCCCCATGGCCCACCCGCTGGACGCTGTTCAACGCTTGCGCGCCGATACGGTTAGTGAACCCAACTTGCGCGAAAAGTTTCAATCCATAGCGCCGGCCACAGAAAACGGGCTCTATCTCGTACCCAAGGTTATCGAATAACCAACAACATTATCATATTTAAATAAAACAACTTTCACCCCCTTATTTCAGGACTAAGCAATGCACAACCTGACCATTGCCGACATTATTCGCAAACTAGGTGCGAAAGAATTTTCCAGCGAGGAAATTACCCGCTATCTACTCGACCGCATTAAACAGTTGGATAACACATACAACTGTTTTATAACCGTTACCGAGGATCTGGCCATCGCACAAGCCAAGGCGGCTGACCAGCAACTTGCCAGCGGCAGCGCACCAACGCTTTGCGGCGTTCCTTTTGCGCATAAAGATATCTTCTGCACCGATGGTATTAGAACCAGTTGTGGCTCAAAAATGCTCG
Organism: Teredinibacter haidensis; assembly: GCF_014211975.1. Lineage (NCBI taxonomy): Bacteria > Pseudomonadati > Pseudomonadota > Gammaproteobacteria > Cellvibrionales > Cellvibrionaceae > Teredinibacter > Teredinibacter haidensis. The sequence continues at coordinate 3,315,064 of NZ_CP060084.1, forward strand.
ATAACTTCGTACCGCCCTACAACGCCACCGTTGTACAGAACTATCTGGATGCTGGCGCGGTTATGCTGGGCAAGACCAATATGGACGAGTTCGCCATGGGCTCATCCAACGAAACCAGCTACTACGGCCCGGTTAAAAATCCCTGGAACACCGATTGTGTTCCGGGAGGCTCCTCTGGAGGCTCTGCCGCTGCCGTTGCCGCACGACTGACGCCAGCAGCCACCGCTACCGACACCGGCGGTTCCATCCGCCAACCCGCTGCACTGTGTGGCATTACCGGCATTAAGCCCACCTATGGCCGCGTGTCCCGCTGGGGCATGATCGCCTTTGCCTCTAGCCTGGACCAAGGCGGCGTTATGGCCCGCAGCGCAGAAGACGCTGCACTGATGCTGAATGTTATGGCCAGCTTTGACAGCAAGGATTCCACCTGCGTCGATGAGCCCCTCAGCGACTACACCGCCACGCTGAATGAGTCATTGGCAGGCATCACTATCGGCGTCCCAGAGGAATATTTTGGCGAAGGCTTAGATGCCGGTACCCAGGCGGCCGTTGAGGCCGCGATTAAAGAGTACGAAAAAGCCGGGGCGACCATTAAAACAATCTCCCTACCCCATACCCATCTGGCCGTTCCCGCCTACTACGTGATTGCTCCAGCGGAGTGTTCAGCCAACCTATCGCGCTTCGATGGCGTTCGCTATGGCTATCGCTGTGACAACCCGAAAGACCTAGAAGACCTTTACAAACGCTCTAGGGGCGAAGGTTTTGGCGACGAAGTAAAACGTCGTATCCTAGTGGGAACCTACTGCCTCTCAGCCGGTTATTACGATGCTTACTACGGTAAAGCTCAGCAAGTGCGCCGTCTGATCAAGCAGGATTTTGTCGATGCATTTAAAGACGTAGACGTCATTCTCGGGCCAACCTCCCCATCACCCGCCTTTGAATTCGGCGCAAAAAGTGACGACCCGGTCGCCATGTACCTGGAGGATATCTATACCATCGCCACCAACCTGGCCGGCTTACCCGGTATGTCGATCCCCTGTGGGCTGGTCGACAACAAACCCGTGGGTCTGCAACTAATCGGCAATTATTTTGCCGAAGGCAAGCTGCTTAACCTAGCGCATCAATTCCAGCAGGCAACGGACTTCCACACCCTTGCCCCAGCATCCATCGCATAAGAGGAATAACATTATGGAATGGGAAACGGTAATCGGGCTGGAAATTCATGTTCAGCTGGCCACCAACACCAAAATTTTTTCCGGTTCGAGTATCGCCTTTGGCGCCGAGCCCAACACCCAGGCCTGCGCTATTGACTTGGCGATGCCCGGCACTCTGCCGGTCGCCAACGAACAGGCCTTCCGCTACGCCACCATGTTTGGCCTAGCGGTAGATGCTGAAATTGGCAAACGCTCGGTGTTCGAACGCAAAAACTATTTTTACCCTGATTTGCCCAAAGGCTACCAAACGACCCAGCTGGAGAAGCCAATCGTCGGCCCCGGCCATATCGATATCCAACTCGAAGACGGTACAGAAAAGCGTGTACGCATCCACCACGCCCACCTGGAAGAAGATGCCGGAAAATCCCTGCATGAAGACTTTCATGGGATGACGGGGATCGACCTGAATCGCGCGGGTACCCCGCTGATCGAAGTGGTAACCGAACCGGATATGCGCAACTCGGAAGAAGCCGTCGCCTTTGCCCGCAAACTGCACGCCCTCGTTACCTCTCTGGGTATCTGTGATGGTGAGATGTCCCAAGGCTCCATGCGTTTCGACGTTAACATTTCCGTTCGTTTAAAAGGCCAAGAAGAGCTCGGCACCCGCACAGAAACCAAAAACCTTAACTCCTTCCGTTTTATGGAACGCTGCATTCATCAGGAAGTCGAGCGCCAGATCGAAGTGTTGGAAGATGGCGGCAAAATCACTCAAGAAACACGCCTGTACGATGGCGATACCCACACGGCCAGAGCGATGCGATCAAAAGAAGAAGCTAACGATTACCGCTACTTCCCCTGCCCTGACCTACTCCCGGTTATCATCGACGACGATTATATTGAAGCACTGCGCAAGGCGTTACCGGAACTGCCGGATGCCCGCCAGAGCCGCTTCGAAGACACCTACGGCCTGTCTGCCTACGATGCAGGCAGTCTTAGCGGTGATTCGGCCACAGCGGCATTCTTCGAAAAGACCACCGCCACCTGCGGCGATGCCAAGCTGGCCGCGAACTGGATTATGGGCGAAGTATCGGCACGCCTTAATGCCGACGAGATCAGTATTGCCGATGGCAAGATCGCGGCCGAAAACCTCGGCGGCTTGATTACTCGTATTAAAGATCAGACCATCTCCAACAAAATCGCCAAGCAGGTTTTTGAAGCCATGTGGAACGGTGAAGGCGATGCGGACACAATTATTGAAGCCAAAGGGCTAAAGCAGGTCTCCGATTCGGGCGCACTGGAGAAAATGGTCGACGAAGCGATAAGCAATCATCCGCAGCAGACCGAAAACTACCGCAAAGCGGACGAAGACAAGCGACCCAAAATGCTTGGATTCTTTGTGGGGCAAATTATGAAAGCGTCCAAAGGTCAGGCAAATCCGCAACAACTGAATGCTATTTTGAAACAGAAGCTGAAAGGTTAATATCCCGAGCGGTATATAGAGAAAGACGCTTTAAGCGGCTATCTTTACACCGCCCGAGCAATGTTAACAAAGAACAACGTTAGGCTTCGGCAAAGTCGACGGCTAACAAGCACCACTGGAACAGACAAATGTCATTAAAAAAAGATAAACAAAAAGTACTCGGCGAAGTCTTCGACGATGAGCGCGTGCGCAGCTTCCTTACGGTCGAAAGTCACGATGAAATGGATGTGGACTATATTGCACTGGAGCGCGCCTACCGCGGCATGAAAAGCGAAAACTTTTCCACTTTCGTCAAATTTTTCGTCGAAGAAGGCCGTAATATCAATGCAAAAAACCCTCAAGGCAAAACCCTGTTGCAAGTCATTAGCGATCACCGTTTAGGCCGAGACTATATAAAAACGCTGGAAGCTGCAGGCGCCAAGTTCTAATGATAAACCCAATGCCCAGAAATAATTTAATCACTGGTGCCAACTATTTTTTTGAAGGCGTTAAATTACTCTGGCACCCCCAATTGAGAGCCTACACATTGGTGCCCCTGGTGGTGAATATTATTTTATTCGCCATCCTTACCAGTGTGCTTATTTCCTACCTTGGAATGTTTTCCGATGGTTTTGCCATTGAGGTTACCGACTGGTTGCGACCGGCAGTCGATTTTTTACTGGCGCTATTGGGCGTTATTCTGGTGGCGCTTATTCTTATTATCTACGCCTACAGCTTTAACGTCATCACCAACTTGATCGCAGCCCCCTTTTACGGACTGCTAGCAGAAAAGGCCGAAGAAATTTTAAGTGGTAAAAAACCACCACCAGAACCTCTTAGCCATATGATTCCCCGGGTCCTAAAGCGCGAAATCAAAAAACTGCTCTATTTTATTTTTCGCGGCCTTTTGGTCATGCTGATTATGCTGCTGATAGGACTGGTTATCCCTTTTGGCGGGTTTCTCGCACCACTTATAGGCCTGGGTTGGAGCGCCTGGTGCATGACCATTCAATACGCCGACTATCCTGCAGACAACAACCGCTGCTCTTTTACACGGGTGCGAACCAAATTGTCCAGCTCGCTGTACAGCAGCTTTGGCTTTGGCGGCATGATTACCGCCTGTAGTGTCATTCCCATTTTGAATATTTTTGCTATGCCTGCAGCGGTAACGGGCGGAACGATTTTTTGGCTTAATGAGCTGAGCGACGAAAGCGCCGAATAGCTCCACGGGGGCGCTCTGACCTAATCATCCCCCATCACAATATCACCACCAGCATCTTTCGCCCTGTGCAGACAGACACTGGCCTGGGAGAGCATTTCATCAATATCTTCTGCCAACTCACTGGTAACACCGGCGCTAAAGGTAATGCTTACACTCTCATCACCAAAACATTCCGGCTGCTCTTCCACCAACTCTCGCACCCGATCAACAAAGGCCATGGCCCTTTCATTCCCCAACCCCGGCAGCAACGCAAAAAACTCCTGCCCTCCCGCACGAGCTAATAAAAAGCGCTCAAACGATTGGTTCAAATTGCCCGCTACTCGCTGCATGACCAAATTGCCAAAATCGTGACCGTAGCGCTCATTAATCGATTTGAAGTTATCTAAATCGATTACCGCAACAGAAATAGGTGCTCCGCTCTGCACGGCCTTGTCACGTAGAATCGCACCCTGCTCAAAAAAGTACTTCCGGTTGTAACAGCCCGTCAGCTCATCGCGGCAGGCGGCATCTCGAACCTGTTCGATAAGCTCTATAAACTCGACGTGATGGGAGAGACGACAAACAAATTCTTCGTGATTAAATGGTTTGCGCAGAAAGTCGTTGGCGCCAATTTTAATAAACTTGGCAGACAAACTGCCTTCACCTTCGGAAGACAGTCCAATAATAATTAAATTCGATTTTTCGTACTTCCCTCGAATGGTTTTAATCAGCTCAAAGCCATCCATGCGAGGCATATGATAATCCGTGATTAAAATTTTGGTATCCGGGTTAGCGAGCAGTACCTTTATCGCATCGACGCCATTCTCAGCTTCAACCACTTGGTATAACTGCAACCGCAATAGCCCGCTTATAAACTTTCTCTGGGTGCTGGAATCTTCAACGACCAGAACCTTGACTTTCTGATTCTTAATCAAGCGATGAAGGACTGCCAGAGCATATTCGTAGGAGAAACGCCCTTCTTTGGTAACGTAGTCGACGATACCTTTTGCCAGCAACGTTTCACGCGTGCGCTCGTCAAGGCTTCCCGTGAAGACAACCGTGGGTAGCTTTTGGCTCAACGTATAATCGACTACTTCGCCGCCTGGGGCGTCCGGCAAACTTAAATCAACCAGGGCTGCAAAAAATTGATAATCGCCACTTCCAACCAATTTTTGTGCTTCTGCCAAACTGGCGGCGTAAACCGGCTGAATCATAGTGCTGCGCGCCAAAATATGGCGCAGCACCTTCACCACAATTGCGCTGTCTTCAATAACAAGAACGGTCTTCATATCGGAGGAGCCAGAGTAATTAAAAGGAGCGCCATCTAGCTGATGCCGCATCACCCTGAAGTGTAGACAATGGCGGGCAATCCCGGTGAACTAACTCAATTACTGAGCAGGGGGATTGGCTTTGCTGATCTAATCCAGCAAGTGTTCAGGCGGCTGCTCACAATGGAGCTTACGGCCGAGAAGCTCTTCAATTGCCGGCAGGCGGAACGCATCGTCCTCACAGGCGAAGCTGATCGATTTTCCGCTTTTACCCGCCCGACCAGTACGACCAATACGGTGTACATAATCCTCCGGCTCGTCGGGCAGAGTGTAATTCACGACATGGCTGATACCCTCAATGTGAATACCACGCCCAGCGACATCCGTTGCCACCAGCGCCTGCAGGCGGCCATTTTTGAAATCATCCAGCGTTCGCACGCGCTTGCCCTGTGGAATTTCGCCAGAGAGCAGGCCAACCTTAAAGCCTTTGTTGCGCAGACGTTCGTGTAAAACCCGACACTGATCGCGGCGGTTGGCAAAGATCATCAGATTATGGACATCTGGCTGGGTGATCAGATTCATAAGCAGGGGCAACTTTTCGTCACCCGAAACCAGATATACAATCTGCTCAACGGTATCGGTAGCAATTGATTCGGGCTCTATTTCTACAGTGATAGGCTCGTACACCCACTGCTCCGCTAGGCGTAGGACATCATCTGAAAAGGTGGCAGAAAAGAGCAGGGTCTGACGGTGAGTTTTCTGGGGCGCCATACGCACAATGCGTTTTACCTGGGGAATAAAGCCCATATCCAGCATGCGATCAGCTTCGTCGATCACCATGACTTCCACTTGGTCCAGGTACACTTCCCGTCGCTCACACATATCTAGCAAGCGGCCCGGTGTTGCCACCAACAGATCCACATGACGCGAATGCAACGATTGCAGCTGCTTACCGAAATCCATCCCACCCACTAGAGCGTGTACCTGCAAACCGGTATATTTGCCAATTTCGGTAGCATCTTTGGCAATCTGCATGACCAATTCACGCGTAGGCGCAATCACCAACGCGCGAGCCTCGCCAGCAAAGCGTTCTTCCGGTGCTGGCTGCCGCAATAAGTCTTCAAACACGGCAATTAGAAACGCCGCCGTTTTACCAGTGCCCGTCTGAGCCTTACCCAACACATCGTGGCCACTCAAGCTATAGGGCAGGGATTTGGCCTGAATGGGAGAGCAGTGGGTAAACCCTAGATCGCTCAAGGCACGATTAATCTGCTCCGTCAGCTCCAGCTCTTTGAAACCGACCTTTTCTTCCTTTTCGGTTTTTTTGGCATTGTCTTCAGCGCTTGCGGAAGGATTAGAATCGTCATTCATTGGCAGGGGATATCCCACAGGTTTTTAAAGGAGGTACGCTTTGTACACAGTCGCGACGGCATCTGCAAGTTTTTTGACCACTATCACTGGCTTGAATGGCCGCCCCCTGGCACTAACAACGCTGACAAAACGCCCTGTTCAATAATTCGCGTAGTTTTCCCAAGTCCTTATTGTTATCATGTTCCCGTCTTTTATAGCGACAATAATAACTATGCCACACGACAGTGATAACTTGCATTCGGAACCCGTTTACAAAGGTTGCTAGCGCGACCAAAACGGCGGCCATCGTTCAACTCAGGTAAGAGTCCATTCTTATGCACAATCGAATAATCTCCGTCATCGGTTTAGGCTATGTTGGCCTACCCGTAGCCGTTGCTTTTGGAAAAAACAAAGAAACGATAGGGTTTGATATTAATTCTGCTCGTATCGACGAACTTAAGAGCGGGGAAGACCGCACTCTGGAAGTCGAACCAGAAGACCTTGTTACCACGAATATTTTTTATACCTGTAATGCCGCAGACTTATCCAAAGCAGACTTCCATATTATTGCCGTCCCCACTCCTATCAACGATTCGCGTCAGCCAGATCTGAGTCCTCTAATCGGTGCATCAAAGACCATCGGCCCCCACCTAAAAAAAGGCGATATCGTAGTTTACGAATCCACCGTTTACCCCGGGGCAACAGAGGAAGATTGCGTACCCATTTTAGAGGCAGAATCCGGACTAAAATGCGGCGAAGATTTCTTCGTCGGTTACTCGCCAGAACGTATTAACCCCGGCGACAAAGAGCATACATTCACCAACATTAAAAAAATTGTGTCGGGGCAGACACCAGAGATTCTGGAAATTGTTGCCGACGTCTACAGCAGTGTTGTTACCGCTGGAGTATTTAAAGCCTCGACTATAAAAGTTGCAGAAGCCGCCAAGGTTATCGAAAACACTCAACGCGATCTCAATATTGCGTTGATGAATGAACTTTCACTAATTTTCGAGCGTTTGGATATTGATACGCTGGACGTGCTGGAAGCCGCTGGGACGAAGTGGAACTTCCTGCCTTTCCGCCCAGGCCTTGTTGGTGGCCACTGCATTGGTGTAGATCCCTACTACCTGACCCATAAAGCCGAAAAAATGGGCTACCACCCCGATGTTATCCTAGCCGGACGTATGATTAACGATGGCATGGGCGAGTTCATCGCAAACCAAGCGATTAAATATCTAATCCATGCGGGCAAAGTCATAAAAGGCGCTCGAGTCGCCGTTATGGGGCTCACATTCAAGGAAGACTGTCCTGACTTGCGCAACTCTAAGGTTATCGACGTTATCAAAGCGTTTAAAAGTTATGGTGTCGAACTGCTGATTCACGACCCTATGGCCGATGCGGCAGAAGCCTTTGAAGAATACGGTGTTGAACTTGTCGATGACAGCTCCATCAACAACATAGATGCGCTGGTCTTCACCGTTGCCCACCAACAATATAAAGCTATGTCATTCGATAATATTAAGGCAAGGCTAAACGACGACGCCGGAGTGTTCGACATCAAAGGCATTTTCGATCGCAAGACCTTTGCCGACGCAAAAGTCCATTTGTGGCGACTTTAATACTGCTATAATCCGCGCCCAAACCCACTTGCCAACCCACAGCAATACAATATGAAAATACTGGTTACCGGCGCGGCTGGATTTATAGGCCAAGCACTATCCGAAGCCCTGCTTAAGCGTGGAGATCATGTTGTCGGCATCGACAACATGAACGACTACTACGCAGTAGAACTAAAAACCTCCCGCTTGGCTCTGCTGGACAAATACGACAATTTCCAGTTCCAACAACTGGACCTCGCTGACAGAGAGGGAATTGACGCGCTCTTTGCCACCCATCAATTTGAACGGGTTATCAATCTCGCCGCTCAAGCCGGCGTGCGCTACTCCATCGAAAACCCGCGCGCCTATATCGATTCCAATATTGTTGGCTTCCTCAATATTCTCGAAGGCTGCCGCCACCACGAAGTTCCTCACCTCGTATATGCATCTTCCAGCTCTGTTTATGGCGCAAACACACTGCAGCCGTTCTCTGAACAACACAACGTAGATCACCCGGTTTCCCTGTACGCCGCCAGTAAAAAATCCAATGAGTTGATGGCTCACGCCTACAGCAACCTCTATAAGCTGCCCACCACAGGGCTGCGGTTTTTTACGGTGTACGGTCCCTGGGGTCGTCCTGATATGGCGCCAATACTATTTACCAAAGGTATTCTGGACAATAAACCCATCAATATTTTTAACAATGGCGAGATGGAGCGCGACTTCACCTATATCGACGACATTGTCGAAGGCGTGGTACGTGTGACCGATAAAATTCCCACTGCGGCTCCCGACTGGAATAGCGACGGACAAGATCCTTCCTCCAGCTATTGCCCTTTTAAAGTCTACAACATCGGCAACAACACACCGGTAAAACTGATGGATTTCGTGGGAGCCATCGAAAAAGCCCTCGGCAAAAAAGCCATCAAAAACATGATGCCCATGCAACCCGGAGATGTGCCCTCCACGTGCGCCGATGTCAGTGCGCTGGAACGGGATGTTGGTTTTAAACCCGCCACTAGCATACAAGATGGTATCGACCGATTTGTCGCCTGGTATCGTGAATACTACAACGCCTAATATCCTTGCAACGCACACCAACACGGCGATGTTTGTAAGAGCATCGCCGTTTCTGTATTAATTCGGGGTACATTTTTAGTGGTGGTTTATCCTATACTCCCGTCACACGCGAGAAAATAATAAAAAGACAGAAACACCGGAGGAACCATGAGCAGCCCATCCCATAAACAGCACACATTTTCACGTCGCCCCCTTGCCGTTGCCTTAAGCCTGGTGGCCGCTCAGTTTTCTGCCAGCGCATTGGCACAGGAAGGCACCCACCACAGGGCCCTCGAAGAAATTATCGTAACGGCGCAAAAGCGCACGGAAAACCTGCAGGAAGTCCCCCTATCCGTCGCCACAATCAGTGGTGAAAAACTTGAATCGGCTGGCATTGAAAACCTCAGTGATCTCACCGCACATATGCCCAGTATCCACTTTACCGAAACAGGCCTGAGCACACAGGTACGCGTGCGCGGCATCGGCTCGGATAACAGTCAGGGTTTTGAACAGTCGGTCGGCATGTATGTCGACGGCATCTACTATGGCCGCGCACAACTGTTTCGCGCACCGATGATGGATATGGAAAGGGCAGAGTTACTGCGCGGTCCACAGAGCACCCTGTTTGGTAAAAACAGCATTGCCGGCGCGCTCAACTTAACCACCGCGCGCCCCACAACCAATACTGAAGCACGAGTATCCCTGTCCCACGAGTTGGAATATAACACCACCGAAATCAACGGCATGCTTTCCGGCGCCTTAAGCGATACCGTGCAGGCCCGCTTGGCCGTTCGGAATCTGACAGACGATGGTTATATGTATAACTCACACCTGGACACGGACCAACCCGCCCGGGAAGAAACCAGTGCCCGGCTTACCCTGGCCTGGCAGGCAACGGATAATCTCGACCTGTCCCTCAAAGCTGAGCAGAACCAGTTCGAGACCACCGGCCGTGCCATTGAAATAACACAAGATGTCGCTGTAGTAGCGGGCAACCCGAATTATTACGAATACCTGCAAATCCTTAATAGGGAGCCATTCGACAGCGAATTGGACTATGTACGCCAAGCCGATACGGAAGAAGTCAGCGACAACACCATTAACAACCTGACCTTAAAAGCCGACTACGCTCTGGGCGATCACACCGTCACCTGGATTAGCGGGTTATTAAACTTCGACTACGAAGAACTTTGCGACTGCGACTTTGTTGCTGCCGAAATTGTACCGCTGCACCTCTCCGAAGATTACGAGCAGACCAGCCACGAAATCCGCATAGCCTCCCCCATGGGTAACACAGTCGAATGGCTGGCGGGCGCCTTCTACCAGGACTACAACCAGACCTTCTCTGACCAAATCGATATCGAAGCCGACAATCTTCTCGCAAGCACCAATCCCATACTGGCCGATACGGGCATTCGCCGCGACTTTGAGCAATCCTCATCCGCCTGGGCACTATTTGGACGCGCCACCTGGAACGTAAACGATGCGCTGCATATTACTCTCGGCGCCCGCTATACCGAAGAAAGCAAAGATGCCAGTAAGATTATAAATGCTGTAACCCTGGCAGACGGAATGCCTACTTACAACCCGGCACTCGGAGCCACCTATCAAGGTGTATTTCTGACGGAGAACGAAGCCGCCGTTGTCTCCGCCGATGGCACCCCCCTGCTACACCGAGGCTATAACGTTAAAGGCAGCCGAGACAAATCCGCCTTTACCCCACTACTAAATATCGAATACGACGTTAATGCCGATATGATGGTATACGGTGCTTTTACAACCGGTTTTAAAGCCGGCGGCTTCGACCCCCGCTCCAACCGTATTGGCCTCTTCGATTTCCGCGCCCGCAACCCAGAGCTACCAGCGCCTCCCGCAGAAGAAGCCAACCCGCTACTGCACTTCGAATTTGAAAACGAAACCGTAATCGCCTCAGAGTTGGGCATGAAAAACACCCTGTTCGACGGCCTGGCGGAACTGAACTTCGCGCTCTACCACACCAAATATAAAGACCTACAAATAAGCCAGTTCGATGGTGGCGTAGGTTTTAATGTCGGCAATGCGGAAGAAACCGTCGTAAAAGGCCTGGAAGTCGATGGCCGATGGCTGGTCATGGATAACCTCACAGCCTCCTACGGATTGTCGCTACTGGATTTTGAATATACCGATTTTAAAAACGGCAACTGCTATGTTGGGCAGACACCTGATGCCGACCTGGATGGCGATGGCACTGACGACACCTGTAACTACACCGGCAAGCGCGGCGTCTACACGCCCGATATGACACTCAATTTGTCGCTGGACTATTTCCACCCACTGACCAACGAGCTTGGGTTAGTGGCCATCTGGGATTGGCAGCATGTCAGCAGCCACCAGACTCACGTCAACCTCGACCCGGCGGGTGAGATCGACGCTTACGATATGATGGGCCTGCGCCTGGGTATTGAAGGGGAAAACTGGAGCCTTGGTGTACTGGCCAAAAACCTACTTGATGAGCACGTTATCAGCTATAGCGGCAACGCGCCGCTCTCCGACAGTCAGTTCGGCACCAACACCCACTACAGTTTTATTCGCCGCCCGCGAACAATTTCACTGGAAGCGGCCTACAATTTTTAATCGCTTAAATAAAGCCCATAAAAAAAGCCCCGCAATAGTTTCTATCGCGGGGCTTTTTTATAAGAGCAGCCGGAACTAACGACCGCAACAATTACAGCCAGTATCTTTTGCAATAGTGAGATAACGCCATTGATTCGCGCTGCCATCAAAAAGGCCCAACTGCCCGACCAGAGGCTTGCCAAAATCAGCGACCAGTTTCAGCACCTCCAGCGACTGGGAGCAGCCAACAATCCCGACAACAGGGGACAGCACGCCGTTTTGTGAACAGCTCAAATCCTCATCGCCGGTTAATTGATATAGGCATTCGTAACACGGGCTTTCTTTACTGCGAAAGTCAAACACCGTCAACTGCCCTTCCAATCGAATAGCCGCACCGGAAACCAAAGGAGTCTGCAACTTATAACAAGCTTCGTTTACCTGCTTTCGGGTTGCAAAATTATCGCAGCAATCCACCACAACCGTTGCCAACCCCACCTGATACAGCAACTCCTGCCGGCTTAATCTTTTATCAAAGGCGGTAACTGAAACAGCGGAATTTAATTTTTTTATCCCATTTTCTGCGGAGGCCGCTTTTGTACTGCCGACATATTTTTCCGTATGAATAATTTGCCGCTGTAAATTGCTTTCATCAACAACGTCATCATCAACAACCACCAGCTCGCCAACACCAGAGGCGGCGAGGTACATTACCACTGGCGAACCAAGCCCCCCCAAGCCAATGATCAGTACACGGGAAGCCATGATTTTTTCCTGCCCCTCAACCTCTAGCTGAGGAAGCAAAATATGGCGGCTATAGCGAAGCAATTGCTGATCGTTCATATTGTCACTCCGGACTCAACGCAAAGGTCACCCGATCATTGCCGCCGAGATCTTTTCGCGTTTCTATTTTCTGATAGCCTTTTTGACGAAACAAAGCCTGAACCTCATTCGCCTGCTGCCAACCGTGCTCTAACATCAAGGTCCCGCCCGGCGTTAGGTAATCGATAGCCGTTTTAATAATATGGCCAATATCCGCAAGACCACTATCGCCTGCAACCAGAGCGCTGACCGGTTCAAAAACCACATCCCCCTGCAGCAAATGGAGGTCACTTTTTTCGATATAAGGCGGGTTGCTTACGATAATGTCGAACACGGTATTCTCAACAGACAAAAACCAATCACTTTGCCGAATAACAACATTAGCAAAACCAAGCCTCTCCCGATTACGTTGCGCCAGCTGCACCGCCGCTAGGGAGCGATCGACGGCAAGAATATCGGCTGTCGGCAACTCACTCGCCAGCGCCAACGCAATTGCCCCCGTGCCTGTGCCCAAGTCGAGAATTTTTTTCTTTTCGCCAGCCAGCTCCAAAACGGTTTCAACCAGCAGCTCAGTATCGGGACGAGGGATTAGTGTCGAGGTATCAACAAACAGCGGTAATGACCAAAATTCTTTTTCGCCCAGAATATGGGCAACCGGTTCGCCATTTAAACGCCGCTTGAAAAATGCATCAAACTGAACGCTCTGCTCTGAAGACAATAATGACTCCGGCCACGTAAATAACCAAGTGCGATCTTTTTTCAGCACATGCCCCAGAAGCAATTCGATATCCAAACGAGCGCTGTCACTAACAACGCGCAGCTCCTGGGCACGCTTTATACATTCAGCGACAGTCGCCATGAAAAACCTCGAGAAGAATTACACCGTCGGCATGCGAAGTTAGCTCGCCAATGCGGCCAGCTGATCTGCCTGGAACTCATTGACCAAAGGCTGCACCACATCAGCCAAACCGCCGGCCATAATTTCATCCAATTTATAGAGGGTTAAATTAATGCGGTGATCCGTCACACGTCCCTGAGGATAATTATAGGTGCGAATACGTTCAGAACGGTCGCCGCTGCCCACCAGACTTTTACGCTCACTGGCCTGCTCCGCGGCGGCCTGCTCCTGCTTCGCATTATTTAATCGCGCGGCAAGTAAGGACATCGCCTTGGCTTTGTTTTTGTGCTGCGAACGCTCGTCCTGACACTCCACCACAATACCCGTGGGAATATGGGTAAGACGAATAGCAGAATCCGTTTTGTTTACGTGCTGACCACCAGCGCCCGAAGCGCGGAAAGTATCGACGCGCAAATCACCCTTGTTAATATCCACCTCTTCCGCTTCATCAGCCTCGGGCATAATGGCGACCGTACAGGCAGAGGTGTGAATACGCCCCTGAGATTCGGTTTCCGGCACACGCTGAACGCGGTGAGCACCAGATTCAAATTTCATTTGCGAGTAAACGCCCTGCCCCACAATGCGCGAAATAATTTCTTTATAACCGCCGTGGTCACCCAAACTTTCACTAATAATTTCTACCCGCCACCCGCAATTTTCTGCATAGCGCGAATACATACGAAACAAGTCGCCAGAAAAAATCGCCGCTTCATCGCCACCCGTTCCAGCGCGAACTTCCAAGAATACGTTTTTACTATCGTTTGGATCCTTTGGCAGCAGTAATTTTTGCAAATTAAGCTCTAGCGGTTCGATCTGCGCCTCATTGGATTTAATCTCTTCCTGTGCCATCTCGCGCATATCCGCATCGCCGTCATTCATCAGCATACGCGCGTCTTCAATATTTTCACTAACGGCTTGATACGCCTGAAAGCACTGCACTACCGGCTCCAACTCGGCGTACTCTTTACCCAGGTCGCGAAATTTATTCTGGTCGGAAATAACACCAGCGTCGCCCAGCAAAGCACCGACTTCGTCGTAACGCTCTACTAGGTGTTCCAGCTTTTCTTTAATGGAATCTTTCATTGAATATCTCGGGTTTACTCGTCGTCGGACAAGCCAAATAATATTTTAAAATCCTGCATCAACTGCTTTTTCCCCTCCACGCTGGCGCGTTTAAGTTCGGACGTCGGCTGATGTAAAAACTTGTTTGTTAGATTGCGCGCCAAACTATTCAACACCTCTTCCGGACTACCGCCCGCCTGCAGCGCTTTAAGGCTTTTTCGCAACTCTTCTTCACGTAAATTATCCGTTTTCTGCCGAAAACTTTTGATCACATCTACAGCCGACTGGGCGCGCAAATCATGTTCGTAACGGTTTACGCCCTGCTCGATAATCTCACGCGCAATTTCAGCGGCCTGCTCGCGGGATTTTTTGTTCTCATCGATAACCTCTTTCAGGTCATCAACGGTATAGAGAAATACGTCGGCAAGATCGCCTACCTGAGACTCAATATCGCGGGGAACCGCAATATCTACCATAAACATAGGTTTGTGCTTGCGCGCTTTTAGCGCAGCTTCCACGGCACCCTTACCCAACAGGGGCAACTGACTGGCGGTGGATGATATCACGATGTCGGCTGCGGGCAGGTACTGCGGAATATCCGCTAACAATATGGCCTGAGCATCCAACTCTTCCGCCAGATGATGCGCTTTTTCCAGAGTGCGGTTTGCCACGATTAAACGCTTGATACCCTGGTTTTTTAAATGTCGCGCCACCAGCTCGATGGTCTCACCGGCACCGATCAGCAGGGCGGTATCCTGCTTTAAATCAGAAAAGATCTGCTGGGCCAGTGACACCGCAGCGTAGGCAACAGATACGGGGTTTTCACCAATCGCCGTCTCCGAGCGCACTTTTTTTGCCACCGCAAATATGCGCTGAAAGGCATCGTGCAAACCGCTTCCCAGCGATCCAGCCTCCCGCGCAACCGCGTAGCAAGACTTCATCTGCCCCAGAATTTGCGGCTCACCCAATACCAGCGAATCCAAACCGCTGGCCACACTCATCATATGGCGGGCGGCATCATTACCACAATGCAGATAATGACAGGCCTGCAACTCTGCCCGATCAGCCTGTTTCTGGTCAGCCAGCCACTGCAGTAAATCGGCCGCAGCATCTCCCTCACAGTAGACCTCGGTGCGGTTACAGGTGGACAGAATAGCGATTTCCGTCACCCACTCCAGGCGCCGGGCATTCTGCAAAGCAGACCCCAGCTCGGCGGGCGAGAAAGCAACCTTCTCGCGTACATCGACGCTAGCAGTATTATGGTTAATGCCCAGAGCAATAAGAGTCATGGCGCCTTTTATAAGAAATTTTCAAGAAATCGCGGAAAAGCCGCCCATTTTCTGTGTTGCAGCCGAGTAAGGCAAGTTATCCCGACAGAAAAGCTTGGCGCCTTATAAACGACCAACCGGCTTCCGGCTTGTTATACTCCAACTAATCCCCATTAAGAAACCGGCTGACAAAAAAGTTGTCCACTGTTTACAGCGGTAAAGAACCAGCCCAATTATTATAAATCTGCACGCATTCAGCGCAGTAGGAAAGAGAGAGTTACTACCACCCCATGATCGAGTTGATATCCCGTTTCGGCAATAAACTGCTATTCACGCCAAAACGCTTAGCTATAAGCACACTTCTAGCGGCCTCGCTCCTGCAGGGGTGCACCTTCTCGCAGCAAAAAGCAGATAACGTTGTGGAAGAAACCCCCTCAAAACCTAAAGCGCCGACCAAAATTGCCGATCGCAGCTTTTCCACCGATACGCTATACGCATTGCTGGTTGCGGAAATGGCCATTGACCGCAAACGCTACGATATAGCCCTTAACAACTACGTGCAGCAATCGCTCTCAACCCGCGATCTGGAAGTAACAGCACGCGCCACACAGATTGCCCGAATTCTAAAAGCCCACCAGCCCGCCCTAG
This sequence comes from Teredinibacter haidensis, assembly GCF_014211975.1. Lineage (NCBI taxonomy): Bacteria > Pseudomonadati > Pseudomonadota > Gammaproteobacteria > Cellvibrionales > Cellvibrionaceae > Teredinibacter > Teredinibacter haidensis. The sequence continues at coordinate 3,331,440 of NZ_CP060084.1, forward strand.
AAATGGCGGAACTGTGGGTGGAATTGGAGCCCGACAGTGAAGACGCGCTGCTAATTGCCAATGCAGAACTGATTGAAGCCAACCGGCTCGAAGAAGCGGTTGAACTCTCTACCCGCATTTTGAAGAATGGCGGAGCCACAGCCTTTGATGCCATTGCTGTACGCGCAACCGAAGGCGATATAGAAACCGTAAGAAAACTTTCCCACAATTATGCAAAGCTGCTGCAACAATACCCCGAAGAACAGCAACTGCTGCTGGGCAACAGCGTACTGCTCCAACAGGATGGTCGCTTCCATGAAGCGCTTACCTCCATCACTCAGGTACTAAGGCAAGACCCCAACCATCTCCGCGCAGCCTTCCAGGAAACCCGCATTTTGCAGCAAATGGGCAAACAGGATCTCGCACTGAAAAAACTGGCGGCACTAGTTGAAAACAATCCAGATAACGTCACCCTGCGTGCCCGCTACGCTCGCATCGTTGCCGCCACCGACTTAAATGAAAGCCGAAAGCAATTTGAAGCCCTGCACAAACAAGCGCCTTCCGACCCAGAAATTCAATTTTCACTGGCGATTGTAGAAAAAGAAAGCGGCCACTTGAGCAGCGCCGAGCAACACTTTAAAGCGCTTATCCTTAGCGGCTACTACCTATCGCCAGCGCACTACCACCTGGGCGATATTTATGAAAATCGCAACCAGGAAGAGCTTGCTCTGGGACACTACCAAAGCGTGGGCGCAGGCCCGCACTACCTAGGGGCAATGGCACGCGCGACCGGCATACTTAGCAACAGCGATCGTGAAATAGATGCACTAAATATGATCCGCGACCAAAGAAAACAGGCTGAAGGCAGCGATAGAGAAGGCCTATTTATTCTCGAATCAGAAGTTATGTCCACTGCAGGTCAAATGAGTGCAGCAGAAACAGTACTCAGCAACGGCTTATCAGAATTCCCTGAAAGCACACGCCTACTGTACTCCCGCGCCATGCTCTACACCCGCATCGACTATATCGCCGCTGCCGAGCAGGATCTAAAGCTCGTTATCTCACTCACACCGACAAACGCCGCCGCCCTCAACGCGCTGGGCTACACACTGGCCGACAGAACAGAACGCGTTGAAGAAGCCTATTCCTACATTATGAAAGCTTACGCGCTCACGCCGGAAGACCCCGCCGTTATCGACAGCCTGGGTTGGGTGGAATATCGTCGAGGCAACTTCCAAGCTGCACTGGTACGCTTGCGCCAGGCCATGAAAGTCATGCCCGACCATGAAATCGCCGCTCATCTGGGCGAGGTGCTCTGGGTAACCGGTGGCGAAGCCGAAGCGGTCAAAGTCTGGAAGCAGGGCCTGCACCTCAACCCCCAAAGCAGCGTAATTCGAGACACCCTGCACCGCCTTAAAGTAGACCTGGATTAACCCCCCTGTGCGCACCCTACTAAAAGCTTTCATACTGACAACGGTACTAATTGCCAGCGGCTGCGCCGTATCCCCCACCAGCAAAAACCTGCTATCCAGCCCGGAGCAAATGCAGCAATGGCGACTAGAAGGCAAGCTTGCGATAAAATTTAACGGCAAATCCCAAAGCGCCTACTTTCAATGGGAACACCACCTGGACGACTACAGCATTCGCCTCCACGGCCCCCTTGGCCAAGGCGGCGCCAAGCTAGAAAAAAAACATAAACAGGTAAGTCTGGAAGCCGAAGGCGCGAAACACACCGCCGCAAACGCAGAACAACTGATGGAACAAAGCCTGGGCTGGTCCTTTCCCGTTAGCGATATGAACTGGTGGATTCGTGGTCTCGCCTCCCCCAACACCCCAGTCACCTCACAAACTCACGATGATGCCGGCAACCTGAAACAGCTGGAGCAACAAGGCTGGATGATTCACTACCGCAAGCACCAGCCCGTCGGTCAATTGACTCTGCCGTACAAGCTGATAGCCTCGCGTGACAATATTCGCATCACGCTACTGCTAAAAAAGTGGGAGCTGTAACGCCTTGCCCTCCGCCACCCTGCCCAGTCCAGCCAAACTGAACCTATTCCTTAATATCACCGGCCGCCGCGAAGATGGTTACCACCAACTGCAAACCCTGTTTCAACTACTGGATTTTGGTGATCAACTAGAAATAGAGACCAACAGCAGCGGTGACATCCTACTGCAGCCGCAACTGCCTGGCCTTGCGCAGAAAGACAACCTCATCTACAAAGCCGCCAAACTATTACAGCAAGCATCCGCCTGCTCCCAGGGCGCAACCATTCGCACAAATAAAATATTACCCATGGGTGGCGGCATCGGCGGTGGCAGCAGTAATGCCGCAACAACCCTTGTCGGCCTGAACTATTTATGGCAATGCGGGCTCAACGAAAACCACCTTGCAGAACTGGGGCGTCAGCTGGGCGCCGACGTGCCCGTTTTTGTCCGAGGTAAAACATCCTGGGCCGAGGGCGTGGGCGAACAACTCAGTCCTATCGAAATGCCTCCATACTGGTATCTCGTTTTGGCGCCAAACTGTCACGTTAGTACTGCAACAATTTTTTCACATAAAGATTTGACAAGAGATTCGCTCGCCATTACAGTAGCCGCCTTCCTCGAGAAGGGCGGGAAAAACGACTGTCAACCACTGGTTGAACGACTGTTCCCGCAGGTGAGAGATGCGGTTGATTGGCTTAATCAGTATGGCCCGGCGCAGCTAACAGGAACCGGAAGTTGTGTATATGCAGCATTCGATTCCAAACAGCAGGCACTGGATGTTTACGCCAAGCGACCAAAGCATTTGAATGGCTTTGTGGCCCAAGGCGTTAATAATTCGCCACTGCATCAATGCCTCCCATGACTAACGGTCTAATCGGAAACGATTCTACTGGGGTGTAGCCAAGCGGTAAGGCAGCGGGTTTTGATCCCGTCATGCGAAGGTTCGAATCCTTCCACCCCAGCCACTTTACTCTTCCAATCGCGCCTCCTGCCACTTCTTCCTTTGTGTCTAAACCTGCAAAAGGAGCAGAAAAGTGCCTGACTTGATGGTATTTAGCGGCAATGCCAACCTTGAATTAGCTGAAAAAGTTGTAGCCAATTTAGGAATGCCTCTCGGGGACATCACCGTCGATAAATTTTCAGACGGTGAAATCATGGTGGATCTGAACGAAAACGTGCGCGGTCGCGACGTATTCGTCATTCAACCCACCTGTGCCCCCACCAACGACCATATTATGGAATTGATCGTTATGGTGGACGCATTGCGGAGATCATCCGCCGGCCGAATTACTGCCGTCGTACCCTACTTCGGATACGCCCGCCAGGATCGCCGAGTAAGATCTGCCCGCGTACCTATCACTGCCAAAGTTGTGGCCGATATGATGGTCACCGTTGGCGTAGACAGAGTACTAACCGTGGACCTGCACGCCGAGCAGATCCAGGGCTTTTTCGATGTACCGGTAGACAACGTCTACGGCTCACCTGTACTGCTACAGGATATCGAAAAACAACACTTTGAAAATCTGGTCGTTGTATCACCAGACATCGGCGGCGTTGTTCGCGCCCGAGCAGTTGCCAAGCAGCTGGGTATCGAACTCGCCATTATCGATAAGCGCCGCCCCAAGGCCAACGTGGCCGAAGTAATGAATATTATTGGTGAAATCGAAGGCCGAACCTGCCTGCTAGTAGATGATATGGTCGACACCGCTGGCACCTTGTGCAACGCAGCCAAAGCGCTGAAAGAGCACGGCGCCGACAAAGTCGTGGCCTACGCCACGCACCCGGTACTCTCTGGCCCAGCCATAGAGCGCCTGAACAACTCGATGATGGATGAACTGGTGGTTACCGATTCCATTCCCTTGTCGAAGGCAGGTAAAGAGTGCACCGTCATCCGCACCCTTACATTGTCCAACATGCTGGCCGAAGCCATGCGCCGCATCAGCAATGAAGAATCGCTGAGCGCCATGTTTAGCGAGTCAGTTAAGTAAAGAATTTTTCACCCAACGGTGAAAGCCAGCGTAAACAAACATTGCGCTAAACCAATACCCTATCGTTCCTGGTCGCGGGACAGTATGGTTTTTACTATTTATTAGCTACAAATTTAGGAGCTACACAATGTCTAACGAAGACTTCACACTTTCTGTAGTGCTACGTGACGAGTCAGGGAAAGGTGCGAGCCGCCGCCTGCGTCGCGAAGCCGATTTAGTGCCCGCCATCATTTACGGCGGCAGCAAAAATCCCGTAAACATCTCCATCCCTCATAACGAGCTGCTCAAGCACCTCGAGAATGAAGCATTTTACTCTCACATTATTTCTTTGGATGTGGCAGGTAAAAGCGAAGATGTGATCTTAAAAGATCTGCAGCGCCACCCGGCTAAACCCACGGTTCTGCACGCAGACTTCCTGCGCGTATCCAAAACCAAGAAATTCACCACTCGCGTACCACTGCACTTCACCAACGAAGAGAATTGTAAGGGCGTTAAAGTACAGGGCGGCGTAATTTCCCACAACATGACCGATGTGGAAATCAGCTGTTTGCCAGCCAACCTGCCAGAATTCGTTGAAGTGGATCTAACCGACCTAGAAATGGGCCAGGTTGTGCACATCTCCGACCTCAAACTGCCTAAAGGCGTTGAGTCTGTTGCTCTGGCACACGGTACCGACCACGATCTTCCTGTTGCAAACGTCAGTAAAAGTCGCGCAGTTTCAGCTGACGGCGACGACACCGAAGCCGAAGGCGAAACCGAAGCCGAAGGCGGCGACGAGTAAGCTTCCGAGCTTTGTACCGGGGCAGCCAATGGCTGCCCTTTTTGTATATCGTGTCCCTATGAATTGAATACAGCCACCATGAACGCAAGCGTGCAAATGATTGTGGGCCTGGGTAACCCCGGTGCCGAATACGCCAACACCCGCCATAACGCCGGCCAGGATTTTGTCGAAGACCTCGCCCGCGCCAACGGCCAAGTCATGAGCAATACGCCAAAGCACTTTGGCCTTACCGGCCGAATTACCCTCGGCGGCAAAGATGTTCGCCTACTGATCCCCACCACCTTTATGAACCGAAGCGGCCAAGCAGTAGCATCGCTGGCAAATTTCTTTAAAATAGCGCCGGAAAACATATTGGTCGTTCACGATGAGCTGGATCTTTCCCCCGGTATTGCCAAACTAAAGATAGGGGGCGGTCACGGCGGTCATAATGGCTTGCGCGACATTATCAGCTCTCTCGGCAACAACAAGAATTTTGGCCGCCTGCGTGTCGGCATCGGCCACCCGGGCAATGCCAATCAGGTTACAGGCTACGTGCTGAAAAAAGCACCGCTTGCCGAACAAAACATGATAGAAGATGCAATTCGAAAAAGTGAAAGCAGCATTCCAGACCTAGTCGCTGGCGACTGGGAAAAGGCCATGCGGGAATTGCACACTAACTAGGAGCATTCACGTTGCAAGCTGCCGGGAGAAAAAACACCGTCCCCGGAAGCAAAGCGCTCCTTAAAAACAGAATTTACACACATAGGACATTCTAAATGGGCTTTAACTGCGGCATCGTCGGCTTACCCAACGTTGGGAAATCAACCCTGTTTAACGCGCTGACCCAAGCGGGCATCGATGCGGCAAACTTCCCTTTCTGCACCATCGACCCCAATTCTGGAGTGGTCGCAGTGCCTGATCCGCGCCAGGATAAACTGGCCGAAATCGTCAAACCGGATCGCGTTGTACCAACGACCATGGAATTTGTCGACATCGCCGGCCTCGTTGCAGGCGCCTCGAAAGGCGAAGGCCTGGGCAACAAATTTCTCGCCAATATCCGGGAAACCGACGCCATTGCCCACGTTGTGCGCTGCTTCGACGATCCCAACGTAATCCACGTTGACGGCCGCATCAACCCTCAATCCGATATCGAAGTTATCAACACCGAACTGGCGCTGGCCGACCTGGACACCGTCGAAAAGGCCCTGCAGCGCTACAGCAAAGCCGCCAAAGGCCAGGACAAAGATGCCATTCGCATGAAAGCCCTGCTGGAAGAAATTCTGCCGCACCTGAATGAAGCCAAACCCCTGCGCTCTTTCGGCCTCGACAAAGACAGCTTAAAGCAGCTGAAAGAGCTCAGCTTACTCACCCTTAAGCCCACCATGTATATCGCCAACGTGGAAGAAGACGGCTTTAAGCACAACCCCCTGCTGGATGCGGTAATAGAAATTGCCGAAGAAGAGGAGGCGATTGTCGTGCCCATCTGCAACAAGCTGGAAGCTGAGATCTCCGAACTCGACGACGAAGAGAAACTGGAATTTCTGGAAGAAATGGGCATGGACGAGCCGGGCCTAAACCGCGTGATTCGCGCCGGTTACGACCTGCTTGATCTGCACACCTACTTCACCGCTGGCGTAAAAGAAGTGCGCGCCTGGACCATCCCCGTTGGCTCCACAGCACCGCAAGCCGCCGGAAAAATTCACACCGACTTCGAAAAAGGCTTTATCCGTGCAGAAGTCGTTGGCTATGACGATTTCGTCAACCACAACGGCGAAGCCGGAGCCAAAGAAGCAGGGAAATGGCGACTGGAAGGCAAGGACTATATTGTCAAAGACGGCGATGTTGTACATTTCCGCTTTAACGTCTAAATCCCCCTTGACATTAAAGGGGCGACTAGTGAAAATAGCCGCCCTCTCGAACCCGGCCAGACGTCATCGTAACCCGATACTCAGCCAACCCTCTCGAAACCGCAACGTTTAGAGAACAAAGGGTTCGATACGCAAAGCCATCGGCAATGCGAGCAAGCTAGAACCAGCAAAGCCACGCCTTTGTGCCAGCTCTAGCGAAGCGACATTTATAAAAATCAGGACGATTTTTATAAATAGTAGGTAACTAAGGGCAGGAGCCCGAACCATTGCCATCGGCAATGCGAGCAAGCTAGAACCAGCAAAGCCACGCCTTTGTGCCAGCTCTAGCGAAGCGACATTTATAAAAATCAGGACGATTTTTATAAATAGTAGGTAACTAAGGGCAGGAGCCCGAACCATTGCCATCGGCAATGCGAGCAAGCTAGAGCCAGCAAAGCCACGCCTTTGTGCCAGCTCTAGCGAAGCGACATTTATAAAAATCAGGACGATTTTTATAAATAGTAGGTAAAAAGTGGCTAGGTAGCTCAGCTGGTTAGAGCGCAGCACTCATAATGCTGAGGTCGGGAGTTCAAGTCTCCCCCTAGCTACCACTTTTTACTACTCTTCTCCGGTAAGCGATCACTTACACCCACCTGAAAACATCCACATAACATCCTCCAAGACTGTAAGACGACACATGGTATGAGATACCCCGGAATAAGTGGAATTGAGCGTAATTAGACACGTTTAGTAGGCCCTCACACAGTCCCTGAGCGAACAAAAACTACCGACTAATGCTTACCCACCCTCGACTACTACAGAAAAACATTCGAAATATATGAGCACATATTCCTGAAAATGTGCGGCGGCTAAATGTTGGAAAAACCACTATGGTGAGCTAAACGCATGCTAAGAAATTTGTTTTGTATTGATGTTTACGTAAAGGTTTACCGAAATAAATTTGTAATTCGACTCCTTGATGGATCCGAAATCCAGAAGGTAAGCGTACCTAGCAAGGCATTTACAACTGAAAGGTTGTTAGTGGGCTCATTCTCTGCAGCGGAATCTTGCTTAACCAAAGAAATCAAAGCGATTATTCCGAAAAGAATTTTTGCTGCAAAGCCCGCTATTTTAATACAGCCAATGGAAATGGTTGAGGGTGGCTTATCCGAAATTGAAGATAGAGTGTTTAGAGAATTGGCGCTAGGTTCTAGCGCCTACAGAGTTTCGCTTTACACTGGCAGGGAGTTATCTACATCGGAAGCGGTGAGTTTAATACATAAAAACCGGTAAGACGCATAGAATAAATAAAATGGTATCCGTAGAAACATGGCTGACTTATGTAGCGGCATTTTAGCGGGAAAATTATCAGCGCTGCGCACCTTATCTGGCTCGGACTAAAAGCCTTAAAGTTACGGGATTCAATCTCGTTATCAAAAGCCAATCACTCACCATTAAAGTCTGTATTCACAGAAGGCTTCCTCACCAGCGTATTGAACCCTAAGCCAGGCGCAAAGACGGGCGTTCAAACTATAGAAATGCAAAGTCCACAATTAATTATTCTTTATAGACAATGATTTAATCAAAAAAAGAATCTACATACATCATTCGAAAACCTTCCCTTCGAGACGAGATCGTATTCACATAGAACCTCGTCGTAAGACGTAGAACTTACGTTAGGCCCACGGCCATTCCACATTTAACGGCTTAAATTTCGGCAAGCCGATGTTTTTTGGGTGTCTAGTTTCAGGCGCGCGCTTTGCCACTCACCCACCGTAAATCCATCCATGGGGGTTTCGCGGCCTGTAGGTGCGTTTTTCTATTTCGACTTTAGCAGTATCGATCATTGCAGCTTCTCACCTTTCACAGCTCTTGCAGTTCGAATACTGGAATACGTTGTGGCCAGTTGTGCTTCTTGCATGGCGCAAGGCCTTCTCGGGCATGCTTTTGCTTCAGGGGGGTACCTTCAAGACCCCCTCCCCCGTCATTAACATAGCCCCTGGGCCTCTTTTAGCTTCAAGGGGGGTATCTTCAAAACCCCCTCCCCCCTGATTAACATAGCCCCTGGGCATGTTTTAGCTTCAAGGGGGGTATCTTCGAAACCCCCTCCCCCCTCATTAACATAGCCCCTGGGCCTCTTTTAGCTTCAAGGGGGGTATCTTCAAAACCCCCTCCCCCCTCATTAACATAGCCCCTGGGCCTCTTTTAGCTTCAAGGGGGGTATCTTCAAAACCCCCTCCCCCCTCATTAACATAGCCCCTGGGCCTCTTTTAGCTTCAAGGGGGGTATCTTCAAAACCCCCTCCCCCCTGATTAACATAGCCCTTGGGCATGTTTTAGCTTCAAGGGGGGTATCTTCGAAACCCCCTCCCCCCTAGTCCCTAGCCCCTAGCCCCTAGGCCTGTTTTAGCTTCAGGGGGCTAACGTTTAGGTAGAGGGGGAGCGTCTTTTAGCTGCCAAAGGATGGCGGAAAGGTACTCTTAGATCTTATTGAATGCCGAAATTAGCCACCGTGGGAACACCAGTTGCGCTTGCGGGTGATTTTTTGTATCGAAAGTCAGATGCTGTGCCGACATCCATTGCGCGCTTGCCCCATAAACCCGCCATAAACCCATCCATGGGGCTTCACACCCGCATCCCTGCGGGCGAGAATTTGTGGAGCAAGCCCTCAATTCATGTTGCGAGTAATGGTAGGCTTCCCTGGAAAGAAAAGCGTACTAACCCGTGCGCATCAGGATTTATATCACGTCGAAAAACATCATCAACTTCGCATGTATAGTTAACCAGCATAACAATTGCATAGGGGATTTTCAGCGAGTAGGATAATGGGCAAATAACAAAAAAATTCTATAACTGATTGATTCAAGAAAAACCCCTGTCCAGTTTGCAATATCATCTATCACATAACGGACAAAAGAGGCCTAAAAAATATAATTAAATGGCAAAATGTTAAAGTGTCCGTCATAACTTAGTTGAGCAAAGCCATGGACATATTCTTAAAGTTAACTGAAAACCCCCATATTCTTATTGTGGCGACGCTTTTTGCTGCTTGTACTTGGGTGGCTAGGGGATCAATTGTTATTCGGAATCTTCTTTAAAAAGCACGAAGATGAATTGATAAAGCTAAAGTTATAGATTAACGCTTCATATACGCAAGAGTTTGAGGGTAGTGTTCATTATTCAAAGGAAAACATTTGTGCAGCAATAGATAAGACAAAATCACCAAATTTAGCTGTAAAGCTGCGGTTTAAAATTTATTCAATAGTAATTGCTGGTGCTTTAATGGTTCGGTTTGACTATTGGTTATGTTATGGGGTTTATCATGGTTGCAGACATTCCATTGGCGTTGTGGTTTCAAGACGAGGTTACGTTTCTTCAGGCGTTTACGATTTTTGTAGTGGTTATGCTAGTGGGAGTAGGCTTTATACAGTTGTCAGGTGTTTTTAGGGAACTTAGCCGAAATTATGCTAAAAACGCTTAACAAATGTAGGCACCTGACACAAACTGCTACAGGCGTTAGGCAAATTAACCTCCCCCCTCATGCCAAGATTTATTGCACAGGGATTTAGAAGATGAATAACATACAAGAAGACCATCATTCACAAGAACCCGACAGCTTCGAAACTTGGATTAATGAGCGCCCTAAGTGGCTACAATCCGCAGCGCGATTACTTATTGACTCAAAAAGAATGCCTAATGACGCTGAAATAACGGAGCTTGCAAGACTATGCTTTAAAGAGGCGTCGGGGGCAAAGGAAGGTTACTCTAAAATTGTACCTGGTGCTTTAGCGCAGGCAGCCCAGCGCCCAGAACTACGTATCAATAAAATTTCTGGCGTCTCAGGTATTAACGCAATCAAAGCAGATGCAACTCTTGCATTTGGCAATACAAACCTTACAGTTATATATGGTGCAAATGGATCAGGGAAAACAAGCTTCTCTCGCATTCTAAAACAGGCATGTGGCTCAAGGGCTAAGGATGAAATGCTAGGCAACGTATTCTCTAATGAACCACCACCCGCTGCGGCCGATATAGAGTTATCAATAAGTGGAAAAGCACAGTTAGTTTCTTGGACCCTTAGTGGAGGGGTCTTAGCACATCTACGTCATGTTCATGTTTTCGATACAAAGGCTGCACAGATGTACATGGGGAAAAACGAAGCCACATACGAGCCAAGTCGTATGCGTTTCAATTCATCTCTAATTGTAATTTGTGATCGTGTGTCAACATTTCTGAAGCAAGAAAAAAAGACGCTCGCGTCGAAGCTCCCTAGTACCCCACCTATATTAATCTATGCTGCACCAATCCAATGGTTAAATACACTTAAGGCCACCACCAAGCTAGAAGTTATTGAGCAAAAATGTGAGTTCTCTAAAGAGCTTGACGATGAACGCGTTGCAACAGAAACAGCTTTGGCTCAAAAGGACGTGGAAGGCCGCCTTAAAGTTATTACGCAGGATAGACTTGTTTATAAAAGGATAAAAGATGGGATCGATAGCCTAAAATCCGCTTTGGTTGATGAAGCAATTCAAGCTGTAATTACTGCGAGATCCGATGCTAACAAGAAGCGAAATATTGCGAACGAAGAGGCTAAAAAGGTCTTTGCTAACGTTGCCCTTGATGGTGTAGGGCAAAGCACATGGATGTGCACTATGGAAGCATGCAAAAGAATTCTCTGAAAAGCACGCATATCCAAATGTCAATTTTCCATCTACTGGTGATGGATCTCGCTGTGTTCTATGTCAGCAAGAATTCACAATTGATGGAAAAGAGCGCATGGATCACTTTCAGGTATATGTTCAAGGGAGGCTTGAAGCAGATGCCAAAACAGCCGAGAACCTGAGAGATGAGCTAACGAAGAGAATGCTTAGCCTACCATTGGAGCATGATTGGTTGATACAAATGAATCAATTGAAAGTGCCAGAGGAAGTAGCAAAGCAATATATGACAGCGCTAACGCTACGGCGAAAGGCTGTTGATACTGCTGATAGTCTTGCGGCAGTCCCTATATTTGAGTGGAGCCCTCTCGATAAAGCATGTCAACATATATCAAATACTTTTGATGTAGAGGAAAAGACCCTAAAAGAATTACAACAGGATGGGCAACGGCTGAAGCTAGAAACACGACTTAAAGAGCTGCAATCCACTCAGTGGCTAAATCAAAATAAAGCCGCGATTCTAGAGGAGAGAAAAAGACTCAACTCTATTTCTACTTTCGATTCTGCAATTAGACTTACAAGCACTAATGCCCTGACAACAAAAAGCAATGAATTGGCAAAAGTTGAACTTGATGCGGGCTATCAAGAACGCTTTGCCAAAGAGCTAAGTGTGCTAGGGGGCATTAGACTCCCGGTTAAGCCAGAGAGTAAACAACAAGGAAAAGGGAGAATAACATTTGGGCTGACACTGCAAGGTAGCAAATCAGCTGTCCCAGCAGAGAAAATCTTGAGCGAAGGAGAAGTCAGAGTTGTAGCTCTAGCGGCTTTCCTAGCTGATATCACAGGATCTGGCCAAAAATCTCCATTCATATTTGATGATCCAATATCTTCTCTTGACCAAGACTTTGAAGAAAAAGTTGTAGCTCGACTTGTTGCTTTAGCGATGGATCGTCAGGTTATTATTTTTACACATAGGCTATCCCTTTTGTCTCAGGTTGAGTCAGTGACTAGGAAATTAAACGACCAAGCTCGTGAAAATGGACTTTCATCCCCGATTTCTGTAGCTGTGGAAACGTTACGAAAGCTCGGAAAACACTCGGGAATTACAGCTAAATTAAGCCTTCGTGATTCGAAACCAATAAAAGCTGTTGCGCGCATAAAAAACGAATTCCTTCCCCAGTTAAGAAAGCATGTTGATAATGGTGATGCAGATACTTTTGAGAGAGAGGCATGGCAAACCTGTAGCGAGTTTAGGATTTTGCTGGAGAAATGCGTCGAAAGCGTGCTATTGAATGAAGTTCTTGTCAGGTTTAGACGAGACGTTCAAACGAAGGGTCGGCTGTCAAAGTTAACTAAGATAGAGCAGAGCGATTGTGACCTTATTGATGATCTGATGACTCGATACTCAGTTTTTGCGCATTCTCAATCGGATGAATTACCTGCCCCATCCCCAGATCTTCAACAGATAGAACACGATGTTGATGCATTATCCTCTTGGATTAATACATTTTGACGAACTCATTAAGACTAGAAAATTTTAATTGCGCATCGTCTACAAGGCCTAACAGACGCAAGCACTCGGAATAATTTTCCGCTACGCAGCGAAGCTGCGCCGGTGTTTGAGGCGTTAACTTTCCCCCTGATATCAGTCTGCGTTATATTATGTTAAATGTGTGCAAACAAAGGAGCGAGATTCAATGAAGATAAGCCTGATCGATCAAACCAAATACCCTAAATTCACGCAGTATATAAGGTTTCAATTTCCAAAATTAATTAAAAATTCAGTTGTCGTTAAAAACGCAGCTAAATACGGCAATCTCAGCTTTGTGGAGTTCAAGAATACGATAACGTGGGGAACGTCACCTGAAATCGTGATAACTGATTTGCATTCAGGACAATGTGGCGTCCCGAAAGCCTATGGTTGTTTTAGGCATTCTAATCCAGGAAACATTGAAATCCATATCGGTGTTATAAAGGACTTCGAGAAAAACTCAGCTAACACTATCGATAAGAATAAAGCGGGTAATGCTGTGTATGTTGCTGGCGCAACCATTTTACACGAGCTTTGTCATTGGGGTAATCATAACAATATACCTCCTATTCCTGAGGTGATTGAAATGGGCGCCGAATTCGAAAAATCTACTTATGGGAAGGTGATATATTAAAATGAAATATTTCCCTAAAAAATACTATTTAGCCGTCATTGGATTATTTATAGCATTTAATGCTTTCGCCACTAAAATAGCACCTATATCTATTGAAGAACTACTGAGCGATTCATCAGTCGTAACAATTATTAACGTTAAACAAGCTAGCTTATCGGTTGATCAGTATGAAGTTATCTATTCAGGAGAAAAAAAGAATTACCTAAATCATGAGGCAACTATCGTTGACCCTATTAAAGCAGGCTATGCTGATAAAACTATAAAATTTTTGAGCCGTAAACCTTTACTTGTAAATCAAGAATATTTGGTATTCCTGAACTCTTCAGAATCTGGCGAACTATTTGTTGCTCAAGCAGGATTTGCAGCGTTCGAAAAAACATATATTTCCTTCGCGCAGGGCATTAAAGAAAGTATTCGAGTCCCTTCAAGCTATATTTCTCTTTCGAAAGATGTAGCGACAACTCCTGGGGTTACAAAGCTTAATGAGCAGTCTTCTTATGTCTGGGCCGAATGGTTGCCGTTTAAAAAGTGGATGATTAGCCATCTAGATTCTCTGCATTCTGTAAAATAACTAAAGTGCTACTACGTACAATGTCAGAAAATTCATGTTATTTAGTATGTTTGATCACCTGCAAAGTTAACAAGGCTATCAATATGACCGTTATGGTACCAAGCATGTCCACCTACCATTTTTTTTGTGCGATCAAACCTTGGCTCTCAAGAAGCTCTTTCAATATTGCCATATTCACTCCTTATGTCCTTGAGCTATACCAATAACTCTTACTTGATATCCCACAGGAAATCGCAAGATTTTGGGCGCACTTTGCGCCGGTGTTTTCAATAGTTCATACGCAACTCTGTTCGATTCCATGCGTCAAGGTCAATACACTTTTGAAGCGCTTTGGCGATACCAAAGTAATTGAGAGAACGTGCTGCTTGCTTTCGTACGGTGTCTTTGAATTTCGCCAGTGAGCCCTTCTGCCAAATTGTCGCCGTTCCGTGGAAGGGGAACCCCAAGTATTTATATTTTTCGCGCAGGGCCTCTTTTCTATTGCTCTAGTTCCTCTTTCGTTAAATCTCTATATCCCGCTTCATCTAGTTCACGCAACATAATATTGCCTACTCTAAAACGATGAAGGGTTAATACTTCACTTTGAAAGTGGCCGAACATTCTTTTTATTTGATGGTAACGGCCTTCAACGAGTTCGACGATGGCTGTGTGCGTATTGGTTGGGGTGAGTTTGGCGGGGCGGGTCGTGAGTTTTTCGTAGGCAAAGTAAATGCCTTGGGAAAAAGCCTTTACCATGCCGTCTGTAATCGGCTTGCTGAGCGTTACCTGATAGTGCTTGGTGATATGATTTTCTGGCGAAAACAAGGCACGCGACCAGGTGCCGTCGTTGGTGAGGAGTACGATTCCTGTTGAGTTAAAATCTAGTCGGCCTGCGATATGGAGTTCGTTTTTATTGGGGGTATTGAGTAGATCGATAACGGTTTTGTGTTGCTTGTCTGTGGTTGCACAAACCACCGCTTTCGGCTTGTTGAGCATAATATAGCGTGGCTTTTTGTCTTGCAGAACTTCGCCGCTAAGCGTTATGTGTGAAAACTGGTTCACGATCATTTTTCTATCGTGAGCGATACTTCCATCCACCGTGATCTGTTTTTTTGCCAGTAGCAGCCGCACGTCACCGAGGGGTGTTTGGGTGTGCTGACTAATCAGGCGGTCGAGCCGTGAGTGCGTGGATTTCATATTACCGCGTCGCGTTTGTGAGATTAAGATTTTAACAAATATTCGCGCCTTCGTTACTGTTACCGGCGTTTGGGGCCAAGCGATAAATTTGAATTCCACTAGCCGCTTGTTGCAAAACGTAAGCGCGGCGTCAGCCCTTTTTTAAGGTTGCGCTGGCAGCGACCAACGATTAACACTCTCGCCTTTCATAATCGTACCGTTGCACTCAGCCTAGCCGGGCGACGGTTCTGTAAACCACGTCTCGAGCAACGCCTCTAGTTGCTCATTTTCAAACGGTTTCTGCAGTACTGCATCGGCCCCCATCGACAGGGTTTTTGACAGGGCTTGTTTATCTAACCCCGATATAACAACGATTTTTCCGCACTTTTCGGCGGCGACTTTTTCCAACACCTGAAAGCCGTCCATCGTTGGCATCTGTAAATCCAGCGTCATTAGTGCGGGCTTCTGGCTCGCATAAAACAGACCCGCGCTAAAGCCATCGTTGGCGACCGAAACCTCAAAGCCCTTGCCGCGTAAAATACGCTTTATGGCATTGGCCATCGGTATTTCATCGTCTACCACAAGCGCTGAGCGTAGCGTCGGCTGAAAGATGTCCGGCAGGGGCATTTTGTGTGCGTTCATAAAGGCAATAAGGTCACCCCGCATAATGCGGTTGTCCCCTCGCGCGCCGGGCAGCTGGTGTGCCTCGAGCCAGCCTTTAGCAATCCAATTCAGCACGGTACGCAGCGATACGCCACACAGGCGGGCAACCTCGCCAGAGCTGTACATCTCTTTATTAGAACCGGTCATTTAGCCACCTACTTTTTATAACCAAGGTGAAATTTTAGCCAATCACCCATAACAAACGAATCTTTCTGAGGTTCATGATATTCATGTTATAAATGATATTACACTTACAGTGCTTATTATTTAACCAGAAATACGCCAACATAAACGACAACTGAGGAAACCGTGATGCAAATCACTCATTTGCCGCCCTGTATTCTGTTTGTAGATGACGAAATTCCGATTTTGAGAGCCATGAAGCGCCTCGCCCGCGACGAACAGTGGCAGGTTCATTGCGCCAGCTCGGCCGAGCAGGGGCTCGAGATCATTAAGAGACATGCTGTAGATGTGGTTGTCTCCGATATGCGTATGCCGGGTATGGATGGTGCGGAATTTCTCTCGCAAGTGCGGCGCGAACGGCCCAACACGGAACGGATATTGATTACCGGGTACTCGGATATCCATGCCCTGGAAAAGGTCGTCAACGAAGCGAAGATTTTTAATTACATCTCAAAGCCGTGGGATGATCAGGTGCTCACTAGCGTTATCCAGAGCGCTATTGAATTCCAAGCCTCGCAGAAAGAGCGTCGCCGCCTGGAAAAACTTACCAGCACACAGAATCGCAAGCTTGGACGCTTGGCGCTCAGCCTAGACTGCCGGGTGAAGGAAAAGGATATAGAAGTACAGCAGGCGCTATCGCTCCTGCAAACGGAGCACGAACGCGCGCAATCACGAGCTCGCCAGCTATTACACGCCGTGTCGAACCTGGTTGAACTCAGCGGCAAGGGTGATGGCAATGCGCAATTTATTACGGATAGCGCCGCCAAGGTTGCGAGCCAGCTAACACTACCGGAAAGGGATCTCGACAATTTACTGCTGGCTAGCCAGCTCCATAATATAGGTAGCCTGGCCACCGCAGATTATTGGTCTTACCGTGTTATTTCAGATATGGATGACAACGAACTGAAACGTTACCAAGCCCAGATCAAACTTAGTGAAGCGGTGCTCAGCGGTTTAAATTCCCTGGCTGGGGTGGCGGAGATTATCGGTAAGCATAAAGAACATCTGGATGGTAGCGGCTACCCTCGCGGCTTAAGCGCCGAAGCGATACCGCTGGGCGCCAGAATTATGTGTGTGGTAACAGAATACGTGCTGCTTTGCGAAGGCCGACGCACGAAAGGCGTTGCCGGACACAAAGCTGCCCGACGCTATATCGAAAACTTAGTCGGCACCAACTTCGACAAAGGTGTCGTCGGGGCTTTCTTCTTTATCGTCGATGAAAACACCTTACGCCGGGACTCAACTATACTCACCAAAGACCAGCAACAGCTGATACCCGGGATGGTCTTGGCGGCGAACATTTATACCCCCAACGATGTGCTACTTCTTAAGTCGGGAACCACGCTAAGCTCAGCCCATATCGATAAACTTTGGGTTTACGAAAACAGTACTGGTGATCATTTGGATATTCACGTCTGTAGACCGTTTAGCTAGGAGCTTATATGAAAGGCGCTGTATTTATCGCCCTCAACGATATGATTGAAACCGAGTATGGAATTAATGCATGGGAGAGCATACTCGACAAAGTAAAACCCGAATCAGAGGGCATTTACGCATCCGCATCCAGTTACAGAGATGAAGAAGTTGTCGATTTGGTGGTGGCCATTGCGGAATATCTGGGTGCCGACCCCCACTTGGTTACGCGAAAATTTGGCCACTACCTGTTTAGCCAGCTCAACTCAAAATTCCCCATATTCACCAGCCTGCACACGCAATATTTCAATTTTCTCTCCAGTATTGAAGGCGTGATTCACAAAGAAGTGAGAAAGCTTTATCAGGATGCGGCACTGCCCAGTATTCGCTGTGATCAACTCAACGATAGCCATATACAAATGCACTACTCTTCACCGAGAAAACTCTGCTTTCTGGCGGAAGGTCTGGTGAGTGGAGCTGCGGAACATTACGGCGTCAATGTCGATATTAATCAACAGCAATGCGTCCATAAGGGCGCTAACACCTGTATTATTGATATTAAACTGGTATGACAAATATCGATTACAAGGCTGCGTACCAACGCCAAAAAAAAGCGCGTGAATTGGCAGACAAACTGCTAGAGGATAAATCCCGCGAGCTTTACGAAGCCAACTCGACACTTACCTCCGCTTACAATCGGTTGAAACATCAGAAAGCCCAGTTGCTGCACCAGGAAAAGCTCGCTTCTATTGGCCAGCTTTCGGCCGGCGTTGCCCACGAAATCAATAATCCCTCGGCCTATGTTAAAAGTAATCTCTCCGCTTTAAAAAAATACCGGGAATCTCTTACCGGCTTTATCGCCGATATCGAACACCTTTGTGCTAACCAGCATTCAGAAAAGCAATTCGCACAGTCAAAATCGCAATACGATATCGATTTTTTAATGGATGATTTCGATGATATTCTTATTGACTCCATTTCCGGCATGGAAAAAATCGCGGGCATTGTGCGCAGCCTTAAGGATTTTTCTCGCCCGGATCAAGACGAAAAACAATTTTTCTCCGTCAATGAATGTATAAGAAATACACTGAAGCTGGTATTAAATGAAATAAAATACAAAGCGGAAATTGTAGAACACTATGGCGACACCCCAGACGTTCTAGGTTATTCCGGTGGGTTTTCCCAGGTGGTGCTAAACCTTCTGGTAAATGCAACCCACGCTATTGAAGAAAAAGGCACGATCACCATCACCACAGGCCAGTCGGACGAAGGTATTCGAATCGATATTGCCGATACCGGCAAGGGCATTGCCCCCGCAGACCTGCTGCGTATTTTCGACCCGTTTTTTTCCACCAAACCCGCCGGCCAGGGCACCGGGCTTGGCTTGTCGATATCCCATGGCATTATCGAAAAATTGGGAGGAAGGCTCAGAGCCAGCAGCGTGCTACAGCAGGGCTCGACGTTTACCATTCTGTTACCCCACACCCCGAACGATGCCGAAGCACCCTAACTTACCTTACGCAGCTTTAATTCGTTTATAGCCTCCGAAACAGTCATCGCCGCCGTTTCCATTGCGCTATACCAGGCCTTTGGCAGCAAGGTAAGAAACGAACAGCCCAGGGTTACCAGCGTGCGAGCCGGTTCAAATTTAACGATGCGCCAATTTGATAGCAATGCCGAAAAACTCAGGCTCAAGGCTTTAATGCTGTTGCGCGACTGAATGGCCCGTCGTGCTAAATATCGCTTTTGGTAGGCCTCGGCAAGGCTATACCACTGTTTGAAAAATGCCGGGTTTAGATGCTGATTTTTAAGCACGGATTTATTCCAGGCTTCAAACTGCTTATCGAGATTCGCAGATAGGCCACCAGAGTTAACGCGGTAAAGTGTCAGCGCCTCGCCAATGCCGCCAAACTGCCAAGCGGTTTTTAGGGCGGTACGCAGCCAGAATTCAACATCTTCCGACTGCCGAAAGGCCTCATCAAAATAGACTGTCCTATAGTGTCCATCATGCTCGCGTATTTCAGAAATTTGAGTTAATACACTATGGCGGATAACGGCGGCAGAACCGTTACCAATGGGGTTGCGGCAAAAAATATCTGCTGCGGAAATGTCCTTCAGTTTGGGATACTGCCCTATGCCCATATCGTTACCCTCTTCATCAATAAAACGAGAGGCACTGTAACTAATACCCAAGCGCGGGTTATCACGAAAGTGGCGAAGGTGGCGATGCAATTTATTGGGCGCCCAGGCATCGTCTGAATCCAATAGGGCGATGTAGACACCACCAGCGTGATTAATACCGGTGTTTCGAGCTGCGGCAAGCCCCATATTCTGCTGGTGAACAACTTTAATACGCGTATCCTGGTAGCTATTGACAATATCCAGGGTGCTATCGGTGCAACCATCGTCCACGCACAAAAGTTCGAACTGTGTATAGGTTTGAGACAGCACTGAATCAATCGCTGTTGCAACATATTTTTCAACATTATAGAGCGGCATAACTACCGAAAAAATGGGTTTGCAATCGTTACTCATGAGAACACCTTTTGATTAATCATTTTATTGCTGTGGAATATTTTTAGCTGTAGCAGTAGTGGCAATAGGCAACTAAAACTTGCCAGCAGCGTCACCCAGGCAAGCGCCAAAGACGTGGAGGGCTGAACCAGGATAATCGCCAGTGCTGCAGACACCACGGTAAACGCGATAAGGAACACTTCGCGTAACGTTTCCCTGCGCGCGCGCAGAAAAACCGAGAAGGTATCGGTAAATATGGCTGACACGCCGGTGATACACAGAATCGAAACCAAAGCCGCAGAAGACTCCCACTTCTGCGGGAATAGCAGTGCGATATACACCGGGGCAAGCAGCGATTGAGCCACAAAAACGAGTGATATCGCTGCGGCAAAGGTCAGCGATTTACGCAACACCTGCGGCCCCATTCCTCGTCGCAACTGCTCACAGACGTAGGGGTACAGCCCCGAGATATAGGCCGTAATTATCGACTGGCTTAAACCGACCCCGGCATTTTTTGCAAAGCTGTAATAGCCGAAGGCTAAAGGGTCCAATAGCCGCGCGGCAATAAGTACATCCAGTTGCGCGCGCAAAACACGCAAGCCCTCTGCGGCAAATATATGGCTGGAGGTTTTCGCCAAGGGGAAAAACAACGAAGCTTTAAATGCGGGGGCATAGGTTTTAACCGAGGCCACGCCAAAGATAACAACCCAGCACACAGCGGTAATAATTTTTGCATAGGCAACGGAAAACACACCCTGATCAAGTAAAAGAAATACGGCAATGCTCAGGTTATCAACGCTTACGGTTACGGCATTCGCTAACGAAAAATAACGGAAGCGATTTTCACGCTGCAGCATAAATACTTTCACAGCAACAATGGGGTAACACAGGTAGGTGATCGCCATAATTTGCAACAGCGGCTTTAATTCCTGCTGCTGGTAGAAATCGGCAATACTTTCGGCGGCCAAAAACTGTAACAACGTTAGCGCAACGCACACGCACCACTGCAATAGCGAGGCATTGCCAGCGGTTTCACTAAGCTCTGCGTGACCACATTGAATCACTACTGCCCCCGCACCCGCGCGGCTGAAAATTCTAATCAATTCGTGGCAGGCAAGTGCCAGGCAGGCAATACCAAATATTTCCGGGCTTAGGCAGGCCGCCATGGCGATAACCGTGATCAAGCGACTCACTTTTGCCACCGCCTCGGTAATAAGCATCCAGCTGGTATTACGGAAAAGTTTATCGGCAATAAGATGTTGCAGGGCTGGAGGCATTGTGGATCTCGGTTGATGTATTTTCATCTACACAGAGCAAACACCCTGCCAGCTACAAAAATTCTTTACGAATCAGAGCATTAGATAACAACAGAGAAACCGCCACGAAAATTTCGGCTACGTTATTTAGCAAGCTGCGAATAGTTTCGCATTTTAGGAAGCACAACTGCGCAGTAAAACGCTGTGTCTGGGTATGGCGACCGGGCGGGTTTAGCCCGCCTGCGTCTCCCAATTCTGGATTTTCCGGTAGAGCGTAGAAGGGCTTACCTGCAACGCACTGGCCGCGCGCACGACGTTGCCCTGGCAGTGGGTAATCGCATATTCAATGTAGTCCCGCTCCACGTCTGCCAACGAACGAAGATCACCACCGCCCGATACCGGTTCGGCACCGCCACTGGAGACTAGAGCTACCGGCGCGATGGAGGAGGGAACTGCGGCAACGGGTTTAATTAAGTTTTCGCGCTCGCCTTCCGGCAACTGTAGTGCTGACGCGAGATCTTCACTGGTGATCATGGGGCCGGGGCTCATGACTACGGCGGAGTGCACGCAGTTCTCCAGCTGACGCACATTGCCCGGCCATTGATACTGGTTGATTAAGAGCGCAGCATCGCGGCTGAAATCGGCCAGCTCTTTATGTTCCTGCTCGGCAAACTTCGCCAGAAAATGCCGCGCCAATAATAGCGGATCACTTTCGCGTTTAGCCAAGGGCGGCATGGCAATTGAGACCACGTTCAGGCGATAGTACAAATCCTCGCGTAGCAACCCTTCAGCAATGGCCTCTTGAGGCAAACGATTTGTCGCGCACACAAAACGAATATCAACGACTTCCGGGCGCGAGCCACCGACTTTTTGAAAACTGCCTGTTTGTATAAAGCGCAGTAACTTCGCCTGCAAGGAAATGTCCATTTCTCCCAGCTCATCCAAAAAAAGCGTGCCGCCATTTGCCTGGGTGGCTGCACCATCGCGATTGGATATCGCGCCCGAAAAGGCTCCTTTTACATGCCCAAAAATTTCCGACTCCATTAATTCACCGGGAATCGCAGCGCAGTTGAGCGCAATAAAAGGCCCGTTACCACGAGGGCTAAGCTGATGTAGCGCCTGGGCAGCCAGTTCTTTACCGGTACCGCTGGGGCCGGTGACAAAAACCGAGGCGTTGCTGGGCGCCGCGCGCTCTATTTGGTTGTATACCGTTTGCATGGCCGTTGAGCTGCCAATGAACTGACAAAAGCCAGCCTGGTGCTCGCGCGTAAAGCGCGCCACGGTGTGCCTGAGCAGCGCACGCTCGACCATAATTTGCTGGGCGGCAATGGCCTGCTGCAGGGTCACCAGCAGATGGGTGTCTTCCCATGGTTTATGGATATAACCCCAGATTCGGCCCTCGTTGATGGCGGCCATGATCAGCGCATCGTCAGAATAACCGGAAAGCACCAGGCGCATGGTTTCGGGATAAAGCTCTGCAACCTTGGCCAGCAGTGTTGCGCCATCCATATTCGGCATACGCATATCGGAAACAATCACGTCGAACGGCGTTTCCTCCAGCAACTCAAGCGCTTTACTGCCAGCGTCTACAAATACACACTCCGTATTTAGCGGACGAGTGGTGCGGCTAAGACTTTTTAAAATCGCTGGCTCATCGTCTACAAACAAGATTCTCGCCGGTACAGATGAACGATCAAACATTTAAATTGAGCTCCCGAATCACATTGGCACCAAAGCTGCTGGCTGTTTTCTTACTTCAATTTATATAACGCTGAATGAGCGAAAGGAAAATTCGTATGGCTAAAGTACTGATTTTTACACTCGCCGCCCGAGGTTATCACTGGCAGTACCGGCGTATTATCGAGTCCCAGCGCGCTTATGCCGAAAAGCACTGTTATTCCTACAGTGTAGTAGACCGACCGCGACTCACCACCGTCGGGCTGGATATTGCCTGGCTTAAAATTTACCTGCTGCAAAAAGCCCTCGCAGGAAATTACGACTGGGTGATGTTTGTCGATGCCGACGCGGAAATAAAGGACGTATGCCCAGCGATAGAATCGCTAGCGCAGGAAAACAAAAGTATCTATGTCGCCAAAGGACACAGTGGTCGGATCAATTCTGGCGTGCTTATTTTTCAAAATACGCGTGCCAGCAGAGACTTTATCGACACCGTTATCAACAACTGTCGCAGCGCTCTGCCGCCCGAGGACGATGTCGGCTGGGGAGAAAATGGCACCATTATTCATTATGCCAAAAACAATCCATCAGTCGCTATTCTCGACCAGCGCTGGAATAACAACAGCGATCCACGCCTTACGGACTATATACGGCATTACAGTGCCGGGCCAATGAGACAGCTTTATAAGCCCCGCAGAGTAGATTACCTAAAATTTCGCGGCCTGCATTATTGCCTGGCTTTGGCTAAGCGCGTTCAACACATTCTCGGAGGCGCACGCCACGCTTCCATCTCAATAAAAAGCCTCTCCGTTCAGTTGCAGCGCGAGTTCCCGTTATTTAAATAGGCGAATTCACTTTTTCGTTTTCATAAAATGGAAATTCCTCTTTTGCAAAATGCATCGCCGTTTAAAAAACCTGGTAACGGATCCTCTATTTCTACTGGAAAATCAATAACTTAAAAATCAATCCAAACTGGCACAGCGGCTGCAATACCTCATTTATAGATAAACGAAAATTGAGGTAGTTGCTATGAATGTTTTTGCCAAACAACGAAAGACTAAGCCCCTTACGTCTGCGGACGTTTTAGATATTTTTACTGCGTTAGTAACACTTTTTATTCTCACCCCCATATTTTTTGTCAACGCCTCAATTGCACTGCTAAAAAACAAAGCCATAGCGAAAGAAACGGTTATTCAGGATGCCGTTGGTCGCCCCCTGTATTTTTACCAATGGTCTTTTGGCGGATTCAAAAATAGCTTAATGCTGTTAAATATTCTCTCGGGAGACCTGGCGCTTTGCGGCGTTAGTATCCGAAGGGTATGCCTGAATGATTCCATTGCTACGCTAACGCAGCTAAAGCCAGGACTATTCAGCGTTTACGAGGTTCACCAAACCATTGGCTATATTGAAATGAACCATGGTGAATCTATTCGTCACCATGAAAAAAACAACACCGCTGGATTTAACCTTTCTCTCATGGCCAAAGCTTTGTTATGCCGCCTTATTTACGGAAACAAAAACGGCAAGAACTTAAAATGTTTCAATCTATTTGGAATAAGAATTGACAACGTCACATTAAACGATGTGGTCAAGCAGATATTCCATCGAACACAACATTCTTGTCAGTCCATTTTTTTTGTTAACGTAAACTCTGTGAATATTGGTTTTACGCATAAGCGTTTTCGCGAAACACTTAACCAGGCAGACTTGGTGTTGGCCGATGGTTCAGGCGTGCGTCTCGGCGCAAAGCGCATGGGTTTTCA
The DNA here is from genome assembly GCF_014211975.1 of Teredinibacter haidensis. Taxonomy (NCBI): domain Bacteria; kingdom Pseudomonadati; phylum Pseudomonadota; class Gammaproteobacteria; order Cellvibrionales; family Cellvibrionaceae; genus Teredinibacter; species Teredinibacter haidensis. Next base: position 3,356,020 of record NZ_CP060084.1, read on the forward strand.
ATTACAGGAAAACATTAACGGCACCGATCTTTTACCTCATATTTGTGAAAACGCTCAACACACCGGGCAATCCTTGTTTTTACTGGGATCAAAACCCGGTGTTGCCGAGGAAGCCTCACGAAAATTACAGCAGCAATACCCGCGGCTCGTTATTGCAGGAACTCACCACGGTTATTTCGATACTAGCGCGTCGGATGACATTATTGAAAAGATTAACCACTCAAAGGCCGATATCTGCCTGGTAGCCATGGGCTCGCCGGTTCAGGAACAGTGGGTGGAAAACAATAAACAGCGGCTGCAGACGCATACGGCACTAGCGGTAGGAGGCCTATTTGATTTTTACTCCGGTAATATTCGTCGCGCTCCGCGCTGGATGCGCGAAATAGGCATGGAGTGGCTGTATCGTTTAGCCATGGAACCAAAAGCGAAATTCAGGCGCTATGTACTTGGCAACCCACTCTATATTTTCCGACTTTTAGCTCATTAATAAATAGTTATTCCCCAACAGCACCTGTTTACAGGTGTTTTTTTTATTTTGAAAAAAACGTTTTTGCAATTTCATAAAACACTTGAAAAATGCGCTTAAAAACTCTCGTTTTCCCGCATAAAACACCAATATTTTTTGGCATTCTAGTTGCAACTCCTCCTGTCTATACCATCGACCAAGCGTTATTCGGAGTTCATATTATGTATCAAATACACTACAGCCCAGCGTCCAGAATTTATTCTCTTCTCTCGTCCTTACCGTTTCTGCATCATTCACAATCCACTCCCGGTTTGGCTCCCTTGTTACAGAGGCTAACTGCCATGGCTGCCTTGCTGGCAATCTCGCCACTACTGTTGCTCACCTACGCCATAATCAAACTGGAAAGCCGTGGCCCTGCCGTTTTTTTTCAAACACGCGTGGGAGAGAACGGCATGCCTTTTACACTTTATAAATTTCGCTCCATGTATTTGCAGGACGATCCAAAGTATGTGGATCTTAGTAATGTGAAAAGTGACCGCGATGGCGTGTGTAAAAAGTTTTTTTCCGACCCGCGCATCACGCGCTTTGGGCGGATTATGCGTAAGCTTTCTATCGATGAATTACCGCAACTGTGGAATATTGTAAAAGGGGATATGTTATTGGTAGGCCCCAGACCTGCGTTGCCATCTGAAGTATCCAGCTACGACTACCGGGCAAAGCAACGCCTCTGCGTTAAGCCTGGCTTAACGGGTTTATGGCAGGTTTCCGGCCGTGCAGATACCACATTTGAACAACAAATCAGCCTGGACCTTCGCTATATTCGAGAAAAAAGTGCATTTATGGATTTACGAATCATTTTCCTCACCGTACCTGCCGTAATTACTGGTAAAGGCGCCTACTAGAAATGGTGCCAAATGTTGTTTTGGCGGAGCCGCCGCCGCTACCGGCTTCGTTAAAACAATAGATCAGACAGATGCTGATCCGAAAAAATATCGATACCCAACAGGGATTTTAATAAGTACAACACCAAGAACAACAACGGTATTGCCGCCGCAATAAACGTATACACAAAGGCAAACGCACCGAGTCCTTTCATGTACCGCAAGCGCAGGCGCTCGCGTTCGCGAGTTGCAGAGCGCCGATCCTTCCCCATTAAAAATACAAAATAGTATGTTAAAAAATACAGGGGCAGCGTGCCTCGTATATCCACCGGGTGTTTGCGAAATGGCGCATTGGCACAAATCGCTGCCCGTATCCCCTGCAGTTGTACAAGGTTGAGCGTTTTAAACACCTCGGGGTCTATTGCGCCCATAACATGCTGCGTATAGGCATCGGTTTCTGTGCTCGAAGCTTTAGTCACCATCGTAAAACATTGCCTCACTTATAAGTGCATTCTCTTCGTAAGCCTAGCTCATCCCCTCGGGTTATAAGAACGGTGTGACATCGCTATTCAGATTCTTACCATCTTTTGCATTTGGAGAAATTCTCCCTTTGAAAATATTCCCATTTTAAAAAAAACGACTTGCTATATGGCTGGAAGATATATTTTTCCCTTACCTTTCAACAAGTTAAAAACTGGCACAGCTACTGCAAACACTTTGCTGTTCTCGATAAATAGGCACCACCATGAATAACTTTCGCCCCTGTAGAATTCTTATGATTCTAACCGCCAGCCTGCTGGCGAGCGCCTGCACCCAGCATCATGCGATGCAATCGCCAACCGACCCGGAGCAGGGCTTTTATGGTCAAACAGGTGCCAAGGGCCATCATGTCAGCCATGCGAACCCAGATAAATTTGTGTTTGCCTCAAAGCTTAATTGCGAGAAAGTGGAAAGCCTGAACCAGACCGTACACTACCGCGCAGATCACGCGCTTATTCCCAGTAACAACGAACACAACGGCACACCACCCACCAGCATATTCAATCGCGACCTGCCACTGAGCCCCGGTGATATGCTCAACCTGCAAATCGAAAACGGTGAGGGCTTCAGCGGCGAGTACGTACTCAACCCTGATGGCTCGCTACAACTGCCACTGCTCAGCCCCATAAATGGCGCGGGCTTAACGGTTGAACAGCTCAGCTTAAAAATCGAAATGGCGCTGGTTAGGGCTGAAATATTTCGCCCCTCTGCAGCCCGCGCCAGTGTGCGTGTAAAACAATGGGCACCGGTAAACGTAACGGTAAGCGGTGCGGTGTTTCAGCCCGGCCGCGTCACTATTAACGAGAACCGACAGGAAAGTGTGATAGCCGAACGCCTAGCGGCTGTTGGTGATTACGCAACCAAGCGTTCGATTATTGAAGCCTTGCGCAACGCCTCCGGGGTTCGTCCCGACGCAAAACTGGATCAGGTCATTCTGATACGCCAGGGCTGGCAGATAGAGCTTGATCTATCTGGCGTTGTAAAAGGCCTGCCGGTGCAGGATGTATCGCTGGTGGACGGTGATCAGGTCATCGTTCCCACAACCGGTTGTTTCCAGTCGGCACTGGTGCGCCCCTCACAGGTAACACCTCGCGGCTTCCGCGTGTTTATGTCCAACCTCACCTTGCCAGCGCTCGATAACGCGGGCTCTGCCGCAGGCCGTTACAGCAGCAACCTGCCTTACGGCTCTACCTTGCTGCAGGCCGCCGTTTCCAGTAACTGCGTTGGTGGAACACAGCTAACCAATGCGCCACGCAAAGTCGTGCTGGCGAGTAAAAATCCGGTTACCAAAGAATTCCAGATTATCGAACGTTCCATTGAAGAGCTTATGCGATCCCCCCATCGCGAGGATATAAATCCTTACCTAATGCCCAACGACGCACTGGCCTGCTACGACTCCGATATCAGCAACCTGCGCGATTTCGCCCGCAGTCTTGGCGATATCATCGGCCCAATGAAACTCTTCTTCTAAACGGATAGAACAGGCTTACCGTTATGAATACGCTCCCCGTCCCCGTTACCTCCCGCGACCAGTTTCGCCGCGCGGTTTGGCGTATGCGCAGCTTCCGCTACGTTTGGGTTACGCTGCTGGCTATGGTTGCCATCGCCGGCATGGTGGTGCTTTATCTATCGCGGCCACCGGTATTCGCCAGTGCGCTCAGCGTGGTATTGCCGGGATCCGGTAGCTCCAGCAGCTTTAATATCGAAAACGTGGGTACCGCCAGCCAGTCTACTCGCACCCCCTTTTCCAGCATGGCGTTTAACCCTCTGGTGAATTACAAAGAGATCTTTAAAAGCCGCGAAGTACTCAACAGCGCAGCAGATCGCTTAGGCACAAGCTACGAAGCCCTCAACTCACCGAGAGTAGAGCTGCGTGAGCGCACCTCCATTATTTACCTGCACGTGGATGGCGGTTCGCCGGAGCGCGCTCAGGAATACGGATGGGCGCTATACGATGCTTTTCAGGAGGCGCTGGACAAGCTGCGTGAAGATGAAATGTTTCGCCGCGATAACAGTATTCGCTCTGCTCTCGATCAGTACCGCAACCGTCTAAACCAAACCCGCAACGCTATCGTGGAGTTTCAACAGCGCTCCCTGCTCGTGTCTCAGCAACAGGTCGCCCAGTTGATGAACACCATTACGCTTGTGAACGAAAAGAAAATGACCGCACAATCCAGCGCCCGCAATACCGAAGACTTTGTTCGGCAATTGGGCCTGGATCTAGGTATTTCACCCGCATTGGCCGGGCAGGCTTTCCGTCTGCAGAGTGACCCGGAGTTTCGCGGCTATTTGAAGGCGCTGGATGCCAGCGCCATGAAAGTTGCGGAATACTCTTCCCTGTGGGGCGGCAACCACCCGAAAGTGGTTAGCCAGAATCTGCGTTATGAAGGCGCAAAACAATCGCTTAAATTGCGTAGTGCCAAACTGGTGGGCTCCCAGGCCGCCGATATTCTGCATTCAATGGATCTGCAAGCCAGCATCCATCGGGCAGAACTGTTTGCCTCGCTTATGGACAATTACGCCAGACTCCAGGGCGTAGAGGCCGAAATTAATGAAATGGACATTATCGAAGCCAAACTAAAAGACCAGCTAAAAGTGTTTACCCGCGAATCGGCGGAGCTTGAGCGACTTGAGCGTGAACACCAACTGGCAGAAGCGGTATTTACCTCCGCAGCGGCAAAACTGGAGGCCGGTAAATCCGATATTTTTGCCTCTTACCCAGCCGTGCAATTGCTCTCGGTTCCCTCTAAACCCGCTTCACCCAAAAGCCCCAATACCGCCATTGCTGTCGCCGTAGGTGTCATGGCAATGATATTCGTTATCTTTGGATTATTTACCGCATGGCACAGACAATATTTAATCGGCTTACTGCTGAAGAACAGTTAGTGTTCTACGGCTTGGCAATGAGCTACCCGGTCTATCTGCTGGGCGGACTCTACGTACTTGGCTCGGTAATAGGCTGGGCGATTCTCGCGGTGTTTGCGCTCAAGGTTTATCTATTGGGTCGGCAAAAATTCCCCATCAACCCTCTGCTATTGGTGTCTCCTGTGGTTTGGCTTTGGATACTGGCCATGCTGGTGATGCTGGTGGCTTTAATCAGCGCGCATATCGACCGCCAACTGGGCACCGGATCGACGATTAAATCGTCCATTGGTTGGGCCAAGGGCTGGGCTCTGCTGGCACTGTTCCCGCTGCTGGGCAGTATGATCTCTATTCGTCCGCAGGTGCTGGTAAGAGGCGTTTGCATCGCTGCCGCCAGCGCCATCCCCTTCGGCCTGTTAGGCGTACTGGCCTACATCGGCGGGCTGCACGGAGACCTGTTTGTCTCGCCACTTAAAGCCATTGGAGGGCCAGAAGAGGTGTTTATCATCCGTCTGTTTGGTATGAACCCCGAAACCGGTATGGCGCGCTGGCAGTTTATCGGGCCATGGGCTCCAGCCGCCGGCCTGCTCAGCTGTATCTACCTGGTGCTGTGCTTACAGGAAACCGACTCCCGCTGGCGCGCCCTGGGAGTGACGGGTGCACTAACGATGTGTCTGCTGAGTCAGTCCCGTGCCGGCTGGGCCATTTTTATGGCGATCGTTCCCATCATGATCGCCCTCGGCTCACTCAGGCACCCACTCGCCTGGATCGGCCTGGGGATTACCTTACCGGCGCTGATACTGCTTGGTGAGCCGGTGTACCAATGGGTAATGGAATCCTACACCCAGGTAAAGGAAAGCCGACCCGGCTCCACGCGCGTGCGCGGGACACTGGCTCGTCTGGCTCTGCAGCGCTGGGAGAATGAAGCGCCTATCTGGGGCCATGGTGTGGTCGAGCGCGGCCCTAAAATTGTTGAACACATGCCCATAGGCACACACCACTCTTGGTACGGCCTGCTGTTTGTAAAGGGGATTGTCGGCATGTTCGCACTCGCACTGCCGCTTGCATTCACCACCCTACACCTGCTTTTTGCCGCGCAAAAATCCAAGACTGCGCTCACCGCACTTGGTATCTGCGTGATTATGATCAGCTATAGCTTCTTCGAAAACCTGGAAATACTGGCCTACGTTTACTGGCCTGCCCTGCTCTGGATTGGTATTAGTTTGAAACCTGCCACACCGGAAAAAACAACATTACGAGGTAACTTATGACTCAGCGCGCGTTTCTATGTGGCTACTACGGCATGAAAAATTCCGGCGACGATGCACTGCTGCTGGCAACGGCCTGGGGTGCAAAAAAATTTCTGGGGAATTCACGTTTCGCTATCAACTCGCCCGTTGATTTAAGCATTCCAGGCCTCGGTGAATTTCCCCCCAGCCTTAAACCTGAGCAAAGCTTTCGCGGCGAAAACCGTCTGCGACAATACAGGGCTTCGCTCGCATCTAACCGGGTTATTTTTGGCGGCGGTTCGGTACTGCATAACGCTCACGATATTGGAATTAAACGGCATATGATCAAACTGAGCGGCCGCAAGAAAGCACTCGCACTCGGCATTGGCATTGGCCCTTTTCGCAACAAAGAAGCAGAAAATGCCTGCGCAAAACTTCTAGACGAATGTGCCTTCGTCGGTGTCCGCGACCGGGAAAGTCTGGATATCGCAAACAGCATTGCCCCCGCTGCCAACGTAGAGCTGACTTTCGATCTGGCGCCGCTGTTGCTGGCACACAATTTTTATCCGCTGCCCGCCTCACAGAGAGAAGGTATTGCCGTATGCCTGTGCCCAAATGAGCGTTTTAGTGGAAACCTGATGGCCGAACAAAACCGGCTAAAAGCACTGGCAGCTTCACTGCTGAAAATTCATCGACAAACCGGCAAGCGTATTACCCTGCTCGACTTTAACGGCCACCCAACATTGGGGGATACACAAGTCCACCAGGAACTCCTGCAACAATTACCGTCGGGGGTTGTGGCAGAGCATATTCACTACAACCCCAATCCATTAACCGTCGTGCACACACTATCGCGCTTCGAACTGGTTATTGGTATGCGCCTGCACGCCGCTATTTTGGCTTTTATTGTCGATACACCGGTAATCTCGCTCAACTATCACAGCAAGTGCTACGGCTGGTGTAAACAAATCGGTATGGCAGAGAATTTGCAATTTAATTCTTCACATATCGATCCCGAACGTTTAACCGCTTCTGTCATACAGGGGCTCGACAAAGGCTTTCCCAAGCCAGTATTAAATCGCAAAGACGCCTTCGATCTGGCGCTAAATAACTGGAGATGTTGAGATGAATAAGACACTAGCGAGCATTTCATTGGTCATTCCGCTATACAACAAGGCCAACCATATTCTGCACACACTGGAATCAGTACTGAACCAAAGCGAGCCGGTACTTGAAATTATTATTGTCAACGATGGCTCTACCGATCGCGGCGAGAAAATCGTTCAAGCCGCTATTGAAAACCAGCCCCAGCATTCTCAGGTACGGTTAATTAACCAGAAAAACGGCGGTGTTTCACGCGCGAGAAATACCGGCATCGCCGCAGCAAGAGGGACTCACGTGGCCTTTATGGATGCCGACGACTACTGGCTACCGGGCGCAACAGCAGAGTTTTATAAGTTAATCCAAATGTTTCCCCATGCGCGAGCACAGGCGACTAATTATATAAAGGTCGAGGGCGAGCACACCATCCAGCCTAAAATACGCTTTGCGCAGCAGATGGAAGGCCCCTGCTTGCTCGACCATTACTTTTCTATTTGCGCTCGCGGCGACCTGCCTTTTTTCTCGTCATCTATTTGTGCAGAAAAATCGCTACTGCAGGAGGTGGGCGGCTTCCCCGTGGGCGAAGCCATGGGCGAAGATCAGGATGTATGGTCGAAAATTGCCTTGCAAACCGATATTGCCTACAGCCCGAAACAACTCGCTGCATACGTGTTAGATTCAGACAACCGCGCCTGCAAACGCCTGACAACCACCGAGGAATGTCCCTTTAGTAAACGCCTGCACAGGGCGGTTCAACAGGGAGATATTCCTCAACCGTTATCCGCGCCGGTACTTACCTACACCGCCACCCACTTACTCTACCTGGCCGCCGATTTAATTCGCAGCGGAGAGCTGGAACCTGCAAGAACACTGCTCAACGATTCCCGCTGCGCACTGCTGCCGCTGAAGCGCTCGCGTCTTCTTTTACACATGAGAGTAAAGCAGCTGACGCAATGGCTACCCCCCTCACTACAACCTCATTGCTAGCCAGTACAAAACGCAGGGAAAAACGGGCACGAAAGTGCCTTTTTTTATTTTGTTAAAACCGGCATCCACATTTTTTATTTTGCGAATCATTTTTCAAAACGCGCACTAGCCCCATCGCCATCCACACCATTTGCCCATCCTAACGCCTTAATTTAAAACCATTTTTTTAGTCTGGCACGAAACTGGTAATAGCTTAAGAAGCCTTCCCTCATACACGCATAAAAGGTTTCATTATGTTCACCAAGGAAATGAAAATTTTGCTTTTTGCCATCGGTTGTATTTTTACAATACAAAATGCAAAAGCCGTAAATCTACAAGACGGTCAATATATCTGGGAGTTTCACTCCGGTATGCCCTGGCCTGGTGGTTACAACCAAAACACCGGAAAACCCAAAAAACTGATCTATGCCCGCGATCAATACCCAGACAGCTTTTTTGACCGCATCGCCAATTCTCTGCCGGAATCAACAGTTAACGAAGCGTTTCTTACCGGAGATAACGGCGCAAATATTACCCTGCAGGAAGACAGTGAGATTTTCATTACCTTTCTGCACGAAGGTGCCGGTTATCAAAACGCCTTCGGCTTCTTCACCTTCGACAGTGCAAGCCCACCCACTGCCGTCGATCAGATCGGTGAAACGATTGTGTTTCCCAACCTCTCGTTTCCGCATCTGGCCACGGGCCACCGATTAAGCCTCGGACACTTCAGTGCAGGTACCACCATCGGATTTTTCCTGGCTGCCAACGCTTTCTGGTACGACACCGGCGTTAAACCCTGGGAATCCCCGTTTTACTATTCCCTTCAAGACCTGAACCCAGACCCAACCGATAAGCTGCGTCAGCACAACGTGCTGCTCTACGACCAGGTAGTAGACGAGGTTGTTATTGGCTTCGAAGACTTACCGCGCTCCTGGGGAGATAACGATTTTAACGATGCGGTTTTTTCCGTAAAAGCCGCCTCACCGACCGCTATCGACACAGCGAATCTCGCGACCATGCCCAGTGCCGATGACAGCGATGCCGACGGTGTGGCCGATTGGGAAGACGAGTTCCCCAACGATTACCGCCGCGCCTTCAGCGCCTTTTACCCTTCCGCTAACGATTGGGTCACCCTCGCCTACGAAGATAACTGGCCCCATATGGGCGACTACGATATGAACGACCTGGTGGTTCGCGAACGCCTGCAAACTACCTACAACGCCGATGGCAGTATTAGCGGCTTTATCCTCGACGGCTTTATCGATGCCCGCGGCGCGGCGCAACACAATGGTTTTGCCTTACGTCTTATGGGGATGAGCCCGGATATTATTGCCCAGGGCAGCGTTACCATCGATGGCCAATCATTCGAACGCAGCCCGGAGCAATGGCAGTCAGAAGCGGTGCTGGTGCTCTGGCAGGACAGCCACGTGCACACCCAAACCGGTGAGTCCGACAGCTGCTCTCATTTCAACACCAAAAAAGAATGCGCCACCTTCGACCCGGTTCCATTCCGCCTGGATATTCATTTTGCCTACGCACCGGCCAACCTGAATCACTCGGAACTGGACTTCTTTATTTTCAAAACCGACTACCGTGGCCGCGAAATTCACTTCGCCAACTACCCACCAACCGATTTATTCGACGCAAGCCAATTCGGTCGTTACGAGGACACATCCTCCCCCGAAACCGGCCGCTATTTTAAGAACAGCACCAACCTACCCTGGGCATTAAAAGTGAACACCAACTGGTGCTACCCACGCGAATATATCGATGTGGTGTGGGCATATCCCGAGTACGAGCAGTGGGTGGAAAGCTCGGGTGGACTCGCCGTTGACTGGTTTCACCGCTCAGACCGCGATACCCACTTCTACTGCAGAGCAGATAACACGTTCAAACCCCTGGTAGCAGAAATTCCCGTCTCCAAAGCCGACCAACTGTCCTGCGAGATTACTTTTTTCAACCCGTGGAATAACGGCTACCAACTGGATCTTGCGGTAAACAATACCAGCTCTACGAATGTCGACGGCTGGCAGGTAACCCTGCAATTTGAAGAGGCTCCCGAGATCATTAATAGCTGGAGTTCATCGTTGGTAACCAATGGCACCACGGTCACCGCCAGCAACCTGGACTGGAACAGCAGTATCGCACCGGCAGGCTCAGTGTCCTTCGGCTTCGAGGGCTTGTCTGATGGCACGCTCACACAACCCACATGCACCGTAAATTAATGGCTTTAATACAGCAGGTATCCACCATGGCTTTTCAAAAAATACTTTGTCCACTTATGGCCGCTGCGCTACTCACTCTAACGGCCTGCGGTGGAGGCGGAGCCAGCCCTACCTCGGCAACGGCAACGAATACAACAGTAAGCTCGTCCAGCTCATTATCCAGCAACGCTGTCGATCCCACACCGCCCCCCGCACCGACGGCGAGCCCGGTAAGCTATTCACCAGACGAGGCCTTACTGGACGCCGGTGCCGCAGACTCAACCAAGCTGTATATTGAAGAAAGTTTCAATTTTGATCAGCACATCAACCTGCATTTGGACGTGCAAGCGATAAGCGCAGAGGGTGTTCCAATGGCCAATAAACGCGTGAAGATTACATCCATCAACGCAGCCATTAGCTCTTGGGACGATAGCCGGCTCAGCGAGAGAGCTTTGCTCGCAATCGGCAGTACCGATGCCAACGGATATTTTGTTAACACTCTTCAGATCCCCGCCAGCGTGCAAAAAATATTGCTCGAAGTGAATGTGATCGGAATACAAAATAAAGTGATATTGGCGATTGGTCTAGGCCAGGAAATGTCCATTTCACATATTTTTCATTAGGCACTCGACACGTTTTATTGACACAGGCCAATCAATAAATTGGCCTGCTTTTTTTCCAACACTAAAAACAAATCCGGTAGTTCAATAAACAATTGCTACACGATATTACACAGCTTTACCGAAAAAATTCACCCACCGTCGCCACACTTTATATCGCAAAAAGCCCTTAAATTAAGCCTCTATCCTCGCGGCTTATCCCAATTGAAAAACCAACCTGTTTTTTTCATAGCGCAGAAAATCTCAATAACTTCCACACGACATTCTTGCCATTTATGAAGCCGCACATCGACGAATGAGGCCTGCACCACAACTCCGCCATCCTATTTACATTAGCATTGGTCGGCAGCTTTGCTGGACGCTGCTTATGCTGTTTACCTCCACCATGCGAGAACAGACCCTTAAAAAATAACGGATAATATCAGGTGATTTATGAAAACGTTTTACAAGCAACTCCGGCTCTTGGGGCAAATACTCTTTATGCTAATTTTGAGTCTTGCAGCTTCCCGCGCTCTGGCACAACAATGTAATTGGTACGGAACCCTCTACCCCCTGTGCGACACAACCACCACCGGCTGGGGATGGGAAAATAGTCAAAGCTGTATTTCCATTAGCACATGCAGTGCTCAGCCCTCGCCCTATGGCATTGTCGGGGACACGTCCTCTTCACAATCGTCAAGTTCGTCTAGCAGCAGCGCCTGCCAAGGTACCACCATCACGCCTTATGCACAGGTTAACGGTGGCAGCTGGCAACAAACCGGAAGCGTTAACCTTTCCAGTGGTGACACCGTAACCTTCGGCCCCCACCCTACCAGCGGTAGCTGGAACTGGGAAGGCTGCTCGACCGGTGGCACAAGCCGAGAGCAAACGATATCGCCAAACAGTAGCTGCCAGGCGACTGCGCGCTACACAAACAGCTGCGGCGCAATAACCGAGTACACCCACACCGTTACGGTATCTGGCAGCAGCTCCAGCAGTAGCTCGAGTTCTTCCGCATCCGAGTGCGGCTCGGGAACACCGGATGCTCGTGTTACCGGAAGCCCAGGCAACTACCAAATCAACGGCAACCCAGCGGGGAGCAGCTACTTTGCAGCCATAAGCTCTGCCGTAAATAGTGTTGGCTACGGGCAACGCGTAACCGTTGATGCCAACGGCGCCATCGGAGATAACTCTATCGATTTACCCAGTGGCATTACCTTCGAGGTATGCGGCACCATGGACGTTGGTAACGTCAATAGCCGCGGCGCCGTTCAAGCCATTGGTCGACAAAATGTGAGTATTCCCCACCTTAAAATGACCGGTAGCCCTTATTTCGGTTTACGCTTTGGCGATGTCGACAATCTACACCTGGGGCAAATTGATCTTCGTTTGAACGGCGGGTTGGGTATTCGTTTTGAACGCGACCTGCCCGGCAGCAGCAATGTTACTATCGACTATGTGTATGTCTCAGGCACCGGGAATCACGGTGTTGAAACCTGGAATATAGATGGCCTTGAAATCGGTACCGTGGTTGCTCGCGATGTCGCTTACGCTGGGCTCCTGCTCAACAATACGCGCAACGCCACAATTGGGCTGGTTGACGGTGATAATGTTGCTACCGGAACGGGCTATGCAACCCTGCGCTTCGCCAATGAAAATGGCCGAATCAATGGCGGTTACCCCTCTAATATTTATGTAGAAAGTGTTATTTCCCGTGGTGGTGGCAGAGGGCTTTTCTGTGTATCCAATTCAGGTGGAGCGGAAATTAACCGTATTGATTTTGCCAACAATGGAAACAATTCGATTCTTATCGAAAATTGCCACAACGTTCGCATTAACGGCGGCCAAATCCGAGACGGTGGTGAAGTTCGATTATCGGCACGCGATGAGTTCCCGAACAACAGTGACATCACCATTTCCAACATTACAATATTAAACACCAACGTTCGCGAAAGCCCATGCGGTAATAATATTAACTGGGTAAATCTTAATGTGCAGGGAGGCAGTTTAAATATCTGTAACTAAACACCCCTAACAACGATTAAGCGAATACGGTCAACAACCCCGTTGGCCGCATTCGCTTTTACGACCGAAAATTCCGCATCAATGCGCACTAGGCGCATTCTTTTCAACGGTACACCAGCAAAAACACCTAACAAATACTGCACTATCACGCCAGTATCCACGCTTCAAATGGGATAAAAGTGGTTATCGGAATGCATGGGGCTATTAGCGGTTTAAATAAAAAATGGATGTGGTTGGCGTTATCAACACAGAGGCGCTATGCCAGAAAAGGCTCCTGCCTTTTAAGGAGGCAGGAGCGGTGGAGAACGATCAGACCATCAATCGTATTTATTAATCCTTAATTAGTGACATATTTCGACGACGCCACCATCCCCCCACTGATCGCTGCAGGTAGCGGTGCCAATACAGTTTTGGTTATTTTCCCATCCCCAGCCGGAATCCTGATCGTTACATACGGCGTAGTTACTTCCATACCAATCGCACTGTAGTTCACACTGGCTACTGCTGCTCGAGGAGCTCGAACTACTACTTGACGAGGATGAACTGGAACTGCTGCTGGACGAACTACTAGACGACTCGGAACTGCTGGACGATGAAGAACTGGAGCTTGATGAGCTGGAGCAATTATCCACCACGCCGCCATCACCCGATTGGCTACTACAGGTATCAACACCAATGCAGCTTTGCTGATTTTCCCAACCCCAACCACTCGTCTGGTTTTCACACAAAGGCCGCGTTTCACCGTACCAATTACATTCAACGCCGCAGCTACTGCTGGAACTGGATGAACTGCTAGAGCTTGAACTTAACGAGCTACTTGAACTTGAAGAACTACTCGAGCTTGAAGAACTGCTTGAACTTGAGCTTGACGAGCTGCTTGAACTTGAAGAACTACTCGAGCTAGAAGAACTGGAACTGCTAGAGGAACCGTCAGGTTCTGTTCCCCATACCAAATTAAAGTCTGCGTCATATAAAGCGATACTTTCGGCAAGCGTAAACGTTTCGCCGTTTAACCCTGCGGCAGAAGGGTCGTTACTATAATCCCATCCGCTGCCAACATAATCGCCAATGAATAGTTCCATTATTGCCGATTTTTCAGAGTCGCCTACGGGAGAAAGAAGCCCGGAGGTACCTTGTATATAGTACATTCCTGGCTCTGACCCCCATTTTTCAAGTGCTATCTGATTTTTGTTGGACGAATCATAGTAAGCCGATAACGTTAAGTTGTCTGGATCGTACCCGTTCGCTACCTCATCGGTAAGATCCATAAAATAGCGGAAGCTTACGTCAGCGATCTCTCTCGGTGGGTAGGCGGTTTCGTTAATCATTTCAATATTGATTAACGCCCCGGACTGTCGATCATCACCACTGGGGTAGCCAACTTTTGCTTGTACATACGCTTCAGGGGCGGATCTATCTTCTGGTTCAGGGAAGTTCGCCAGTGCCGTGCCGCCATAGATCTCCACCAAGCCAGCCAACGCACCAGTTAACCCGGCATTCATATCGGTGGCCACTTCCGTCATTGGGAAATCAGCACGATCGGTAGAATAGCTGTCATCATCCGCTGGGCCACCGGCAATTGCGCCGTAGAGAATGTGACGTGGAATTTCTGGGTCGCCAATATCGTTGCGGCTACTGCCATGTGAAGAGCGATGATGGGCAGCCAACTGCCACTGATCGCCGTAGCCCACCATATAGCTAAGATCATGTGGGTTATCGCCTAGAACATAATTCATCTGCGTCGTCGCGAATGCTGCAAGTTCGCTCTGAAATGCTGAATCCTTCGATTGCTCTACAAGATAATCACGATGAATTAAAGCGACCATTGAGGCCATCGCCGTTGCACGGGCCGAGGCAAAGCCATCAAGATAAATCATGCCGCCAGGAGTGTAATTTTTATTGTGTAACAACTCATTCAAATAGTTGGTGCAGTGCACCTCGTAATCGTAATAGCCGTCAATGTGATCGCTGTCGGTAATAAGGGTATCGGTTGCGTAGTCAGACGTTGCGGCAACCTTTTCCATCAGATAATAGACGGCGTTGCGAATATCATCCCAGGCCGGATACCAGGCAAAATGCCCGGTGTTGCCAGCAATCGCACTATAACCTTCCTCGGCCTTGTGTAAATAATCCGGATTTTGTGTAGCAAGATACAGCCAACCTGCAGCCCAAGGAATTTCATCTTTTGCACCGGAGGATGAATTATAGTAATTCATCGCATAATTGGTACCCTCGTCATCAACCAGCGAATTGGTATAGGTGCCGGGGTTTGGGTCATCACCACCGTGGGTAAAGTCTTTTGTTTGGTAGGCAAAATCAAACAGTTGCTCGGCGTGCTTTAACAACTCTTTTGCGTAGACAGCATCCTGCGGCTCGTTAACACTGTTTTTCTCAAAGATTAACGACGCTATCGTTAATGCCGCCGCTGTTTGACCAACAAGATCTGCCCCTGGGCTCTCTAGGGTAAGCTTTAAGGCTGGTCGGTATGTCTCAGCGCCGTGAATTCGCTTAAGTTCTGGCCCCTGGGTTTCGGGCGCGGCCCAAAGTGAATGGTCAATCACGCCGTCGCCCACTTGAGCATAAAGCTCATACTCCGCAACGTGCGCTTTTAAAAAGTAATCACTGACCCAACGCATATTGTCGATAGCGTAGGAAAGTTGCCCACTAGCTTCGTAGGCATCCCAAAACTCGAGAATACCCCAGCCGACGACACTAGCCGAAAAGGCCATTGGCAGACCAAACTTCACATGGTCTCCTGCGTCATGCCAGCCGCCGGTGAGATCCAAATCAATAAACTCACCAAACTGGTTGTATTGACCATCATCCAAATACGAATCACCGCGCCATTCAACACGGTTAATTAAAAAGCCATTGTGGAGATCGGTCGCTAAAAAATTATTCTCGCTATCGGGCAAAGGTCCGGACCGCTGAGTTTCGTAGAAATAAATCGATTTCTGCAGTGCTTCCGCGTAATTTTGGTCTGAATGAACGTGCGCAGAGGCACCAAACATGATTGCACAAATAAGGGGAATGCTGAATCTATGATTACAAGACATCGGGTCCTCCAGTTGGGGTTAGCCGAGGCATTCCCTTCCGAATAAAGGAAAATGAACCTGGCTATATCTTGTTGAGATTTTTTGCAACTAAGTTGGCATTATTATTTTGGGTAACACAACCGCATAACATCTTAAGGAAGATCAGCGTAGTCTTGTTATTGGACGATGTAAAAAACAAAAAATCCAGCTTATTAACGAGGCCATCTTTTTTTTTGATTTGGATTAAGTATTTTATGGATTAATATGGGCAGGGTTCGAACACTACACACCATTAACCAAAATAATCAGAACTACATATCTTATATAAAAAATAAATATTAAATTGCATCTAACTTATCGGGATCATTTAACGAACACGTTATAGCTAAAAAATGGATTCATCATATTAGAATCGCACAAAAACAACTTGGGCACCTTATCGCGATGCGTATTCGCCGCTACCCCGCCGGAACTATCTAAACCTACTGCCCAAAACGCAGGTTATAGTGAATACAATTTTGTTTTGAAACCCGGGAGCGGCTTACGGACTGAAAGAGTAACCGTCGTCGATATAGAAAAGAGGCGCCGTTATTGCTATAAGCAATAACATGTCGAAAATAAACAGAAAAATCAAACCAGCGCCCCATAATTTTACTGCCATCTTCGTACAAAAAATGAGGGTAAGTAGGCGATGGGCGATTTATGATGTTAGATAAACGGTGGGAATAACGAGAAAAACGTAAAACATCTACTACTAAAAGTCACAATTGTTTTTAATCTCCAATTCATTAAGAACGAGTGGCAACTCGCTGCTAAGAACATCAGCTATTAACCGACTATACCTTTCGTTTGGATGCGTATCGTTCTTCAACACGAAATGCTCTTGATAATATTCAGACAACTCTTTGCTGCCCATATCGGAACGAAAACTATCTGCGTTAACCTGCACTGCGGATGCATATTCTGACAATTCCGTTAATTTCCCTATTTCGTTGAAGAGATAATTTCCCGCGTCTGTTTCGTCAGAATTTCTTAGAAAGAATATCAGATTCGCTTTCTTACGTTCAGAATAATCTACAAGATCCTCCAGCGATCCCATATGGTTACCTAAGTGCTTAGCAATTCGCAACATATCGAACCCTAACGGTATTGGATTACCGCTAACCTTATTAGTCTCATATTTTCCCGCAAAGTTTTCAGTAATATACATTAACTTACGCAAGGAATATGCTCCAAAATTATCGAAATTCAAAATTCTTTTCTTGATACGATCTCGCTTCAGCCACTCTTCTCTATCGGATTCTGAAACAACCTTCGGATAGAGCGTGAAATCACCATAAGATAGCATTACCAGCATCAAATCCGGATTAAATATGTCGTAGTAAGCCTGCATATAATTCGCCCAATGATACGGCCCCCAACCTGGATTCGAGGAATTATATATAACGTAGTTATATATAGATGAACTTTCACTTGAGTTTAGGTAAGCTGACCATGTTTCATCTTGCTTTAGGCCAGAACCAAAGCCGCTCGAACTTCCGGTCGCTAGAATACGGTATTTGTTACATAAAAGTTTTTGATCCTTCTCTCGCGTCCCTACCGCACTTATAGATACCACATTAGATCGCCGCGTCATACCATGGGTCCAAGTAAATCCATTCTGTGATTCTTTGTATTTATGAAATGTTGCGTTATCGGTCCTATTAACAAGTACCGTCCCAGGATGCATTACGGTAAAATCCAATTTACCTATAATGTAAAAAATAGCAACAATAGATAACATATTAGCCATATTTTTTAAATACATACTACCCTCCTAAAACTGGAAGTAGATGAAACCAGGAGATTGAATAGATCCGTAAACAAACAAAAGATATATCCCCAACGCTATCAAGCAGTGCTGTACACTTTTGTAAAATTTTAAATAAAACGACATGTCTTTAGTGATAAACTGTAATAGCTGTATTAATATGAGCGGCCAGATATAACCCCCAACAAATTCAACATCATTGATAATTTTTTCCCAACCAATTCCCCATGTAGAAAATAGCCTACTTGTCATAACCGCCAACTGACGGAAAGAGTCACACCTGAATATTAACCAGCCATAGCACGTAAAGATAAACATTAAAAAAACAGAACAAATTGAAAAGTATTTATTAGTGGGAAGTTTAAAATTTGAAGATATATACCTATGGGCACAGAGTAGAAAGCCGTGATATGCGCCCCACATTACAAACGTCCATGCAGCCCCATGCCACAAACCTCCCAACAACATTGTTAGCATTAAGTTTCTATAAGTAACTAATGTACCTTTACGATTACCTCCCATCGAGATGTATAAATACTGCTTAAGCCAGTCGGAAAGGCTCATATGCCATCGTCGCCAAAAATCGGAGGGATTTTTAGCGAAATAAGGCAAATTGAAATTAAGTCTCAATTCGAACCCCAACAACCTAGCTGTGCCCCGCGCAATATCTGAATACCCGGAAAAATCACAATAAATCTGACACGCAAAGGCCACTGAAACCAGGGCAACTTCCACAGCCGATAAACTAGCATAATTAGAATAGCTTGCATCGACGAATGTAGATAGATTGTCCGCAATAAACACCTTTTTTACGAGACCCCAAAGAATTAGTACACCGCCAGATGTATAGTTGTACGAAACAATTTTTCTAGGGTTCTGAATTTGAGGCAATAATGAAGAGGCCGTTTCAATTGGGCCTGCCACCAGCTGAGGGAAAAAAGAAACAAACAAGCTGAAATCGACAAAAGAGTGGGTGGCTTTCACCCTTCTTCTATAGACATCCACACTATATGTAATCGTTTGAAAGGTGTAAAAAGATATTCCGACTGGCAATACTACATTAACTTCAAACCAAGATGGGCTATATCCAATCAGAGAGAGAGCGTGAGTGAATGAATCAGAAAAAAAGTTGAAGTATTTGAAGAACATCAATATTGAAATATTCACAACTATACTAAGAAGTACAAACCTCTTAGCGTCATGCTTGTTTTTGGCGAAATAGATACTCCTACCACAAAAATAGTCTACAACTGTGGAAATTAGAATCAAGCCAAGAAATCGCCAATCCCACCATCCGTAGAAGAAATAGCTCGCGCCTACAAGAAATATATTTTGACACCTTAGATTAAGATACCTGTATATAAGAAGCACAGCAGGGAGGAACATAAAAAATTCTATTGAATTAAATAGCATACAAAGAACCGTCCGTATTCATTGCCAACATCATTATTGGTGTATACTTAAAGCAACTATTTTTCTATTTATTAACTTGGATCACTCTAGACATCCACAAACTCTCTACTATCTTTTTATTCGTTTCTGTAACACATTAAATATTTACGCTGCGAAAAATGCAGAACTTTTCGAATTCACATCCAATGCGAACAAAGAAAGATAGTTCGAAAGAAGGCGGAATAGCAACAACCTAATACCTACGAACTAGCAGAGCTACATTTTCTTTGGCAACCGGATTATGTGGTAATTTTTACTACATCAGTATCGAATTTAGATATCTCATTTTCATTTTTTTCATCAATATGGCCGAATACAACACCCTTTTCATAAAACACACCATAACGAGTGGATTTTGCGAAGCCCAACTTTCGTCAGCATTACGCAAGGAAAAATGGATGTTTTCGATATTCTTTAACTTACGCTAACGCGTAAAGCTATTCACTTCAACTGTCAGCTCTACCGTTAACCTAGAAACCGCTGTCCTTGTCGTTGTTGCAGAGACCGATACGCCTAACGCCACTATGACGACAGAAAGAACTACAACTATATTTTTCGTCCTATTATGAGTATTAAAGATATAGTTCTATTCAGCAATAAGCTCCCAAAAGAAATTAACATAAATCAAATTTATAACGCAGGCCGATGACCCATAAATCTAACAGCTTGTGTTTCGCTGATTTTTCAAAACACTGAACCCGTATTGTAAACCCACACAGAAACTTAATATAAGTAACTAATTTGTTGCTGAACGTATTCCCTTTTCTAGAGATTTTTTACAAGATAGATCAAATTAACCCAAATTTACCTACGATTTGTCACTATATTATCAAAACAGGTCCTTGGCTTTATCTCAACACCCTACCTATGGAGCGTTGACTGCCAACCTTCCGCTAGCATGAAATTTATGTACATCAAAGACCCGCACGGCAGAAACCACTAGTATTATCCCGACTTTCGGCAATAGAAATCACAAACGCAGCAGTCAATGCCTACATTCATATAGAGCCATGCATACCGACTTCTAGTAGAAAACGGTGCTTTTCCCGGATACCTCCATTTTATTATCCGGCGTACTCTCTCTTGCTGACGGAACCTTATTACCAGCTTGATCTCTCGCAGATCAGCTCGCTTCATTGGATTTTTTCCGCAGGTATCCGGCGGTTATACCGACCTCTATTGTTACTTTTTTCTTTTGGATTATGCTGCGACTGAATTCAATGCCTAAAAATCGAAGTTTTCATCGCTTTTAGTTATTTAAGTAATGCTCTAATCACCGAACATAAATAGGGTGCTATTCAAGAGATTCGTCCCATAGATATAACTTCTGTAAATTTGATAATATCGCCAGTGGAAATTAGAATTAAATTCATTATGGCCTGACCGACGTCCCCTCCAATCGAGAGCCCCATATTTTCGGTGAAAATATGTAAAACCAACTAAAAGAGATAAGCCATAGACCAAAGCCGTTCGAATTTCATACCGCTGATTCCCTATTGTCCGACCCATATACATTGAAGAAAATTCTGGCTTATAATCTAAACGAAGACCTAGATATGGCTTCGAGAAATAATATCTATTCAAAGCTCCATTGAATGAATTGTTTCCCATTTTTCTGTTGATAGACAAACCAAAATTTGTGGTTTTGGCTACTATCCAGGCCTCTACATATTCGGTTTGGCAAGTACCTGCGCGGGAGTAAGGGGAGTAGATTTTTCAAACGGCTCTATTGAATACGCTAAAGCATACGCAAAAAAAGAGGGCCGAAGTATTGATTACATTCTTCAAAATTATCTGGATTACGCGTCTGAAGAGCAATACGACATCATTGCCATGATTATGTGTGACTTCTGCACTCTAAGCCCAACACAAAGAAAGGCAGTGTTCGAAAACTTTCATCGCCTACTTAAAAACAACGGGTGCTTATTATTAGATGCCTACTGATTAAGAGGTTTTGAATAAAGAGCGGAGACATCACTGTATGAACACATACAATTTTCTGGGTTCTGGCCAGGCAACGACTATTACGTTCGAATATGAGTGATAAAAAGTTATTCTGGATAAATATACCATTGCCTAAGAAAGCACTTCGAACGATGTTTATAACTGGCTACAGTATTTCGGTGGAGATACACTCAAGAAGGAACTAAAAGAGGCCGGCTTTAAAATTCAAGCGCTTTATGGCGATGTTGCCGGATCTAGCTATTCCGAAAATAGTACCGAATTCGCGATTATTGCAGACAAATAGACAAAGGTAAGCCATAGCAATACCATAAAAAATAGACGATAGAAAGAAACGAGCTATGAGGCAGGACCTCGATCATTAGAGAAGCCTGCTTTCGCTCCACCCCGGGATCGACTTATTCAATGCTGTTCGATAGCGTAAAACTTACCAAGGGAACCCCTGATTAAACATTCACGATGTCAGTTTATACATCACCGCGAACCTGGCAATATTTACATGGCTCAGAATTACGAGCGAAACATTGCACATGCCCCATACTAATCAATATTGGGTATATGGAAGGTACTTAGTCCATATTCTCAAGCCCTGCTTTGAGCTCCCTGTGGCACACAGGCCTCTACCAACCTGTTGTTAGCTCATGGTTCGGCCGCTGTTCTTTGATGCTCTATTTCTCTATGACAATCAGATGCGAATGGCGAGCGTATCGTTAGTCACAGAGCATCGCACCCTTTCAAAATGACTCGATTTACTCAAAACACAAACAGCAATAACGTTTTCTTGAAAGCGGCAATAGCTTTAATCGTAAGCTTGTATGTGGCTCCGTCTTTTGCTGCCAACGAAAAACTGCATATCAAACACCTTTATAAGGTTGCCACCGAAAAAATATACGCTAAATAAACAAGATGCTTAGTAGAACTACTCGATCTAACAATGAATAATTCTGGTTTAGATTATTCCCTGGAAAAAGTTCAATTAGATACCGTAACGGCGAATAGAAACACCCGCAATCTTGTATCGGGACTGTATGACGTTAATTGGATGCATACCAGTAAAGAACGTGAGCAAGTATTGCTCCCTATACGCATCTCCCTGTTTAAACAGCTTACTGGCTGGCGATTGATGATGCTAAGCAAAGGTAGTCAGCAGACGTTTGATTCGCTTACAAACGTGGCCGACATCAAACAGCTGGTTGGACGGCAGGGCACGACTGGCCCGACAACGAGATCCTGATATATCAGAGATTCCGCTTAATAAGCTCTACAAACCGAAGCAGCCTTACCCGCATGCTAGCGGGAATATGAGTGGACTATTTCCCTCGGACAGTAATGGAAATCTGGGACGAGTTGGAAGTCTACAAAAAAGAACCACTTGAAGTAGAATCCCGATTTGCATTGGTCTAGCCAACAGCACACTATTTTTCGTAGAACGCCATAATTTGAAATTGGCGGGCGCTTTAAGCAAGGGGCTAAACAGGGCCATTGAGGATGGTTCATTTAACGCCGTGTTTATCTCCCATTAAGGGGAAGATATTGCACAATCAAACCAGAAATTCCGAAAAATGTTTTACCTCGACGACGCCAACCTTTCACCGGAAACACCATCAAGTAGGCCGGAACTATGCTATTCCGTTGATACTGAAAAAATTTAGCACTCACACGCTGACCTTTTGCTTTGCTTTAAATTCCTACGGAGGAATGCCCGATATACTCTTAAATATCTTTATAAAATTACTGCTATCAGAATAACCAAGATCGGCACTGATTTCGTCAATACTGATCTTTCCTTGCTCCATGGATTTCTTAGCATCCTCTACCTTCAATTGCAGAATATATTGTTTTGGCGTAAAGCCCGTTGCCTCTTTAAAACGGCGTAGCAACGTGCGTTCGCTCGTATGGCAGTGCCCTGAAATGTCCAATACGCTTACATTTAAACGTAAACGAGAAGCGCAATACTGCTGCGCTTTGACTATCAATTTGTCGCCATGAGAAAAATCCGGATAAAACCGATTATAATAAGCCTGAAGTCTGCCATTAAGATCAAGAAGACAGAAGTCAGACACTTTTTTTGCCAAGGTATAGCCTGAAAATCTTGCTATAAGATGCAAAATTAAATATTGAAAAGCGTAAAGACCAGCGGCAGTGACGATATCGCCTTGGTCAACAACGACCTCCCTTCCATCGACAGACTTTATATTCGGAAAGTTATCGGACAAACGCTGACATAACCTCCAGTGAGTTCTCACTTGCTTACCATCCAATAGCCCAGAATTCGAAAGCCAAAACACGCCAGCGCAAGCTGCAACAATAACTGCTCTAGATTTATACCACAGCCTTAACAAAGCTAATGTATCCGGGTGTGAAAATGAGGGGAGATCTTCGGATAAGCATGGAGGAATAAATATAACTCTCCGCTCCCATTTAGTTTTTGGTACTGCGGATGTTAAAGGGTTAACAACAAATAGTGATTCACCAGCTTGATGGTTCGCAATTGTAAAGAGGTCTTGAACCCCAGTGATCGCGGACGGCATCGCTTCAGAGTATTTAAGTATGTAGAGAGAAATTTCTTTTTTTATGACGGCGATATATAACCATAATTCGTCATTTTACGCCATATCTATTTTCAGCTGGCTTTCTTATCATTCTCACATCAACACAACGCAGAGGTGGTAATGAAAAATACTGCATTAATTGTAATTGATATTCAAAATGACTATTTTCCTGGAGGAGCGCTTACCCTAGACGGTGTATCTGCCGCCGCAGAAAAAGCAAGCCAATTGATTCGGATGTTTAGATCGCACAAGCTACCTGTAATTCATATTCAGCATGAAAACACCAAACCGGAAATGGAGTTTATGCTGCCAGGTAGCTTTGGCCAGGGAAATCAGAAGGCAGCTATACCAAAAATTATCCAAGCGTATTTTGGAAAACGAAATTAGAAGCTTACTTAAATGATCTCAATATCGAGCATATCGTTATTGCTGGCATGATGACTCACATGTGTGTGAGTTCTACAACGAGAGCTGCAATGGAACGAGGGTTTTTAACGACCTTAATCAAAGATGCCTGCGCTACTCGCGCGATTGAATTTGATGGTGTCGTGATATCAGGAGAAACTGTACATAGAAAAGCTTTGGCGGAATTAACTCTAATTTCTAAAATAACTTCTCTTAGTAATTTTTCACAAGAATATTTTGGAGTTAATGTTTAGACTATTCAAGATAGTTTTTGGGGTTTTCGGCTGCACTAGAGAAACTTCCGCTTCAACTCGGAAGTTCGAACGTCCTCGTAACGCAGTGGTAACATGCGTTTTCTGACTAGAAAATATTTTATGCAAGATAGCGAATCCACCGAAAAACAGGGGAAACAAAATATTTTTCGGTGGCAGCCATTCATAGAAACGAAAAGCTGAAGACCACAAAATAAAAGGCAGAATATAATTGTCCGCTATAGCGCCATTACTAAATGGCCGCTAAAACTGCGGGCCAAAATTACACTTTCACATTGCAAATCAATTAGGTGGAAATACCGATTATTCTCTGGCCCGCCTATACAGGCCTTATATTTTAACCCTTTGCAT
The DNA here is from genome assembly GCF_014211975.1 of Teredinibacter haidensis. Taxonomy (NCBI): domain Bacteria; kingdom Pseudomonadati; phylum Pseudomonadota; class Gammaproteobacteria; order Cellvibrionales; family Cellvibrionaceae; genus Teredinibacter; species Teredinibacter haidensis. The sequence continues at coordinate 3,380,732 of NZ_CP060084.1, forward strand.
TTGTTTTCTACCAAGTATTTTTTATGGACTTGTATTCGGGCAACCTTTTTAGCTTGACGTCACTCTAGTGACTTAAACTTCGGCTACAAGGTTCCCGTACGTAACGCCGCTCTCCACATCTGAAGACACCGGCACACTTGACCAATCATGCGCTCTCGATCAAGGCCGACTTCTCATTTCACAAAGTCGGCCCCTTGATCATTACTGGTATGGATTCTATTACCATTTTTTAGTAGGATTCCGTAACATTTTTTAAAACATCCAGCAACGAAGAAAACATAAAAATGCAAACACTATCAAACTAGAAAAAACCTGCTTTAACTTTCCCTCCATTGTTCGCCCCGATTAAGAATCAATCAATAAACCAGTTTCACTTTATATCGCGTAATTTCAGCACTACCTGCATATGACTCAACGAGTTTGTTATCTAAATACAACCCGACCTTACAGCCAACCACCTCTGAGCCACCGGCACGGGAAAATTCAAATTTCGTAACCAAATCTGCGCCAGCTGGCGGCGTAAGATCAAATTGGACACCGCACGTACCAGAGAATCCACCCCCTCCCTGCATCAAATTCAGAATGTAAGTTAATTCTTGCTGGGCAGGAATGCTAAAAGAAAATGAGGGCTTGTCATTCTTAATCAACTGTTGACCACCCCAACTTTCGTCACCATTACGCAAAGTAAAATAAACATTTTCGATATTCGTTAGCTTACGTTCAGGTGCAAAGTTAGTAACTTCAACAATTAGATTTGCCGTTGGCCCAGAGACCGGTGCCGTTATCGTTGTAGCACAACCCGATACGACTATAGCTATTACGGCTACTGAAAGAACTACCATTAACTTCATTTTTTTCTCCAATTATGGGTATTCAAGAAATTGCTATATTCCGCCATAGGAACCAAAATATAATTAACATACATCAGAGTTATACGACACAAGAACGAGCAAGAATCCGCAGGGACTATTTACGGTGTTCATCCATGCTCGTTTCTACATCTCCGTATTTCGCGATTTTCTCATAAGACGTATTCTTTATCGCAAGCCGTCAAAGACACGGACTATATATGCATCAAAATTGTTTTCTAACATATTCCCTTTTGTACCGTTTTTTTCAAGATAAATCAAATTAAACTAATTTAATCGGGGACTCTTTCCATATTATTAAGATTAACCATAGGTTTTAACTTAGTGTTTCTGTATGGAACATTAACAAACAATTCTTCCCGAAAACATGAAAATTTCATCCTGGCCGGCCGCATGGCAGTGACTATAAGTCTTTTCCCGCCTTTCGTTAACGGCAATCTTAAACTCAACAATCAGTGCCTGTGTACATATTAAGCCATGTAACCCAATATCCAGTTCGCAACTGGTGTACATTTATTATCCGGCGTATTCGTTCGGGCCGAGGTCACCTTACTGCCAGGCTAGTTTCCTGCAGTTTAGCCCATTTTGTATGTTTCTTTTACTGCAAGTGCTCGCCGGTTATACCAAGTTTTATCGTGGCTTATGCCGTTGAATTATTCTGGCGCGAACGCAATGATTGAAAGCCAATATTTTTATCCTTCTGGTGGTTAAGCCGATACTCTTGTTGCCAAACCCAAAATGATGAGTTTTACAAATTTAGTGATGTCGCCACTGGCAATTGGAATCAGATGTATTATGATCTGACAGTCTAGCCCCCTTAAATAGAGACCAAAATATTTTCGGTGGGAAATAACGTACGAACAACTAGAAGAGGTAAACCATAAACCAAAGGTCTTTGAATTTTATACCGCTGATTCTCTGTGGTCCGACCCTCATACATCGAACCAAATGCTAGCTTATCATTTAAACGAAGATCTTGACTTGCGTCGAGAAACAAAATATTTATTCAAAATTCATTGAATGGATTATTTCCCACTTTTCTGTTAGCAAACAAACTATAATTTTCGATTTCGGATGCAGACCGGACCGCTACACAGCAGGCTTGGCGCGTACCGGCGCGCAAGTAACGGGAGTAGATTTTTAAAACAGCGCCATTGAATACGCGGAAGCATACGCAAAACAAGAAGGCCTAAGCATAGACTATATTCTTCAAGATTATCTTGGGTACGATTCGGAAGAACAATACGACATCGTTACAATGATTATGTGTGACTTCTGTGCTCTAATCCCAACCCAGAGAAAGGGAATGCTCGAGAAATTTCATCACCGGCTTAAAGACGGAGGGAGATTACTATCATACGCCTATTCACTAAAAGGCTTTGAGGAAGGAATGGAAGCATCACTGAATGAACACATGCAATTGTATGGGTTCTTGTCAAGTAGCAATTACTGCGGCTTTATCAATACGTTCAAATATGAGGGCGAAAAAGTAATTCTGGATAAATATACTATTATCGAAGAAACCACTTCAAAAGTTATTTATAACTGGCTGCAGTATTTCAATAAAGATGCACTCACGAACGAACTGAAAGAGACCGGCTTTAAAATTCACGCTATTTATGGCGATGTCGCCGGATCTAACTATTCAGAAAATAAAACCGAATTTGCAGTTATCACAGACAAATAGAGAGCGGTATATAAACGACGCTAAAGTCAAACTAATACTGTAAAAAAGGCAACCACGAAATCCGCGCCAATATTACAGTACAGCCCTGTTTTAGCTCCTGTCCCCGCGCTCAAGCTCTTCGACTCTACTCAATAGAGTAAAAATTTACCAAGGAAACCTCTGATAAACATTCACGGTGTCAATTTACGCATTACCGTAATCCCCTTCAAACAGCGCACCCCTAGCAGCGATAGAACTTTGCATTTCTCTTATAGTAATCACCTGCTCGGGTGTCCACCGACTGGCGCTTTTCTTTACTCTAGCGGCCCTAAGCTATACACAAATAGCATTAACTTGGCCACATTACATTGCACTCAAATTGCGAGCGAACCTATCCACCTGCCCTGCACTAAGCACTATTGGGTATATTGATTCCACATTCCCAAACCATGCTTTAAACTCCCAGTGGCACGCGAGCCTGTACCGGCCTATTCTTAAATAGAAATTTGGCCCTGGCTCTACGGCCTTCTCTTTCCAGCTTGCAGTCGGGCGCTCACGGCCAGCGCATTGTTAGCAAAGAAGCAGGGGGTTATACACACCCGTGCAACATGACAGGATTTACTCGAAATACAGTGCCGAACAGCGTCTACCTAACGGCGGCAATAGCCTTGATTGCTGCATGGTGCGTGCCTACGTCTTATGCTTACAGTGAAACACTGCATATCAAGCACCCATATAACATTGCCAGCGATGAAATATATGCCGAAAAAACAAGGTACTTGGTAGAACTACTCGATCTAACGATGAGAAAATCTGGCTTGGATTATTCCCTAGAAAAAGTTCAATTAGATACCGTAACGGCGAATCGTAACACCCGTAACCTTCTTTCAGGACTGTATGACGTTAATTGGATGCACACCAATAAATATCGCGAGCAGATATTGCTCCCTATACGCATTCCCCTATTTAGAGGGCTGACTGGCTGGCGATTGATGATGCTACGCAAAGGTGGTCAGCAGGCGTTTGATTCAGTTAAAAGCCTGGCGGACATCAAACAGCTGGTTGCTGGCCAGGGCCACGATTGGCCGGATACAGCAATTTTGAAGTATCACAACTTCCGTTTAATAACCTCTACAAGCAGAAACAGTCTTACCCACATGCTAGAGGGAAAACGAGTGGACTATTTTCCTCGGGCGGTAATGGAAATTTGGGACGAATTGGAAGTTTATAAAGATGAACCGATTGAAATAGAATCCCGCTTTGCAATCGTTTACCCAACAGCTAATTATTTTTTTGTAAAACACAATAATTTTACATTGGGCGCAGCTTTAAGTAAGGGGCTAAACAAGTCCATTGCGGATGGCTCGTTTAACGCGCTATTTATGTCCCATTACGGAGAAGATATTGCACGATCAAACCTGCAATCCCGAACGATATTCTATCTCGACAACCCCAACCTTTCTCCGGAAACACCATTAAGCAGGCAGGAGCTTTGGTATTCAATTGATGCCGAAAAAAATAGCCCCATATTGAAAACGACGAATACTGTTACCCCCTAACAACACAAACGACCAATACTAAAGATCTATTCATTGGCCACGTTAAATTCTATGCATTTCTGCCGCTCCGCAATATAAGAGCCCCCCTAAATTTTCCGGAATTTTTTTTGGGCAAGCCGACCTAGATATAGGCCTTTACCCGAAGAGTATCCCGCCTGAAACGTAATAGCCTCTTGCCCATATGACAGCTATAACGGCTAATGCGGGAAAATATCGTTGGAAACTTTAAGGGTTTAAAACAACTTACCACTTAGCGTTAGAAACGCTATTGTGAAGATCAAGGTTAACGACCAAAATAAACTTTGTTTTACCCAATACAACAACGATGAAGCTTCATTTTTAAACCAAGATTCGTAACACAACGGAAAAAAAGCATAGCTAAAAGTAGCCGCTGAGCAATACAAACCAACCAGCTGCCAACTCTGTATAGAAATATTGCCAGAACCTCGCAGAGAAGTTAGGCAGGCGGCAAAAATTACCGCAGACAATATTTCAATTATAATCAGTGAGGGCCTAATTCTCGCGATAATCTCCATAATTACTGCCTCAATTCTTCAACCCACCGAGGTTTTTGTTTTCGGCAGAACCGGCTTGCTAGAACTTAAACAAACTCGCAGTATTGCGTACCCTAAAAGACCGGAAGCCAAAGAGCCGAAAATAATACCGAGCCTTTCATCAAACAACAAATTGACACCCGTTTCTTCGAATGCAAGAGAACCTACAAATAAGCTCATCGTGAACCCTATGCCACACAATGCTGAAGTACCATACAACGCAGGCCAACTCATTCCTGTAGGTAACTTAGTGATATTTAACTTCACACAGACCATACAAAAAACAAAAATACCTACCTGCTTACCAACAAATAGCCCCAGGGCTGTACCGATAGATACATTATGCGTTATTTGATCTAACGCTATACCCGCGAAGCTTATTCCTGCGTTTGCGAAGGCAAAAACAGGAAGTACAAAAAACGCGACAACGGAATGTAGATCATGTTCCAAGGATTTAAGTGGCGAATGATCTGAATTTATTTTTGAGCGAAGCGGAATAAACATCGCCAAAATTACACCGGCCAACGTAGCATGAACCCCAGACTTGAGAGTGGCCACCCACATTATCATACCCACTAAAAGATATGGGCTATTTGAAACCACATTACGCTTATTTAGTAGAGCCAGAACAAAAATACAAATAAAAACAATAAATAACGCAGACATTGATATTTTCGACGTATAGAAAAGAGCGATAATGACAATTGCACCAATGTCATCAAATATAGCTAATGATGTTAGAAATATTTTTATCGAAGTGGGCACCCGAGAACCAAGTAATGTTAAAACCCCTAGAGCGAAGGCTATATCAGTTGCTGCCGGTATAGCCCAGCCTTTTACGGCAACAGGATCACTAACATTAAAGTAGAGATAAATGAGCGCCGGAATAAGCATACCCCCGATAGCACCCACCCCTGGCAAGATGATATTGCGCTTATCTGACAGCGTTCCTTCGAGCAGCTCACGCTTCAACTCCAGACCAACTAAAAAAAAGAATACAGCCATAAGGCCGTCGTTTATCCAGAGCAGCAAAGGTTTAGCAACCTCCAACGCACCTACCCGTATTTCAACTGGAGTTGAAAGCAACAATTCGTAGTATGGTGCAAAGGAGCTATTGGCCGCGATTATCGCCAAAAAAGCAGACAGAAAGAGAAGGATTCCCCCCGCAGATTTAAGGTTAAAGAAGTATACAAGACACGAGTTTAGCTGACTCTTCATGAATTTCGTGGCTCCCACATCCCAGCGTTAAAAAGTACGTTTGGCTCGACAGTTTCACCGGCTTGCGTATTAAAACCGCGCGCAATACACAGTGAATACACCCTACCACAAACAAATATTTAGAACCGTCAAACATTTCCCTCCCGCTTTAAAGCTTGTCCATTTTAGGAGTTTAAGATCAAACAACCCGAATAGCGCACCGGCTAATATTCATTATTTACCCAGAAATTTCTCCTCTTTCATAGTACCCAGCAGGCTGCGGGATAGCGAGATTGCAATAGTTGAGGGCTTGATGTGTTATCTAGCTATATCTACCTCCTCCTCGGTTAATGTCCAATCGTAACGAGAGCCCACGTCAGTAATAACACCTGCCTCCGTAAGAATGGGCACAGCAATCATAAGTGAAGCCTCAAAGGATTGTTGACTTACTATTGACACATACTAGCAGGTCACTAACAATTAATACGGTTCATTTGAAACCTGTATAATAAAAGTCATGAAAAATGACGCAAGAAAACTTAGTACAGAAGAGCAGCATTTAATTCGTAAGATAGCAGTGCAGCGAGTGCATGATGGTGAAAGTGCGGCCGAAGTGACACGCAGCTTCGGTCTTGGAAGCCGAACAATTTTCACTTGGTTGCGTTTAGCGCGTGAAAAAGGAATTGAAGCTCTGGCACCCAAAGCACGAACTGGACGCAATCGAACACTATCCAATCTTGAGGAGCAAGAAATAAAAAGGTGGCTAATTGGCAGAGACCCTCGACAGCATGGCTTTGATTTTGGTTTGCGGACACGCCAAATTGTTGCTGATTTAATTCTTGAAAGATTTGGTGTTGCCTTGAGCCCTTCCGGTGTTGGTAAAATTCTGCATCGGTTAGGTTTGACGCCACAAAAACCGTTACGTAGAGCGGATGAGCGAGACGAGAAAGCGGTGCAAGAATGGGTTGATGATGTTTACCCTAAAGTTAAGAAATACGATAAAAAGAAAGGGGCTGAGATATTTTGGTTGGATGAAGCCACTATTCGTTCAGATGATCCTTTACAGCGTACCTGGAGTGAAAAAGGGAATACACCTGTCGTCACAACAAGCGGTCAAAGACAGGCAATTAATGCGATCTCAGCGTTATCGAATAAATGTGGCTTTTGGTATCACGTTTTTGACGTGAAAATTTAATGCGGATAAATGTATTGAATGCTTAAAAAGTTTCCAAAAAGGCCGTAACTCTCCCGTCATACTCATCGTTGATGGGCATCCTGTACATAAATCAAAGAAGGTCACGGACTATATTGAGTCACTTGAAGGAAAAGTTGAAATGGTATTTCTACCACCGTATGCGCCTGACTTAAATCCAGATGAGCTTGTGTGGAATCAGATGAGAAATATCGGCACATCAAAAAAGCCACTCAAGAAAGGAGAATCACTAAAGAATCGTGCCATTTTAGACCTGGAAAGTATCAAACGGGATAAGGCTCTGATTAAATAATTTTTCCAAGAGGCAACTGTATTTTTTGCTGCTGCCTAGGTAGTATGCTCTTCCAGCAAATGCCTGAACTTGAGCATTGTTGATTCATCACGGATCTGACCATTCAGCCTTAGCCCCGCAAATCGACGCATAGACTCAAATCTCATACAAAGTATCTTCCATTCCCGGATCGCTTAAATTGCAAAATAATTTCAGGCAGGGAATACGGAGTATTGCAGATAGCGGGTAAAGCTTTCGGCCATTGCCTTCTTTTGCGTAATATCGGTGTACTTTATTTTCCAGCTGTTTCCAAGGAATCAGCGTATCCATCTGCTCATGAAACTTATCGCGGCATGTTTTTACGTTTCTTGACGTTATATTTGGCTTCGGGAAAAGAAATCTGGTCCATAACTTAACGCTAAAATGATAGTTTTTTGTATTATGCCAAAGATGGAGACTTAATCAGATTTTCCTTAGGTGTTTTTTTGTCGAAATTTGCAATTCCCCAAAACCTTCCCCCACCTAAAGCATAACGCAAGCCAGTGGGTAATCGTCTTTCAAAATACCTCTCTGTTTCGACCATATAGAAATCAGAGCCAAAAAGTATCTTTCTTGATAGGCTTTCCTCGTCCAACATAACACTCAAATAAGGAATATTTTCCTGAAAATTGAAAACAGTATACGAAATATCAGCAAACAGGCTTGTTACTTTTCCATCACCTCGATGTAACGTTCAGGATCTGCATATGTACTATCAAGTACTTATATTTTTGCTATTTACAGATCCGGGCGAACAATGAGCCTTAAGAGGAGTGTTTCTTTCCACCATATATGGATATATATAATCTATCAGTACTTTGTCATTTACCCATACCCTAAAGTTGGGTATATTTTTACCTCCCGGAAATTATGCGGTTCTACCAATGACTTCAAACTAGCTAAAGCCTCAGGCCTTATAGGGTCAATATGTGTGAACGGAATTAGTACATCCTTGTATTTTTCATTTTTCAGAAGCCGACCCGCTTCCTGATGCTGCTGATCAATATCTTCCTTCATTTTTTCCGCGCCCATGTACGCAAAATCCATTGGTAACACAATGAATTTTTTCTCTTTAGGGTACTAATTTATCAAATGCTTCAAATTATCTTCTTGGCCCATTTCATCACCAAACCCTGCGTCGAGACCTTGGCGAGGGCAACCCTCTGATTTACGCTAAGGGCCTGGAACAATACGGTCTTTACGCCTTTTTGCCAAACTTCTACACCTTCACTGATCGCTTCACACCGAAGCAAAGGTCAGGATTTTTTTCACGTTCCGAAAAGCTCGAATGACAAAGCGCTGGTACCCCCGCGCGGAATAAGCGCATCGAAGAGGTTGCCAGACAAATCGCAAGCATGAAGAATACATCAGAAAAGATTGAGTGCGGCCCCTACACCCATACCGCAATCACTAATACAGGTTTTCAATCCGAAGCGGAGCAATTGAGCACAGCAGAACGCCCTCCGGTGTTAACGGTGTGGGTTCAACGGTTTCTGGAGACCTTTCGAGGCTGCATTTAACGCCGGAGCCTGTGCCGAATGATAGTACCCGTGAAATAAAAGACTTTTGTGCTACGCACCCCCAGCATTCCGACTGTCAAACCCCGAATAAAAACTGAAGTAATGCGGCCCCCACGCAAGATCACCCCGGTATATCCCGCAAGGCTTGTATAACGGTTGAATAGCGTGGAGGAGTAGCGCTTGTTAAAAAACGACCTGAGCTGGCGCGCCTTGTTTATGTTTTTCAATAAGCTGATAGTGGAGCTTCGGCGGCGTAGACAAACACCCCTGTTGTTTTTTTAACCCATAGTTGTGGAGCATCAAAGTTTGTACTTAATGGATCATGGCCTCGCATTGAGTGCAAGCGAAGCATTTGCTTTCAACGAAAACACCTATTAGCCTATACCAAGGCTAACGAAGCCAAGTGACTTGCTGGCGTCAAAGCTGTTCTCAGCAAAAGATGCCAGGTGAGTGGGATGCTACGGTGCAGATCAATAAACCGTGTGCTTTTGAACTCTACTCTTATCGAGGGGGATCTTGTCACCGGGCTTTCAAGCTTCTCTTTAGCTTCCAGCGACTATCGCTGGTCTACAATTGAGTTTGTTCTTTCCCTTCCAACTAATAACAGAGTAAACCGAATATGATTCGCCAACTCATACGCAGCCTCGCCTGCGTCTCTACCTATATCATGTTAACGTCCTGCGGAGGCCAAGTAGCCGAGACCTCAGGTATCATGGGTGCTCCAAGCCTGGTCACCGAAAACTCAACCGCCCAAACCCAAGCGCTCTACCGCAATTTGGCCACTGTCGGCAAAACCCAGGTGCTCTTTGGCCACCAAAATACTACCGCGTATGGCGTTAACTGGATCAATGAAGAAGGCCGTTCTGACGTCAAAGATGTAACCGGTTCCAATCCTGCCGTTTTTGGCTGGGATTTGGCCCATTTGGAGTCGGGGGATGAGAAGAGCCTGGACAATATTTCCTTCGATTTTATCCGCGATCAGATTAAGGCCAGCTACCAGCGTGGCGCTATCAATACCCTTAGCTGGCATATGCGCGACCCCGTTACCGGTGGGAGCTCCTGGGATAAAAACCCCACGGTTGCCAAGCTGATTCCCGGTGGTGAAGCGCACGATAAATTGAAGGCGAACCTAGATACTTTCGTCGCTTTTAACGAAACACTTAAGGTTAAAAACGCAGATGGCAAGATGGAGTATGTGCCCATTATCTTTCGCCCCTGGCACGAGCATAACGGCGATTGGTTTTGGTGGGGCAAGGGTGAAAACCTGACCAGCGAGGAAGACTACATTGCTCTGTGGCGCTTTACCGTGGATTACCTGCGTGACGAAAAGGGCCTTCGCAACTTAATTTACGCCTTTTCTCCAGACCGCAGCCGTATGGATTTAAGTCTGCTGCCAGAATCTTACCTCTATGCTTATCCCGGCGATAACTACGTGGATATTATTGGGCTGGATAACTACTGGGATCTGGGCCACCCCTATAACAATGAGCCACTGGAAGCGCGTCGCGGCTACTTTGTCGCCAGTCTGGAAGCAATCAGCGATATCGCCAAAGCTAAAAATAAAGTTGCTGCACTCACCGAAGGCGGACAGGAAACCGTCCACCAGGATAAATTCTGGACCGATATGATCTTAAGTAACGTGTTGGCCACCGAGAGCAGTGCGAACATTGCCTACCTGCTGGTATGGCGAAATGCCAATAAGGCGCGGGAAAATAGGGATCACTTCTATGCACCGTATAAAGGGCATAAGAGTGAGCAGGACTTTATCGATTTCTATAATCACCCTGCCACAGTATTTGAAAGCAATTTGCCGAATATGTACGAATAGAGTTTTCATCTTTGCCAGGTAAGGTAATCCCCCCCCCGCTCAGGCGGGGGCTTTTACTGGCACGAAGAGGGGGCCGGAGGGCTCTGCCAACAACAACCCTGCTTGGCTGAATGCCGCGGTGTTTACCTTCTTATAAATAAGCCAGGATTCGACCTGCCGATGTTACTGCAACCTTGTAACATGCAGAGTGTCGCGCAGCACGGAAAAAGCTGTATTTCCGCTCGGGCTAACTTCCAACGCTTCAGTAATGTACGATTGCATTGGCGGCAACGTTTCCAGCACAGCTCTATCGAACTGGCTGGACTCATTAAGAGCTACAAAATCGTACCACGCGATAGTAGAAAAATCGGTGGTATAAAGACGTGGGCCAGATACAGAAAACATCATCACACTGCTGAAACTTTCCAACTCTCCAACTTTCTCATTATCACGATTATAAACGGACTGATCACGTACCCGATAATTACCGTCGTTGCTAATTGCCGTATAGTGATATCGATCGGTAAGCGTTACGGATTTATTCTCTGGATCAAATTCGGCGGCATAAAACCTGGATTCAACCCGCGAATACAAAATTAACTCAATGTAAGACAGGTCCCCTGCGTAAACCAAGCCCGAATACTCACGAAAAGAATCGGCAGGTTCAACCCGCTCCAGATCGATTTCAACAAGCTCCTGGGTAAGCAAATTGATAACGTGTAACGCGTTGTAGGGTATTCCTCGCACAAGAAGAACCTCTGTGCTGGAAAGTACTAACATGTCTTGAGCGTCGTCAGTCACAGGCATTGGCGAGGCCTTCTCCAAAATCATCGCATTCAGATCCATTTGATACAGATATGTTTCATGTTCGGTAGAGCCAAGGCAAAAAACTTTATTGCCATCAACAGAAATTCGTGGCAGAGAAAGCTGCAAATTATTTGCCCCCTGTATGGCCTTACGCGCCCACTCACCCTTGATATATTGATAAACAAATATCACAAGGGAGCCTCCCTCGTAGCCGGAGACGATTAAATGCTGACTCACTGGTTCGTAGAGTACCTTGTGGTAAAAACTCGCGCCGGGATCACTAATAGACGCATCGAGATACACTTCCGGCTCTATGACATGTAAGCGAGCCACAGAAAATAATGCTTCGAAATTATTACCAGAATCAAGGCCCGAACTACCAATTGCTGCGGGTGTTACCTCAATGGATATTTTAGAGTCGCTTACAACCTGGTAGTCACTGATCTCGTTCCCAAAAATGTTGAGCGGCGCACCATTTAATCGCTCAAAATTTTCACCACTCACGGTCACTGTGGCATTCTGGTCTTTGAAAGCGAAGTACGGAGAAAACGAATTAAAACGCACTAAATCTACTGAGAGCGCAACCGGAATGTGATAACTGCGACTACCGCCGGAACTATCTTCAACCATAACCATGGCGCTGTGTGTTCCATTATTTAGGCTCTTCGCATTCTCGTTAATGGAAACATTTACCTGCGATGCGTCGATAACATCGAGATCCAGCCAGTCCACATCGGCTGTCGCTGTCAGCTCAATATGCTCTCGCGTATCGCTGACCGTTACAGTATCTCTGCCTGCGCTACTGCTGTCGCCGGTACTTATACTGAAATCAAGAGCTGTTTTATCCACCGTAAATTCTGCCCTAGAAACCGAGTAGCTAATCTGCAGCTCTGTATCGACAATTCTTTCGCTATTACCGTTAATTCTCACGGTCGCCGAATACTCACCGACTGGAATGTTTTTTACGATATCAAGATCCAACATTAAATTATTATTAATATCCTTATGCAGAAGAGCTGCCAGCCAAGCGGTTTCACTCTCGTTATACTGGACACTTGCTGTGAAAGCATCTCTCGGATGAACTGCATCAAGTTGAAAGCTGGAGGTAGTGACTGAAATATTTTTGTATGTTGGATATTGCCCCTGCGCCCCTGCGAGGTTGGCACTACTCACACCGGTAGCAATTTGCGCTTTGTTAACGGTGTACGTAATGTTTACTGTTCGTGGGCTATTTTCAAATTGGCGGTTACAGGTAGCATCGTAACAGGTGAGCACCTGAAAGGAATCGCTGTGAACCCCCGTGCCAACGGAGTCTGCAGATGCTACGCTGACCTCTATCACGCCTCGATTCGGCTCCATAACAATGCTTGCGTCAAAAATACTATTGGGATTCACAAGCACAAACGCGTAAATAGTGTCAGTTAGCGACTGAGAGTTGTCGATATAGCCGTATAGGGTTTGCGCTGCCGGATTATCGGTACCCAGCTCAGACGAAAAATTCAATTGTTGCGTGGACAACCGAAGGCTTGGATGTGATGAGCCTGAGCTTCCGCTAGACGAAGCACTACTGCTGCTGCCTCCGCCACCGCCACCACCACCACCACAGGCGCTTAGCCCGAAGAGAAGGAGAAATGAAAGATAAGGTATTGTTTTTAAAGTTTTTCTTGAGAACATCATGTGAACCTAATTTTTAAGTTTTATTATTTTGGCAACAAATCTAAACAAAAGATGGCCAATGAACAAGCGTTGGTTGTGTAGATCGGCATTTTCAGCCTAAGTTTTAAACAGGAAAAGTGCCGAACCAAGGCGGAAAAATAACGAGGCGTATGAAAGAGAACCTATAGACCTAAAAAAGCCGGAACCAACGCCCGGCTTTTTTAGGTCACTGGTAGATAGAAAGCGGAAAGAATTCTGTAATTTGAATAAATGGCTGGTGCTCCATCACGATTCTGTAACTGCGCCAGATCGCATCATCATCCGCGAGGCTTTCGCCTTTCCCTCCTTCGCCGAGGGCGACGATTTCCCGGTAGGTTTCCAGGCCACACTCGCGCAATAATTCCCCAACGCCGACGAGACCCGCTTCCAATTCCGAACGCAACTGCTCACTTAGCAATTCGGTGCAGATCAGAGAGATGGCTGTCGCATAGCATGTACCCGATTTCTCACCCACTAGCTGCACGGTGCGGCGCAGTACTTGATCACCAGCCTGCCGGTTGATAACCGGGGCATCCGTTTCGAGCTGCCAATATTGCTGGCCGCAATTCTTAACTTTTACCGGCTCCCAAAAAAAAGATTCAAGACTCTTGGTAACGGTGCCATCGGTGGTCAGTAATACTCTTAAAAAAGGCGGCAGGGTGTGCAGCGGTAGCGTCGAAGATTGATCATCTGCTTCCATATAGCCTGTCGAGGTAAATAATCGCGTCATGGGTCTTATCCGTTAAGTGTGGTTTATGGCCTTGGCGATGGTTAATACGCCCAACACCAAGAAACCTATTCCCGCAACCCAAGCCAATAACCTTTCATCCACCCAATGGGAAAACATATTCCCGGCCAACACACCAATTCCGGTTGCCACCACCAACGCCATGGACACTCCCACAAACACTACGAGCGGACTGGCTGACTTATTCGACACAAATAGTAAGGTTAATACTTGGGATTTATCTCCCAACTCGGCAACAAAGGCTGTGAAAAACACTAAGGCAAGTACTTTTACATCCATAGATATGACTCAATAATTGATTAATCCCGCCATTCTACCATCTGAAGGTTGCTGATTTCCGTGTTGGCTGCCTGTATAATTCGCCGGCAGTTTTGGGCCCGCTGCCGCCCTTGATACAGGCAGCACCATATTTACCAGAAGGGGAATACCTTGGAACTGAACAACGCCTCCGCAGAACAACTTGCACAGTGGGAACAACAACTAGCCGCCGAGTTCGACGCTATTAAAGCAAAAACACTTAGCCTGGACTTGACCCGCGGTAAACCATCTTCCGAGCAACTCACCCTGTCCGATAGCATGGACGGCATTCTGAAGGGCGACTACACAACGACCGACGGCGTAGATTGCCGTAACTATGGAGGCCTCGACGGTATTACCGAAGCGCGCGCTATTGGTGCCGACATTCTGGGCGTACCGGTAACCAATATTATGGCTGGCGGCAACAGCAGCCTGACGCTGATGCATCAGGCGATGTCCGTGGCTCACTTCTTTGGCCTTGAAGGTGCCGACTCCGCCTGGAGCAAAGAAGAAACCGTAAAATTCCTGTGTCCGGTTCCCGGCTATGATCGCCACTACTCTGTGTGTGAGCACCTGGGTATTGAAATGATTACCGTGGCCATGACCTCTACCGGCCCGGATATGGATGAAGTTGAGCGCCTGGTTGCTGCCGACAAATCTATCAAAGGTATGTGGTGTGTGCCCAAGTACTCCAACCCAACCGGCGTGGTGTACAGCGACGAAACCGTAAAACGCATTGCCGGTCTGGGCAAAATTGCCGCCGCTAACTTCCGTGTATTCTGGGATAACGCCTACGGCGTACACGATCTTTCCGACAAGCCCGTACAACTGGCCAGCATTTTTGACGCCTGCGTGGAAGCCGGAACGGAAAGCAGTGTTATCCAGTTCGCCTCCACCTCTAAGATCACCTTTGCCGGTGCCGGTGTTGCGTTTATGGCTGCCAGCGACGCCAACCTCAAAGGCTTCAAGCAATCGTTGGGCTTTATGACGATTGGCCCAGACAAGATCAACCAGCTGCGCCACGCAAAATTCTTTGCCCCAGAAGGCTCCTTACGTGCACATATGCAAAAGCATGCGGAGATTATCAAGCCGCGCTTTGCCAGTGTGCTTAGCCACCTGGAAGCTGCTTTTGGCGATAACGATCTGGGTGAGTGGGAATCGGCCGATGGCGGTTACTTTATCTCGTTCGATACAAAGCCTGGCCTGGCAAAAGAAGTGGTTAAAATGGCGGGAGAAGCCGGTGTGAAGTTGACACCAGCGGGCGCTACCTTCCCTTACGGCAACGACCCTAAAGACTGCAATATTCGAATTGCACCAACCGTTCCAACCGAAGCGCAAGTGGACGAAGCCATGAAAGTCTTTGTTACCTGTGTAAAACTGGCCACTGTTCGCCAAGCATTGGCAGGCTAAGACTCTACAAATAGAGGCGCCACCTTCGGTGCCTCTATTCTTACTCGCAAACCAGTAGAGGGCGAAGCGAACGCTTCAGAAACCGACTAAGACGGCGCCTCCATAAAAATCAAAGGCTTTATTTTGGTTCCTCTTCATCCTTCATATAGATTTTATAGTTCTCACCGTAATCTGCCATATTCTCTTCCAGCAGTTTTCTAAACTCTTGAACCAAGTGGTTTACCGAGTCCTCGGTGTCGCTGATAAAATCTTTGCGTGACTCAGAAAAACTGGCGACATTAAAAGCACAGTAACGCGCCGCCGCATACACAACAGCCGAGCTGATTACACCCGGATCGCATTTTTCTGCGGCCGTATTTGCGGTATCGATAAACATATCGACCGCATCCCAAAATTGCTGCTCCTCAGTACTGAGGTTACTAGGTTTCTCGCTGCTCATAGTTCCCTCCGCTGTATATTAAGAACGATTCAATTATCTGAAACACCTGCCGGAAGTTTACACCGATTCCAATACATTTGTGTGCTTTCAATGAAGGCAAAAAAACGGGCCTCTCTTTTGGAGAGCGCCCGTCTTTTGGTGCTGACTCTATGCCGCTATGTTAAATCTCGAAGATGCCTGGCGCGATGCTCAAGCCACCAGCCCGATTGAAGCGACCAGGAGGCGAAGGTTTCTTCGGATTTATTTAATTGCGCTTCAGCGAATAAGGCCCACTGGGGGTTTGCCAGAGCTTCTCGACCAATCGCGACAAAGTCTGCGCTCTGTGTGGCAACAATATCTTCTGCTTGTGCGGGGTCAGTAATCAATCCGACAGCCATTGTGCCGACGCCTACCTCTTTACGAATCTGAGCCGCATAAGGAACCTGATGCCCTAAAGTCGATGGCAGTTCATAACGGGGCACCACACCACCAGATGAACAATCTACAATATCCACGCCCATGGCTTTCAGCTCTTTTGCAAACGCCACACTATCGGCAATTTCAACGCCGCCTTCAACGCCATCAACGGCGGAAATTCGCACAAAAAGAGGTTTGCCTTCAGGCCAGACTTCGCGAACCGCTTTTACAACCTCAAGCGGGAAGCGCATTCTATTTTCTAAACTTCCACCGTATTGGTCGGATCTTGTGTTGGTTAGTGGCGACAAAAAACTATTCATTAGATAGCCGTGAGCACAATGAACCTCCAGCACATCAAAACCGGATTTATCTGCCCTTAGTGCCGCATCCACAAAGGCTTTTTTGTGGCTCTGAATCGCTTCTATCGACAGGGCTTGTGGCTTTAACCAACCCTCATCAAAAGGCTGATCTGTGGCGGAAACAACCGTCCACGGAAGCTCCCCTCGCTCGGAATCTTCGTCATTAAGCGGGCCATTGCCAAGCCAGGGCCGCTGTGTGCAGGCCTTGGGCCCCGCGTGGCCAATTTGAATACCCGCGACAGCGCCATTAGCCTTTAGAGCATCGGCGATACGAGCCATTCCACTAATTTGGTCATCGGACCACAAACCCAAACACCCGTGAGTTATTCGCCCCTCAGGCAGCACTGCCGTTGCTTCCAAAAACACTAAACCGAATCCGCCCAGAGCGAAGCGGCCTAGGTGAATCAGGTGATAATCATTAATAAACCCATCGTTTGCGGAATATTGACACATGGGCGAGACAGCTAAACGATTACGAAACATCACGTCTTTCAACGTGAAAGGCTGAAATAAAGTCATTACATTTTACTCTTTTGGGGGACACAGCATCGAAAAATTCTGTGGGGTCAATTTTAGCACCCACAGAGTCAATCCATCTTAACCAGTAATGTTGATCACAATTTTGCCAACATGCTGTGATTTGTTGAGCTGGACCAAAGCTTCTGGAGCCTCTTCAAACCCATAGCTTCGGTAGATAACAGGGCGAATATTGTTGCGTTCAATGCAGGCGTTTAGCTGCTCAAACATTTCCCTCGAACCCACCATAATGCCGCGAACAATTGCTCCGCTCGCAAGAATAGACAATGGGTTCATCGCTTCACCATCGGCGAGTAAACCAATCAAACTCACCACGCCACCGGGCCGAGAAGAAGCAACGGATTTTGGCATGGTCCCCGCGCCGCCAACTTCAATAACATGGTCGACTCCATCTCCGCCTGTTAGACGAAGCACCTCGTTTTCCCAATCGGGATGTGTGCGGTAATTAATGGTATCTGTTGCGCCTATAGCGACGGTTTGTGTCAGCTTTGCATCGCTGGAGGAGGTCGCGATCACTCGGGCCCCCGCAGCAGCCGCCAGCTGAATCGCAAATACTGAAACCCCTCCGGTTCCCAATGCCAATACCGTTTGCCCGGGCAGCAGAGGCTTAACGCCATAGAGCGCATTCCAAGCCGTAACGGCCGCTACTGGTAGCGTGGCTGCCTCGTCAAAAGACAGGGAGTCTGGAACGCGCACCAAACCGTTTTCATGTAACACCGCTTCTTCGGCCAGCATTCCGTCCACCGCACCGCCCAACGTGGTATCCCACGCATCGCGAACCTGGGAACCGCCCAACCAGCTTTGCGAAAAGATGCCCACCACACGATCACCGACCTGCCAGCGGGTTACACCCTCGCCCACTTCAATAACTTCGCCAGCGCCATCGGAAACCGGAACTAAATCGGGTGTGGGATTTGAAAAGCCGTAGCGTCCAGTCACCAGAAGAATGTCGCGATAATTTAAGGAAACGGCGTGTACACGAATGCGGACCTGCCCCAAGCCCAGCGGCTTTGAGCTTTTTTCTACGAGCCGCCAACTGCCCAACCCATTCAACGTTCCAATTTCATAAGCGCGCATAAAATTAAAACTCCTGAACCGCAGGGCGCAGCACTATCTCATTAATATCCACCTCGGCGGGTTGCTCAATCGCGTAGGCAATGGCGCGCGCAACGGCATCGGCGGGAATTGCCTGCTTATAAAATTCAACGACAAAATCACGGCTTTGTTGGTCACCGCTGCCAAATTTCAATTCGCTGTCTACGGCCCCTGGTTCAATGGTGGTTACGCGAATTTTTTCTCCCACTTCATGGCGAAGACCTTCGGAAATCGCGCGAACGGCAAACTTGGTACCCGAATACACGCTTCCGCCTGGGCTAAAAACTTTTATGCCGGCAACGGACGAAATATTAATAAAGTGCCCAGAACCTTGCTTTTCAAAAATAGGTAGAGCCGCCGCCACGCCATAGAGCACACCCTTGATATTGATGTCGATCATCCGATCCCACTCATCGGTTCGGCACTGCTGCAAAGGTGCGATGGCCATTAAGCCCGCGTTATTAACAAGGACATCAACACGGCCAAACTGCTCCACGGTCGACGCGACCAACGCCTCCACTTGTGCTTTATTGGTTACATCGGCGGTAAAGGCCGCAGCGGTTCCGCCAGACTGTTGAATATCTTTAACAATCGCGTCTAGCTTGTCGCTTCTACGCGCGGCAATCACCACTTTCGCCCCCAACGCAGCCAAATGACGTGCCGTGGCTTCACCCAAACCACTGCTTCCACCGGTAATAACAACAACTTTGTTTTCAATATTCATATTCTGTTTCATGTTCGCTTCTCTTTAGTGACTGGAGATGGCGCTATCTTAGGAAGGCTGACGCTTTTGTTCAGCTCGATACCTACAAATTTATTGCCTGTTTCTACAAAAGCAGACTATTCCATAAAACGATCGGACTATAATTCTTCAACACCACCCCCCAGCAGAACGCAAGCGGGGTGAATACCGAGCCAGAGGGAACAGCATGAAGACAACGCGCGCGCAGGTTAAATCTATTATCGAAGCGAATATTCACCTGGACGGCGTCTCTCAAACCTCTCTCAAGCACTGCTCTCTCGCGCGTTTTTCCAGCCCTGGGGTCACAATTCCGGCACTTTACGTACCATCCGTTTGCCTGATTGTGAACGGCTCAAAAACTGCCGCCACGGAAGAACGATCTATCAGCTATAACGAAGAACACTGCCTGGTCGCCTCCATGAACGTGCCCACAATGGCATTGATAGAACGGGCCTCCGCAGAGGCGCCCTATCTGGGTATTCAGATAGAATTGGATATTCCATTACTCCGAAAGCTAGCGGAGAGTCTTGATATCTATCGCTCGCCCCCTATCCAGGAAGATCCATTTTGTCTGGCCGTCGCGGCACTGGAAGCCCCGTTCCTTGCGAGCGTTGCGCATTACCTTTCACTACTGGAAACACCAAGCGATATTGCCGACCTCCAGGAGGTTCGCCTGCTGGAAGTGTATTCGCGATTGCTGCGCGGCCCACATGCGCCGAGCATTCTTACTCTGCTGCAATCCGACAGCCATTCCGAAAAAATATCGCGAGCAGTCTCCTATATCAGCAACAATCTCTCTCAACCGATAACCATAGAAAAGCTTGCGACTGTGGCCACCATGAGCACGTCGTCTTTCCACCAGCACTTCAAAAACTTAATTGATTTCAGCCCGCTGCAATATATAAAACGTACGCGGCTAATCGAGGCGAGAAAACTAATGCTCCTGGACGGATTAAATGCGGCAAAAGCTTCATTCCATGTGGGCTACGAAAGCCCTTCCCAGTTTAGCCGTGATTACCGCCGCTTATTTGGGCAGCCGCCAAAAAAAGACGTTGCTCAACTCCATGAACGGTTTATTCAATAGTGATTACAGTAGAGAGCTGAATACCCTCCGAGGAATGGGCTGAGCAAGACGCAGCCCGGTGCTTTAGGCGCACCAACGGTTTACATCAAAAACTGCTGCAGCAAGCGCGAAACCATGGCAGGCTTTTCGGCATGAAGCCAGTGCCCGGTACCCGGTACAATTTTCATCTGGGCGTGGGGGAAGCGGACGAGAATTTCTTCTCGATGGTGATGCTCAATATAGTTGGATTTGGCGCCCTTAAGAAACAGTGTCCTACCTTTGAAGCAGGCGCCACTGCGGTTGCCTCCCACAAGCTTGGGGTAGTTGCGATACAGCGAGTTAAGATTCATACGCCAACTAAAGCCTTCGTCCCCGCGTACGAGGTTCTTCAGTAAAAAACTGCGAATGGCGGGTTCCTCCACATACTGGGAGAGTATTGCCTCGGCTTCACTACGCGTTTTCAGTGTTCGCGGATCTAGTGACAACAAACCCTTAAACACCTGTTTATGATGGGGGTCATAATGAACCGGAGCAATATCTAACACCGCAAGCCTGTCGACGGCTTCGGGGTGAGTAAGCGCCAACTCCATCGCCACTTTACCACCCAGAGAGTGGCCAATAAAATTCGCGTGCGGAAGGCATTGTTTCTGCAGCCATTGATACACCGTAGCGGCCATTTGCGGCAGGCTGGTGTCTTCGGTGTGCAGGGAGCGGCCGTGATTGGGTAGATCCAGAGAGTAAACGTGATGCTGTTTGGCCAGTTCCCGGGCAATACCGCCGAGATTTTCCAGCGAGCCAAATAAGCCGTGAATCAAAACCACCGGCTTACCGGCGCCACGCTCTTTAACGTGCAGCGGCATTAGTCTTTGCCAGGCGTTGGCACAGGAGAAGGGAATGGGAATTGGGCGATTTTGTCGCCAGCTTTTACCTCACTAACCTTGACCGAACCTTCCTTCTCCACTTCGTCGATCCGAATAATGCTGTGCATGGGAATATAGGAGCGTTTTACACCATTAAATTCGCTTTTCAGCTTTTCCTCGCCGGGATCCACCACCAGCTGTGTACGCTCACCGAAAACAAACTCTTCTACCTCGATAAAACCGTACATCTCGCTCTGATAGATAGCACGAGCGTAAACTTCGTAAACCTGGTCACGGTTGTAAAACACCACTTTAAAAACAGGGTTGGATGACATGAAAAACTATACCTCGGGCGCCAGAGTAACCGCGAAAAATACCGGTTTTGAGCTGCACCTAATAATTAAGAGAGTACCACAATATGGGCTCAACCAACGGGAATTCAAGCGGGACAAGCGACATGCCTGCCGCTATAATGCGCGCTCGATTTTTGCGCAGCCTTTAACCTTTCGAGAACCCCATGTCCGACACTAGCACTCCTACAAAAAAACTGTTTATCCAGACCCACGGCTGCCAGATGAATGAATACGATTCTGCCCGTATGCAGGATCTGCTGGGCGTTTCCCACCAGATGGAGCCGACAGACAACCCGGAAGAGGCGGATGTACTGTTAGTGAACACTTGCTCCATTCGCGAAAAAGCCCAGGACAAGCTGTACCACCAGCTGGGCCGCTGGAAGCACCTAAAGGAAAAAAATCCTGATTTGATTATTGGTGTAGGCGGCTGTGTAGCCAGCCAGGAAGGTGATGCCATCGCCAAGCGCGCCCCCTATGTCGATCTAATCTTCGGCCCCCAAACCCTGCACCGCCTGCCGGAAATGATGGAAAATAAGCGAGAGAATGGCGCCATTGTCGTCGATATCAGCTTCCCAGAGATTGAAAAGTTCGACAATCTGCCCGAGCCCGAAGCCGATGGCGCTACTGCGTTTGTATCGGTAATGGAAGGCTGTTCCAAATACTGTACCTTCTGCGTAGTCCCTTACACGCGCGGCGAAGAAGTCAGCCGCCCACTGAAAGATGTACTGCACGAAATCGCGCACTTGGCATCCCAGGGTGTACGCGAAGTTAACCTCCTCGGCCAGAACGTCAACGCTTACCGAGGCGACGGGCCAGACGGCATCGTGGATTTAGCCGAGCTAATCACCCTGGCCGCAAAAATTGAGGGCATTGACCGCATCCGTTATACCACTTCGCACCCGGTCGAATTTACCGATGCGCTTATTCAGGTTTATGCCGACGTACCAGAACTGGTCAGCCACCTGCATCTGCCGGTACAAAGCGGTTCCGACCGTATCCTGATGGCCATGAAGCGCGGACACACAGCACTGGAATATAAATCCAAAATGCGGAAAATCCGCCAGATTCGACCGGATATCTGCTTCTCGTCTGACTTTATTATTGGCTTCCCCGGCGAAACAGAAGCCGACTTCAAGGCCACAATGAAACTGATTGCAGATATCGGCTTCGATATGTCCTTCAGCTTTATCTACAGCCCGCGCCCCGGAACACCCGCCGCCGATATGCAGGACGACACCCCCGAATCGCTGAAGAAAGAGCGCCTCACCCTCCTACAGCAGCGCATTAACCAGCAAGCCCAGGATATTAGCCGCAAAATGGTTGGCAATACCGAGCGCGTACTGGTCACAGGCTACAGCAAAAAAGACCCTGGTCAGCTTTCTGGCCGCACCGAAAATAACCGTGTGGTGAATTTCCGCTGCGACCAGCCAGAGCTTATAGGGAAGTTTGCCGACATTCTGATTGAAGAAGCCCTACCAAATTCGCTAAGAGGCATTTTGTTAGGTTCCGAGCTGGATGATTGACATTGAATTGGGGTAGGCTACCAACAGACATATTTGCACATAGTTAGCGCGACACCTTGGACTCAACGTCCGCACGCCAGCGGCCGTGGGTTTCGGAAGCAAACACCCAACTTTGAGAGAGAACAGATACTACCCTTGAATACACCATCACCCAAAACCGAGTCGCTTTCTTTAAGCCTGGAACCCGTCGATTCACGCCGACTCGCCATCCTAAGCGGTCAGTTCGGCTCCCACCTAAAGCAGGTTGAGCAGCGCCTGAATGTCCACATCAACAATCGTGGAAACGACTTTAGCGTAAGTGGTCGCAGCGCCAAGAGTGCCGTCCAAGTTATCCAACAGCTCTACCAGCATACTGCCAATGGCAACGAGTTAACGCCGGATGAAGTGCATCTGGCCATACAGGAATCTAAAATGGAATCAGCAGCTGTCGAAGATGCCAAACAAGCTATCGATACCGCCAGTATTATTCGCACGAAAAAGTGCACCATTAAGCCTCGCGGTGACAACCAAAAAGACTATGTCGCCGCCGTGCGCACTAACGACATTAATTTCGGCGTCGGCCCTGCGGGTACGGGCAAAACCTATCTCGCGGTTGCCTGTGCGGTCGAATCGTTATTAAAAGACGAAGTCGAGCGCATTCTGCTGGTACGCCCAGCAGTAGAAGCCGGTGAAAAGCTCGGCTTTCTGCCCGGCGATTTGGCCCAGAAAGTCGACCCCTACCTTCGCCCGCTCTACGACGCACTCTACGAAATGCTCGGTTTTGAAACCGTCGCCAAGTTTATTGAACGCAACGTTATTGAAGTGGCGCCACTCGCCTATATGCGCGGCCGCACCCTTAACAGCTCCTTTGTGATTCTCGATGAAAGCCAAAACACCACCCGCGAACAGATGAAAATGTTCCTCACCCGTATTGGCTTTGGCTCCACCGCCGTGATTACCGGCGACCCATCCCAAATCGATTTGCCCCGTGGCCAAGCTTCTGGCCTTAAGCATGCGATTGGCGTTCTTGAGGGTGTCGACGGCGTGAGCTTTACTCATTTTTGCGCAAAAGACGTGGTTCGCCACCCTATCGTGCAGCGTATAGTCGAGGCCTATGAGGCCGCCGAAGCACACGCCGATCGAGCCGAGTAATATGCCCCAACTTAGCATCGACCTGGAAAACGCCTCTTCGATAGCCGATGACGACTTGCCCAGCGAAGACGCGTTTCTGCGCTGGGCCGCTCCCTGCCTGGAGCACAGAGACAACAAACACTCGAACCCCAGCCTGAGCATTCGCGTTGTTGATGAAGACGAAAGCCAGGAGCTAAACTTTCACTATCGTCATAAAAACACCTCCACCAATGTACTATCCTTCCCTTGCGAGCTACCTCCAGAGGTAGAACTGGATTTGCTGGGAGACTTAGTCATTTGCGCCCAAGTTGTCGCAAAAGAGGCTCGCGAGCAGGGTAAAACCGCAGATGCACACTGGGCCCACATGGTCGTTCACGGCTGCTTACATCTGCTGGGTTTCGACCATATAGAAGATGCAGAAGCCGAAGAAATGGAAGCGCTGGAAACAGCAATGCTTACAGCGCTGGACTTCCCACCACCCTATGAACAATAATTTGCTCCCCTTTCCTGGAAAAGACTAACAAAATGTCGGAAGAACCTTCGAGTAGTCACTCGTCAAACGACGAGCCCACCCGTAATCGTTCATGGTTGGAACGCTTGTTCTCCAACTTCGCAAGCGAACCCAAATCCCGAGCCGAGCTTCTGGATATCATTAAGGGCGCCGCCAACAACAAGGTGGTGGACCAGGAAGCACTCAGCATTATTGAAGGCGCTCTGGATGTCGCCAAGTTGCAAGTGCGCGAAATTATGATTCCACGCTCGCAAATGGTCGTGATAAAAGAAGAAGAAACACCCGCTGATTTTCTACCCAAGGTCATCGAAAGCGGCCACTCGCGCTTCCCGGTGATCGGCGAATCCAGCGACGATGTAAAAGGCGTTCTACTCGCCAAGGATTTACTGCCCCTTGTTCTTGATGGCCAGGAAAGCTTTAGCTGGAAATCGGTTCTGCGCACAGCCAACATCATCCCCGAAAGCAAGCGCCTCAACGTACTGCTAAAAGAGTTTCGTGAAAACCGCTACCACATGGCATTGGTTATCGACGAGTACGGCGGTATTTCCGGGCTGGTAACCATTGAAGATATTCTTGAAGAAATTGTCGGCGAAATTGAAGACGAAACCGATGAAGAAAACGAAGACTTTATTCGGCAGGTATCCGAAACGGACTACATATTAAAAGCCCTCACGCCTATCGATGAATTTAACACATTCTTCAACGCAAAATTGAGTGATGACGAATTCGACACTATCGGCGGTATTATCACCCAGGCTTTTGGCCATATGCCCAGCCGCAACGAAACCGTCAACTTAAACGAGTTCACCTTCCGCGTGCTCTACTCAGATAATCGAAAGGTACACCTGCTACGCGCAACACGCTCAACCAAAACGAATGCCGATAGCTAAAACCGAAAATACCCACAGCCCTCTTTTAACGCGATGGCCCGGAGATTTGCTAAGCCTTATTTCCGGCGGGTTAATCTTTCTTTCTCTCGCCCCCTACAATTTTTGGCCTGTTGCAATTGCCGCAAGTGGTATTTTTGCGCTTAGCCTGAACGGTCTCTCAAACAAACTCGCCTGGTTGCGCAGTTTTATATTTGGGCTGGGAATGTACAGCAGCGGTGTTTCCTGGGTCTATATCAGCATCCACGATTTTGGCTACGCCCCCCCCTGGCTGGCAGCGCTGATGACTTTTCTATTCGTTGCCTTTTTAGCTCTGGTATTTTCCATTCCCTTTTATTTTTATCAGCGATTCCTAAGCCGATCAAAAATAAGCATGCTGCTGGGCTTTCCCGCTATTTGGGTTTTAGGTGAATGGTCGCGCAGCTGGCTACTTACTGGCTTCCCCTGGCTTTTCCTGGGGTACGGCCATAGCGATACCTGGCTCTCTGGCTGGGCGCCGATTGCCGGTGTTTATGCACTCTCCTTCCTAGTCGTTTTAACCGGCACTGCACTGTTTTCCCTGCGCAACGGTGGCGAGCGAAAAATACCGGCTCTGGCGCTCGCAGGGGTGTTACTGCTCTGGCTAGCGGGATTGGGTTTAAAGCACGTAGAGTGGACACGCTATACCGAAGCGGACAAACGTAGCGTCAGCATTGTACAACCCAATATTCCACTGGAGTTAAAGTGGAATCCCTATTATCGCCCGGCCATAATGCGGCAGCTGCGCGAGCTTACGGAGCCAAACTGGCAATCGGATATTGTCCTGTGGCCGGAAGCTGCCATCCCGCTTATGTATAACGACGCGGACGATTTTATTGCCGAACTCGAAGCGCTGGCCAGCGAACACGGTACTGCGCTCATTAGCGGCATACTGTTCGACGACTTGGAAAAAAATAAGTATTACAACAGTATTTTCGGTGTGGGAGCAGCTGACAATATTTATTTTAAACAGCGCCTCGTGCCTTTTGGTGAATATGTTCCAATGGAAGAATACCTGCGCGGTCTGATTGATTTTTTTGATTTACCCAACTCCATTATTCACAAAGGCCCGGAAAACCAAGAGGGTATTCAGGTTGACGGCTACTCCATCGCACCCTATATTTGCTACGAAATTGTCTACCCGGATCTGGTGGCAAAAAATCTCGAAGACGCACGATTAATGATCACGATCAGCAACGACGCATGGTTTGGAGAATCCATAGGACCGCTACAGCACTTTGAAATGGCGAGAATGCGTGCACTGGAAAACGGCCGCTATCTCATTCGCGGTACCAATACAGGGCTTAGCGGCATTATTTCCCATAAGGGCGAAATCGTCTTACAGGGCACGCCCTTTATTCCAGAAGCTATTACCGGTGAAGTCTATTTAACTCAGGGAAAAACTCCTTTTACCTATACCCGCTCACTACCTATTATTGCCTTAAGCTTTATTTTTTTACTGGGAGCCTACCTTTCCAGAGCAAAGAACGTAACGAAATAAAGACTAGCACTGGTAGATACACGCTAACAGGCTGCTTAGAAACTACCCGCGTTGCTAGCCCACTGTTAACTAAACGAAACAAATCAAACAAAAACCTTTACGAGAACCCCCTTTTTTTACGTAAAAAATAAAAGGGGGGTTATTTTTTTTCCGTTTTCAGTTAACAATAACGCCACTAAGAATCAGGAATATAGCCATGCGCTTTCTGCGGACATTTTGCAACGCAAATTTTGGCATATACTGTAAAATTCACCTATTTGTATCAGCTCTAGCCAATACTTGAAGCGGGGAAAAAATGAAAAAAATTATAAGCCTCAAAACACTGTTCCTGATCCTGGTTGCTCTTTTTATCTTCTCTGCACTTGGCTATCTGGTTCGATGGTTTATGGCTCCCGACGACCGAGGCGCTAAACCTGCAGAGGCCGATTTTTTTGGCGACAGCGTTTCCAGCGTTATTTACCTCGACCAAAACTGGGGCGCTTACGATAGTCTTTGGTTTTACAATACCACCCAGGGCTCCGATTTAATTCCCTATGACCTTTTCCTGCACCTGGAGCAAGCTGACAATCAGGCGCTGTTCCGTGGAGAGGAAAACATATTGCGCTATCGCTATCTGGTGCAAAAACCCAGCTTCGACAACCCCGAGGGTTTACCCCTCGGTTTTGTAAAAGATCGCTACCAAGGCAAAGACTACATCGGTTTTACCTGCGCCGCCTGCCATACCAATCAGCTGAACTATCAAGGTGTGGGTATACGTATTGATGGTGGCCCAACACTGGCAGATATGGAGCAATTTCTCTTGGCTTTGGAGCGCGCGTTTAATGCCACCCTGCAGGACGACGCTAAACTGCAGCGCCTTAGCAACGCCCTCTTTAGCAAGACCGACACGCAAACCTTAACGCAAACACGCGAGCTCGTTACCCAGGCGCGAGACCGGCAGAAGCGCTACAACACTGCCAACCAACCATCTCACGGTGACCAGGTTGTTCACTATGGCTACGGCCGGCTCGATGCCTTTGGCCGCATATTCAACCGTATCCTGAGCCACCTGACACCAGAGGACCACGACAACTTTAACCCCGCCAGCGCGCCCGTGAGTTACCCCTTCCTGTGGGATACCCCTCAGCACGATTTTGTGCAGTGGAATGGCGTCAGCCAAAATGCCAAAACCGGCGCACTGGGCCGCAATGTCGGCGAAGTGATGGGCGTATTCGGAACAATGAATTTGAGCCACCTCACCAAGCAGAACGGCTACCCCTCATCAGTGGATGTGCGAAATATTATCCGTATGGAACGCCACTTGATGAAACTGGAATCGCCACTCTGGCCGGAGCAGCTGCCCGCCATCGACCAGGCAAAAGCCGAGCGCGGACGGGAAGTCTACGAGCAATACCGCTGCCAGCAGTGCCACTGGGATATCGATCGCAGCAACCCCAAGCGTACGATTAAGGCTCAAATGGCCTCCCTCCCCTACCTCGGCACCGACCCACAAGCAATGATGAATGCTGTTACCTACGCGGGAAAGAGCGGCTACTTTAACGGTATGCCGGTCAATCACGACGAACCCGCAGGCGCTAAATTCGAAGTAGAAAGCAAAGTGCTGCCACTGGTGGCGGAGGCTGGCCGCGGCGTGGTAACGCAGCCGGATATGCAGAAACCCGCCGCCTATCGCGGACTGTTGCGTATGTTCGATGTATTGGTTTCGATTATGGACAACCCCGCCCAAACGGGAGACCGCCATTTAAATTTCGAGCCCAACACCAATCCTGCTGAATATTTGCTCTCCTACAAGGGCCGTCCGTTGAACGGCATCTGGGCCACTGCGCCCTATCTGCACAACGGCTCGGTACAAAACCTCTACGAACTATTTTTACCCCAGTGTAGCGAACAACAAATAGCCGAAGGCGCTGTTGAAGCTAAAGACTGCCGTTCCGTTACCTTTACCGTGGGCGCACGCGAGTTCGACCCCATTAATGTCGGCTACCTGAACCGAGCAGAGGAAGACTACCCAGGCCTATTCGTATTCGATACCCGCCTGCCCAGTAACACCAACGCCGGCCACGAATATGCCGCAGGCAAGACTCCCGTCATTAATCTAGACAAGAATGGCAACCCCCTACGCAATCCGGACAATAGTTATCAGGTTGATGTTTTACCTCCTATCAATGATAAAGATCGCTGGGCGTTGGTGGAATATTTGAAGACACTGTAAAAAAAGACAGCGCGCCCTACGCTTCTGGGGCGCCCGCTGGGCGGGCTGTTGGAACCGACAGCTTCGGCTAGCGGCCGTTGCAAGCAGCACCCGGTATTCAGGAGGGCCTACAGGCCGAGCAGAGAACCTACAAAACCTAACACTTATCCCTCAAGGAATTCTATAATCTCCCTTTTTGCCTCGACCGGATACGGATATTGCAATGCGTAAGCTTTTCAAGCGACTTGGCCTCTCCGCACTTTGCCTGCTGCTGCTTAACGGCTGTGCCACCAAGCTAGCCTATAATTTTCTCGACTTTGCCACACTCTGGTATATCGAAAGCTATGTAAACCTCGATAGACAACAGAAGCAATACGCCAAAGATTACCTGGATACCTTTCACGACTGGCACCGCTACTCGCAACTGCCCCGCTATGCTCTCTATATGGAGGGTTTGCAGCTACGCATAGCTACAGGAAAAATGACTGGCCAGCAGGTGCACAACGAAACAGACCAAATACAGGTTTTTCTCGACGAAACCCTTAACTATCTAACACCCATGTTCACCCACTTGGCCGGAAGCCTGAGCGACGAGCAAGTAGCTGAGCTGATGAAAAGCCTCCAAAAAGAACGCGATCAATACCAAAAAGACTTTGTTGACGTTAAGGGCGATAAGCTTCACAAAGCGCGTGTCGATGAGCTGAAATCTCACCTTTCTCTGGGCCTCAGCGGTTTTAGTCAGAGTCAAAATCAGGAAATGTACCGATGGAGCAAGTCACTTCTACCATTTGAGAGCCTCACCCTGCGCCAGCAGGAAATCTGGGCAGAAGAACTCTTGGCAGCCTTAAACAAACGCGATGAAAAAGAACAGCTAAATAAAACCATCCGAAAGTTACTGTTTGTTCATACTGATCACTGGGATGAAGAGTTGGAAAGACGAATGGATAAAAACCAGAAAATCACCTATGACATGCTGGCAACAATCCTGAATAGCCTTACGCAGGAACAACGCAAAAAAATGAATAGAAAGTTGACTGGCTATTCAACAGATTTTCGCGAACTAGCCGTCGCCAAGCGCACCGAAAAAGCAAAATAAAAAAGCCTACCCTTCGGCGGGCAGACTCAACCAATCGTTCATATCATCTTCGTGCCAGCGGCGGATCTGTAGCAGTCCATCGCTGACCAAACTCCAATACACATCAATAATTTCCGTTGCGAGAGTAAAAAATTGTTGGCTCGGTGTTTTAATTTCCAAGCCCGAGAGCACATCGTGCTCTACCGTATTCAGTAGATACAGTAGCTTTAACTCAAGGTTTTTCAACTCGTCAAAAGAATCCAACCCTTTCTCAACGTGATCGTGAATCCGCTCGGCCTGCACACGTAACTTGTCATTCTGCTCCCGAGCACACTGCAGTAAATAGCGCAGCTTCCGGTCACTATAGAAATCCACACTACCGGCGGTAGCCGCATACACCGACAAGCCCCGAACCTTCGCCACCTGCTCAATCATGTCTGGCAGCTGGCGAGCAACAAAATTCAGTATTTCAATCTTTTTAAACAGCCGCGGGTAGCTCATGCCCGCACCAGTATCGCCCTCCACCAACTCAGGTAACAGTGGTCTTTCCATCTGCCGCGACAGAGAGGACAGCATGGCCTGTAGCTGTTCGACAAAATGCGTGTGCAACTCGAAATTATCACTGAGTTTGTCATCCTGCCAATCCTGCCGGATAGTTGCCCAGGCCAAATGGAGGTTTTCCTTTTCTCTATCGGAAAGCGCGCCCCCCGTTGAACGGGCAAAACACTGTAGCAAGGTCAAACGCTTTTCCATTTCCGCTTGCAGAGAGTTAAACCTCGGCAAATAACTATCATCACCAGCTAATAAGCCCATACTGACACCGCGGTGCTTCTGTACGACCTTAATAAGCTGGTTAATTTGGTTGATCAGCGTTAGTACATCTTCACGCTGACGATAGTATTTACGGAAAAGTGTATAGGGCTGCTCACTGGCGTGATCATCCGAATCCATCTCACCATCAGACATCGAAGGCGCTGGAGAGCTATCGGTCATGTGCGCTTCTCACACGGCAAAGGTTTAGTTTAAAAATGCTTAGCTGCAAACCTCATACCATGACTAAAATTGTGGAGTAATGCACACAAACCCCCTCAGATAAGCATCATCACAGGGCACACCACGGAAACGCTGTAGAAATTTGACCAACCACCGCCTTATTTTGGTTACAAAAAGGGCGCTTCAGCCCCAATATAGGTCACCGATTAAGTGGGGCGAGCGACACTGAAAGAGCTAAATCGGTGAAATAAAAAAGAGGAATAGGCCATCCGTGGCATTGAGACATCATCAATAGAGGTATACGGCACCCGCCTTATTCGCCAGGTTATTGGATCGACTACCGGAAATCCCAATCGCGTCACTCTGCTCAAATGGGGCTCCGATCAAAAGCGCATCGCCAGACGCATCCAAATCAAGGGTACTTGCAAAGAAATCACCGGCATCGGTATTGGGAGCTTTCACATAACTCAACTGCTCCCAATTATTTTCGCTTAGGGTAAAAGTATAAGCTGCACCGGCATCGGTGGCACTGTTGTCGTATTCGTTACCGTGAATCGCTTCAGCGACACTACTCTCACCAGGAGCGCCAACGACGATAAGGCTCCCCTCCGCATTAATGGCAACAGCACTGCCAAAGCGATCACTTGAATCACTGTTCTGAGCCTTCAAGTACGCAACCTGCTGCCAGTCAGAGCCGTTTATCTCGAACACGTATCCCGCGCCTGCATCCGCGAAAGACGTATCCGCCTCATCCCCATTCACGCTAAAAGCATTGCTCGATTCACCGGGTGCACCAACAACAGCCGTAGCGCCATCCGCAGCCAAGGCCACTGCAGCGCCAAAGCGCATGCCGTCCCGAGCATTCGATGCACTGAGTTCCTGTGCAAGCACCCAAGTGTTGTCAGACCGATCAAAAACATACGCCCTGCCAGTCGTCGCCGAAGGGGAGAGGCCATCTTTATAGTACTCAGCACCAACTAACAGACGATTGCCATTGGCTGAGAGTGAGATATCACTACCAAAGGTAGCATCATCTCCGGGCACCGGCGCGTTCAACTCGGCCAATTCCACCCAATTGTCGCCGGTCAATTCATACACAAAAACGCCACCGGCCTGAGCCGCAGTGCTATCGGCCGCGGTGATATTACGACCGGGAGCCGACACCACAAGCGTTCCGCCGAAATCACTTAACTCAACCTCTAGGCCAAACTGATCGCCAGCCGCTCCGGCGCTCGGTTTGATAAAGTTTTGCTGAAACCACGTCTCACCAAAGCGCCTAAAAACATACACCGCGCCCGAATCCTGGGCCGTATTATCCAGAGCATCACCATCGATCTTAAAATCAGCACTATCATCGAAGGGCACACCTACCACAAGAGTACTGCCATCGGAACTCAAGCTGACTGACGAACCAAATGCATCACCATCATCGGGCGCAGGGGCTTTAATATAGGATTGCAAACGCCAGGCACCATCGTCATTTACATAGACAAATACGGCGCCGGAACCACTAATGGAGTTGTCGCCATCATCGCGATTCACGCCAAGGGAACCACTGTCTTCACCCGGTGCACCCACCGCAATGGTGTTGCCATCCGCACTGATCGCTAGCACTCCAAACAAATCATTTTCTTCCGAATTCGACGCTTTGAAGTACCCGATCGAACGGCCCATAAAATTGTACAGTGAAATTTCGTCGGTGGTGGAGCAGTAGGCGTTGGTACAAGCTTCAAGCTTATATTCAGCCCCCAACCAATCGTGTTTATGAACGGCCACATCCATTTCGTAGCCAATCGCTTCACTGCTGAACAAACGGCCTTTTTGAACAAACTCTGCGTTTTCGTTGATTTTTTCAAGAATTTTGTAATTCACCGCACCAGTTACCGACGGCCAACTAAACACAATGTTTTTAAATCCGTCGCGAGCGCTCAGCGCAATATCTACAGTCTTAACCGTGAAGGTATCTTCCTCATCACCGACATATAAAACGGCTTCAGTTTCGGTGGACAGAAGTTCAGAAGATAACACACGCACATAGACTTCCTGCTCGTTCGTTATTTCGCCTTCCTCATCTGTAAACGCTGCTCCATCGATGGAATACTCTCCCCCCTCGATCCAAATGATTGTTTCGGTGTCTATGCCTTCTATAGTTACAGGCTCAGAAATAACGTATTCTCCAAGGCCTATATCATCCTCATCATCAAAATAAAATGCGTCTGGATTTGTATCTTCATCTTCACCCAGACCACCACCACAACCTACCATAGAGGCAAAAAATCCAGAGACCAACACAATAGCGAACGTACGGGAAATGTTTTTGTTTTTCATATAAAAGTCCAAATTAATCTATATCGCAGAAATTTAGGACACTGACAACAGCAAAATAAATCCCTAAATTTTCAACTTTACAAAACTTATCTTTTCTCATTATTAGTTTACAGATTACCTACAATTCTTTTCTTTTCTCTACCCATTACATCGAAACTAAACCCTTACAACGACACTCTCACCTTCACACCTTAGCCATGCCTATTTTTTAGGCCCTAATTATCGCGACAGCAAAGCTTTCATGACCATTAAAAATAGACCCTATATTTTATTAGTAGCACTCATTGTATTTTCCACCTTTATTTGTGGCTGCAGCCAATCAGTTAACGAAGAAGTCGAGAATTTACCTAATAACACCCTGGCATCACTCGAGATAGAAAACCACGAATTGGATTTTGATAGTGACAAAACAGGGATATACACACTTGTTGTTCCGAACCAAACATCGAGCATCACATTAACCGCGACCCCTACCGACAACGACGTAAGGTTAAACTATCGCGTATCCAATGCAGAAGACGACAGCGATATTATTACTTTTACATCGGGAGAAAAAATTACTGTTGATTTACAGGAGGGCGAAAACATTATTCGCTTCTATATAGGTGATATTGGTGAGGAAGAAGGCGAAGATATCACCAGCGATATAGAGGCCGACGTTTATCTTACTTACACTCTGCTCGTTAGCAGGCCAAGCTCCGACGCATCATTATCCCAATATGTGTTCTACACATCGTCTGACAATACTGAATCGCAAATCCCATTAACCCCTACCTTTGACCCTACCGTTTTTTATTACACTGCAGAAGTGCCGTATGAAATCTGCAATTATGTTTCCCAATTTTATGCCGGCGAAAGTGGATCAACCGTTCAAGTCAATGGCAAACAAATCGACTCCAGCGAGTATTACTACGCCAATCTTATTCCCGGCGAGAACATTGTCGACGCTTACGTGACTGCCGCAGCGAAAACCCGAGTAGAGCGCTACAGTTTTACCATTACCCGAACATTGCCCACAGCCGCTCAAAAAGAAATAAACGCAAAATTAAAAAGCTTGGATATAGAGGGCTCCGATGTCGATTACCTATGCGGCCAATCGTCCTACGGTATATCCGTAAATAAAAACGCAGACCATATTGTTATCACCGCCATTCCAGAAGTGGCTGGAGCCAAACTGCGGATCAAAGAAATGGACGTGCTGTCCGGAGTGGCGACAGAAATACCCTTAACAGAAGACGAAACATTTATTACCCTTTCCGTCGTTGCATCTAACGGCAGCAGCTCGAAGAGCTATACGTTATATATCGACAGACAAAGCAGCAATATTGTTGAAGTGGATACAACTCAGGAACTGCAAACGGCGCTAAAAAATGCCAACCCCAGTGATTTAATTATTGTCGCGCCTGGCGTGTACTATGGTTTAGCGAGCACAACCACAAGCGGATCAGAAAAAGCACATTTTTACTCTAATCGATCGGGATCTGCACTTAACCCCATTTACCTGACCGTAGAAACCAGCGATGAAGAAACCGCACTGGAAGGCGACTTCGAAAATAATACCAGCGTTTTATTGCTGGAGGGTGATTACTGGCAGGTAACCGGGCTTGAGATTAGAAACGCCAACCAGGGTATAATCTTGAATAACGCTCATCACAACACACTCTTTGGTCTTGATGTAAATAGCATTACTGAACATGCCGTGAGTATTTCCCAGGGTAGCTCCGATAACCGTCTGCTCGACTCCGAATTATCGGTGTCCAGCGATACCGATTTTTCGACAAACGCAGCTTTAGTGCAGGTGATCAGCGATCAAAATTCAAGCACCACCGGCAATATTATTCGCCGCAACACGCTCACCAGCGGCGCGGATAAAGTAGCTTTGCTTTTGGCCGCTGGAACCCAACACAACACCGTGGAAAACAATCGCTTCGATATCCTCGAGCAATCCTCCGTCGAACAAATACAACCTCAACTCACCATCGAAGCCAACAATACTATAATTCGCTTTAACACCTTTTACCCCATGGCCAGCAACGACACCACAGCACCGATACACGTCAACACCGTCCCACAATCTTCGATGCCTTCGGGAGACAATACGGTTATTTACCAGAACTGGATGAAAAGTGAATCTGAAACCCTGCCGTTTGTTTTTTCTGAATCGGGGGAAAACCTGCGGGTGGGGGAAAATTATTACAAACCCGAAGATCTGAAAGAAGACGACGCCATCCCGGTAACGTATTCAGGTAAAGCCGTACAGGAAGCGGCTGTCAGCTCACCTCGATATCAAATTCGTCTGGCCGACAATGACGAGTTATGCATTGCGGCAGAGGAAATCGATGAACTGTACTTTGGCCTAGTAAAAAAATGCGAAGACAATCCACTGTTTTACTGGCAACTGGAGCTATCGGATGATCACTACACCTATATTCGTAATATGGGCGTGGATGAGGACGACAACTACTTTATGGCCTCCACCGATTTTGTCAGTTACTGCGAATCCATCGCTACTGCCACCAGTTTTAATTTTCTGACTTCCAAGTTGGTGGGCTATGCACAACAATGGGGCCTATACGACAACAGCAGAGACAGCAGCCTGTATATCGTCAATAAACGTAATACCGCCTACGGCCTGACGGTGGCTGGCGCCACCTATACGGAAAACACGCCTTCCGTTGTCTGCCCGCTTGTCGGCAATAAACGACAGCATTTTATGCTTATAGAGGTACCGTAAAACGCACAGCAGCGCCTACGGTGAATGGCACGAAACCTTGCACAACCGCTGGCGATATTGGCCGGTGTGGACGGGTGCCCAACCCATCAACACCGCTCGCTAAAACACACTCGAGATATTCCCGCAGGTGCGCCGACACGAGTTATTTAGCCGCTCCAGATGCACGCTGTGCGGGCTCAACAGCCGTAAAACCCACAAAACAATCGATAATCGACGAATGCTAACGCTACGTAATGTAATAACGCCCCGTTTTTTGTCATAATGCACGGCCGTTTTTTAGGCTCACCATTACCTTTTATCGCAGGTTAAAATCCCACCCATGAAAGACCACTATCTACCGTCTGAAATCGAACAAGCCGCCCAAGAATACTGGGAATCCAACAAAAGCTTCGACGTTACCGAAGATCCGGACAGGGAAAAGTTCTACTGTCTGGCCATGTTCCCCTACCCCAGCGGTCGATTGCACATGGGCCACGTACGCAACTACACAATTTCCGATGTGATTGCCCGCTTTCAGCGTATGCAGGGCAAGAACGTACTGCACCCCATGGGATGGGATGCCTTTGGTCTACCCGCCGAAAACGCCGCCATTAAAAACAACACGGCACCGGCAGCCTGGACCTACGACAACACCAACTACATGCGCAAGCAGTTAACAGAGCTGGGCTTTGGTTTCGACTGGACCCGCGAAGTTACCACCTGCAAGCCCGACTACTATCGCTGGGAGCAGTGGTTCTTCACCCGGCTCTACGAAAAAGGTCTGGCCTACAAAAAAGTTTCGGCCGTTAACTGGTGCCCCCACGACCAAACTGTGCTCGCCAATGAGCAAGTCGTTGAAGGTTGCTGCTGGCGCTGCGACACCCCGGTAGAGCGCAAGGAAATCCCCCAGTGGTTTATCCGCATTACCGATTACGCCGACGAACTGCTGGCCGATCTCGACAAGCTGCCCAACTGGCCCGAGCAGGTTAAAACCATGCAGCGCAACTGGATAGGCAAGAGCCGTGGTGTGGATATGCGCTTCGACCTACCCAAAGCGGTGGCCAGCCACAACAGCTTCGAGGTGTACACCACCCGGCCCGATACATTGATGGGCGTGACCTACGTCAGCCTTGCCGCCGAACACCCTATCTCCCAAGCGCTGGCCGAAAACAATCCCGAACTAGCCACCTTTATCCAAGAGTGTAAAGTCCAATCCGTGGCCGAAGCGGATATGGCCAATATGGAAAAGAAAGGTATCGATACCGGCCTGAAAGCCCTGCACCCCATTACAGGTGAAGAAGTTTCCGTGTGGGTGGGCAACTATGTATTAATGGATTACGGCTCCGGTGCCGTAATGGCCGTACCCGCGCACGACCAGCGCGACTGGGAGTTTGCCAAAAAATACGGTATTGCGATTTCCCAGGTCATTGCACCGGCAGCCGGAGAAGAGATTGACCTGGCCAAAGAGGCCTTTGTCGAAAAAGGTGTGCTGGTTAATTCCGGCGAATACGACGGTCTCGATTTTAGCGCCGCGTTTGAAGCTATTTCGCAAACCCTTATCGCCGCCAACAAAGGCCGCGTAACCACCAATTACCGCCTGCGCGACTGGGGTGTTTCCCGTCAGCGATACTGGGGCGCACCCATCCCGATTTTCAACCTGCCCGACGGTGGCGAAATTCCCGTTCCCGCCGACCGCCTACCCATGCTGTTGCCGGAAGATGTCGTGATGGATGGTGTGCAATCACCCATTAAAGCCGACCCGGAATGGAAAAAAGACGAGCTTAACGGCCAGGCCGTAGAGCGCGAAACAGACACCTTCGATACCTTTATGGAATCGTCCTGGTACTACGCTCGCTACGCCGCACCCAGCGACAACGGTATGCTCGACCCAGATAAAGCCGCCTACTGGTTGCCAGTAGACCAATATGTGGGTGGAATCGAACACGCCATTCTGCACCTGTTGTACGCGCGCTTCTTCCACAAACTGATGCGTGATGAAGGCCTGGTAAGCTGCGACGAGCCTTTCGAACGCCTGCTGTGCCAAGGCATGGTGCTGAAAGATGGCACCAAAATGTCTAAGTCCAAGGGCAATACTGTCGACCCGGAAGATTTGATCAATCAGTACGGTGCCGATACCGTTCGCCTGTTTTCCATGTTTGCCGCTCCTCCCGAGCAAAGCCTTGAATGGACAGAAACAGGTGTGGAAGGCGCATTCCGTTTTCTGAAAAAGCTCTGGAAAGCCGTGGCAGCTCACCTGGCTGCAGGCACGCCCGGCAAGCTGGATACCAAGGCTCTGGACGACGCACACAAAGATTTACGCCGCAAGACGCACGAGACCATCAGCAAGGTCAGTGACGACTTCGGCCGCAGACAGACCTTCAACACCGCCATTGCCGCCGTTATGGAACTACTCAATGAAGCCAGCCGCAAAGCAGACCGCAGCACCCCGCTGGGTCTGGCTGTCGAACGTGAAGCCCTCGAAGCTGCAGTCTTAGTGCTGGCGCCAATCGTCCCCCATGTTTGTCATAGTCTGTGGCGTGAACTGGGTAACGACACCGCCATACTCGACGAAAGCTGGCCCGACGTGGACGAGACGGCGCTGGTGAAAAGTTCCATTACACTGGTGGTTCAGGTGAACGGCAAAGTACGTGCAAAGCTGGAAGTCCCCGCCGATACCGACAAAGAAACACTGGAAAAATTGGCTCTTGGCGATGAAAATGTGAAGAAATATATCGAAGATAAAATGATTCGCAAAGTGATCGTCGTTCCCGGCAAGCTAGTGAATATTGTCGCCAATTAAACCATAGCGTGGGTTTGGCATAGCCGAACCCAACAAACAGCAACTGCAGGAACGCAGCAATGATAAAACCATTTTCACGACTCGTTCTATTGCTTGGCTTAGTACTGCTTACCGCTTGTGGTTGGCAGTTACGCGGCACGGATTCATCGCTGTCCGATGCCCGTTCAGGCACACTGCCTGGACAATTGCATGTCATCGTGCAGGAGCGCAACAGTAAAGTCGCCCCGGTGCTTTATAACGTTCTGCGTAGTAAAAACGTCGAACGCACCAGTGAAGCACCCATGATTCTGGTGATTGAAGAAGAGCGTTTGGACAAGCGCCCACTATCGGTAACAGACACCGGTGTAACCGCCCAATACCAGTTGATTCTCAGTGTGTACTACCACTACAAAACCAACAGTGGCGGCGATGGTGGCGAAATAACGCAGTCTTCGCGCAAGGCCATGAGCTGGCGCAGTTACGATTTTGATGCAAAACTGATCGTTGCCAAAAACCAGGAAGAACAATCACTGCTACAGGAAATGCGCGAAGAGCTCGCCTTCCGTATCCTCGATAGCCAGCCTGAGTAATCCATGCCAAAACTACGCGCGGAACAACTCCCCGGCGAGCTGAAAAAACAGCTCGCCCCCATCTATTTTATTTCCGGCGACGAACCCCTGATTGTGCAGGAATGCTGCGACGCCATTCGCGGCGCAGCCCGCGCTAATGGCTTTAGCGAACGCGAACTACACCATACCGATTCAGGTTTTAGCTGGGATGAGCTTTACAACAGCGCTAATGCGCTTTCCCTTTTTGCCGACAAAAAAATCATCGAAATTCGCATTCACAACGGCAAACCCGGTGATGCCGGCAGTAAAGCGATTAGCGAATACTGTTCGAACCCCAATGAAGACACGCTGCTGTTGCTGGTCAGCCCCAAAATCGACAGCCGCAGCCAGAAAAGCAAGTGGTTCACCGCCATAGAAAAGCTCGGTATAACCATACAGGTTTGGCCTGTTGGCCCCCAACAAATGCACCGTTGGATAGACCAACGTTTAAAAATGGCCGGTTTAAATGCCGACAGCGAAGCCATTGATATACTCTGCGCAAAAACGGAGGGCAATCTACTGGCTGCCGTGCAGGAAATCGAAAAATTAAAACTGGCGACGGATGAACCATTGATCAACGCCCAGCAAATGACCGCAGCGGTTATGGATTCTGCCCGCTACGACATTTTTGGCTTGGTCGATAAAGCCATGCATGGCGACAGCCGAGCCGCGACAGCAAGCCTTCAAGGGCTGCGTGCCGAAGGCACCGAACCCTTAACACTGCTCTGGGCGCTAACCCGCGAAATTCGCAGCCTAAACAATATTAAAGACGCTATCGACAGTGGCGAAAACTTTGATTCTGCCGCACGCCGCAACGGCGTTTGGGATAAACGTAAACCCCTCTTTAAATCGGCCCTACACAGACTTAAACCACGACAACTGCAGGACTTGATTCGCAAATCAGCACTGGCTGACCGCGCCACTAAAGGCGTTGCCACTGGTAATGTTTGGAATATACTAACGGATATCACCTTAGGATTGGCCGGAGTGACCGTGCTTAACCCCAAGACTCAACGAATGGAATTTAGAAGTTAGCCAGAGGTGTTACGCAAATGGATAATAACAAGCAACTCACCCGCGGTTCAGCGACGCTATCAATAAAATATTTGCTGTTTGCAGGCTTATGTTTCCTTTTCAGCAATATTATCAGCTGCCAGAAAAAACCCGAATTCAGCGCAATAGATGAAAGTACTCAAGAAGCCTACCTAGTGCTTAACGGCTATTTAAAGCGCCGAGGCATGCAGGCTACAAAAGCCGACCTTTCCGTAAAGGAAAGCGAAGTAGGTTATATTTTTCGCTGGCAGTCCACCGATGCCGAACAGCTGTTTGAAGTCATACAAAAAGACAGCGCCTGGCAGATTAAGGCATTTACCGATTCGTCCCACCCCTAGCCGTCAGGCCCACATCTAAACATTACTGACACCTCAAAAAAGTTTAGCTACTGCCCCGCAACCATACTGCACCACCGCCCGCAACAAAACGAGCAGCACAGGACAGCACTACGTTCAGTCATAGAGTAAAAATGTAGCAATAAACTCACCCGCATCCATTCGACCAGTGCCATACAATTGTCATGTTCAGGCATCAAGGTACTCGGTGGATCCACGCGCGACTAGAGATCACCTGTTCCGGGCGCCGAATCCGAAATGTAAAAAAAGTACTATATGTAACCACCATAACCAGACGATATCGCCGAACTAAAATATGAGATTTCCGGCACATGAATTTTTATCATTCAACACAAGATCTTTACGAACTTCTCGTTGACGAGAAACCTAAAATGATCGCCTTCATCCGCGCAAAAAAACAGAGCCATACGGAATGCGAAGACATCTACCAGGAAGCCATGGAGCGCTTTCTTCGGCGTTTTCAGCAGGGGTCTAACCCGTCTGAACCCATTCCCTACGTATATCGGATTATTTTAAACATTATCAACGATAGCTACCGAAAAGAGGGCAAACAGGAAAAACACGAAGCCCTCACCGAAGATATTGAATGCCCCATTCCTCAGCCCGACAAACAACTGGAAACACAACAACGGCTCCAATTATTTGTCTCGTGCCTTAACACATTGCCCGATGAAATTCGCCACATCA
This sequence comes from Teredinibacter haidensis, assembly GCF_014211975.1. Lineage (NCBI taxonomy): Bacteria > Pseudomonadati > Pseudomonadota > Gammaproteobacteria > Cellvibrionales > Cellvibrionaceae > Teredinibacter > Teredinibacter haidensis. The sequence continues at coordinate 3,422,561 of NZ_CP060084.1, forward strand.
TTGTCCTGCGAAAATTACACGGGTTATCCAATGCAGAGATTGGTCGTCGCCTGGGAAGATCAGATAAGGCGATCGAAAAAAGACTTAACCGGGCACTGAAAACCATCGAGCAATTAATGGCGACAAGTATTGCGCGACCTGCAGAGCACCAAACGCAGAAAAAGGCCACGTGAATGAATGTTGAACACAAACTTAACGAACAGGACGAGCAGCGCCTCTACCGCTGGTTAATTCACGGCGACAGGGAAGCTGCAGACGCATCTCAGCAGCGGGAGTTTACCCAGTGGCTCGCAGCCAACCCCCACCGGCAGCAGAAAGCCGACGCCATTAGCGGCGTCTGGAATTCTCAAGAATTCATCACCGCCTTGCAGCAGAGCGCAAGCGAAGAAGCGCTTTCCTCGCCGTCCTCGCTCACAAATACAAAGGCCGCCGCAGACCGAAGAGAAAACCTCTTCTCTCCAAAATGGCTGACTGCTCTGGGCATTGCCGCAAGCATTTTATTCGCCACTTTTGTGCTCGATTGGCAGCCGCACATGGAGCCGGTGATGCAGGTTTACCAGACTCAGCGCCAACAGGTGGACCAGGCTCTTCTCGAAGATGGCACCACCCTGTTGCTCGGCAGCGCCTCTCGAGTAAACGTTGCCTACCAAACACAGACGCGTCATGTCGAGCTGTTAAGCGGCGAGGCGCTATTTCAGGTGCAAAAAGACAAGACCCGGCCATTTGTAGTAGAAACAGCGCATGTACGCATGGAAGCGCTTGGCACCAGCTTTAACGTCTATCACCGGGAATCAGCGACAGAACTGCGAGTACTGGAGGGACAAGTGGCTGTCAATCTACTAGCACAGCCTGACAACCACCTTGTTCTCCACGCCGGAGAGCAGATATTGGTAAGCGCAAAAAAGCTCGGAGTAACCACCCATTTCGATCCTCAAAACAGCCGATCTTGGCGTCAGGGTTGGCTGCATACCAAAAACATGCGGCTGCAGGAACTACTCATCGAGCTAAACCGTTATGCGCCAAAGGACGTTATTGCGGGTAGCCGGGCGGTCGAAAACCTGCCTATTAAAGGTAGTTTCGATTTGGCCAATACCGATAAAAATCTTGAGATTATCGCCGCTCTCCACCACCTGGAAATACAGCGTCTGTCAGGTCAGATCGTACTGAAACTATCCGCTCACTAGGCGCGTTTAGCGCCCTTTAAGGTGTTTTTTTAGCGCAGACCCTCTTGGGCTGGTGCTAACGCTCCCGAACGCTGGAGTCAGAAGTCTGCAGCAAAAAGCAACGTTAGCTCCCGCCCACTACTGAACTGCAGAAAAGGTTGGCCCCCTTGGTCGTAGCGGTCTTCATCGTCCAACAGATTTTCGAGGGTAAATGTCACGGAAATATCCGTTGATAACGCACGGCTGTATGCCAGCCGAAGATCGCTGTGCGGCTCCCGATAAACCTCCGGTAATCCCGGTGTATCACTGGTGATAAATAGCTCGCGACCAACTCGCTTAAAAAAAAGCGACCACGTATTTTGGTCAAAGCGGTATTGTAGTTGCAGCGCCGCAATAATGTCCGGCTGCCCCTGCAACACCCGTTTTCCAGCATATTCAGCCTTTTGTTTAACGTGAACGTGTGAATAGACCTTCGCAACCCGCAACTGTGTCACCAGCTCTTGGCCTTTAGGCAGTTGCAGCATATGATCTGCTTCCAGTTCAGCACCCCAAACTTTGGCTTCGGCCATATTGCGAAAAGTGTAATTATTGTAGGGGTGCTTTTCGTCTTGCGGATCAAAAAAAACACCCTCAATGGCATTCCCAATAGATTTATAAAACACCGCCATATCCAATTGAACTCCCGCACCCTTATCGTAACGCCAGCGCACATCCCAATTGTCGGCATTGGCCACCTCCAGCAAAGGGTTCCCAACCACCGACACCCTTGTGTCCAACTCTTCATAGCGCATGGGCATCAACTCATTTACCGCTGGCCATACTACCGTTCGGCTATAGCCTAGCAACCACTGTTGTGTCTGCCGCGGGGCGTAACCCAAAGCAAACGATGGCAGGCCTTTGTTACCGTCCAAAAGTGTCAGTGATGTTGCAGGGGCGGTATTCCACATTTCTCCCTGTATAACGCGCGTCTCCCAGCGCATTCCAGCAACGAGATGCCAGTGGTCCAGTAATCGCGTTTCCACAAGCAAATATGATCCAAGGTGTCTTTGATTTACACGATAAAAACGCCCTGCCAGAGCTGCGGAATTGTCTTCGGGAGCCAAGTCGTCGACCAACAAAAATCCCGGCTTATCTGGCCCGCCAACAATATTGGCGTCACTGAGTATCCAGGTGGGGTTAGCAAGCTCGGTGATCCCCCGAACCTCCCCAGCCCCCCCCTCTGCGGAAAATGAATAGGGCAGGTCATAACCGCTTCGATCAGCCTCGTAGCGCTCCAAACCCGCTTTAAAGTCCACACGCGGCAGCCATTGATAATCCAATTGCATACTGCCGCTGGACGTATGTTCTCGCATTCTGCGCCAATGCAGCTGCAATTGATCAAACCCAAAACCCAACTGATAAGGAGCGTACATAGCCCTGCTCGTATAGCGGTAACTGACGTCAAACGGCTGCCTGTATTTGGATACCGCGTGAGAAAACTGCCAATTCAGCTTAAGCTGAGAGGAAAATTGGCTGAGGCCGTAAATCTGCTGCTGCTGCAGTTGTCGCTCGGACCAGTTGAACAGTCCACGCTTTGTAAGCGGGCCTATTGATTCATTCTGCTCATCCAACCAATGAGTATCAATCCATTCGGTGTAATGCCGACTCTGGCGCAGTAACAGCAAATTCAGCCCCAGGTAGTGCTCCCCGAAAGATACGCCGCTGGTGAATAAACCATTGGAATCAACAGTATTCACGACTCGATCATTACTCGCCAGTTGGTTCGCTCTTAGCCACCACTCCCCGTCGTTACTTCCTACCCGATTAAATAGTCGCGACTGTAGTAATTGACGCTGCCAATCGTTGCTGTAACCGAGCGAAAGACTCCCTCCCCACTGGTAATCGCCGCTTTCCCAGGAACGCCCAGCACTTAGGCCAGACAGCAAATTAGCATCTGCGCGGCCGTGATATATCCCCATATCAGCCACCACGGCCTGCTCGCCTGCCAGCTCTCTCTCTGCTTCGTTTAGGGTATCCAATCCGCCCTGTCGCGCCGCTTTGTGCAGTAACGAGGGCAGCGCGCGCGTACCATCATCTTGTCCCTGCCAATCGCTATTGTTGCGGTAACCTTGGAATACAGTTTCAAAACTGGTGCCCTCGATACCCCCGACCCCCGCCAACATCTGAAAAAAAGGCTCATCGGGAATGCGCATAGTTTCAATATTGATCATACCTCCAGTGGCGCTACCGGGAGCATCAGCCAATACCGATTTACGCAAATCCACAGCATTAAGAATATTCACGGGAAAAACATCTAAGGGGAATCCCTGGCCACTGGGGTCGAGGCTCGGGATTACACCACCGTTTATTCGCACCGCTTGATAACGGCCAGTCATACCCCGTATAACCATAAAACGGTTGTCTTCCACCTTAACACCCGAGACCAGTTCCAGTGCAGAGCCCAGAGAGGTAATTCCCAGTTGTTTCAACTGCTGCTGGTCAATCGTGAACTCAGAATCACCGGTAATACCAGCAAATATGGAAGTCGTGCTTTGCCGCTGCGGGCTTCCTGTCACCACAACTTCACTGTAATCCCAGGTGTTCATATCTGTGGCCACGGATGAATCGCTGGCGACAGGGGCAGCGACAATACGAGGGAATACAACCAAGGTATCCCCGACCAACTGATACTCCAGCTCCAGCGGTGGTAACAAGCGCACAAGCCATTGTGCCAGGGACGCACATCCCTCGCCGGCAAAAACCGCTTGCTCGGCGACCGCTTGCGGATCAGTCACAAGCTGATAAGTAAATACCTCTGCTAGATTCGCTAGCGTCTCGGCAATACCCGTTTCCGATGTTTGGAAATATCGTGCATCCGCCGCGGTACAATCTGCACCCCAACAATGGGCAGAGGCGAACACCAGCACGGTAAACCAAAGACAAAATATGCTCGCGCGCATATCAGTTCCACGTCACCTGTATTCAAAAAATACCTACAGACATTACCATGGAGATATGGCAAAAAAACGAACACTAAACACGCGATCAGTATTAGCGCGCGAAAAGAGGAAGACGTCAGACTAATACGGGGTTGCACATCGAGCACGGCTAACCATTAATGTGCCCGATATGATAAAACTACCGCGTGATGAACATTAACAACCAGGATTACCCTGCTCAGTCGTCCAGAAACTGTCGGTGCTAAAACCTACTGCAGTACTGTCGGAGGGCGGCAGCAAACCGTTGTCGTTAACGCAATCATAGCTGATGGTGGAAAAATCTCCGCTCTCAACCAGATGAGAACCTTCTTTGGTGCAGCGCTGCCACGCATAGCCGCTAATGACCATATTGGTGAATGTACCATCTGTACCGTATTTCAGGTTCAGCGGTTCACTCACATAAAGTCCATCTACAAAGCGGATCGATGCAGAATCGACGGTTCCGTTGCTTTCCGGAGTAGCGCCGTTATCCCTAATATTATTGGCTAAATCAAAAGCGCTGTCGGCAACGAACTGCTGCGTAATATTAACGTTCTGTACCAGACCTGTGTAGCCATATCGCCAGGCAACACTGTCATCCAGGTTACAGCTCAGCCAAGCTTTGTTCAGCCGTACATCCCCTCCAAAGAATTCAACACCATCACCCAAAGAACCCTGGATATGGATATCCGTAATATTAGTGCTGCTGCCAACAGCATACAGACTAAGGCCGTTATTGAGCTGCAGGCCTCTCCCGAGAGGATAATTAGGTGTAACACTACCCGCCTCGGCTATAACCACATATTTCATTTGACCGCTGCTCAATTGAGTATTGCTGCCGCCGTAGTAATAGCTTCCGCTACCAATTGTTTTAATAACGCACTCCTCTTCACCGCAGTCGTTACTTTCGCCAAAGCCGGCAAGTACAACACCGGCCCACTCACCTTTACCGGTAAAGTTATCATCCAGCGAGGAGAAAATAATGGGGCGAGTGGAACGACCAGAGGCGTAAATACTTGCACCACGGCTAATTACCAGTGCAGAACGCAAGCTGGCTCCAGCTAGACGAGCACCGGCCTTAATCGTTAATTCGGTTTTATCAACCGTTGCAGGGTTTGCACCTTCTACGTAACCGTTTCCAACCGTTACTACGCCATCCATTACCCATAAAATGGGCTGATCGTCTGCATTGTCTACTGCCAATTTCACTTCGTCATTAACAGCAATAAATGCGGGCAGTTGGCAGTAGACGTATTCGCTGCCCTGCCACGAATAGTCGGCAGTAATTGCAGTACCGTTATAATTACAGGCAGCGTCCAGACCAAGATCAGTTTCCGCTTTAACGGCTGTAGAAAACACCAGTGCGGCTGTGATTAAAACTATTTTTTTCATTGTTTTCTCCTATTTCAACATATTTGGAACAAATAATTAAAGAGAGGAAAAACGCGCAGGCAGTGCCTGCGCATCAAGGTAAGGGAGATAATTTAATTAATTACAAGCAGGCGCGTCTGCCCAGAAAGTTGGCGCTGAAAAACCGGCCTGAGAAGTAGAAACAGGCAGGAGGCCCGTTGCATTATTACAATCGTATAGAACACCGTTAAAGTCGGTTGTTGTTACGGAGTGTATCTGTCCAGGCACTTCACAATTAATTCCCGCATAACCACTGACAACCACGTTTTTAAAAGAAGCATCAGTACCTTCTTTTAATTTAAACGGTACATCAACCGCTCCACCAGCCAATACAACGGTAGCATTTTCAACGCTACCATTTGAGCGGGGTAAGGCGTTGTCATCGTCCGGATTATTAGCCAGTTCAAAAGCGTGATCCTGACCATTCGCTTGCACAACACTCACATTGGTAATATCACCGGTATAACCGAAATCCCAATCCACGCTGTCGTCACCGTTACAGGTTAACCACAAGTTGGTTACGTCAACATCACCACCAAAAAATTCAATACCATCGTCATCATTTTCGTTTACATGAACACCAAAAATCGAGGTGGTATCATTAACGGCGTAGAGTGTCAGACCGTTAATTTCATCACCGCTATTACTGTTGGGGTCTGGGTCACCGTCAGTGTCCACCTGTACTTCATGACCACCTTCGGTAATAACCACATAGCTCAGACTACCGCTGCTATGGGTCGTATCGGCACTACCACCGTAATAAAAGGTACCGTCACTAACACCTTCCATGGTGCAGGTATCGGCACCACTATTACAGCCGTTGGCCACACCAAAACCGGAAATAATCAGACCGCCCCATTCGCCAGCGCCGGCAAAGCCTTCATCCAGCGAAGAGAACACAACAGGATGGTTGGAAGAACCAGCGGCTTCAATAGAGGCCCCGCGGGTAATAACCAATGCAGAATTACCAATTGCTCCAACAATATTGGCACCACCTTCAATAATTAGGCGGGTATCATCAGCCGTCGCTGGCAGCGCTCCCTGTACTTGGCCATCACCTACCACTACAACCTGGGGTAAAACCCAGAGGATTTTATAGCCATCATCATTTTCAACAAGCAGCTCAACAGCATCGCCAACGGCAATATCCGCCGGCAGCTCACAGTAAACATAGCTGTCCCCGTTCCATGAGTAGCTATCGTCTACCAAAAAACCGTTATCCAAACAATCATCATCGCCAGTACCCAGTGTTGTTAGCGCATTCACACTGGCTGCTGCCGCCATCATTACTATAGCTAATACTAATTTTTTCATAATATACTCCGTTAGTTAACGACCATTACGAATCAATTTAAAAAAATATTTTTACCTTTCTAAAAATTACCCTTATTTCTAAAAGCGGATAACAAAAACATATAGTGGGCAAATACAATTCAACTGCACACTGAAAAAACCGGTAATTACCGGTTAACTCCGGATAGCCCGGATGCGTTTAATATCCTTTATTTTTATGACACAAGATGGGCGGAAACTATATTTATTATCTATAAATAGCTATTCACGCATAACAATAAAAACTAAACTTTTAATCGAATTGACACAGAAGAGTTTCGCTCTAACAAGGATCTTTCTAGCTACAAAAATAACTTTAACAAAAATTTTTAGCTTGAACCCACCTCTAACAAGAAAACGATTATTTAAATAAAATAAAAATCCGCCCGAGTAGCGGGTGGCTGTTTGTTAACAACAAAAAAAGGGCTTCTCTCAGCCCTTTTTTATATTAATTGGCAACGCTGTTCCCATTAGAGTTAACCATCAATCCACAATGGTTTCACCACCGTCCAGCACCAGGAAGTAATCCAGGGCACCCAGGTAGGAGGTATTAACAATAAAACTGCTATCGACTGTAGTGGACGTAGAGTAATCGATCGGGTGCTTGTCGGCTTCTGTGTATATACCGTCCGCGCCGTACACAATACTTTCTGCAGGGTAAGAACGGTTGTGGTTGAAGGGCACCGTTAGACCGGGGACAGCCCCGTCGTCGTAATCTGTCTCGCTGCTGGCACGAGAAATAGTCCAGTCTAATACGGTAATGACGTCTGAATTCCCGAAAGCCGACGAAGGGCTGCCGTTAGTGGAAAACCCACTCAAGGCACTATAGGCCACCTGATCAAATACAACTGCAGACCCCAGTAGATCCGTTACAGAGTCATCGAGTTTAGCGGCGTAATCCAGCAATTCGTTATCGTCAAAATAACGGTTATTCGCACCGATAACGCTGTTATAGAGAAACAGGCCCGAACCATATCCCAATTCAATATAACTGCTTTGCTGCTCGTATGGATCATACTCCCGGCCATACAGCGTAATATTGGCTAGGGTGGGCATAGAGCGGGGTAAGGCGTTACTATCTGTATTCGTATCACCTTCGGCAATATTAAAGCCGGAAATCAGCGGGTAAAGCGCCGTACCGTCGTTAAGTAAAGGCGCTTCATACTTTGCGGAGCCCAGCCGTAAAAACGCTCGGGCATAGAAATGCTGAATAGTTCCCTGGTAACCGTGGTTCCATTTAAGCATTTGTCCCCATCGATTATAGCTTGCGCCTATAGTGACGGTATCCATATTCACCGCACCGCCGTCAAAACTTATACGGGCGCTGCCAAGAAAGCTCCCACCGATTTCGTCGTAACGCCCTTCCATTAACAAGTTAAGCACGGCGCCACGGCCCACCGCATTAAAGTGAAGCGGCGCATTATCCACAATCAGATGACTGGCAAACAGGTTGTCGTAGTCATTATCGTAGCCGCCGTAATATCCGTATTCCCCGGCGATATTGCACACCTGCGAACCCGGCTCGGCGGTATCTGCCTGCGGGCATTGGTTATGGCGACCAAAACCATCGACAATAAGGCCTTTCCAGGGAAGGCAGCCTTCATCCAGGGGCTCGTTAACCGCACGATTTTTCGCCAGACTGTCCAGATCGTCTTCGTAACGGTATTGATCCACCCGAACGCCGTTGGGAAAATCCTCAGCAAGACCAATAAAATTGACGGGCGCGGATGTATTGTCATTGTCTGGGCTGTCATCCTCATCGACCCGTTCAAAATAGGGTTCGCCCGCCACCATCAACGCCCCACCACGGGTAATATGCAAGCCACTGTTCTCGGTAGCGGCCATAACTATGGCATTGGCTTCAATTGTCAGGGTTACCGGGTTCGCTTTCAGCTCGGTGATCTGCGCAGTATCCGTCAGCTCCATATGGCCCTTGCCGATATGGACCATACCGTTTAGCAACCATACCGTGGGCGCGGGAATAAAGAATTTTTCTTCCGTATAGAACATTACATCTTGATCGTCGGTGTAGTAAGTACCTCCAACCCTTTCACCGTTTTCGTAGGCGGCACGGTCGGCACCGGTATAACCAGGGAGGATCAAATCTTCCGTTACAGTTCCCCTCAAGCTGCAAATTTTTTGCAGCTGGCGAGCACTAGAATTAAATGTGCCTTCAGGAAATAAGGCCTTGTTATACTCAACATAAAAAGGATAATCCCCAGGGTCTTCAAGTGTCCCCAGGTAGTCACATTCCGGTGATAGCACTACCGACACAGAATCACTCCAGTGGCTATACCAGTTGTCACTGACATCGAACACCGCACCGGCGTAAGCCGTGTTTGCTAGGGCCTCGTAGGCTTGCGGCCCTAGCAGTGCATTATCCAGCGTCGCTCCGGACGGCACCTGTTCACCGGTAGCGATAAAATTGGTATCCAATACCGCTGGTGCCTCATAGACACTACCGCTTTGCTGGGTAAGGTAGCCATAATCTGCACCGGTATCTTCGTCTTCTTCCACCAGGGTGGCATCACAGTCCAGCACAACACTCTCGAAATAAATACCGGGCGGTTGGTTGCTCTGAAGTAGAGCCGTCGCCTCATCATCGATATCCAAGCAAGTTGGAAAATCGGCCATAACCGAGTTGTAGAGAATCAAACCAGAGCCCTGCTCAAGCAAAATGGCGCTTTTACTCGCGTCGCCACCAATAGCCGTAATATTCGCCAGTACGGGACGCGAACGCGGTAACCCATTGTGATTGTCTTCCCGGTTTTTACCGTGTAACGCGTAGCCGCTGTGCGCATCGTTTGCCTGCAGTATGCCGTACTGTATGGTGCCGGTATAACCGTTGCGCCAGCTCAATTGGTCTCCTCTCACACCGGAGACCAACAAGTTGTCCAGGTTTACTGCACCACCGCTAATGGCCACCCCGGCGGCGGCACCGCCAGCAATATCCAGATGGCTGAATTGATCGCCGGATCCAAGCTGATTTAGGCTCAGGGCCGGTTGGTCACCCGCTCCGGTATCAAACAATCGCAGATAACCAACCTTTACACGTGGTTTCTCTGCCTCGGCACACACCCCTGTATTCGGGCAGTCGGCAGTCCAGCCATTAATTTCCAACCCTCCCCAGGCCGATGTAATCGCGCCTTCGCCAGAGCTGACCGCTTTTATAGCGACCGGCGTATCGGCACTACCGAGAATATTCAGGTCTACACCAGGGTTTATCACCAGGCGAGCATTGGTGTCGTTTTTGGCCAATACCACCGATGAACCAAAAACCGTAAGCTTTTGCATCGCCTGTAAATTTTGTAACTGCTGCTCTGCTGTAAGAGCGGAAAAATCCGCACCGATGGTGACTTCGCCATCAATCAGCCAGGCCACGTTTTCCGCTGTGTAATCTAGGTTCTGATTGTGATCAAAATCGCCCTCGGTATCGAAGAAACTCCGTAATATAGCACTGGTATTAACCTGAGCGTCTAGCTGACATACCGTAAACTCGCCACCTTTTAGCGATAGTTTCTCTGCCAATGCCGTTCCTACGCCCATACATTCTGGGAATTCAAGCGTAAGCATGCTGTCGCCAAATGTCAGACCCGTCTTCCCCCAAGATATTCCGATTGTGTTATCGGGTACAACTATCGCTTCACTTTCCACGTGGAAAAGCGGCGACAACATTGGATCGACGGTATAGAGGTTGGTCGCCGCGTTAATCACATTTAGCGCATAGGTGTCGTTGGCGGCTTGGGTATTTTCGCAGTGGAATACGGTATTATTGACGGTCGCATTAACACTTGGGCCAGCTACCGCTAAGCAGGATGAAAACCCATCGATCACACTGCCGGTAACAGTCACCGACGCGGCCTCTCCAAGGGTCAATGCTGTACCTGCCGTCTTATTTTTGTCCACCAGCGTTAACTGTTTTAATATCACGCTGCCTTGACCAGCCGAAACAGCGGCGGCAGCGGAATCATGCAGTATTACCCCCGATAGCGTGCCGACAAAACCGCTGTCCCAGATGATAGAGTGGCCTTGATTGCCCTTCATCAGCAAATATTGATTGAGATAACCACCGTCACCGGCCCAGTAGCCACCGTGTAAGGCAATACCGTCGGTTGCACTGTAGTAAACGCCCTTTGGTAAGGTGATGGCGTAGGGCGCGTAGGCGGTAAGTGCAGCGCTTAGCACACCGCCCGAATACCCTTCTATATGTACGGCCAACGGCTGCCCAGCCTCGGCAATGCCACCTATAAAGCCCATAGGAATGGGGCTCCTCCCCGAACTAGCGGGATGAAATAAACTGCCTTCTGGAACGCGTTGGCCCTGGCCCAAGCCACCAAAATAGCCGTAAGGACCTTGAATATTACAAAAATTATCGGCGCTGGCATTTTCGGGGCAGTCCTGATGATGTCCAAATCCGTTTACAACAAAACCACCCCACTCGCCGCCGCCAATCGTATTATCATCCAGAGAGTGAATTACGCCTGCCAACAAAGCTGCGTTGCGGTGGACAATAACCACGCTATTTTCTTTGGCGTAAGTTGAATCGCCAAAATCAAACATTTGAATATCGGCTTCCAGCTCCGCCAGATTGGCATACTCCATACTTTGGCCCACTTCGTAGACACTATCTAACACCCAGACAAGAGGCTTATAATTCCAGCTGGATTTAAGCGTTGGTGTTTTGCGCTGAGAACTATTATCCGTCGCAATATTGTCGTGCGTTTGCAGCTGACCAAAGCCCAAGTTCAACTGACAGGCCGCCACGGTTTCCCCGTTGACCACCACAGGGTCTATTGGCGTGCCCACTTCCCCGTAAAACAGGATTTCGCATTGTTTTAACGTAGTTTCCGGCGATTCCTCCATCACAAGTTCGTCGGACTTGTCGCCACAACCAACAAATAAGAATAGCCCCCCAAACATAACGCCTGTGCGGATCACGGTATAAACTGCTTTACCCATGGATTTTCCGGCGTTGGTCGTTGCATTAAACATATCTTTGTCCTTCGAAAAATCGAATAATGTGTTAATAAATCTCTTTAATAACGAAATACTCAGCATGATAATTTCATCCTTTTTAAAATTCGTAACGGACTTTAACGCTGTAGCGGGTACCGGGCTCATAGGTTAAATATGGAGCCCCCCCCGTATTTTCGTACTCATACCTTTTTTCGTAATTGAGAAGATTGTCTACAGTAACCAAAACATTAAACTCGCTTTGAAAACGTTTGCTGTAAACCAGTTTTAAATCATTGTATGGTTCACTATAAACATTAGAAACATTATTACCCGTGGCCGGGGTTACCACACTCAGCTCTCTACCTTTACGGTTAAATACCAACGTTATCTGCTGATCGGTGGGTATATGGTCGTATCCCAACTGCAGGTTAACAATATAATCCGGCTGCCCCTGTAGTGGGCGGTTAAGGTCATACTCGTTGTAGTCAGGCGGCAAAGTCACTTCCGATTCAATATCAGTATAATTAAGCTGTGCGAAGAGTTCGTGAGTGGTGTACAGGGTAAAGTCCTGACGAGCATCCAGCTCCCAGCCGGTAACTTTTCCAGAATCGACATTAGCAAAGGTATAATAGCTGTAGTCGTCCCCTTTGCGATCAAAACGGTTTTCTATCGCATTCGTCATATCCTTATTAAATACTGCCAAGGTGACAGACTCATTTTCAGCCGGATACCATTCCAACCGTATATCGTAGTTTTTAATTTGTGCGGGTTTTAACTCTGGGTTCCCTTTATAGCTCTCCATGGTTTCAATATTGCGATATATACGCGGCAGTATTTCAAAGGTTTCCGGCCAGCTTACCGTTTCGGAGTAGGCGGTGCGCAATTGCAAGGCATCTGAAAATAAATAAGTTAAACCCACCGAAGGCAGGCTGAAGGATTCATCCAATAAGCCATAAAGTGGCTCCGGTTGCAGATAATACTGATCGGCAGCTATTGAGAAACTTTCACGGCGAACACCCAATGTCGCTCGCAGATTTTCCCAGAACTCAATTTCCGTTGAGAAATAACTAGCATCATACTCCTGCTCTACCTTGTAATGATCTCCCTTATCGATACCGACTTCCCAATCCGGGTTAAGGCCACCGGTGCTACTAACCAAGCCCTCCTCATATATACTCCCTACAATAATTTCATCAACGAAAATCAGTTTCGGATCATTTTGTTGTGTATATTCATCATAAACATCACTGCGACTTGTACCCCCATATTTATAACTGTAGCGATAGCCATCGGTATCATAGCCGTATCGATATAAACCCGTTTTCAGAGTGATCGGCGAAAAATTCCAGGCTGTAATAGGCAACGAAATATCTAACCGCCCTCCGGTATTTTCACCTTCCATTTTTTCCCAGCGTGAGTACTGTTCATCACCAAATCGGGCCTCGTAATTCCCTGCCCCCATACGAAACCACGTATAACGTTTGGCATCTGGTCTTTCATACTCAGTGTTGGCGGTCATAACCTGCCAGTCTAGCGAGAGCCCCCCTAACAGACTTGTCGGTAAATTAACTAGATGACTCCCCCACAACTGATGGCTAAACAACTGCTCTTCAATCCAGTCAATATCCTGGCGTTTCGCAGACTCCGTACTGGTATCATAGGGAAACTGTTCAGGATCCCAATTGCCCTCAGCCATTTTTTCTTGGGTATAGCCTGTAGGTGACGTGGTCATTTCTGCGGAATTGGTAGTATGACGTAACAACAAATTATTCAGGCCAAACTGGTGGTTATCATTAATTTTCCACTCAAAATTAAGCATGCCACTTATATCGATTATATTATTGGTATCGTAGGTTACTGAGGCGTCAACCAACCCAATTTTTTTCGCTGAACTCCCATCCTCATTTTTAACTTGTTTCCCATATTCATCTAAGACTGGAACCATACCAAAATCGTAATTGATTTTGCGGTCATTCTGCCATTTATTGCTGTAACGAAAAGAACCGACAAACCCCAGAAGCTGGTTTGCCGGTTGCCAGCTTTTACCACCACTTAAAGACAGAGAAGCATCGCCCTGTGCATCGCCAATATAAATACCGTAGTGATTAAACGATTCGCCCAAACGCTCTCTATCAATTCCGGGTGTTTCAACATCAGTGTTAATATATTGGCCTTTGACCTCTTGAACATATTCAGGCATATCGCGAAATCCATCGTCTATACCCAACCAATCGTTATCACCACCTTCCACCATCATCGCGTCACGTTCATGCATATCCCCATACCCGAAAGACATGGACATATTGAGAAACGCTTCTTCTGATGCTTGCTTTGAACGCATATCGATATGCGCAGCAGTTGCGCTACCAGGTATATCGGCAGAGGCATTTTTTTGCACGGACAGGCTTTGCATTACCGTCGTGGGGAAAATATCCATTGGCAGGTCACGGCGTGCTGGGTCGGTGCTGGGTAATACCGCGCCGTTAAAATGTACCGATTGATAACGACTCTTCATTCCCCGCACAATCGCAAAGCGGTTGTTCTCCAGGCTCACACCGACCACTCTTTTTAAGGCCGAACTTAAGGTGCTATCATCGAAACGCTTAACTTCGTCGAAATTAATCGCATCTAATACCGAGGTTGTCGCCAGCCGCTCAATATCTATTGGGCTTTTGTATCTCGCCCGCCCGAGCACCTGCACCTCCTCAATACTATTCGGGTAACCCCCTTCGGCCCCAGATGGCAGTAGGATGTCCATTTCTACTACCAGTTTTGCTGCCACATTCACCGGGGTAACCACACGTTGCTTATAGTCTGGATGAGTAATCTCTAATTGATGTGTGCCAGCAGGCAATTCCAACAAGTATTCGCCGTTGCGATTGGTGCGCGTAGACATCTGGGTTTCTCTCACAGAAACAAGCGCACCTGCAATAACGGTATTACTCTCACCCGTTACAATCCCCGATATTTTTCCGTTTACCACAACCGCTGTATCTACGCTTATTTTTTGCACTTTTCCGTCATCACTTCTGGTGACAGAAACACCTTCCAAGGGGACATAATGAATCGATTTTACATAATCGTTTTTACCTCTATCCTTAGCAAGGTAAATAAATGCCGCTTCACTTTCTTTTACAGAAAAACGATATGCCACTGTATCCCCCCCAGAGAACACACGCAGTGTGTGGCGGCCACCGGTAATACCAGCAAACCACAGCCTTCCGCGACCATCACTACGGCCAATGTCCTGGCCATCCAGAACCACGTCAATTTTTTGCGCTGGTTTACCGTCAATTACCAAATCCAGCTTTAACGCAGCGGCATAACCCTGGCTTACCGTCAACAGAGCGATACTGGCCGCCAGTATTTTTTTGTAAAAAACCCCCATAAAAAACTCCTAATCAATAAAGTTAGCTAACGAATTTCTCGTACACAGTCGCGGAATCCCTATGTTTTAATAGATGTTTTTTGGCACGACAGTTATCGACGCACAACACAAATCCGCACTACCGACATCTCGGTAGTGCGGTAATAAATTTGTCAAAATTGAGCCTTTCTATGTACAAAAACGCAAATGAACTTCTTATAAAGACGCGAAAAAAAATATTTTGCGACATTAACTTTTTGTGACGGACCAGTTTTATCTGTTCATCGGCATTAAATCTTTACAAAAGTGATTCTCGAGCAACGAGATAGTTGGGAGCGTCTGATTGAGCACCGGTTACAAGCGAGAACAATATCAACACCGAATAATGTGCCTGGCATCGGAATGAGGCCCGCACAAATTTGCGGAGCGAGACTGTTTCTCGTTCTTTCGCAGAAAATTTTAGATATGAAAAGACTGTAGGGGATTTGTTCAGGCGGAAATGTCAACCATTATTCACGTAACGTTAACGTAATAAAAATTTCGTGGTAAAGGTGGTAAAGACAGAAAAGTTAAAGACAAACCCCTAGCGCTTTCGATGTGGGCTGCACATTAGGATGGAGTATTAAAGGCCGCCAATTCGTTGATGAATTGGCGGTGCTGTAGGGAAGCATTAATGCGCTTTTTGATATCTCTCTCTGGAGGGGGGGGGGTAGCGAATTCAAAACTGCATTTTAGGGTGCGAGAAAAAACCGGGGGTTTATTGACGCATTGGTAGGAGGTTTTTAGAGCTCCCCTACACTTCCCCCAAAAAACCACCCGACTGCCGCGCCCAAAGCTGAGCGTATAAGCCCTGCTTTTCTAACAGCTCCCGGTGAGAACCCTGCTCGACAATACGCCCCTCCTCCAACACAATAAGACGATCCAATGCCGCGATTGTCGAAAGCCGGTGAGCGATGGCAATAACGGTTTTTCCTTGCATTAATGTGTAGAGATTTTCCTGAATGGCCGCTTCAACTTCTGAATCCAAGGCCGAGGTGGCTTCATCCATAATCAAAATAGGAGCGTCTTTTAGCAGTACGCGCGCAATAGCGATACGCTGGCGCTGACCGCCCGACAGTTTAATACCGCGTTCACCCACGTGGGCGTCGTAGCCACTGCGCCCTTTGGGGTCAGTCAACTCCGCAATAAACTCCTCGGCTTTTGCCTGCTCCGCCGCATGAATCATTGACGCCTCACTGGCATCAGGTCGGCCATAGACCAGATTATCCCGCACCGATCGGTGTAACAGGGAGGTATCCTGAGTAACGACTCCAATTTTTTCACGTAAACTTTCCTGTGTAACTTTAGCAACATTCTGTTCATCAACAAAAATATTACCTGCTTCCACGTCGAAAAAACGCAGCAACAAATTCACCAGTGTCGATTTACCTGCACCCGAACGACCAACAAATCCGATTTTCTCGCCCGGTTTAATATCCAACGAAAAGTTTTCAATTACACCACGACCTTTCCCGTAGTGGAAAGACACATCCTTAAAACTGATGCGTCCGCGACTCACCTGTAGCGGCTGCGCCTGCTCTTCATCCATAACTTCCTGTGGCTGCGCCACGGTATTCATGCCATCGCGCGCCGTACCGATACTTTCAAACAAGCTGTATATCTCCCACATAATCCACTGGGACATACCGTGCATACGCAGCACCAGAGCAATAGCTGCGGCAATCGTTCCAGCGCTTGTTTCTCCCTTTGTCCACAACCAAATCGATAGCGAAGCAACGGAGAAAATGGCGAAGACATTTAACACCCACAGCGACATCCCCAACGACGTCGCCAACCGCATTTGCGGATAGACCGTCGTTAAAAACTGCCCCATCCCTTCGCGGGCATAGTCGGCTTCCCTTCGTGAATGAGAAAACAATTTTACGGTGGAAATATTGGTATAGGTATCCACAATACGGCCCGTCATTTCCGAGCGCGCATTTGCTTGGTTCGAAGAGATGCTTTCCAGCTTGGGCAGGAAATATCTCATAATAGCCATATACAGAAATAGCCATACAACAAAAGGGCTCGCCAGACGAAGATCCAACGCTGCAACCAGCACAATGACACTGCCAAAATAGACAGCCACATAAACGACCACATCCAGAAGCTTCATCACGGTTTCGCGAACGGCTAAAGCGGTTTGCATAACTTTGGTTGCCACTCGGCCAGCAAATTCATTTTGGTAAAAGGCATAGCTCTGCCCCAATAAATACCGATGAGCCATCCAGCGAATAGTCATAGGGTAATTGCCCAGAAGGGTCTGATGCATTACCGTGGAGTGAATAAAAACGGTTATAGGTAATACGACCAATAGCACGAGCGCCATCAGCAACATCGCCCCACCTTTCTCCTGCAATAGGGTCTCTGGCGTATATAGTGAAAACCAATCCACCAACTCGCCCATAAAACCAACCAGCAAGACTTCAAGCACCGCAGTTAGCGCCGCAGTCACCGCCAAAATAATCAGGTAGACTTCACAGCCACGGGTGTAATGCAGTAAAAATGCAAACAAAGTATTAGGTGGCTGCAGAGGCTCTTGAGCAGGAAACGGTTTAATCAACTTTTCAAAAAATTTGTACATGTAATTCTCGATTGCATAGCTTGGGTTAAACGTAGTGAAACCCAACAACACTATTTAGGGTGCTCCGAAGCAACTAAGCTAGGTCGACCAGCTTTGGCGGGGACAAAAACCGGACTCGACTTGATCCGGTATAACATTATTACGCTGCTATAATAGCGCGGCACCATTCATTACCCGGTAACTCAATGATCTCTACACTTCATATTTCTGTGTCCGGCCAAGGCCTGCACAGCTTTACGCCGAAAGTTACTGCGCTAGTCACCAAAGCTCAGCTGCGCGAAGGCCTTTGTACACTGTTTGTACAGCATACATCTGCCAGCCTGCTGATCCAGGAGAACTACGACCCATCCGCCCAGCATGATCTAGAACGATGGTTAAATCGCCTGGTGCCCGAACGGGACCCACTCTATACACACACGCTGGAAGGAGATGACGATATGCCCGCGCATATAAAATCAGCTCTTACCGCCACCAGTATTTCCATTCCCATAGTTGATAGGCAGTTGGCACTGGGTAGCTGGCAAGGTATTTATTTGTGGGAACATCGCCGTATGGCGGGTTCCCGCAAAGTGATTGTGCATATAGGCGAATAGCATGGCCATATTTCGACGTCGATCCACAAGAGCGCAACGCAAAAGCAAGATGTGTATAGCCGGGCTAGATATAGCCGTTACCCGCAAGACAATGAAGTATTTGCGCTTGAAGATCAGCCCACCGGATGGCGCAGTGAGTATTTCGGTTCCCCATGCTACCAGCAATGCCAATATCGAAGCCATGGTGCGTGAGCGGCTTGTATGGATTAAAGAGCAACGGCAGAATATCCGCTCGCGCCCTTCGGTACCAGAGCCCCAGATCACAACCGGAGAATGTTATTCCCTTTGGGGGCAAACGTACTCGCTTGAAATAAAGCTAAGTGCAAGTAGAATCCCGGCGCAACATATAGAGAACAAAATCGTTTTATACTGTCGGGCGGACGATAACCTTGAACAAAGACGCCTGATACTAGAATCTTTCTATCGCCAGCAACTTCAACAAGTATTACCCGAGCTGGCGGAAAACTGGCAAGTCCAAGTAAAAAAAAGGGCTCAGTTCTGGGGGATTAAAAAAATGAAAACCCGCTGGGGAAGCTGTAACACCCAGCGGGCCAGAATCTGGATAAATCTGGAACTCGCCAAGTACCCTCGTGAATGCCTGGAGTATGTGGTGGTACACGAACTGGTGCACTTATACGAAGCCAATCACAGCCACCGGTTTTACGCACTGCTGGATAAGTTTATGCCAGGCTGGGAGAAATGGCACAGGCACTTGAAACACGGAGAACTGTGACAAGTAGCCAATAGCACAAAGGGTGTTCATGCTATAAAGTAGATTATTTACATGCCATTGAGGATTCACAATGTCCACGGCCAAGACCACTGCACATGATGCGCGCTTTAACTTGTTGCTAACGGGAGAAATTCTCGACGGCTACGATACCGCGCAGGTGCAATCCTGGCTTGCCCAAACGCTTAAAGTCCCCTATTCCACAGCTGGCACCCTATTGATCGGCACCAGTAAGTGCCTTAAAAAACAACTGTCTAAAATAGATGCCACCAAATACCGTCATCTATTCGAATCCCATGGCGTTGGCATTCGGCTACAGCAAATTCAATCGCCCGTTAAAAAAGCCATTAATGATCAGCCACCCATCGCCCCGGCAAAGGATCAAACCGCGCCGCTATCCACTTCGTTTCTTCGCGTGCCTGTCAGCTCACAGCCATCGGTGGCATTGCAGTTTTCTGCAATTCTCAGCTCGCTGTTAGCGTTGCTTACCACCTCACTGGGCTATATGCTCGCCTGCTTTCTTCTTTTATGGTTCACCACCAACCGTATTCTTGCCCTTATTCTCGACAGTGATTCAAGTACTACCGCGATCATTGTTTTTCACATTATTCCCGCTCTTGTGGCCACGGCCTGCCTATTAATGCTTTTACGGATTGTGTTCGCACGAGCAACAGCGCCTCCCGGGAAATGCCTAATCGACAACAACGAACAGGCTAAGCTACTCCAGTTTATCCGTGAGATATACGAACTATTGGGCGCTGAGCCGCCAACACAGATTTATCTTAACCACGATGTTCGGTGCAGCAGCACATACTCCTGCGATTTGGCACACCCACTATCTGGCCACAGAGAACTCACTATCGGCGTTCCATTATTCACGGCATTAAACAGCCGTCAGCTCGCCGGTCTTATTGCACACGAAGCGGCTCGTTTAAAACATCCCGCCAAGGCATTGATCCAGAGCGCGCATCACTGGCTGTATCAACAACTGCTTTCAGTGAGCGAACACACAGACAACTGGTCACAATTGGCAGAAACCAAAGCACACGGCGCCGAAAGTAGAATCCAGCATTTATCGGCTTACCTGATGATACAGGCGCTGCATGCGAGTTCAGTGATATTGCGGCCTTTTTCCCTGCTGTATAAAATCAGCGGTCGTTACGCCACACAGCTACAAACGTTAGTTGCCGACCATTACGCCACTTCACTTATCGGTTCCCGTGAATTGGCGGAGACTTTCACCCAGATACATGTGACAAACCACTGTTTTCACCAAGCCTACGAAAAGGTGTTTGGCAGCCTTGGCGTTGTACACCTTGTCGATAACTTGCCAGCACTCACCAAACACTTCGTAACAAATATTGATCAAAAAGCACTGAAGCTGCTTGCCGATGAAGTAAATCAAGGGCGAACACGAAAACAGCATGATTACCCTACCGATAGGACGCGAATTATTGCTGCGGAAGATCTAGACCTAAGCGGTACCGAATCCCAAAACCTACCGGCATCGGATTTATTGGAAAAGAGCCACGCGCTATTCCGGCAGGCGACCCGGGTTTACTACCAGAATCAAGACCTCACCTTTAGCACGGCGGATTTAGTCGACGTTAAAAAACTCTCCTCTCTTGCACAAAAGGATCAGTTGCGTGACCAGCTCAGCACGCATTACTTTAACCAGTGGTTTAATAGCCACAGCTACTGGCGCATCCCACCCCCAGAGCAGATTAAAAATTTAAACAAGGCCGAACGCATTGCACTGCTAAATGAAAACATTGCCCGTATTCGTCACGCCACCCCTGATTACCTGCAACTAATCGAAAGTGAAGAATCGAAAGAGGAGGAGTTTGTCCATTTTTCTGCCGCCAACGAAATTCGTAAAGCCGGTTACCGCTTTACCCCAGAAGAACTGAAACTGCTACCGCAACAGATAGAACATTTTCAGACTCACTACAATAAAGTGAAATTCAATTATCAATCCCGGCAAAAACGTATGCAGCGATTTTTTGAGCTGATGGGCACCCGACTTTTTCTCGGCATCGCCCTTCATCCACAAGCGGTACAACGACAACGGGGCGTTAGCCTTTTACAAATGCTGGTTAGCCTGCACAACCATCATCAGCGACTGCACTCGCTGCGCATTCGAGTTGGCTCACTACCCATTTTGATCGCACGTATCTCCGGGAAAAAAGAAACGGCATTATTGAAAAAAGTTAACCGTGTCACGCGAGATATTGGTGATTTTTGCGCATCGGCTCTGGCCACCTTTGACAACCATCACTGGGGGTTTCAGGATGATTTCACTACATTGGCCCAGTTTGTTCAGGCACATGTAAAACAGGAGTTTGATCACGAAAATGCACAACCGCTAGAATCAATCGATTATTACTGCGAAATTACCCATGGAATGAATGAGGCCAATCGAATGATAAACAATCAACTGGCACTCATTGCAAGAGATGCAGAACAAGCAAACAATATAACGCCCGTTAGGCTGACGAGCTAAAGTACTGAGTTACACAGCCTGGCCGCGAATAAAATCCCGGTATAGCGGGCACCACTGCTGAGCGGCCTCTACGCTGTTTAGAATATCTATATTCCAGCACAGATCGTCAGCGAGAAACTTGTACCAGGCTACCAGGGCATTCCCCGTTGGATCGGGGTTTACCAGCGAAGCCATTTTGGCGTAGGGACATATTTTACTGATAGGCCTCAAGCAGGCGACTAAGGCTTTAATTTCTTGCGGTGTTGCCTCCATTTTGGTCACACACGACCAATCCGATAAAATGAAACGCACCCGATCAAAGCGAATATCGCCACTTTTATGCAAGGCACCATTAATCAGCTCCTGGCCTGTCACCATTCCGGTATAACTGGTAACCAGTAGCTGGCTGCTGTAAAGCCAATAATCAGTAATCAGTAATCACATAAATCTCGATTGAAAAAGCTCTATTGAATTTAGTCTCTCCAGAGCGTTGCTTCAAGCTGGTAGCTAACTCAAATGCGGCTTATGCTATTTCAATTAAACCGTAAGGATTTTTATGCGCGGACAAAAAACCGATGTTGCTTTCGCCGACGTTAACTGGAAGGCTTTGCATACTCTTATTCCCTACCTGCTGGAATACCCCGGGAGGATCGCGTTAGCCCTACTGTGCCTCATCGGTGCAAAGGTCGCCTCGGTAGGCCTGCCATTTGTACTGAAACATATTGTGGATCACCTCGATACCAGTAGTGCTGCGGCCGAATTGGCTACCGTACCCCTGGCGCTATTGGTGGCCTACGGTTTGGTACGCTTCGCCAATGTCCTGTTTGGCGAGCTGCGCGACACCCTGTTCGGGCGTATTACCGAACGAGCCATGCGCCGTGTGGGGCTAAAAGTTTTCCGCCACTTACATTCCCTCGACCTCGATTTTCACCTTAATCGTCGTACCGGTGGCTTGTCGCGCGATATAGAGCGGGGCATACACGGCATTAGCTTTCTGATGCGCTTTATGGTGTTTAATATTGTTCCAACCCTGCTGGAAATTGCCCTCGTGGCAGGGTTGTTACTGATTAACTATCACGCAGGTTTTGCCTTAATCATACTGGCGGCGGTTGTCTCCTACGTTGGCTGGTCGGTATTCGCCACCGAGTGGCGTACACGCTTTATTCGTATGGCCAACACGGCAGAGTCGGCAACTAGTACACGGGCGGTCGACAGCCTAATCAACTACGAAACCGTGAAATATTTCACCAATGAAGAGTACGAGGCCCAGCAGTACGATCTCGACCTTGCCGATTGGGAGCGAGCCAAGCGCAAAAACCGTCTAACACTGTTTGCACTCAATGGCGGACAGGCCTTTATTATCGCAGCTTCCATGGCCTCCGCGATGATTCTTGCTGCCTACGATGTCGCTCAGCAGCGCATGACGCTCGGTGATTTTGTATTGATCAACGCCTTTATGATGCAGATTTTCATGCCACTGAATATGCTCGGTTTTGTCTACCGTGAAATGAAAGGTTCCATGGCCAACATCGAAAAAATGTTCACTCTTTTGGATCGACAACCGGGCGTAAAAGACTGTAAAGATGCCCCCGAAATATGCGTGTTACGGGGTGAAATTGAATTCTGTAATGTACACTTCCACTACCAGCCAGAACGCCCCATCCTGCGCGGCGTAAGCTTTAAAATCGGCGTTCATGAAAAGGTCGCAATCGTCGGTGCCAGCGGTGCCGGTAAATCCACCATTCTGAAACTGCTATTTCGCTTCTACGACACCACTAGTGGTGACATTTTGATAGATGACCAGAATATCAGCCACTATAGCCAGGCCTCTCTGCGCCACGCCGTTGGAGTGGTGCCACAGGACACCATTCTATTTAACACCAGCATTCAGGAAAATATTCGCTACGGCCGTATTGACGCCAGCGATGAAGACGTTGCGCAGGCCATTCGCCTAGCACACTTGGATGAGTTTATAGGCGCCCTACCCAAAGGTGCTCAAACCCTGGTAGGCGAACGCGGCCTGAAACTCTCTGGAGGTGAAAAACAACGCGTCGCCATTGCCCGAACCATTCTCAAACAACCACCGATACTCGTTTTTGACGAAGCGACCTCGTCGCTGGACAGCAAATCGGAAAAAAGTATTTTGCTGGCTCTGGAAGAGATCGCCCAGCACCAAACAAGTCTCGCGATTGCCCACCGCTTATCAACAATTGTGAATGCGGACAAAATTCTGGTGCTCGATAAGGGTACAATTATTGAGCAGGGAACCCACACGCAGCTGCTCGCTTTGGGTGGTAAATACGCACAGTTATGGCAGCTACAATTACAAACCGAATAAAAACGCTCTTACATAAGACTTTACTGATAACTATTTCGCACGGAAGCTGCATACATGCAAAAGACCAAAACGCTCTACCTTGTTCGCCACGCCAAATCTTTATGGAGCGATCCACCGCTTAGCGACAGAGAAAGGCCGCTGAACAAACGCGGGGAGCGCAACGCTCCCTTGATGGCGAAACGCTTAGCGGAGCATATTCAACAAGCGGACGGTCAATTTCCGCTGCCGCAAAAAATCGTCTCCAGCCCCGCCCGGCGGGCACTGGCAACAGCACGTATTTTCGCCGCGCAACTCAACCTACCCGAGACACAAGTCTATATGGAGGAGTGCCTTTACTTTAAGGGACTGTGCTCAATACTGGATAGAATTATAAAAGAGGATGACGACAGCGAAGCGATTATGCTGGTGGGCCACAACCCCGATATTACAGAACTGCACAATCATCTGAGTGGTATACAGGTCGAAAAAATGCCCACTTGCGCCATTACCACGCTGCACTTTCAATGCGAACACTGGCGCCAGCTGACACAAGGCAGTGGTAGCCTGGTGGACTTCGACTACCCTAAAAAAATCTCGAGCCAACCGCCAAACTCGTGTAGCGAGCCAGCTATCAAATACCTCTAGACGACAGCGTAAAAATGTCAACCTGACCCCATTTTGCGAGCACTAAACCTGAGAGGTTGCTCACTGTCGGGATCTTACTCCGTCGACGCCCCAGGCAGACAATGCATACACCAATTAACGCACAACCATCAAAACTTAAGACGTTTTCGTTATTTTAAAGATAAAACCCCAAATTTATCGGATAGATGGAAGAGACGCCAACTTTCTAAAATTATATACTTTCAGCCTAGAGACTAGTGGTTACAAAGAATGAACAACAAGCGATCATACTTTGACAATCACGCCAATCATGTGAACCAGTCCTGCTTATTAGATAATATTTTCATAATTGAAAACTATTAATTAGCAAAAAAACATATAAAAAATATCGTTAAAAAAACAGTCAGGCGTAATTTCATTGTATGGACGCGCGAGGAAAAACAGGGAATCATTAAAAGCTAAGTCAGAAAAACGGTATCAGAGCGCCAAATACCAGGTATGTTTTGTGCGGGATAAACAGGTTTTCACAATCTTTTTTTTAAAGGATCCGAAAATGCTGACGAATCTCGTTACCAACAACCCAAAAAGCGGCCAGAACAGCGGCTTTAGCTTGATCGAGCTACTAATTGCTTTAGCAATTGCCGCCATCATTACCAGTATCGCCCTCCCCTCTTATACAAACTTTGTCGAACGCAGCAAAATGCGGACGGCCCAGGCAGACTTGGTCGCTTTAACCGTCAATATTGAAAATGAATACCAACGCACACTGGTTTATCCCTCTATTGCCGATAGCGTCGACCTGTCGAGTCGTTACACCGGCTGGAACCCGACATCCGATGACTTCGACTATTCTGCTGTCTCGGCAGCCACCGGTTACACCATTACCGCCACCGGGAAAAACTCCCTCGCAGGCTGCACCCTCACCGTCAACGCCAATAACGCCCGCACGGCCACAGGCTGCCCCCAAAGCTCCGGGGACTGGATATGAAGCAAGGGGGCCTATCACTGATTGAACTACTCGTTGTTATCGCCCTCTTTGGACTCTTCTCCGTTGCAGGTATGTCATTTACCGATGGCTGGGTAGACAGTAACCGAGTCATGGCCGGCGAAAATATGATGGTCCAGGCCTACGGCATCGCCAAGGCCACCGCGCTGCGTAACGAACACGGTAAAACCGGTGATAACGCCGCCGCCGCGCTCTGTATAGCCAATAACGTGATAAGCGTAAGGGAAGCAACGACGGCTGCCGCAGCCAGCTGTAGCACGACGCTCGCATGGTCTGCCACTGTCAACGCACGGCTGTCGATTACGGCCGACAATACCGCCGTTACCTGCGCCTGCCTTAACAATCAGGGTCTGCTGACGACCACCGGTTGTAATAGCTGCCTCGCCACTAACGCTATCGTACTGAGCTCCGGAGCGACAAATGTCCAAACCTCCTTACTGTAAATCAGCGCGCCTCCGTCGAGGCCAGCAAGGTGACATGCTGGTGGAATCGCTGATAGGCGTTGTGCTCTTCTCCATTGCCGGTATGGGTATTTCCCACATTGCCTCCAAAGTAGCCGTAAGCCAGCGCGACGCCAAAGTCCAGCACCAGGTGATCAATGAATTGCGCAGCAGGGTGATTAATCGCTCAAACACCACAGACCTTTGCGATGGCAGCACAATAGAAACTCAAAACTTTACCACCGCTGTGGGTGTATCTGGTTGCTCAACCACAACCGCAATCGTGGACGGCCATACGATCACCGATGTGAGCACACCCGTCATTCTCTCCGCAACTATTGAAGGTATCGGCAATATCTCGGTTGGCGCCTCACCAGCGATAACACCAACTGACAACCAGGGCCAAAACTGATGCACACGCTCTCTCGTATCCACAGTCAGCGAGGCGTATCCATTATTGGTTTGATGATTGGCTCACTGATATCCATGCTTTGTATTCTTACCTGTATGACGATGCACAAGAGCCTGATGCAGATTACCGTCGGCTCAAAGACCGATGCGATATTAGACAGCCAGATCGCCAGCAGCCTGATGCAAATTCAGCACAATCTACACAACGCTGGATTAGGCATGGAGGTGACAACGGCCAACGATGTAGTTGCCGAGGTGGATGGTTCCGATGTCGGCCTCTATTGGCGCTATCGCAATGGCGGGGCTTTTTTCTGCCGCGGCGTACTCGAGCAGAACTATACCGATACCGCATCTAACACCACCGGTAGGAAAATAGTGCAAGTACAAGCCACCACTGACTGCAATGCCAACAGCACACTCACCGATCTGGAATGGACACCAACCAACACGCTGGCCCAGTTTCGCAACCAGAGCCATCAGCTATTCAGCTTTAACGTTATCCAGGCCTCATGCACACCTTACGGCTTGAGCGCAGCCATTACCGACCGCCTGCAGGTCAACGTAACGACAACCTCCAGCGCACAGCTAGCAGGCGCCAATGTCTCGGCGATCCAATATCAGTATTGTCTGCCGAATGCCTACACCACCGCTATCAATCCCAATGCCATTAGCAGCTAAATAGGTAATATGAGACCGCGGAAATTTCTTATGAAAAAAAATATAAAGGTAAAACGTTCTCCCCAACAACAGCAAGGTGTCGCCACCATTTTGGTGATCCTACTAATCACTTTGGCGATGACCGTCAGTGCTATTGGCGTGGTTTACTCCCTGCGTGGCAACCAAGAGCTACAAATGGCAGCTCATGCCAATACGCGAGCCCAGGCCAGTGCCTGGACAGGCGTGGAAATCTTCCGCAATTATTTATTTCAACTGTCCAATGATATAACCGCACTCGGCACCCTCGCGGGAACCCTGCCCATTACGGTCGAAACCATGGCCAACACGACTCTTTCGGCAGAAATTGTGGATATCACCGCGCCCGCGACCCAGAATGCCGACGACATCTACTTAATAACAGTGAACATTCGCGCGGAGGATGCCGCAGCCCAATCATCGTCGGTCGTCCAAGTGGTTTATCAGGTTTCTCCCTTTCTCTGTGGCGGGAACGGTGAACTGACATCGACACTGGATTTCCACCGGGATCTCTCCCTCGGGGGCGACATCTCCATCCTCAGCGATAACAATACTGCCTCTACCTTCTATGTGGATGGCGCAGTTAACCTCAGCAACGTTTCCGCCAATGGCGTTAGTGCCCTCTATGCAACCGGCGACATTAATATTGGCAGCTCGGCCTACGTACCAGAAGTACACTCCAACGGCAACATAAGACTCTACGGCGGTTCCTCGGTGGGAATAGTAAAAGCTGTAGGCAGCGTGACCACCGAAGGTGGAGCCTCGATCACCGGCTCTGCCTATGCCAACGATGAAATAATTCTCGGCGGCTCGTCGGTAGGGAAAATATACTCACGCAGCTATGTCAACAGAACCGGCTGGGCAGCAACGGGAGACATCAACGCCGGCGACTATGTCACCATCAACGGAGGCCCTATCAGCAATATCGCCGCCGTCGGCAACGTCACAATCAACGCCTCCACCAACGTTGGCGAAATTGTGAGTGAGGGCGATATCCAATGCCCCTACAACAGCTGGAACTCTTTTATATCTCTCCACGCGGGAGGAGCGCTAAACAACTGTTCTACCGGTGACGGAGTGGACTCACAAGCCTCGGAAAGCGTTTCTGTAACGACCATTGACGAACTGCAGCCCTTCACCATGGAACCCGTCATGGTTGATGCTTGGGCACTGAAAAGCCAAGCCAACTATACTTTTGAAATAGATGACGGCAAGATGCGTGTCACCGTCCAAAATATCAACAGTGTCGTCAATGGCGTCTATTACATAGGAAAAAAATCCGGGACCAATAGGGATTTTCTCTGTGAAGAAGTCGATGGCAACAGTAACTGTACCGCACCGACAGCCCCCACACTGACCATCTGCAACGGCCACAGCGCAAACAACGCCTGCTTTAGCTACGATTCCGATACCAGTACCTGGGGCATTGATGGCAAGAATATGGCTCCTGGCGTCGCCTGGTTTGAGGGCAACCTATTGCTGGGCAACGGCCAGTATTACAACACTTTTATTGCGACAGAAAATATTTCCACCAGCAGCGCCCATAAAACCTACGCGGTAAACTACATCGGCTACGAAGCTGTTTGCACCAACAGCTTCCCCTCAAATACCAGCGCCGACTTTGCCGGCCTCTACCCAACAAACTATTGCGACCTGAACGAGGGTACCCTCATCACCAATGCGGTAGGGAATTTAAGCCTGCTCGCCGGTGGCTATGACCCCAGCGATGAAACAACCTATGTTGGCGGCAATATTTCCCTGGGTGCGTCCACAGAGATCTTCGGCACCGTGATGTCCGGTGACTACCTCTATACCGGCGGCTCGACTACAGTACATGGGTTTATTACCGCATCCGGCCTGGGCTCATCAGGGGAAGCGACCGGTAACACTCTAGGGGGCTCGACTACTGTCGATTTGCAGAGCTTGCCCGTAAGCTACGAACCCGCCACCATCCCCAATATGGCAGCCGGTAGCTGTGACAACGCTAATACAGCCGTTTCCTGGCCGCTGTGGAGCCAATACCTCTAGAAACGCGGGCGGTGTAGGTGCACCGCCCACAAAGCTCTCCAGCACTCACTAACCAGTTTCATTTTCTCCATTTATACCTTTCCCAGCACAGAGCCGTTTGTTGATCGAGTAGGCTTTTGTCCAACATTAATCCCTGATAAGATCGACCCACTCTTAGGGTTGGCGTGTCATTTCGCGCCAACATGTTTATGAAGTCACTATCAAAAAGTAAATAATTATGGCTGCTCTCATGTTTTACCAAGAGCCAGTTGCTCTGGAAAAGAAAAAACACGTCGATATTAAACTCTCTCGCCAAAAAGATTACGCCTTCGCCAGCAACGTTAACTCCGTGCCCCTCAGCGGCATCGAGTTCTTCCAGGCAAGCCGTGATTTCCCTGTGTTGTTCATAAAGAACAACAAGGACGAATACCTGGCTATGGCCATTCTTTCGTTGAAATCAGAAAGCCACGATCTGGGCGACACTTGGGAAGGGGCCTATGTGCCCGCGTTTATACGCCGCTACCCCTTCGCGCTGACACCTGAAAAAGTGGTCATGATCGATAACAAAGCTCCCCACTTCGCAGGCGAAGAGGGCGAAGCCCTGTTCGAAGCCGAAGATAAGCCCACCGAAACGCTGAAGCAGATCATTGGCTTTCTGGAAGCCGTGGATAACAACTTCCATCGCACAGAAGAGTTCGCTAAGGCTGTCGCAGAAAAAGAGCTGTTCGAACCATACAATGCCACCGTGAAATTCCCGGAAGGCCAGATCCGCTTAAACGACCTGTACTGCATTAATGAGAAAAAACTGCACGAAAGCTTAAACCAGGAAGAGTTACAAGAGTGGTTTAAAAAGGGTTGGATCGCCTGGTGTCACGCACATCTACACTCCCTCGGTTCCGTTGGCGAATTAGTCAAACGTCAACGCAAAGCCGCAGAAGAGGCTGCTCCAGCCGCTAGCGAATAACTTTAACGCTTGCCGACATCCAAAAGGCCCGGTAATCACACCGGGCTTTTTTAATCCCCTCCACCACCCGCCCATTAAAACGCCTCTTTATCATTCGGCTACCTAACCCTCAAGCCTTGCTGGAAATCACTAGAAAACAGACAAATATGGCTTGGTGCGCCAAAGTAAGTAAACTAGCACTGGAATCATGGTTTTTTACTTTAAGCGCTCACCGACTAAGCCAGACACACTATACTTTCAACCAGTGTAGTGAAATTTAAGCTGTTTTCGAACACACCCAATTCGCTTTTTCAGTAGAAGGAATAAGGCTTTGGATTCAACAGTGAACAGCGATATTTCCGTATTAATTGTCGACGATTCGCTCGCCATTTGCGGCGTGCTAACGGCAATGCTGGCAGATCTTGGGGTGTACAAAGTAGAGAGTTGCCACAACGGTGAAGATGCCTACCACAAAGTCGAAGTAAATCCCGCTGCCTACGATGCCATGTTTGTCGATTTACACATGGAGGGAATGGACGGTCTGGAACTGATGCATAAGCTACACGGGCTGCGCTACCGCGGTGGCATTGTTGTTATGTCTGCGCTGGAAAAAAAGATTCTCGATTTCACCCTGGAAGTTATCAGCAACTACAACCTCCGCGTTCTTGGCTCAGCGGAAAAACCTCTGGAAAAAAATCTCATTGCCTTTATGGTAAAACGCATAAAGAGCTACTACCCAGTTATATCGCGCAAAGAAAAAGTATTGAAACGCCGTGAGGTTTACGACGCAATTAGAAATGACAAGGTTGTCACCTACTTCCAACCCAAAATTTCTGCCGTTAATAATTCTGTGACCGGACTCGAGTGCCTAGCAAGGCTCAAACTAAATAGCTCCGGCATTATTTCACCTGGTGCTTTTTTACCTGTCGCCGAGCGCTTCGACCTTATTGACGCCCTAACGGATGCCATCCTGAACAGTGCATTACCGCAATTTAAACTATTTTGTGAACAACTACAGGTAGACTGTACTCTCGCTATCAATATTTCTCCGCTGCAGCTTTATAACAATTTATTGCCGGAAACCATCAGCGAATACCTACATCGACATGGCGTCGCACAAAAAAACATTATTGTCGAAATCACGGAGAACCATGCCATTCGCGAAGAGATCCAGCTTAAAAATTTAAACCGGCTGCGTATCCACGGGTATCAATTATCACTTGATGATTATGGTGCGGGCTATACCAATTTACGACAGCTTAAAAATTTACCCTTTAATGAAATAAAACTTGATGCGCAATTGGTCAACGGTATCGCTAGAGATAAGGTTTTACGCGTTATGGTTGAATCCATACGCAAGGTTACTCAAGAAATGAATCTTAAACTGGTTGCGGAAGGTATTTCTGATTCTAAAGATCTCATTGTGGTGAACAACATCGGAGTCGATGCTTATCAGGGCTACCTCTTCTGCCGCCCCAAACCCATGAACGAGCTATTGCGCTGGTATCCGCTATGGCAGAAATCTATTATCCCCTGTAACGTTGTTAATTTGCGCGACAGCTAGGGCACATCTGGATAATCCGGTAGCCTAGCAGATTGTTGAAAAACGTAACTAAGGTCGTCAGCGCCAGGCGAAAAGTAAGGTTTATCGTGAATAAATGAGGATTTTTAACTCCGCACAGGCAACGCAGATAATTTTTCAACAGCCTGCTAGGGTTCTTTTATGGTTCTAATTTGAGTCAGCCAAAGCTTATGTAATTCGCTAGGAATAGTGGGCGACGGCTGACTGCTGAAGTTTTCCAGTGAAGCTTTTGCGGATTCACGATCACTCGCTACCGCACCGCCACCCTCAATAAGAGAGATGGATTTATTGGGCGCCCAGATAGGCGTAAGCTCTGTGATCGCACCCTGCTCCGTTTCGATTAGCTCGCCCAGGCGTAGCAAAAACCTCTGAATGTGATAAAGGATTTCCTGCATCATTAGAAACACATCCTCGGCCTCGCGATAGGCATGCTGCAAACGCTGCTCATCCACCAGCTCCAGCCAGCGTATATACGCATCATTGATCAATCCAGACTGATGCATAGAAACCGTAATATGCTCTAACAAACGGCTCAGGGAATAGATACGCGCATTGGCCACATACGCTTGGTTTTGCGCTACAAAAATTTCCGCCTGCTCGACGAAACGCTTGATATAGTAATGACGGTCCTTCACCTGCTTTAAAAAAAGCGGCATTAGCTCTTCCGGAACACTGCACGTTTTTGTAGCGGTTCCCTTGCGCAGAAGCAGCACTAAATCCGCCGCTGGCATTCCCGGGCGGGATAGTTTGTTCATCTGAATAATGGGGATCAGATCGTTGAGGGTTCGACCGCGGGTTTTAAAATGTTTCACATAGATCGCATGGGTACTATCAAGCAAGTGAATCAATTGTCCGAGCGGCCCCAGCTGTTTAGCAATTTTTCGATCTGGAAAGCCCGTGCCATCCACCTCTTCGTGGTGATCCAATACGGCGCGTGAAATACGTGTCGAAACAGCAGGTAAAAAAGCCAGAACTTCATAGCCAATTCTAGAATGCCGCTCCATTTGCGAATAGTCCGCTGAGCTCAACTCCTCCAACTCCTTTAGCGCAGTTGCCGGTAAAAAAAGCAGCCCTACTTCATGCATAAGACCGACGACAAAGGCTTCATATATTTGTTCCTCGCTTTTGCCTTTGCCCCATTCAAGCGCGACGGCAGCCCATGCGCAAAACAGCGAACGCTCGAACTGCCTGGGCAGGCAGTTCGACATCACCCAACTATACTGAGCCAATCCCGGTTGCTCACCCAATCGCAAGCAACTCGTTTCCAGTACATCTGTTATCTCTACTTTTTCAAACAGTTCAGATAAAACCCAGTCATTCTCAAAATAACGCTTTAGTCGCCCCAGTAAATCCGGGCCACTAAAACCATCCCCAATAACAATATTAGCCCCCAACGGCTGCGTTAGATTCTGGCCTTTTAATTGTTTTAATAGCGACGCATTCAAAGGTTGCCCGGCGGGTAATAGTACTTTCCTGGATACGGCCAATATATCAGCGGTAACGAGCATCTCATGTCGCGCTATAAGCGTCAGTAGATGCTCAATATAGACATCATTGAAACATGGCTTGTACTCAGACATACGGGCTAACCCCCAAAAAAGAAACAATCCCCACAAGTATAGTTGGCTAGGCAGAAGTCGACATAGTGCGAAAAGTACAGGATATTTCACCTAAGGTGGCGCGCTGGACTAGGCTTAAAGAAAGATATGGCAATTCTCCATTGCCGAACCATAGATAATTGAACGTTAACATTCACGGCTGATTATTACCCCCGCAAACTCTCCGCGTTACCATAGGGTCAGCTGTTTCGGAGTATTGGTCATTATGGATCACCGCAGATCGGAGCCCCCCCCCAAATCCCTGTGGCACCACCAGGAAGCACAGGACGTATTGAAATACTTGTCGAGCAAAACTTCCGGTTTAAGCCAGCAGGAAGCTTCAAGACGATTGTTAGAATTCGGCGCCAACCAACTTCCACAAACCAAAACTAAAAACCCCCTCTTACGCTTTTTTCAACAATTCAATAATGTTCTGATTTACGTTCTGCTGGTTGCGGGAATAGGTACGCTGCTACTCCACCACTTGATTGATGCCAGTGTTATCTTCGCGGTGGTATTCCTTAATGCACTGATAGGTTTTATTCAGGAGGGCAAGGCCGAAGACGCGCTGCAGAAAATTCGCCAGATGCTGTCTCCCTGTGCGGAAGTGATGCGCGATGGCCATCACCATACCGTCGATGCCAGGGAGCTGGTACCCGGCGATATCGTGATACTACACGCGGGCGACAAAGTACCTGCCGATATCCGGTTACTCTCTGTAAAAAGCCTGCAAGTACAAGAAGCGGTGTTGACCGGCGAATCAGTGGCGGTGGAGAAAGACCTCAACCCTGTCTCCCAGAACGCCGTGCTGGGTGATCGTCGCTGCATGTGTTATTCCGGCACACTGGTCAGCCACGGCCAGAGCACCGGTATCGTAGTCAACACTGGCGCCCATACCGAAATTGGTCGCATCAGCCATATGGTTGCCCAGGTACGCCCCTCAACAACGCCTTTGTTGAAGCAAATGGGGGAATTTGGCCGCTGGCTATCCGCCGCAATTCTGGTGATTGCAGCCCTCAACTTTGCTTTTGGAATCTGGATTCACAGCTATACAGCGTCTACGATGTTTCTCGCTTCCGTCAGCCTCGCTGTGGCAGCCATTCCAGAGGGGCTGCCAGCCATAATGACTATAACCCTGGCCATCGGCGTGCAGCGTATGGCCA
The DNA here is from genome assembly GCF_014211975.1 of Teredinibacter haidensis. Lineage (NCBI taxonomy): Bacteria > Pseudomonadati > Pseudomonadota > Gammaproteobacteria > Cellvibrionales > Cellvibrionaceae > Teredinibacter > Teredinibacter haidensis. The sequence goes on from NZ_CP060084.1 coordinate 3,456,958, forward strand.
GGCGCAATGCTATTATCCGCCGCCTGCCAGCAGTGGAAACCCTAGGCGCCGTTAGCGTTATCTGTTCCGATAAAACAGGAACCCTCACCCGCAATGAAATGACCGTACGCAACGCCGCCACCGCCGAGCACGACTTTGACTTTGAGGGCACCGGATACGCGCCGCACGGCGGCATCCGCCTGAATGGTTGCGATATAGAACCCGATCATGGGCCTGTTTTGTGGAAAATGTTGCACGCCGCTGTACTGTGCAACGAATCCGCTCTGGAAACTCACCCAGAAGACTCTAATCTTTTCCATGTTGCCGGAGACCCCATGGAAGGCGCTCTGCTGATCGCCGCGCTGAAAGCCGGAATTGAATCCGACAACCTCAACAAACAATTCCCTCGCACCGACTTAATACCCTTCGAATCCGAACATCGCTTTATGGCCACCCTCCACCACAGCCATAAGAATGAAGCATACATTTACTTAAAAGGTGCACCAGAAGACGTACTGGCGATGTGCGACTGGCAAAAAACAGTAGCGGGCGATGTGCAGAAACTAGCAAAAAGCTACTGGCTCGAAAAACTGGAGGAATATGCAGCCAAGGGCCAGCGGGTACTGGCACTGGCGATGAAGCCCGTAAACCAGAACCAACGCACACTCAACTTCAAGGATGTTGAAAAGGGCCTGATTATGCTCGGCCTGTTTGGTCTTATCGATCCACCAAGGGAGGAAGCCATTCGCGCGGTTGAACGCTGCCAAAAGGCGGGCATTCGCGTAAAAATGATTACCGGTGATCACGCAGCCACCGCTAAAGCCATCGCCAACCAGCTGAATCTCGCTAACACCGAGGAGGCGCTGATTGGCGAGGATATAATGGCTATGAGCGAAGACGAGCTGCGCAGCAAGGTCGAGAGCATTGATATCTATGCGAGAGTAGATCCCGAACATAAATTGCAATTGGTGAAGCTTCTGCAAGAGCGTGGTTTTATCGCTGCGATGACCGGCGATGGCATTAACGATGCGCCCGCCCTCAAGCGCGCCAACGTCGGTATTGCTATGGGGTGCAATGGTACAGAAGCCGCTAAGGAAGCCGCCGAAATGGTGTTGGCCGACGATAACTTTGCCTCTATCAGCCATGCCGTAGAAGAGGGCCGCACCGTTTACGACAATCTAAAAAAGGCGATTTTATTTATCCTACCCACCAATGGTGGCGAGGCGTTGATAGTTCTGGCCGCCGTTATATTTGGCTTTCAAGAGTTACCGCTCACCCCGGTACAGATCTTATGGGTCAATATGATTACCGCCGTTACCCTCGCCCTCTCGCTGGCATTTGAACCTTCAGAACAACGGGTGATGTCGCGACCACCACGGGACCCAGACAAACCCCTGCTTTCACCCCTGCTGATTTGGCGCATCGCATTTGTATCCTCTATTCTTGCCGCTGGCACCATCGGCTTGTATTTGTGGCAATTAGAGCAGCAACACAGTGTTGAAACGGCACGCACCGTTGCCGTCAACACGCTGGTCATGTTCGAAATATTCTATTTATTTAATTCGCGCTATATCCTGGCATCGGTGTTGAGTATTCAGGGCCTATTTGGAAACCGATTCGTATTGATCGCGATTGCCCTACTGATTTTTTTCCAGCTGTGCTTCACCTACCTATCGCCATTGCAAATACTGTTCGGCACAACCGCCATTAGTGGCCATCACTGGCTAGAGATCATTGCCATTTCCAGCTCTGTTTTTATTCTGGTTGAACTAGAAAAATCCATTATTCGCTGGCGGCGTCCAAACGCCGCGTAGATGGACAAGTATAACGGGCGCTTCAAGCACGCTCGTAAAAACGTATTTTCACGAATTTATAAAATATCTATCGCGGCGCAGTCGGTTAGTAAGAAAGTGAACGTTATTTTTTATCTAGCAAATGTCCCAGTTTGCCGCGCTTGGTATCGAGATAATGCTGGTTGTGTGGATTTCTCCCCGTTTCGTGAGCCTGCCGTTCGGTCACTTCTACTCCGGCGTCTTCCAGCGCTTTAATTTTGCGCGGATTATTGGTCATCAATTTCACACGTTTAATGCCCATTTTTTCGAACATGGGTTTAAGCATGGAATAGTCGCGAATATCGGCACCGAAACCGAGCTGCTCGTTCGCTTCAACGGTATCGGCACCCTTATCTTGCAAGTTATAGGCGCGGATTTTATTGACCAAGCCTATCCCTCGTCCTTCCTGGCGCAAGTAGAAAATGGCTCCTCGCCCTTCCACCGCAATCCGGTGCATGGCCGCCTGTAGCTGTGCACCGCAGTCACAGCGCAGAGAGAAAAGTGCATCGCCCGTCAGGCATTCTGAATGGATGCGAACCAGTACGGGCTCATCGGTCGCCACCTCTCCCATGGATAGCACAATATGCTCTTTATCAGTACTGTCATCGGTAAAACCGTGCATTTCGAACATTCCCCAGGAGGTGGGGAGCTTGGAGGATTCTACATAGTTAACGGTCACTCAATTACCTTCTGCTTCTTCATAGTATTCAATATTTGGCCTGCAGAATCAGAACGCCCTGCTCTACACGCATATTTACGCGACTTAAAAAACTGTTGCCCAATAAAATCTGGCGGGGTGAACTCCCTTCAATCACAACCGCTCGTACATTATTGAGGGTGATTGTGCCAACGATGACCTTGCTCAGATTTATCTCAAAGCCATTGACCATACCGTTGGCGGTGGAGACTGCTTGTCGGTTCCCGTGACGATACTTAACGCCCAAGCTCGTGGCCTGCTGAGAGCTGATAGCAATGGAACTCGCACCCGTATCGACCAAAAACTTAGTCGATCTCCCGTTAATACTTCCCGTGGCAAGGTAGTGGCCATTGTGGCCGCTGGGCAAGCGCACTATGGCTTTATCCGGGGTCTGATACTGCCCACCCACGGCACGAGATAAACGCAATTTATGCCGCTTGCCGTCTATTTCTACCAGCGCAAATTTACTGTTGGATTCGATTAACTTTACGCCTTCCGGCGACGTTTTACCCTGTTTTAGCAAACGCTGCTGGCCATCGATAACGAAAATTGCGCTACCTTTAAATAGGCCCTTAACCTCAACCGCAGGTGACGCCTCCACCACGACCACCTGTAGCAGCAGCCACGCGGCAAACCAATAGTGAGATTTGAATCGCTGAACCATGGTGATCCCTCAACAAAGACAAACGTTTACAGCATACCGTACGCCAGCAGCAACTGCAGTATTACCGCCGCCGCGATACCAGCCATAACGTCATCGACCATAATACCAAAACCGCCGTGTACCTTGCGATCGACCCAGCTGATAGGCCAGGGTTTGGCCATGTCAAAAATTCGAAATAACACAAAGCCCGCTGTCAGAGTTTGCCAGCTAAGTGGAACTGCAATCATGGTAATCCACAGGCCGACAAATTCATCCCAAACAATTCCTTTGTGGTCGTGCACACCCAATTTTTTTGAGGCATAGCCACAAAGGTATATACCAACAAGGGCAGCCGTAAGCACCAGCGCCAAGTAATAAGGCATTGCCAAGGGCGCCATTAACCAGAACAGGGGAACAGCCACCAGTGTGCCCATGGTGCCGGGCACGATGGGCGACAGGCCAGAGCCAAAGCCAAAGGCAAGCAATAAGCGTGGATCACGCATCAGAAGAGAAAACGGAGGATTATCCAAAATGATTATACCCTGTAGCTTGGATCGTAAAGGGTTTGCCCAGCAGAAGACAGTTCACCCCCTGCCCGTGAGTTATTTCACCAATAAGCGTTGCGTCCAGCCCCCGATCGATTAAGCCTTCCATCCCCACCAGATGATCCCGCGGCACGGTGAAACACAACTGGTAGTCATCTCCCCCGGCCAGCGCCCAGTTGTACTGCTGTGTGTTGCTGGCAAATTTGAGAACAGCTGGGGACATCGGTAGGCTTTCCACGTATATTTCGGCCCCCACCTGACTGGCAGCACAAATATGTCCAAGATCGGCCACCAGGCCGTCGGAGATGTCGATGGCGGCGCTGGCCAGTGGCGCCAGAGCGTGCGCTGCTTTAAAACGGGGCACCGGGTGATAATATCGGTTCGTCAGATAGTGGGAGGCTTCGTTATCGGTTTTCAGTGTGCTGTTCAATACGGCCAGCGCGGCAGCACCGTCGCCCAGTGTCCCGGTCACAAAAATCATATCGCCCAGTTCAGCGCCTCCGCGAACCAGGGCTTTATTTGGCTCAACGGCCCCCATGACTTGTATGCTAATCGCCAGCGGCCCTCGAGTCGTGTCCCCACCAACCAGCTCGCAATCGTAATCGCTAGCCACCTGAAACAAGCCTTTACTGAAGGGCGCAACCCATTGTTCATCTGCCACCGGCATCGTCAGGCAGAGGGTAAACCACAGGGGCTCAGCACCCATAGCAGCTAGGTCGGAAAGGGATACACAAAGCGCGCGCGCGGCAATAGATTGGGGATCACCGTTCGCAGGAAAGTGAACGTCTGCTACCAGAGTGTCAACCGAAATTGCCAGTTGCTTGCCAGCGGGCATATTTAGCAGTGAGCAATCGTCACCCACACCCAGAGCCACGGTGTTACACATCACACTGCGCTTAAAATAGCGATTGATTAGCTCGAATTCATTCATGCTGCTACGTTATTTTTTTTTTGCCTCGACTTCCACTTTACGCAGGTCTGCCGCAACCCTATCCAGTACACCATTAACAAACTTATGGCTGTCTTCAGCACCAAATTTTTTCGCCAGATTCACCGCTTCGTTGATCACCACTCGGTAGGGAACATCGACGCGATGTTTAAATTCATAACTGCCCTGACGTAATAACGCCAGAGTGACAGGATCCAACTGATCCACGGTCATCGCTTTCAGGTAGGGCTTAAAACACTCATCCAGCACACTTTTTTCCGCAGCCACTCCGTGAAAAAGTTCATGAAAATACTCTGTATCGACCTTAGACATATCGTTATCCGCATGAAACTCGGCTTCGATAACGTTAATCGGATTACCACTCATCTGCCATTGATAGATGGCCTGCATGGAAAAGTGGCGGGCGCGGCTGCGGGTTGCGGCTGAAACTTTCATTGATTAAAAACCTTAAAAAAACGGAAGATTGGGCTACGCATTGCTAGACCCAATCTGCGGGTATGAAATATGAAGGGAGGGCAGGCTGGATTCAGCAGAGCAAAATCCAACGATAGAACCCGATAAATTAAAGCTTAGCCATAAGCGATACCATTTCCAGCGCAGTCTCGGCAGCTTCACAACCTTTGTTGCCAGCTTTGGTACCAGAGCGCTCAATAGCCTGCTCAATAGAATCGACGGTAAGCACGCCAAAGGTGACCGGCAGTCCGGTGTTCAGCGAAACCTGAGCAAGGCCTTTAGTACATTCACCAGCGACATAATCGAAGTGAGGCGTTCCACCGCGAATCACTGCACCCAGGGCAATAATCGCATCGTATTTTTTACTCTGTGCCAGCTTTTGTGCCGCCAGCGGGAATTCAAAGGCGCCGGGGGCGTAGACAACTTCGATCTCACTATCGGCAATGCCATGACGACGCAAGGTATCCAATGCGCCCTCTTTCAGGTGCTCAACCACAAAGCTGTTCCAACGGCTTACCAAGAGCGCGTATTTTCCTGTGGCTGATTTAAAATCACCTTCAATAACGTTAATGGTCATAGTGTTTTCCGTATTATTCATTCTTCAAATATTCCACAACTTCCAGCTGAAACCCGGAGATTGCATTAAATTTCAGAGGCGCACTCATCAAGCGCATTTTCTTCACGCCTAAATCCTGAAGGATTTGTGAGCCGGTACCGACCTGTTTGTAACCCACATCCTGCTTCGGTCGCAACTGTTTGCCCGACAGCAACCAATCGATACTCTCTTCAATTTCGCTCGTGGTTTCATTATGGCAGATCAGTACCAGAATTCCGGCGCCCTCTTCCGCTACTTTGCGCATAGCTGCCTGAAAATGCCAGGAGGGGTATTCCTGGTTGGCACGTTGTATGGTGAGTACATCTCGCGCAGTACTGCCCACATGCACACGCACCAAGACAGCATCTTCGGGGTTGATCTCACCCTTCACCAAAGCGAAGTGCAGTTCGTCACGGGCAGAGTCTCTATACGTTTTCAGCAGAAAATCACCAAACTCCGTTTGTACCATACGCTCATTAACACAGTTTACGGTTTTTTCGTGAACCAAACGGTACTGAATCAGATCGGCAATGGTGCCGATTTTCAGATTGTGCTGCTGCGCAAATTTTTCCAAATCGCCGCGACGCGCCATTGTGCCGTCTTCATTCATAATTTCAACAATTGCCGCCGAGGGGTCAAAACCCGACATACGGGCGAGGTCACAACCCGCTTCGGTGTGACCGGCACGGCTGAGAACGCCACCGGCCTGCGACATCAACGGGAAGATATGGCCCGGTTGAACCACGTCTTTCGGCTTGGCGCCGCGAGCAACCGCAGCCCGAATGGTGCGCGCGCGGTCGGCGGCAGAGATACCAGTGGTTACACCTTCAGCCGCTTCGATCGACACTGTAAAGTTAGTCGCGTGAACCGCGCGATTATCGCGCACCATTAACGGCAGATCCAACTGGTGACAGCGCTCTTCACTCAGAGTTAAACAGATTAACCCGCGCGCATGGCTAGCCATAAAATTAATGTCTTCAGCCCGTACCTGATCGGCGGCCATGATCAAATCACCTTCGTTTTCACGGTCTTCGTCATCCATAAGGATAACCATTTCACCATGGCGGAAAGCGTCGAGTATTTCTTCAGTTGTATTCAGTTCCATAGTTCTTTACGTCGTTTCCCCAAAAGGGTATTCCAAAATTGGTAAATTGATGATGTCTGGTGAAGCATTACGCCTGTAACCGTCGGTGAGAAAAATACTGGCGCGAGCCCTCGGGAATGGGGTTATGGCGCGCTTCAAGAGTTAATCTGCGTCGCATATGGTCATTGACTCAAATCAGGCTTTTCGCCATCCGTCGCACAGGTTACTTAATGTCATTGCCGCCCGATACATTTTGAAGGCTGGGACCTAGTATTGGCAACTGCGACCCTCGCCACGAGAGGTGTACAGCACTCCCCAGCGATTGATCGTTGCGAGATGACAATGATTTCACCTCTACTTTAAATAACCATTCTCAGCCAAAAACGATTCCGTCATTGAGGCTTTGCCCCCCGATTCCGCAGCTTTGTCCCCCAACAATAAGCGCTCCAGATAACGGGCAATCACGTCTACTTCCAGATTCAATTTCGTTCCGGGCTGGTAATCACCAATAATAGTTTGCTGCAGGGAGTGGGGCACTATGTTCAAATCAAAATCGCAGCCATTTACCCGGTTTACCGTAAGGCTTGTACCATCAACCGTGATAGACCCCTTATGGGCAATATATTTTGCCAGCTCCTTGGGGGCGCGAATCACAAAGTGCTCCGAGCGAGCGTCTGCCTCGCGCGCGATCACTTCCCCCATGCCATCAACGTGGCCGCTGACAATATGCCCGCCCAGTCGTGATTGTGGCATCAGGGCTTTCTCCAGATTCACCCGGGTGCCGGGCTTCCAGTTACCCACGCAGGTGAGGCTCAGTGTTTCGAGCGAAACATCAGCCACATAGCCATCACCGGGCAACGCTACAGCGGTTAAACACACGCCATTGGTCGCAATAGAATCACCAAGCGCCACATCATCCCAGCTCATGCCGGCACTGCGCACCTGCAAGCGCACATCGCCACTGCGTCTTTCTAGACTGACGATTTCGCCTACGGCTTCAATAATTCCTGTAAACATACGTTTTCAGACACTCTTAGGCATCAGGGTCAGGCAGTGCGGTAAAGCGCCAATCTGGCCCAACGGCCCTGACATCGGTAATGGTTAAGTCCAGAGCCCCACCCATGGTGTTGATCGGCAGGCTCAATAGTGGCCGCGCATTGCTGCCCATTAGTTTAGCTGCCATATAAATAATAATCTCATCCACCAGCGCGCGCGCAACGAAGGCTCCAGCCAGTGTTGCGCCGGTTTCCAGTAATATCTCGTTGCAACCCTCCTCACTCAGCTTTTTGAGCAGGGCCCGCAGATCCACGTGGCCGTCTTTTTCGGGTAGCACCCAACAGTTCAGCGAACTTGAAGCAGCCGCTTCGGCATTGCAGGTAGCCACAATGGTTGTACCCGGCTGCTGAAAAATTTCGGCTTTTCCCGGCGAACGAAGCTGGCTATCGACAATCACCCGCAAGGGCTGGCGCTCGCACTCCGGCAGCCGCACCGTTAACAAGGGGTCATCCAATAATACGGATTCAACACCGGTAATGATGGCACAGGAGCGCGCGCGTAAACGCTGCACATCCAGACGTGCAGAGGGCCCGGTGATCCATTTACTGGAACCATCGGCCATAGCGGTTCGACCATCCAGGCTCATTGCCAATTTGCATCGAATATAGGGCAAGCCCGTTTGCATGCGCTTGATAAAGCCGGGGTTTAAGGCTCGCGCTTCATCTTCCATCAACGGGCCATCCACCTGAATGCCCGCGTTCTCGATACAGTCTAAACCGCGGCCTGCTACCTGGGGGTTGGGATCTTCCATACCATAGACCAAACGGGCAATCCCGGTATCAATTAGGGCATCGGCACAGGGGCCTGTTTGCCCTTGGTGACTGCAGGGCTCCAAGGTGACATAAGCTGTTGCCCCTGAAAGCAGCGATTTTTCTTTAACAGCAGCCAGTGCGTTGACTTCCGCATGACCTTCACCGGCCAGGCGATGAAAACCTTCACCAATCACATCACCCGCACTGCTGACCAGCACACAGCCGACCCGTGGGTTGGGTGTTGTCGTATTTAACCCCTGCTTAGCCAACAGCAGGGCGCGCTGCATCTGTTCACGATCAAAAGAGGAAAAACTCATTTGGATATTTTTTCCTGCGGCTCTTTCAGTCGATCAATTTCCTGCTGGAACTCGCTCACATCCTGAAAACTGCGATAAACGGAAGCAAAACGGACGTAGGCCACCTGGTCCAAGTTTCGCAACTCTTCCATTACCCGCTCACCAATCACCAGCGATTTCACCTCGCGCTCGCCCAACGCCTGCAAATAGTGGCGAACATTGTTCAGCGACGATTCGATTGCTTCAACGCTTACCGGCCGCTTTTCCAACGAGCGCTGTAAGCCATTGCGTAACTTCTGCTCATCAAAGGGCTCACGGGTGCCATCCTGTTTGATAACTTTGGGCATTAGCAGCTCGGCCACTTCGAAGGTAGTAAAGCGTTCGCGGCAGGTCTGACATTCACGACGGCGACGAACCTGGCCACCGTTGGCAACCAAGCGGGAATCGATAACTTTGGTGTCGGTTTCGTTACAAAAAGGGCAGTGCATGGAAAAGTCCAGAGGTGTAAAAATACGCGCGCATCTTATCACATATTACCCTGTACTTATCTTCAGTGCCGGGCGCTGATGACCGGCTGTATTTAATCCCAAAAATTTGTCTACCAACGGTGACTTTTCGCTTATCGCGTACGTCTATGAGTCACTTTTATTTATCCTGTTGAATCAAAACCTTTTTTATCAACCAGCGCAGCCACTGACAGCACTGGTTAACGCTAGCTGCCTGGCAGAAAACAGAGACTGAACTATGAAAATCGCAATCCTTTCCCGCAACTCAAAACTCTACTCCACTCGCCGCCTGCAGGAAGCAGGAATTGAACGGGGACACGAGGTCGATATCATCGACACCCTGCACTGCTACATGGATATCACCAAGAGTCGTCCAGCCGTTCGCTACAAGGGTGAGGAATTACCCCTATACGATGCTGTTATCCCGCGCATAGGTGCGTCGATAACCTTCTATGGCACCTCTGTTGTACGTCAATTCGAAATGATGGGCACCTTCTGCGTTAACGAAAGCGTGGCCATTAGCCGCTCGCGAGATAAGTTGCGCTCCATGCAGCTGTTGTCGCGTAAGGGCATTGGCTTGCCACGCACCGGCTTCGCCCACTCACCGGACAATATTAAAGACCTTATCCGCAACGTTGGAGGGGCCCCCGTCGTAATTAAACTGCTCGAAGGAACTCAGGGCATCGGTGTCGTACTCGGTGAAACCGCAAAATCTGCGGAAAGCATGATCGAGGCATTTATGGGCATTAACGCCAACATACTGGTACAGGAATATATTAAGGAAGCTGGCGGCGCAGACATCCGTTGCCTGGTGGTAGGTGGGCGTGTCGTTGCCGCGATGAAGCGGCAGGCAAAAGAGGGTGAATTCCGCTCCAACCTACACCGAGGAGGCAGCGCCGAAATTGTAAGGCTGACCAAAGAAGATCGCGCAACAGCCGTAAATGCAGCAAAGATTATGGGGCTGAACGTGTGCGGAGTGGATTTACTTCGAGCCAATAGCGGCCCTGTGGTGATGGAAGTCAATTCTTCGCCTGGTCTGGAAGGTATTGAAACTGCGACCCAGAAAGATGTTGCCGGCCTAGTGATTGAATTTATTGAAAAAAATGCAAGCCCTCACAAAAACCGCACACGCGGCCAAGGATAAGTGGAACAACGCACTATGGAAACATTGGTTATTGCTGGTAAAACCATTCAGCGCGGCACCGTCACCGAAATTGAAATGCCGGTAGCGCGCCTTTACACGGATACAGAAATATCCATTCCGATCCATGTTATATGTGGCCGACGGCCTGGGCCGACACTGTTTGTCAGCGCGGCCATCCACGGTGATGAACTGAACGGAATCGAAATCATCCGCCGTATTATCACGCGCAAAGGCATTAGAAACCTTCAGGGAACGCTGATTACCGTACCTATCGTGAATATATACGGCGTGTTGAATCAAAGCCGCTATATGCCAGACAGACGAGACCTGAACCGCAGCTTCCCAGGTTCGACCAAGGGCTCGCTGGCCGGTCGTGTTGCCAATTTGTTTTTGACGGAAATCGTACAGAAATGTGATTTCGGAATCGACCTCCATACCGGTGCGATTCACCGCAGTAACTTGCCACAAATACGTGCAGACCTCAGCGATGAGCAAACCCGCGCAATGGCAGAATCCTTTGGTGTACCGGTACTACTTAATTCAACACTACGCGACGGTTCACTGCGCGAGTGCGCGTGTGACTCCGGAACCAAAATACTGCTTTACGAAGCCGGTGAAGCTTTACGTTTCGACGAGCTTTCCATTCGCGCAGGGGTGAATGGCATTCTCAACGTGCTGTCGCACCTGGGCATGATCAAACGCAAGCGCAGCAGCACAAAGTCAGCGCCCTTTGTGGCAGATAACAGCGCCTGGATCCGCGCACCATCCAGTGGAATTGTTCGCGACCATAAAAAACTCGGTGATTTTGTCACCCGCGGTACCTTATTGGCTGACATTAGCGACCCTTTCGGTCGCCCCATCGACAAAGTACTGGCCAATCGCACCGGCGTCATTATTGGCAAGCAAAATATTCCACTGGCACAGGAAGGCGACGCCATGTTTCATATCGCTTTTTTTAACGACCCCGACGAAGTTGCCGAACACATTGAAATTATGCAGGACAACCTCCTGCCCGAAAACAGTGAGCACCCATCACAATGACCGCCATAATCCTTATCGTATTAATCACGTTCTATTGGCTCGGGCGCAAAGCCCTTGATCAGCTGGTACAAAAGATTGCCACGGAAAAGCGCGTTCCTCCGCACCGATCCCAATATATTGGAACCACCTTAAGAATCGGCTGGCTGCTACTGGCAATAAATGCTACAGCGATTGCGATAGGTGTTAACTTTAGTGATATGGGATTCGTTATAACCTCCATATTTGCCATGCTCGGCGTAGCGCTTTTCGCCACCTGGTCCATACTCAGCAACATTACCGCCTCGGTATTCGTGTTTTTCTTTTTCCCTTACCGCCCGGGCGACTGGGTAAAAATTATTGACGGTGATAACAGTATCAGCGGGATTATCAGCGAAATCACTCTATTCCACGTGATTCTTACCGGCGAGGAAGATGGCGTTATTCACACCTACCCAAACTCCATGGTTTTTCAAAAAGCCGTCTCTATTCGCAAGAACCTAAAACCTAACGATACACAAACAGCTCAGCCATCTGCACAACCTGCAGAACAAGAGCCCATTTCAAACGAAATACACAGCTGAGTACCACAATGGACTTGAACGGCAAAACAAACAAAATCCCTGAACCGTTTTTACGCCTGCTCTCCCATCTGGTGCGCCAGCCCTCAGTGGTTGGGGCGGAGCATTCATTTTTTCGTGTACTGCAAAGGGAGCTTGAAGAGCGCGGGGCACAGGTTACCTGGTACGAGGGCCTGCTAGTCGCTCAGGGGAAAAAGCCCGAAAGCCTAATGTTTTCAGCCCATATTGATCGCCACGGCTTGATATGCACCGGCCCCAATGAATTCCAGTACGCAGCCTTTGTTGCCGGTGCGCGCTCGGATTTACTGGGCAATTCAGTGGACGAGCAGCTAATGCGTAAAATCGTCGACCGCTTTCAAAAAACAAAAGTTTATGCCTACGAACCCTGGTCGGGTGCATATCGCGGGCAGGGGCAGATTAAAAATGCCACCATATGCGAATTCCGCAACAACCTTATTTTCGAACTCGAAAATTTGAATCACCTGGTAGCAGGCACTCCAGTTGCATTTACCGATTCCCTGCAAATCACAGAAGAAGCCCTAATCGGCCAACTAGATAACGTGCTAACCATTGCGGCACTAATTTATTTATATGAGCTGGGATTTGAAGGAACTGCATTTTTTACCGCCCAGGAAGAAGCCGGCAAAAGCTGGCGCTACCTACTTGAATGGTTCCGTCGTTTCGGCGGGTCAACCAATCAGTTAATTGTTGTAGACACCAGCCCCTTCCCCGACTTCGACGCCGCCTCGCAACAACATCTGGTACTGCGACACAAAGACGCCAATGCCAGCTTCAACCGCGAGCTGGACTTGCGCCTACAACACGCCTGTGCGGCGCATCAGTACAGTGTTATTTATAAAGATGAGTATGTGGAATCTAAAAATCAGGTACTGCTGGCTCAGGGTTTACCCACAATGTCACTGGGCTCCACCGAAATGGGTCGCATCATATCCGCATCTAACGGTTTGGTTGACGGCACCACCTTGCAAATCCCCACATCCGGCTACCACACTATGGAAGAGTCTGCGCCCATCGCATCGGTGCTTGCTTTTCTCGACATTCTCCAAGCGCTCGCACGTTAAAAGGTAAACGCTGAACATGTTGCAAACGTTGATTATTTTCGACACGTCTTCACACGCCGCATCAACGATTGACGGCGTTAAGCAAATTGAATTCAAGCGCTATTTATCCGAATACCCAAAACTCAAAGAAGGCAAGGTTAGGGTGGTAAATTTGTGTAATACCGATACTTACCTTAGCCGAGGATATTACTGCTCGCTATTGGCTGAAGCTCGCCGCCACAAAGTTTTACCCAGCGTGCACACCATTAATCAATTACGCCAGCTAGAGCAAAACGGCTACACCAATATCGCACTGCAACTACCGGAAAGTACTCTCGCGGAAAACGAAGAGACTCAATTTACGCTCTACTTTGGTTGGACAGCAAAAGTAAAATGGAAAAAACTAGCGAGGCAATTATTTGAGCAATACCCTACGCCGCTACTACAGGTTAGCCTGAAAAAAAGCGAACAGGGTATTGCGCTTGCGTTAAAACGACTATCGTTTAGCGATATATCTCCCGAACAACAACAGCTTGCCCAAGAGCGGTTGGCCAACTTCACCGCATCCAGCTGGCGAACTGCGACAGGAAAAAAACGTTTGCGCTGGGATATGGCAATACTGGTTAACCCGGAGGAAATACTGCCTCCCAGCAATAAACAGGCGATACAGTTATTTGTGAAGGCCGCTGCCAAAGTGGGCATTCAGGCCAATATTATCGATACCCCCAGGTACGGCACCATCGGGCAGTACGATGCCCTGTTTATTCGAGAAACCACAGGAATAGACCACCACACTTATCGCCTGGCATGCGATGCAGAGCGCGAAGGGTTAGTGGTCCTAGACGACCCCACCTCAATTTTGCGCTGCTGTAACAAGGTGTTTTTGCACGATGCCTTCAGCTACAGCCGTGTACCCTCCCTTAAAACGTTTATTACCATAGACGACAGCGAGGAGGAAATTGAAAAAGTAGAAACCGAGTTTGGGTACCCACTGGTTGTTAAAATTCCTGAGGGTTCTTTCTCCCGTGGAGTCTTTAAAGTAAACAACCGAGAAGAACTCAAAAGCACCCTCAAACAAGGTTTCACCTCCTCTACGCTACTACTGGTACAGGAATATATGTACACCGAATACGACTGGCGAATTGGAGTGCTTAACGACCGCCCCCTTTATGCGTGCAAATACCATATGGCGCGCAATCACTGGCAAATTTACAACCACCAATCTAAGCGCAATCAATCTGGAGGGTTCGAAACCCTGCCCACATTTGAAGTACCAAAATCGGTGCTGGATGCCGCCGTTCGAGCCTGTAAAGTCGTAGGCAACGGCCTGTATGGGGTGGACGTAAAACAACACGCTGGCGAAGCTTACGTAATAGAGGTTAACGATAACCCCAGCATAGAACACAAGGTTGAAGACGCCTACCTGGGTAACGAGCTGTATATGCAAATTATGACCGAGTTTGCCCGCAGACTCGAAAGTCGCGGGCTTTAACCGAGAACAGATAAGGGTTTAATTAAAAATCCCTTAAAAATGCGACGGTAGATTCAATACGATCTCGACGGCAATGAGCAGTATAATAATCCACTCCAAAAATGATGAATGCTTGTGGTTCTGTTCACTTGCCAGCATGTCCAGCAGGGTGTGAATGGTTTCCAGTTTGTGATTCAATAATTCAACTCTGGCGACCATATCGAGGTATTTGGCCACCGAAAGATAGTGCCCTTCCAGCTCCGGAAAATCCCAAAAAAATTCCGGAGTATCGAGCAGGTTAAAATTTAATAAAATGTCGCTGCGTGTATCAAATAACTTACCGCGCAATTTGGATAGAGATTTCCGCGATAGTGGAATTCGTCCGGTATCGGCCAAGACTTTCGATAGGTGGGCGTTGTCTGCAATAACCGTTTGCGCCACCGTTTCAAACACACTCAGCTTCGTTGACTGAGCAAAACCGTGGCTTACCGATAGGCGCAGTAAATAGCTATTATCCGGTAACGTTAGCTGATCGTTCTGCACCCTCACCGGGTTGCCCGGCTCAATTGAGAAAGGGAATTGCTCAAATACCCGCTCCGACATAGGCTCCACAATATAAGGCGAGAGCTGATTAAGTAGTTTCTGCTGATCGTTCTCGCTCACCCCCCAGCAAACCAAAACACCGTATTCAAACAGCCACACTTCACCCTCCATCATATGGATACGGAAGGCATCTCGGTAACGCACACTCTTGTAATTAGTTTGTAAAAATTCTTGGATATCCGGCGAACGGAATTCTCTGCAACACACTAAAACATCAACAACGTAGTTATGAAAATCAACAATATCAACGTTCATCATCACTCTCGCTTAATGGCGACTGCAGTGCGCAGCCTATGGTGACCAAATACAGACATCTTTTCAAAATCGTCGCGCGCTATAGGCATATATTGGCAATCCAGCGCTACCTGCGTTTTTTCGTCAAAGTCCGGATCGTGCATATAAAAACAAAATTCATCTACTCCGGTAAGCATTACCCAGTGCGGCGCCTTGCGGCCATCGAGCCGATAGGTGCTAATTAAAACAATCACCGCGTAACCCTGCTGCAACCATTCACTCAACATCTGCTGGGTAATGTCCAAATAGCAGATCTCTATCTTCTCGTTAATCGCCCTCTGCAGAAATTGACGATCCACAGCAATCATTAATTCTTTTTTATGTTCAGTACGTACACTATCAATAAAAAGTGGGTCTCGGGTGTTCAACGCCACACGCGTAGTGAACCCCCGCTGTCTCGCTGCCAGAGCCAACCCTAATGGGTGGCAACCACCGAGACCGGAAGTCATAAATATGGTCGTAGCCTCGCGCCAGATATCCAGCTCTAGCTCACGGCAAAAGTGCCACTGATCTCTCTGGCTGGCCATAGCCATCATCAGCGCGGCAGGCCCGCAGGTGAACTCTGTTGTTTGTGCATACCAGGGAAAGTGACGCGCATCGTCATCAAGGCGGCAGGCGCGAATTGATTTTTGCATTCGCAGCGCATTACTATGGTCTTCATAGTAGTTACAGTACTCCGCGAAAATTCGATACCCTTCACGCTCATATAGCTGGATCGCGGCTTTGTTTTCACTGGAGACTTCCAAACGCATAAACAGTCGTTTATGGTCAACAGCCAAAGCTTCCAACAACTGTAATAATTGCACCGCCAACCCTTCACCGCGATGTCGAGAGGCAACTGCGAGCGAGTACAGTCGCGCAAGCCGGGTTCCACGTTGAAGAATTACAAGTCCATAGCCTACAACCGAACTCCCTTTCTCCGCGACAATGAGCAAACCGTTTTCCGCATTTATCCAATGGCGAAAGCGACGGCGACTGAGCCTGTCACCGTCAAAACATTCCTGCTCTACCGCAAGTAATGCATCCAGATCCGAGAAAACGGCTGGGCGCAGAAGCAATTCTGCTTTCACCGGCATATCACATTTACTCAACGATTAAATTTAACCACGCTCCTCTTACTTCCGTGCCCACCCAATAGCGTATCCTCCGACTGAATTTTAAACGTTATCATCTTAGTTACGCTTCTGGGTTACGCGCTGAAATGGTATCGAAACCGCTGCGTAAGTGAATATCCCGCTGTGGAAAAGGAATTTCTATTTTGTATTTATGGAAGGCATCATCAATGGCCCATAGATAATCAGACGTGAGCGTAGTAGGCGCTTTAACTTGTTCCGGCGACACCCACACACCCAAAACAAAATTCAGGCTGTTATCACCAAAGCCGGTCATCCACACGATGGGTTCACGCCCTTTCTTTGAAAGGGTATAAGGTACGCTGATTGCGGCCTCGAGAACCGCTTTTTTAACCAAGCTTTTATCGGAACCGTAGGCCACACCGAATGGAATACGAAAACGACGTATATTTTCTTCAAGCGTCCAATTGGTAACCATACCGCCAATAAGCTCTGCGTTAGGCACCAATATATCGACATTATCATTCGTACGAATTAGCGTTGAACGCATATTAATTTCAAGCACTTCGCCCACGACACCCGCTGACAGCTCTATAAAGTCCCCAACCTTTAAACTTCGCTCAAGCAAAATCACCAAGCCAGACACAAAATTGTTAACAATATTTTGCAAGCCTAAACCGATACCAACACCCAGCGCACCGGCAAGTATCGTCAGCTTACTTACATTGACGCCCAGGGCAGATACGGCCATTAAAAAGCCAGCTGCCAAAATAAAGTAATGCAGTATGCGGCCCAAGGCATACAACTGGGCCCCTGTCATGGCCGCGCCTCGCCCATATAGACGTTTTAGCCCGCGCTGAACGATTTTTGAGGCAACAAACGTAACGATAATAATGAGAAAAAAACTGAGCAGCCGCGCCAAGGTAAAACTAAAATCGCCAATCCGAATTAGTTCAAACTCCAACCAAAATAATGTCATATTGAGCGCCCTCTATATCCAACTTTTACGTCTAAAAAAAAGCAGCAACGTTGCTGCCAAAAATGCCATTACCCCCAAAAGAACAAAATACGAGTAGCGATACCCCAGCTCTGGGATATACTCGAAATTCATTCCATACAGGCCGGCTAAAAAACCCAGCGGGATAAACACCGCTGTAATAACGGTCAATACACGCATTGTCACGTTCAGCCGATGTGACGCAATTGACAAATAGCCTTCTATTAAATCGCCACAAATATCGTAGTGCATTTGCACCAAAGTATAGAGGCGGACAAAGCGTTCGTGTAAATCATTTATCTCGTGATGAAAAGCCTGAAAACTCACCGAGCAAACATTTTCCGTTTCAACCCCTAAAGCTTCCGTAATCCCTTTATGGTAGTCAAAGACTCGGCGCAACTTCAACAAACGGGCCTTATACAAAGTTAACTCAGACAGCAATACATCGTCGCCATGAGCTTGCATTTCATCTTCAAGATCACTTAAACGGGATTCAAATTCCAGTACATTATCCAAATAGACAGAGGAAGACGCATGGAGAATATTCAATGCAATATGCATGGGCAGCAAATCATCACCGCTATCCATATTGAATTTCTTATGTTTTTTTAGCCTCTCTGGATCGTCGACTATACTCATAACCTCAGCCACACCTAGTGATTTACCTCGGTGCAGGGTAATCAAATAATTTCTCCCTATAAACAGAGAAATTTGCATATGACCAAACTCAAGATTGCCGGCTACAGAGGAAATACCCCGGTAAAGAATAAAAGCGTAGTCATCAAAAAATTCAATTTTTGGCGGATGCCTTTTTCTTAACGTGTCCTCTACTGCAAGAGAGTGAATATCAAAATCGTTGAGAACCGAAATCACCTCTTCATGCTGATCGACATTAATATCAACCCATAATGTCGCACCGCAATCGCGTGACCACTCATCACGAACACGACTGTAATCGATAGGCACCACCCCAGTTTTATTGAACAAATAGGCCGAATGCATAATATTACCCTCTATTTTAATGACCCGTGGCTTCAGCTTTTTCCTGCGCCGCGCCAATCCCCTTCATTAACCTGCCCAATATATCGGCTCCCGTGATGATACGACGCTGGTTTCCCGACCAGACTAAAATGATATCTTGATCGAGAACATCATCCGAGTGTGTTTCACTTTCTTGCGCATCTTTTAAGAATTGCATTGCACCACCGAGCGTTACTTTCAGATCTTCGATAACGACCGGGCGATGGCAATAACTATAGATATCAGTTTTCCCCGTATCCAATACTGCGGATCGAATAAACCCATCGGCATCCAGCACCAACCTTGGATATTCATTTTCATCTACCACCACAACCCATTTATGCCCAGACTGATGTATCACTTTCAGAAAACCATCAAACTCCTCTTCGCCTTGCTCGGGGAATATTGGCAGATCGAGCTTGCAGGGACGAGCGATAATACTGGCAGGATCTAGCGGCTCCCCCTCCTGGGTAACCGATATTTCATCTACAGAGAGAAAATTCAGTGCACCAACACCCTCCACATGAACAACTTCAGCTTCGTCCGCCTCCACGTGCGCAACGATAAGTGCTTTAAGCTCTTTCTCCCGGAAGTAAGTAATACCTTCCCGCCCGAGCCAGCCATCCAGAATCAGCGATGTAAACTTTGCCACTGGAAATAAAATAATCTGATAAAAACGAACTATAGGCGTAAGGAACGAAGCCACTTTAAGCGCATTACGAGAAAAATAGGCCTGTGGAAATATTTCACCTAAAAAGGTAATGGCAATTGTCGAGAATAGAAAAGCGTAAACACCCACCAAAACAGAATCGGAAAGCAGCGTAAGCATTACGTTAATCGAAACATTGCCCCAAAGAATCGTGGCCAGTAAGAAATTGGAATCCTCGCGCATAGCTAAAATTTTGCTGGCATTTTTATTACCGCGCTTTGACTCAACCTCCAACTGCAATCGGCTTAAGCTAAACAGAGCTAGGTTCAGCCCAGAAAAAACAGCGGACTGGCTAAGGCAAAACACGATCCCCATCCAGGCAAAAATCTCATGAGTCATTTTTATTCTCTTATAAAATTAGGGCGCCCAGCCCCAGAAATACCAAAAACCCCACAACATCGGTAACCGTTGTGAGAATAACCGAACCAGATATGGCCGGATCAATACTAAGCTTTTTCAACACAAACGGAATATAAGTTCCCGACCACGCTGCTGCCAAGCTGTTAATTATAATAGCCACACAAATAATTACGCCCAGCCACGCTGAATCAAACCAGTAAAACGCAACCAACGCAATTACCACCCCCCAAATCAAACTGTTAATCAGGGCAATATAAATCTCTTTTTTGAGTACCAATTTGATATTTGCATCGTTCAAATGGTTTAACACCAGACCCCGCACAGCAACAGTTAATGTCTGACTACCAGCCACCCCCCCCATACTGGCAACCACAGGCATTAAGACCGCAAGGGCAATAACCTCTTGCAGCGTTGCCTCAAACAACCCAATTACGGTGGATGCTAAAAAAGCGGTTACAAGATTAAGCCCCAACCAAATTGCCCGCCGGTAAGCCGCTACTGGCACGGGCGTAAACAGATCTTCCTCTTCGGAGTTCGATTCACTTACCCCTCTGTCGACAAGCTCCGTTTTAACTTCGTGAACAATGGCGCGAACAGAAATCGCACCCAACAGGGTTTTCTCTTTCACTACCGGCAACCAACCACCGGAATCCAGCGCATCTAGAGTTTGCATTGCATCTCGCAAGTCATCGTCATGAAGCAGGGCTTTGCAATCCTGAGCCAAATCTGACAACAGCTGCCCGGTTTCCGCCTGCAACAGTGCTGTAACCGCAACGCGCCCCAGATACTCGCCCTCTTCATTTACCACAAACACCGCATCAACATCATAGTTACTGCGCTTGCGAAAACGCCGTAACACCGACTCCGCAGCGGTTGCAGGTAGCGCGCTAATGACCCGAGAAACCATAAAACGACCGACCTCAGCCTCACCGTAACTAAGTGCCTGCTCAAGGTCTTTCAGTACCCGCCCGCCCTGCTCCTGGAGGATGGCCGAGACCATATAACGTGGCAACACTGACGCTAAACTTTTTAAATCGTCCGGGCTGGCGAACTGTTGCAGCAGCTCTTTCTCTTCTGCATCAAGCGACGCCACGAGGTTTCTCGCGGTCTCCTCCTGTAACAGGTGCAGCAGGGCCCAGTAAGACTCTGGGTTGAGAGTGCTCCAAACGGTATGACGTATGGCAACCGGTAATGATTCCAGCAGCACGCCCAGCTCTTCGTTTGGAACTTCTGCAAGGAAGTCCAGATCGGCAACTGCACCGTCTTCAAGTAACGAAACCCGGTCTAAAACACGGGAAACAACGTCATTGATATTGAATTCCATCATCGTATCAACCTCTGCATTACCCGCGAAGGGAGCTAAAAACCTACAAGTGGTTATGGACGAGGAAAAACGACAAAAAGTCACATTATTTTATTGTGACTTTTACACATAAATTTACGTCAGAACTAACAAATCCCGCTATTACCGAGCCCCTTCATGAACTCAGAGAAACAGCAAGACGACGCTTCCAGGCTGGAACAACAGCTCAAAGCGTTACCACAAACAAACAAGGTGGGCTTATCACCCCAGCAGCTGGCAGACACGGCTGAACGACAGGAAAAAACCACCGAATTTTTGCGCTTAGGCGCTTTCGGTCTGTACGCCCTACTGCTGTCCTTTTTTGCACCCTTCGCACGCACCAGCCCCCGCCCCGCCGCCAAAGGAACACAACATGACACAAGACATTAACCTCTGGTACACATCCCTGTCGGAATCTCTCACTACACTGCTAAACCAGTTTGCCACCTTTATTCCGCAACTGCTGGCTGCCGTAGTGATTCTGTTAATCGGTTATGTTGTCGCGAAAATACTGCGCTTTGCTGTCGCCACACTACTGACTAAAATCGGCCTTGATAAACTGGCCACCCACACCGGCATAGAACATCAACTACAGCGACTGGGAAACAAACTCTCTATTTCCGGCGCTATAGGTGTGCTCACATTCTGGATGGTCTGGCTGCTCTTTATTATTACCGCCGCTGAATCCCTCGGGCTGCCGCAGTTAAGCCAGACAATGGATCACTTTGTCAGCTTTATACCCAAGATAATAGCCGCCACTTTAATCCTGCTATTTGGTATTGCCGCTGCCAACTTGGCCCGAAATTTTGTTTACAACGGTGCCAAAGCCGCGCGTTTTGAATTTGCCAAACCCGTCTCTAGCGCAGTATACGGGCTAACGCTTATTCTGGTGATATCGCTTGCGATTAGTGAACTCGAAATTGAGACTCGCTTGCTCGACTATATCGTGAGTATACTGCTCGCATCTCTCGGTATTGCCGCCGCAATTTCACTGGGATTGGGCAGCCGCAATGCCTCCGAAAACATTCTCTATAGTGTTTACCTCACCGACTCCCTGCACCCCGGTGACAGCATAACCCTTAAAGATGGTCGCACCGGCAAAGTAATGCAACTTGGGCCCGTCGTTACCACCCTGGAAACACCTCAGGGCGGGCGGATTTTAGTTAACAACAAAGACCTTATTGAAGGCTTCACCATCCACCCCTAAACAACTTTTAATGACAGTAAAGGTGAAAACTAACCCACCAATAAAACTGGACGAACATAACGACCAGCAATTGGTGGAATACGCATTGCTGCGGTCGAATTATTCGTCTGCGGCATTCGCACACCTGTTCCATCGCTATCAGAATAAAATAGCCGCGTTTGTTGCCGCCCAAGTTTTTTATGATCGAGACGCCGTTGACGATATTGTTCAGGAAACATTTTTAAGCAGTTGGAATAAACTCGAGCAACTGAAGGACACCGCTAAATTTTTTTCCTGGACGGTCTCCATCTCTAGAAATTTAACAATGGATTACCTGCGAAACAAACGGAAAAACGCCCAATTACTTGACTGGCTAACGCAGCAGGAAAACGAAGAGATCGAAGCGCCCGCCGACACCAGCGAGCTAGAGAATATGCTGCTACTGCTGGACGAAGACGAACGTGAAGTGGCGGTTATGCGAGCGATCCTGGAGCTTTCCTTCGACGAAATTGCACAACAGCTAAGCATTACACTTAGCGCGGCAAAAATGCGGTATTACCGCGCCATAAAAAAATTGGGCGGCTTGGAACAGACGCACCGCTAACTCTCGCTTCTGTCGAGTAAATATTCCTCCCCAGGGTCAACCACTACACGGCCAACCATCGCCTCCCTTCCCAACAACATTAGGTAGGTCATACCGGAACGATCGGTAAGAGAGATTTCAATGGGCCACTCCCTGTCAGCAAGGCGTAGCAAAGTTTCAACAATATAGCGTTTTTCCCGCGTACTATTGGAACTCTTCACCGTCCGCTTCGCCAGGACTTTTGCTTCTCGACGAACAATAGCATCCACATTGTGGATATCCGGATGAATATCAAAACTTATCCAAAGCTCACCGTCATTATCGAACTCCACAATATTATCAACATGCAACGACGAAGTTTGCGCGCCGGTATCAATTCGTATATTAAGGCGTGTAATATTGAGTTCAGGAAGATCACAAAACTCCAAAGCCCCTAGCATCAATTTATTCATCATATAGACCAAACCATTCCAGACTCTCTGAAAATAATTTTTAAATTCGCCAATAACCCTTTTTAGCTCGAAGCCACATTGTGCGGCTTAAAGGTGGGCTAAGGGATCGATCCGAAGTTTACCCCGCTCCCGCATAGATGCTCGGCAACGGCCCTTTCTCATCAAGATAGGCACTTACTCCCCAAGCCTTCACTCAGGTCATTTTGCACGATACGCCCATCAATAATTCGCACCCCACGGCAGGCGATAGTGCGAAACCAAACATAGCCGTTGCGCCCGATTAACTCAAGACTTTAGTCCTCTTCCCCCACAATCAACCATCCCCCCCAAAAAAGCCCCCTCTAATTGTCGGCTATCATTTTTTTAAAATGGTATACAGTGGGCAAAACCTAAAGAAGGGAAGAGAAAAGTATTCTCTACTTCATAGCGTACCAAGAACGCCGGTAAGGGCGCCCAAGGTAAGCGACCTAAAAGAAAATTAACTCTCCCCCCGTTTATATTTATAGGATTCGCGCAGCACTTGTCGACACGAGCGAACAAACTGACGGTCATGCTCTCTACGCTCCGCAAGGCTAGCGGCATTCAGCGCCTGCTCCCTTAGTAGCTTGCGCCAATTTTTCAAACGTCGTTCATCCAGCACTCCCGTTGTTACGGCCTCTTGAACCGCACAGCCAGGCTCGGCGTTATGCTGACAGTCACTGAACCGACAGTCCTCGGCCAACAAGGCGATATCGGCGAAAGCATGGCTTACACCCGCATCGCAATCAGCAAGCTGTAACTCTCGCATTCCCGGAGTATCTAACAGTAAAGCGCCCTCTTTCATCGCGAATAATGATCGCCGGGTTGTAGTATGCCGCCCCTTGCAATCCGCCTCTCGAATACGGCTCGTCACTTGAATTTCCTCACCCAGCAAACGGTTGATGAGCGTCGACTTACCCGAGCCCGATGAGCCCAGCATTACCAGTGTTTTACCACTCGTACACCACGGTTTTAGCGCCGCAACACTCTCGGTACTCAGGCAATTGACGGCTTCAACCGCAAGCCTATCACCAAGGCCCAGCACCTGGAGACGAAACTGATCGACCCTGTCGCACAAATCGCTTTTTGTTAACACCACCACCGGCTCGACGTCGGCCTCATAGGCGAGGCATAGATATCGCTCGATACGATTCAAATTAAAATCGTCATTTAGCGAACAGGCAATGAATGCCGTATCTACATTTGCTGCAATCATCTGCTCTGTCAGTTTGGTGCCCGCTGCTTTACGACTAAAACAGCTTTTGCGCTCCAACATACGAATGAAACGATGATCCTTATCGAGTAACACCCAGTCGCCCACGGTTAACGGGGGCATAGAAGGCACGTGTGGAATTAATAAGCCACCGCTCTCGGTTTCCAGTTCAAACAATGATTTGTGCTGCGAGAATATGCGAGCGGGAACAGACAGATCCCACTCTTCAAGAGAGAGTTGTTGATAGAAAAAAGCCTGCCAACCAAGGCTGGCCAAAAAAGAATGATCGGTCACGATAAACCCCTGACGCTGATGCGTCACCAACTGAATTCAGAGGCATAGAATTGCCCCGGCGCTAGACCGGGAGAGATAAACGGAATACTGTAAATTTAAACCGTTGTTTTAACCCGGCGTGAGTTTCCGATAAACACAATCATAAACAACCCTCCACCGATAAGAAATGAATCTGAATAATAGCTCTGAACGTACTTAGGAACAATAGAAAAGACGGCCTGAACGTAAAACGCAAGCAAATCAATTTGTTTTGATGCCATCAGCCCTTTTTTATACTGATAATGGGTATAAATACGTTTGATCCGCACATCAACTCACCCGTATTACAATACCAAGCTGATAGTTTTCAGTTTATCTCTCTTTCAGCTCTTCGTAGAAACACAAACTGAAGACCACATGGCAAGGAGGTCAATGATGAACACGCATTTTTTAAGCAATAAAGCCCTATTTTTTTCAACGGCCATAACAGTAATGGCAATATGTATCTCGGATCCGGCTTTTGCCCGTTCCTGTAACTCCCGGAGTGACTGCCCCGCAGATGTAACCCGTGCAGACGGCTCTCGAACAGAGTATTTTTGCAGCGTTAACAAAACATGCGCGTGGATCACCGCTGGAGTTCCAACGGTTAGCATTCCAGAACCCAGTAGTCTCAGCCTGATGATTGCGGGTCTTGCTGGCGTATATCTACAATCAAGAAAAAAAGCCAAGCGAAAATAAAAAACGCCATAACACAGCAATAAAAAAGGCGCCGTATGTGGCGCCTTCTTCACAAACAGACTCAATATTAATTGCCGTAAACCGGGAAGCGGCCACATACTTCCAGCACCTTGGCTTTAACCTCAGTAATCACCTGCTCAGAGGTGCCGTTTTCCAGGCTTTCCAGAACGTCACACATCCAGTTGCTCAGATCCACACACTCCTGCTCACCAAAACCGCGCGTTGTAATAGCCGGTGTTCCCACACGCAAGCCACTGGTCACAAAAGGTGAACGCGGGTCGTTGGGAACGGCGTTTTTGTTAACGGTAATATTGGCAGCACCCAAAGCAGCGTCGGCGTCTTTACCGGTGTATTCCTTGCCGATTAAATCTACCAGCATCAGGTGGTTTTCAGTTCCACCAGATACAATCTTTATACCGCGCTCGATAAAGGTTTTAGCCATCGTTTTTGCGTTAACCACAACCTGCTTTTGGTAAGTTTTGTAATCGTCGCTCATTGCTTCCTTGAAGCAGATCGCCTTACCAGCGATTACATGCATCAACGGCCCGCCCTGACCACCAGGGAATACAGCGGAGTTCAATTTTTTCTCAATCTCTGCGTTCGCTTTGGCAAGGATAAGACCACCGCGTGGACCACGCAGTGTTTTGTGAGTCGTAGTAGTCGTAACATCAGCAATCTGCACCGGGGATGGATATTCACCCGCAGCCACTAAGCCGGCAACGTGGGCCATATCCACCAACAGGTAAGCACCTACTTCGTCGGCGATATCGCGGAATTTCTGCCAGTCCAGAACCTGGCTGTAGGCAGAGAAACCAGCAACGATCATTTTTGGCTTATGTTCTCTGGCCAGAGAAGCGACTTCTTCGTAATCGACCAGGCCGGTCTCCGAATTCAAACCATATTGGACGGCGTGGTACATTTTGCCGGAGAAGTTAACCTTGGCCCCGTGAGTCAGGTGGCCACCATGCGCCAGGCTCATACCCAGAACCGTGTCGCCGGGTGAGCACAATGCTGCGTAAACGGCAGAGTTGGCCTGCGAACCCGAATGTGGCTGCACGTTGGCGTAATCAGCACCGAAAAGCTCTTTAGCGCGCTCAATCGCCAGCACCTCTACTTTATCCACATACTCACAACCACCGTAATAACGCTTGGCGGGGTAGCCCTCGGCATACTTGTTGGTAAGCTTGGTGCCCTGAGCAGTCATCACCAGGGGACTGGTGTAATTTTCAGAAGCAATCAGTTCAATATGCTCTTCCTGACGAATGCCCTCGTCAACGATGGCATTCCACACATCTGGATCAAATTCTGAAATGGTCTGGGTTTTATCAAACATTGGCGTCTCCGCAAAGGGAATAATAGGAAAAGGAGAGGAAAATTAAGGGCGGGGATTGTACACGAATGCATCAACAATCTCATCCACCAACAAACGCGCCAGGGCAATTAATTCCCACGAATGTCATGAGAGATTATTCTGCACTTCTTTAGAGCGCGATCTTATTCCATAAATATTGAGGGTTCTGCAACCATTGAAGCGCTCCCGCTTCGTTGCGAAAAACTCTTACTGAATGCCCGGCATTTTGAGTGACCGTCTCTACAAAATCGTGTGAGCGGTCCTCAGGGTCGGTAATCATAGCCGCATAGTTTTCCACACGCAGATTCAACTCCTGTAACTCTTCACGGGCAAAATGATAGTTTTCACCAGCACCAGCGGTATTGCGAACACCTCGCAAGTCCACCAGGAACTTATTGATACCGAAACGCTTACCCTGCACCTCCATGGGCAGGGTAAATTCAACCGCGCTCGCGGGCGTTACATCCTGTAATACCTTGCAACCGACATAGCTTTTATCTTCCGATAAAAATAATGTAAATGCATCCATAGAAAAGTGGCTCCCTGCTAATTGACAACAATTTAACCGGCGATTCAATTCCACAAGCTAGCAAGCTTTCGTTTTGATGTTTTACTGCGCCAGAACCTCGACAATCATTGAATTTCACCGCCGTATCCGGTAACTTGCGCCTGTTTTCTTCCCCCTCAGAATCCCCAATTACCGCATCCGGAGCGAGAGCTGAAATGGCGCAATACGTTTATACCATGAACCGCGTAGGCAAGATCGTACCCCCAAAACGTGAAATTCTGAAAGATATTTCTTTATCGTTTTTCCCTGGCGCCAAAATCGGCGTGCTCGGCTTAAACGGTTCGGGAAAATCCACTCTACTGCGCATTATGGCGGGTATTGATACCGACTTTCTCGGTGAAGCCCGCCCCATGTCCAACATTAAAGTCGGCTACCTACCGCAGGAACCGCAGCTGAATCCGGAAAAAAATGTACGCGGCAATGTCGAAGAAGGGGTCCAAGAAGCCGTGAATGCCCTCGCCGATCTGGATAAAGTGTATGCGGATTACGCCGAGCCAGATGCCGACTTCGACGCCCTGGCTAAACAACAGGCCCGATGCGAAGATATTATCCAAGCCTGGGACGCCCACAACCTGAACCACACTTTGGAAGTCGCCGCCGACGCCCTCCGCCTACCGCCCTGGGATGCAGATGTAAGCAAACTCTCCGGTGGTGAATGCCGCCGCGTGGCCCTGTGCCGCCTGCTGCTATCCCGCCCGGATATGCTATTGCTGGACGAACCCACCAACCACCTAGATGCGGAATCGGTATTCTGGCTGGAGCAGTTTCTGGTGAACTTCCCTGGCACCGTGGTGGCCATTACCCACGACCGCTACTTCCTCGACAATGCCGCCGGCTGGATTTTGGAGCTGGACCGCGGCCGCGGCATCCCCTACGAAGGCAACTACTCCAACTGGCTAGAGCAAAAAGAGATTCGACTCGAGCAGGAAAAGCGCACTGAAGCCTCTCATATCAAATCCATGAAAGCCGAACTCGAGTGGGTACGCCAAAACCCCAAGGGCCGCCACGCCAAAAACAAAGCACGCCTGTCTCGCTTTGAAGAAATGCAAAGCCAAGAATTCCAGACCCGCAACGAGACAAACGAGATCTACATTCCGCCCGGCGAACGCCTGGGTGACAAGGTCATTGAATTCCACAACGTCAACAAAGGCTTTGGTGACGAACTGTTAATCGACAATCTTAGTTTTACCGTTCCCAAAGGCGCTATCGTCGGTATTGTGGGCGGTAACGGTGCAGGTAAATCTACCCTTTTCCGAATGATCACCGGTGAGGAAACACCCGATTCAGGCGAAATTATCGTCGGCGAAACCGTCCAGGTCGCCTATGTTCAGCAAGGGCGCGAAAACCTTAACGATGACGAAAGCGTGTGGGAAGCTGTTTCCGGCGGGCATGATATTCTTAAAATCGGCAACTACGAAGTCGGCTCCCGCGCCTACGTAGGCCGCTTTAACTTTAAGGGCACCGACCAGCAGAAACGCGTGGGCGACCTCTCCGGTGGTGAACGCGGCCGATTGCACCTAGCCAACACACTGAAGCAAGGCGCAAACGTGCTGCTGCTGGATGAACCCTCCAACGATTTGGATGTTGAAACGCTACGCGCACTGGAGGAAGCCATACAGAACTTCCCCGGCTGTGCCCTGGTTATATCACACGACCGCTGGTTTCTCGACCGCGTTGCCACCCACATTCTCGCCTATGAAGGCGAGAGTGAAGTGGTGTTCTTTGAGGGCGACTTCACCGAGTACCACGAAGATTTCGTCTCCCGCAAAGGTGACAACGCCCAACCCAAGCGCATGAAATATAAGCCTCTTAAATAGATAGGCGCCAACGTCTTTGTTGTCGGCCGCAATTAGCCGACAACAAAGCCTTATACTCCCGTGCAAGCCCTATTGCAGCCGACTACACTTAAAGTGACCCTGTTTCACTGGAGCACCTTATGTCGTTAACCGCTGAGCGAAGACGCTATTCTCGCATCGACTTCAATACCTCTGTACAACTCACACAGGGCGAGCAACAAACTACGGCCTCGCTGCTAGACATATCCCTCAATGGCCTGCTCGTTAAAACCCCCCAGCATTACCATATCGATGTAGCTCTCCCCATTTTTATCTCCGTCGAGCTGGCAGACGATGCCAACATCAATATGAAAACCTCGCTAGCCCATAGCAGTAGCGATGTATTGGGTTTTCGATGTGAAAGCATCGATATCGAAAGCATCGGCCACCTCCGTCGCCTGGTTGAATTAAACCTCGGAGACGATAACGCAGCGGAACGCGTACTCACTGAACTGCTACCCAATCAATAAACAACACGCCCTATATGCAAGTATCAAAAGAAGAATTCGAACGCCGCGTCAACGAAAGAATAGAGTACCGAGGTGATTGCTCCCTAAGTGTATCCAATACCACCCAAAGCGCTTACCTTATCAATTTGTCCGAATCCGGCGCACTAATCGCCTTGCTCGGCGATCACGAGCTAGAAACTAATACAACAGTCACCCTGAAGATCCACCTGGCAAATGACGATGTAGTCGTTACTCAAGGGCGCGTTGCCCACAGGAAAGATCACTTTGTTGGCCTGGAATGCAAGCCCACAACAAAACAAGACAAAGCGCGTTTACAGGCTTTTTTAAAAGCCGCGGGTCTGCCGCTCACAAACGCACCCTAACTCCCGCATCAGCGCCTGCCATAATTGCTCACAATCCCCGCACGTTTTCGCCCTCTTCACTGCTTACACTCCCGTTAAAGTCACTAAAGCATCACCGATTTTCTTAGTGATGCCCTCACGGGAGAACCCAACATGCAACGCGAACTCGCCCTAAAAACAGGTTTAATCTGTCTGATTGCCCTGCTGCTGCTAATACCTCTGAATATAATTTCCGGAAAAATCAGCGAACGAAAGAGCTATCTGCAGCAAGCTGAAACCAGCATTGCCAAAAGCTGGACATCCGCACAACAGCTGATGACACCTTTTCTGGTTCAGCCCTATGAAATAAAACGAGCCATTCATTCTGGCGACACAACAACAGATGTAATAGTGGTTGAGGAAAATCTGTTTATCCCGCTGGACGAGGTAAATGTTTCGGTCGACATCAACACGAGCCTGCGCCATAAGGGCATTTACTCGGTTCCAGTATACGATGCCACCGTAGCCATCAATGGAAAACTCACCCCGGGCACCCTCAACAAAAGGAGGGAAGAGGCTGAAAATCAGCACGGCTTTTTTCGTTTTTTAAAGCCACATATTACTATTTATGTCAGTGATGCACGCGGTATCACAGGCAAGCCAACACTGTCATGGAAAGGCGACAATTTGCAGGTTTCACCTGGCTCAGGAATCCAGGGCCCAGCCTCCGGCCTGCAGGCCGCTATCGAAATCCCCAACGAAATTTACAAGCCGCTCGAATTGAACCTTGCCTTTCAATTGCGTGGTATGTCGTCACTGCAGATTATTCCTGCAAGCACCAATACCGAAATCACAATGCAATCCAACTGGCCTCACCCGGAGTTTATCGGCGCTTTTTTGCCACTTGAGCATGGCATATCCAAAAACGGCTTCTCCGCCCAGTGGCGCATCAATGAATTTAGCAGCGATATTTCTAAAAAACTGGAGCAGTGCAGTAAGGGGAGATGCAGCTTCATAACAGAGCTAAAAACCGGCACCCACTTTTATCAATCGGTCGATATTTACTTACAGACAGAGCGAGCAGTAAAGTACGGAATTTTATTTATCGCCATTTCATTCGCGGCTTTCTTTTTGTTTGAAATAATTCGAGGCGCCCCCATACACCCAATCCAATACACATTTGTCGGACTGGCGCTGGCCATTTTTTATCTATTATTGGTCTCTCTTTCCGAGCATCTTTCTTTTCTAATGGCCTATGCCATTTCGACAGTAAGCTGTTTATTCCTGCTAACCGCCTATTTGGGAAAGGTACTCACAAGCTACAAAGCCAGCGCCTTGTTCAGTTTTTCACTGGGTGCACTATACGGTGTTCTCTACATTATTATTCAGATGGAAGACTTTGCATTACTGATGGGTGCACTGATGTTGTTTGCGATACTGGCATTACTGATGATGAGTACACGAAATATCAATTGGTACACAATTTCTCGTAAGCCATAAACCAAAAAAAGCCGACCTCTGCGGCCGGCTTTTTTGTTACCTGTTCAAATACTCTATCCCTACGGACTATTTGGATTTTTCCTGCAAGCGAATCATATTTTTGTTGAAACTTTTAGCTAACTTATGGAGTGATGTCTTCCAGGCTCGTCGGTGATTCGCGCGATTGTTAAGAACCCTTTCGCTCTCCACTTGAATCGATACCAAAAAATCGTCTTCTATCATAGCGACAACCGCCTTAGTGCGCGCGTCATAGATAGCAACTTGGTACTGTACGCTGGCAACTCGATTCAGGGCCTCCATACCCACTGTACCCAGAGCATTATCAATAAAAGCCTTAGGTGAAATTTCAATAGCCTTGTATTGAACGATCAACACATCATCACCGCTCGTTTTCGTCAAGCTGAAAGCATCACTATCGTCAAACACATCTTCAAATTCGCTATCAAAAAAAGTCACGACATCGGGCATACCCTCTTGCTTAAAATTACTCCAATTCCGCTCCATCTTTTTTTTCGTTTTCGGCGAAACAATCATTGAGCTGTAATCCAGGGGCAGAACAGCCATTTTTTTATACTTACTGAAATCCACGTTTTTATCGATAAAAAATCGATGATACTTTGTGTCTTTCCATAAGACAAAAGACTCTTCAACGTTTTTTTTTGCCAGAACAGTATTGGAAAACAGCAATGCAAATGCCAGAAAAGCTCCAAAAATGATACGCTTGTCTCGCATACAATTCATAATATTACCCATAACACCCTCGATTACTTTTATTTTATTTATTCAAACACTATTAGATCATAATTTTTTAATGCCATTCATTATATGATCCAGAACAGGTACAAAGGCTTAAATAGCCTCCAAGGCTTCACTCAATTTCTTCACCACCACAATTTCCATCCCCTCTACGGGTTCGCGCGGGGTGTTGCCATAGGGCACAATCGCCTTCTTGAAGCCATGCTTGGCCGCTTCACGAATACGCTCCTGGCCACTGGGTACCGGGCGAATTTCACCGGCCAGGCCAACCTCGCCAAACACTACCAGCTCGCGAGACAAAGGGCGGTCACGAAAACTCGAGACCAGCGCTAAAAGTAGCGCTAGGTCTGCGCTGGTTTCGACAATTTTTACACCGCCGACAACATTCACAAACACATCCTGATCGCCCACCATGACACCCCCGTGACGGTGCAGTACCGCTAGCAACATAGACAAGCGATTTTGCTCCAAACCCACCGCCACACGGCGCGGGTTACCCAAACTGGAATCGTCTACCAGAGCCTGAATCTCCACCAATAGCGGGCGCGTCCCCTCCCACACCACCATCACCACCGAACCCGAGGCAATCTCATCGGAACGCTGCAGAAAAATGGCAGAGGGGTTAGAGACTTCTTTCAAGCCCTGCTCTGTCATGGCAAATACACCCAACTCATTGATGGCACCGAAGCGATTTTTAGTTCCACGCAGGGTGCGGAAGCGCGAGTCGTGGGAACCCTCGAGCATTATCGAACAGTCGATAATATGCTCCAGCACCTTCGGCCCCGCCAGAGAGCCATCCTTTGTCACATGGCCAACCAGAATCAGCACCGTACCTGTCTGCTTGGCGTAGCGCGTCAGCTGAGCAGCACATTCACGCACCTGTGAAACACTGCCCGGCGCCGACGAAATTTCCGATTGATGCATAACCTGAATGGAATCCACCACCATAATTTTTGGCTTGACGGTTTCAGCGGCATAAACAATTACATCCACATTAGTGGCCGACAGCATTTGCAGCTTTTCGGTGGGCAGACCCAAACGCTTAGCCCGCATGGCCACCTGCTGTAACGATTCCTCACCTGTTATATAGAGCGCATCCTGCGTTTGCGCCAAGCCACACAAGGTTTGCAACAACACCGTGGATTTACCCGCGCCCGGATGACCACCAATCAACACCACAGAACCAGGCACAAAACCACCTCCCAGCACCCGGTCAAACTCTTCCATTCCAGAGGAAAAACGCGGTAACTCAGCCAGATCAATATCAGCCAAAGGAGTAACCTTAGACTGTAAATCACCGGTATATCCCGAACGAGAAGCGGAACTGGAAGCCTTCGAACCACCGCCGCCCAAGCGAAGCTCTTTTACCGAGTTCCAGGCACCGCACTCAGCACACTGGCCCTGCCACTTGGTGTAATCCGCCCCACAATCGTTGCAGACAAATGCTGTTTTACTTTTAGCCAATGTTTGATTCCTTATCCCCAGATTCCCGACGTAATTTTTTGCGTATATCCATCCAGATTTTACCCAGCATATTTTCCCCGCGCTGATCGCGACCAATCCCCCAGTAGTGATCGTATTGGGATATTTCCAGTATCAGCTGGTCGCCGGTCGCCAACAGCTCTTCTTTCACTACCGGGTACATTTGCACTTTGGTGTAGAGAGCCCGCGTCATCATTACCCTGCGCAGCTGTTTCCAGCCTTTCTGTTTGCGGCGGTACCATGCGCTGCCCAGGGTGTAGGCGTCTTCCCCTGTGGCTGCTCGTTTAATCCTTTCCACCAAGGCATCGCTACCGGCAATTTGAGCCTGAAAATAATGCTCGGCCGTTGTCCAGCTCTCACCCTCCAGTTCAATAGGATGAGGTGATACCGTGGATAACAGGTGTTGGTGGTCGAAATGCGAGAGTCGGTAGGCTTTTTCTATTTCCAGATCGTGGGCAAACATAATGGCAATGACAGCTTGGGAATGAGTAGGCTCGAGAGTTTAACATTCCTCCCAACATCTGGCTCAACTGATAGAATGCTCGGATGACTTCATGCTATTGCAACTCAAACACGCCCTACCGCGACTGCTGTGGCCGCCTCCACTGCGCGGCCGAACAGCCGGAAGGCACGATGCCGGAAATACTGATGCGATCGCGCTACTCTGCATTTTGCTGTGGCAATATCGACTACCTGCTGGCCACTTTACACTCAAGCCAACACGTACCGAATGATCGCGAACAGATCTCAAAGACCATTCACAACACCGAATGGCTGAGCCTGCGCATACTTCACGCACCCTCTAGCTCTGCCACCAGAGGCCAGGTAGAGTTTGTCGCCTTTTATCGAAACGCCAGCACGGAAGAGCCACCTCAGCAATTACACGAGCTTTCCGAATTCTGCTTTGAACAAGACCGCTGGTGGTACACCTCGGGTAAAATACTCACTCCAGTAAAGCTTGGTCGTAACGACAACTGCTGGTGTGGTAGCGGTAAAAAAATAAAAAAATGTCATCCCTAACCAAGGAAACGGCTCTCTCATCCGTCTAATACATAATGACTCGAGATTCGCCCCAACAAGAAGCTTTGATTAAAGCAGCCCAGGCCGGAGATAGCGCAGCCTTCGAATCCCTGTTGCAGATTCACTACGACAGAATGTACCGCTTCGCCTGCAAGTGGTGTGGCAACCCCACCGACGCCGAAGATATTACCCAGCAGGCGTGCATAAAACTGGCGCGTTCACTGGCACAATTTCACTTTAAGTCCGCCTTTACGACTTGGCTCTACCGCATTATCGTTACCTGTGCGATCGACTGGCACAGAGGGGAGGAGCGGCACGAGCATACAGAGCTGTCTGCAGCGGAAACCCTCAACCAAAGCAGCGAGCACTCCGGCATTTATCTCCAGCAAATTCTTAAGCGCCTGGAAAGCTGGGGCGAGGGCTTTAAAAGCACCCTGTTATTGGTGCTGGGAGAGGGCCTTACCCACGCCGAGGCAGCACAAGTGTTGGAGGTAAAGGAAAGCACAGTTTCCTGGCGGCTCCACGAAATACGCAAAAAACTCAGCCTTCTAGAAGGAGGCAATAAGTATGAATGACCACGATTTGAAAGAAATTCTCGACCAGGCCAGCGAGCGCTCACCAGACCCGCAGGCCAAACAGCAAGCCATTCGCATGGCCATGGCCGAGTTTAAGGCTACCCAAACCGAGCAAGCAAAACCTGCCGAAAAAATAACACAAAGAAATCCCCAAGGATTTCTCCACTGGCTACGTCTTACCTTCAGTTCCAATAAAACGAACCGGAGAGACGATATGAATAACCTGTTACACCAGAAATGGTTTTTAGGCGGTGTTGCTACCGCTTGTGTGGCTTTGTTTGCCGTAACGCTGACCACCTACAGCCCCAGCTTTAAACCCGAACCGAAATATTCCGAACCGGTGCCATTACACCTTCCAGAACCTCAAACCGACGGCGCGGTCATTTTGGAGGAAAAAGAAGTGACGATAGCCGGAACCCGAACATCAATTTCAAACGCAGCCGAGCTCAAACGTGAATACTCAGACACCGTGGAGACCATTAGCGCCGAAGATATTGGCACCCTGCCAGATCACGCCGCCGCAGAATCACTACAACGACAAAAAGGCGTAACGATTAGCCCGAGAGTTGTAACCGAATACGAGATCGCTCCGCAGGCTCCCATGCGCATGACAGCTGCCGGAAAACTGCAAAAGCCTGACGCCATAATGCAAGCACCAGGCTACATCGAAGAAGGCCGTGACCGTTTCGAAGCCTTCGAAACCAACCCAATAAAGCGCACCAGTGAAGAGCCCGTTTCCACCTTTTCCATCGATGTAGATACAGCCTCCTACAGCTTTGTACGCAGGCAATTAAACCACGGCCTGCTGCCGCAAAAAAATGCCGTACGCCTGGAAGAAATGGTCAACTATTTTGACTACGCCTACCCACAGCCCAACGATCGTAGCGAGCCTTTCAACCGCTCGGTATTGGTAATGGATTCGCCCTGGCACAAGCAGAAAAAACTGATTCACATTGGTATTAAAGGCTATGAATTAACCGAGCAACCCAAATCCAATATTGTCTTTTTGCTGGATGTAAGCGGCTCCATGAATGCGCCGGATAAACTGCCGCTGGTGAAGCAATCCATAAACCTGCTGCTCAGTAAACTGCGCCCGGACGATACCGTTGCCATCGCCGTGTATGCCGGTGCCGCAGGAACCGTTTTGGAGCCGACCAAAGTCTCCGAAAAACAAAAAATCGTTACCGCCATCAACAACCTGCGCCCCGGCGGCTCAACGGCGGGAGCCGAAGGTATTAAACTCGCCTACCAACTGGCCGAAACCTCTTTCCGCAAAGATGCCGTTAACCGCATACTTCTCGCCACCGACGGCGACTTTAACGTCGGCATTACCAACAACGACGAATTAAAAAGCTTTGTCGAACGCAAACGAGAGAAAGGCATTTTCCTCTCCGTATTGGGCTTTGGCAGCGGCAATTATCACGACGCGCTAATGCAACAATTGGCTCAAAACGGCAATGGCATTGCCGCCTATATCGATACCCTCAGCGAAGCGCAAAAAGTACTGGTGCACGAAGCCACCTCCAGCCTGTTCCCCATCGCCAAGGATGTGAAAATCCAGGTGGAATTTAACCCTGCCACCGTGTCCGAATATCGCCTGCTGGGCTACGAAACACGCGCACTGAAGCGCGAGGATTTCAACAATGATGCAGTAGATGCGGGGGATATAGGCGCGGGCCACAGTGTCACGGCCCTCTACGAAATCACCCCCGTGGGCTCCGGTGCAGAACTGATTGACGAAAGCCGTTACGCTAAACCGACAACGGCTGAGAGCAAAAGTAACGAATACGCCTTCCTTAAAATCCGCTACAAACTACCGGATGAAAATACCTCCAAGCTGCTCACCACGAGCATTACAACAGACACGCCCAAAGCCAGCAGCACCCTGCAACGCGAAGCGCACTTTTCCGCCGCAGTAGCTGGCTTTGCGCAATTGCTGAAAGACAGCAAGTACACCGGCAGTTGGAGCTTCGACGACGCCATCGCACTAGCCCAGGCCAACAAGGGTGAAGACGAGTACGGCTACCGCAGCGAATTGGTGCAACTCGTTCGTAAAGCGCAGGTGGCCAGCGAAATGTAAGCGCCGTTGCAGCGGGACGCCCAGCAACCCGAACACATTGAGGGCTCACGCCTGAAACCGTCGCTTGCAGGGAAGCGAGCGTCGAGCACCCATAGAGGGGGGGGGGGGAGTTTCAAAAGCGAGCCCTCAAAGTGTGGTAACACAGGCCACTCCACCATCCATACCGACAAGACCAGTATGAACCAGGTTTAAAAAGCGCTCCACAGTGGTAAAGTATCTCCCCCCGCAGAGAGGTACCATGAGCTCATCACTGATTCCCGAAAGACCCATCCTTATCTACCCTGGCCTCGCAGCAACATTGGGGCTGGAAGAGTCCGTGCTGCTTTCTGTTTTGTCGGATCTGGCTGCAGGCGCCGAGGTGCAGGCGGCACAAGGTTTTGAGTGGCGCCATATCGAAACGAACACGCTGCGCTCTGCCCTACCCTTCTGGGATGATCGCGATATCGTACGCTTGGGTAAAAACCTCCATGCGAAGGGCGTACTCTTGCAAGGGCCAAACCTCTTTGGCACCAGCTCCCACTATCGCTTCGCCTTTAACGAAAGGGTCGCTACCGCAAGCACACAGTTGCATAAAACGACGCAACAAAAAGTCACGCCTCAACAAGCGCCGGCGACCACAAGCGGGAAAAACTACATCGCCAGCAACTGGCAGCCAGACACCAATACACTGGCACAGCTCGCACAACACAACATCCCCGACAACTTCTCCTACGAGCAGCTACCCGAGTTCGTTACATATTGGCGCGATAGCGGCGAGGTACATCGCTCGTGGGGAGCCAAGTTTATATCCTGGGTTATTCGCAAATGGCGAACCTTTGAAGCCCAGCGCAATCGTCAGGATCAGAACAGCCCCATGCAGGCGAACTGGTGGCCCAGCGAGGATGCCATGGATGTACTCACCGTGCATGCGGGGATCAGACGGGAGTTTGTCGAAGATGCCATCCCGGAATTTATTCTGTACTGGAAAGAGCGCGGCGATTCGCTAAAGACCTGGAACAGCAAGTTTATTCAGCATGTACGTATCCAGTGGAAGAAATTCAATACCGCGCTGGAACACAGCACCGACCCCAAACCCATTTCGACCAACTGGCAGCCCTCGGAAGATGTTTATGATGTTCTACGCCTCGCGAATATTGATGTAAACTTTGCTACAGGGCTGATTCCAGAGTTTATTTTGTACTGGCGCGATAGCAACCAGATACACACAAGCTGGAACACCCGGTTTTTACAGCATGCAAAACGTGAGTGGGCGAAACGCCACGCAATCACCAGCCCTCAAGCGGGCAACGAAACCAGATCGACACGGGATATAACACTTGAAGAAGAACTCGCTGACAGAAGCTGGGCCAACTAAATCCCAGGGTAACGTACGAATCGATGCCATCAATCAGATTTTTGCGCTATTCAAACGTAACTATCACAACCAGTTTTTTAAAGCCTACAGCAACGAAACGGATGTAAACGCTACCAAACGCTTGTGGCTGGAAGCGCTGCAGCGCTTCGAACCGCGCGTTATGCTGCTAGCGTCTCGCTCAATCATCGAAAACAACGAGTTTTTACCCACACTTGCAGCCATGATCAAAGCCTGTGAAACCAGTAGCGATCTCGGCTTGCCAGAAGTTCATGCTGCTTATCTGGAAGCCTGTCGCGCACCCTCGCCCAAGGTCAGTCATAAATGGAGCCACCTGGCGGTTTACTACGCAGGTAAAGCCGCAGACTGGTATTTCCTGCAAAACAACGTTGAGCATGTCGCTTACCCCATTTTTAAGCAGCACTACCAGCAGGTGTGTGATCGAGTCCGTTTAGGCGAAACGCTGGCCGCCCCCAACAAGCCCGCACTACCGAAAGAAGTTAACAAACCGATCGATAGAAAATCGGCTCGCAACAAATTCAGCCAATTCAGAAAAACTCTCGACTTATAGAAAGACATTTATGATTTTTAAAAAACTTTTAGCGATTGCTCTAGTCGCCTATCTACTCTTTGCGCTTATCATAATCATTGTCGCAAGTCACCACAGGGCTCTGCATATAACGCCAGCCCCCTCCGTGGCGCAGGCACCAGATTTTGCCGAGATAGAAAACATTAAAGAGCGAAAGGCCGCTTTTTTTGCGTTCCTAAGACCACTGATAGAAACTGAAAACCAAAAAATTCTCGCCCAACGAGAGAAGCTTACAAAGCTAACAACACAATTCTCCGCGAATGGAAAACTCAACCACCGCCAGCAAACGCAACTTCTAAAGTTAGCAGAACAATTTTCTGTTAAGCCAAGCGAAGATACTCAAAAATTATTAGGGCAACTCAGTAAGCGGGTTGACACGTTACCCGCCGCTTTGGTGCTTGCGCAGGCAGCCAATGAATCCTCCTGGGGCCGTTCGCGTTTCGCTACAGAGGGCAATAACTATTTTGGCCAATGGTGCTTTAAAAAGGGCTGTGGCCTAGTTCCCAGTAAAAGAGCGGCAAAAGCGGGTCACGAAGTGCGCAAATTCGACTCGGCAGGCGAGTCCGTCGCCGCTTATTTTTTCAACCTAAATACACACCGCGCCTATAAATCACTACGCGAACTGCGGACCAACTTAAGAGTGCAAAATATAGCCGTAACCGGGCACGCTCTTGCAGGCGGACTTACGCATTATTCTGAGAGAGGAAAGGAATACATCGAAGAGTTACGCGTGATGATCAGGGTAAACCGGTTAGAGTAAATAGGATTCCCGGGAGCCTGCCAGACATTCGGGCTTTAGGCCTCGGCCCGCCCGCCCCTATACCCAATCGATAAACAAGCTAATGGAAAGCAGGGGCTTCAGGCAAAGGCCAAGCCCACACCATCTGCAGTAAGGCGCACGACCTTCATATTGGTTTCGGAAACATCGTTGCACTCGGAATAAAGCTTGGCTTCGAATTCATCACCAATAGCAATAAAGTGTACGAGCTCCCGACAATTGACAAAAACACCCGACTCGGAGATATCACGCGTTTCAGCCATTACGTCGCCAATATCGCGATGAGTAAGACGTACAACACATTTAACGACTGTACGCCCATGCTTACGGAATCCTGACATAATATTAGGCAAATTATTTAATAAGTGAACGACAACAACACGAGTTCAGCCGAGTCCCTGGCCCCGTATCGATCTTATTTCCCAAACTCAAAGTGTCGATATTTTTATCGATCTATTTTTTTTACCTTGTAACTTTTACACACCTCCGCCTGAGTTTTTGCAAAAGTCTGTCAGGATTCTACTACAACTGAGTCCACTTTTTGAAAACCACGTGGCAATTTATTACCACGACGGCCACGTTCCCCTCGATAGTGCTCCAGGTCCTTAAACTTAAGTGTTAAATAACGTTTGCCCGAATTAACTTTAATGCATTGAGTTTTATCGATAACAACTAATGCAATAATAAATTCTTCTCGCGACAGAACACGCGCTGCCGGAATATTCATAATTTTATTCCCTTTACCGCGAGCCAACTGAGGCAATTCGGTAATGGGAAATACCAGCAAACGACCTTCGTTGCTAATCGCTGCCAACCAGCTGTCATCCATGCTATTGATCATCTGAGGTTGCATCACTTTTCCACCCTTGGGCAGAGTTAGCAATGCTTTACCGGAGCGGTTTTTGGTGTACATATCAGCAAGGGTGGCGACAAACCCGTAGCCCGCGTCGGACGCAACCAATATCTGTTGCTTCTCGTCACCCATTAACATGCCATCAATAGTAGCGCCACTAGGCGGGTTTAAGCGCCCGGTAATCGGCTCTCCCTGAGAGCGCGCGGAGGGCAGGGAATGTGCGGGAATCGCATAGCTGCGACCGGTGGAATCCAGCAACAGAGCTTGTTGGTTACTCTTACCTTTAGAGACAGACTTGAAGCTGTCGCCCGCTTTATAACTTAGCGCTGTCGGATCAATATCATGCCCCTTCGCGGAGCGAATCCAACCCCGCTCCGATAACACAACCGTTACCGGTTCGCTGGTCATCAATTCAGTTTCACTAAAGGCCTGAGCCTCTCCGCGAGCCACGATTGGCGAGCGACGGTCATCACCAAAATCATCAACCGCTTGCTCCAACTCTTTGCGAATCAGCGTTTTTAAACGGCGGGCAGAATCGAGAATTTTTTTCAGCTCCGCACGCTCTGCTGCCAACTCATCCTGTTCCCCGCGGATTTTCATTTCTTCTAGACGCGCCAGCTGACGCAGGCGAGTATCAAGAATGTAATTCGCTTGGTCTTCGGAAAGCTCAAAGCGCTCCATTAATTTTTGCTTGGGATGATCCTCTGTACGAATAATACGGATCACTTCATCCAAGTTCAAAAAAGCGACCAGCAATCCGTCCAGCAAATGCAGGCGGCGTTCAACCCAGTCCAAACGACATTGCAGACGGCGGCGGACAGTCACCATGCGGAAGCTGAGCCAATCGTGAAGCATACCGTCCAGCGACCTCACACCGGGACGACCATCAATACCGATAACGTTCATGTTAATACGGTAACTGCGCTCCAGATCTGTGGTGGCGAACAGGTGGTTCATCACCGCATCCATATCAATGCGATTGGAGCGCGGCACAATCACCAGACGGGTGGGATTTTCATGGTCGGACTCATCGCGCAGATCAGCTACCATCGGCAATTTTTTCGCCTGCATTTGTGCGGCAATTTGCTCCAGGATTTTGGCTCCACTGACCTGATGAGGAAGAGAAGTGATCACAATATCGCCATCTTCTTTCAACCAGACTGCGCGCATCTTCATGCTGCCACGGCCGGTTTCATACATTTTCTGCAAATCGGTCTTGGACGTGATAATTTCGGCGTCGGTGGGCATATCCGGACCGTGGATATATTCACACAGATCAGCCACTGTCGCTTTGGGGTTTTCCAGCAAGTGAATAGTAGCGGCCACCACTTCGCGTAGGTTGTGCGGAGGAATATCTGTAGCCATACCCACTGCAATACCGGTGGTGCCATTTAACAATACATTGGGCACGCGCGCGGGCAGAATTTTGGGCTCGTCCAACGTGCCATCAAAATTGGGCAGCCATTCAACGGTACCCTGCGCCAGCTCACTTAATAACACTTCCGTATATTTAGACAGACGCGACTCGGTATAACGCATTGCGGCAAACGATTTAGGATCATCTTGTGAGCCCCAGTTGCCCTGCCCCTCCACCAACGGATAGCGATAGGAAAAAGGCTGCGCCATCAGCACCATCGCCTCGTACGCGGCGCTGTCACCGTGCGGGTGAAATTTACCAATAACATCACCCACGGTACGGGCGGATTTTTTGAATTTCGCGCTGGCTTTTAAGCCAAGCTCACTCATGGCATAGACGATGCGCCTTTGTACCGGTTTTAAGCCATCGCCCACATGGGGCAGCGCGCGATCCAAAATCACGTACATAGAATAATCGAGGTAGGCTTTTTCGGTAAATTCTTTTAGCGGAAGCTGTTCGTCTGCGAAGGGTATTACAGTAGATTCAGACATAAGATTGTGTGCGTATTTGTACTTATAAAAATAGTGCGCAGAATTCTAGCAGAGATCCCCGAATAAATGTCATGATTGCGATAAATAACGAAACGGTTCCAACAAGGCATAGCGCCCCATGAAAACAGAAGACCGACTGGGAAAACACTGCCCAATACAGTATCAAACCAATAATTTGGGCCAACCTGTAGGCCTGCCGCTCGCCTGGCAGACAGCCACCACCCCCGCACCGCTCACCATTAGCGGCCGGCACGCACAGCTACAGCCACTGGATGCAGACAGGCATGCCGAAGCCCTGTACCGCGACATACAAGGCCAACCACAGGAGGCCATCTGGACCTACATGCCCTACGGCCCCTTTCAGCGATTTGCCGATTACCAACAGTGGCTGCAACAGGCCTGCTCACATAATGACCCCTTGTTTTTCTGTATTACCAATGTCGATGGCGAAGCAAAAGGAGTTTTTTCCCTCGCAGCCATCGAACCACAAAAAGGCAGTATAGAACTGGCTCATGTTATGTTTATGCCATCGATGCAAAAAACAGCATTGGCAACAGAAGCGGTTTATTTAATATTGAAGTATGTCTTTGAGCTGGGTTTCCGCCGCTGCGAGTGGAAGTGCAATGCCTTGAACAGCGCTTCAAAAAAGGCCGCCCTGCGCTTTGGTTTTTCCTATGAAGGTTTATTCCGCAACGCCATGGTTGTCAAAAACCGGAATCGAGATACGGCCTGGTTCGGGATGACAAGTGAAGACTGGCCCGCCGTAATGCCAGCAT
Organism: Teredinibacter haidensis; assembly: GCF_014211975.1. Classification (NCBI taxonomy): domain Bacteria; kingdom Pseudomonadati; phylum Pseudomonadota; class Gammaproteobacteria; order Cellvibrionales; family Cellvibrionaceae; genus Teredinibacter; species Teredinibacter haidensis. The sequence goes on from NZ_CP060084.1 coordinate 3,500,692, forward strand.
TTAAAAATTGGCTATCGCCCGACAACTTCGATAGCGGGGGTCGACAAATACAGCCCCTATCACGCTATACTCAGCCACGGCATCGGCGCTTAATTATTGACCCACTGGGAACCAATAGCGAGACCGAAACTCTATTAACCACCCTTTGAACTTAGCGCTACAAACTCATGCTCCGAGCCACTACCAACCTTCGCATTGTAACCGCAGCCCTGCTGTGGCTTTTGGTCGCCAATCCATCACAGGCTGACAATAGCCCACAGCCACTCGCTGTTGGCATGACGGCTCCCAATTGGATGATGAGCGATATTGAAGGTGACATGCATTCCCTTTACGCAGAACTGGAGCAGGGCAACGAAGTCATCATAGTGTTCTGGGCAAGCTGGTGTAAGTTCTGCAGGGAGCTACTACCGGAAATCAACCTGTTCCAGCTCACGCTAACCAATGACCCGGTGAAAATTTTTGCCATGAACATATGGGAAGATGGCGACCCGGTAGGCTACTTCGACAGCCGTGACTTTAAACTGCCATTAATCCTTAACGCTGACGCTATCGCCCGCCGCTATGCGGTAGAGGGCACTCCAGGTGTGGTGTTTATAGGCAAAGACAAAACCATTCGCTATTTACGTCAGCCGGGGGAAGACTCAGTGGCCGTCATGCGACAGCTACAGGCCCTAGTACTAGAAAAGTATCTAAAAAAATAAGGCGCTAAGCGATATCCGCCGCTGCTTTATCGACATCCTCCAGCAGATCTAGTGGTTCAACTTCCTCGCCTTCCATTTCCGTATTCCAGTTTACCCCAACCAACAGCACATCTTCGTGCATACCCGGCAGCCACTCATCCAGCAACTCCTCCAGTGAAATGGGTACCACTTTGTAATCCTTCCACTCTTCCTTGCAATGCCACTTGGCGTATTCCGGCTGAGACCACATAGGCATTACCTCCAGCTCCTCGTTCTGCAGAGAGCTGCAGAGGGCCCAGCCATCACTGCCTTCCAAACCCCACACACACCCCGTTTCCAGAGCGTCTTCAATAAAGATATCGTAGTTTTCGTCGAAGTCTTCGCCAAGCATCTCGAGAGTGTCAGTCATCGTGGTCACCGATAGAGAGAGTTAAAAATAAAGAGGGTTGTAAACGGGAGGAGCAAACAACAGAAAAACAGCACTTATAATGTAGCCAAAGCGACTGAAGAACAATAAAAAATTTGTCCGTTGTTTAGCTGCTGACAGCATCCCTTACATAGGGGTTATGCAGACGCTCCTGCCCGAAAGTAGAGATAGGCCCGTGGCCGGGCACAAAGGTCACATCGCGCCCCAACGGCCACAGCTGGGTTTTGATCGCATTGATCAGGGCTGCGTGATCACCGCGAGGAAAATCCGTTCGTCCAATCGAACCGTTAAACAGCACATCCCCCACAAAAGCCAATTTACTCCCGCGCTCAAACAATACGATATGACCTGGGGTGTGACCCGGACACAAAAGGACTTCCAACTGCAACTTTCCAAGGGGAATGGTATCGCCGTTTTCCAGCCACTGATCCGGCTTAAACGCAGGCACGATGGGGAAGTTCATCATTTGCGACTGTCGATCCAGCATCTCTATCCAGAACAGGTCATCTTTATGCGGGCCGACTACCGACACACCCAGCAACTCTTTAAGTTGAGCCGTTCCCCCCACATGATCCAAATGACCGTGAGTCAACAGGATTTTTGTCACGTTCACACCCAGCTTCTCGATTAGCCCCTGTATGCGCTCGACTTCACCACCGGGGTCAATAACCGCCGCCTCCAGGGTTTCCGAGCACCAGATAACGGAGCAATTTTGCATAAAAGGGGTCACTGGAAGGATTTCATATTTCAACATGGGTCACTCTATACGGCCTAAACGCCCGATGAAGGCAGGCAAAATCATAAGTAAACAACAAATTTTCCGGCATTTTAGCGGCACACGACTAGAATAGATATTACGACGCAAATTTCTCGACCGACACCAATGAGTACAATACTAAACCTAAGTGAAGATCACCGCGACTGCCTGCAAGAGATAACCAACGTGGCGATGGGCCAAGCGGGGGACAAACTGGCACGCCTGCTGGACACCTTTGTCATCCTCTCAATTCCCCATATTGAGGTGATGGCACCGTCCGACATCGCTATGGCGCTACAGTCACTTGATGGCAACGATTCAGTCTCCGGCGTTTGCCAGGGCTTTATTGGCGGCGGCATTTCCGGCGAGGCGATGCTAATTTTTAACGACACCAGCTTTTCCGATCTCGCCAAGCTGATGAAATATGATGACGTACTGGACGCACAGGCGGAGCGCGAACTGCTAATGGACACTACCAACGTCTTGTTTGGCGCCTGTCTAAAGGGGATTGCCGAACAAATTGATATGGAGTTCAGCTACGGCTCACCCATGGTGCTGGGGCAGCATGTGCGCCTTTCTGATATATTCCAGAGGGAAAATAACCGCTGGGATCACGCCCTGGTAACCGAAATTAACTATCAATTGGAAGGCTACGATGTGAATTGCGACTTACTAATCGTAATGACCGACAGCTCCATGGATATCGTACTTAAAAAACTCGATTATTTGCTCGAATAGGCCTCGTTCCCGGAGTTAGAACTAAGAAGCCCAATGACGAAAACTCAAGATTTTCTCAATGATTTCCACTGGCTGATGGATGTCCTCCAGGATATCGATGTTGGCTTGGTGATCCTCGATAAGGAGTTTAAAGTCCAACTGTGGAACAGTTTCATGCAAAACCACAGCGCCAAAATGCCCGATGTCGTTCTCGGCCAAAGGCTGTTCGACCTGTTCCCGGAACTTCCCGAAGCTTGGTTTCGACGCAAAGCCGACTCCGTCTTTGTGCTACAGAATTCCGCATTCACTACCTGGGAGCAGCGCCCCTACCTATTTCGCTTCAACAGCTATCGGCCAATCACCAGCATTGCCGACTACATGTACCAAAACTGCACCATCATTCCACTAACCAACGCACGCGGCGAAGTGGAGCATATCTGCCTTATTATTTACGATGTTACCGAAGTCGCAGTCAACCGCTTGCAACTGCAGACCGCTAACGAAAAATTACATACGCTTAGCCGAACGGACGGCCTTACCGGCCTGCTCAACCGCAAATCATGGCAGCAAGAACTGGAACAGGAGCACCGGCGCTTTAAGCGTCACGGCCATGTCAGCTCGATGGTCATGTTCGATATCGACCACTTCAAGAAGGTGAACGACACCTACGGCCACCCGACCGGCGACCAAGTTATCCGTGAAACCTCAAGCACTCTGCGGAACAGTCTGCGCGACATCGATTTGGCAGGGCGCTACGGCGGCGAAGAATTTGCCATTATCCTAAAAGATACTGGCGCCGATGGCGCTATGACCCTGTCTGAACGACTGCGTAAAAGTATAGAGTCTATTGTTGTCGAGCACGAAGGGCACAATGTTCGATTTACCGTCAGCCTGGGTATTGCCGAACTCAACTCATCCGTAAAAACACCTGCAGATTGGATCGAATGTGCCGATAAAGCTTTATACAAAGCTAAAAACGGTGGTCGCAATTGCAGCGTGATCTACACCCAGTAGATCACGCTATTGGTTGCATTTTAACCACCATATTCGCGAACAAAAAAACAGCTTTAAACGCCACTCGTCTGACTCAAATTTCGACTAGACTTAGCGAGAGACGATAAAAAGTTACCCTTATTCGTGTTCCGGGGACAGGTAAACACTTATGATAAAGCAATCCCTTACAACCAAGCTGATGGCCGCTATGACCATTATGATTCTGGTTGCCGCTACTATTATTCTCTTTGTTAGCTATCAAGCCATTTCCAGCAGCCAGCAGGAACAATTCGAAACGAATGTCGAAAGTCAGATCGAACTGATCAACTCCTCCCTTCTGGAACCGGTATTCGCCTACGATTTCTCTCAAATCCAAGCCATCGCCACCTCAGCCGTAAATACAGCACTCGTGTACAGTATTCGTATTATCGACCACCGGGGGAAAGAACTGGCAAACGCAGCAGAAAGTACAGCGCTGAGCCCTAAGCTCAAGGAAGCACGCAGGGGCGTTGAGGTCGTCAGGGGCGGACAGATTATTGGCAGCTACGACATCACCTTCTCCAAGCAGCAAATGGAAAGCATCCTCAGCAGCCAGACTACCACCAGTATCATTATGGTATTGGCGCTGATGGCAGCGGCCCTGATCACACTCTATTTTCTACTGAAAAAAATTATTATTACCCCCGTCTCACTGGTTACCGATCGGCTTTCAAAAATTGCAGAAGGAGGTGGCGACCTGACGACTCGCTTACCCGTGCGCGGCAGCGATGAAATCGCAGATCTTGCAGAAAAATTCAATCAGGTTATTGACCAGATCGCGCAAATCATTCGCAACGTCATGACAGTGACCGATAAAGTTGGCGTAAACGTCGAAAATATGAGCAGCGCCACCAACAATACCGTGGAATCTACAGGTCAACAGCTAAAAGAAATTGAGCAAGTGGCAGCCGCGTTAAACCAATTGTCTGCATCAGCAGAAGAGGTCGCCCGCTCCGCAGGGGAAACTGCTGATAGAACTAAAGACACTAGCACAGCCGCCATCGAAGGCACCCAGGTGATGAAGTCGTCACAGGAAACGATTCAACGTCTAACCGGGCAAATTGAAGCCACAGCCGAAAAAATTCAGGTGCTGAAAAACAGCAGCGAAAACATTGGTTCGGTTATGGAAGTGATCCGCTCTATCGCTGAGCAAACCAACCTGCTGGCACTTAATGCGGCAATTGAAGCAGCCCGCGCCGGCGAGCAGGGACGAGGCTTTGCAGTGGTAGCGGACGAGGTACGATCGCTGGCCCAGAAAACCCAGGCCTCCACCGAAGAAATTGAATCCATCATTTTGCAACTTCAAAAGGCTGCCGACGAAGCTCATAGCTCGATGAGTACCAGTACTTCATCGGTACAGGAAACCATAGACACCTCCATGAAAGTGGAAGAAGCGCTGGAGATGATCAAGGGTAACGTCACCACTATCAACGATATGAACCACCAAATTGCCACGGCTGCCAACGAGCAGAGCTCTGTGGCCAATGAAGTAAGCAAAATCATTTCCGCCATCTTCTCCCTATCGGAAAAAGTCTCAGGCAACGCACACATTATTGCGGAAAACTCCGAGCAACTTTCGAGTGAAAGCGAGGAGCTAAAAAGTCAGATGCACAAATTTATTGTCTGAGCACTTAAGAAACACCTAATAAAGCCGGGCTTTTCGCCCGGTTTTTTTATTTCTGCAAGACGAGATTGACCACAACAGGTAAAATCCACACCCTCATTCAGGGTCTGTATCAGGGGATACAACAATGCTCCCTACCTTACTTAGGGCTTTACAGCAGCAAGGCTTTTCAGCAGAAAAATGTGCCAAATACCAACGCTTCCACGAAAATCTGGAGCAACAGCTCAACGCCGATTCCAGTCAACACTGGCTGGCGCAGGTACACAACGACGATCTGCTACGTGAAAAATTCCTGCGTGTTACCGCCAATAGCGAATTCGTGCAAACGCAGCTACAAAGACACCCGCACTGGTTACAGCATCTGCTTCACCAGGATGCCTTTGCACCACAGAATGAGTGCTATTACCAAAATGAATGCGAGCAGCGAACGACCAACTGCGTCTCTACCGACGAACTAAAGAAAGCGCTTCGCCAGTTTCGCAACCAGGCTCTGGTGAATATTATCTGGCGCGACTTCAACCGCGCCCTGGACACGCTGCAAATTACGCAAGAACTCAGCTGGCTGGCCGAAAACTGCATACAGCAAGCGCTTAATTACCACTATCGAGAGCTGGTCGAAAAGCACGGCGAACCGAAAAACAGCCGTGGCCAAATTCAGCCAATGCTGGTTATCGGCATGGGTAAGCTCGGCGCTGGGGAGTTGAACTTATCCTCCGATATCGATTTGATTTTCGCCTACCCCAGCACCGGCGAGACACAGGGAGGGCGGCGCCCATTAAGCAACCAGGAATTTTTTATTCGCCTGGGTAAGCAACTGATTCAAACCCTGGACACCGTAACGGCCGACGGCTTTGTTTTCCGCGTGGATATGCGCCTGCGCCCATTCGGGCAAAGTGGTGCACTGGTAAGCCACTTCGCCGCCATGGAAGACTACTATCAAACCCAGGGCCGGGAGTGGGAACGCTACGCTATGATCAAGGCGCGAGTCATTGCCTCCAGCATGAAGGGAAGCGATACCAGCAAGCACGCGATTAAAAACCTAAACCAGTTAATCAGCAGCTTCACCTACCGCCGCTATGTCGATTTTTCAGTAGTCGAATCACTACGCGGCCTGAAGCAGATGATCAACCAAGAAGTTGCTCGGCGAAAGCTCGGCGACGATGTGAAGCTTGGTGCCGGCGGCATACGAGAAATCGAATTTATCGCGCAGGCATTCCAACTGATTCGCGGTGGCCGCGATACCCAACTGCAAGACAACCGCTTAATGGTAATACTGCCGCTTCTGGAAGAGCTTAATTGCCTGCCATCCGGTAGAGCGGCGGAGCTTGCCGAAGCCTACCGGTTTCTTCGTAATACCGAGCACGCCATTCAGGGGTTTCAGGACAGGCAAACCCAGAAAATCCCGGACGATCAAGATCAACGCCTGGGCATTGCGCGCGTAGTGGGCTTCGAAAACTGGGACGATTTTTACCAGAAACTCGGACGTTACCAACAACTCGTCAAAAGCGAATTTGCCGCAGTTATTGCCTCACCCGATGATAAACAGGAAGCCGATTTCAGCTCCGGCTGCGATTGGCGCAGTGTCTGGCTCGACACCTTGGAGCCCGATGACTATATCAAGCTACTGGCAGAGCACGGTCACGAAGACCCCGTAAAAAGCCTCGAGCACCTGGAAGACCTGCGTATCAGCAGTAATATTCTCACCATGCAGCCCGCCGGGCGTCAGCGCCTGGATGCCTTTATGCCGCGACTGCTAGCCTCCGTGACCAAGGTCTCCAGCCCTACGGAAACCCTGCGTCGCATCCTGCTGCTAGTCAAATCCGTCGCCCGCCGCAGCGCCTACCTTCTGCTGCTGATCGAAAATCCCGGCGCACTAAAGCAACTGGTCTCGCTCGCCGCCGCTAGCCCCTGGATTGCAGAAGAACTGGCGGCGCGCCCGGCATTGCTGGACGAACTGCTGGACCCTCGCAGCCTCTATCACGCGCCGAAGAAAGCCGAGCTGGTAGACGAACTGCGTAGAACCACACTGCGCATTGCTGAAGACGATCTGGAAGAGCAGATGGAGGCCTTGCGCTACTTCCGCTCCGCTCACGCTTTGCGAGTGGCGGCCTGCGAAATCAACGGCTCTCTGCCATTGATGCAAGTCAGTGATTACCTAACCTGGCTGGCAGAAACCCTGCTGGAATATGTACTCAATTTCGTGTGGCAACAATTGACCCGAAAACACGGCTACCCCGATGGCGACGAACGGCCCAACCCCAATTTCATTATCGTCGGCTACGGGAAGCTGGGCGGCATAGAGCTGGGCCACGGTTCAGATTTAGATCTGGTCTTTATTCACAATGCCGATTCAATGGGCACGACCGATGGCGAGCAACGCGGTATGAGGCCGCTGGATAACCAAACGTTTTTTATGCGCCTAGGGCAAAAAATCATTCACATGCTGAACACCCGCATGGCATCGGGCGAGCTTTATGAGGTCGATATGCGCCTGCGACCCTCCGGCAATTCAGGCATGCTGGTCACAACACTCAGCGCCTTCGAAAAATACCAAAAATCCGAGGCCTGGACCTGGGAGCACCAGGCGCTGGTTCGAGCCAGACCCGTTGCCGGTGACGCAGAGCTGACTCAACAATTTAACGCCGTCCGCCAACGCATACTCGCCACTGAACACGATTCAACCAAATTGCGCACCGATGTAGTCGAAATGCGCGAAAAAATGCGGCAGCATTTGGGCAGCGATAAGAAAGACGACGGCATCACCGCCTTCCATCTAAAGCAGGATCGCGGCGGTATCGTTGACATAGAATTTATGGTTCAATACGCGGTTCTCGCCTGGGCGCACAAAGTCTCTGGCTTAACAAAATTTACGGACAACATCCGAATACTGGATAGCCTTGCGCAATCCAACCTAATGTCGGCTCAAGAGGTCGACGAACTGACAAACGCCTACAAAGTACTCCGTTCCCTTGGGCATCGCCTAACCCTACAACAGCAGTCCAACCGCGTTGAGGTTGAACAACTAGATGGCGAAGTAAAAACAGCCCGGGAACAGGTTGCGCGCTTGTGGAAAAACCTATTTGAGGGTTGAGATTGTTTGTCGCTTTAGCGCTACCGGTCTTGGGTATTCCCAAGGCTATAAAGAAACATTGTGCCAACGGCGAAAACTCAGTCGCGAGGCACAGAGTAAAGCCGCTTGCTCGGCAAAAACATAAGACGGTACATTTCAAAGCAAACGAAATGGCCCACAGAAAACATATTATTGGAGTTAAAAATGTCATTCGCTGACCGCGATGGAGTTATCTGGTTCGACGGAGAATTAATCCCTTGGCGCGACGCCAAGGTTCACGTACTCACTCACACCCTGCACTACGGCATGGGCGTGTTTGAAGGCGTGCGTGCGTACAATGCCGGAGAATACGGCACCAGCATTTTTCGATTGAACGAACATACCGACCGACTGTTCCGCTCGGCTCATATTATGAATATGGACATGCCCTGGAGCAAAGACGAACTTAACGAAGCACAAAAACTGGTCGTACGCGAGAACAACCTGGAAGAGGCCTACCTGCGCCCAATGGTCTTTTACGGATCGGAAGGCATGGGCCTGCGTGCCGACAATCTGAAATCCCACTGCATTGTCGCCGCCTGGAATTGGCCGTCTTATATGTCGCCCGAGGCCAAAGAAATAGGTATTAAAGTTCGCGTCAGCAGCTACACCCGCCACCACGTTAATATTTCTATGTGCAAGGCGAAAGCCAACGGTCACTACATCAACTCCATGCTGGCACTCAAAGAAGCGCTCGATTGCGGTTGCGAAGAGGCTTTACTGCTGGACAACGAAGGCTACGTCGCCGAGGGTAGTGGCGAGAATGTTTTTATCGTGCGCAACGGTATTATCTACACGCCGGAGCTGACTTCGTGCCTCGACGGTATTACCCGCAACACCATCTTCCAATTAGCGGAGGAATGCGGTTATCAAATTATCGAGAAACGAATCACCCGTGACGAGGTCTATGTCGCCGACGAAGCCTTCTTTACCGGTACAGCAGCAGAAGTATTACCTATTCGTGAACTGGACGGCCGCGCGATTGGCGCTGGTCACCGCGGCCCAATAACGGAACAGCTGCAAACTCTGTACTTCAAAGCCATTCGCGGCGGCTTGAGCCAACACGCCGAGTGGCTGGCTCCGATAAAGTAAGCGCCCACTCAATATTCAGGTAGTTCGCGAACGGCTACCTGAATATTTTGTTTTCACCCTATCTTTTGTCACCACCACGCCAAGCGCGAGAAAAAATGACAGCACAGCAATTACCCCCCAAAACAAACAACCTCTATCGCAGGCTACTCAGTTACGCTTTTGAATATCGAGGCTTTTTTATCGTCAGTATTATCGGCTTTGCCCTGTTTGCAGGGATGGAAGCCATTATGGCAATGCTGGTGGAATTTTTTCTCAACAACCTTGAAGGCCGCGAGACCGACTCGTTAAACTTTATCCCCAAGTCTATAACGACTTCACTCTACTTTGTTCCTGCCGCTCTAGTATTACTGGCCGCATTGCGCGGTGTTGGCGCCTTTCTTGGCAATTTTTATATGGGTCGCGTAGGGCTTGGGGTTGTCAATGATTTACGCAAGCAAATCTTCGGACACATGATTTTTCTGCCGCAACGTTTTTACGACGAAAAAAATTCCGGCGAGCTTGTGTCTTTGATTATTTACAATATCGAGCAGGTAACCGGCTCCGTAACCCGCGCAGTCAAAATTCTGTTTCAGGATGGTATGCAGGTTATTGTCTTTTTGATTTTTCTGCTCTACATGAACTGGCAACTGACGATTACCTTTATTGCTGTCACCCCTATTTTGGCCGCACTAATATATTTGGCCAGCCGCTATTTTCGTCGTGTCAGCCGCCGAATTCAGCTGACTGTGGGTCGCGTCACCCATATTGCGACCGAGAGTTTTCAAAGCATCAAACTGGTAAAAAGCTACAACGGCGAAAAATACGAAAACCGTCGTTTCAAAGAAGCTACCGATGAAAACCTACGCTTCGGTATTAAATTCGAGCGTGTTAGCGCTCTGCAAACACCCATTTTACATATTGTAATCGCCAGCGCTCTGGCAACATTGTTCCTACTGGTACTCTTCTTCTGGGAAGACACCTCGGCAAAAGCCGTAGTGTTTGTCACACTTGCAGGAAGGATCGCAAAGCCCTTTCGCCAGCTAAGCACCATCAACTCCGTAATCCAACGTGGGCTGGCCGCTGCCGAAACAATTTTTGAAACTCTAGATATACCCGCGGCGGAAAACCGTGGCAGCAAAACACTGGTAAATACCAAAGGTGCTATTGCGCTAAACAATATCAGCTTTCATTACCAGCAAGATCAGCTCGCTCTCAAACAGCTGGATTTAGCCATTGCGCCCGGCGAAACCATCGCCTTGGTTGGCGCTTCCGGCAGTGGAAAATCAACCATCGTTAATTTATTGCTCCGGTTTTACGAACCACAGCAGGGGAAAATCACTATTGATGGGAACGACATACGAGAGCTCAGCCTTAGCTCCCTGCGCGATAATATCGCCCTGGTAAATCAGCAAACCATCCTGTTTAACGACAGCGTGCTGGCCAATATTGCTTACGGCAGCGACAACATTGATCGTGAGCGCGTAATCGAAGCGGCTAAAAACGCCTATGCAGAGCACTTCATTAACGAACTGGAACACGGATTTGACACCGAAGTCGGTGAAGATGGCGACCGTCTCTCCGGTGGCCAACGCCAGCGCATTGCGATCGCCCGAGCACTCTATAAAGATGCTCCTATTTTGATTTTGGACGAAGCCACATCCGCATTAGACAACGAGTCGGAAAAGCAGATTCAGAAAGCGTTGGAAAACCTCAAACAAGGGCGAACAACATTAATTATTGCCCACCGCCTCAGTACTATCGAAAATGCCGATAAAATTGTTGTACTGGATAGAGGTGAAGTTGTTGAAGCGGGAACACATCAACAGCTCCTTCAGGCAAAAGGTTACTACGCCAAACTGCACAGCAGCCAACGGGAATAGACATAAAGATCATGCGTTATCTCTACACGCTTCTTTTCACACTGTGTATTCCGCTCATTTTATTGCGCTTATGGCTGCGCGGCAGAAAGCTGCCCGCTTATCGCCAGCGCTGGACAGAACGCTTTGGCATATTTCCCGCTCCCAACCAAAATAAAAACTTTATCTGGGTGCATACGGTTTCTGTTGGCGAATTTATTGCCGCCAAGCCGATGATCGACCAACTCCTGGCATTAAACAATTACCAGCTGGCAGTTACCACTATGACACCCACAGGCTCTGAGCGCGTTACCGCCACCTACGGTGACAAGGTCTTTCACGTATACGCGCCCTACGATCTACCTTTTTCACTTAGCCCTTTTTTAAATAAAATAAAACCCAGGCTCGCCGTTTTCCTGGAAACCGAGTTGTGGCCCAACACCCTTCACGCCTGCGCGAAACGCAATATTCCTACACTACTGGCCAATGCACGCCTTTCCGAAAAATCGGCGCGAGGCTATCAAAAAGTCAGCTGGCTGAGCAAGCCCATGCTGCAAAAACTATCGCTGGCCGCCATTCAAAACTCCGCCGATGCAGCGCGCTTTAAAGCCTTGGGATTAGCACAAGAGAAAGCTGAAATTATTGGCAATATTAAATTTGATATTGCCGTGAGCGACGAACTACGAATACAAGCGAGAAAACTAAAGCAGCAACTTTCCAGTGATGGCTTATACAATACCTGGATCGCCGCCAGCACCCATAAAGGCGAAGATGAAATAATTCTGGAAGCCTTCGATTTACTGCGAAAACAGCATCCTCTGGCACGACTTATTCTTGTCCCCCGGCATCCTGATCGCTTCAATAGTGTTTTTGAACTCTGCGAGAAAAGAGGCTTTAAAACACTTAGGCGCAGCGACAATCACTCGACCCTTAACTCAGATAAGTTCGATATTTATCTCGGCGATACGATGGGGGAAATGATGTTGCTCTTCGGCTGCGCCGATATTGCCTTTGTGGGTGGCAGCTTCGTCAATAACGGTGGACACAACACCATCGAGCCCGCCGTATGGCGCCTGCCCATACTCTCCGGCCCCAGCCAGTTTAACTTTCTCGATATATCCCGAATGCTAACAAAAGCTGGCGGGCTGATTACCGTCAACAACTCTGAACAACTCTCGCAACAATTAATGGAACTCTTTCACCAGGAAAAAGCCTTAGTTGCGGGCGCCGCCGCAGCGAAGGTGGCCGAACAAAACCAGGGGGCTCTGGCTCGGCTGATGGCTATCATTCAAAAACAGATAGCATCTGTACACGACCGCTCACAATCGTTTTCTTAACTCTATACCTTCGTGCCGCATCATTATTACTAATCGAAAAACGTTTTTACCAATCGACTACCTATGAGGTAAATAAATGAAAAATGCGCTACTTGCCTGTCTTGTTTCAGTATCCGCAGTGGCTCTTTATGCCAACGCTAAAGACAGCCACTCGAACGAACATAGCCACGTGTCTGACCAGGTTATTGTCAGTCAGCGTGCAATGCTTGCGAAGACCACGAAAGATAAAGGATTTGGCCCACAGGCACCACGCGATATTGACTCTGCAACGGGTAACAACCAAAGGCTTTTTGGTGCTGCGCCCGCTTACACAGAGATGAATCTCTGCAATATCCATTTCCATAAAAACGCCGAGCATAAGGGCGGTGAGTTTACGACCTATGCTGGCAACGGCGATGGCCACGGCTATCAAAGTGGATACCAGTATTCTGGTCATTTGAGCGCCGCCGAACGTAAACCGGTCGCAGGTGAAGTATGTCCAAGCAAACATGGCGATCTAGCCGCTGGTGATACGATTGAAGTGCACTACGTTCACACAAGCGCAAAGGTCGAGCCCGGAGCTACATTAGGCTCATGCTTAAGTGACTCCATTAAAAACCCGCAGTTGCGAGTGGAAACGCAAGTGTATGTGCTGGTTAACGATAGTAACGCTTTAGACTTCGGCGAACTGACCAAACACAGCGCGAAAAACGGTCTTCACCAAGCCTTAAATATACCTGGTAACACCGGTACTCCGGTTCAATACGCTGGCTCTACCACCGGGCCGGGTTACAATGAAACGGCCTCTCCTTTCCAGGTAACCTGGAGCGTCCGCCCCAAGGTATCAAAAGTGAATATTCAAACCGTTGGCAAATGGTGCGAAGGTAATATCTTTAACGAAGATCATGCACACGGTGTGCGAAACCTCGTCACCAACTCGGATCTTCTGTCAAAAATCCCGAAATAAGCAATTTGGACAACACGTTAGCCATCGCAAATAAATCCTTCAGCAGAGAAATCGCATGCGCAACTTTCCTGCTGAAGGCCATGCTTACACAGCCATCATTTATCAGAAAAATAAACGCGCTTAAGCCTACGTTATCGCAAACGATCACGGCGCAGAATAAAGCTTATTCAGGCGTTAAAACAATCATCCGTAGCAGACGCTCTTTTTTTTGTCACAATCCAAAATATCCAAGACACAAGTGAAGCAAGACTTCGCCGCCACACAGAAGCCAGTTTTCATTTAGCCAACCACAGCCATACTTCCGCGAATGAATACGGGCTGTTCGCCTGTTTATAGTTGCGAAATGGTCGCCGAAAACCGGGTCGCATTATTGGAGAGTATTACCTAGAGTGGCGTACCTCCCATGGCTAAGCCCTCGCTCTAGACGTAACAAACGGCCCTACACACGAACCCTCCCGCGCCGTTCACTCGACGGCGCGCTTGTGTTTCAAAATATTACAAAATGTTACGCTTGGCGTTCTTTCTTAGCGCCTAGAATCCACACCGCAACATACAACACCCGCCAGACAGGGGGAATACTGGCTCTGTTCAACACCCACTAGCTCTGTTCATTTTTTATGTCGCTTTCCTTAACAAATCTTATCGAATCTCGTCGTGACATTCGCGCTACAATAGCGCCCCTCAGTTAATTCTTCAGTGCCCATTTATTAACCTGCTGATCACCTGGCCTCTGCCACCATAAACCGCACAATTTTTAGGCGCTTATTATTCGGAGCTTTACGATAATGACCAGTACCACCAAACGGATTGTCTTTCCTATTGTAATTATTCTGATTGCCGCAGCCATTGTTGCCGCACTTGTCGCCGGAAAGAAAAAGCCTGAGCGTAAGAACGATACGAACAATGCGCCATTTGTTTCGGTAAAAACAGTCGAGTTAGCCCCCTTAACGCTGAGTGTAAAATCCCAGGGTTTGGTTCAAGCCAAATTTCAAACCCAACTGCTGGCGCAGGTAAGTGGTGAAATCACACAGGTATCGGAAAAATTCGTACGCGGTGGTCTGGTTAACAAGGGTGAGTTACTGGCGCAGGTTGACCCGTTTAACTATCAGGTAAAACTGCAACAAGCTAACGCCAGCCTGGCCAGCGCCAAAGCACAGTTTATTCTGGAGCGTGCTCAGGGCCGTGTCGCCGAAGCCGAGTGGGAAAAAATCACCAATGCCGAACCGTCCGAGCTGGGCTTGCGCAAGCCCCAACAGGAACAGGCTCTTGCGGGTGTGAAAGCCGCCGAAGCTGGCGTGCGTCAGGCCACAAAAGATTTGCAGCGCACTCGAATCATAGCCCCATTTGATGCGCTGGTAGCGGCCCGAAATGTCAGCCCCGGCACTTTTGCCAATATGGGCACGCATATCGGTACCGTGCTTGATGTCGAGACCGCCGAAATTCGTCTACCCGTTTCCAATAACGACTTGGCCTTTCTTGAGGCGGGCGGTATCAACGCGCCCGTTAACTTGGTCGCAACCCTATCAAACCGAATCGTAAGCTGGCAAGCCAATATTGTTCGCGACGAAGGCGTCGTGGATGACAAAAGCCGCATGGTTTATTTAGTTGCGCAGCTGGAGGACCCTTACAACCGCTCTGGCCAGAGTGACGCTCCTCGCCTACCCTTTGGCACCTACGTCACCGCCGAGATCGAAGGTCGACACATTGCGTCTGCCGCCTATGTGCCTCGCCAGCTGTTGCGCGATAACCGCTTGGCGCTTTATGGCAACAACAACACCTTAACCTTTGCCGAAGTCGAAGTGATTCGTCATGAAGGTAAATTCAGCGTTATTTCCAACGGCCTGATGGACGGCGACCTGCTGATCACCTCATCGCTGGAGTACCCGGTGGAAGGCATGGCGCTCAGTACTGAGGCCGCAGAGGAAGACGATTCAATGTCCGGCGCCCAACCACTAATAACGGCTGAACCCCAGGCAACAACACTGACCGACAAGGAGAGCT
The DNA here is from genome assembly GCF_014211975.1 of Teredinibacter haidensis. Classification (NCBI taxonomy): domain Bacteria; kingdom Pseudomonadati; phylum Pseudomonadota; class Gammaproteobacteria; order Cellvibrionales; family Cellvibrionaceae; genus Teredinibacter; species Teredinibacter haidensis. The sequence goes on from NZ_CP060084.1 coordinate 3,516,249, forward strand.
AAGCCATGTCGAGTCCAAACAACACCGCAGTCGACGCTCATTTAGATACCCAAAAAGGCCTTATTGCCTGGTTCGCCCGCAACCCGGTGGCCGCTAATCTGCTGATGGTCGGCATTCTGCTAATGGGCGTTTATTCAGCCATGAATATTCGCAAGCAGATGTTTCCGATGATCGAAAACACCTGGATTAACGTTTCTGCCACCTACCGAGGCGCCGCACCGGATGAAGTGGAAGAAACCATCACCACCAAATTCGAGGAAGCCTTTCAGAGTATCGAGGGTTTAGAGCGTATTATTACCCGCAGTAATCGCGGCTACGCCACCGCCGACCTGGAAGTGATGGATGGCTACGACGCCCAGGACGTGCTCGACGATGTAAAATCTGCAGTCGACGCCATTTCCAGTTTCCCTGCCGGTATGGAGCCTGCCCGCGTAAAACACGATAAATTCCGCCAAGAAGTGATGTGGCTGAATATCGCCGGGGACGTTTCCATTCGCGAGCTAAAGCAGCTGGGAGAAACCATCCACGACGAGCTGCGCGCCCTGCCGGAAGTAAACATTACCGAATTCTACAGCGGTGCCGCATACGAGATTGCCATCGAAGTCAGCCAGGACAAGCTGCGGGAATACAATCTCAGTTTTAACGATATCGCCAATGCTGTGCGCAATTTTTCGACCAACCGATCTGCCGGTGAAATTCGCGCAGACGCCGGCCATATTTCAGTTCGAGTGGAAGAACAGGCCTATATCGGTTCCGAGTACGAAAGCATTCCGCTACGCAACCTCGAAGACGGCACCCGCCTGGTTCTGAGCGATGTCGCTCATGTTAGCGATGGTTTTGAAGAAGGCGTGAACTACGCCAAGCTGGACGGAGTGAATTCTCTGACCTTTTTCGTGGGCGCTTCCCGCGACCAGAGCATTACCGATGTATCCAAAATCGTGCTCGAATATGTTAATAAGCGCCAGGCCACACTGCCTGAAGGTATTCGCCTAGAGCCGTGGGCCGACCTCACCTACTATCTGAACGGCCGCTTGAACATGATGCTAGAAAACATGTTCTGGGGCGGTATTCTGGTATTCCTGATCCTTACCGTATTCTTGCGTACCAAGCTCGCCTTCTGGGTCATGATGGGGCTGCCAGTCAGCTTTCTCGGCGCTTTAGCCCTGCTCCCACTGGGCATGATTGATGTCACCGTCAATGTCGCCAGTCTGTTTGCCTTTATTATGGTGCTTGGGGTGGTGGTGGACGACGCCATTATTATTGGTGAAAGCGTCTACACTGAAACCCAGTCTCGCGGCCTGTCTATGGACAACGTAATTCGCGGTGCCCAACGGGTTGCCGTACCCGCCACCTTCGGTGTGCTTACCACTATGGCTGCCTTTATGCCTATGGTGCTAGAGAGCGGCCCGCAGTCGGCCTTTCCCCACGCCATTGGTTATGTGGTGGTCCTCTGCCTGCTGTTTTCCCTGGTTGAATCCAAGCTTATTCTCCCGGCTCACCTGGCCGCCATGTCGCAAGAAAATGTTAATTCACGCAATCCGCTCACACGCTTTCGAAAGACCGTGGATACCAAATTACTTAACTTTATCGAAACAAAATACCGCCCATTTTTGGAAGTAACACTCCACTATCGCTACACCGTGCTGGCGGGTTTTATCGCCATGGTCTTGCTCACCGTCGGCCTCTTTGCCTCCGGTGCTATTCGCATGGTGATGATGCCCAAAATTCCTCACGACTTTACCAATATCGTACTGGAAATGAATCCGGATGCTCCTGAGAGCGCATTGCTCGACGGTATGTTTGCCATTGAGGACGTGATTCGCAAGGTGGAGAAAGACATCGAAACCGAGTTCGGCGCGCCTATGGTTGAAAAGGTACTGATGTACGATCAGGGCCGCACCAAAGCGCGTATTGAAGCCAAACTGGTCGAACCCGAGCTGCGCCCAATGGACGCCTTTGAACTCTCCCGCCGCTGGCGCGAGCAAATGCCGCCCATTTCCAATATGAAAAATATCACCGTGATCGACAGTATTTTCCATGGCGGCACCAGCGATGGCGATATCAATTTCCGTATTAAAGGCCGCAATATAGATGAGCTACAAGCAGCCGCAGCCGAAATTAAAACCGAGCTAGCAAAAATGAAGGGCGTTTCGGAAATCAACGACAGTGAACACCAAGCGGCCAAAGAAATTCAGTTCAAGCTTAAGCCTGTGGCCTACAGTTTGGGACTAACTACCGCCGATGTGGCCGGGCAAGCCAGCTTTAGCCTTTACGGCATTGAAGCGCAGCGCATTATGCGCGACAGGCAGGAAATTCGCGTAATGGTGCGCTACCCCGAAAACGAACGCAACACACTGGGCTCCATTAACAGTGTATTGATCCGCACCCCCGGTGGTGCCGAAGTTCCCCTGTCAGAAGTTGCCGATATCGAATTTACCGAGGGCGTAAACCAGATTTATCGTGAAGAGGGCAATCGTGCAATTAGCGTCTGGGCCTCCGTCGATTTCGAGCAAGCCGAGAGCTTCAAAATTGCCGACACTATAGAAAAAGAGGTCTTCCCCAATCTGCAAAAACGCTATCCGTCCATTCAGATTGAAGAAGCAGGTAAGCTGAAGGACGACCGAGAGGGCTTTACCACGCAGATACTAAGCATTCTGGTGATATTGCTGCCCATCTATGTGCTGCTGGCCCTGCCACTGAAATCCTACACTCAGCCACTGATGATAATGTCGGTGATTCCCTTCGGTGTGATCGGCGCAGTTCTCGGCCATGTCATTCTCGGAATGGACGTCAGCCGCATGTCGCTGTTTGGCATCTTCGCAGTGGTGGGGGTTGTGGTGAACGACTCACTGGTCATGGTGGACTACGTTAACCGCGCGCTGGAGCGCGGTGAAACCCTGATCGAAGCCGTTCTCCACGCAGGTCAAAAACGCTTTAGGGCGATCGCACTGACCTCACTCACCACTTTTACAGGCCTGATGCCCATTATGTTCGAAAGCAGCCTACAAGCGCAGATTGTGATTCCTATGGCTGTATCGCTAGCCTTTGGTGTGCTCTTTGCGACCCTGGTAACTCTGGTGCTGGTACCCAATCTCTACATGATTTCTGCCGATATAAGCCCCAAACACCGACGCGCTAAAAAAGCGGCGCGCGAAGCTTGGCTAGAAGCAGAAAGCACCTAAAGTTTTATACGAGGTTGTTTTAAAACACCTCATTCCTAGCCTGCCGGAATCTTTTTACCGGCAGGCTTTTTTTTGGCTATATTGCCTTAAAGTATTGAGAAAGAAGTACGCGCAAAACCAACCACGCCCTAGCTTAATTCAATATTCCAAGGTAACAATCCCTCAACCTGCTCAGCACTCTGCGCGCTGGGAAGCTCTTTAACAATGAGCTGAAGATAGTCGAACACATTAAGCCCATTGGCTTTTGCGGTTTCGATTAGACTGTAAAGATTTTCGCTAGTCTTGGCACCAGCTTCGCTTTTACTAACCATCCAATTCTTGCGACTAATGGTAAAGGGGCGTATGGCTCGTTCAGCCGCGTTATTGTCGATTGGGTAATTGCCATCACCTAAGTACGCAACCAAGCGATCCCTCTGGTTATGCAGGTACACCAGAGTTTCCCCAATTTTTGTTTTGAGAGCAACGGTTTGTAAGCTTTTTTCCGCCCACGTTGTTAGCTTTTCGAGTATAGGTTTCGCGTCCTTAAACTTACTACGCGCATGGGCCATGCGGCCAGAACGTTGTATTTGGTATTGATCGCAGGCTTTTTGATATATTTCTTAGCCCTCAGCCGTAATGGCGGTGCTGTCTTGACTGAGCAGGTTTAGAAGCGCCTTCTGACTGCGCGTATCGGAACACACATGATCGCCGATGACCGGTATTGCCCATAACCCACATATAGCTTTTGCTCTGTGCCGTTTTGCCGGGCTCGTCTAACACTTGTAAGGTTGTTCCATCCACGTGCAGGCATGGCTGTTTATGTGGATGATCAATCAGTAGATTAATTAGTGGCTGCACTAGTTCACCACACTTCACCATCCAGTCGGCCATATTGGTTCGACCTAGTTCAATACCGATACGCTTGAATATCTCACTCTGACGATATAGGGGCAAAGCATCCGCGTATTTCTGGGTAGCGATGTAAGAGAGTAAGCTTGGGCTGGCAATGCTCTTTTCGATGGGCTGTTTCGGCTTGCTTGCAGTGACTATGCGGTTCTCGTACTTTAAACGCTTGTGGCGTACAACTTTGATTTTGGCCGGAATGATGCCCAACTGTTCGTGATCTTCACTGCTAATGTTTTGAGTTCGGTGCCATCGTGCGGGCAGACCTTCTCTGCTTGGGGTAGATCGTTAAAAATTTCTTCACGAGGGAGATTGCTGACACGCGACGTGTGGGTACCGGAATGGTTTTTAACTGTTGTGCTGCCAGCTTCTTCGCATTCGGCTTCATTAAACAAGCCTAGCTGGTCAGGTGACGATTTTTCACTGGAAGAACCAAAACGTTTACAGAGAATCTGCGGTCAATATTGCCCAGTTTTAAAAGCGGAGATATTCTGCTTGGTGACGCCATTTATGGAAGCTATTTTGCGTAAGCCGAATGTATGGCACGATCCATAGATGTCGTTTTTGAGCAAAATGGAATGAGAAAGCGAAAAACGGATTTTCGTAAGGGCGTTAAGCTGGGAGCCAGAGATCACCTCATTCGTTTACCAAAGCCCAAGCAATGCCCAGAATGGATGAAGCAAGACGATTATCACGCGTTACCAGAAGAGTTGACGATAACGGAAGTCAGAATTGGAAACAAAATATTGATTACCTCGTTACTACGGCCTAACGATGCACCGCGAAACTCTTTGAAGGAGCTTTACCGTCAGCGCTGGCATGTAGAACTGGATATTCGAAATATCAAAACAACATTAGGAATGGAAACCTTGGTTTGTCGTACACCAGATATGGCTGAGAAAGAAATGTGGATATATTTTCTGGCATAGAACCTTATTCGAATTATCATGGCTCAATCTGCAACGCTGGCAAACGTACAACCTCGCGCTCTCAGTTTTAAACACACGCTGCAGTTATGGTTGGCCTGGAGTCGTCAAGTGGAATATTGTGATGAAAATCAATTGAAGCAACTGTTCAAGTTAGTCGGGGAGCAGCAGGCAGGTAATCGGCCTGGTCGCATAGAACCGAGGGCTGTTAAACGGAGGCCGAAACCTTTTTCTTTACTGACAAAACACCGGAAGTTAGCGCAGGCGGAAATATTAAAAAACGGGCATCCTCCAAAGCAGCGAGAATATAGAAAAACCGGAAATGCTGAATGATCTAGTTTTTGGCGGTCCTAAAGTAAGTGCCATTCCGGCCTGCCCCCGGGTTTTGTGATTTTGTTTTGGGGATTCAGGGCAAGCCTGCCAAACGGAGGGCTGCGTCCAAACTGCAAAAACAGATCGAGCAGATCGCATTATTGCCCAGAGCAAAACAAAAGTTTCGTCAACGAGATGCTCGATGCCCTTATCAAGCAGCAACAGGAGTCCTAAAAACAAAAACTAAAAAGCCCAGGTCATTTCTGACCGGAGCTTCTTGCCACTAGAGGGAAAACAATTAGAAAATAAAAATTATTTTCCTATTGCTCCGAACCTGTTGATTTCTTCGAGAACAGGTTATATCCGCAATGACTGCAGGCTGGAAGCACACTATAAAATATGCCAGATCTAAAAAATGGCATTTTACAGCTAGGGCAGTCCTTGTTAAAAACGAACACCCCCATCATTAAGAAAACAAGCCCATAGACCACTGAAAAACAAAAAGCTATGTCCTCCCCGAAAAACAGCACTGAAATACTTACGAAAACAGGGAAGCACAAAAACAATAACAAAACCCTCTTATACTGTGCTCTCAATATTTGACGTTCATTTTTCATCTTCATTCTACCAACTCAAAATATAGAAAAACTGCTCCCCGGTAGGGTTGTTAAAAAGCCTGGAGAACCTGGACCAAAATTCATTCCCATAGTTTTTCCAGAGGTTGTTTCACCATAACAAAAACCAACAGGTCCAGTATCGAGCTCTATTTCAAACCCATTTACATCTTTAGGCGGAGTATTCCCCGTATAAAATCCAAACTCTATCTCCGCTCCAGCTTCTACCCCAATAACCCCGCCAAAACTATCGATGGGACCAACACCATTTGATCCAATATAGAAACCCTGCACTAAGGAAATCCCCCAAACCAAAGAACCCTCGATGTTGCCTGTGACATAAAAATCCCATAATCCTTTTGGATCAATTCTACTCAACGGATTATCCCCCACATAAGCATAAGTATTAATCCCAGCCTCAAGCCCAATAGGATCACTCTGAACGTATCGTCCAAGACTGGGGTCATAACTCCGCATCCAATTGTAATGCGTCTGTGTCTCCACATCAAAATACTGCCCCGGAAACCGCAAATTATACGTAAACTGATTCAGCGCCTCGTCATTTGTTTCTCCAAACGCCTCGCCCTCCCAACGCCAAACAATAGTACCGGATGAGTTCGTAGCAAACCTCGGTGTGTACAAATGATCCGTATGCAGGAAAGAAACCGTCTCAGTGCCCGCCACAGAATCTATCTGCGCCACTGGGCTCATGCCATTCCAAATGTAATCCTTAATTAATTCACCGGTTGCACGAGTCTCTGTGATGAGCATGCCGTGGCTATCGTAGTGATAAATAACCGTACCGTCGGCGGTGATCTTTCTCGTTCGTTGCCCCTGGGCATTAAAAATATAGGTTGCTATGGGCTCGATAACACCCGGAGCGAACACCTGGTAACGGCGATTGGCATCGTTGTAGGTAGTGGCGCGGGCAACGATGGTGTTGAGGTTGGCAGGTTCGTCGTTGTCGAGCTTTTCGGTTAATAATAAGCGATTAGAACCCGCCAGATAAGTGTATTCCTCCTCGTTGAATTCGGCCTGGCCTTTACGCAAGCGGTTGCCACTGAGGTCGTAATTAAAGGTTGAAGACTGGGCATTGTCGATACTGTCGCCAATGAGCCGATCTAACGCGTCGTAGTGGTAATCACTGGTTTGGGGTGTGGTGTTGCGCGTAATGAGGTTGGAGTTGGGGTCGTAGGTGCGGCTACCAATGCTGCCGCTTTGGTAGACGAGGCCGCATGCATGAATAATCGGGAAGGCGCCTAAGGGATAAGGAGGACGACCAGAGCTAACAAAACCCAGCACTGACGGATATGTGAAATGTAAGACGCGACCCCGACTCTTGGTACGTTATCTGGAAGAACGGTTTCAGGTGGCTGACGATACCAGCGCCGTCACCAGCCAACTGGTTAAGCTGATGGGTGATTTTCAGATCGGCGGTAAGCAGGTGCATGATGCCAATATTGTCGCCACCATGCTGGCTTATGGTATTCCCTCTGTGCTGACGCATAACACGGCAGATTTTAAGCGTTTCGATACAATGATTGAGATTGAGGGAATCAGCCCATAACACAAATCCCAGCGCTTGGCTGGGATTTTGCTTAATTCACTCCGACCCCTTACCACTTTAATTAAAGAATTAAAGTGGATGTGCTATCTATTTTTCCCCAAGTAGTATCATATTTTGCCACCCAATAATGTATGGAAATGGGTGGCAACCCAAAGATATTCAATGAACCCTATAACTACTAAAGCCAGAAAAAATAGAATGCTAATGGAAATTCTTGTTTTTATGGATGTGCTATCACTTGCCATTCTAAAGGTAAAAAAAGCCCCAATAAATGGCATTGCAGCTATCAACAATCCCAAGTCATTTATGATCGATCTTTGTTCATCCATTACAAACACGAACAAGAAATCCAATATGCAAAGGTAAATTAAAAAGGCAATTGCCAATGACACATTACCTAAGATAATTGCCCGGTATCATCAGTAATATCAACGCATCACGGTCAATTTCTTGGGTATAAATATCATGATACTCATAAGGAATAATCATGACCAAAACAAACACCATTACCCGTTACTTTCAAACATCAGCATTTAGGTTATCTGATACAGAAAGCTTTCACTCACTGTCGTGTGTTAACCATATTATCACAGTGATGAAAGCGCATGGTTTAAGCCATGAGCTTGATGATGATTATATTGCTTTATCACTACCATCATCAGCATTCACTACCAGTGATTTCGATGATATTTCAGACAAGATTACTCGTGATGATTTGCTCAATATTGTTGAAGCAATTGAATTGCATATCCACCATGATGATGCCTGTAAACTAGTGTATGTTGAGTCGAAAATCGGCGAGTACTTTGATTGCTTTTCATCAACCATCGAACGCAATAACGCAGTGACCAGCAAGGTAGATTGCAGCCAGTTTAATCGGATTTCAAGAATTTCAGCAGAGGGTGTTTCATCATGAAATTTCTTGACCTGATGGAATCCGAGACAGACCAAAAGAGCAAACAACAACCTAATTCATCATTCATGAACATGCTTCATCATTTCGGTGAATTCATCACCAATATTGATGATGCGAAACCCGATTCAGAGATGTGCATTGATGCACTTGCCAATAAAAAAGAGCCAGAAGAATTACTTCAACTGACTCTTGATATTGTTCGTTGTATGTTTGAACCAAACCCCGTTGGTACATGGTTACTTAATGGCAATCCCGATTTCCTTGATGAAGTTATCAATGACAGCGGCAATATTGCTTACTCGTCATCATCACTATCAACAACTGATAACTGCAGCAATCACATTACCGAAACCATCATTCCATCACTGGAATTTCAAGGTTGTCAACCATCATCAAACCAACCCGTATACGCCATCATCACCACTCATAGTTCCAACTTAAACACTGAATCCATCGAAGCCACAAGCAGCGCAATAATCGATGCGTTTGATATAAATGATGATACTGCCATTCACATCGGTTACTGTCATGATGATGCCTTAGCCGACACTGTGAGAGTGTCGGTTATGGTTTCTTATGTATGTTGCACCTCAAAAGAAACGTCAAAACCAATGCCTGAATAACACCTAGCGTCACTAAAGAAGACCAACACATAAACCATAGGTGCTTCAATAGCTTTTGAGATTGGTAGTGCTCCGTTATAGACAGCACAAAATTATCATAATAAACCAAAGACAATAAATTGTGAGTGATAATGCTTACCACCCACCCGATAACAGCAGAGATTACTAGCACCACAAGGAAGTGCCACTTATGTTTAGATAATTTATTAATTAAGAGCCAAACAAGGATGGTCTGCAAAGGTATCGATAAATATGCAGGGTAAACTCTTATAAATGAATCCACCCACCAATAAACAAACGCAGTAACTAATAAAAACAATAATAGAACACGGTTGATTAAAATCATCCTCCATTCACCTTGGCGGCTCCAAATTGGTCTGAAAGATTTCCGGGCCAAAATGTATCTGGCTGCACCCCAGAAAATACCCCTGATGCATTTAATACACTAGATGCACTCATTGAACACCCTAAAGCACCTGAAGTAGGCGCACTAATAATGGCGCTTTGTATTGCCAGTTCTTGTGCTTTAGACGTATCCTTACATTGTGATTCTACAGTATCACCATCAGATTGATGATAAGCATTAAAACCATCAGTATTCTTCGCATCGACATACTCTCCACCACCATTTTGCTGACTATAGCCTCCGTTAGGGTCGTAGATAGTTCCTAGATTTGTCATCTGGACAGCAGAATGAACACCTAACCCAGCACTATTTCTAACCGTCAACAAGCATGTTTTTAGTCCATAAGGGTCAATTAAACTAATAGGATTCCCACCCACATAAGCATAGGTATTCATACCACCCGTCAAACCAATCGGGTCAGATTGCGTATAGCGCCCCATCTCTGGGTCATAGTATCTGTTGATGTTATACCAAAGCCCTGATTCACTGTCATAATATTGTCCCGGAAAGCCAATATTCATACCACCGATTTTATTGGTCACAACTTGTCGCTTAAAGCCTTGGGACTTGACTGCAAATACCACATCGTAAGTACTACCACTTGCAACATATACTAACTGTGGCCGACCCGTTTGATCATGCAGCACCGAATACAGCTTACCATTCATCACAAAACCTACCAGTACCGAACGGAAATAAATATACGTTTTATCTATAGCCGTCGAATCTGCTTTGGTTTCCGCACGTAATAAGCCTCTACTATCGTACAAATATCGATAGTGATTAATTACTGCGGGGCCGCCTTGATTCTTCCGCGCATACTTTGACACACGCTGATTGGCGTAATTGTATATATAGTTGGATTGACCAGTATCGTATTTATAAAATCCGGTCATTCGCTCCAAACTATCGTAATAATACCGATATTTTGGCGCAGCAGATGTTGTACTCCTGCGGTGCTCTTTCAGGTTACCTACCTCGTCGTAAACGAGTGGTTCCGAACCGATTTTGGTTATGTGGTTGCTGTCGGGATCAATAACAAAATCTTTCGGTGGCTGAGAACCAAGCTGGTAGGAATCGCGATTTCCATTGGAATCATAAACATAGGAATAGCTACCTGGCAAATAGGTTGTGTTGTTATATTTTTCACGTTTCAGCCGCCCGACATCATCATAAACATAATTATATTGACCTTCTGGCCCACCCACCACTTTTGAAATGGCGTCTCGATTATCATAGGAAAACGACTTGTTATAAAAATAGTTATTATATGCAACGAGCCTTCCGTCAAGATCAAACTTCTTAGTCGCGGTAATGTTGCCCCCCCCCCAAGGAGTTGCCCCCTGGCCATACTCCCAGACTTCTTCTCTCAGCCCTTGGGTCACCTCAACCAGTGGTAACCAGCTACCACCGTTAATTTGTACCATTACCTTGTTGGCATTCCCGGCAGTATCATAGCCGTAGCGGGCATTAACACCTCCCGGCAGGCTTTCTAAATAAAGCCGTCGATAACTATCATAGCCGTAATTAATGGAATACGTCGCCCCATCCACCTTGCTTGTTTGACGAGCGAGATTTCCGTCAGCCGTATAGCTATAACTCGTATAACCGGAATTATCAGTTACCGCACATAGGCGGGCCTTACCAAACTGACAGCTTTGGCGAGCAACTACATCGCAATAAGAATCGTAAGAGTAATCAATATTTTGAATATCACTCCCTTCAGCTTTCACGTTACCGCGTCGACCCAAGTTGTCGTAATCGTACGTAATCGTTGTATTGCTAGCTGTTTCAATCTTGCGCAATAGGCCCCCAGTAGTGTACTCGTACTCGGTTACTCCTGTATCTGCGCTAACCAACTGTTCGACTTCACCAAACCCGTTGCGATTATAGAGTGTGGAATTTCCAAGAGCGTCCTTGACCTCTTTAAGGTAGCCTAAACGATCGTAATAGTACCGGGTTATTTCATTTTCCTGATTTTTAGACCACTCCAGTTGGCCATAAGCATTGTAACTAAACGATACAACATGCCCCATAGCATTAGTAACGGTCTCTACATTACCGCCAGGCGTATAAGTGTAACTCTTCAACTGCTCATTTTGACCATGGTCGACGGTTCTATTCCCAAACTCATCATAGTCAGCATCAAGCGTAACAACGTTATTCGTTACTACGCCACTGGCTGTGACTAAGTTGGATTTAGACGAGGTTATATTGTTGAGTAAATCGTACTCGAACGCTTCTTGCCTAATAGCATAATTATTACCAGCAAATAGACTCTCGATGGTTTTTGTTCGCCGAGCTTCATCTAGGTTGTATTTTACGTAGTAACCTGCAGGGGCGGTGATTTGTTTTATTTGGTTATCGCCGTAATATTCTATTTTTGTAACTAAGCTGGAATAACCGATAACCGAGGTTTGCTTGAGCCTACCTCTAGCATCATAAGTGAAGTCTGTAGGAATTCCATTCGGATCGACCATTTGATATGGCAGCCCTGCATCTGAAGTACGATAATTGTATTTAACTACGTGCCCAGCCCCGTTTGTAACCTTCTCCAGATCACCATATGAATTGTATTCAGATATGGTTTTATCACTATCTCCGTCTTCTGGCCCATCAACAGTTGTCTTTTTCACAACGCCGCTATCATAAAACTCATAAGCAAATACATGCTTTCTCTCAGGAGTATAATCACCGCTACCATACTTGAGGGCTTTAGTAGTTTTATACATTAATCGACCAAAATACGCGGCGTCATCCTTTCCTCCATAGACATACCTGATAACTCTAGCAGGAACCAACTGCGTAGGCTCTAGGCATGAATCACCTACGGCACAAAGGCTTGGATTTCTCGCTCCATTCCACACTTTTAAAGTGCTCAGCTGCCCATTCACTCCCCACCAATACTCTTTCGTTACTCCATTTACATACTCGGATTTAACGTCGCCCCCGTTTTTCCAGTATGTGTAAGCTGTTCGTTTTCCGTTCCAATCCTCTTTAAATTTCACTTTGGATCGCGGATCGTCCTCACTGTAGTACTGGATTTCTTTTGCTGCTCCAGGACACACCCCCGTAGAATTTTTGTCCACACCAATCAAGCGCTTATGGTCGTCATAGGCATATTCTTTCACGCCACCTTTCGCATTTGTAACTATTCGCTTATTTGCCGCAGTACTAAATGTGGAGCGATTAATACCGCCAACGAGACCGCTGTATTTTACCCGACCATATTCATACTGGTAGTCCCCCCGTTTAACGCCATCGACATACTTGGCAACGATATTTCCATTTGGCTCCCAATCATATTTTAGGCTTCCAGTCCCTTCTGGATATACAACCTCTTTTAAAAAACGATTCGACAGTTTGGTAGATGACCCTATAGGCTCAATTACATACTTAACCTGCTTACCGTTGGGCAATGTTATCGCATCTAATACAGGGGGAAGACCGCTAACAGAAGAAGACTTCCAATTAAATACCAGTTTACGGCCGGAGCTATGTAAAACTTCTACTAAACTATTATTTTCGTATTGTAAACTCCATTCTTTACCGCTTTTATAGGGAATAATTTTTCCCAAGCGGCCAACGCTCGAAAACACATAGGAAGACTGGCCCGCATTTTCATATATCCAAGTACTACCACTTTTGTATATTCTCTCGCTATCATTCGGATCCCGGCTTGGATAGTAGTCGTTACTATATGGGCCAGAGATGATCCTCAAAAATCCACTTTGCTTTAGGTTTTTAATAACGCTAATAGCTATTGGCAGCCGAGAAGCATCGCAGTCGCCAACCGCACCTCTACCCATAACAAACCAGCAGGCTTCAGTTTTACTATAGTCTAGCCTTATCTGGGTATCTAATGTGGTAGACCAACTATTACCAAAGATACCAGGTATTTGCCAGGAGCCTATTTTACTCTGAGATAGGGAAGCGTATCCTCTTGAAATATTGAGCGGAAAACCACCTGTACCAAAATAGTCGCGCTCATGTAGAACTTTTTCCGCATCTCTAATAATGACAGGGCACGGTGATTTCTCACCCCCATCATCACTGAGCTCTTTATCTTTTTCCTTAGCGCTTTTTGCGTCATTGCTATACAAATCCGCCATTGAGGCGAAACCCTCTATCGCCCCAAGCCTCGCCAATAAATCGGTATTGCTTGCGTTAAGCAACAACTCATTTCTTCTGGCATCTCGCATTTTTTTACATCAGACAAGCTTGGCCCGGTGACTTTTACTACCTCTTCTTTTTTTGCCACCCTCATCGTCATCGTTCGGGTTGGGATCTTCAGTGCAATTTACTCGAACATCATACGATACAGTAGAATCACCCTCTAAAGAATTAACAACAGCCGTCGCTGATGTCTCACACTGGGAAAAAGCGGCATTTGAAAAAAAGCATATGCCCAGCAGAAAAATTAAACCTATTGCTGGACTGCACCGAAAAAAGTTAAGGTGTTTTTCATTATCATTTCCTTTTAATAAACTCTATTCACAACGACGTTAGGCCATTAAACTTAAAATTTCTCTGACAGCTTGGAGATACGCACTCCCTTTGGTTGGATATTTGCGGCACAATCGCTGACTATCACCCGTCTCAAATAAACTAGCCAAGAGACGGATTGTATTTATGCGGTAGAAATAGAAAGCTTTGAGATAGCGAACACTATAAATCGACCTGAAAAGATTCTTAGACAAGCTCTAAGCTATCGATTTTTCAGTTTGAATATTCACCGCTTCGTTAAATACCCAAATTGAAACGACTTTGCGTGTTAACGTCTGCATCCATGAGATATTATGATGCCTCGAACGAGATGGGTACCGGCACTAAAGAGTCAATAATAAACCGACCAACCCATCCGTTAGTATGAATTTAGATCAAATATCGACCGTACCGTATGATTTTCAATCAAAATGAATGTAACCGGATACACTGCAGGGTCTCTACTCAAACAAAAATTGTCACTAAATTTGATATATGCCAAATAAAAAGTGTGTATCTGTTGCATGCGCGATGCGGATCGCGGTTTGAAAAGTGGTTGGCTCATCTGGCTCTGTCAGTGCAAACTATCAAGAGCTAGAGTATTTATTTTTTGTTAGCGATCAGACAAGCTCCCTGTCCTGTTAGTTTCGATACCTCAAAATACATCCAGATGTATTTCGGGAATTCCAACAATATACTTTTCGTATTCTTTATTGATTCCTCGAAGGAAGGAGTTTCCCACTCGAAATTTTTTCGCTGTTTCAAATTAACGAATTGAATACTTTCCACATAGTCCCGCTTCCATAACTCATACAAGCTGCCATCGTTATAAGCGTTATTCCGGACAAGCCTCCACCTAATCCTCGGGTTTTAGTATTCTGGTGGCACGCGCACAAGAATGAATAAAGAACGACGATGCCCTAAGTACCCACTAGACCGCAACCATAAGCCTTTTGGTGGTATTTTCAGGCGGTGGCTTCCAAAGCCACCATGATATTAATCTCACCCGTAACCGTCCACCTGCTCGGGTGCTTAACTTACCCCCTGGGTATGTTTTAGCTCCAGGGGGGTACCTTCGAGGTACTCCTCACCCACCTCTGAACTATGCCTTGGGCATGCTTTAACTCCAAGGACGGCTCTTCGAGCTACCCCACCCCCACCCCCAGGCGACCCCTTGGCAATGTTTAAGCTTCAGGCGCGCTACCTTTTATACGAGGTTGTTTTAAAACACCTAATTCCTAGCCTGCCGGAATCTTTTTACCGGCAGGCTTTTTTTTGGCTATTTGTTACCCAGTATCGATTCAGGTAGAATCGCCGCCCTCTTCTGTCCCTCCTAATAATAACGCTACATAGACAGCTTACTCACGCCGATAGAATGTTAAGCCTCGACGGCTGTTCGGCCATATTCGTTGAATTTAAAGGAAACACTATGTTGCTCCATTCAACCAAGCAAGACTGGTTTGGCAATTTGCGCGGCGATATTCTCGCTGGGCTTGTGGTCGCTCTGGCGCTGATTCCAGAAGCCATCGCCTTTTCCATCATTGCTGGCGTAGACCCAAAGGTTGGCCTCTATGCTTCGTTTTGCATTGCGGTAGTTATTGCCTTTGTCGGTGGCCGCCCTGGAATGATCTCCGCCGCGACTGGCGCTATGGCGCTGCTAATGGTTACGCTGGTCAAAGACCACGGGCTACAGTATTTGCTGGCGGCGACACTGCTAACCGGGTTGCTACAGATTGTGATGGGCTATTTAAAGCTGGGCAGCTTGATGAGCTTTGTCTCGCGATCGGTCGTAACCGGCTTCGTCAATGCGCTCGCCATTCTGATTTTTATGGCGCAGCTGCCGGAACTGACTAATGTTACCTGGCATGTCTATGCCATGACCGCCGCAGGGCTTGGTATTATTTACCTGTTTCCCCATATTCCCGTCGTCGGTAAAAGCGTACCGTCGCCACTGGTGTGTATTCTCGCCTGTACAGCGTTCGCAATGACCACGAGTTTGGATATTCGCACCGTAGGTGATATGGGCGAGCTGCCCGACACGCTGCCGATCTTTCTATGGCCGGATGTACCGCTTACCTTTGAGACCCTGCAAATTATCTTTCCTTATTCCGCAGCACTGGCTGTGGTCGGTCTGCTCGAATCACTGATGACCGCCACCATTGTGGATGACCTTACCGATACTAAAAGCGATAAAAACCGCGAGTGTAAAGGCCAGGGTATTGCCAATATTGGCGCCGGTTTGCTGGGCGGTATGGCCGGCTGCGCCATGATCGGTCAATCTGTTATTAACGTAAAATCTGGTGGACGCGGACGCTTGTCGACTTTTATTGCGGGTACCGTGCTGTTGATACTGGTGGTCTTTCTCAACGACTGGGTGGCTCGCATCCCCATGGCTGCATTGGTGGCGGTGATGATTATGGTCTCCATCGGTACCTTTAGCTGGGAATCTATCCGCAACCTGAAGCGTTACCCCCTGTCCACCAATATGGTGATGATAGCGACCGTTGTGGTGGTGGTGTGGACGCACAATCTCGCCTATGGTGTATTTGTGGGCGTAATGCTCGCAGCTCTGATTTTTGCCAATAAGGTGAGCCACTTTATGTATGTAGAAAGCGAGCTGGACGAGGAACAAAGTATTCGCCGCTACGCTATCCACGGGCAGGTATTTTTCAACTCGGCCGATAAATTCCTCGCTCAATTTAACTTTAAAGAGGCTGTTGAAAAAATTATTATCGATCTTAATCGCGCGCACTTCTGGGATATTACCGCTGTTCACTCGCTGGATATGGCCGTTATCAAGTTCCGCCGTGAGGGTGCAGAAGTCGAGATAATAGGCCTGAACGCTGCCAGCGAAACCATCGTCGACCGCTTTGGCGTTCACGATAAACCAGAAGAACTAGAAAAAGTATTGGGGGGACACTAATGAGCACACAAAAACAACTGGTACTGTCCTGTATTGACGGCGCGCAATTTAGCTCTGCTGTATGTGACTATTCCGCATGGATCGCAAAAACGGTTGATGCACCTTTAAAGCTGTTGCACACCATTGAGCACAGCCCCGCGCCGGTAGTCGCCGACTACAGTGGCTCTATTGGTTTGGGCTCGTCGGAAGAGTTACTGAACGAGTTAACCAAGGTAGAGGCCGGTCGCAGTAAATTGCTGCTGCAAAAAGGTAAGCTAATGCTGCAGGCGGCAAAAGAAAAAGCCATCGCCGCTGGCGCAAGTGATGTGCGTATGTGTCAACGACACGGCTCGCTATCGGAATCACTGGTCGATCTTGAAGAACATATTCGTGTATTGGTCGTGGGTATTCGCGGCGAGCAACACGAAAGTAACGACAAAGGCATCGGCCAGCAGCTAGAAACCACAATCCGCGCACTGCACAAACCCATCCTGGTGGTAAACAACGCATTTGCTCAGCCTCAAACCATTATGCTCGCCTACGATGGCAGCGAAGCTGCACAGAAAGCATTGGATATGGTAACGACCAGCCCGTTGTTTAAAGCCGTTTCCTGCCATCTGGTACACGTTGTCGCTAAAGAAACAGAAAATGATAGCGTGCTGGTTGCGGCAAAAGAAAAATTAACCCGCGCCGGTATTGATACCACCAGTGTCTGCCTTGTGGGTAAAAACGAAGACGTGTTGCCTGAATACCAGGCCAAACACAATATTGATCTAACCGTGATGGGCGCGTTCAGTCACAATCGCGTACGCGATTTCTTGTGGGGCAGCTTTACCGTAACCATGCTGCGAAAAACTCAAAAACCTTTATTATTGTTGCGTTAAGTTATCGGTTGGGGTCGGCGTTGCTTACCCCAACGGGTTCTTTGCCAAGTAGCCGTCCAGCACCTTTGCAAACATCTGTCGATCCGCCTGACTCAGCGCCGGTGGACCGCCGCCATGCTCACCACTCGCGCGCATGGTCTCCATAAAATCACGCATATTTAAACGTGCACGGATATTGTTAGGCGTAAATTTTTCGCCTCTATGGCTCACCACCATACCGCTTTTTTCAATCACTTCTGCCGCCAGGGGGATATCGTTAGTGATGACCAAATCATTGGGGCTCACTCTCTGCACGATTTCATTATCGGCCACATCGAAGCCCGCCATCACCTGCAGCATCTTAACGCTGGGAATACTAGGCAGCGCTAAGCGCTGATTCGCAACAAACGTTACCTCAACTCCGGTGCGCTGCGAGGCGCGAATAAGTATTTCACGAATCACAACGGGACAAGCATCTGCGTCCACCCATATTGCCATACAAACGTTTCCTAAAAGTGCGCAGGCATACTAACACTAAAGCATCAGCCACTTGTTTTTTATCAATTCAGCTCTGGGTATAACGTTCCGCTACACCAAAATTTGATACTATCCCAGCACCTATTTAGAACCACAAATATAACAACACGAGAGAAAAGGTAAGCCAATGACTTCGACCGCTAAGACCAAACACCCCTTGCTTTGGGTGCCTTCCAGTTACTTTACCATGGCCCTTACCTACAACATGCTTACGGCAGCCGCTGTTGTAATGTTTAGCAACCTGGGGATGGATAACGCACGAGCAGCAGCATATGCCAGTGCGCTCGGCCTGGCATATACCGTTAAACCGTTATTTGCCGCATTTCTTGAAATGTACAAAACCAAAAAGTTTTTTGTATTGGCGAGCCAAATCATTCTCGGCGTAGGCTTTATTGGTGTTTCGCTAGTAATGAGCCTGCCAAGTTACATCTCCATTATGCTGGTTTTCTTTTGGGTGTTGTCTTTTGTTGGCTCAGCCCAAGACATTACATCCGACGGCGTATATGTTACCTCGCTCGACGCAAAACAACAGGCTCTCTTCTGCGGCTGGCAGAGCCTTAGCTGGAACCTGGGTAAATTGGCAATGATGAGTGTGATGGTGGTGCTCAGCGGTCTACTGCATCAGCATATTTTTAACCACGACCCACATGTATCCGGCCCCGAGTGGAGTAAATCCTGGCAAATCGTTTTCGCACTGATGGGAGCCATTATGCTAGCCATGGCCGCCTGGCACTGGAAAGTTATGCCCGAAGGTGCACGCGCCGAAAACACACCTAAAACCCCCGCTGAAGCCATTAGCACTCTTATGGATGCTTTTGTCACCTTCTTCCAAAAACGCGGCATTTGGATAATGATCGGCTTTGCCCTGCTGTTCCGCGTCAGTTTCGGTTTTTTGAATGCACCCAGCATGCTGTTTATGAAAGATGCTGTCGCCAATGGCGGGCTGTCTTTAACCAACCAGCAGTTCGGTATTATTTACGGCACATTCGGCCTTATTGCACTGCTTATCGGCTCTTTGGTTGGCGGCGCCTACGTTGCTAGAAGAGGTCTCGAAAAAGCTCTGTTTCCTCTCTGCTTTTGCGTCAACATACCCAACGTTACCTTCCTGTTGCTGGCCATCTACCAACCCGAAAGCCACGCCGTTGTGACTGCAGGTGTAGTAGTGGAACAATTCTTTTTTGGCATTGGCTCCGTAGGCTTTATGATCTACTTAATGCAACAACTGGCACCGGGTAAATACGCCACAACGCACTATGCCTTTGGTACCGCGCTAATGGGCCTGTGCATGATGCTAACCGGTATGGTAAGTGGCGCACTGCAACAAATTATGGGCTACGTTGGCTACTTTGTTTTTGTTATGGCCGCCACTATCCCCTCCTTCCTGATTTGCTGGTTTGCACCTTTCTACGTGAAGCACAATACAGACGAAGAAACTGAGGTTAGCGCCGAAGCCGCTACCGAATAAGCGTCGTCGATAATTCGATACCCGGCCACGATTCAATGCTGCCCCATATATCACTCATTGATTATGGGGCATTCACACCACTCACCGGGCTTTTAGAATACAAGAGCACCGTGAGCTAGCAATTCGATATTGGCCACGGCGCTACACCATCAATTCCCCCCTGTCGGCTCGAGGCCAGCGTCCATCGACAATTACTCCTGCAGTGTTCTAATGAACTACATCCGTGTAGTAAAGCTGGAGACGGTCGCGGTAGTAGCCAGATCCCTAGTGGAAAATTTTGTCGCGCAGCCCTAGGCCTTGACCGGTTTTTTGCTTATCAGAATCCATTGTTGATTTAGCTTTTTCTCAGCTTTAAAAAAACCACATCGTGACTATCGATATTAATCTCCATATTTTTATGGGTGGTTCCCACCGCCTTATTCTTCCACACATCCTTAATATTGTATGTCCCATTGAGGAAATCAAAGTGCTTCCAATTAATACGCAGGGTAAAGGCTTTATCTCCCGTGTTATGCCAGGCAATTGCCCATTCATCATTGGATAATTCTTTTACATAAATCACCTTGTCCAGGTGTTTCATATAGCGATACGCTTGCTTACCCAGCTTGTCCTGATTGATAGCAATGGCATCTTTGTTGGTAAGGATGGCGAGGGTCTCGGGCGTCATTTTGCGTAAATCATTGCCCGCCATTAGCGGAGCCGCCAACATCGACCACAGGGTAAAGTGTGAGCGTGATTCTGCAAGGCTTAAACCGGGGTTACCGACCTCCAGCATATCCGGATCATTCCAGTGCCCGGGGCCGGCATATTTTTCCAAGCCCTCCTGCAATTGGAGAATAAAACGCAAACCCATATCGTATTCACCCTGGCAGTTGTAGCAGTCGGTAATGTCGCCCGTGGTTCGCCACAAATGGCCAATATCCTGTGCCCACTCCCAGGGTTTGTTATTGCCCCATTCGCACAAACTAAACACCACAGGCCGTTTCGCTGCGTACAATGCATCGCGCATTGTCTTGTAAGTTTCCGGCGCATTGGCCGTCCCGGTTGCGCACCAGTCATATTTCAAATAGTCAACACCCCAGGAGGCATAGAGCCTAGCATCTTGATATTCATGCCCCCGACCACCAGGGAAACCATTACAAGTACGCGTTCCCGCATCGTTATGAATACCGAACTTCAAGCCGTTGGCATGAATATAGTCGCCCAACGCTTTCATACCGCTGGGAAATTTTTTGGGGTCAGGCACCAGGTTGCCGCCGTCATCCCGCTCTAAGGCTTCCCAGCCATCGTCTACAACCACGTAGGTATAACCCGCCTCTCGCATACCACTACTAACGAGAATATCGACCGTTTCTTTGATCAGTTTTTCATTCACCTCGACCTCGAATGTATTCCAGCTATTCCAGCCCATAGGGGGCGTGAGCGCCAAGCCTTCATATTTTTGCGCCTGCGCCAGTGCGGCCAGGCAAAGCACGGTGAAGGTTAGAATTATTTTTTTCATGCGATGCTCTCTTTGTCGAAAATAGTTTAACGGTTAACCCGGCAGTACCTATTGTCTGGTCAGTTAGCGGCACGGGGATGCTCCGCCACGACCTGAAAAACAATGAAAGCCCCTGAACCAGCGGCCGCTCTGTAACCGGTTACACGAACTTTGACACATTGTCTTTGTCATAGCTAGCGACTCACTAGAAATGCCTTTCAAGTCGCTATTTCATGGAAGAAAAACACACCACAAACAACAAGCCGGATACCGAAAGCTTGCTCGTTCCGCTAACGTTATCGGTGATCGTTCACCTTTCATTTGTCCCTTTGGTTTTTTCCTGGGCAAACCCGTTCAGTCTCAGCGCAGATAAAAACCCATCCATCGCTAAAAGCCAGCATGTACAGATTACTTTAGTGCCCACCCCAAAGAACAATCCAGCCCCCGCCAAAACCACAAAAGCCACTAGCCCGCCGCCAGCGGATAGCAACAAACGCCCTGCGCCGGCAAAAAAACTGCAGGAAAAAATCCCTGTACCCCACGCGAAAATAAGTGAGCAAAAAAAAATGCTCGACCATTATTCAACGAGTTACACTCACCCAACACAAATCGCGATACGGTAATATTCGATCCCACGTTAAAACAAGCGCTAGACCACTCCCAAATTCGCGCAAAAAATAGAAATCGAAAAACAAAAGCACCGAAAACCTTCTACGAAATATCGGGAAAGCGGATTGTTCAGAAAGGCGATTATTGTTTTACATTTACAGAAGGTCACGACGAAACAGACTATGGCCAGTGGTCGCTGCCGAAAAAGTGTGGCAATAACACTCGCGAATCTGAGACCATACAAGCGGCAATTTCCGAAACACTCAGGCGATACCGGCAAGCTAACGACGTACAAAAGTAAACACTTAAAACACCAATACGCCTGCCTGCCGAC
Source organism: Teredinibacter haidensis (assembly GCF_014211975.1). Classification (NCBI taxonomy): domain Bacteria; kingdom Pseudomonadati; phylum Pseudomonadota; class Gammaproteobacteria; order Cellvibrionales; family Cellvibrionaceae; genus Teredinibacter; species Teredinibacter haidensis. Next base: position 3,538,352 of record NZ_CP060084.1, read on the forward strand.
ACAAACTGACATAGGCTCTAGATCTGGCAAAACACCCTAGAAGCGCAGCGTATTAGCAGCGCGAAAACGCCGATCAGAGAGTCGGTCGACTATGGCCGGGCAATATAGTGGCCTCTGTTCCGATGGCTGCGCACCCCTCTCCGCTTTGTGGCGAAACATTGCACTCATACACACGAATCCAATCTACGAGAAACGTTTGGGGAAAAGCACTTTCATCAATTCCTCCCCGGTTTACGTTCTCTGGCCAATCACCGCCGACGGCAAAATTTATCAGTAAGTGAAACTGTTGATCGCTATCGAAGGGAGCGCCGTCGCTTGCATTTACTAGCCCGGCCGCGGTGTCATATTGAGAGTACCAGCCAGATGATCGTTGTGTCGCATAATGGAATCCATCGACATACCATCGAATTTCCCCCTCCTGCCACTCGAGCGCATAAATATGAAAATCGTCTGCGGGATTTAGCTCGCCTGGAAGTTGATAAGCTTCGCCGCTGTAAACATTTTCTGGCCAGCTACGACCATAATGCAAGGTGCCATGCACACGGCTTTCGCCGTCCACTTTAAGGTTAACGGCCTCCATAATATCGATCTCTCCACTGGCCGCCCAACCACCGTAGGGAGAATCTGTTGGCAGCATCCATACGGCAGGCCAGGAACCCTGCCCGAAAGGCAACTTTGCCCGAAATTCGAAGCGACCAAATGTCCACTGCTGATGATGCTTTGTCGTCAGTCGCGCAGAGGTATAGGGCAGCGTTACCAGATCACCAGACAAACCATCGTAGCCGTTATAGTCTGTATGATCTTCACGGCGCGCAACAATATTGAGTAAACCGTCGGAAACAAAAGCGTTACTTTCACTCTCGGTATAACATTGTTTTTCATTATTACCGCCACCCCAGCAGCTTAGCTCCAGGTTCCAGTCTTCCCGGTTTATTTCTGCTCCATCGAACTCATCACTCCAAATTAGCGACCAATTTTCTGACACTACGGGAAAGGGCAGCGGCTCTGGAGCAGCGGTCGGTGTCGGTGTCGGTGTCGGTGTCGGTGTCGGTGTCGGTGTCGGTGTCGGTGTCGGTGTCGGTGTCGGCATTATCGACGGAGATGCGTTTTGACTTCCGCCCCCACAGGAGGACAAAAAAATAGTCGTGCTGACCAGCAAGGCAAAAAGAATTCCACAATTTTTAACTGTTTTCATTGGATAACAAACCACCTTTTTATTCAGGGCGATAACGTTTTAGTAAAGCCAGATCATCGGCCAATAAACGTCTTAGATATTCCTGGATTTTTGTATTTCCACTGTGCTCGTAGGATGCCAGTTTTTTCTTGTAGTCTGGCAAACCATAGAGAAATGCAGCGATATCCGCGTAAGAGGGAGCAGCGCAGCCTGCACCATACGATTCTTTGGCAAGCATAAACGCATTTAGCTGCTGCTCGAATTGCCCTTGCATAGGGAAAGCCAAATAAGGTTTTCCCAAATAAAGCGCTTCACAGATTAAGGTGAAGCCCGCCGTTGCGATAACGGCTTTACAAGCCGCTAAATCCTGTAAAAAGCCATCAGCACTAAAAGGACGAAAATGAATATTATTATCGACTTCGTCCTTGTTATAACCATAGACCAGGAACTTCTCGCGTCCAAAATCTTTTAATGTTTCCAATAAAGAATCAAAACCGGAGGTAGTATAAACCAGTATATAGCCCTCATCTCTCGGCTGTAATTCAAGCACCTGACTACGTAGTATTGGCGGAAATAAAAAACTGTGATCATTTTTTGGCGTACCCTGGTGGAAGGTTGTAATCAGGGATACCCACGGTTTTGGTACCATGGTTCTAATAATCGATTCGGTAATAAACGCGTCTTTTTTTAACTCAGATAAAATCTGGTAATCCATGTAACGCATGCGATGCTGGTTATCAATCGACACCAGTGGAATACTGTAATGCGTTGCCAGATAGGCGGTGCAGGGCTCAAAATCACAAAGAATACAATCTGGCTGAAATGATTTAATCAGCGCTCGTAGCTCATCCAGCGCTCTTTTACCACTGGGTATTTTCGATAGGTTTGCGGCAATGGTTTTTAAACGGGAAACTTCGTTATCTTCACTAACAATGGTCAAACCAACAATTTCCAACACATCGAAATCATCCTTAAGATTCCGATATCCGCGATCATAAGAGGCAATTTTAACCTGATGTCCTTCAGAAATTAAAAATTCCGAAATTAATCTCGCACGGGAAGAATGGCCCGAACCTTCCCCCGAAACGCCGTATAAAATTTTTGCCATTATGTATTACCTATTAGCAATCGGCTCGCTTATTATTGTCAATTTCAGCATAAGTTTATACGGTTGTTTTAGTTACTCCCAAAGCCAAACACTATTCATGCCCCGCTATGCAACGTAAATAAACTTTTGGGCAGCCGCCCAATAGATACGTTTTAATCCACTCGAGCCAAATCGCCTTTGGATTCCAACCAAGTTTTACGATCGCCTGAACGTTTCTTTGCCAATAACATATCTAAAATCTGGTGCGTATCGTCACCCGGTTCAATCACTAGCTGCACTAAACGGCGTGTATCGGTGGCCATGGTGGTTTCACGTAATTGCAGTGGATTCATTTCACCCAAGCCCTTAAAGCGCTGCACATTGACTTTACCTTTCTTCTTTTCTGCGGCTATGCGTTCGAGTATACCTTGCTTTTCACTCTCATCCAGGGCGTAGTAAACATCTTGACCGACATCGATACGAAATAGCGGTGGCATCGCGACAAAGACATGCCCCGCGCGAACCAACGCGGGAAAGTGGCGAACAAAAAGCGCACACAACAGGGTCGCAATATGAAGACCATCGGAATCGGCATCCGCAAGAATACAAAGTTTATGGTACCGCAAGTGCTCAAGATTATCGGAACCAGGATCGATTCCCAGAGCGACGGAAATATCGTGCACTTCCTGAGACGCTAAGACTTCGGAACTGTCCACTTCCCAGGTGTTCAGAATTTTTCCTCGCAGCGGCATAATCGCCTGAAATACACGATCGCGCGCCTGCTTGGCCGATCCACCGGCGGAATCACCTTCCACTAAAAACAATTCTCCCACAGCAGGATCGTCGGAAGAGCAATCTGCCAGTTTTCCAGGCAGTGCGGGGCCAGCGGTCACTTTTTTCCGGGCTATTTTTTTACTCGAACGCACACGCTTTTGTGCATTACCGATACAAAACTCTGCCAGCTTATCACCTTCTTCGGTGTGCTGATTTAGCCACAGGCTAAACGCATCTTTCGCAACGCCTGAAACGAAAGCCGCTGCTTCGCGCGACGACAGTCGCTCTTTGGTTTGACCTGAAAATTGTGGGTCAGACAGTTTGGAAGAAAGCACAAAACAGCAGTTGGTCCAAATATCATCAGGAGCCAGTTTTATACCTCGGGGAATTAAATTACGAATTTCACAGTATTCACGCATGGCATCCATTAATCCGGTGCGCAATCCATTTACATGGGTACCGCCCTGCGCCGTGGGAATCAGGTTGACATAACTTTCCTGGACAATTTCGCCACCTTCCGGCAACCACTGTACCGCCCAATCGGCGGCTTCGGTGGTACCGGAAAATACGCCAACAAAGGGCTTTTCCGGCAGGGTTTCCCAGCCTTGTGTTGCAGCTTCGAGATAATCTTTTAGCCCGTCTTCATAAAGCCAGGTATCAGTATCGCCGGATTGCTCATCAACAAACACAACCTCCAGTCCGGGGCACAGGACTGCTTTAGCCCGCAAAACATGGCGCAAACGTGATACAGAAAATTTGTGAGAGTCGAAATACTGAGGGTTCGGTAAAAACCGAACCGTCGTGCCGGTGTTACGTTTCCCGCAGGTGTCTACCTCGTGAAGGTCTACCGTTTTATCACCATTTTGAAAGCCAATGCGGTACACCTTGCCATCACGCTTAATTGTAACTTCGACGATCTGTGATAGCGCGTTAACAACTGAAACGCCCACACCATGCAGACCACCAGAAAACTGGTAATTTTTGTTGGAGAATTTCCCTCCGGCATGCAGGGTAGAAAGGATCACTTCCACTCCGGGCTTTTTCTGTTCCGGGTGCATATCTACTGGCATGCCGCGACCATCATCGCTAACGCTTACGGATTGGTCCTTATGCAAAAGCACCTCGATTTTCCTCGCATGGCCAGCGAGAGCCTCGTCGACACTATTGTCGATTACTTCCTGCGCAAGGTGATTGGGGCGCGTGGTATCGGTATACATACCTGGGCGCTTTTTGACGGGATCTAGCCCCGTAAGAACTTCGATATCTTCTGCAGTGTAATTTGCCATTTATTTTTTATTTCTCTAACTATTTTTACTTTCGAAAAAGTCGATTATTTGCGGCAGCCATTTTTCATAATTTTGAAAACTGTGGTCACCACCGTCCTCTACCAGCTGCTTACAATTGGAATATTTTTTTATAGCGTGTCTATAGTCCAGTGTTTGATCACCAGTTTGCACCATCAACCAATAATTTTTCGGCCGACTCAGCGCCTCGCATTCGCAATTCTTCAGATCTTGTATATGTGTGGGCTGCAAACAAAACGTTTGCTCACTGTAATAGCTTTTTAGTTCTTCGCCTATCAGTGGCGCAACAAACTTATGTGGCGCAACGGCGGGGTTAATCAACACGGCTCTGGCCGCCTTATATTCTTCCATCAACCAGGTTGCCCAAAATCCGCCGAGGGAACTGCCGATAAGATAAACGGTATCGCCATGACGGGCTGACATTATATCGCTTAAAGTCGATACGGCTTCATTTGGATAGGAGGACAGCGCGGGACACAGGAACTCGATATCCGGACGATGTTGATACAACCATCGCTGGGTAGCGCGTGCCTTAAAGGATAGCGGGGAACTGAGAAAACCGTGAATATAAAGCAGTGTCGCCATGTAGACCTCATTTACTAAGGGACATTATAGCGAGAACTACTGCTTTTAAGGAGACTTAATAACCGCTGGAAGCAAAGTCGATTTTGTAGACTTTATCTTTGATACGACACACATCGGAGTCGAAATGGCCATTGGCATGCAGTTCATAACGACGATACCCAGGCATGGCGGTATCCACACCGAAATCATCGGAATTGGGCAGAAATTGAACACAGGTTGACGGCGTCGCTATCAGTTTTACGCCTTTGCGCTCAGATTCGAAGTACTGATGCACATGCCCCCAACCGATGGATTTAACCTGGGGATGACGATCAATAACCTCGAAAAAGCTCTGATGATTGCGTACAACGTACTGATCCAGCCAGGCACTGCCAACCGGCACCGGTTGGTGATGTAGGAAAACCATGGCGGGCAAACGCGGGTATGCAGCCAGCTGCTTGTCCAGGCGCTCAAGCTCGTTCGGGTGCAGCTCACCCCCCTCTTCCATGGGGATACGCGAATCGAGGAAGATCATATTCCAGCCACCGCGAACACAGTGAGCTTCAATAGGAAGGGTGGCGACCTGATCCATATTCATAGGGTCGTCATGATTACCGGGCAACCACGCCAGAGGCGTATTGGGGAAATAGCGCTCGATAATATGAATAAAACGCTCGTAGGAGGCTACTCCACCATCATTGGAGATATCTCCCGTGGCAAGAATCATATCCGGGGCTTCGTTGGCTTGCAGTAACTGAAGAACGTCGTAGAGACTCTGGTCGGTATCAAGACCAAGCAGTTTTTCTCCAGGCTGACTACCTAAGTGACAATCCGTTATCTGTAAAAGGCGAAAGGGCCTCATAATTCACTCTGCTCTGCTTAATATCCAGTATTTCGGGGTGCCATCCTTAACCCATTTGCCAATATCCAACATGCTATAGAATGTTGGCCAAACCCCACATATGTCAATTTTGGTCCGCTTCTATGTGAAAGCGAAACACTATTTCTTGCTAACGAGAACCGTTTCACAGTTATCCAAGCTTGCGTAGCCCTGGCTGTGACACACCTCCAACCAGTCTCCCAGAAAGCGGTTCAACTCCAGCTTTTCATCCGGCATGTACATTTGCGGGTTGGGGTAATTGTACTTCGGCAACCAGTGTCTATGCCTATCCCAGGAAATAATTTCCGCCATATTCGCATCGTGATAGAGGCGCACGCACAGCCTGGGGGGCTCCAGACCCTGTTGGTGCTGTAAAACTTCAACCGTTGTCGTGTAGCGGGCGGATTCCGTTATACGCAACCGCACTTGAAACCTGTCGTTTGCGCCAACACGGAACAACCACTGGTTCTCGCCATCCTTCCAGCGAGGCATCAAATTGAGCATACGATGAAAGTTCAGCTCGCACTGCGCATGATGGGCTTTAAGATTGACCGATATTTTTTTGGACTGCATATACACAACAACAATGACTAACGCTTTTTCTGCAGCCGTGTTCGATTCAGCTGCACCCATTGCAAGCCTAGCAGGGTCGCAGCATTATTTGTACGGCTGTCATACATATACTCGAAAATATGCTCCGCAGGGTAGACGGCAAAACGAATGTCTTCGTGCTCGTCGGCCAAGCCAAATAGACCGCCTTTCCCCTGCAGATCACAGAGGGCACAAAACAGGTGGATTTTTTCGCTGCAGCCACCAGGAGACGAGTAATAGCTGCTAATAGGGATAAGCTCTGCAGTGGAAATTCCCGCCTCCTCTTCCAATTCACGCAAGATTAACGTTTCCGGAGTTTCGCCCGCTTCCATCATTCCAGCTACGGTTTCCAGGCACCATGGACCAAACTCGGACTCGAGGGCACCAACACGGAACTGCTCGATCAGCCCGATCAGATCGTGCTCAGGGTCGTAAAGGATAGCTGCAGCGGCCTCTCCACGATGAAAAAGTTCGCGGCTGATAGTGGGCACCCACTCACCGGCAAAGGTCTTATGAGTGAGCTTAAGCTCGTACATTTTGAAAAAGCCATCGAACACTTTTTCGTCGTTCTCGACCTTTACATCGCTCATGCCCAGCTCAGCTTGGGCCGTTATATCAGTACTGGTTTTAGACATAAAAACTACTCGACTAGCAAATATTGAAAGTGTATTGGGATCGTAAAGTAGTGTAAAGAAATGAAAATATTGACATAGACTTATCAGCCCCCATGTTGTAATTCGCACTGTTGTTCTTACGCAACAAGAACGTACTGCAGACAAGCTGACTGTAATTCAAGTGTTGTGTTGTTACACTTCGCTCCCTGCGATAATGTCCTTATGCATAAGAACCCTCTTTTTTGGCATCTTAATACGGTTTCCATTTAAATTAGCCGTTGCTAAAATTAACATTTTGAGCAGGTATCACACAATTTGACCACCGGGAAACGTCAATGAAAATGAATTACACCAAACTTATCGCCCTGGTTACTACAGTGGGTTTTATCCCACTTGCGCAGTCCTCAACTCTGGAAGAGATCTACCAGCAGGCACTGCTTAACGATCATGCTTACAAGGCCGCTCAGGCTAATCTGGAAGCAGGTAAAGAATCTGTAAATCTTGGCCGAGCGGGTTTGCTGCCAAAGCTTAACGGCCAAGCAAGCTGGGAGGACTCCTCCAGCGAACAAACAGGCACCAGTGAAAGCTCTCTGGCGCCGCTCTTCTCTGAAACTGACGGCACTCGCAGCGGCTACTCGCTGCAACTTACTCAGCCACTTTTTGATATGTCCGCCTGGTATGGGTACAAGAAGGCAAAAGCCAGTACCAGTATTGCACAGGCACAGTTTGCTATCGCGAAGCAGGATTTAATTCTGCGCGCATCACAGGCGTATTTTACCGCCCTGCAGGCCGTGGACAATTTGGAAACGGCCAAAGCCGAAGAAAATGCGCTCTCTCACCAAATGGAGCAAACCCGCCAGCGTTTTGAAGTCGGCCTGACCGCCATAACCGAAGTTCACGAGGCGCAAGCGGTACTTGATTCCGCTACAGCAGATCGATTAATGGCCGAAGGCCAGCTGGGTATCGCCTTTGAAGCGTTGGAAGTTATTACGGGTCGCCCCCACTACCAGCTATCGCCGCTGAAAAAAGACGTTCCTGTTGTGCCCCCAGTACCCGCACAACGACAAGCCTGGGTAGACCTGGCTATTGAGAACAATTACACACTGAAAACGGCGATACTCTCCGCAGACGTTGCCAAGCAAAATGCCAAGATCGAAAAGGCCGGTCACTACCCCACCCTCTCGGCCAGCCTTTCGTATTCCAATTACAACAACGACGGTGAAACTGACACCATTGCATCAGATATCGACACGGAAAACCAAGCCATTGGGATCACACTGAGCGTACCGATTTTTAACGGCGGCGCGGTGTCAGCTTCACGCCGCAAAGCGGCGCAAGAGCACATTGCCGCACGTGAACAAATGAGTAAGGCCCAGCGTGACATCGTTCAGTCTACGCGCTCTATACATTTGTCCGTAACCACCAATGTTTCGACAGTCAAAGCGCGCTCGCAGGCGATTATATCCAACCAAAGCGCACTCGAAGCCACGCAGGCCGGTTATGATGTTGGCACACGAGACTTAGTGGACGTATTAAACTCACAACGGAATTTGTATCGCGCTCAACGCAATTATTACGATTCTCTCTATACCTATGTGTTGACAACCTTGGAATTAAAACAGGTTATTGGCGCGCTATCGGCCGAAGATATTACCGAGTTAAACAATTGGCTGGATAAAAGCCGAACCGTTTCTCGCAACACGCCCTAAAGCGTTTCCCGATAAAAAAAGGCTGGTCAATGACCAGCCTTTTTTTCGACCAGAAAAATTTACTTTTTCTTATTTGCTGCCGCTTCAAAAAGCGCTGCCATGGTTCCCTTTGTTGGCGGTGGCGCAGCCTGCTTGCGCTGCTGAGCTTGCCCTCCACCATTACGCTGCCTGCCACCACTTGGCTGCGATGTTTTTTCTCCTGGCGTGTCATCCATACGCATAGACATACCAATACGCTTGCGCGGCACATCGACCTCCATCACCTTCACCTTCACAATATCACCGGCTTTAACAACCTCGCGCGGATCTTTTACGAAAGTGTTGGATAACGCAGAAATATGCACCAAGCCATCCTGGTGAACTCCCACATCCACAAAGGCACCAAAGTTTGTCACGTTGGTGACCGTACCTTCCAGAATCATTCCAGGCTCGAGATCGGAAATTTTTTCAATGCCGTCTTGAAATACTGCAGTCTTAAATTCAGGGCGTGGATCACGACCAGGCTTGTCCAGCTCCTGCAAAATATCTGTAACCGTCGGCACACCAAATTTTTCATCGGTATAGTCGTTCGCCGTGAGGCCGCGTAAAAAGCCGGTATCACCGATCAGACCTTTTATTTCACGGGTATTTTTATCCGCGATACGTTCAACGACAGCGTAAGCTTCTGGATGGACGCCGGAGGCATCCAGCGGGTTGTCGCCATTGGCAATACGCAGAAAGCCAGCAGCCTGCTCAAACGCCTTGTCACCTAAACGAGCGACTTTTAAAAATTGTTTGCGATGCTTAAAGGGTCCATTTTGGTTGCGAAACTCCACAATATTATTCGCGACGGTAGTATTCAGACCGGAAACGCGAGCCAACAACGGCGCCGAAGCCGTATTGACTTCCACCCCCACGCCATTTACACAGTCTTCAACAACCGCATCCAACGATTTTGCTAAACGGCTCTGGGAAACATCATGCTGGTACTGACCCACACCAATGGATTTCGGATCGATTTTGACTAACTCAGCCAGCGGGTCTTGCAGTCGGCGGGCAATGGAGACCGCGCCACGAATAGTTACATCCAGATCGGGGAACTCTTTGGCGGCAAACTCCGAGGCGGAATACACCGACGCACCCGACTCGTTCACTATCACTTTTTGAGCACTGAGATCCGGGTGTGTGCTTAAGACATCCCCCACAAATTTATCGGTTTCACGGCTGGCAGTCCCATTACCAATAGCAATCAGACCCACATCGTGCTTTTTGCACAAGGCAACCAATACGGCTTCGGCTTCCTGTAGACGCTTTTGTGGTGGTGTTGGAAAAATTGCGCAGTGATCAACAACCTGACCCGTAGCATCCACTACCGCAACTTTCACCCCGGTGCGCAAACCAGGATCCAGACCGATAGTCGCTTTCTGTCCAGCGGGCGCCGCCAGCAACAGATCCTTAAGGTTGCTAGCAAAAACATCAATAGCATCAGCTTCCGCACTTTCCCGTAAACCACCTAACAAGTCGGTTTCCAGGTGGGTGTGCAGCTTAACTCGCCAAGTCCAACGGACAACTTCGGCCAGCCATTTATCTGCAGAGCGGCTCTGGTCGGTAATATTCCAATGCTCGGCCACCATAATCTCGCAGGGGTGAATTGCAGCTAGAGGCTTGTCTTCCGGTTCGTTTAAATTCAACGCCAGACTTAGAATACCTTCGTTACGACCACGAAACATCGCCAATGCCCGATGAGAGGGCACTTTACCCAAAGGTTCGCTGTGCTCAAAATAGTCGCGAAACTTGGCGCCCTCCTGCTCTTTTCCGTCCACCAGTCGCGCCTGCAGAAAGCCCTCTGTACGCAAAAAACTGCGGAGTTTTTCCAACAAACCAGCGTCTTCACTAAAACGCTCCATCAAAATCTGCTTGGCACCATCCAATGCTGCTTTGCAGTCATCAATTTTATGCTCACTGTTAAGGAAAGCTGCCGCTTCAACGCTCGGATCCTTGCTCGGATCCTCCAGTAGCATATCTGCCAGTGGCTCCAAACCCGCTTCACGGGCGATCTGCGCTTTGGTACGACGCTTGGGCTTGTAGGGCAGGTAGAGATCTTCCAGCTGGGTTTTCGTATCCGCTGCCTTTATCTGCTTTTCCAGTTCGGGGCTAAGCTTTTCCTGCTCAGCAATAGAGTTAAGTATGGTTTCACGTCGATCTTCCATCTCACGCAGGTAGGTAAGCCTCTGCTCCAGTTCCCGAAGCTGACTATCGTCCAGACCTCCGGTTACCTCTTTTCGGTAGCGGGAAATAAACGGTACTGTCGACCCTTCATCCAATAACGCTACGGCTGCCACCACTTGGCGTTCTTGAACCTTCAATTCCTGGGCTATTCGGGGGTAGATACTACTGATCATAAGTCGGCTTGAGTCTCGGGTTAATTGGGCGGCAAATTATGAGGAAAATTTAACAGGAATGCCACAGTAATGCCTTACAAGTGCTTCATTCTACCCAGCAGATAGACACAAGCCTATCACTCTTATTCAGAGACTTGCAGACGCCAAAAAATAGGACTTTAGTCATACAATATTTAAAACTACATCACACTTTGTAACTATGGCGCAATGATCATTATTTGATCAAAGCCAGTGTTAACAAGCTCACACCTAATACCTCAGACCGTATTTATAATCCCTCAAAACAATACAAAAGTATTATTTTAGGCTGTTTTAAATTTTGAGGTAACACGATGAATACTGCTCGACTGACTGCTTTTGCCTTTATTTGCTCTTCTTTGATTGCTTGTGGTGGAGGCGCCGCCGGAAGCTCAACAGGAACTGGAAGCCTGCTGCCAGACAACAACCAACCGGTCCCAACGGTTGAATCAACACCTGCACCCTCTACTGAACCAAGCCCCGTAATCGTTCAAGCGCCGGCCCCCACGATTGAGCCTACGCCAGCTCCTACCGTTGTACCGACCCCCACCATAGAGCCGATACTGGTGCCGGTGCCAACGCCGACTATTGAGCCCACTCCAGTACCTACTGTAGAGCCAACACCTGCACCGACTCCGGTACCTACTATCGAGCCAACGCCTGCACCAACTGCGGAGCCTACTCCAGTACCTACTATCGAGCCAACGCCTGCACCAACTGCGGAGCCTACTCCAGTACCTACTATCGAGCCAACGCCCGCACCAACTGCAGAGCCCACTCCGGTACCTACTATCGAGCCAACGCCTGCACCGACTCCTGAGCCAACTCCGGTACCTACCGCTGAGCCAACGCCCACACCGACTCCTGAGCCAACTCCGGTACCTACCGCTGAGCCAACTCCGGTACCTACCGCTGAGCCCACTCCGGTACCTACCGCTGAGCCCACTCCGGTACCCGTTGAAAAAGTTTCCGCATTAATTGAATGGGATATTCCGGTTGCCCGTGAAAATGGTGATGAATTATTGCTCAGCGAAATCGGTGGCTACGAAATCATGTATCGCAGTAGTGATGATATTGCCTACATCACGGTGATCGTTACAGAGCAAACAACCGACGAGTATCTACTCGAAAACCTGGAGCCCGGTGAATATGAAGTGCTTATCGCCGCCTTCGATAACGACGGTCTCTACTCAGATTATTCCGATCCCGCTTTTGCGACTATAGGGTTGTAAATACCGTTTTCATCGGGGCATGGAAGCCCACCTTTTCCGTCTCGCCTTACCAGACTTGATCTATCACAAACAGCATTATCTTAAAAGCGACCCACGCTCCAAAAATTCGATTAACACGTTAGTTTTTACACTTCCCCAACACTAATACATTCGAAAGTGTTAAATGCCCCACACTTCTGTTACTGAGAAGTAGCTAGAATTAGCTCCCGTGCCTAAGTAAATGCTTGTATATTTATGAAATTCAACGCAAATAATTTTAATAAACTAGCACAGCTTCTTTTATTAACACTTTTAGTTTCCTGTGGTGGTGGTGGTTCTGGAGGTGATAGTTTGCTTCCAAATAGCGATGGGAATACGCCCTCGACAGACACGCCTTCCACGGATACCCCGATTACACACTCTGCCATTGTCGAGTGGGACATACCCAGCACTCGCGAAAACGGCGATGACTTATTACTCAGCGAAATCGGTGGTTACGAAATAATCTACCAAAAAACCACGGATGATCTCAGCGTAACGGAAGTTGTAACTGACCAAACTCAGAACCAGCTTGTGTTGAATGACCTCACTACCGGCACCTATCAAGTTCGCATTGCCGCCTTTGATACAAATGGCCTCTACAGCGATTATTCTGATCCCGCCTATGCGGATATTGGAAACTAGAACGCACCCAGAACGGGTGCGCAGAAAACAAACGATTGTAAGAAAGCTAGCTAACTAGCTCGCCCCTCTCCTTTCACTGAAAACTCTTCCAGCAAGCCAACTAAGTTGATAATCGTCTCTTTGCCAACAGCTTGTGAAAGCTGTTTATATTGCTTGTCGACCTTGGGTGCAATACGGTCATGCAGTCGATTACCCTTGGCACTCAAACGAATATTCAGTGCTCTTTGGTCTTTGCTGTCGACCTTCTTCAGGATAACCTTTTCGCCCTCCAGGCGATTGAGGATACGCGACAAGCTTGGGCTGAGAATACAGCTTTCACTTGCCAGATCTTGCGCATTCATTTCACCTTCGCGCTTAAGGGTGCGAATAACTCGCCACTGCTGCTCAGTTAGACCGTACTCAGCCAGAATCGGTCGAACATAGGCAATGGAATTTTCGCGCGCCTTCAACAATAGTAGCGAAAGGTTTTCGTTGGATACTGTCATTAAATTTACCTGCTTCCCGTCGTTAACATGGGAACCACTATCATCCATCTTTCAACACTCGTCTTAATACGAATGATTCAAAGAAGAGCCAATAGCAGTTACTAACCTACCTAAAGCATAGCTAACGAATACACTAACAGATTACAAACAGGTAAGTTTCTAAAAACAAAAATCCATAAAAATCATAAATGATGTGCGTCAAAGCCATAAGAACGGGTAGTAGGGACTGGGGTAAATCGAGTTGAAAGCTTGAATTTAGATAACCCGGCGAGAACCGCCGGGTTGATTAGCGGGTTAAATATTCGTGCCGCCGACAATGGGATTAAAGGCCGTGATGCGATCCATCATACCGGCACTCCCCAATCCATGTGACAGGCCACGAGAGGTAAACGCAGATTCAAACTGCCCCTGCTCACCGTGCAAAGCCATATAGTTCAGCATCACAGTCTGCACGAGCAGGTTAATATTGTTCGCAGCGGGATTCGGGCGGTCACCACTGGAGTTGGTTTCCACGTCACCACTCGCACGCATATAGCCAATTTGCTGGTGAATTGCCTGCTCTTCAGGTGTTGTCCCCATCAGTACAGGACGCCCACCAGGGTTATACACAAGGAAGAATGCACCCGCTGTCTGCTGGTTATCACCGGTCCACACGCCCTTGCCTCGCCCTTCCATAGAGTCATCTGTCATACCATTACTGAAAACAGAGCCGTCACTGAACACATACATCATCAGCGGCACACCACGGCGCGCGGCATATTCCAGACAGGCGCCCATGCAACGGCCGGCACGCAAATCACGCATCTCCCCGGTTGAACGATCGCCGGTATGGTAATCGTAACCGCCCATGGTAATGGTGCCAGCACCCGCGTAACCGTTCACCACCAGCTTCATCACCGATGCCGCCTTCTGGAATTCGCGGTCACTGTTAAATTCATCCACACTAAAAATGCCACTGGCGCCGACGATATCCGGGTCCGTAGCCGGATCCAGGAATCCGGGGTCGGGGAAGTTTTCTGCCAGATAAGCGCTCTTAACATAGGCACAGCTCACCATATCTTTGATCGCTTTATCGTTACTCATACCCGTCGACATTCTCGCCAGCTTTTCGTCGCTGATGCGGGAAACGGATTCCATCACCGCAACAATTTCCTCTGACGAAAGGGAACCGAAGTCGCCGACATCTACCAGACCCGTCACGTCCGAAGGGCGATCTATTTTGGTGGGCCTAACCTCGTTATTAATAAGGTCTGCCGGTGCAGCCGAGTTACCACCCGAATCACTGGTTCGCGACCCGGCCAGAGCCAGCAGCTCGCCGTTGGCACCGGCCATATTAATGGCGTACATGGGGTTATGCGGGTTATTGCCCGTATCGTTTTCAGAACGCGCGGGTATTACTGCGCCATTAATAGCCTGCTGCGTACCGGCAGCAGTGCGCTCCAATATGCCGCGCAAATATCCACTATCGGCATGAAAAGCCAGCCCCAGCTGAGTATTGGTATGATCCCCATTACTGCCAGCAATAGGATTGGCCTCCTCGAGCCCCGGAATCATATCCCCCGGTAATCCCTGTTTGCTGTAGCCTGCGGTACTGAGGAAATCCATCTGTCCTCCCTGCCCGCCAATCAACACATTCGAACCGGCGATATTGGCTCCGCCAGCCAGATCAAAGCAGATAAACGGAATCTTGCCGGCCCCTGCGGTAATACCACAGAGCTCTTTACGAATATCGATATCCGACGATAGGGCCATCGCCTCACGCGGGTTCGCGAACAGGCTGAATACGGAACTGCCGACAACAGTGCCCAAGCCCGCCTGAAAGCCCTGGGCAATAAAATCGCGGCGAGTTTTAGGGCGATGATGATCCGCATGCGCTAAGGGCTCGTCGGGGCGGAAAAATTTGTTTCGTCTAGCCATGGAGTCTGTCCACCTTATTGCCTATCGGTTATTGCAGTAACATCACGGCACTACCAGCAGTAGCGGCACAGAGCGCGATAACGGTTGTATGAGTATCAGCAGCCGACATATCGGTTGCCAGGCTGTACAGGTGCGCTTTCACATCATCGGGCACCGGTTGGGTCTGCAAGCTTGTTGGCGTGCCGTCCACATCCACTTCACTGGCAGCAAGACCCGCCAGCAGCGGATTAATAATCAGATCGACATTACTCATATCAACCTCATCACTAAAGTTAAAACCAGCGAAGACACTGGCGCGACGAGCGCTATCGTTAACCAGCGCCGTACAATAGGCCACCGAGAGCTGCATCACACCGGCCTGATGGGCGGCGAGGAAACTGTCGACATCCTCAAGCGTTGGCAACTGCTGGCGCACAGTCTGGTATACCGTATCAACACTGCCTGGCAATGGGTCCATCGGCGTTTTCGTCATCTGTGCGATTGTGGCATTGATCTCACCAAAGAGTCGTAATCCGATCTGTGATTGCTCGCCCAGGTCGGCCGCCTCTGGCGCTGGTGGCGGTGCCAGTTCGACTCGAGCATAGGTCGCCGTGCCGATACGGTCAAAGCTGAGGAAAAACTGATCGAGATCCGCGCCCTTATCCAGCTCAAGAATGGCGCCCAGAGAAGATAGCGGCACACCGGTTTCAGCATTGTAATTACCGGCGTTAATCGTGGTATCGATATTGGCGAAACTCTGACCAACAACCAATTCACGACCATTCAAACCTATGCGAATGCCTTCAATCTCAATATTCTCGGTGGGTGCCTGCTCGCTCAAACTGATAAAGAAGGGCGAAGAGAACAAGTAACTGTAGTTGTCGAACTGCTCCACTTGGAACACCAGGTAGGACTCGGGCAGACTCACATATTGGGAAACATTAAACAGCAGGAAGAATTTTTCACCCACCCCCGCGTCGAAGTTCATCAACACATCTTCAGCCGAAAGTGTACGGTTGTGAATCGCCAGAAAGCGCACCACCCCCAACCAGGGGTGCTCTCCATCCAGCTCGTTCCCCAGTGCCAGAGCGAAAGTATTGTCCCAGTCGTTAAGGTTGGCGCCGATCATGGCTTCATCCGTCGCAATCAGCTCACCATTTACGTATATCGCCATACCGGTAATAGGATCAAAACTGGCGACCACATGCTGTAACGTCGCCTGTAAAACCTCGGTCGCATCGGGCGTAGACAGCATGGGCATACCATTGCCATCGGCCAGCGAACTGCGATTAAGGAAATTATAGTTATAGAGGGTTTGAGCCAGGGTGAAATTGCGAATCTCAGAACCGCCCGAGAAAGTCACAATACGTGCGGGGCCATCCTGGCTCACATTGTCGGGCACCACCCAGGCTTCGATAGAGTACTCACCCGTTGCTCGAACAAGGTCGTAGAGCTTCGCGCTGGAATTGGTCGACCCCTGCGCTCGACCACCGTTCAGCCGGATACCCCAGCCACCAACTCGACTCACATCACCGGAAAGATTGAGGTCCAGAGCAGGCTCTACGCCACTGGTGTCGTAGGCAATCTGCGTGGAATCGTTTTTAAATTCGTAGAGCGCTATAACGTTGGTTTCAACACGTCCACCGCTCGCCGCCACAATACCATCCGGCAAACCGAGCGCCCGACTAACAAGCAGATCCGGGTTGACTTCGGTGATAGGAATCGCTGCGGCGAAGGCAGCGATAGCGTTCGACATTTCGGTCGCATTGCTATCACAGCTATCCCAACAGTTATGAAACTCATTCGCCAGGCGGGTCGCTAACCGCGAGCTGCCGGGGTCGTCTAGATTCATTCGGCTGCGCGATGCGTCGTAGGCGACATCTACATCACTACTGGCGATATAGGGCTGCTGCTGCAGCGCTGAATCTTCCGAGTGGCAATCAGCACAATACTTGACCAATACCGGGGTATATACGGTATCTGCAAACGAGCCGCTATCCGCAGGAAAGCTCTTACTGTCGGCTACTTCATAGCCCTCGCGCGGTTCCAGCACCACAACATTACTGCTGGCACCAGAGGCATTCGCCCAGGCTTCGATGTAGTTTGCGATAATTTCCCCGCAAACCTCCGGCTCTGAACTCCAGCAGTTATGGCCACCCGATACTTTTTGCACGATGCGGGAATTCGAAGGCGCTTCCAGGTCGATCAAAGTGTTCACAGCACTGTAGGCCAGATTAATATCATCGGAGCGAACAAATTCCGGCGAGGTTCCGCCCTGAATATGACAGGTTCCACAGCGATCTTCGCCCGCCAGGTTGTCCCACAGGTGAATTTTAAAATTCTGTACGTCATCGGTGCTGGCTGTCGGGCCGCTGTAAACCACACCCGTTTCACCGTCGGAGCGGCTGTAGTCATCATTTCGCTGAACAGCCTCGCCACTGCCACCACTACAGGCCGCAATGCCCATAACACTAATAACGAGCAACACCAGTTTAAAGCGTGAAAAAATTTGATCCGGAAGGATAGTTAACATGCTCATCTCTATTCTCCCTTACAGTAGTCGGCGGATTCGGCAAACACCTGCTTTATGCGGTATCCACCATTTTTAAAACGGGTGAGCATGTCGCTGACGGCTGTCCGGTCGCTCGCGTCGCCTGGATCGCGCAGGCAGACGGCCTTAAACACTTTGCTTACCTGGCAGGAAGCAAATGCTTCGGTGTGCGCCAGCTCTTGCAGCATGGAACGCGCTCCCGAACCGCTGCCCGAAAGGGCCTCATCCCAACCTAAGTTTTGATTAGGCCCCTCCCGCCAATAGTTATCCCATTTGTCATCGGGCGTTTGATAACCGTAAGGGAAAGTCGCGGCATTGATATGGTATTTACCTTTAACGCGAGTCCCTGTTCTGGCGTCTGTCGCACCTTCTCCGTTGTAGGAGATGGCACCATTTTCACCGGTTAAATCGTTGTCGGCATCGTACTCGTAATCATAATAAGCAAAGGCCTGCGCCAACGGATCCATGCCGCTGTGGCATCCCACACAGCTATTTAAAAACACCCGGGAATCACCACCGGGACTGCGGGAAACATCCTGGCGAATACGATCCGGCACGCGAGTTGTATCGTGCACTTGCTCCAGATCCATACACAGATGATTTAACAGGGTGAAGCGAAAATTAGCGCGGTTGGTTCCCGCTTTGAAGAAAGATCGCGCAGCAGCGCGAGAAGTGACAATACCCGCCGTCGCCTCCGCCGGCAGACCCGTCAGTGCCGCCTGGCTGCGCTGCACCAGATTGTCCTTCAAACTGTAACCGCCCGCTTCCAGTTGCTCGTAATGGGTGTTGTTACTGTTGGAATAAGCGCTCAAACCAAGTGTAGAATCGCCGACATAAAGAATATCGGCATAGAGCAATTGGCGAAAATCCATTGTCTCGCTATCGCGCACAAAACCAACGACCGTTGCGGTGTAGTCGTTAAGCGGAACAAATACATCTTGTTCACGATTGGTCCACGGGGCAGCCCAGTTTTTTACTGTCACGTTATAAAAAGCATCATGTTCCATGGCACGCATCGCTGCGCCCACACCATCACCGGCATCAAGATCACTTTTCATCTGCAGCAACACCGATTCGGTGGGGGGAACACCCGCCAGCCGGTCATGGATACGTTTCGCCATTTCCAGTGTGCCCGCGCCCGCAGCGGCAGATCCACCCAATAGCACAAGCGCAAAAACCAGCTTTCGCCAACTCGCAATTACGTGGCCGGTCAGGTGGCGTTTTATCTGTATTTGTTTGCAGATCATCATCTGTATTGCCTTTGTTCGCTTATGCTCATACCTACTTTTCTGTCGTCCGACGCTTTCGCACTGACACAATTTTTGTAGGCAATCGTCAATTTTTGTCACCCGACACTGGCTTGTGTCATAAAACTTTTCAACTTAACCGCAAAATCATTACCACCGTGCCAGCGTGTGTGAAAGTGGTCCTGCACAACGCAGGATCTATTCCCATTCTCATTTCCAACTTACCCAAACACGTAAGAAAAACCAAGAATGAGAACTACGTCTCTCTTATGAAACCGAAAATTCAGATTCAGACGTGTTTTCTCCGCATCATCGGTAAAAATCAAGAAAAACCATTCAATAGTGAACTTGCTGGCAATTTTTCTTGTTTTTATATTCGCCTAAATTTTCTTTCATTGTGTAAAGATTCGTAATCACGTGGGCCGTTAGACAAAAAAAGCCTGTTATAGGCATAAAGCTTGTTTTACATTCGCCAGAAGACATTTAATGACAGGCAGCCCCCGGCACGAGCTCTCCTGTTTAGCGATTTATCGCCTTACAAACTGTGCCGTTAACACGTTAGTTATTTAAGAGTCCTGTTATGAATTACACACGCCAGGTATTGATCCTAAGTGCGCTAAGCCTGTTTTTATTTCAGGGCTGCGATGTCAGCAGTGGTGGTGGCGGAGCAAACACAACTCAGGAACCAGACCCGGTGGTCGTCGATTTTCCCGTTGCCTATATCGAACGACCGGTTCCTCGCGATGAAGACGGTGCTTTGCTTCCCGACGATCTGATGGAGCTGACCGCCTTTCGACCTGGGGCGCGCTTACTATTGAAAGACCGCGCATCGGTTCCCGCAGAGGCCATCGTTATTACCGATATTGCCTTTATGCCAGAAGCCAGCGAAGAAGTTGACGCCGAGATGGCAGAAGAAGCATCCGAAGACCTACGTCCTCAATACGATGTACGAAACTTGTCCGTGGATGCAGACGGCAACAAATTAGTGTTTTCCATGCGCGCGCCGGATATTGAAGGGCTCGATGAAGAAGACCAGCCTACCTGGAATATCTGGGAATACGACCTAGAAACCGAAATTCTTCGCCGTATTATTTTGTCAGACACCACAGCGGAAGAAGGGCAGGACATTATGCCCGCCTACCTTGCCGACGGACGCATCGTATTTTCCTCCAACCGTCAGCGCCGTTCACGCGCCGTTTTACTGGACGAAGGTAAACCACAATTTGCAGCCCTAACAGAAGACGGTGAAGAAGAAGCCTTCGTGCTTCATGTGATGGAGGAAGATGGCAGCGACATATCCCAGATCACCTTTAACCAGAGTCACGATTTATTTCCAACGCTCTTAAGCGACGGACGTCTTATATTTTTGCGCTGGGATAACTACGTCGACCAAAAAGACCGCCTCAGTCTTTATACCGCTAACCCCAACGGCAGTAACGTCAATCTTGAATACGGTTTCCACAGCCAGAACACCGGCACCAACAACAGTGAGGGCGTTTTCGCTAAACCCCGTGAATTAATCGACGGACGAATTCAGGTTACCCTGCGCCCGCGTGTTGCCGACCAGTTAGGTGGCGGTATGATCGCCATCGACACCTTAAATTTTACCGAACAGAATATAGCAGTAGATGGCTCGGGCGCCGCTGGCCCCGCGCAGGAATCAATTATTCAAAACCTCATCACCACCGACGGCTCACCATCACTGGCGGGTTACTACAGTTCAGCCTACCCCATCAACGACGGTAGTGAGCGCCTACTGGTGAGCTGGAGCCCCTGTCTACTGCGCGGTTTTAAACTGCGCATCTATGTAAATGACAGCTTTCAACTGATTAACGAAAACGGCGAGTTCGTCGACAACAACAGTAATGTACTGGCAGATGGCGACACCCCCATCACCATGAACGAAGATGAATTGGGCAACTACCCCTGCACAGAACAGGCACTAACCCTGTCGAATATTCAATTATCGGTGCCAGTTTACGGCCTATGGATTTTCGATCCCATAACTCAAACACAGTCGCCAGTGGTGCTTTCCGAAGAAGAAAAAATCTTTACCGACGCATTGGTGCTGCAGCCCCTGGCCATACCCGACTATATTGCTGACCCACTTCCCGGTATCGATTTCGATCAGGATCTCGATGAAGAAAACGTCGGCATTCTGCATATTCGCAGCGTGTACGATATCGACGGTAGCGATATTTCCCCCAATGGTATTCCTGCAACCGCCGACCCACTTCAGACCAGTGAAGAGCAACGCCCCGCACGCTTCCTGCGTATATTAAAGGCCGTATCCATGGCTGATGACGATGTCGTGGACTTCGATAACAGCGCCTTTGGCCGCGCGGGCAGGCAAATGAAAGATATTCTTGGCTATGTGCCGATCGAACCCGATGGCTCGGCCATGTTTAAAGTGCCTGCCGATGTCGCATTTACCTTTTCGATACTCGACGCCAACGGCAAGCGCATCAGTACAGATGGCAGTGGCGATATCGGACCGCGCCACGAATACTGGATGACATTGCGCGCCGGAGAAGTCCGCGAATGTACCGGCTGCCATACCGACGAAGACACCGAAACGCCGCACGGGCGAATTGGCGCTGGCCCGGCAAGCGCCAACCTCGGGGCACTCATGGCCGCACAATTTCCCAACACACAATTACGTGATCCCAATGGCATTCCCTACGCCGGTATTAACGAACAGCCGGAAATTAGCGAAACCATGGCGCAGTACTACGCCAGAATGCTCGGCCCCCGCTCGCCCTCGGTCAATATTACGGATTACAGCGACTGGACAGAGGACGGCACTCGCCCCAAAATCGCCAGCATCGATCTCAATTACGCCGACCTGGGAAGCCAAGCTCCAACGGAGTGTGCCACCAATTGGAACAGCCTCTGCCGCGTTGTCATCAATTATATCGAGCATATTCAGCCGCTCTGGGAAGAAGACCGCGCAACCTATGACGACGCCGACATGCTCGTTTCCGACTTCACCTGCACAAGCTGCCATAACACAACCAATGCGGACGGTATGATTATCATCCCCGCTGGTGACGACCAACTCAATTTATCGGCTGTTCAATCCGATGAGCGCAATGATTACCTCGTTTCCTATGCGCACTTACTCTTTGGCAGCCGAGTATTGGAGCTGGACGACAACGGCAATCTGCGACTGGAGCTGGAGCAGCTAATTGAAGATGGTGTTCCACAATTTCAGATGATCCAACTGCTTACTGATGGCGTACCGCAATACGAAGCTATCGACCTACTCGGGAACACTGTGCCAGCGCCATTGGATACGACTGACCCGGATTTAACTATCGTGCTGGATGAAAACGATAATCCCGTTCAATATCTGGTGCAGGAAATGCAGCCAGTAATGGATGACGATGGCAACCCAATACTCGATATCAACGGCGACCCTCTGATGGAGCCCATTGCCATTATGGTGGAAACAGGAAACCGCAACGGCGCCCCCCTATCACCCAATGGTGCTGTGGCATCCGATGCGTTCTTTAACCTGTTCGAGAGCGATGGCGCACACGCGGGGTATTTAAATGGCGCAGAATTAAAACTTATTGCAGAATGGCTGGATATTGGTGGGCAGTACTACAATAATCCCTTTGTTGCACCCGAATAGAAACTAAATGCGGGGCCACAGCCTGTCTCTGCACTCCCGGCCGGAACTGGATAGTCAAACTAACATGATGTTTTCCGCAAACAATAAAACCCGCTGGCTTGTTATCGTATTGATCACCAGCCTGTTACTTCCACTGCAAGCGCAAGCTAAAGACAAAGGCGTGGAGGTAGTTGTTACTGACGCCTTTGCAGAAATGCATACCGGCCCTGGCCGCGGCTTTCCTATTTTTCACACCATAGAGAAAGGCGAAAAAATTCGCATTCTAAAAAGCCGTACCGACTGGTACAAAGTGGCAACAGAAAAAGGGAAAAAAGGCTGGGTATATCGCGATGAATTTCAAAATACTCTGGGGCTGCAAGGCGAAATGGTTGACCTGTCGCGCCCTGGACGCGAAGCCTTTCACAAGCGTCGCTGGGAGCTGGGCGTTGGCGGCGGGGATTTTTCCGGAGCGCGCGGCCTAAATACCTACCTAGGCTTTCACCTGACACAAAATATCTCTACCGAACTGCGCTATACCCAAGCCTTTGGTTCATTTTCCAACAGTAAAATGTTTGCGCTCAACGCCGTTCATCAGCCCTTTCCCGACTGGAAAGTTTCGCCCTTTTTTACCCTCGGCACAGGCAACATAACAATCTCGCCCAGTTCCGATATTGTACAAACCGAAGATAGGGACAATGGCGTACTCACCGTCGGTGGCGGTTTTATTTTTTATGTTACACGCAGTTTTTTATTTCGACTTGAATATAACGACCACACGCTGCTAACCAAGCGCGGCATAAACGAAGAGGTTGACGAATGGAAAGCCGGTTTCAGCGTATTTTTCTGATAAGCCTAATGCTGGCATGTGCCCAGTGGAGCTTTGCGCAGGACGATACTGAAATAGACAGCCAGTCGGTTCTGGACGATGTTATTAATCCAGACCTAGAACGCAAGCCCATAAGCGAAGAGCGCATCGACAGCGAAAACTTCGAATTCGGCATCTACGCCGGAGTGATGAGCGTGGAGGACTTCGGCACAAACAATGTGTATGGCGTGCGTGCCAGCTACTATATTACCGAAGATTTTTTTCTGGAAGGCACCTACGGTACTACCGTCACAACAGAAACCAGTTATGAATTGCTCGGCGGCGGCAGCCCCCTGCTAACCGATGACCAGCGCACCTACGATTATTATAACTTGTCGCTCGGTATTAATTTGTTGCCCGGTGAAGTTTTTCTAGGCAAGTATTCGTTTAATACCGCCTACTATTTAATTGCCGGTGTGGGCAACACACTGTTTGCCGACGAAGAATATTTTACAACCAATTTTGGCAGCGGCTTTCGATTATTTCTAACCGACTGGCTGGCGTTTCGCATGGATGTACGCAACCATTTATTTACACACAATTTGCTGGGTGACGATAAAAACATCCAAAACCTGGAAACCCATTTTGGTATTTCCATTTATTTTTAGTCGTAGCGAGGGTTCGGCATGTTAAAAACAAAGCATTTGCTAAAATCAGCCATTATTCTTTTATCCGCTGTGTTCACACTGGCACTGGCGCCCGTCAGCATGGCGGAAAAACCAGGGAAACCGGCAATCGATTTCACCCTCAAATCCAACCAGGGGAAAAACGTGCGCCTAAGTGATTTGCGCGGTCAGGTGGTCATGCTGAATTTCTGGGCGTCCTGGTGCGGCCCCTGCCGACAGGAAATGCCGCTACTGGATAAAATCCACAAAAAATATTCCCCAGCGGGTTTTACCCTATTAGGTATCAATTCCGAAGAAGACTCCAAGGAAGCTGACCGCCTGTTAAAGCAAGTACCCGTCAGCTTTCCCATTCTTTACGACACCACCCTCAAGGTAAATGAGTATTACAAAGTGGACGCCATGCCCAGCAGCGTAATGATCGATTGCGATGGCAATATGAGTTATATACATCGTGGCTACAAACCTGGTGATGAAAAAGCCTATATCAAACATATTAAGGGGCTGCTTCGCTCATGCAGCAATTAGTACAGCGAATGGGCTTACTCCTGTTAACTTTTTTTTTCGCAGGCTGCTCTTTGATTAAGCCCTGGGTGAAGCCCTACGAACGGGAAAACCTAGCCGACCCGATAATGGCATTCGAGTCTCATCCGGCTTCCACAAAATATATGAACCACGTTTATGAAGCGCGCGAAGCCGCACGCGGAGCAGAAGGTAGCTCTGGTGGCGGGTGTGGTTGTAATTAACATAATGGTTCTCTTTATTTCCGCGAACGCGGACATTCCCATTTTACAGAACATAATGAAAAATGATTAAGCACGTCACAATACTGTTAGCGTTAATTCTCACTGGTATGCAATTGCAGGCGGCCGTGCTGCCTGAAGATCGCACCGAAGTGCTTTATCATCGATACGACGGCGGTGGAGTTACCATTGACGGCCCCTCGGTATTAGTGCGCAAAGATATCGCCAACAAAGTCTCCGTCTGGGGCAATTATTATATGGACTTTGTTACCAGTGCCTCTCCGGATGTGCTCTCCCAGGGCAGCCCCTATACTGAAGAGCGAACCGAAACCGGCGCCGGTATTGATTACCTGCGCGGTCGCACCACCATGAGCCTGAGCATCAGCCAAAGTAGTGAAAGCGATTACGACGCCGAGACCGTAGGCTTTGGTATCAGCCAGGAATTTTTTGGCGACCTCTCCACCATCAGCCTCAACTATTCCCAGGGCAACGACACCGTCAAGCAAAACGGCACGCCCGAATTCAGTGAACCCGCCCACCACCAACGCTTTGGTGTCGGATGGACACAAGTCCTGAGCAAGAGCTGGATTATGGCCGTGAACGCCGAAACCGTTTTAGATGAAGGCTTTCTCAACAACCCTTATCGCAGCGTTCGCTTTTTAACGAACACTGGCAATGTCGGCTTCCAAAAAGAGCGCTACCCCTCCACCCGTAACAGCGATGCCTATGCTATCCGGAGCATGTACTACCTTCCATATAGGGCCTCCCTGCGAGCCGAAGCGCGCTACTTTACCGATAGCTGGGGTATAACCGCGAACAACTACGAGTTGCGCTATATTCACCCCTACAAAGACCAGTTTATTTTTGAGGCGAAAGTACGAACCTACAGCCAGAGTCAGGCATCATTTTATTCCGACCTATTCCCTCACATTGAAGCGCAGAATTTTTTAGCCAGCGATAAGGAAATGAGTGAGTTTTCCGATCTTGCAATTGGGCTGGGTGTTTCCTACGAAATAAAAGCCAGCAGGCTAAAGTTTTTCGATAAAGCCGTCGTTAATCTTTACTGGGATAATATTGCTTTCGACTACGCCAACTACAGCTATAAAGTCCCCCCCAATCCAGGCGACGAAAATGCGGTATCCGTGGCTATCGGCGAAGAGCCGTTATACAGTTTTAATGCGAATGTGATACGCTTCTTTTTATCTGCCTGGTACTAGCGCTATTCCCGTGTTTTCGGGATCTATCTATTTCAGATCACGGTTAAATCCAAAGTAATAACCGGGCAATCCATTGTCCGAGGCGAATAAAATAAGGATTAATTGTGAAATATCTATCGTCCATCCGCGCAGCAAAACCACTGCTTTCCGCGCTAATGATTACCCTCCCATTTTTACTGGCCACGGGTTGTAAACCCGGTATTGTAGAATCCGACTCAAGCTCGTCTAGCTCGAGCAGTTCCAGCAGCGTCGATAACGATCTCATATATAGAGGCCCAGGCTTTTTTAGCTGGCAATTAAATTTGGAGGGCGATGACAGTACCTTCAAGCTAAAACGTAGTGCAACCCCAGGTGCAGACGCAGACGAAACCATTGATGGCAGCTATGCGGAATTCAGCAACGGCTTTCTACGCTTAAGTCCAACGGCAAGTGATGCCAACCTTATTTCTGGCAATGCCATTACCGGTATTCAGTTCGGCGACGAATTAACCCTTCTTCAACCGTTTCGGAGCGATACCGACCAACTGGTGATTTTAGCCCACCAGTCGGACTGCCCCAGTAATTCCATTAATAGTAACTGGCTGCTATATCGGCAGGCAGTAACACTATCAACAGATAAACACACCAGCAACCATTTCGGTACCTATAGCTATTCAACCATCGATGATGGAAAAACCAATCTAGAAAGACAATACGGTTTGTCAGACCCCACGCCCGACGACCAAGATGCTGGTGGCATAGGGCTCAGTACCGGCATCTGTAACGAGGGGCTTTTGACCGAGAGCAACTATCAATACTACTTCTCTTCAGGGGCAAGTATTATTGCTGAACTGGCGAACACAGAAGACGATATCTCCACAGGCGAAACCCAGAACACGCAATTTCTGCTGAGTGTAGAAAAGCGTACCATTTCAGGTTCCTCCAGTTACTCAGGCAGCTATATTGGCCTTCTTTACGATTCAGGACTAAACACTGGCTTCCAAAATTTTCCTGTAAAAGGCACTTGCGATTCGGGCTCCTGTACACTTTACCAAGTGACCGATACAGAAAACGGGGCACAAAAAGATAGCGCTTACACACTGGATTTACGCTCTACAGACGACACCGAATTGAATAGACCCGCCGATGGCTTTGTTGTTGGAACGCTGACCGAGCCAGGTAGCAATTCAGATAGCCGCACCATTAGCTGTTCCATCAACACTGACTACGAGGACTCGGGTGAAATGACGATTGCTTGTGTTGGTATCTCACCGGGAAGTTCAAATACTGACAAGCTACTCAACTTATTCTTAGTGGCGAAGAGCTAAACTCGTAAAACACCAAAGAAATTACCGAACTGGTAGAAGCATTTCTCGTCCAGAATTAAACGAGAAATGCTTCTACTTTACTAGGCGCTATTCTTATTTAGCAGCTTTTCCGCAACAAAAATTTCCTATATATTTTTCTGCCACGAAGCCAACTAACAACTCCAAATAATCTCATCTATTTCGCCACAACGAGAAAATGGAAAATTCAGCGTTAACGACGGAAAAGTAAATTGGTTCCCCAACTTTAGGGGGGACCGCCTATGCTACGGTATTGCGAACAACTTCATCCGTATGAACACGTTAGAGATTTGTGGATTTATCAGAAAGCTTTACAAATCGGCTTGAGAAAAGGAGTGGTGCTTTGCAAAAATTGGATCGTGCCCATGTAACGCTGGTACTCCGAGAAACCCAAGCACAGAAGACAAAAGGATATTGATACGTGCCGAACCAAAAATCATAGCCAATGTATTACAGTTCCCAAGAACTTATCAGCAGGGATCAACTTCCAGACGTTGAAGCAACAAACTGTGTAAGCCAAGCCCGTACACCGCAAGGGCCCACAATCGCCAAGAGGTGTCGATCGCAATAGATCCCACTACCCATGGTCCTTGCCTTTCCAGCCATCGGCACTTTTCGTCGTCCGTAAGCATTATTAACTATCCCCTTGCGGGGCGAGTGGTAGATAGCCTATCCTCCCCCCGAATGGGGTTGAAGCGAACAGATAGCACAGGCCAGTACCCACTTGATCGCAATTTAGTCAAAAATCATTGATCCCCAGCTCAATAGTTAAAAACCTTCTTCTTTATTGACCAAATAACGACCTAAATTGAGTACACTACGCCCGCTTTCAGGCACCCCACGAATAACCACATTTTTCCAATAGGTAACCCCGCCAGATGACAGAATCAACCACTGCCCAGTCTAAAGGACTCTGGGGCATGAGCCGCCCCCTTCTCGTTGAACAGGGATTGCAGCTCAGCGTGCCACTACTCGATACCTTTTACTTAAGCCACATCAGTGATTCTGCGGCATCCGCAGCCGGATCAATGACACCGGTGATTTTTTTCTGCGTCAATATCCTCTGGGTAACCGTCTTTGCCGGTTCTAGTATTGCCAGCCAACGCCTGGGCGCGGGAAATAAAGAAAAGGCTATCGCGACTATCGCCACCTACGCGAGTTGGGGGCTAGTTCTAGGAGTACTGTTAACTGCGGCGCTCTATACGGCATCCCCGTTGATAACCGCCGCTATGGGCCTTCCTAGCCAAGTACAGCAAGACGCCAATCTCTATATTAGCATTGTGTGTCTGCTGCTCTTTGTTTGGTCGATAAAGCTGATTTTTCAAAGTATCTTGAACATCTTTGGCCAGCCCCAATGGAATATGCTGGCCAATATTGTCTTTTTTTCCGCCAATGCCTTTGGTAATACCGTTGTGGTTTTTGGGTTATTTGGTTGTCCCAAGCTGGGGATCGCCGGTGTTGCCTGGGCCAGCGTAATCGCCTCGATACTGGGAATTTTGGTCAGTGGCACGGTAGTAATCGCCTTCATTAAAATTCCTTTCCACTGGCGGAGCCTGCGCCGCGAATTCAAAAACGCCAGCCACCATACGTTGCGCATCGCCCTGCCCAGTATGATCGAACCACTTTCTTTCGATATCAATATGATCGTGCTCAACGGGTTTGCCGCAAGCCTGGGCGCCGTTGCACTGGCAGCAAAAATTTATACGTTTAATATTTTTCTAGTGGGCTTAATTATTACTCTGGCCCTCACCCTGGCAAGCGAAATTTTAATTTGCCAGTTTGTGGGAGCGGGGAATTACAGCAAGGCGGCCAAGCAAATGAAGCAGAGCCTGAAAGCTGCACTGTGGGGATCAGGCGCGGTTGTTTTTGCACTACTGGTGTTTAACCACCCAATAATGGGAATATTTACCGATAATGAAACCTTGTTGGGCAGCGCTTTCTGGTTATTTTTATTGGCCGCACTCTCAGAGCCACCACGAGCAGTAAATGTCATGGTGGGCGGCGTATTGCGCGCAACAGGCGACGGCTTACTCATTTCCATTGTTGGCCCATTGTTTACCTGGCTAGTCGCCATTCCCACAGCCTATGTTATGGCTTTTGTGTTCGAGTGGGGCGTATACGGAATACTGCTATCGGCCATTTTAGATGAAGGCTGTCGTGCCGTTATGTATTGGTATCGCTGGAGGCTCAACCGTTGGCAGCATACACATGTTCACGCAATTGAGCAGCGGGCCGCAGCCGAGGCTTAGTCGCGCTCTAGTGTCCCTAACAAATTAATGTTTACCCGCTTGAAAAAACGGGCGGAGAGCAAGGAAGCGTCAACCGATAGACGCAACAGCCTTACTCTCTAATTTTCTAGCTCACCCTCTACTGAATCACTATTTCAGTAGAGGGTCGCAAGCATCTAACATCCCCCACTCACTATCCCTTTTCCTTTCTCAAGGGACATGCAGTATCCCGCGAATGTAGTAGACTTCTAGGGAAGCTCAGATCCTGTCCCAATAAATTCTGGCCTTGATCAGGGCTTCCCTATATAACGATTCGAATAAAACTAACACCCTCATACTCCCCATTCAAACAGGGTAGGGCACATGAAATACCTCTTTTCCCTCTCTCTGCGCTGGTTCTTACCGGCTTTCACTTTTGCCATACTTGCCTGCCTTTTGATCGCGCTAACCCTATGGCGAAACCTAGAAGAAATGACTGATACGGAACGTCGCCTGCAGGAGCAATTAACACAAAGGCTGCTTAACGAAGAACGCTTTATCCGTCATTTGCTTAGCACGAATGAACATGAATTGGTGGCCGATGGAATCAGCCTTTTGGGGAATGCCATAAATGTCGATTTTTATGCCATCGTTGATAACGAATCAAAAGTGCTGTTCGCCAACCACACAAACGCTGAAGGCCAATTGTTAGCCTCGGTGGAAAGCAGCTTCAACTATACACACCTACAACTCGCGAGCGACGAGCGAACGCTAAAAACAGCTTTTGACACCGACAACCACTACTTCCTGGCCTACCAGCCGATTATCATTGAACACGATCCCGTTGCGGTTCTGGTACTAAAATACAACCTGGGCTCGATTAGAGAAGAATCTAGGGACCGTGCAATTTCAATCATATTGACGGAACTAGCCATCACTCTTTTGGTTGCAACCGTTTTATTTGCTGTCCTCTATCGCTGGTACACCCTACCACTGATTCAATTACAACAAGCCGTTAGGCGGATCAGCCTAGGAGACATGGAAGATCCCATTCAGATCGGAGGCTGGAGTGAATTGAACGACCTAGGGGCGGACATCGAGCGCATGCAAAACGCACGAAAAACCGCTGAGGACGCACTCAGAGAAAAGGACGTACTCCTAACCGAATCGCAACGAATCGCGCATATAGGTAGCTGGAGGTACGATGTACAGACCGACCGAATCAGCTGGTCGGATGAAAATTATCGGATCTACGGTGTTCACCCGGATTCCTTTGACCTCACTGAGGAAAATTTTTTCCAGCTGATCCACCCTGAAGACTTAGAAACGGTCAAACACGCGTTAACCACATTTAAGGCCGGTGCAACTGTCAGCGACACGGAATTCAGAATTGTTCGGCCTTCAGGCGTTATTCGCACGCTTCGCGGACGCTCCGAAATGATACCGTTTAAGGGGGCAGAACCCGCATATATTGTTGGCACCAACCAGGACATCACCGCCATTATCGATGCCGATGAACGTTTCCGTAATTCATTCAGGCGCATACCTTTGCCGTTAACACTACAGGAAAATCTTGGCGAGCTAGCCGATTGCAACGATGCTTTCTGTGAACTCACAGGTTATTCCCGCGAAGAAATATTACGTGTGGATACAACATCGCTCGGTTTTCTGGCAGAGCCCAATCAGCGTGACGAGATTATAGAAGAGCTGCGCAGGGAAGGTGAGGTCAATGATTTTGAAATGAAGATCCGCCACCGTTCCGGTGAGGTCCGTATTATCCAAATGTCGCTGCGCTATATTAACCACGACAATCATTCGCTACTTTTATCGGTAGCCCACGAAATAACGAACCTCAGAAAAGCCGAAGATGCATTGCAGGTTACGAAAGGGCAATTGCAAATTTTTATTGCCAACTCCCCCGTCTCTCTGGCCATGTTCGATAAAGATATGCGCTACTTACATGTTTCCCGCCAGTGGACATTGGACTATCAACTGGAAAATCGAGACATACTGGGTGAATCCCACTACAGCATATTCCCTGAAATACCCGATAACTGGAAAAAAATTCACCAGCGAGGTCTTTCAGGTGAAGTTATCCGTGCCGATGAAGACTCATTCGAACGATATGATGGTCAGGTGCAATGGTTACGCTGGGAGGTCCGGCCCTGGTTTGAAAACGAAGGAAAAGTCGGCGGCATACTGATTTTTACCGAAGATATTACTGTACGCAAACAAGCCGAACTCGCGCTGGCCGTGCGAGTAGAAGAACAGGAAGCCGTGGCCGAGCTGGGTAAATTGGCGCTGTCCGATGCACCTATGCAACAAGTTTACGACAATGCTATTGAGCGTATGGCGGCAATATATAACGTCCAAAGTTGCAGTGTTTTGGAGCTACAACCCGATAATAAAACCGTAAAATTGGTTTCCAATATCGGTTGGGAAAAAGCACGGACAACAACCGATACTGTCGAACTTAAGCACGCACCGCTTACCGAATACACTCTACGTATACAACAGGCCGTTATTGTTTCAAATTTCAAGGACGAAACACGATTCACAGTATCGGAACAACTACGGAACCATAAACTGATCAGCGGTATGACAGTCGTGATAGGCAATACGAACAAGCCATTTGGTGTGCTTGGCGTATACAGCCATACAGAAAAAGCATTTACTCAAGAGGATAGCAACTTCGCCCAGGCGATTGCCAATGTGCTGGCCGAAGCTACGGAACGCAGGCGGGTTGAATCCGCGTTAAGACTCAGTGATCAGCGGGCAAGAGCTATTTTTGACCAATCCTACGCTTTCGTTGGACTACTCAACCCAGACGGTATTCTTCTGGACGTCAACCGAACCTCTTGCGAATTTACAGGTATTGCTAAAGAAGAAGCCATTGGCCAACCGTTTCCCCAAACCATCTGGTGGAGCCACAATCTCCAGCAGCGAAAACGCTTGGAAGAATCGATTAGCAAAGCTGCCAAGGGTGAGTTTATCCATTTTGAAAGCGAACATTTATCCAAAGAGGGCACGCTACATATTTTCGACTTTTCGCTGAAACCCGTAAAAGACGTTAGCGGCAAAGTCGTTTGGCTAATACCAGAATCCAGAGATATTACTGAACGAAAAAAATCCGAAAGCACCATTCAACAGTCCCTCAGGGAAAAAGAAGCTTTGCTAAAAGAAGTCCATCACCGCGTTAAAAACAATTTGCAGGTTATAACAAGCCTTCTCAGCCTTGAGGGATCGCGCACGAAAAATGAAGTAACCAAGCTTGCGCTAAGCGAAATGAAAGGACGTCTCCGCTCTATGGCTCTACTACACGAGACCCTTTATCGTTCAGGCATTTTTGCCACCGTAAAATTAGGCCGCTATCTATCCGAGCTGGCCACACAAGCCTTCCGCTCAATGACTACACTTCCCGAAGGCATTGCGCTGGAATTCGATTTCGATTCTTCTGAATTGGAACTGGATCAGGCCCTCCCCTGTGGATTGCTAGTGAACGAACTTATTTCTAACAGTTTAAAGCATGGCTTTCCCGAAGGACGAGGGGGGGCGGTTAAAATTTCGCTACACCAACTAGATAATAAAATGACTATTCAAGTTGCCGATACTGGCATAGGATTACCCGACGACTTTGCCCTGGACAAACACCAATCGCTGGGGCTACAGCTCGTGTCAGACCTAGTTTATCAACTTCATGGCGCTCTTGAGTTTGCATCAGAAAACGGAACGGTTTTTACCGTCACATTTACGCCGCAAAACAAACAGGCCTAAATAGTAGGCATACAACACAGTATTAGATTTTCGCCGTTAAAAAAGACTGCTAAGCCATCAATATTTACAGCCCCTTCATCTCGCAGGATTGCTTAGGCGAAAAAAATGCCCGCTCAAGGCGGGCATTTTCAACAATCTAAATCTCCCTTATTTAATTCCCTCTTGGTTCCACACCACCATTCTGATAGTACTCATTTACCGACATACCATTCGCGCCGAGCGGTGTTTCCTGATCGAGGCCAACATAACGACTGCCGTTCTTCCACAGAGCCTGTTCGAACAGGCCGTATTTTTCTTCATCCCAGGTCGCCCAGTCACTCAACAGCAGGCCTCCCGTATCACCAGAGTTAGGGTTGATACACCAGAAAGTATGGTGAATTTTTCTTTCCACCATAAAGTCGCGTAGCTCTTCCATCCAATGCTGGTTACGTCCACCATCCATATGACCACCCCATTCACCGATTAAGAGAGGCGCGATGTTTTGGTCATGGATATAGAACCAATTGTCGTACCATACATCGGCTAGCAAAGTGTCGCGATTGAACCCTTCATAGAACCAGTCCTGATCAAAAACAGAGGGGCCATAATCGTGAGGAGAGTACATTATTTGATCCTGATTACCCGGCACCGTTATGGGGTAATCCGCAACGCCACGCAGGTTTCCACCCCACCAGGAAAAGTGGTAGTCCGCTGGATCACTGGATTCCCAATTCACACTGTCTTTAGGGAAAACCTCAACACCTTCAACCAAAATTAGGGCGTTGGGGTTAATTGCTAAAATTCGTCGCGATGCTTCTTCGGCGACACGTTTCCAATTGTTGACGTGATTAGAATTATCCCAACGAGCTGCAGCTGTATCGGAATGCGCCTTTCCGTGAGGCTCATTTTCCAGATCGTAGGCAACAAGGGTATCGTTATTTTTATAACGATCAGCCACCCATTCCCACGTCTCATAAAAAATCGCTTCCGTAAGCTCGCCGTCATACCACAGAGGTGCTACGTGCCCGCTGTTATCGGCTTTCGCACTGTGTACGTCCAGCATTATTTTTAAGCCCATTTGATCTGCAAGCTGCAACGTGCGATCGAATATTTCCAGGGTGTTCAAACCTTCCAACTCTGGATTTGCGTAAGTATTCACGTTTACCGATCCGAATATGCCGTTTTTCCATTCGTATAACAACTCAGTGGAAATCGGCACGCGAATAATATTAATGCCTCGATCCGCAATTTCCTGCATAAAGGTTTCGTGATGCGCACTCCACAGCCCGTGGAAGACTCGCTCGGAAGCATTAAAGCCAAACCAGTTGGCACCAGTCAACCAAACCGCACGTCCCTGCTGATCGACAACAGAATTACCTTCCACATGCAGCCAATCCTTGTACATGCCTACACTACTGGAAGAGCTGCTGGAAGACGAGCTTACCGAGCTGGAACTACTGGAAACACTTGAAGACGAGCTTACCGAGCTAGAACTGCTGGAAACACTTGAAGACGAGCTTACCGAGCTAGAACTACTGGAAACACTTGAAGACAAGCTTACCGAGCTAGAACTACTGGAAACACTTGAAGAAGAGCTGGAGTCACTGCTGGAGGCACAGGTGTTGACCACGCCACCACCACCGACTTGACTTTCGCAGGTAGTGAGACCAATACAGCTTTGGTTATTTTCATAACCCCAACCACTATCCTGGTTTTCACACAGTGGGCGAACTTCACCATACCAGCTACATTCTGCCACACAGTTCGAATTGGACGAGCTTGAGCTACTGACAACACTTGAAGAACTGCTAGAAACACTGGAGCTAGAACTACTCACACTGGAGGAACTGCTAGAGCTGGAAACGCTACTGGACGAACTGGAGCTACTGCTGGAAGACACCGGGTTATCCGCAGCGCAAATATCACCATTTAGCAGAGGAATTTCGGCACTATCGTTTCCGGTTCCCTGAACACCAAAGGAAGCAGAATCGCCAACCGCCAGATTGCCGTTCCACACTAGGTTCGACGCGGTATAGGGATTGTCGCCCTCAACACTGGCACTCCAACTGCTGGTAATACGGTTATCGCTTGCGTATTCCCAATCGATGCTCCAGTTGCTAACGCTGGCGCCTGTATTATTAGTAACAGTAATTTCGGCGGTAAAACCGCCTTGCCACTGATTACCGACGCTGTAATCGCAAGCCGCACTTGCACCTAAAGACGCAAAAATCAGTGCCGTGGCTGTCGCGATTTTTTTTAAGGTTCCGGGGGCTGTGACCACCCGCATGTTTTGTATTAAAGACATAGTATTCCCTCGATTTATCGGGCCCGCAGGACATCATTATTTTTTTGGGCGAGGATTAATAATTACGTGGAAGACCTTACTAGGCATTTATTGTATTTATAGCGCTAGTGTTTTCCTGGCGAAGCCTCCACACGTAAATCATGTTAACCCTTGTTGTCAGCAAGAACTTGATTCTGAGCAAGCTACGCATGGGGCGGTTTTACACAAATAAAAGGCCGCTCTAAAAGCGGCCTTAAGGCTGTAGTTTATTGGATATCAACTCATCCTTTAGTAGGGCAAGAAATCAAACGAAAAGATTAATTTTGTTTGCTTCACCTCTTGCTTGCCAAAATTTATGAGCTTTATTCGCGCTAACAGCTTGGCATCAAGCCCGGCATTTTCCAACTCACTGGAAACAATTTTTGCTGATGAAATACGACCAGAAGGATCAATAATCATCTCGAAGACAACTTTACCTTCAAGCGTCGGATCCTTACGCAACGCACGGTTGTATATATTAAACATCGCGCCTTTGTTTTTATCCATGACTTTACGCATTTGCTCTTCGCTGCGCTTGCCCGCCGTAGAGGCCTGTTTTTGTGCCGCTGAATTTGCACCCGTAGGCGATGCCAACTTGCTATCCACTGCGGTCGTTTCTTTACCGGAAAGAGCAACACCTCCCGTATTACGACTAAGCTTGGATGTTTTAATTCCCCCGCTGCCCGATTTGGCACCGCTGGAAATCACTGACCTGTCCACTTCAGCCGCTTCGCCGGTAGACTGGGTAAGCTCGGCATTTACTTCAGAAAGGTCAAATGAATCGCGCATATCCGAAAGCGCATCGGTAAACTGGCTGATTTCTGCCTGAGCCGCTTCCCGCGCTTTCTCTACCAGCCTGGCAGGTTCCGGAGTAGACACCGGCTCTGGAGTTGTCTCCTTTTTTGGCTCGGGTGTTGGCTCGTCCTTAGGTTTTTCATCCTCCTTCGGTTCTTCTTCCGGTACAGGGGTGGGCACCGGCGTAGGAACGGGCGTTGGCTTGGGTAATACCTGCTGTTCTAAAACCACTTTTGCCAATTGCGGCGGTAACTCTTCCAATTCCGAACGCTCTTTTTCCGGCACATGGATCAAAGGAATAACAACACTTAAAATAAAAAATGGAATAAGTAGAACACCAACAATACGCCAGAACTTTCTGTCGTCTTCGATGGTCGAACTCCACGGAAGCTGTAAATTTGGAGCAAGTAATATGGTCGCCACTTTACCCCTCCCTAGCCCGCAGGTTTTCCACCGTTACATCGTTCGGAACCTGACTTACTGCTAAAGAAATATTGCGGTATTCCGACTTGGCACACGTGGTCATAACTTTTTTCAGCAGGTCATAGCCGATATCCTTGTCGCCCATAATAGTAACATTACGACCTTTTTTTGCTTCCTCCTCATTGAGGTAAGGTTTACGGGAGGCCAAATATTTTAGTTCTTCTTTAAGACCATTAATTTCCGTGTTTTTACTTCTCTTAACGATTCCGGTTTCTGCCACCTTGCGACCACCCACCAGAATGGATTCATTACTGATTATCACAATTAAATTGTTTTCTGGTCTTTGTTCGGCAACAGATTCAGGCAACTGGATCTCTTGATTGCTCTGAAGCACTTCCACATCCGACGAGTTCACCAAAAGGAAAAACACCAAAATGGTAAAAATATCCATTAGCGAAACTAGATTCAGCTTGGATGCCATCTTATTTCGCTTAGCTGTTCGAGCCATGCGTTTTGCGTGTATTGACTGTTTCATTTTGACCCTCCCGGCCTATCGGACGCTTCATTGACAGGTGCATCGCCCAAAGAAACTGCCGGGAACAACTCAGCATTGACCACAGAAGCGGCGACTACTGCTTTAAAGCTTCTCACTGTATCCATAGCCCGCACAATTGTTTGATAGTCGGTGTTTGCCTGAGATAAAATCAGAATATCTTTTTTATCTTTTCCTTTTTCTTTTAACAGGCGTTTTATCTCCTGCAAAGCCAAAGAAAGTGTACCGAAGTCGTAAACTAGTTCGCCGGTTTCCCTATCTTCAATTTTTGGCAGACGCTTGAGTGGCACACCGACCGGATAATTGATCACCATTTCATCGGCTTCTATCACCAGTTCCAAGCCCTCATTTAACTGATTATTATCGTTAGGTGCCGCACTGGAGGCTATATCAGGCAGTTTTAAATCGAGCACGGTGATATGGGAAAACACCATACTCATCAGCAACACCGGAACCAAGATAATCATCAGGTTCATAAAAGAAGTGATATCGAGATCGGCTTCTTCTTGTCGGGTTCGTCTAGTACGCATAAGTACCGCCAGGTTTCTTAAATGTCTTTAATACCCGAAGAAAATCCGGGCCATTTATTACTGCTATCGCGCGCCGTCGCCATTGCGAGTACGCGAGGCAAAGGCATTGACGTTAGACATAATATTCAGACACTTAACACCGGCCATTTCCAGACTGTCCACAATTTCTGTGGTTTTTGTTTGCAATGTAGCGTGAAATAGGAGCAACGGAATAGCAGCCATCAAACCAAATGCTGTTGTATTCATCGCTACCGAAATACTCTGCGAAAGCAGATTAGCCTTCTCAGAAGGGTCGGCATTGGCTACTGCGGTAAACGCGGCAATCAAGCCCATAATGGTTCCCAAGAGCCCCAATAGCGTAGAAATATTCGCCAGCGTGGCCAAATAGGGTGTGCGCTTCTCCAAGCGTGGCACGGCTTCCATTACGCCCTCTTCCATTGCGTATTCTATTTCGTCCCGCCTTGGTGTTTGCTGCATTCGTGCGATGCCTGAAGCCACAATACGACTGATCGGTGCCTTGTTTTGACGAGCCAGATCGACCACTGCGGCATAGTCCTTTTTCTGCAAGAGCGGAAGCAGACGATTAAAGGCCCTTCGATTTGACGATTTCGCTGCAGTTAAAAACACCCAGCGTTCAATTGCCAACGCTAATCCTAAAACCAATACCAGCGCGATGGGATACATAAATGGACCACCGCTTTGGAAAAATGTTAATACAGTATTCATGAGCTCTTTGCCTCCGGGTTACTCTCTGTTTGCCTGATAAAAATAGAAATGAAAGAGATGAAGCTTATTCTCGCTCCAATTCTCTAATAAATATTAATTCGCGTTTGTGCTCACTGGGTTCCACATGCCCGAATATATTGTCTGTTTTACTGTTTAAAGGTTGATACAAAATGGAATCGTCCGTAGCCGGCTTCCAGGGCACAATATAAATCACTTTCGGTTGCTCCTGGTTTCCGGTAACCGTTGCGCTAAGCTCCACGACATCCTCGTCTTGAGCACTTACCAATGCCGACATAATCGACGACAACACAACCGCCATATACCCAATTCGTTTTTTGTACATGCTTAAGCTCCACCCGACAAGCGTCGTTCCAAATCCAGAATCCAGCCTTTTACTTGCCGATCATCCTCCGGCAGGATTTTTTGCAGCATTTTATAGTGGCTCAACGCCTCTTCAAACCGGCCCAAATATAAATCGTACAGAATACCCAGATTACGATGCGCATCCGCATTGTGTGGCCACACCTGGAGCGCCACCAAATAAATATCTTCGGCCTCTTTAAAACGACCCTGTTCCCGGTAACTCACACCCAACCAGGTGTAAGCGTCCATATTGTAAGTATTGTTTTGCGAGGCCGTTTTCCAGCTTTTTTCTGCCTCTTCCAGCCGTTCCTGCTTGTACTGACAAATCCCCAGATTGACATAGGTGCCAGACAACTTCGGCCAAGTTTCGGTCATTAAACTTAGCACACCTTCGGCCTGCTGCCATTTCCCTACCTTCATCGCTGCAAGGGCCTTGTTAAATTCGTCCTTTGCTTTTCCCTGCACCGAAGATGCGCTCTCTAGATAGGGGTTAGGAATCAAAACAAGAGGCGCCTCCGCTTCGTTCTCGGCGTTGGACACCACTTGCTCCTCCGGCTTATCGTCTTTTTTCGGTGCGCCACCACAGGCAGACAGAAGCAACTCTAGGATGATGAACGCAACTAACGTTTTAGTGCAAGCCATTGCTCACCTCCACTTTGCTTTCTTCTTTTCCATAGCGCGCGGGCAACAACTTCGCCAACGCTTTAAAGCTATTTTTCACCCCATTATCGTAAAGCCCCACCCATGCACGCTGAATATTGCTCGCGTGCAAGTCTATCGCTTTTTCTTCGAACGGATAGGCCTGCTCTTCCAATAGAATTTCATACTGCTCCAGCGCAAGCTCATCCAAACCGGCGGGGCGCTCAGAGTTCATCAAGTCCTGACTTAGCTGCCCATACAGCATACCTATTTTATAATTGGCATCAGTTGCAAATTCTGCAACGCCGTAGTCTAAAACTCTGCGGTAAGATTTTAAGGTTTGATCCATTGCGGCCTTTTTCTTGCGCATACTCTTTTTGATGGGCAATGTTAATTTAATTTTGTTGAATCGCTCATATTCATCATTAGCAAACTTGGACGAGGCCATCGCGGCCAAATACTTTGAACGCCCGCTTCGATTGACCCCGGCTTTTGCATCTTGGCTGATTAGATCCTTTAGCCAGTAGTTGCGCTTTCCTTCATCCTTTTGCTTGCCATAGATATCTACCAGCTTGTAGCGTGCCTCTATGGCCAGATCGAAAGGAGCAGGATAAGTGCGCGCGTACTCGCGATACTGTTCTACAGCTTTAGCCAGATTCGCGGATTTTTCGTAAAGTTCAGCGGATAAATACAGTGAATTTCGGCGTGTTTGTGGATCGCCGGAATTCGCCATAATGGCAAGCTGCCCCGCCGCCTTATTCCAGCTTTCGGTTTCCTGATAAATAAACGCCAGCTTAGGGGGCAGTGTTTTATTCAGTTCATGTTTCGGGTAGCGCTGACCAAAATCCAACAGTACAGATTCCGCCTGAACCCAGCTTTTTAAATCCATTAGATGGTTGGCCGCATCGTACTGGGCCGCGATGGCAATATCGCTGCCCGGCGAAATAGTATTGATAGACAACAATTTGGATACCGCCGCTGCCGTGTCACCCGCTGCAATTTGCGCCTCGGAAGACTTGTACATACTCGCTGCAATACGTTCTATCGTCGGTGCGTGATCCGGGTCAGAAGGGTCCAATAGGGTTAACAGCTGTCGATAGGAATATTCCGCCTCGTTATACTGTTGTAAATCAAACTGCGAGTGAGCCAAAACCAGCCAAGCCGTTTTCTGCAGGGACGTTTCCGGTGCAGGCTGCCACTCCGTCATGCGCTTGGCAATAACCTGGGCGCGTGCCAAATCGCCCTGCTCGAACACTTCCTGGGCCGCTTTGGTTAGCACGGCGGCGGCGCGCTTATCCGCTGGGTAATAGTCGGCGAAATTCATTGCACTGTTAACTTTATGTTTTTTCCATTCCGTGACTATCGCGCTGTCTGCTTCCGTTTTTAGTGGGTGATTCGAAATTAAATGCTGAAGCGAAAAAATAGCCGAATAGCCTGCTAGAGCACCGCGATCCTTATCCAAATGTGTATAAGCAACCAGCTCATAGGCTTTTACGGCTTGTTCCAGCTGCCCGGCCTCGTAATAGGCTTCGCCCATTAAATAGGTCATTTCCGACACTTTGTCGTTTTCCGGGAAGGTATCAATAAATTG
This sequence comes from Teredinibacter haidensis, assembly GCF_014211975.1. Lineage (NCBI taxonomy): Bacteria > Pseudomonadati > Pseudomonadota > Gammaproteobacteria > Cellvibrionales > Cellvibrionaceae > Teredinibacter > Teredinibacter haidensis. Next base: position 3,579,814 of record NZ_CP060084.1, read on the forward strand.
CTGATAGAGCCCGGCCGCTTTCAGAAAATTTGGTTGTGCGATATCTTCGGGTAATTTGAAATCCGGTTTTTTTCCGGCCGCTCTCAGACTTTGAAACTCTTCGCGAACTTTTCGGTTGCCCAGTGCCTGCGAATGGTAATAGCTGGAAAGTTCATCTAAATACAAGTGTAACTTCGGTTTAAGCGATAAGCGCTGCTCATCACTTCGCATTTTCCAGAACTCACTATAAACACCGTAATTGCGTACATACTCTTCTTTGGCGGGCAGAATCAGGCTGGGGAAATTTCCTAGACTGTACACTTCTATCGCTTTTACACTGAAACCAGGTGAGTAATCGGTACTGGGAAAAACCTGTACATAGTGACGATAAGTATCCGCACTGTCCCGATAGCGTTTTTTCTCTAAATACAAATCGCCCAATTCCATATAGAGCATATGCTGATAGTGACGCTGTCCGAGATTCTGATAAATTTCTGTAATCGAATCAGCTCCGTCCAGATAAGAGAAAACAATACCAAAAACACGTAGGGTGTCGTTGACCAGATTACGATCACTATTGGATAGATCCACCAACTGTTGACCCACGGTTGGCAATTTTCTATCCAACACTTCGGTAAAAGACTTTACTGAAGCGCGATAACGTCCACGCTTAAATTGCGACCAGCCCTGCATATACACGGCGTTACCGTAGAAGGGCGTCACTTCACCCGCAGCCACGACTTCGCTGTAAAGCCGTTCAGCTAAATCATAATTGCCATCGCTAAAGGCTTTCTCCGCTTGGCGAAAATCCGCTTCGGCAACAAAGGCTGATTCGGGATAGCTGCCAACCAACTCATTCAATACTTCATCGGATTCATGCATTCTGCCGTCCAGCGCGTAGGCCTTCGACAGCTGATATAGCAAGCGCTCATTGGACATTTTCTCGCCATTTACCGGACGCTCTTTATTTAGCATGATCAACTCTTGGTACATGGATACCGCACCATCGAAATATTTTTCCTGCGTTTGTGCATCCAATTGACGCTGCTCGCTACGAGCCATTTCTAAATCTGCCAGACGCACTAAGATTTGGTGACGAATACCCGGATCTTCGGCAACATCCAGAGCAGAGCGATAGCTTTCTTCGATCTGATCGATACCTGTCTGCGGCACTGGCATCGGGTCTTCTGGGATTTCTGGTTCTTTAATATCGGCCAGCGTACGACCGTAGTCTGGCATATCATCCCCAAAAAAGGCGCACCCCTGCAGCCACAAAAGACTCAGAGTATAAAGCGAGACCAGCAATGCCCGACGGCTCACGGTTGGCCCTCCCCATCGACGGTATCGGGATGCTGTATACGTTGGCGTGTTTTATCGTAGAGCCTTGCGACAGAAAGTCGGCTTTGCGCCATATAGTGATGAATTCGCGCACGCTGCTCTATCAATACGCTAATCACTTGCTGGCGCAAGGCTTCTTTAGCCGCATCCACGGCTTTGTCGACCGCTGCGCTTTGCTCATTAAGGCGCTGATTCCCATCTACTATGCGATTTCGGTAGGGCTGGATATCCGGCGCGGCACTCATAATTTTCTCCACGCTGGCATAATTCGCCCGTAGCTGTTCTATTACGGTATCCAAACTATTTAGTGTTTTAACAGCCTTCCACAGCCGATCGGAAAACTGCTCGCTGGCATTCCATAGCAGCAGGCCGTAGTATCGACGCACGGCCTCATCAGTATCTTCAATAAATGGGTCATCTTCCCGTAGCTCGGGAATGGTTATCGCTTGCTTGGCTCGCTGGGCACGGTGAATTAAATCTTCTTCATCCCCCGTTGCGAGAGCAAAATAATTTTTTTGTCCTGCGATGGTTTCTATATTCAGGGCCAGCGCGTCGCGCTGCTGCTGTAAATCTTCAATTTTCTTTTCTAGTAAATTCTTCGACAACAGCGCGGTTTGATCTTCGCGATCCTGCGCTCTCTGGCTCAACATATCGTTGTAAAATTTCAACCGTACCTGCCAATTGAGGGTGTTTTTTTGAATGGCTAACAAATCGCGCAATTCCTGAATACCCATCTGGAATTGCTCGTGAGAAAAAAGGGCTATTAAATAGCTCAGCTGGGGTGCGAGCTGCTTGGTTTTTGTTGCGTTGAGCCAATCTACGCCATCTTCATTTTCGATATTCAGCGCCTGCAATAACGCATCGCCGCTAAGGTTTTGGATCACCTCATCCAACTTGTCGACTTCGCTTTGAAAGCTCTGTTCCGCTTTTTTAAACCCCTCTAACGCTAAACCTTCCATACCCATTTTTTCATAGGCATAAGGTACCGCCACCAAAGCTTCCTGTGAATTCTCATCCACCAGACTGGATTTGCTTAAGTGTAACCACACTTTAAGCGCTTCGCGATAATCTTCCCGCTCGACCGCCGCCCAACCGTAGCCCAACAATGCACGACCCGAAAGTGAACTATCCAGACGAACTCGGGAAAACCGCTCCATTGCCTTTTCGAGATTGCCACTCAAAAGGTAACTGTAGCCTGCTGCAGTCATAGCCTTGTCGTAGAGAGAGCGATATTCATCGTCCGGATATTCTTTTTCAGCGATGCGGTTGTAGTAGATAATCGCTTTGTCGAATTGCTGCTCACGTGCAGCCGCCGAACCAATATTAAAATAGATATAAGGTAGCCAGTCATCATTCAGCTCTGATTTTTTTAGTAGGCTTTCAGCTTCGACAAGCTTGTTTTGTTTAATGGCGAGATTGATTTTGAGTGCATCAAGATCACTCTTTATATTCTTCGACGATTTTTTATTTATTTCGTTAATCGCTTTTACTTCAGCGATTGAACGGTTGGCCATTTCCCAGTCACCGCGCATATAGCGCATACGCGCCAGATAGTACCATGCGTTAACCTGAGCGCTTTCAGATACATTGGCAGCGAGAATATCATCAAAAATATCCGCTGCAGTACGTTCCAGACCATAAGCCAGTGCAAAACCACCTTCCATCAAAGCGGGGTTATCACCATGCCCCTGAATTCCACCGCGCTCCTTGGCTATCATCAATTCGGTTAGCGCATCCAGATACTCTGCCTGATAGTAGTGATACAGCGCGACGCCGTAGCGCAAATCGGCCACAGCGGCGAGCGGTTTTTCTTTTTTCCCTGCGTAGCTGGTAAGCGCAATAACGGAAAGAAAAATCAGCAACAATAATTGAACCCGCGTTACAGCTGCCATTCTTTAATTACAAATTCCGGTTGCATATTGGCGCTGGAATCCATGACTTTCAGTTCCAGCATTTTGGGATCATCGTCCTTGCTAACAGTAACGGTGGTTCCGCGTTTGTACTCGCGCTTATCCGGACCGATACCCGTGAAATAGGCGGTCAATTCGTGATCCCCGGTTTTGAGGTTCCCGATATATAAACGCTGAATACCGCCACGTCGAAGAGCGTCGTTCTGTCTTGGCGTATACAGGTGGCTGGCAATCAGCTTGTCGTCTATATGGAGTTTTACCGCATCTAAACGAAAAAATTCCCCTGTATCTAGGGAGAGGTACACCATAATCTGTGTATTGGCGGGAAACAGTAGCTCTTCTTCAAGAATCAGCAGGTCCCGGTTTAACTCCAGGGCCGATTTCTTCAGTGTTTCTATATCGTCACTCAGCGGCGATGCCGAAATGCCAGCATTATCTTGTACCTCCTCACTCTCAGCGTAGCCGGGCAGCGATAGACCGCCTATCACTAGAAAAAAAAGCGCCAGTAATGCCCTAATGGCACAACCATCGACACAAACACCGAATAACTTAACAGGCGTGTTTTTCATACTCTCTTTAACTGCCAAAATTTGGCACAATTTACCGCTCAAGGTCATTCTCCATAAACTGTTAACACAGACAGAGATCTATTCTGTCTGTCCAGTTTTAACAGGTGAGTCCAGAACAGAATGCCTTTTTATACGCATTCTGTGAACTAGTTACAAATACTGGGTGAATTTGGAAATCCCGATAACGAGATTTACAGCGGCAGCTGTGTTCGCATTAAGAATATTTTAGCTACTGTTTGTTCGCGCCGAGCGTGGTGGTTCACTTTCTGTGCCATTATTTCGACGGATTTTGTTGAGAAATGTAATTCTTTAAGAAGCGAGGGAGATTGTGCAAAAACTAAGCTTCACTAGCCTGCAAAGTGCTGATTTGATTGGCGGCTTCGCATAAAAATTTTGTCGCCTGTATCTCTGTGCAGATCAAAGGCTTGCATTCAAGGTAGGGGATGGTGAGCGAAGCGATAGCGCCGTCACCGACATCGATCGGTGCAGCGACGTCAACAACACCAGACGCCAGCTCACAGGGCAGGCGCACGTAACCTAGCGTGGTAACCTGCTCGACAGCCCGCGTAAAATAGCGAAGCGTATTCAAATTAGCCTCGCCACCCAATCTTGTGAATATTGCACTAACCTGCTGCTTCGATTTACCTGCCATTAGCGCAACACCCGAAGCGGTGCCAGTCAAAGATCTACGGTAACCCACGCGCACGGAAAAACCCAGTGCTCTCGGACTATCGATACGCGCAACCACTACGGCCTGCTCTCCTGACGCTACCGTAAGGTAGCAGGACTGCCCAACTTCAAACGCGAGGCTTTTCATAATGGGTAAAGCGTTTTCGATTAGACTTTTCATGGGCGCCTGCGCGACCCCCAAAGAAAAAAGCTTATTGGTTAGCCCATAACCATCCCCACCATACATCTGGGCGATATAACCGCGAGCTTCCAGGGTCACCACCATGCGAAATAATTCGCTTACTGATCGCCCTAAGGCCGTCGCGATTTGAGATGTCGTTAAAGGTTCATCCACACTGGCTAGCAACTCCAGAACATCTAAACCTTTTTCCAGTGCTGGTGCCTTATAGCGGGGTTCTTGCGCTTCAGCTATTGACGTTAACTTCCTAGTGCCCATATGTATGCGTCGTTATTCTTTTTATATTTCAAAATTGGTCTAAGAGCAAATATGATAGCGGAAGCGAGACTGTAATTGGCTAATGATAAACGTGGGTTACATCCATGAAATGAATGTAACCCGTTCCAAGTATAAATGAGAAGCCTTATGAAAAATCCCATTCGCAAGCAGAAAACCGAAACGGATAGCGATAGTGTTTACGCCCCTTTTAAAACATGATGGCTAAAAGATCAGAAACAACACATGAGAGTAGATATATGCCCCTACCAACGCTTCGTCTAAACATAACGCATGTGTCGGTTAGAAAATGTTTTTCGATTCCTCTCGCCCTCCGTTCTGCGCAAAGGATCCATCGCCAATATTTTATATCTCAATTATTTGAAGAAGAATAATTCCAATCTTAATATAGATAAACCATCACATCAGAAGCCCAGCTTACAAAACAGCTTGACACGGAAACGGCTCAACATTACTGTATATAACAACAGCATGGAGGCGCGCTATGGAATCCCCTTTTATCAAACAGGTTCAGGAATTAATACGTAGAAAGCACTACAGCTATAGAACAGAGCAGACCTATCTTTACTGGATACATAAATTTATACGCTTTCATAACAACCAGCACCCAGAGATCATGGACGAAGAGCATATACGCCGCTATTTAAATTATCTTGCCCTCGAAAAAAAAGTTTCACCCAACACGCAGCGAACGGCGCTGAACGCTTTGAGTTTTTTATTTAACAAATCTCTTCAGCGAGAGCAACTGAATTTTGAGGGTATCTATCGAGCCAAATCGATTCAGAAAACACCTACGGTTTTGGACTCCCACGAATTACACGCTTTATTTCGTCAACTGAACGGGGTGCCGCGGCTGTGCGCGTTTATGATGTACGGTTCGGGGTTGCGCATAATGGAAACCGTGCGCTTACGCATGAAGGATATCGATTTATATAATCTTTCAATTACCGTGTATGAAGGCAAAGGAATGAAATCACGTATTATCGCTCTGGAGGAAGAGTTGGTTCCTCAGCTACAGGCGAGGATTGCCCTTGTTCGCGCAATTTTTGATGAGGATTCTATGGACAATAATTGGAGTGGCGTATACCTGCCCCGTGTATTGACAAGGAAATTTCCCCAGGCTCCTTATGAATTAGGTTGGCAATACTTATTCCCCGCAAACTCAATGTCTATCGAGCACCCCTCGGGCGAAAGACGCCGCCACCATATTGACGAACAGACCATTCAACGAGCGGTAAAAAAAGCCGTTAAAGAGGCCAACATTAGTAAACCCACATCCTGTCATACACTTCGTCATTCTTTCGCCGCCCATATGCTGCAAAAAGGAGCAGACATTCGCACGGTTCAGGCGCAGCTAGGCCATTCAGATATTCGCTCAACCAAAATTTATACCCATGCATTAAGTTATAACGAACAAGCTAGCTACAGCCTGTTAGGAGATTTAATTTTCGATACGCGCCATAAACCTAATCTCAAAGAACCGTTAAGTCGCTATTTACTCTCAGAAAATTTTAGCTCTTTTGTAGCACTGCCTGCTAAACAATTCACATTGCAGCCTGAGATTCCGCAATAGCGTCAAGGCTAGCAACCTTCTTTAGCCGACATCGCACCGACGCCATCTAGCAGCAAGGCAAGCTCCAGTAATTCATATAGAACATCCAAACCTAAGGTGCCACAAGTCCATCGCTGTAATGAACCTTACCGGTGCTATCAATAATCACGGCGTCAAAGCCCGGCAATCGGTTTACTAGCGCAATACCAGGCTCCACCCCCAACACAAACACTGTTGTCGACAGAGGATCAGTATCACTTCCCTCCGGACCCAAGATCGTAACGCTGACCACACCCTCAGCCGACTGTCCCGTTTTCGGATTGATTATATGGTGAATGCGTTTACCGTTTTTTTCGTCGATAAAAAACCGTTCGTAATCTCCAGAAGTAGAAATGGCAGTGTTTTCCAGGGGCAGCATAATCACTGCACGGCTGCTTTGATCACCACCGTCACGGGGATTTTTAATACCAATCATCCAGGGAGAACCCAGTTTATCGCCCAGTATACGGCTGTCTCCTCCAGCACTAATAGTTGCGCGCTTAACGCCGCCTGACTGAAGTATGGCCGCCACCCGGTCTACCGCATATCCTTTTGCGATGCCACCTAAATCAATACGTACATTTTTGTGCTTAAACGCGAGTGTACGTTCCACTTTGTTTAGATCCAACCACTGGTAATTGATGGCCGGTAGCAGCGCCCGACGTTTTTCTTCATTGGGCTGCTGTCTTTCCCGGTAGTTGTAGAACCAACCAACGGACGCAAAAGTTATATCAAAGGCGCCGTCACTGAGGCGACTGAAGTAAAGTGATTTGTCGATAAGGAAAATCAGTTCATCAGAAATTTTTTGCGGCAGCCCTACTGCGAGGCGATTGACACGTGCCAACTCGCTAGTTTCGATCCACGGGGAGAGCAACTCATCCAATCGATGCATTTCGGCCATACCGCTGGCCAGTAATTGTTCTGCCGTTTCAGCATTGCTATGCCAGAGCGTAATACTGATCTGAGTGCCCATTATGCTCTGGGTATCACTAAACCAATCAGCATTAGAAAGAGAGGAGAAAAAGAAGAGAAAAAGGAAGAGGATACCAATAGCGCCTTGGCCGTTTTTATTTTTCACAAGCACCCTCGTTAATAGTCATTTATTGGCTAGACCACTGCACCTCGTAGGTACCGGGTTCCGTTTCTTCACCAATTAGCTGAATACCGCCCTTAAGTAAATCGTGGGCGTTGGCCTGTGGCGTCACTGATCCCACTACCTGCCAGCTATTCAACGAAGCTTCTGCTGTTAAATCCACTTGAAGAGGTGCATCAAGATCAGTAATTTTTGCCTTTATACCACCTTGATTATTCTCACTGACAGTAGCACCGTAACTGCCCAGCACAACCCAGCCTTCACCCGGATTTATACTGCCATTCTGCCAACTAACTCTCGCGTCCATTTTTTCCACGCGACGGTTACTTAGTTTTGCAGAAATAATATTAACTGAACCCTGGCCGGATAACGGCGCACCTAACACGTCACCAAAGGGAGCGATAGCTGTTTCTATACTGACATCTTTAAGTGAAGTGCTACCGGCAATACTTTGGCAAGCCACACCCGACAATATAGGCCCACCACCGCGAGTTTCGAAACTAACACAGGGCTTCAACATTAACAGCGACCAAGCACTTAATGACCAAGTCAAGCTCCCCAGTGGTAACGCACTATTAGCTAAATCGAGTTGCGCACCCTTTGCCTTCCCCTCCCAAACACTACCCTCTACGCCCGTAAGCCATAAATTGGGGATAGTTTTATGCATCACCGAAGCGGCTATCTCAGCAGGGGCACGCGACAAAACCAAATACAAAAAGTAGAGTACTAAAAATGTAATTAGCGTGGGCTTAATAAGTTTTTTACGGAAAGTCATGATTTTATCTTTCTAATTTAGTCTCTATGCAAACGCAGATTCGCCGACACCAAGCCTGTACTCGAACCGGTCGCGATAGAAATATCTTTAACTTGTATGCGTTGGGTAACTTCTATTTGGTAAAGCCAACCGAGTAGATTATCAAAAGGTACCTGCTCCAATCGCAATCTCACATCATTGTTGCCGCTCGGTTGCATACCTGCAAGCTTAAGGTTGTGCTGCCGTGAACTGGAATCAACCAGTTCAACAATACTACCTTTATTGGCGGAAGCTTTTTTATTGGACCCCTGATGTACCCAGGTAGCCGCCAAATCTCGCACGCGTTCCAAGGCCTGCTGCTGGGAAATGTTTTTTTGTAATTGCTGGTCGCGCATATTGATCACGGGTTTGAGCAGGGCCGCGTAGAGAATATAAACTCCCAGTACCGCGCCACAAATAACCAATGCTATTTGATCACGCGTAGACGCCTGATCCCACCATTCTTTTATTTCATTCATTCGCTGGCCTCCACAATTTTCATGCGCGCGCTCTGTCTATCACCCTTGGCTTCGACTCGTAGCAATTCAGCTTTAAGGCCTTTGTTCTCGACGCCGGTACGCAGTGTTTCCAGCTCAGCGAAACTACTACCTTCTATGTTCATCAACAATTCACGCTGGTCAGCGTTATAACGAAAACTGGATATGGAAATACTGCCACTGGTCATGGTGTCGGCAACGCCTGCCAGCAATACCATGAGGTTACTGGTTTTAACATCTCCACCTTTAATACCTTTCACCAGTGTTTCCAATCGCCCTTCGGGATCACCAGGCCTGCCTTTTGGTACTGCCTGCATGTATACGTCATTCATGGTGGCAACGATATTTTTCTGCTCCGATTTGGCGCTCTGATACTGAAAAAACGTTACGCATATGGCCACAAGATAGGCCGCAGCGACGGCGATCAAAGGCGTTTTCCAAGCCGCATACCAACGTTTGATAGGCAGCTGACGAGAAAATTTACCACATCTAAGATTAAGCTCTGAACTGGCCACTGAGGGTGATATCCAATCCCAGATACCTCCAACCGACTGGCTGACTTCCGGGCCATTCTCCCCTCTCCAAGCCGCTGGTAACCAAGAGGCTAAACGTGCAAGTTGCTCTTCGCTTTCCGCAACCAGATTCACCGTGGCGGTAAAATCTAGCTCCTGCTTTAATTCCGCTAACACCATGGGCGCCAACGATGGCTCTATGGCAAAACCGCTGTAATTATCGAGGCGGGCAATCAACCGATGCTCTTCAAGCACGAACGTTACGCCCTGATTCTCGGTGCGCAAGGTTAAGTAGTCCGGAAGAATAATTCGCACATCACAGCTTAAATCCAGTAATGGCTGCAGTGCCTTTTCTATGGACTTGTCTGCAATGTAGGTAAGCGCGACCTGGTCGCCATTGAGCGAGATAAAGGCCAAGTGGATGTCATCGATATTATCGATGACCTTTTCTTCCAGTTCGTAGGGCAGTAATTTTGCCAAGTGTCGTTTTTCCTTGGCCTCAATCTGAGCGCGGCTGCAGGCAACATCACTACCATTCAGTAATAAGGTAACCGGCAAATTGTGCGCGCGTGCGGCCTCAACCAAAGCTTCATCATCACCAGTATGATACAGGTCGCTGGACCAATTCCCGTCGACAGTCGCTATACGCCACTGCCAGAGGCCATCGGTCGTTTGTCGGGCAAGTACTTTTTCAGCCACGTTAGTTCTCTTTGTTTTTTATTGTCCTGGCCTGTCGACCAAAATTAAAAATTCGCATCGGTTCGACGTAAAACACTTACGTCTGAACCCTTGCGATAAAGCATTGTTCTTCGCTCTTTTACATGATCGCCCACGGAACTGTCGGCAAAGAGTATAAAATATTCGCTACTCACCGTTAGACCATCGGTATCCAGCATGCTGGCGCCACCTCCGCCATTAGCCCCTTTACCTACCACCCCTTCCACCACCGCCGAGCTTTTAAATTCTTCCATATCAACAAAACCACCGGTACGATCAGTGAAAATATCCTGTGCATCTTCGAGATTGTTGGGGTACATATTTTCCTTGCTGGTAATGGTGCGCATCAATTCGATAGGCATGGTATTCACGTTTAAAGCAACTTCCTTGGGAAGCGCAATCACCAACGGCAATAGTTTTTGATAAAACTGCGGTGTCATACCACGTACAATAAACAATTCGCTGACACTGCTCATGGGCTTGTTAGCGATAAAAAACGGCACTTCTAATTGACCGTAATAGTCCGATTCCGCACCACCAAACCCCGTCTCATCGGAATCGTCATCAATCCAATCGATAACCGCCTGGGTAATGTTTTCCGCCGTACTTCTATCCAAAAAGACTTCTTCTTCTAATTCGATGGTCTGTAACAGGCGGATAAACCGTCGCTGCGGTGCTGTCCAGTTTTGCCAATCTTTCGCATTATTTTTGGGTGGCTTGGCCTTAACTACCAGCGAGTTCAAATTAAACCGACCTTGGGCATCCTCGACCCGGCCGCGCAACCAACCGTCTTCCATGGGTGTTTCCACCGGCATTGCCCAAACATCATTCAGCGTATCTTTCAGCTCGCCAGACTCTTGGTCCTGCTCAGCATCCATTTTGAGTGCGTATGCCGCCAACTGCTCGGCGCCGTGCAAATACGCACTGCTCTGTACGCCATACCAACGGTTTGCTGAGCGCACAAGTGTCAGTTCGAAACGCCAACTCAACTCTACGGCGATAACGGTAACCAATGCCACTACCAGTAAAGCCAGCACCAATGCCACGCCATGCTGTGTTTGCACGGAAGAGTCTCGCACCTTTACAGCCATAACTTATTTACCCAAACTCAAGCTGAACAAACGTGTTATCTCGCCTCTGTTTTCGGTTTCGAGGGTAATTTCAATTGCCAGCGGCAGCACTCCGGGAGGCTCCCCTCCGGGCCATTCTTCAACCCAGGGGCCTTCGTCGTAACCCTGTGCTCGAGTGTGCATAACACGTATTTTCATGTCTTCTACGCCTTCCAAGAGTTTTTGCTGACGCGCGTAGTCAATATCTCTTGCTGGACTCCAGGCATCGACCCAAGTGTCGCGCCACAGGACATTTTCTTCCAGCCGGTAACCGACCCTAGCCAGTTCCGTGCGCGGAAAGCCAAGGGGATTAGCCCGACCAGCCCGCAAAAATATCAGGTTGTAATCGCCGCCGTAACTGACTTCCATACAGTTGGTCGGCTCTCCAAATTCATTACCATTTGCATGCGATAGCGCGTTGCGCAGATCGTTTTCCAACATAACCCAGGCGCGATCAAACTGGAGTAAATCGCGCATTTTTTCTTCGCTGATTTCTTTCGAGCGCTCCGCTACATCCAGCGTATTGAAGGCTAAAACGGCGATGGTGGACATAATGACCGATGCCACCAACACCTCTAGCAGTGTTAAGCCCGCCTGACGCCTCACGGCTTGCTCCGATTGTCGTAGATAAAGCTGGCGTAGCTGGCGAGAATATCGTCCTCGTCATTACCTACACTGACAGTCAATTGATAAAGCCCTTCTGTAGCGGTGGGCTCTGACTCCACCTTCCAGTACCATTCTTTACCGCCGAATTCCACTTTGTCATGCTTAACCGTTTTGGGAAAGCTGCCCTTGATGCGGAAATCCAGTTGGATTTCCTCCATCTTGTTTTGCGCCACCCAGTAGGCGTACGTTTTTACTTCGATATAACCGGCGTTATCGGATACTGACTGCACGCGCAACATCAGTGCTGGTAGCGCTACCGCTACGATCGCCAAAGCAATCAATACCTCGATCAAGGTAAAGCCGCGAACGGATGAACGCATTTTATTCACCCAGCTCCTCCGCTATTTCTTCGAGCATTTCAACTTTTTCTGTCCACACAATGCGGCCCCACTCATCGACGGCAACGTGCTCGGAAATATCCAGGTCGAAGCTGTCGAAGGTAAACTCGATCTCAAAGTCTGTAAGGTCTCCCCCGGGATAAAACGCAATGATCGGCAAGCGTACTTCCGGTGCGTTTTCCCACTCCCACAATTGGTTCTCGAGAGTCACATACAGTTTGATTTCTTTGGGTATTTCAATGGCTGGTAAATCTTCGTAATCGGTCCAGCCTTCTAACGTCATTGTCTGCCAACGGTAACGCCAACCGGCATCCAACGGGTTTTCCTGCCACTCGGGCGGCTCCAGCATCAAGCCCAAAGGTTTACCGGAAAGAATCGCCATTTCACTGGCGTGATCCGCATAGGCGGTAAACTTTCCAACAATATCATTCAGTTCTTTTTCCGGCCCACCCTGATTGATCGCCATGGTGACGCCGCCCATCAGTATTCCCACCAACACCAGCACCACCAAAAGCTCCAGAAGGGAAAAGCCCCGCTGATAAAAGCACTGTGTTTGAAATCTAAGGTGGCGATACATAAGTTAGGCGTCGAATATTTCCGACTTACTCATTATTTCCCGCAGGCTGATCCCAATTGTTGATGTCCCCCGCTTCGTCTTCACCGCCTCGCACACCATCGGCGCCCAGGGTATAAATTTCATAGGGCTTGGTATCGCCAGGGCTTGAATACAAATAACCACTCTGCCAAGGATCCATTGGCATTTCCGGCAGATAGCCGCCCTTACGCCAGTTTTTCGGTTCAGGCGAGGAGGTAGGGCGCGAGACCAATGCTTCCAGACCTTGCTCGGTCGTCGGGTAAATAAAGTTATCCAACTTGTACATTTTCAGTGCGGTTTCAATATTGGCAAAATCAGCCTGTACTTTTTGTATCTTACTGCTGGAAAGGGCGTCCATCACATTGGGGGCAACAATGGAGGCTAAAAGGCCCATAATTACCAATACGACCATGATTTCAATAAGACTGAAGCCGCGGCTTCGATTAACAACGTTCATAATTATTCTCGCTTGCTAACGATTAATGTATTAATTGGTTCATCTGGAAAATAGGCAGCAGAATCGCCAGTACGATAAAGGTCACCATGCCGCCCATAAGCAGTACCATTAAAGGCTCCATTAAACCCAGAGCGGTATTAACAGTAAATTCCAGCTCGCGTTCCTGGTTCCGTGCTGCATGTTCCAACTGTTCTGCCAGCCGACCATTCGCTTCACCGCTGGCCGCCATTTGCACCAGTAGCGGAGGAAAAACACCGACAGAATCCAGTGCTTTGTTCAGGCTAGACCCCTCCTGTACCATCACCGCCACTTCTGCGCTCGCCCGCTGCAACTGCTTATTACTTAAAACCTGAGCCGCAATCCGCAGGGCCTCCAGCAACGGCACACCACTGTTGGCCAGTAAGCCCAACGTGCTGGCATAACGCGCACTCTCAGCCTGTAAAACAAGATTGCCCGCGACCGGTAAACGCAACACAATAGCGTGCCACTTTCGCTTGCGCCCTTCCTCTTTGATCAGAGAATTAAACGCCACTATGGCAGCGACAATGGCGATCAACACGAAGACGCCGTAATTCACCAGGAAATTGCTGGCGCCAATCAAAAATTCGGTTACGGCGGGCAGATCCTGCTTGTTTCGCTCAAACATACCAACCAGCTGTGGCACTACTTTCACCATCATCAGCGTTACAACCGTGATGCTCACCAATAGCATAATGACCGGATAAACCATGGCCATTTTCAACTTCTGCTTGGCCTCCTGGGTACGCTCGGTATAGTCCGCCAACTGTTCTAATACAGGGCCAAGATAACCCGAGGACTCTCCGGCACGCACCATCGCGCGATAGAGGTTATCGAAAACTTTGGGCATTTCAGCCAGCGCCTGGGCCAGGCTTAGGCCCTCCATCACTCGCGAACGCACCTGTAAAATTATGGTTTTGGCCGCCGGCTTTCGGCTTTGTTTGGCGGTCGAAGCAAGCACCTCGTCCAAGGGCAAGCCCGACTGAATAAGGGATGCTAGCTGCCGCGTAACCAGAGATACATCGCGGTAACCCATATGTGGGCGACCAAAAGAGAAGCTTAGTTTGGACTCCTTGCTACCTCTTACTCTTTCGCGCGTGGTTTTAACATTTAGAGGTTTTAGTTGTTTGGCTCGCAACTGGGTGCGAACATGGCGCTCGGAATCACCCTCAAGGACTCCCTTTACTTTCTTTCCCTTGACGTCCAGCGCCTGATAGCTATACGCACCCATCAGGAGACCGCCGTTACTCGCAGCACTTCTTCAACACTAGTCTCACCGTTAAGCACCTTCTCGCGGCCACTCTGGTCGATAGATTTGGAATAAGTTCGCGCATGCGCCAGCATGACTTGCTCACCAGCCCCCTCGTGAATCAACTGACGTAGCTGATCATCGACAGGAATAATTTCGTACAAAGCCGCTCGACCACGATAACCCGAGTTATTGCAGTGATTACAGCCTTTAGCCCGGAAGATAGTTTCGCCTTCAACAATCCCCAGCCGTACCGCCTCGGATTCGGTTGAAACGTACGCGTCCTTACAATGTTCACACAGCATGCGCACCAATCGCTGAGCCATCAAACACTCAAGGCTAGATGACAACAGGAAGGGTTCTACGCCCATGTCTTGCAAGCGGGTGACTGCACCAATAGCAGTGTTGGTGTGCAGTGTCGACAGAACCAAGTGCCCCGTCAAACTCGCCTGCACCGCAATGGAAGCCGTTTCCTGATCGCGGATCTCACCGATCATCACCACATCGGGATCCTGACGCAAAATGGCACGCAGGCCACGGGCAAAGGTCATATCGACCTTGGTATTGACCTGAGTCTGACCGATGCCGGGAAGCAGATATTCGATAGGGTCTTCGACCGTAAGAATGTTACGGGCGCGGGTGTTCAAATGACTAAGGCCGGCATACAGCGATGTCGTTTTACCGGAGCCCGTTGGCCCGGTAACCAGAATAATTCCGTGGGGTTTTACCAAGGCATGCTCGAATCCGGCCTGAATCTCCCCGGGCATACGCAGCTGTTTTAGCGACAGCTGGCCAGCCGCTTGGTCGAGCAATCGCAATACCACTCGCTCGCCGTGGGCAGAAGGAATGGTGGAGACACGAATATCCACCGCGTGACCCGCCAGTTTTACGGTAATGCGACCATCTTGGGGAATGCGTTTTTCGGCAATGTCCAACCTCGCCATTACCTTCAAGCGAGAGACCAACACAGGGGCCAACTGCGGCTTGGGGGAGAGCACTTCGGCCAAAATACCGTCAACACGGAAGCGAATGGATACGCGATCTTCGTAGGGTTCGACGTGAATATCCGAGGCTTTCTCCTGTACCGCCTGGGAGAGAACCGCGTTGATCAAACGAATAACTGGGGCGTCACCATCACCGGATAAGAGCTCGCTGTCTTCGGGAATGTCGTCAACCAAGGCGGTAAGATCAAACTCCGCGCCCATATCTTCAACCGCTTGTAGCGCCTCGCCATCGGTACTTTGATACACCCTAGCCAGACGAGCCTTGAACACCTCAATGTCCAACTCTTCCATTTCAAACGGGCGGTTCAGATGGCGACGCACCTCTATTAACGTTTGCGCCGAGATGCCGGGTCGGTGCAGTACCTTACCCTCTTCCAACATCACCCCATAGGTGCTGGCGAACGAAAACGGCAGGCGGTTTTCGACTAAGGCAGTTTCTTCACTCACGACAACAACCTCTTATTCCTCGTCCTGTTGATCTTCGGACTTTCCATTCTGCTGTTCCCATTCGGGCAACATGCGTAGCATTTCTTCGGGAATATCCAGCAACTTCTGATCACGCTGCATCATCTGCAGATCGCGAATATAGCGGTACTTGTCTGCGGTAGCACCTTCAAGCGTCTCATCGTCACGAACAATGGTTGCACGAATAAAGATCATAAGGTTAGATTTAGTAACGTTGGAGGTGTTCGAACGAAACAGACGGCCAAGTACAGGAATACTGCCCAGAACCGGCACGCGGCGCTCCCCCGCTTGAACTTCATCACGGATAAGGCCACCCAACACAATAATCTCGCCATCTTTGGCCATGACCTGGGTTTCAACTTTACGCTGGTTGGTAATCACGTCGGAAGCGCTCACCGCTGCCCCGTTATCCACACTGGAAATTTCCTGCTGGATATCCATGATGACCTTGTCTCCTTCGTTTACATGGGGG
This sequence comes from Teredinibacter haidensis, assembly GCF_014211975.1. NCBI lineage: Bacteria > Pseudomonadati > Pseudomonadota > Gammaproteobacteria > Cellvibrionales > Cellvibrionaceae > Teredinibacter > Teredinibacter haidensis. The sequence goes on from NZ_CP060084.1 coordinate 3,596,330, forward strand.
GTAACCGTCAGAGAAATACCCACATCTTCACGCTGAATAGTTTGGAACGGGTTGCTGCCACCATTACCCCCGGCGTTAGTGTAGGCACCTGTCACGAAAGGTACATTCTGGCCAACAGAGATCATCGCTTCGTTGTTGTCCATGGTTAACAGGGTTGGGGTGGAGAGAATGTTGGCGTTATTATTGGATTTCAACAGGTTAATGAGAGCAATAAACTCCTCACCGCCGGTATTGCCGACAATACCCAAAGATTCTCCCTGATTCGAACCCAGCGCAGCAGCCAGCGTCGAGGTTGCTTCTTCGGCATTACTGAAAATGGCAGTAGCGACGCCTGCGGCATTGCCAGCACCGGTAGAGGCCCCAATAATCCCTTCAGTCGTATTCTGGAACATCCACTCGATGCCGATGCTCTCTTTTTCACCTAAGGTCATTTCCACAATGATGGCTTCCACCAGCACCTGAGCACGGCGAATATCCAATCGCTCAACAACGGACAACAACGAGTCGAGGATATCGCCTTCTGCGGTGATCAACAGCGCATTGGTCGCTTCATCGGCTTCAACGGTTGCCCCCTGTTTCGATGCCCCCCCCTTTTTGTCTCCGCCAGGACCCATGCGCATCATATTTTGTACAACTTTACTGAGCACCGTGGCAACATCTTTCGCCGTGGCGTATTCCAGATACACCACGCGGACATTACCGGTTTGAATTTGTGGTCGATCCAGGCGTTTAATCAATTTTTTAGCACGCTGGCGTTGTAAGTCTTCACCGCTGATTAAAATCGCATTATTGCGCTTATCTGCCACCATCTGCAGCTGGTTCGAGGGTGGAGCACCTTTACTCCCCGCACGATCAAGTTTGACCAAGGTTGCCACTAGGCTGTCGGCATCCGCATAGCGAAGCTCTATCACTTCGGTCGTGGGTAGAGCAGCTGTATCAATTTTGTCGATAATTTCTTTAATGCGCTCAATATTGGCGGCGGTATCAGAAACCACAATGGCATTACTGGGGTCGTAGGCGGCAAGGTGAGAGTGCTGCGGTACCAGCGGACGAATCACCGGTAACACTTTAGCGGCGGCAATGTTTTTCAGCTGAATGACCTGAGTGACATACCCATCATCGATATCTGTTTTGTCCTTAACCGGCAGAGGTGACGAACGGGCATCTTTCAGCGGCACAACGCGCACCACACTGCCGACTTCTATCAAAGTGAAATCATGAACTTCGAGTACAGAGCGAAACAGCTCCATCAACTGACGCTCGGTAAGCGCCTTTTGCGAAATCACTTTCACTCGCCCCTTGACCCTGGGGTCTATCACCAATGTTTTCCCGGTCACTTCGGCGACAAATTTAATCACCTCATGGATATCGGAATCCTTGAAGTTTACGGTCCAGGTCTGCTCGTTCTGAGTTCCCTGAGCTTGTACACTCACTATGCCTGGAACAGACAATATCGCCACACACAGGACGAAGCCAAAATGCTTTAACACGGTTTACCCACCTGTATTAATTATCAACTCTAATCGTTATTGGTATTTCTTGTTCACCGCGACGCACACTCAAACTAGCTTCGGTTGCGGTTTTAAGATCCTGATAGACATCCCGTAATTGTTTCGGGTCTGTCATTTCTCGGCCGTTCACATTGGTGACGATATCACCAGATTTCAGCCCCACCTGCTCAAACAAACTCTGATCGCGGCCAGGCCGCACTTTATAGCCCACCATTTTCCCGTCTTCGCGGTGCACACTAAAACGCACGACATCGCTAATCGTTTTGGGAATCTGAGCGGCCGCTATGCTCTTTTTAATCGGTTCCACGCGCTTCGTTGCGCGGTCATCGCCACTACTACGCGAGACTTTATGCTGTTTTTTACGCGAACCGGCAGACTTTTTAAAATCCTCTTCCGAATACAACCACAGAGATTCAAACTTGCCGTTGTTATCCAGAATGACTCGCTGCTCCATAACCTTGGCCAGTTTAACTCCACGGTTTTTACTAATTTCTTCACCTATGCGATACAGCGCCTGATCACTGCCAAAGTCAATAATCGCCCGCGCCAGCTGCTGGTTTTCGCTGGAAATTACACCGTGGAGCTGCAAACTCAAACCGGTGGTCTCGGCATCCTCATCCACTGCAATGTCGGCTGATGAACTTTCTATTGGCTGAAGATCCTCTACCGAAACATCCCCAGCATCGCCAAACAACTTGAGCCCTTGCAGCTTAGTTATATCTACCTGAACCCCAGTAGCCGTCGCACCTTTATCACTAGCGGGTTCAGCAAAGCGAGTGGGTTGGGCCATTTCAGGAACGGGGAAAAGCAGCCAGAAAAAACCGGCCAAACTGTGACACAACCATAAAGCAGACAGCACAAGCAAACCATTCCGCCACACATTGAGCGGAAGTGACTTTAAATAGGCCAGGGACATTTGCCAGTAGCGGCTTGCTGTCACAAAAACCGGATTATCAGCTAGCTGAGCTGTCACCAAATTTCTCCAAAAATTTTATTTCACCCGCCCGCTGGACGAGCCATGATTACCTAATCAATTTAAGCGGTAGGAACAACCCTCGATAAGACATTGCGCGGGGCTCATAGTGGTTACCCCCAATTGACGCTTGACTCAGTGGAACAGAGATACACGAACCACAGTCTTCGTTTTGTTGTTATTAACTACCTTCAATCACAGCAGAACTCCAGCAAAAATGCCCGGGATCAGCCGAATAAGTGCCGTAGTTTATACAGGCTGAATGAGGAATGGTATGTCAGGGCTATGGGATTTCTCGTTTTTTTCACAATTGCGGCCCACCTCACCCGGCAATGCGTTCGAATACACTTGTTTTTCCAAATCACGCCACCATTTTTGGCTTGAGCAAACCCAGACAGCTTTGTATGCTTGTCCGCTCGCCTTGATTATCAGGGAATGTCTGTTTAAAAAATCACCTTAATTTGTCGTTTTCGAGCACTGCCGTATGAACCAGATCTACGTTATCCGCAACCAACATCAACAATTTCTTGAGAAATCCGGCGGATGGAGCCAGGGCGAAGATAACCGCAGCGTATATCGAGCGGTACATAGAGACGAGGCTATCAATCAAATCGTCGAGCTAACAGTGAAGAATCCAGACCTGCGCGCCCGCATCTGCAAGTTGGAAGTAAACGAAAAAGGCCTGCTAAAATTACCCTCGCCAACCATTGATGGGCAGACGACCGAAGTGGAATCCAACACCCCCACCGAGCTTCCGCCACAAACCGTCCAACCACCGTCACAACAGGGGCCAGCATAGTGTTCTCCATAGAAGACCTTCCCCATGAGCTATCGGATAGTCGTAACGCATCTTTTTTAACGGGCATTCTTCGCGGAGCCGAGAGGGAGAGCCTACGGGTAACCACAGACGGTAAAATCAGCCTCTCCCCGCACCCGGAAACCCTTGGTTCGGCGCTGACCCATCCCCAAATTACAACGGATTTCAGCGAAGCACTGCTGGAATTTATTACCCCGCCCAGCCATACCATTACGGATTTGCTCGCACAGTTGGATATATTACAACGCTACACTGCCAGCAAATTACCGGCGGATGAGCAGCTCTGGTATCACAGCATGCCCTGTGCCCTCGGGGCCGACCGGGACATTCCGGTCGCTCGCTACGGTAATTCCAACAACGGCCAGATGAAAACCATCTATCGCATAGGCCTTGGACATCGCTATGGGCGGGCAATGCAAACCGTGGCAGGACTGCACTACAACTTTTCAATGCCCAACGCCTTTTGGGCGTTTCTATCGCGCAGAGACAACAGTTTTCTCGATATTCAAGAATACAAGAACCAACGCTACTTTGGGCTAATTCGAAATTTTCGCCGCCACTACTGGCTGCTAATCTACCTCTTTGGCGCCTCCCCAGCCCTATGCAAATCGTTTATTGGCGAGCGTCACCACAACTTGTTGCCGCTGGACGACCTGCAGCACACACTACACCTACCCTACGCCACCTCATTACGGATGGGCGATCTTGGTTACCAGAGCGGCGCACAGGAATCACTCTACGTTTGCTACAACACCAAAAAGAGCTATATCGAATCACTTTGCGCGGCAATAACGCAGCCCCATGCCGCCTATGAAGCGATAGGTGTTAAGAGTAAAGAAGGTTATCACCAACAACTCAATACCGGCCTACTACAAATAGAAAACGAATTTTATAGCTCTATCCGCCCAAAGCGAACCACACACCACGGCGAAACAGCTCTGGCCGGGCTGGACAATCGCGGTGTGGAATATATTGAAGTGCGCTGCCTGGATGTCGACCCATTTAACCCATTGGGAATCGGTGCCGAACAGATTCGTTTTCTCGACACATTCCTTATTTACTGCGCACTTAAAGACAGCCCTCCCACCGACTGCAATGAAGCCACAACCATTTTGCGAAACCAAAAAACAGCTGTCACTCAAGGACGTAAGCCCGGGGTTAGCCTAGAACACCCCCAAAAGGGAGAGATAAGTCTTTCGGCGTGGGGAACCGAGCTACTGAACGCTATGGAGCCGGTGGCAGAACTAATGGACGGAGCACATAAAAATCGCGCGTTTAGCGACAGCCTCAAACGGCAGCGAAAGAAACTCGAGAATCCGGGCCTGACGCCATCAGCTCAACTTTTGGACATTATGAAAGAAAAGAAACTGGATTACGCCGCTTTCGCACTGCAGCAATCCAAGGATCACCAGCAGCAAATGCTGGCGCAACCACTCTCTGAAAATGTGCAACAACGAATGGAAAGCATGGCTCTGGAATCGGAAGCTGAACAGGTAGCACTGGAGTCCAACAGCCAGCTCGATTTCGATGAATTTCTCACTCGCTACTACCGCCAGTACCGACGCTGCTGCGGTAGCTTTATGGAATAGAGCTTAAGAATGGGTTACTTCTGAACAATTAACGTGTTAAAAAAAACATCGACAACACCTTCCTGCCCGTCTTCCTGCATTAAAATTTTACGGATTTCCGCCAGGGCATCCTGGCGCAAGGCCTCCTTTCCTACCTGCGAGTCAAGCGATTCGTTGGTCTGGCTTGCAAACAGCATCACGAGGTTATTGCGAATATAGGGCAGGTGGTGCCTCACTGAGTTGGCCGCATCGGATGAATCCAGGCGCACCGACACTTCTGCTTTGATATATTTCAATTTCCCGGCACCGCCATAATTAACAACAAACGCAGGCTTAAGAGGGAGATAAATCGCGGCCGGTGGTGGCGCGACCTCATCACCCTCCGCCACCGCTGCATCGACCTCTTCATCCTCCGCGAAAACCGGCTGTATCAGCATCGACAACGCCAGTACAACCCCGAATAGAAAACCTGCTAATACACGCATTTCACCGCCACCTGAATTAAATTACCTATCAAAAGCATAGCCCATTCCCACTATTAAGCACCTGCAGCATTGCCTAATTTGAATCGACGGAGACCACCTGGGTTCCAGATCTTAAATCATTGTTTCACGCAAATAAGCATACTTAAAGTTATATGAATCTTTACTACAAATATGCTCTATACCGGTGCTACTATGCTTGCCCTTCACTCACTTATCGCCTATCTTGAAACCTGCTGATTAACCACTTGGATATACTGAAATATGCTCGACAACTGTAAAACAGCGCAAGAGCGCTGGGGTGGCGTAACCGACATCATTGACCGCTGGCTAAACGAACGACAGCAAGTGCTGGTTATCTACTGTCAACTATCCGAAATGGCAGAAGACCCCCTTCACGGTACTGGGGAGCTACTGCGTTCAATGTGTCAACTTATGGTCGACTACGTTTCTGCTGGCCACTTTGAAATTTACGATCAGCTCACTCAAGAAGGGAAAGATTTTGGTGATGAAACCGCACTGAGTCAGGCAAAAAAGCTTTTTGCCACAGTGGACAAAACCACCGAACTCATTCTCGACTTTAACGACAAGTATCAGGAAATTGACGATCTGGAATCACTGCACAGCGACCTATCTCAACTGGGAGAAACGTTCGCTACGCGATTTGAGGCAGAAGACAGAGCCATAAGCGTTTTACATACGGCTCACAACGACAGCGTCAATTAACAACGCAACATTTCCACGAACAAACAACCCCTTTCTTTCGGCACCTGCTATTCTTTTTGTAAGCCTCAAACCAAGAACACACCAACAAAAAGAATAGCGTCACCATGAAGCCCTTAACAAACAAACACCGGCTGATTATCACTTGTGCAACCGCGCTACTACTGCAAGCCTGTGAACAACCACAAGCCCCTGTAGAATCGCTGGAAGTTGCCGCAAAAGGAATGCATGCAGCGGCATTAAACGATAACGGCTCGCTAGCGGTGGTAGGCTCCATTCACCATGGTGGCAGTATGTGGCGCTTAGGCACCAAGGAACGCGTGTTCAATTGGAACCACAGCAGCGAGACGCTCTCTACCCTTGTTGCCGCCGACTTTTCTCGAGATAGCAACTGGGCCTTGACAGCGGAACCCGCCACACTCGTTTTGTGGGACGTACACAGTGGGGAGGGTATTCGCTACTGGACAGCCCCAGGCGAAATTTTAGATGTTGAACTCGGCCCCGGCGCCAACTCTGCGCTCCTGGGCCTCAGCGACCACTCAGCAGTTCTATTCGATATTCGTCGGGGCGGAATTAAACAAACCTTCAAACACAGCAATCGCGTGCGCAGCGTCGATTTAAGCGCTGATGGCAAACTTGCGCTTACCGGTAGCGAAGATTACAGCGCAACGCTTTGGGACACCAGCTCAGGGGCGGCCATTACCCGTATCAAGCACGACAACGAAGTGCAGCTGGTAAAATTGTCGAACGATGGCTCAATCGCATTATCCGTGAGCAAGTATGATAAGGCCTTACTGTGGCAAGCCCGCAGTGGAGAGTTTATTGCTGAAGTTCCATTGCGTGCTCAACACTTAAAGCGCGGCCTAAGCTTTACCACCGCCGCCTTCAGTGAAAATAACGAATACCTGCTAACCGGAAGACCCGATCAAATTGTACAGCTTTGGAAGCTACCTGAAGCGGTAGAAATCGAGCGCTGGAAACTCCCCAAACGCGACAAATGGAAACCAACCGGTGCGGCTGTTGCCGCCGTCGCCTTTAACGAGCAAGAAGGGGAAATTTTCGCGGTCGCCTCAAACGGATTTATTCATCGCCTTAAAAGGCGCTAAAAATAAAAGCGCCCGGACATTAGCCGGGCGCTTTTAACTTCTCTTCTCTTTATTCTGCAGCAGGTTTTTCTTCTGCTGGAGCTTCTACAGCCTTCTTGGTTGGATTGATTTCCAACAGTTCCATTTCAAATACCAGCAACTTATTAGGCTCAATATCAAAACCACCATTTTGACGGTTTGGAATTCCCTGCTCTCCGTATGCCAGGCTACCTGGAATATACAGTGTCCACTTGGATCCCACTGGCATTAACTGCAGCGCTTCAATCCATCCTTTAATCAAACCACCAACACGAAACTCTGAAGGTTCACCACGGGAATAGGAGCTATCGAACTCTTCGCCTTCCAACGTAGTACCTCGGTAGTTAACCAACACTTTATCTTGCGCCTTAGGCTTTGGACCTGCGCCTTCACGCTCAACTTTATACTGCAATCCAGACTCGGTCGTTACAACACCTTCCTTCTGACCATTTTCAGTCAAAAATGCCGTACCGGCTACGGTATTAGTCTCTGCCAATTTAACGGCCTCTTCCTTACGCTTGGCCATAAACGCTTCACGCTTGGCTTTTTGCTCGGTTTGGAAAGTCGTTACGGTTGCGCGCATTTGTTCTTCAGTAAAACGCTCCTCTGCACCGCCTTGTACATCTTTAATTGCCAAAGCAACCAGCTCTGGATGTAAATTAAACTCAACGGTTTTTGCCTGGCTCGCCATACTATGGCCCATGAAGTAACTCATCTTCTCATCCAGGGTTTCTATTTTGGGTTCTACCGCTACGTCTTCTTTGTTACAGCCCGCTACGAATACCGCAGCTGCAGCAATGGCTACTAATGTGATTTTTTTCATTATGATTTCCTGTTATCGCCAGGGACTATTGCAGCCTGTTACCACGCTACACAGCCAGTTATCGCGTATGCCTATAAGTCACACATACCCTAATGGAGAGAAACAATACGAGAATTGGCGATTATTTAACATCACCCAATATGCCAATTTTCCCAATTATTTCCCGGTTGCGCAGGCAGTATACCCAAGCCCGAACTGCGGCTCCAGCAAGCGACTGCGGTTAACGTTCAAATTTGTTCAGTATCGTTGCCACGCATGACACCGATGTGAACCCGTATGCAAAACGTGGGCTATGCTTTCTACTCTCCGCGCGGTACCCTTATTGCGGCTAATATACCTTGTGGTACAAGCCCGTATTCAAAATTTCCAAAGAAAAACCGCACTTCAAATCAAATTGCACTCAAAATGTGTACAATTTGATTGAAAACGCAGTTATTATTTTTCCGCCCTTGTCCTTTCTCTCAAATAAGAACACTTTCAGGTACTAAGCCATGGCCGCAAAAAAGAAACCTCTAAACCCTATTGCCGATCTTGAAACGCAAATTGCTAAGTTATCCTCACAGCTCGATGCTGCGCGTACAACGAAACTGGCTACTGCCGACAAAGCTGTCAAATCAGCTACAGCAAACCTGACGAAAGCCAAAACCAAACTCGGCAGCCTGCAATCTAAAGTGAAAGCAGCCGCAGCGGCTGTCGCAAACAAGAAAACAGCAGCAACAACAGCCCGTTTAGTAAAAGCGAAAGAGGCCCTCAGTGCTCAACGCTCATCGACGGCTGAAGTAAAAGCAGTATTGGATCAAGCGAAAGCAATCCAAAGTGATGCCAAGCAAGCTCTAACTCATGCAACAAACCTAGCAAAAATCGCCGCAAAGGCTGAAAAAGCACTTACAAGTAAACGTAAGCCGATCAAACGTAAGCCCAAGGTAGCCGCGACCAAGCTTGCAGTAAAACCAGCAGAAGCAAAGGCGCCGGCAAAAAAAGTGGTAGCTAAAAAAGCAGCTCCCAAGAAAGCACCCACAACAAAAGTAGCCGCAAAAAAAACACCCGCGAAAAAGGCTATCCATTCAAAACCCGCTACAAAGAAAGCACCGGCTAAACCTGCGGTTGTAAAACCCGCCGTCACACCAGCAGCTGTAGCGACAAAACCCGTAGAGCCTAAGCCTGTACCCAATGTTGAAGAGAAAAAAGCTGAAGCCCCTACACCCGCACCGACCCCCGTTAAGCCAGCGATGGTAGAGGCTGTCAAACCAACAGCGCCTGCAACACCAACAGTTGAAGCCAAGCCGGAAGTAAAAGTAGAGGCCCCCACTGTAGCTGTAGCGGCACCCACGCCCACAACCGAAGAGCCAAAACCAAGCACACCGACCTCTCCAACTTCTGGCAGTCTGTTTGGTGACGACAAAAACTAATCGTCTCTAACTGGCTGCTGTAAAAGATTTGCGCAGTGGCCTTCTAAACCCCATAAAAAAGCCCGTCAGTTCAGAGCGGGCTTTTTTTGTTTTCGACAGAGCAAATCCCTATTCTGCTATTGAGACCCTCCGCGCACTGCGCGTACCGCAGCGAATTAAATTTGAGGTTTTCGACGCATCGGGGATCATCATAAAGCTCAGATAATATTCTAGGCCTAGAGGATCATTTGGGTCTTTCATTAAATACGCAAATCGACGGGTTAAATCCTGCAGACGGGATATCAAAACTTTTTCTATCATCAGCTCCGCATTGACCAACTGCTTGGAAACCACCTTCGCCTGAACGGCAGTGAAAGTACCCGCATTTTTCAAGTGGTTGCGCACTTCCCTCAGCTTGATCAAAGTCTCCTGATTGATTGTGTCAATCGATATCAGTACTTCATCCAGAGCTTCCTTCGACAGACAAATACGCTCCTGTTCCAGCCAGCAGCACCAGAGAATGATATCGACATTTGCATGGTAGTCGTCTTGTAAGCCAAGTACGATTGGCTCGACATCCTTGTGAGCAAATACGCGAACTGAATAGTCCCACAGAGATTCCCTCCAAAGGTTTGTAGAGGGCTGAGTCGACATGATTTCCTCTTTTTTCTCTATCTTGGATAACGAGACTAAGCCAGCGAGCTAAGCGTCGTCCAGCGGTGTGTTGTCAACTTTAGAGCCAGTGATCATTTTAACCCCATCACTAAAATAAATGGCTCTTTTCCCATAGGAAGGCGTTAGCATTCGTTCACTTTGCTAAAAACAATATCCCACACACCGTGACCAAGCCGCTCCCCCCTTGCCTCAAATTTCGTCTTCGGACGGTATGCTGGCCGCTCGGCAAAACAAGACTCACCACTGGTGTTATCGTAACCCGGCGCCGACAAGAGAACGTCCATGGCGTATTCAGCATAATTTTCCCAGTCGGTCGCCATATGAAAGCGCGCATCGGCTTTCAATATTCGGCGAACTTGCTGCAAAAATGCGGGCTGAACAATCCGCCGCTTATTATGCTTTTTCTTATGCCAAGGATCTGGAAAAAATAACTGGAACCGATCTACGCTGCTCTCGGGAATACAATCACTCATAACATCTACCGCATCAGCCATAAATACACGCAAGTTGCTTAAGCCGGAAGCGCCTGCCAAGCTAATCAGGCGACCAACACCGGGAGGATGTACTTCAATACCGATAAAGTCTTTATCTGGGTCGGCCGCCGCCATCTCGTGGAGAGAATCGCCCATACCAAACCCCACCTCTACTACCAGCGGAGCTTCGCGTTCAAAAATTTCGGCAGGACTAATTTCGCCATCAAACAAGCTCAAACCGTATACCGGCCACCACTGATCAAACGCGTTTTTCTGTCCATCAGTCATACGACCACCGCGAATCACATAGCTGCGAATCGTCTTCTTCTTGTACTCAGGTTTCATCAACTCTTAACTCTCAATACCGCAACGCAGAGCGCGCCCCAGCCAAAAATAAACATCAAACCACCCAGCGGCGTAATCGGCCCCAGCCAGCGTGGACCGCCCAGCGCCAAACCATATAGGCTTCCACTGAAAAACAAAATACCCGCTACAAATAGACCGCTGGCAATGGACAACCAATAGCTCGATACTCCTTGCACGAACAACAGCGCCACAACGAGTAGAGCAAAGGTGTGGTAAAAATGATACTGCACACCTGTTTGCCAAGCCGCGAGCATAGTATCAGAAATACTGCCCTTCAGGCCGTGAGCACCGAAGGCTCCAAGAATTACGGCAAGCCCCCCATTTGCGGCGGCGATAATCAGGATTAGTTTTGCGGTTGGACTCATACTTGTCTCTCTATGCTTAAACCTATAACTGTTTTACGCCTAACGTAGCGACTCACTCTAATTCACGAAGATCTCTTAGCCAACCGCTTGCTATTACCGCACCCTTGACTCCGCCGCTAATACCGACCCAATCCCTGAGCATAAAAAAAGCCGCTTATTTGCGGCTTTTTGTTCTCATTTGAGAAATACAAACAGCTTGATCAGGCCTCAATGGAAACACGCATTTTTTTCATTGCATTTTTTTCCAGCTGTCGAATGCGCTCTGCGGATACCCCGTATTTCTCGGCCAGTTCATGCAGTGTCGCCTTGCTTTCACTCAGCCAGCGCTGCTGTAGGATATCGCGGCTGCGATCATCTAGAACGTCCAACGCCTGCTCCAAGCCCGCAACACTGTTTTCAGTCCAGTCGGCCTTTTCCAGTAACATGGAAGGATCGTAGCGACGGTCTTCCAGATAGTTGGCCGGTGCATGGTAAGCTGTTTCGTCGTCTTCATCGGCGCCCGCATCAAAAGCGGCGTCGAAAGCGGACAGACGGGTTTCCATCTCGCGAACGTTTTTTACGTCCACATTCAAATCTTCGGCAACCAGCTTCGCTTCATTGTTGGTCAACCACGCCAAGCGCTTTTTCTGGCCACGCAGGTTGAAAAACAGCTTGCGCTGAGCCTTGGTAGTGGCAACTTTCACAATACGCCAGTTGCGCAGAATAAATTCGTGGATTTCAGCTTTAATCCAGTGAACGGCAAAGCTCACCAAACGCACACCTTTTTCCGGGTTAAAGCGTTTTACCGCTTTCATCAAACCGACGTTGCCTTCCTGGATCAAGTCACCCTGCTGCAAGCCGTAGCCAGCATAGGATTTAGCTATATGAACCACAAAACGCAAATGCGCCAAGACCATACGGCGCGCGGCCTCCAGATCTTCACGGTAGTATAAGTCTTCAGCCAGCTGCTTCTCTTCTTCGGCAGTCAGCACAGAGAAACGGTTCACGGCCTGCATGTAGGCATTCAGGTTTTGACCCGGAGCCAACACTTCAACAGTCTGTAAACTTCTGCCCATTCGGCAATCCTCCAATGTTTTCTTTTAAGCAAACCCAACGTAAAAAAGGTTCAGCAGTTGGGCAATATTAGGTTGTAAATAAAAATTTACAAGGACTTCGACTAAAATTCGCTACTAGAGTTCCCATTTACTATGGCTATCGTCAGGGTAAAGCACCACTTTGGATAGCGAGTCGCCAACAGTATATTGCCTGCCCGGGCCACTAATCGCTATAGTCTGCGATGCCACCAGCAACCTCCGCCAGCCGTCGATCCCGCCATTTACCTAAGGCTCAATTTGAGCCAAATGGCGACCCACCGCCAGCCAGGCACCCAACCAGCCGAGCAAGGTACCTATTCCCAACAATTGTAAACAACCTTTAAACCCCAGAGCCTGTAACTCAAAATCACTTTGGTAAAGCAACGCCAGTTTGACGACCGTACCTTCGATTATCCAGAAGCCCGCGACAACGATGAGAGCGGCCAGCAAGCCACCGATAAAACCGTACCAACCACCGCTATAGATAAAGGGCCTGCGAACAAAGCCATCGCTGCCGCCCACCAGCTTGGATACAACAATCTCATCGCGACGGTTTTCGATCGCCAAACGAATAGTATTTCCCACGGCCAGCAGGACACCAAGCCCCAGCAACCCCGCCAGAGCCGCGACTATTTTCTTGCCCAGCACCATAAGCTCGCGCAGGCGCCGCACCCACTCCATATCCATAGACACTTCATCGACAATGGCTTCGCTGGCGATCTTCTCCCCCAGTGATTGCAGTGCCGCTGCCTCTGTGGCAGCGAAGGTTGGGGTCACGACCAGCGTCGCGGGCAGGGGATTGTCGTCCAGAGCCTCCAACGCTTCACCAAACCCAGACATCCGCTGAAAATCAGCCTTCACCTGCTCCGCAGATAAATACTGAACAGCATTCACCTCAGCCATTCGCTCAAGGCGCTTGATCAACTGCTCGATAGCCGTTTCCCGAGCGCGTAAATTCAAATACACCGAAATTTTTGGGCTGGCATCCCAGTTATCACCTAATTGCTGGATATTGCCCAGGGCAACCAGCAGGGTTGCGGGGAGTGCCAACGCGATGGCGACCACCAAGGCCGTCATCAGTGTTTGTCCTGGAGTACTTAGAAGGCGAGCCAGACTACCTAAGAAGGACGCACGATGATGCCCCCAGTAACTGCGGGCTTTATCCCCCAGGCTAGTTTTGCTTTGGATCGCTCCGTTATCAATTCGGGCCATTAGCGCTCGCCTCGCGGAGCCAGTAGACCGTCGTGAATCAGCTGCCCTTTGTCGAGCGTTAGTACCCGGTAATTCAGCCGCTCGATAAGCGCGATATCGTGACTGGCGATCATAACCGTTACACCAAAGTGATTAAACTGGCGGAACAAGTTCATAATTTCGGCGGAGAGTTCGGGATCCAGGTTACCGGTAGGCTCGTCGGCCAAGAGCAACGAAGGCTTATTGACGACTGCGCGCGCGATACCCACTCGCTGCTGCTCCCCCCCGGAAAGGGTAATGGGATTGAGTTTTTCTTTATCCAGCAGGCCTACCTTATCGAGCGCGGCACGAACCCTGCGGCCCACCTCTCTGGATTGATGGCCGGCGATATGCAGCGGCAGAGCCACGTTTTCAAATACATTGCGATCGAATAATAACTGATGATTTTGAAAAACCACCCCCACCTGACGGCGGTGGGAGGGAATCTGACCACGGCGCATTCGGTTGAGGTTGCGACCGGCGATAATCACCTGGCCGGTGGTAGCGCGCTCCATCAGCATAATCAGTTTCATCAAGGTACTTTTACCCGCACCCGAATGACCGGTAAGAAATACCATTTCCCCTTCATCAATATCGAAGGAGAGGTTGGCGAGGGCCTGATAACCGCTTTCGTAGCGTTTGCTGACGTTGCTGAAATTGATCACGTTGCTATGTTTTTTATGTATTCGTGATAATAAAGGTCTTTGCTGGGGTTCGCTTCGCGCTCCCCAAACAACAGACTAACCTATGCTTTTTCCCCAAACAGGGCTTCAATAAAACTCTTCGCATCAAATGGCTGCAAGTCATCGATACCCTCCCCAACGCCAATAAAGCGCACCGGTATCTGATGTTTTTTACTGAGGGCAAAAATAATACCGCCCTTAGCGGTACCGTCGAGCTTGGTCAGGGCAATACCGGTCACGCCGGATACCTCTCGAAACTGGTCGGTCTGACTGACGGCGTTCTGGCCGGTTCCGGCATCCAGCACCAACAATACTTCGTGCGGGGCCGTGGCGTCCAGTTTGCCCATCACACGCTTCACCTTGGACAGCTCGTCCATCAGGTTGCTCTTGTTGTGCAAGCGTCCGGCGGTATCGGCAATAACCACATCAACATCCCGCGATTGCGCCGATTGCACCGCATCGAAAATAACCGAGGCGCTGTCGGCACCTGTATGCTGCGCCACCACAGGCACTTGATTGCGCTCGCCCCATACCTGCAACTGCTCAACCGCTGCGGCGCGGAATGTATCCCCTGCCGCCAGCATGACAGACTGGCCTTCCCCCTGCAGACGTTTGGCAAGCTTGCCGATAGTCGTGGTTTTACCCACACCATTCACACCCACAACCAGAATCACATAAGGTTTTTTTTGCTTGTCGATAACCAACGGCGCTTCAACCTGCTGCAAAAGCTCGTTTAGAGAACTTTTCAACACATCAAACAGCGCTTCCGAATCGGCCAGCTGCTTGCGCGCCACGCGATTGGTAAGGTCGTCAATAATATCAGTTGTCGCTTCCACACCCACATCGGCCATCAGCAAGAGGGTTTCAATCTCTTCCAGCAGCTCATCGTCAATAGTTTTCTTGCCCATCAACAAGTGGGCCAGACCATCGGAAAATTGGCTGCTGGTACGCGATAGACCGCGTTTTATGCGCGCGAACAAACCAAGCTTTTCCTGTGGCTGCTCAACCGCAGAGGTAGTTTCGGTAGTGGACGGAGAAGTATCGCCGGTATCAGAGTTGCTTTTTTTACGCTTAAAAAACATTATTGCCTGTTTATTGGATTGCTAGATTTCACTGACGAACATCCTACCATTATTGGAGCCGATTCTTTTGCCCCCCAAAAAGAAAAATGCACAAAAAGAACTAAATTCCACCATCCGGATTATCGCCGGCCAGTGGCGTGGTCGAAAACTGACCGTGACCAATGCTGAGGGCCTGCGCCCCACCGGTGACCGTGTTCGCGAAACGCTGTTTAACTGGCTCATGCCGCACACCGCTGGCAGCCGCTGCCTAGATCTTTATGCCGGCACTGGCGCACTGGGGCTTGAAGCGCTATCCCGGGGGGCCTCATTTGTACAATTTGCCGAATACAACAGCGCTGCTGCCCAACAATTAAACCGTAACCTGCAAACATTACAGTGTAGCGATGCTCAGGTGTATACGGGAGATGCCCAAAAACTACTGGAAAGTGGTGGCGAGCCCTACGATATTATTTTTATCGACCCCCCTTTTTCCCAGAACCTGTGGCTGCACTCTCTGGAACTGCTGGTACAGAAGGGCTTTCTCCACCGTGATACCCTGGTATACATCGAACACCCCAAGTCCCAAACCCTGGCTTTCGCGCCTCAGTGGCAATGTCATCGGGAAAAAACCGCAGGTGATGTATGCTACGCCCTGCATCAATTTCTTTGTTAACGAACTTCAGGCTAGAATATGCGCCCAAATCCGACTCAATCGAGTAATGTTATGAAGCGAGTTGTCTACCCCGGCACCTTCGACCCCATCACCAATGGTCATATCGATCTGTTGCACCGGGCCGCCAAGCTATTTGACTCCGTGGTCATTGCCGTGGCCTCAAGCCCCCGCAAACAGCCACTGTTCACACTTGAAGAACGCGTCTCCATGGCGGCGGAAGTCCTGCAGGATCTGGATAATATCGAAATCTGTGGTTTTGATTGCCTGCTGAAAGATCTGGTTGAAGAGAAAAAGGCTTACGGCGTTGTTCGTGGTCTTCGTGCGGTCTCAGATTTTGAATACGAATTCCAGCTCGCAAATATGAACCGAGCCCTGGCGCCCTCCATGGAAAGCCTGTTTTTAACCCCGGCGGAGCACCTCTCCTATATCTCCTCTTCTCTGGTAAAGGAAATCGCCTCGCTCGGTGGCGACGTCAGCAAGTTTGTCCCCTCTCTGGTTAAAGATGCCCTGCAGGAAAAGTACTGCACTCAGGGCAAGTAAACGTTTTTCGCGCCAACCCAAATAAATCTGTCTAAGTCGCCCCTACTATTGGGGCGCTACTCTTCGCTACCCACTGCTAAACTTAAATCACACTCTTATTGTGACAGCCATCGCTGTCCATTGACCTTTAGCGACCAACAGTGAAACTCCGAGCAATAGCCCCCGGCGAAATCGAACAGGGATTAGACCGTCAAAACCTCAACCGCATTAATCAGCGGTTTAGTGCCATTAATACCGACAGACTGCAACGTCTGCGCGGCGCTCTGGGTGATCGCCAACGACCCGTGGTGGACGCCCTGCCGCTCCTGTTTCACACCAATCATCCGATGATGCCCGGTTTTGTCGCGCGCGAAACCCCCTCACGACTATGCCGCTTTAAGCTCAGCAAGGCGGACATCAGCCTTGGTAGAAGTATCGCCCGCAGCTTTACACCCAATGTGGATATTACCCACGAGGAAGAAATCTACGGCATTTACATTATGGGTAGCGTAGGGACCATCGCTCAAAGCGAAAAAAGTGACTTGGATATCTGGCTGTGTGTAAAGCCCGGCCTGAGTAAAAAAGCCCTAGAACTCCTCGATTTGAAGTGCAAACGCATATCCGATTGGGCAATGAAATTTCGACTGGAAGCCCATTTCTTTTTAATGGATCACCAAGCCTTTAAACAGGGCCATATCTCCACCCTGGACGAAGAATCCAGCGGTAGCGCCCAGCGCCTGCTGTTGCTCGATGAGTTTTATCGCACCGCGATCCATATTGCCGGGCGCAAACCGCTGTGGTGGTTTGTTCCCGAAACCCAAGAAAACGAATACCACAGCTACACCGCAACCTTGATTACGAAACGCTTTATCAGCCAGGAAAGCGTTCTGGATTTTGGTGGTATCGCGACGATCCCCGACGGCGAATTTGTCGGTGCCGGTATCTGGCAGCTCTACAAAGCCATCGAATCACCCTATAAATCGGTTCTCAAACTGTTGCTACTGGAAGCCTATATCGCACAGCACCCTCGTATTCAGCCCCTCGCGCTGGATTTCAAAAACAGTGTTTACACAGGCGAACTCAATATCGATTTTCTCGACAGTTACGTGATGATCTACCGACATATCGAACGTTACCTGAGAGCAAATAATCAAACCAAACGTTTAGAGCTGGCGAGGCGCTGCTTCTACTTTAAAGTCAACAAGCCCCTCTCGAAACCACCGCGCTCGCGCGAAAAATCCTGGCAGCGACGGATGCTCGAACAACTCACTCAAGAATGGGGCTGGAGCAAACGCCAAATAGAAGTACTCGACCAACGAGCCAAATGGAAAGCCCCGGAAGTGGCTGAAGAGCGCGCGCTTTTGGTCAACGAGCTAAACCACAGCTATCACGTTATTCAGGCGTTCGGCAGCGAAACAGGTGCAGTACGCGCGATCTCAACAGAAGAGATAACGATTCTCGGGCGCAAGCTACAGGCAGCTTTTGAGCGTAAACCGGGAAAAATTGAGTGGATCAACCCCGGCATATCCGAAGACCTCAGTGAAACCATTATTGCCCTCACAGAACATTTTGATGAGGAAGCCAAACTCCAGGCGTGGACCGCCTATGCTCGCAAAACCGGCCCATCCAACGGTGGCGAAAGCGGCGCAATAAAATCCGCCCTCAGCTTGGTCGAGCTTGTTATGTGGTGCTACTTCAACGGCGTCATTCTACCTTCCACCTCTTTCGATATTCAGCGCGCGCCCTCCATAAACGAATTCAGTTTGCGCAAGTTAATCAACCAACTGGAACACTGGCTACCACTGCCTCTTGCGCCCCAGGGCCACGACAGTTTTAAGCACGTTGCCAGCCCCACGAGCGTCCTTCTGTTGCTAAATGTAGGCAAATCACCCACGCCCCATTTAGATGAAATGGGCATTCAACGGCTAAGCAATCAAACCGACGCTCTGCGCTACAGTGGCTTTGAAGAAAACCTAGTGGCCTCCGTTGACATGGTGACGCGCAATAGCTGGAATGAAATCGACACCCGCCGCTTTGACTCCCAACGCGCACTGCTGGATTGCCTACAGGATTTCCTGCAACTGTGTCTGCCCAGCACACACCATAAACCACCTCAACTCTCGGTGGCCTGTGTCAGCAGCATCCATGCTGCCACCATTACCCGCCGTGTCGAACGCTGGTTTACAGAAATATTGCGCTGCTACTACTCCGGTCGTTACCCTTCAACCACCCGATATCTGTTTGAAATGGCAGGAACTTACTTCAGCCTGCAATTTAAAGGGCCTCGCTTACTGGTACGCGAGCACGCCAACGAAAATATGCTGGTTGATTATCTGGCTGAGGAACAGCTCTCCATCAGCCCGATTATGATCGACAGCCGCGCATTGCTTAATCACCCCTTGCGTGCCATTGCCGATACCATTTCCGGCAGCTCCGGTGGCCGCAGCTGGTCCGGCGCCATCTACGTATTTTTTCGGCGCTTTGATATTGGAATGGAAACCTATGTGGTCGATGAAATGGGCGTTGTCCTGCATCGCCTCTACCGCGGCAGCGGCCAGCACGCCCCTCTAAAACCCCTGCACCATTTCCTTCGAGCCATTATTAATCGACAGACCCGTATCAATCAGGAATTGCTATACGATTTCGGTATCTTCCCTATGCATTTTTACGAACTAAGCAAAGTGGGCAACCAGTTTCAAACACAGCCCAAGCGCGTTTCCCAGGAGATGTCAGCAAAGGCCAAGTTCGATGTAAAAGCCGTGGCTCAACCCGGTAGTGATAGCACGATGGAGTTCAACTTCTACTGTGAAGACCAGGAATTTCTCGGCCGCAAATTTGGCGACCAGCTCTACTTGGTTGTCGCCCAGCACATAGTGAAACTTCGTTCAACCCAGGGTCATTACCCGGTCTACCTCACAGATCTCGACCTCAGCCTGTGTGCTAAACAGCTCTCCGAAAACGCTAAGCTCTCCAGCAGTCACTACCTGAAAATTAAAGGTCAGCTCGAATTCAAGCTGAATCAGGCGATTGGTATCCTACAGAAAGCCTAGACCCCAATTCCGCCAGGCCTCTTTGCGCCACCCTGGTTTTTCGCCGCCCCTTGAGCCTTACAAGTCCCCGCAAGGGTTATGCAAGGCTGTGCGAAAGGTTATACTCCGGCCTTTTATATTTGGGATTGGCGGCAAGGGTTCCTGAACCATCGCCCGCCAACGAGTAAAAGGTTTGGTTATGGCGTATATGTTCAGCCGGATTATTTCCCGCAAGTCTGCCTTTAAACTGACGTTGCTCAGCATGCTGCTGTTAAGTGCGACTGGCTGTGGTCAGAAGGGGCCCCTAAAATTGCCCGCACCCGACAGCGAGCCCGCTCAAGAATCCGCTCAAGCCCTATTGAATTAGAGATAGCCACTATATGCCACACTTTGAATACCGCAACGGCAGCCTACACGCCGAAGGTTGTGCGCTGTCCGCACTTGCCGACCACTACGGTACGCCCTGCTATATATATAGCCGCGCCGCCCTTAGCTCCCACTACCTTTCCTATGCCGAAGCACTGGGCGATCACCCAGGCACCATTTGCTACGCCGTAAAAGCCAACTCCAACATCGCCGTATTACAGGTGCTAGCCGAACTCGGTGCGGGTTTTGATATCGTGTCTGAAGGTGAACTGCGCAGGGTATTGGCCGCCGGCGGCAAGCCGGAAAAAGTCATATTTTCCGGTGTAGGTAAAAAGCCCAATGAAATAGTCTTCGCGCTGGAAACCGGCATTGCCTGTTTTAACGTGGAATCGGAAGCAGAGCTTGAGACCTTATCAGAAATCGCCTCCCAGCGGGGCCAGACAGCCAATATTTCGCTGCGAGTAAATCCCGATGTAGACGCGAATACCCACCCCTATATTTCCACCGGACTAAAAGAAAACAAGTTTGGTATTGATATCAATGTCGCCACCAACGTGTATCGGCGGGCCGCCGAATTGCCTGGACTGAATGTCGTCGGTATCGACTGCCATATCGGCTCCCAGTTAACCGAGCTATCCCCCTTCCTGGACGCGCTGGATCGCTTACTACTGCTAGTCGACGACCTCGCTGAAAAGGGGATCAGTATTCACCACCTCGATTTGGGCGGCGGCCTGGGCGTAACCTACAGCGACGAACATCCCCCCTCGCCCCAGGACTATCTGGCCGAGGTAAAAAAACGCCTGGGTGATCGACAGCTAGAAATCGTGCTCGAGCCCGGTCGCTCCATTGCCGCCAACGCCGGTATTTTGCTGACCGAAGTACTCTACCTTAAGCCTACAGACCACCACAACTTCGCCATTATCGACGCCGCAATGAATGACAATATTCGTCCGGCGCTCTACCAGGCCTGGCAAAAAGTATTACCGGCCATCGAAAGGACCGAAGCCGAAGTGCTGGAGTGGGATCTGGTCGGGCCGGTATGCGAAACCGGCGACTTCCTCGCCAAAAATCGCGAGCTAGCACTACAGGCAGGCGACCGTCTGGCTTTGATGTCTAGCGGTGCCTACGGCTTTGTGATGAGTTCCAACTACAACACCCGAGGCCGAGCAGCCGAAGTGATGGTAGACGGCGACAAGCATAACCTTATTCGCGCTCGCGAAAACTTCGACGATATGGTTCGTGGCGAACACCTGCTGCCGGAAGGCCAGAACTAATGCGCCTACGCTTTACCAAAATGCAGGGCATCGGCAACGACTTTGTTATGGTCGATGCCATTAGCCAAAAAGTGACCATTACGCCCGAGCGGGCGCGCAAACTCGCAGACCGCCACTTTGGCGTAGGCTGTGATCAGGTATTGGTTGTCGAGGCACCCACCAATCCCAATACCGATTTCCGCTACCGCATCTTTAATAACGACGGCAGCGAAGTCGAAAACTGCGGCAATGGTGCCCGCTGTTTTGCCGTATTTGTTCACCAGCGCCAGCTGACCGGCAAAAAACTTATCTCGGTGGAAACCGCCAGCGGCATTATCCAACTGCAAGTGCTGGACGACAATCAAGTCAGGGTCAATATGGGTGTACCCATACTGGAGCCCACAAAGATCCCGTTTAAAGCAGACAACCAGCAAAGCAGTTATCCTCTTTCGGTAAACGGTCAAGTATTCGACATTGGAGCAGTCTCCATGGGCAACCCTCATGCAGTCACTCTCGTTGACGACGTTAAATCATTCGCTGTAGAACAATTCGGTCCTTTGATCGAAAGCCACCCGCAATTCCCGAACAAGGTAAATGCGGGCTTTATGCAAGTCATTGATCGCAACACGGTCAATTTACGTGTTTACGAACGCGGCTCGGGCGAAACTCTAGCCTGCGGAACGGGCGCCTGCGCGGCGATAGTCAGTGGTGTTTTGCGCGGTCTGCTCGACAACATCGTATCCGTTAATCTGCCCGGAGGCTCTTTGGCCATCCAATGGGAGGGCGACGGAAAGCCTGTTATGATGACAGGCCCGGCAACCTCTGTTTTCCATGGGCAAGTAAAAATATGAGTGAATCTTCCATTACTCAAAGCAAGGAAAAAATTAAAGAAGAGCAAGTGGTGCAGTACTTAAAAAGCCACCCAAATTTTTTTAGTCACCATCTGGATCTCCTCGCCGACATAGAGCTACCCCACCACAGTGGCAACGCCATCTCCCTGGTGGAGCGACAGGTCGCCGTATTGCGCGAACGCAATATGGATATGCGCCACCGCCTGAGTGACCTGCTGGACAATGCCCGCGAAAATGATCGCCTGTTCGATAAGACCAAACGTCTGGTCCTGTCATTGCTGGAATGCAACGACCTCGGCGACCTAGTCGACGCCCTCTACTATAGCTTCGACAAAGAATTTAATATTCACTACACCCGCCTGATTCTATTTGGCAACAACAGCACCCCCGTCAGCGAAGCCCGCATCGCGTCTGTTCACGATGCGCGCGACTACATCGGCAAGCGTATGAAGCTACCGAACGCGGTCAGCGGCGGTATCGATATCAAAGAGTGCCAGTTTTTATTTGACGGCGACGCCCCAAATATTGGTAGCGCAGCTATGGCTGTCCTGCAACACGGCAGTCCGCTGGGAGTACTCGCCATCGGCAACCAGGATCCCGCCTATTATCGCTCAAGTATGGGTACTCTGTTTTTGGGCTATATTGCTGAAGTGTTGAACCGGCTGCTGCCTAAGTATTTGTAAAGAAACTGGCAAGAGCATTCGCTTACGCAAACTTCCGGAGCGGCCTTTCGGCTTTCTAGGATCTTATAAGTAAGGAAAACCCTCCCCCAGCAGCGGCTTTTTAAATAGGCTGCCCCCCATAATTAGAGCCAGGCTTTTTCGGCGGATCAGCAACGACATTGGGCGGTATTTGATCGATCTTTCCGCCGTGAGCCAAAAACGCATCGATTTCTGACTGTAAACGCTGACGCTCCAACTCCTTTGACAACATTGACTCATTGACTATTGTCGCGCCTGAAGAATCAGCGTCACTTGATTCTAAAATATCTTCTTCAACCACTTTTGCGTCCTCATATAAAACAACGTCTACTACCCCTGTAGCCATAAAAAGCACAGGAACAACTTTTCAAACTCCGGTAATTTATAGTTCAGAGTGCTGACATTGTCATTCACTGAAAAACGCTTTCTTAGTTTTTTTTGTTCTATAATTTGCTGCAAAATTTACAAAATAGTTATTTTGTTAACGCGATAAGCAAAAAGCAGTTTCTGGATAAAGGGAGATTGCGCCACAGAGAGGGGGTGGCGCGAAAAGTATAAACCTAAAAGAAATCAAATAGCGTCTGGACCGGTCTCACCCGTGCGGATACGCACAACATCTTCGCATGGTGTAATAAAGATTTTGCCGTCGCCAATTTTGCCCGTTTGAGCCGCCTTGGTGATGGTTTCAACGGCCTGATCGACCATATCATCGCCCAGTACCAGCTCTAACTTCACTTTTGGCAAGAAATCAATAACGTACTCTGCACCACGGTACAGCTCCGTATGACCCTTTTGTCGACCAAAGCCCTTCACCTCGGTTACGGTCATACCTTGAACACCAATTTCAGATAGTGCGTTGCGGACATCGTCCAACTTAAAAGGCTTAATAACAGCAGTAATCAGTTTCATAAGAAATCCTTAAATGCACCTTGTTCTAGGTTTTATTGTCGTTTACGGCTCGGAAACACCCCCGAAGCCGACTTGAAAGTGTTGGAAGACGCAATTTACACCGATCAGAAGGGAAAAAGCAAACTACCCTCTATGGTGGCGGTTGCTTGCAACGCTTGTGGCACTCACTGCCGGAGAGGCCTTCGACCTGCAGGAATACACAGTATCGCCAGGAAGACTTCGTGAAAATTTTGACTTAACTTATAGCTCTTATTCCGTACTTCAAAAACCCGAAAAGCACGCACGCTACGCAAAAAAAAGCGAAGGCCAGAGCCTCCGCTTTCTTACACTCTAAAACGCGGTGTTACTTACTACCGGAAATAAATTCTGGGTAGGCTTCCATACCACATTCGGATAAATCTACTCCGTCAAACTCTTCCTCTTCCGTAACACGGATACCCATAATCAGTTTGATTACGAACCAAGTGATAGCACTCACTACGAACACCCAAACAAAGATGGTGAGCGCACCGATCAGCTGGCCGCTAAAAGAGGAACCATCATTGGTAATAGGAACCAACATCAGACCCAGGAAACCGACAACACCATGCACGGAAATGGCACCAACGGGATCATCAACCTTCAGCTTATCCAGAGCGATAATGGCGAATACAACCAAGATACCGCCGATACCACCAAACAAAGTCGCTTGTAGCGCGGTCGGCGTAGAAGGCTCAGCAGTGATTGCCACAAGCCCAGCCAGAGCACCGTTCAACGCCATAGTCAGATCAGCTTTGCCAAACAGGATGCGGGCAACAATCAGTGCAGCAACCAAGCCACCGGCAGCAGCAGCGTTGGTGTTCATAAAGACAATCGCTACTGAGTTAGCACTTTCTACGCTGGCAGTTGCTAGTACAGAACCGCCGTTGAAACCGAACCAGCCCATCCACAGGATAAACATACCCAGGGTCGCCAGCGGCAGGTTAGCGCCAGGAATCGCATTCACTTCACCATTCGGGCCGTATTTACCTTTACGAGCACCCAGTAACAGTACGCCAGCCAGAGCAGCACCAGCACCAGCCATATGAACAATACCGGAACCAGCGAAATCAGAGAAGCCCAGGTCGCCCAAAGTGTACATACCGAAAACCGGCGCACCACCCCAAGTCCACGAACCTTCCATTGGGTAGATAACACCAGTCATCACAACGGCGAAAACCAAGAATGCCCAAAGCTTCATACGCTCGGCAACAGCACCCGATACGATTGACATGGCGGTCGCCACGAAAACAACCTGGAAGAAGAAGTCGGCAGAAGGCGCATAAGCAGCAGGCTCATCGGCACCTGCAACACCATCGGCAACAATACCGCTGAGAAAGAATGTTTTGTCGTACATAATCGCGTAACCACAGACGAAATACATAATGCAAGCAATCGCGTACAGGGCAACATTTTTGGTTAAAATTTCAGTGGTGTTTTTAGAGCGGACAAGGCCCGACTCAAGCATGGCAAAACCAGCTGCCATCCACATAACCAGTGCGCCTGATACCAAGAAATAAAAGGTATCCAAGGCGTACTGCAATTCAAAAATAGAGTTTTCCATAGCAGTTCTCCGGAATTTTAGGATTCTACTTATTAGTTAAAGTTACAGCGCTTCTTCACCAGATTCGCCGGTGCGAATACGGACAACTTGGTGTAATTCGGAAACAAATATTTTTCCGTCACCAATCTTTCCGCTGTGGGCTGCTTTACTAATTGATTCCAAAACAGAATCCAGCTGATCGTCAGCAACCGCGACTTCCAATTTCGTTTTTGGCAGAAAATCAACCACGTACTCTGCTCCACGATACAGCTCCGTATGGCCCTTCTGGCGGCCAAATCCTTTGACCTCGGTAACAGTAATTCCCTGTACACCAATTTCAGACAACGCCTCACGTACAGCGTCCAGCTTGAAAGGCTTAATGACGGCAGTTATTAATTTCATTGGACTGCTCCTTAATGGTTAATGCAGCTCGAGCTGCGTAATTTGTTTAACTGTGCCGATGGTTAAAGACTTAACCATCGGCTTTTGGCCAACGTCTTATTCGATTGGCATACTGTAAGAAACAACGAAAGTCGGCTCTGGCTCATCGTAACCGGAATCGGAACCAATAATGGTGCTTAAAGTAAATGACAGATTGTCGTTGTAAGCGTAACCAAGATCAAAGTGAGTCGCGTCACCCGTTACGGAGAGAGGTTCTCCATCTTCGCCAAATACCGGCACGTCCTCAAAATGCTGGCCAAGAGTTGCAGAGAAAGCGCCAAAGCCTACACTCAAAGCCGCGTAACTATAGTCTTCACCGAAAGCGTACCCGCCGGTATCGCCTGCAATATTGTCGTGGTAAACAAAGCTAACGGGACCATAGCCGAGGGAGATAATGGCTTCCATAAAATCGCCCAAGCCTTCGGTTTCTTTATAATTTCCTGTTGGGTAGATGTAGTTGATAATCGAAACACCGTAAGAAAAATCGCCTACTTCAGCGCCGTAACCAACATATAAGTCGTACTCATTTCCCGCAGTCGCGTCACCGGAAGATCCCCAAATGCCCGCATAAAAACCACTATTTGAGTAGTCCAAAGAACCAGAAACAGCTGGAGTGCCAGAACCCAATTCAAAACCACGCCATAAGTAGCTACTGGCAACGCCAACAGAAGCAGACACTTCAGCATTGGCAACAGGTGCCATAGTGGAAGCAGCAAGTGAAACTGCAACAGCAACCGCTAAGATTTTTTTAGAAGTTTTCATGTGTTTCCTCCAAATCGTTATAAATAATTTTGTTAGCTTGGTCATACCAATACGAACGAGCTTGCCTTGTTTTAGCACTAACTAAGCCAACTTTTAAAACCCCTTAAAAAACAGTGTGTTAGTTATAATTGAACATTTACGAGATGCATAAAACGACGCCAAAAGCACCAGATACGTGCACACTCCAATGTAGTGCACGGTAAGCACGCACACAAATAAAGCACAGGTTAAGCAAAGGGTTATTGCAATAATATTTTGTAATTAGAAACAATAAAGAAAGGAATAACGCGCGAGATAAAAATTAATGGGGCGACAGAAACAGTCAAAGCGCGGGCTCCATTGACGTTTGATTAATTTAGAAAACGCATGGCCAAACAACCGTCACTAAAGATCCACACAAATACCGTTTAGAAAAATTAGGCGACCACATAAGGGGGAGAGCAGCCCAAGCACCTTGTATTGGGCTGCGTAAGCAATGACACCGCACGATTAACTAAGAGCTATGTCATACAACAACTATTAATAGTCTGGACAGTACTGACTGCTTCTGACTCTCTGCGCAAAATCGTCAGGTAAAGGTTCACTCAGCAAACCATGTCGTTCGGCGCTTTGGGCGACGATAACCGCAATACGCGCTGAGACCTCACGAATATTCCGCAACGGAGGGTAGAGGCAGCCACTATTGATTTGCGCCTCCTCGACCGAACCCGCCAACTCTTCCGCAGCGCGGATCAGCATATCGTCGTTAATCCGTTTAGCGCCAGACAAGAGCGTGCCCAAACCCAAGCCCGGGAAAATATAAGCGTTGTTACCCTGTCCGGGAATTTTTGTTTCACCATTGATTTCTACGGGAGCAAACGGACTGCCGCTGGCAAAGATCGCCTTACCACCACTCCAGCGATAGGCCTGCTCGGCGGTACACTCGGCATTAGCTGTGGGATTTGAAAGCGCAAAAATAATGGGGTGCGGATTGTTTTCACACATAAGCTTAATAACCTGCTCGGTGATTAATCCGGGTCGCCCAGTTGCTCCAATAATGCCGTGGGGCTTAAAGGTCTTAATCGCCTCTTCAAGCGGCATTGGGGGCAAATCCTGTGCGAAGGGCTTACTGTGGTCGGTTAAGATTTCCCGACTTTTAACAATTAGACCTTTGCTGTCCATAAAGGCCAGCTGTTGAGTCGCCAACGCTTGATCCTTCCCTCCCGCCACCATGGCCTTGACGACCAGATCGCCAATACCCGTGGCTGCAGAACCGGCACCTAAAAACAAAAACCGCATATCGCTAAGCTGGGTATGGGTTATACGCGTCGCGGCAATTAACCCTGCCAGGGCAACCGATGCTGTGCCTTGAATATCGTCATTAAAACACAGGGTTTGATCGCGATACTTTTCCAGTAAAGCGACAGCGTTAGGTGTTGAGAAATCTTCAAATTGTAGTAGCGCGCAGGGAAAACGTGTTTTTACCGCACTCACCAATTCATCGACAAATGCCTGATAGGCCTCCCCTCGAATACGTGGTTGCCGCAAGCCCAAATAAAATGGGTCGTCTCTAAGCGCTTCGTTGTCGGTCCCCAAATCCAGCATCACCGGCAGGCAGACCGCCGGATCCACGCCCGCGCAGGCACAATAGAGTGCAAGTTTGCCAATGGGAATTCCCATTCCATTGCAGCCGAGATCCCCCAAGCCCAGAATTCGCTCACCGTCGGTAACCACGATAAGCTGAATATTTTTCTCCGGCCAATTGCCCAATACTTTCTCTATTTTGCCGCGATCCTTATAGGATACATAGCAGCCATTGGACTCGCGGAAATTAACCGCGAACTCCTGGCAGGCCTGACCTACGGTTGGCGTGTAAACTAGGGGCATAACTTCTTCGATATGATCAATCAATATTTTGTAGTAAATCCGCTCATTGCGCTTTTGCTGTGCCGACAAAAAAATATATTTATCAATATCGCACGGCTTACTACGCAAACTGTTCAGCGAGCGCTCTATCTGTTGCTCCTGCGTACTGACAACAGGCGGCAATAAGCCCGTGAGCCCGTATTGCTCTCGTTCTTCCAAAGTAAAAGCAGATCCTTTATTAGTGCGTGGATCGCTTAGCAGCTCAACTCCCATTTTTCCCATTGTATTACCTCATCGGTAGACGGTATCCGCAGCCACAAACGTGGACGACGAACATGCAAAATTTACTCGAACGATTTTTACACGAATACCCAATCATACCGCAACCGATAAAAGCAGCCATTTATTGTTCTTTCACAAGTTGGGGAAGATTAACCGAGAGAAAAGTGTAAATCCGAGAAACCGAATCCATAACAGACGCTACCCATTCAGAAGTTATGGCACAGCAATGAATAAAACTACGTGAAAATATCTTCATATTCCGACAGTGTTATTTACAAACTCAAAAAGTTTTTATTTTAAATAACACCGTTGCCAAATAGAAAAATGGCGAGCGATAGCCCCGGCTAAAATGCCCATCCAAATTGCATTGCCGCACCGGTAGTATCGGCACTCCGAGAATACGATAGCTCGAATACCGCGCGTTTAAACTGATATGCAATGCCGCCTGCAATAACGTCATCCCTCAAACCCGTAATATCCTGCCGATACCCCAAACGCAGCTCCGTGGAATTAAATATTGAAACTGCAGCCCCCAGGCTGGCTTCCTGAGTTGCCGCCTCTGCCGCGATGGGTTTATTTTCAATCACATCAACATCCAGCCCCAGCGTAAACCTGTCATTCACGTAGGCCAAACCAAGACGCGGTTTGGCCTTTAACTGCAGAGTTAATTCATCTTCCGTTTTAAATTTTTTCGGCAGTAAATCTTTAACGGCAAAGGCGACCCGATAATGATCGAACATTTCCAGCACAACGCCCATATCCGCATTTAAATTAACATAGGTTCGCTGACTGCCAATAAAATCCAATTCGTCGGCATCAAAATCGGTTGTTTCTCGAAACACATCCACGCGCATGACCTTGGGTGTAATACCCAGGGCAAGCGACTGACCAAACACGTCAAACTGCTTAGCCATGGCAACGGCCCACTCGGTAATCACAATACCACTTAAATCAGCAGTTGAATTAAATTGCTCGGTCGGGTCGATAAGATTACCGTTACTATCAATTAGTTCTGCTGGAATTTCAGTAATGTCACCACCGGTGGCAACGACTTCCAAAGCCGTGATATAGCTATCCAGCAACACCTGATCCTCCTCTGGAATATGGGAACTTCCCGCCCCAATCGCTCGCACACCAAAATAGAAAGCGCCGCCCTCCAGCATACTCGGCTCACTGACAGAAAAACCCAGAAAGGCCTCACCAGATACATCTTGGTTGGCAAGGTCGTCCAACAGCGACTGCAATTCGCGCGCGTCGGCCGCTACCTGACCTGCCGTTTCGGGGCTTAGCTGAACATTAAAAGCATCTACCGACTGGCCCAGCCGTGTGTCCAAATCATCTGACACCGCATCGGCAATATCTTCCGATACATTATCGGCTTGAACCACGAAGTTAGGGAGCACAAATCGACCATCCTGACTGTCATCCTCACTTTCACTGTGCAACGCCAATAATGCCGGATTGTAGTATTGCGCCTGGTGCCAGGTGGCCGAAGCCACGGCGGCGCCCCCCATAGCCAAGCCACGGGAATCGTATATGCCATAATTAATCGCCTGCGCTGACAGCGGCAGCAGACCAAAAGAGAGAAGAAAAATGGAAGACGTTATGAGCCTATGGTGAACTAGCGTCACAGCGGTTGCCCTTTGTTGGGTTGGATAAGAACCATTAAGTGTAATAGCTTCCAGTAAACAGCGGTTGTTTGAATTTGTAATGCTATAGACCCGAACGCTTCGGCTCAGTAAAGTAACTGCCCACGCCGCCTATTGCCATCGACTATGCCCGATTTTCAGCCCTTCGACCCCCTGCCGCCCCTTTCGCTCTATGTCCATATTCCCTGGTGCGTACGCAAGTGTCCCTACTGTGACTTCAACTCTCATCAGGCCGAGGCTGATCTGCCCGTCGACGAATACCTCAACGCTATCGCATTGGATTTGGCCCAGGATGCATCGCTGGCCCAGGGCAGGAAGATACAAACCGTCTTTTTTGGCGGCGGTACACCAAGCCTGCTGCCCGCTTCTGCCATCGCTCGCATACTGGAAACGGCAGAACATTCTATTGGCCTGAGCCGACAATGCGAGATCACTCTCGAAGCTAACCCCGGCACGGCGGAATACGACAACTTCAGCGGCTATATCAACGCTGGCGTTAACCGCCTATCTATGGGCGTACAAAGTTTCGATGCCGACAAACTTCAGCGCCTGGGGCGTATTCACTCACCGGATGACGTACACCGAGCCTTTAAGCTGGCGCGCGACGCCGGTTTCGACAATATCAATCTCGACCTAATGTTCGCCCTGCCAGAACAAACACCCGAGCAGGCCATGGACGATTTACGTCAGGCCATTGCCTTGGAGCCCGAGCATCTGTCGTGGTATCAGCTCACCATCGAACCGAATACCGAATTTTATAGCCGTCCCCCGCAGCAACCGGAAGACGACAGTATTTGGCAGACCCAACAGCAGGGGCAGTCGCTGTTGGCCGAGGCGGGCTTCCAACAATATGAAATATCGGCCTATGCTCGCCAAGGGCAGAGGGCAGCCCATAACCTGAACTACTGGCAGTTTGGTGACTACCTCGCAACCGGCGCCGGAGCGCATGGAAAAATAACCTTAAAACAGCCGCGGCAGATTCTGCGCTATCGAAAAACCCGGCTCCCCAGGCATTATATGGCTGCGGCCACTATAACCGACGATAACACCAACCCATTCAATGCCGACCTCCACATCGTTACCAACGAGGCTCTGCCCTTTGAATTTATGATGAACGCCCTACGACTGGTTGAAGGTGTACCAAGTGACTTATACGCGGCGCGTACCGGAATGGCGCTTTCGAGCATCGAGCCTACGCTTTCCCAACAACACAAACGGGGGTTACTCTCGTCATACAACAATAGACTGCAGGCCAGCCCTCAGGGGCTGCTGTACCTTAACAATTTACTGGAGTCGTTCCTGTAGAGGCCTCCTTTTATAGACTGCTACACTAAGGGGAGCCGCTAAAGGCGCTTTAAATCCATAAAGCATTCGGCCATTTACTCGCAAGAATCACTTTATGCAAAAACCAACCAGACCCACCAAACAAAGTATCGCCCAGCGCTTAACCCTAGCGGTTCTGCTAATAGGTGCCGTTCTTATATCGCTTGGTCTGGCCGAAAGAATGATCCTGGATCACCAGTACACCAACCAACTCAAAAACGAACTTGAGCAAAGCGCGCAGTCTATTACCCCCTGGCTTTCCCGCGCGCTTGCTAGTGGCGATGTCGAACAGGCCAAGCAGGTTCTGGAAGACCAGCAAAAACGCTCCCCCCATCTGGGACTCGCCCTGTCCCAGCAAGCGGGGGCGAATACGAAAACTTATTTCAACGCGCCCGCTACAGAAGAAAAGTGGGCTGCGCATAAACTTAGCCAGAGCTACATTATCGCTACGGAGCAGGGCAGCTATAACCTCACCCTGTCCGGCTCAGATAACTTTCTCAACCGTCAATTTTTAACAATCCTGCTCTCCAATTTTGTTCTCGAAAGCCTTCTAATACTGATAATGGCTTTTTCAACGCTTCATCTGGTTCAACACCTGATTATTCGCCATCTACACCGAATTGCGAACCATGCCAGCTCTGTGTCGCTAACCAACATCGGCGACCCTATCCACTTGGACAGACCGGTACGCGACAATGTTAAAGATGAGCTGGATGAACTGCTCGAATCTCTCGAAACCATGCGCGCAACCCTACATGAAGACGTAGAACAACGTCATGCAATAGAACATGCTCTACTCTCAGAAAAGGAAGAAAAGCTTGAAACCCGAAAACTAATTCAACAATTCGAAGCTGCCAATCAGGCAAAAAGCCATTTTATTGCCACCATGAGCCACGAGATTCGGACCCCGATGAATGGCGTTATCGGCATGATAGAAATGCTTAGGGACACCCCCTTAAACGACGCACAAAAACATTATCTGGATGTTATTTTCCGCTCAGGGGAATCCCTGCTTTCGATCATTAACGATATTCTCGACTACTCCAAAATCGAAGCAGGCAAAATGCATATTGAAAAGGTCGAATTCGATCTTAACGAGCTGATTAACGATTGCCTGCAACTCTTTAGTGCGACAACACATAAACGCGATATCGAGCTTGTGTGCGATGTACATCCATCAACCCCTATCTATTTGAGCGGCGACCCAACGCGCCTGCGCCAGATTCTAGTCAACCTGATCGGCAACGCATTTAAATTTACGTCCGCTGGTTATGTATTCCTGCAAGTCGAACCCGAAGAGCACACCGTCAGTGAATCTCCCAAGTTAAAATTTTCCATCAGCGATAGCGGTATTGGTATAGAGGAAAAAAAGCAGAAGCACCTTTTCAATGCATTTAGCCAGGCAGATGCCACAACCACCCGTCGCTTTGGAGGTACCGGTCTCGGTCTCGCTATCTGCAAACAACTTGTGGGATTAATGAACGGCCAAATTGGCGTGGTCAGCAAACCAACGGAAGGTTCCACGTTCTGGTTTACCAGCCAATTCTATATACCCGAAGATTCATCCAACCGTCAGGCGCCCAGCTCCAGTCTGGCTCTGTCCGGCAAGCGCATCCTGGCCATTCACAGCTCGCCGATACTGAATCGCGCCTTTAGAAAACACTGTCTCTCGTGGAATGTTGTCTGCGATTCGTTGGACAATGTCGATGCTGCCCTCACACGATTAAAAACATTGCCGCCCGAACGAAAATACGATTTTCTTTTTGTCGACCAATCTGTTGATGGCAAAGACGGGTTCACCGTGGCTAAAAACATTCGCGAGATGAAAACCTACGCCGAAACTCCCATTATTCTGCTAACCCGTGAGCGTACGACCAAATTTTCAATGGAGCAATTAACGCCCATTACATCGGTTCTGCCCCGTCCACTCACTGTGCAAGCGATACAAAATACGCTGCTCGCGCAAGCCACCGGCGTCATGCTAGATGAACTCATTACAATGGAAAGCAAAAGCGTTTGCCCACAACGTGGACTCAACGTTCTGGTAGCAGAGGACAATGTCGTTAACCGCATGGTTATCGAAGGTTTGCTCAGTAAAATTGATATCAAACCCATATTCGCCGAAAACGGCAAAGAAGCCGTCGAGGCCTATATGGATTCTGACCCGCTTTTCGACCTTATTTTTATGGACTGTGAAATGCCCGAGATGGATGGTTTCGAGGCTACTGAAAAAATTCGCGAACAGGAATACAATAAAGCCTATACACCCATTCCCATTATCGCGCTCACCGCCCATGTTGAAGCCGAGCACCGGCAACATGTATTTAACGTGGGAATGAATTACTACCTGGCTAAACCCGTAACAATGGAAAAACTTCGCGAATCCCTCGTTTCAGTAGGATTGTTGCAGGATTAACCACAGGCGACTGATCGCTTTCAAGAAAAGCGTCATCGCACCGAAACTTTTTTCACATATTCTATATACTGGTTTTAACGATTATCAGGACAGCCCCGAATGCCCGAAGTAAACACGCCCCCCAGCAACACAGATACTTCCGATCCCGTTTCGCTCGACAGCAACATCTACTACAACAATCGGGAGTTGAGCCACCTAGCCTTTAACCAGCGAGTGCTTGCACAAGCTCTGGACGAAAGCCATCCACTACTGGAAAGGTTGAAATTTTTACTCATTTTCAGCTCAAACCTCGACGAGTTCTTCGAGATTCGTGTAGCAGGTTTAATGCAGAGCATTAAATTCGAAAGGGAAACCACCGGGCCAGACGGTATGCATCCCAGCAAAGTGCTGCGAAAAATTAGTGAAATCTGCCACAAGACCGTCGAACAACAATATCAGACTCTCAACGATATTCTTATTCCGGCAATGAAAGCAGAAGGTATTCGGTTTATTCGCCGCAAAAACTGGACACCCGAGCAAACCGCGTGGGTAGAGCAGTTTGTAGAGCGCGAAGTACTCCCTATCATCAGCCCCATCGGTATCGACCCGGCCCACCCCTTCCCTCGCTTGGTCAATAAAAGCCTCAACTTTATTGTTAAGCTCGAGGGCAAAGATGCCTTTGGTCGTGATTTAAACTACGCCATCCTGCCAGCGCCCCGCACCTTGCCGCGGGTGATTAAGCTGCCAGATGGCCTCGGCGAGCCCGGTCACAATTTTATATTTCTGTCCTCCATGATCCACGCCAATACAGAAAAGATGTTCCCCGGTATGACGGCCCAGGGTTGTTATCAATTCCGCATAACGCGCAACGCCGATCTCGATGTCGACATGGAAGGTATTGCCGATCTCGCCCGCGCACTGCGAGGTGAACTGCACTCCCGCCGCTTTGGCACGGCGGTTCGCCTGGAAGTAGCCGATAACTGCCCCGAAGAACTCACCCAGTTTCTACTAAAAGAAGTCGGCCTGACCGAGAAAGAGCTTTATCGCGTACACGGGCCAGTAAACCTCAAGCGACTGATGCAAGTGCCTGCGCAAGTCGGTCGGCCAGATTTACTCTACCCTCCGTTTACCCCCACCATGCCCAAGGGCCTGGCTCGCAAGGACAATATTTTTGACGCCGTGTCGCGCAAAGACTATCTGCTCCTTCACCCCTTTGAATCTTTCGCTCCAGTACTGCAGCTATTGCGACAGTCCGCCAAAGATCCGAACGTTGTCGCCATCAAACAAACGCTCTACCGTTCGGGCGGCATCAAATCATCCATTGTCGACGCACTGATTGACGCGGCACGCAACGGCAAAGAAGTCACGGCCATTGTCGAACTTCGCGCCCGTTTCGATGAAGAGGAAAACCTGGAGCTGGCCAGCCGACTTCAGGAAGCCGGTGCCGTAGTCGTCTACGGTGTAGTAGGCTACAAAACCCACTCAAAAATGATTCTCGTGGTACGACGGGAAGACGGCGTACTAAAGCGCTACGTTCATTTGGGTACCGGGAATTACCACAGCGGCAACGCCCGACTGTATACCGACTATTCGCTGCTTACCGCCGACCCAGTACTCTGCGAAGATGTTCACCGTGTCTTCCAACAGCTCACAGGCATGGGCAAAACAGCGCGCATGGACAAGCTGATACATGCGCCTTTCACCCTAAAACGCCAACTGATTCGTATGATCGACAACGAAGCAAAGGCCCACAAAGAAGGCAAACCCGCACACATCATCATGAAGTGTAACGGGCTGACTGAGCCCAAAGTCATTCAGGCGCTATACAAAGCATCCCAGGCTGGCGTGCCCATCGATTTAATTATCCGCGGTATGTGCTGCCTGCGTCCGGGTGTTCCCGGTGTATCCGAGACCATTCGCGTACGCTCTATTGTCGGTCGCTTTCTGGAACATACCCGCACCTACTACTTTGCCAATGCCGAACCCACCGTGTTCTGTGCCAGCGCCGACCTAATGGAGCGAAACCTCAACCACCGGGTGGAAACCTGCTTCCCGGTACAGCAACCCGAACTGGCCGAGCGTATTCGCAAAGACCTGGAACTGTACCTGAGCGACAATCTTCGCAGCTGGCAGCTAGACACTAAAGGCAGCTACAGCGCCAACAGCCCCAAAGCTGAAGAACCCCAGATAGGCGCACAGGAAGAGCTGTTAAAACTCCTGTCGAATTAGTGATTTAGCGCCACTATCACATCGATAGACACTAAATCGCACGAAACAAAGAGGCGTTAAAGGTATTTGGCCTTGTATCGGAATCGGGCTATCCTTATCATTACGGCCTCTTCCCGAAACCCCCCATTTGGAGAATCTACATATGAGTGACGCGATCGTTCACACTAGCGATGCAAACTTCGAACAGGACGTGCTGTCCGCAGAAGGTCCGGTTCTGGTCGACTTTTGGGCTGCCTGGTGTGGCCCCTGTAAAATGATCGCACCTGTTCTGGATGAACTTTCTCAGGAGTACGGTGATAAAATCAAGATCTGTAAGATGGATGTTGATGCCAACAAGGCAACACCGGCTAAATTTAATATTCGTGGTATACCCACCCTGATCATTTTCAAGAATGGTAGCGCGGAAGGCACCAAAGTCGGTGCTCTATCGAAAGCTCAGCTGAAAGAATTTATCGACAGCAACCTGTAATACAGAAACCTTGGACACAGTTGCACCCACAACTGTGTCCAAGTCAAATTGTTTACGATTTGTTCTTTGCACTCCTGAAAATTTGTAGCTATACTGCATTTGTCTTGCAATTAAGCATTTCCGCTCATCTCCCCTGCAGTCAATCATACCCCGACTTACAGCAACCCGATGACCGGATCAAGGCAATACCAGCTGCCCAATCGGATCCCTTTTACCCATACTCGTGCTTGCGACAGCAATACCCGGCCCAACCCACGGCCACACTGACTTCGAAGCACTTATTATTTCCGACGTTTAGTTCGCGCAGCATCATAACGACATAAACATTGAACCGCCGTTGATTAACACATTACAGATTCACAAACTTATTATTAATAAAATCGTCTGGCCCAGGCCAACATCCTCCCTACCGTATTAAATCTTATGAACCTTACCGACCTCAAGAAAAAACCCATAGAAGAACTTATCGATCTCGCCAAAGAGATGGGCATGGAAAGTCTTGCCCGCTCTCGCAAGCAAGATGTGATATTCAATATACTCAAACGCCATGCCCGCAGCGGCGAAGACATATACGGTGACGGTGTACTAGAAATACTCCAAGACGGTTTTGGCTTTTTGCGCTCAGCCGGTGCAAGCTATCTGGCTGGCCCGGACGATATTTACGTATCCCCCAGCCAAATTCGACGCTTCAACCTTCGTACGGGCGATACCATTTCCGGAAAGATTCGCCCCCCCAAAGAAGGCGAACGTTATTTTGCTCTATTAAAAGTTAACCAGATTAACTTCGACAAACCGGAAAATTCGCGCAACAAAATTCTGTTCGAAAACCTTACTCCACTGTTTCCTACCAAGCGCCTGATGTTGGAAACTGGAAATGGCTCCTCGGAAGACTTAACCGGCCGTATCATCGATTTAATCTCACCAATCGGTAAAGGTCAGCGTGGCTTGATTGTAGCGCCACCCAAAGCCGGTAAAACCATTATGATGCAGCATATTGCGCAGGCCATTACTCGCAATAATCCCGAGTGCCACTTAATTGTTCTGCTAATCGACGAACGTCCAGAAGAAGTCACCGAAATGCAACGCTCAGTGCGCGGCGAAGTGGTTGCCTCCACCTTCGATGAACCGCCCTCGCGTCACGTACAAGTCGCGGAAATGGTTATTGAGCGAGCCAAGCGTTTGGTTGAACACAAAAAAGATGTGGTTATCCTGCTCGATTCCATTACCCGATTAGCCCGCGCCTACAACACCGTTATTCCTTCCTCCGGTAAAGTGCTGACCGGCGGTGTGGACGCCCACGCCCTGGAACGCCCCAAGCGTTTCTTCGGAGCCGCACGAAATATTGAGGAAGGCGGCAGCCTATCTATCGTCGCAACCGCTCTAATCGATACCGGTTCGAAAATGGACGAGGTTATCTACGAAGAATTTAAAGGCACAGGCAACCTGGAATTGCACCTCGATCGAAAAATTGCTGAAAAGCGCATTTATCCTGCCATTAACATTCGCCGCTCCGGAACCCGCCGCGAAGATCTGTTAATGAAGGAAGATGAACTTTCTCGCGTATGGATTCTGCGCAAGCTGCTTCACGATATGGAAGATACTTCTGCAACTGAATTTTTAATTGATCGACTGAAAGGCTTTAAATCCAACGATCAGTTCTTCCTTTCTATGAAGTCAAAATAACGATAGCAGCGCTTCGCTTCCGGAGCGCCCGCTACGCGCAACCAAAATACGGAACGCCGCCAAAAGCGGCTTCTGTAAATAAAAAACACACCTACGACAACTATTCAATTCCTGAAGGGAGCTTGCGACCGCTCCGTATTCCAGCAGGCCACAAGGCCGCTCAAGAAGCGAAGCGCTCCGCACAACGTGCATTTATGTTCAAAGATCTTCGCGATTTTATTCAACTACTCGAAAAAAAAGGGCAACTCAAACGCATTACCCACCCGGTAAGCTGCAACCTTGAGATTACCGAAATTTGCGACCGCACACTGCGTGCTGGCGGTCCTGCGTTATTATTTGAAAATGTTGAAGGCCACGATATTCCCCTGCTAGGAAACCTGTTCGGTACGCCCGAGCGCGTCGCCCTAGGAATGGGGCAGGAAAGTGTTGATGCACTGCGCGAAGTAGGGGAGCTACTGGCATTCTTAAAAGAGCCGGAACCTCCCAAAGGCATGAAAGACGCCTGGGATAAACTACCCATATTTAAACAGGTTTTAAATATGGCGCCCAAAGAAGTCAGCAAAGCGCCCTGCCAGCAAATCATACTGGAAGGCGACCAAGTCGATTTAAATAAGCTCCCCATTCAAATCTGCTGGCCTGGCGATGTCGGCCCTCTGGTCACTTGGCCACTGGTTATCACCAAAGGGCCACACAAAGAACGCCAAAATTTGGGTATTTACCGCATGCAGTTAATCGGTAAAAACAAATTGATTATGCGCTGGCTCAGCCACCGTGGCGGCGCTCTCGACTTTAAAGAATGGCAGGCACAACATCCCGGCGAGAACTTCCCTGTCTCTATAGCACTGGGCGCCGACCCGGCAACCATTTTGGGCGCAGTAACTCCCGTTCCCGACACCTTAAGCGAATACGGTTTTGCCGGATTATTGCGTGGCAGCAAAACCGAGGTGGTAAAAAGCAAAGGCAACAATTTGCAAGTACCCGCTTCCGCAGAGTTTATTTTGGAAGGCTTTATTGCTCCAGGAGAAATGGCCGACGAAGGGCCCTTTGGCGACCACACAGGCTATTACAATGAAGTAGATAGCTTTCCCGTTTTTACGGTAGAGCGGATCACCCACCGTAAAAACCCGATTTACCACAGCACCTACACCGGGCGCCCGCCCGATGAACCTGCCGTTTTAGGCCTGGCCCTAAACGAAGTATTTATACCGTTACTGAAAAAACAATTTCCAGAAATTGTCGATTTTTATCTGCCACCGGAGGGCTGCAGCTATCGCATAGCCGTAGTCACCATGAAAAAACAATACCCCGGCCACGCCAAACGCATCATGCTCGGCGTATGGTCGTACCTGCGACAGTTTATGTACACCAAGTTTGTGATTGTTACCGACGATGATATTAACGCCCGCAACTGGGAAGATGTGATCTGGGCCATCACCACACGTGTTGACCCAACACGTGATACCACACTGGTAGACAACACCCCTATCGACTACCTTGATTTCGCCTCACCGGTTTCCGGCCTGGGTTCAAAAATGGGTATCGATGCCACCAATAAGTGGAAGGGAGAAACGGACAGAGAGTGGGGAAAACCCATTGAGATGGATATTGCCGTAAAAGAAAAAATCGATGAGCTCTGGGACAAGCTGGACATTAACTGAAGCAAACGGATATACGTTGACGCCCTGTTTTTACCAGTTCCCACGGTCGGCTGTGGGAACTCATACATCGCGCCGCCCTACCACGAATTTAATTCAATCAATAATGAGTGAGCTTTCTGCTAGCTTTGTTTTTATATCGCTCAGGTTCCCAACATATTCCCAATACATCTCTCTTCCGTGGGAAGATGATACAAGAATGTACTGTTCGCTTATCGAGCGGATACGCTCAATAGCAACCAACTTTCTTATATATTGCTCTTCTCGGATCTCTTCCTCTAAAGGGCGATTATCCTCATCGTAGCCATGAACAATTAACGCGTTTCTTACATCCAATTCAATATATTTCATTTTTAAACTCCAATTCCTTTAGCGCCGTTTATTTATCTTGCTAGAAACACCTCAATAATACTCACGAGCAGCCACGTTTCACCAGCCTCCTCCCAACGCCAGAGCGTAGGAACAAGTCAGACCCCAAGTTAACCTTGCTACCGGCACTTTGGTTGCCATCCCAACGATAAAGGCGAATAATGTATACAAGTGCACACTACAGCCAAATATGCTAACCGTGCCCCATAAGATTCGCCGCCACAGCGAGCACGCAAGTAAAAAGCAGCAATAAGAATAAATCCACTATGGGCCAAAACCGCCAGACCCCAAACCAAGTGCGCCGAACAACGCAAACTCCCTACCCGACCAGGGCTGTTGTAGTCCGTATTTCTGATAATTATCGACAAACAGGTAAACCAAACCCTCGTAAAAACTGATATTGCTAAACCCAATCTCCGCATTGCCAGGGTTTACCAATGCTTGCCAGGCGCTCAAAGCTTTTTGAAAACTCGTCTCAGTGCCTTCCTTTAAGCAATCAATAAGAGGAGCGAGCGTTTCAACAAAGGCATCCCAACTTTTGCTCACTGTGAAAAATATTTCAGGTGGAGGCTGATTCGCTAGCCAAGTATAGACTTCGCCATCAAAGACAATACGGGTGGAAACCTTACCCGGATCGGGGAAGTCGCCGCTTTCCATGGAAAACAAACTGGCGTAGTAGCCAAATAATTTTTCCGAAGGTGGCACTCGCATAGCACCCATTTCAAAAATTGCAGAGTCTCCCGCAACAGGATGACCAGAATAAATTCTACCTCCGTAACGAGATTTATCCGCTTCAAATATTTCTACGTCGATTCCCACTTGCAACAACTGAAACGCTGCAACCAGCCCTGCCGGACCGCTGCCGACAATCGCTACACGCTTATTAGTGTTTACAACGGGATCTGAAATTTTACCGTTATACTTTCTAAGGTAGCCTTCGTGATCATACAAGATATCTATAAAAGAAGCCTGATATACACCTGCACCTTTACTTGCGTGATATTCTGGTTTTGAAAAAAACTCACAGCCGCCTATCTCCCCAGGAGTTACATTCAATTAACGTTTTCGGTAGGGTTGGCGCTCGTGTTAACTGTCGCCAAACTCGATCTTTACAGCCTTAAATTAAGCACAGGAATACACTACTGAAGTCTAGAACTAAATCTGAAGTAATTCAAAATATTATTTTTATTGATTGAACTCGTACGCCCGAGTTTTTCCGTTTACGTGAAACCAGCCTTATCTTTTACCAATTACATCCGCCGGATGCCCGCTAAAGATCAGAACGATCCCTTTTTCAGGAAAATATATTTTCTACAAGCGCTCTCAAACGCGCGCTATGCTGAGCTAGTGAGCCTCGTAGAAATCCAAGACATGCACCTAAACAGGTGTCAACGCTACAACCATATAGATCGACACATATTTGTCTTTTATTTTTCGATTGCAACATTAGCAATAATTATTTACTCATCCGCCCACACAGCTGGCACTTAGATTAGAATCCGATTCATTATCCATCATAAAATATAACCAAATAAAATCGACTAATTCCCGAGCTCCCAACAATTGAAAAGTTGTAAATTATGACATCAACTTTAAAAGTCGTATTTCATATTTTTCACAATCAAAACGTCCTATATATTGTTTCAACAGCTCAGTCAACCGACACGTTAGCGCTCGGCGGAATCTCTTCGTTAAGTTTATTATTCCCTTCTATCAAAAGAACAACTTCCTTAGCCACTAAGGCAGATGAAGGCAAGAACACTGTAGATACAATACGCCCATCAACGACTACGTCGTGCTTATCCGCTATTTTTTTTGTTAACCGTTAACGCACCATTTTCACTAAGTTTCTCTTCAACTAAAAACGGGAGTAATTTTCCTCTTTTGGCCCATGATTTTTCCTTTTCCGTTGAGCTTGGAAAGCCTGCAATACGCTTACCTTCCACCAAAAACCTTCAATTACTCAGCTTGGCATTAGCAAACGCTCCTGCGCAGTGCCCACAACTTCCGATCACGCCACCGTTCTCATAAATCTCGTCCATAAAAGCTAACAGCTTCTTGTTCGAGGCGACATCAAAAAGAGTTCCATAACCGCCTCCTATATAGACCGCCGCATAATCTGCGGCCTAAATCTGATAAGGTCTCAACGAACCATTCGCCCGCTCCAGAAAGCCTTCATAGTTTATTGTATAACTACTATTTCCAAGCGCATCCACCATAAATGGTACCGAGCCACCACGGGGAGATGCAAAATCAACTTCATATCCGTGCGAGTAAAAGACATGATATGGCGGCGCATACTCCCAGAGATTGTTTCTTGCGTCGTGTTTTTCTTGATCAGACATATCATTAAGATTGGATGCAATAAACAGAATTTTCTTTGCCTCGATCGGGTATACAGCTGATGCTAAAAATACCGCCAAAGCACTAAGAAATATAATTACATTTTTCATATCAGTAAACTCTCCGACTCCATATCAAAGAAACATTTTTCGCCCTTATCTAGCAGGAAAAATAGCGAAATTTAGTTCAAAGCGTGCTTACTGACTAAGGAACTACTCTATTCCCTCTAACTCTTTATTTCTCTCTGAAGCCGCATCTTGAATAAACTTATTCATATCCGTTTCAAATTTTTTACGTCCTTTGGTGCAACGGGTACTCTCGGAAGAGTAATACCTTGCTTATCCATAGCGGTATCTTTATCGTTTGAAGAAGACCCTGGAGAAAGTTGCTTACTAATAAGTAAAGCAATTATCACTAAGCCAACCAATAGAGATATTAGTCTCATGATGCCTATCCTTAGTGATGTCTAACGCCTTTGTCAGTAGCGTCATAGTTAGAGCGGATCGTCGTAAAATACCGGGTGCCTTACACAACATGGGGCGCAGATCGAAGTGCCTACGGGACAAACTTGAAATCGGGCTACAAATACCAACATTTAGTAAGCAACAGGATTTTTTAGTAATTGCCACAACATTTTGCAGGCAATACTCCAGCTTTTCGCTCGATATTCTACTATACGCTCGATATTATCAAGGCGGTTTCGGTCATAAAGGTTACCGTTAAGTATTACCGTCTCTATTTCCAACGAATTTCTTATATTATCTAATGGATTTTTGTTCAGAAGAATCAAATCGGCGTTCATTCCTTCACCAATATGGCCATATTTATCTTGCAGGCCAAAATACTCTGCGGGTAATACAGTCGCCGCGCGAAGTGCTTCCAGGGGTGTTAGCCCTGCCATCGTCAATTGTTCCAACTCATCATGAACAGTTATACCCGCGACAATATAATCCGTACCAACCAACACCTTAACACCAGCACGATGGGCTTCACCTGTGAGTTCAAGGCCTTTA
The DNA here is from genome assembly GCF_014211975.1 of Teredinibacter haidensis. Lineage (NCBI taxonomy): Bacteria > Pseudomonadati > Pseudomonadota > Gammaproteobacteria > Cellvibrionales > Cellvibrionaceae > Teredinibacter > Teredinibacter haidensis. Next base: position 3,639,985 of record NZ_CP060084.1, read on the forward strand.
TGGTAGAAATCTCGATAGGCTTGTCGTGCTTGCGCAGATGGTTCTTCATCAATAACTTTATTCACATCCTCTAACCACTGCCACTTCATTAGGGGATGTAAATAACGAAGCATCGGGTCGCTGCGGATTAGAGGCTCTTCACCATAAGCGTCAACTCTGCGTGTCAGGTGAGTTGGTACATACCATGTGCCACCGGCCTTCATTGCATCGAAAATTGCTGCTGCCATTTCAGGATCGTGCTCATCCAACATCCGCCGCCGATCTTCTTTCCAGGAACCTATTTCGACCGATTCACGTAAATTTTTGCTGCCAGAAAATGATTCATGCAATATAAAGCGTGCATGCTCAATACTCTTCTGAGACTGCGCGGCTTCAATTGCACTTACAGCATGGGGGCGATGACCTACTACATCTAGGCCCAGTATCTTTGCTTCGTCGACTAGCGCAAAATACGAGTCTCTTGGTATATAATTGTATACCTTTAGTGCATCAACCCTGCCGGAATAGTAACGAGCAAACTGCCTCGCCTGTGCGGGATTTTTTGTACCAAAAAAATCAGGTAGATCTTGAATATAATCGTGAATTCCGGGGCCGTTAAGTTGCCAGCTAGCAGTGCCCTGAATACGTGGCCCAACGAGCTGACCGTCAATTACAGCTTTGGTCCAACGCTTGAAATCCTCGGGGCACGACGCGAAAGGATCTCCCTGCTTCGGACAACTGGTCATATCCCTTACATTAGTAACGCCATATGCAACGTATAGCGGTAAATCTAGAAGCGCAGTAATTTTATATACGTGTGTATGCATGTCCCATAGCGATGGCATTACGTATTGATTGCGCCCATCAATTTAAATGGCGTTTTCAGACACATCAATTTTATTTGATAAACCGACAAATTTTATTTTTTTATTTTCAATAAAAACCGTTTGATTCTCTAACACTTCGCCTGAATAGAGGTCAATAACCGACGTATTTTTTATGGCTATAGGCGAACTAGTTCTAACGGGTACAACTTTATCTAGCGGCCACCAAACCCCGACAAAGAAAAGGGCCACTAAAAACAGTAACGAGGCGCCAATACCTATTATTGTTTTTTTCAATACCTGAAAAAACATCATTCGATTCCTTCATTTTTTATTAACGCCTATGTAATGTACCGAGTTACGCGATATGTAACGGCACAATATTGACATTTTTGTTCTGTACTATTTTATTTTACCCATGTTAATAATCTCCAACTCGGCCATAGCATTAAACGTATCCTGGTATTTTTTTATTTCTTGGGCGTTGTTCCGGCCGAGGTGTACGCCACTAGCTCCATATCACCCCATCACATTACGGTATACATAACGTGAAACTCTTACCGTTTTCACCTTCGTCGATTTTATCTACACAGATGCGATACATATGCCGATATGGCCGACTATTTCGGCCTCACAATTTCACACTATTGTCCCATAAACTGAAATTTGGTCGATAAATTTATTTTCCAACTCTTCGAGTGATACTGTATATCCGCTCATCAATTTAATGGCGTATCCAGTATACGTAAGCTCCATTTCTATTGGTTGAATTTTCTTTTGAAAGAATCCGGCGTAATGAGTTTTTTGCGCTATTCGCCTCAGTAAAATACTATTTTTTGGCTTAAGGAATCGCTCGCCATTAATTTAAGCTCCTGCCATTCAAACGCTTTTTCTGGCTCACCATCTGCATAAAATGCTAGTGGGGGTAAAACAATAAGAATAAAAAATTATATTAGTTTCAAGGTTAGACTCCGCATAGCACCACAATCAGCCGACGCGTAAGCACCCTGCACCCACGCCACGTTTACTGGCACTTTGCGTCTAATGTTTGATGACTCTTGGGTGGCCTATGGTTAAACCCAAATTGTATCCGTATTTACTTGTAGAACTCAAAATAAAAATAGGCGAGGCAGACACGAAAGGTGTGTTTGTTTAGCCCGTAAATCAGCGAAGTAATGCGTGTAGCGTATCCACTGAAACGAAGCGGAGCTTACTGGGCCCGCGCCGAACTTTTCATTACATTTTCGATTTGCCTATTATGCAAGCCGGACAATAAAAGCAGCGAACAAAATCCCCCTAATAGGGCGAGCGCCATATCAGATTGCGTATCCCATACATAACCCTGAGTACCGAGGAATGCCTCTGCTTTCTCCCCTGTGGCCAAAGCTACCCACCATTCAACTAGCTCATAGAATGCACTGAAGGCCAAACATATAGAAATAATTATAAATGCCTGCCAAATATGGCCATTGACAACATGCTTTCGAATGAGTACTTCCCTTGCCAGTAGCGCAGGAACAAACCCTTGGAAGAAGTGGCCTACCTTGTCGTAGTTATTTCTTTCCGAACCAAATAGGCCATCGAACAAAGGAACTTCAGCGTAGGTGTAGTGGCCACCCACCATTAACACGATACAGTGCAACAAAATAAAACCATAAAGTACTGGCGTTAGCCTAAAGGTATTGTAAGTCACGGCCAGCAGCACGGCACCAATCACTGCGGGAGCAATTTCTAGTAACCAAGTGAACTGGTCCTTAGGATCGATACCCGACCAAACTAAAATGGCAGAGAATGCTATTATCCAGATGTATTTAATTTCTCGATACTCCTGAAATTTGACGTTAATATAACGGGCCGAAGCAGGTTTGCCCCAAATAGCAACTATTATGCTGTGCTCCTAACCGACTATTCTTCATTGCCATCAAGAATGGAAATGTAATGAAGCTGTTCTTGTGCATTCCATATTCCCGACTTATTCCGATACCCCATTTTAATTGATACACCTTTACTGCAGCACGCCTATATAACTATTTTACACCCAAATCTATATTGTCTTCACTCAAGACTAATTCACTATCTGACAACGTTATCATATATTTTAAAATCCGGTTATTCTCCGAAACCTCCATTTCGGAACGTTCCACAACGCCTTCAATTCCTATTATGCCGTTATAAAAACTCTTAGAGCTGAACAGGGAGTAAGACAAAGAACCTGCTATTCCAGCCACCACGACGTTAGTTAGACGCTTTTTTTGTTCCGAAAATAAATTTCGGAACCTACACTTGCTAGAATTTAGGCGCCCCACAATTTTCGAGACGTTTGGTGCGCGCTCTGGAAACCGTTTACCGGAACGCACTCCAACTTGCTCGCATCTTTCACGAGCGCTTCTGCCATATATTCGTACATATTCATCAAATAGGTGCGAACACCATTAGCTCTGTCGGAAAACACCTAGAGGCAGCCTATTGCCATACTGTTCCTATACTTATTTTTAAAGTGATGGTTTTAGTTCTCGCTGAAATATTTATTCATAATATGCCAGGCCTTTTTTCTTTCACCCTTTTCAGACAACAGCCCTTTACGGTTCCAACCCTTTTGATATATGGGGTGCATTCTACCCAACGAGCGATAATCCACTAGAAGCCAAGGGGAAACTCCGACCAGATTCGGCACACTAGCAAACATCTTGACTTGATCCCTATAAATTTTCTCTTGATATTCTTCACTCCAATATGCCGCTTCATCCTTAGGCCCGAAATTACTTCCAAACAACGCTTCGCCACCAAATTCAGAGATAAAGACAGGCTTGTCATTAAAGACAAGCTTCCACTCTGTGTCTTCAGGCTTTCCTTGCCAAGGAACATACCATCCTAAATATTCATTAATGGATATAATATCAAAGTGACTATAAACAGAATCCCAAACATTGACCGTATTATTCTCATAGCCCTGATTGTTTATCACCGATGTAATTAGTCTAGTATCATCTATACGCCTAGTTTTTTTGGCTATATCGGCAAGCATCTCATTTCGTTTTGGCGTGAAATCATAGGTTTCATTTGACAAACTCCAGATAATTACGCCGGCACGATTTCTATCCCTACGAATCATCTCCCGAAGCATTACATCCATTTTGTTCTTCATGCTAGGTGATGAAAACTCAATGTGCTGATAAACAGGTAATTCCTCCCACACCATTAAGCCCATCTCTTCTGCAAGCTTTACCATATATTCGTTATGTGGATAATGAGCTAGCCGAACAATATTGCAGCCTAATTCTTTTGCCCAGGATAGCAGTAGTATCGCATCTTCTTCCGAAAATGCTTTCTCGGATTTCAAAGGATTTTCTTCGTGAATATTAATTCCCTTTAGAAAAATTGATTCACCATTAAGCAATATCTTCGTACCGCTCACTTCGATGCTTCTGAATCCAATTTTATCGGAAACAGTATCAGTTTTGCTTTTAATGATAACCTCATATAGTCGCGGGTTATCGGGTGACCATAAGTCGATTTGGCTTTTGAAGCTAACTTTAGCGATACCATCACGATTGCTTTTTGTCTTATAGTTGATATTTAAATCTGGAATTATAATGTCTATTTCTTGAGATCTCAGGGATCCATTTACTTTAACCCAACCCGTTACGTCCTCTAAGGAATGGCTCTTCAGTTGAATCAAATAGTCTTCGATAAAGGAGGCGTTTGTTTTAATAAGGTGAACATCGCGAGTGATGCCACCATAATTAAACCAATCATAACCCAATCCAGGCAGACCATCTTTTAATCGCTGATTATTTGCTTTAACAATAATTGTGTTTTTTCCGTTACGAACAACATCTGTTATCTCAAATTGAAACGGCGTAAAGCCGCCTTCATGGCTACCGATTAGATCGCCATTCAAATATACCGTAGCTTGATAATTTACAGCACCAAAATGTAAAAATAGTCTTTTGGCTTTCTCAGGTTTAGCATCAAAAACTTTTTTATACCAAACAGTTCCTTCTAGATACGTGAGCTCGGGGTATTGCGTATTAAAACTCCCGGGCACAGATAGCAAAGGCCCACCCTCAAATGAATATTCAAAAAAGTCGGTCTTTTTCTCTGGTTTTCTTTCCTCCCATACTTGGCGCCAATCGCCAATACCCGTAGGGTCTACTATAGCGTTCCACTGACCATTTAGACTTACAGCATCTCGTCCATATACATTGGTCATCGCTAATTGCGCGTGGGCATGCGATAGAAATATAACATTAATAATGAAAAACATTACGATTAACTGCTTGAAACGATTCATCTATACCTCTTTAACCATTACGTGTTCTTATGGCGCGTAGTAAACGCCGCCGCTTTAATTTCGTTCTCATTCTATCTAGTGGCTGGTGATCGCTATACCTAAGTACGATATCTGCTAATAGGCGTTATGAAGCACAAACCCTTATCGATCTCTTTTTAATCTAACGCTTCTGTAAACAACGTACAGATTTACCAACCCTGCGGAGCCCCATCTAGCTGTCGCTATAAAAACGCTTTAGTATTTTCTATACCTTTATTTTATACTTGAGATCATTAGCTTCATCGCCGGTCATACCCCGAAACCCCCACTGATGGGGAGCTTGCTCCTTGATAATAATTTCAATATCGACTGGCGCAATCGAAAGTTGACGCTCAATGTCTTTAAAAAGTGATTTAATCAGATTCTTCTGAGTTTCAACTTTACGACCAGACATCATATTTATTTCAATAACGGTGTACGCATCACTACGCCCCCCCGGATAATAGAAATCCTCCTTATCCATTGGTATAAACCGGTGTGCTCGCTTATCTTCGGGCATACCCAATACAGACTGCATAGAACTATGAATAACATCAGAAAGCTTTGACTTGATAGGATTAAGCTTTTCTTTGATTCCAAAAATCACGATCATATTCATTCCCTGATTACGCATAGTGCTTTACCAAGCGGACAGCGATGCGGCGATTGCTCGTATAATTATAAGCGAGGTACACAAGCAAGCCATGCTTTATGAACCAAATTGCGTTATCTTTTATGTGCTTTTTACCCTTGCCATTGTATGCTCACTGTACATGGATCAAATCCCATATTTGGCTCAACAGATTAATGATAATAGATTTCATACAAATCTCCCATATCAGCTTTCTTTGCTATTCGCACCCAAGCTTCCATGACATAGATAAAATTACCAGACAGCATTTCCGCCACAAGTATAGCTACAGTGTGTGCCTGGACCCCAACCTATTGCCTGCACCTCAAGAGCCGGCTATTGCGGCTTTCTGTAAAGACCATCAAGTATTTCGTCTATTCCACCCCAATGATGCACTTGAATGACGCTACATCGCTGTATTCTACGGCGATTCACTCCAACCCTGCTATAGTAGGCGTACCCCGCCGCTTATTTGGCGGTTTTTTTGTTTTCGAACTTATTTTAAGGTGTTATATGTCGTTTTCAAAGCTTGGTTTAAGTTCGTCATTGTTGCAAGCCATTGCCGACCAAGGTTATGTAACGCCTACCCCCATTCAAGAACGTGCCATCCCCGTTATTCTGGCGGGCAAAGATTTGATTGCTACCGCCCAAACAGGCACCGGTAAAACCGCCGGTTTTGTACTGCCCATCATTGATCGCATCGCAGGCCGTAAGCTGCGAGGTAAGCGTATTCGAGCGTTGGTTTTGGTACCTACCCGCGAGCTTGCCGTACAGGTTGCCGATGATGTTGAGCGCTATGCTCGCCATTCGGACATCAGCTGCTTAGCCATGTATGGCGGCAGTGATATGGCAAGCCAGAAGCAACAATTGATCGATGGCGTGGATATTGTCGTGGCAACGCCGGGCAGGTTGCTTGATATGGCGCATCAGCGCGCGCTACATTTCGATGAGCTTGAGTATGTGGTATTGGATGAAGCCGATCGTATGCTCGACATGGGTTTTATCGCTGACATCAATAAAATTATCGAGCGCTTGCCAGCAGAACGTCAAAACTTACTGTTTTCAGCAACCATGTCGGCATCGGTTAAGCAACTTATCAAAACAACGATTTTTCACGCAATCGAAATATCCTTAGCGGGCGACGACGTTAATAAGCCCGACATTTCACAGTGGCTGGTAACGGTCGATAAAGATAAAAAGTCGGCGCTGTTAAGCCACCTAATCCAATCGCATCAATGGCAGCAGGCGCTTATTTTTATTCGCACCAAACATGGTGCCGTTAAATTGGTGGAGCAGCTGGCAAAACGCGGCATAACCGCAGACTATATTCACGGCGATCGCAGCCAATCGGTTCGCAGTGAAATTCTGGCCGATTTCAAATCGGGAAAATGTGGTTTGCTAGTCGCAACAGGTGTGGCAGCTCGCGGGCTGGATATCGACGCTCTAGATCGTGTTGTCAATTACGATTTACCCAACGAAGTTGACGAATACATTCACCGTATTGGCCGCACCGGTCGTGCGGGCGCAAAAGGCGAAGCGGTTTCACTGGTATCAAAAGATGACTTTAATGCACTTTGCGCTATTGAAAGTCGTTTGGACCATATTATTGAACGCCGAGATTTAGAAGAGTTCGCACCCAGAAAAATGGTGCCCATTTCTATTTTGAATTACGTTCCAAAAAACAAGCGCCCGGATACTGAATCGACAATAGATGAGACCCGACAAAGAAAAAAAAATACGCCGTCAAAATCTAAGAACAAAAATAGCACGAGCGACGGCAACAAAGTCTCAAGTAAAAAAAATTCGTATGACGCGGAAAAAAAACCAAAAGTCTCTAATAAAGAAGCCAGTGCAGACGGATTTCCTTGGGGCAATAAAAAGGTTAAAAAGCACATTACTATCAAACCGCGCTAATTACGGTGAGATTAACTCAGTAAGTGATAGCGGTACGATAGAAGAACCAACGACCCTGACCCTTTATATTTAAAGGTTCCATATGCTGAAAATCCGGACCATACATTATGTGTGGACACATCCCGGAATATGTAGTTGTGTTACACACGAAGGATGCCCACTACCACATAGATCACCCTTTTTTTATACGTACTACTTTCATCATTTCAAAAGTCATGCCGGCTACAATTTCCTGCTCTGAGTAATAAGTCATATTCACTCTGGCACCTTTTAAACTCTGGTAATTGTCCTTACGCTTGAATCTAAAAGGTACATCACAACCCTCCACCATTACCGTATGCAAAACCCACTCTCCCTGCTCTCGTTGAATATGTGATATAACCTTCAACAATTCGGAGTGGACTAAATTTCTATTTTTTCCTACTAATTTTTTGGGATCTGATTGCATATTCAATATTGAATAATCTTTAACTTAACCAATAGTTGCTAATTGAGCGCGGAGTCTTTGGATAATATTGAAATTAGACTCTAAAAGCTATCAGTTGACGCTATATAACCCAAATTAACAGCCTTGCGGAAAGCCAATAACACCTCAAACACCCACTTTAGCAAGTCAGTATACTTTGATATTTTTTAGCGATTTACTGGGTTTTGACCAAATATCAGCAACCCAAACTTTCGGCGACACTTTTGTGGTGATTGTGTATTTCCCAGTTCTATCGAAGCAGCTTCATTATATAGCTATTCCGCTATAATCTGGTAAGAAAGTAGATGAGAGGCTCGCTATTGGTGGGCGAAACGCTGGGTCATGAAGATTACCAGAGGATTTTAGTGCCGTACTCAGCACTAAAGGAGCGTCCTTTTCATTGCATGACAACCGCTCGAATTGGTCTTGTCAGAAAATTCATCGAGTACAGTCACAGCTAAAAACAAGCAAGAAAACAGCGTTAATCAACAGAATTTTTTAGTGCGTCTACTTTTTGGTACCCAAATTGTATTGTTTATTGCGTTCCCCTAGTGACGTTTAGTCCAAATCAAAATAACACAGACTAAAGAACAAAAAGCCATTGCCATAACAATGGAACCAATAGTTTCCGGTAACAATGTCGATGCGGCTGAGATCAGCCCAGCTACTGAAAACTGCGTTGCCCCCATCAAAGCAGCCGCGGTTCCACCATTTTTACTAAAATGGTCCATGTAACAAGCTTGAATATTTGGTGAAATCGCCCCCATTACCCCTATGGTTAATACCATCGCGGCTACAAATAACCTGAGTTGTGGCTGGAATATGCTAACCAGCAATAATATTAGTGCCGCTATAAGTTGCAGAGTTAAACTCAACTTCAAAATGAGCTCAGGTGGAAAATGGTTAAGTAGCCGACGGTTAGCGATATTCATCAACATCATCAGCGCCACATTAGCGGAAAAAAGAATTGAAAAAAGTTGGGGTCCAACACCAAAATGTTGCTGATAAATAAATGAAGAGTGAGTGATAAATAACATCAACACCGAAAACGCGAGAGCGCCGACAAATAACAGACGCATTGCGGATTTATTCGACATCACTTCTTTATAGCGCTGCAACGCACTGACTTTCCCCAATTGAGGGGTCGTTTGGTAATGCTTGAAAACCAGTAGTTTTAATAAAACAATCACCAGTAATGAGTAACCACCCAGAAAGATAAATATTGTAGGCCAGCCAATAAAGCTAACTATTAATGCACCAATATTGGGCGCAAGTGCTGGTGCTAACACCATCAACAAACCAATTAAGCTAAAAAATTTGGCGGCTTCTTTTCCTGACAAGCGATCACGCACCAAGGCAGGCACTGTCACTATCGCCCATCCGCCGCCGAAGGCCTGCAGTATTCTCAGCAGCAAAAATTCAATCAAAGTGTCTGCACCTGCCAACAGAAAGCTGGCGATGGAAAATATACTCATGCCGAGCAACATGATTCGACTACGGCCGAAATGGTCGGATAGGGGACCACCGCAAAGTTGTCCAAATGCCAAAAAGAAGATGTAAATAGATATGGTTAGTGACACTTGATGAACGGAAACACGGAGGCTTTCAGCTATAACAGGAAAGGCCGGTAGGTAGGTATCCAAGGCTAGTGGGCCTAAAGCCATTGTCATGGCCAATATTGTTGCAATTTTTACATGGCTGTTATTAGGTTTCAAAATCTACTCGTGGTGTAATTAAGTAAAGTAAAATCACTATCATAGTGGGTTTCGTTTTTCATCAGAATTGAATCGGTCAGCATCCATACATTTTCCAATAAGCAGCGTCACAGGTGCTCATAACGACTGCACGTTAGTTTTCTCAGTAGCATGCTTTTTACCGCTATGAATTAACTGGTTTCTAACCCAATAAATATCTGACTGTTGTAGGCATTTCCGTGAAAAAACTCGCCACGCAGCCGCAATATCGGCGGGGCCTGCATCTTCTATTCACCAACCAACAAATAACTGTCAGCACTAAAATCAGTTAATTTGCGCGCACCAGAACCAGCTATATCTAACGCGTGCGGAGCCCGATTGGCCGCTGGCGCTTCATGGCGATTTACCACAGAATCGATAGCCAATTTTTGGCGAGTCGGCTCAAACGCGCGAAGGGCATAAGAGCGGTTCAAGGCAGTTTTAGCACTGTTGATATCTAAATTCGGTAGGGCACTTCTTGGTTCAGGCAATACGACGTTGACATGGACACCATCATGACCGGATGGAAAATCGCCTAGTTCTGAACCAGTTAATACAAAGCGCTTATTCATCAAGCCGCATAACGACTTGTGATTGGCAAATATAGTTGATAAAGTCAATAATACCCACATGGTTGACATTGTCAACCATGTGGCGGCTATTTAGGAGACATAAATGACATTACGAGAATATATTCTCAGCCTTTCGCAGTTTTACCGTGTCGAAATCAGAGCGGCGGTCAACGCTAGCGAGCTGGGTTTAAATGGTATGCATGTACGTTGTTTACATGTGATTGCCAATACCCAGGAGTGTACGGCCAATTGTATCGTAAAAAATATGGGGCGAGACAAGGCTCAAATAGCTCGATTAGTGAAAGAAATGATAGGCAAAGGTTGGCTTGAGAAGCAAGCCTGTAGCCAAGACAAGCGCAGCCAGATTTTGACCCTGTCGGAAAGTGGCAGCCAGCTGCAAGACAAAATAAACCTGCTTGAACACGAGCTAGAACGCACTATATTGGCGGGATTATCTCCGCAAGACGAAGCTGATTTTCAGCGTATCGCGCAGCGGATGCTGGCCAACTTATCTCATAAAAATGTGCACAATGACTAGCCCTTACCATTCGCGTTTTGCTGGCTACTAATTGTGGGCAACACGGAATTGAGGTTCACCTAAAAATGTAAAATGCTAATCACACCAAAAGCAGTGATTCACCAATAATTTCCATTCTTCTTTTTCTTCTTCTTGGTAGATCATTGCTCCAATCTCACCATACATTAATTTGTAAGAAACCCAAACTTCATTCCTGCCATTTTCATCAATATCAGTTATAGCGTGGATAAACACACCCGATTCCTTAGCAATATTCTCAAGCGATAGAGACAGTTGATTCTTGTTTATAAAATGACGCCCCCACTCATTTCTTGAAAAGAAACTATAGAAGCTCATATTTTTAGATTGATTATTACTTGAATTAACAGCAGCGCTATCAATACTTTTATAAAAAAATGTATCCGGTTTTTCCTCGCTAGATATTTTTCCTAGCGTTCCTACCTTATCTTCTCCTAAAACATCCTGATAATTTTCAGAGCCCGATATCTCAAGAGTATTAACGGAATCCCTTATAAACAATGGCTCGATACCTTTTGGAATGCTTGAATGCGAGCCAGCTAAAACTTTGAACTGATTATTTTCAACCGACAAGACTGGATGAAAATTACCATCGCGTACGTATCCATAGACTGGCACGGACTTTTTTTCCGTAATGCTATAGCTTGCAAATAGTATTAGGAATATTGCGAAGATATATTTCATTTGGAACCCTAACGCCCTGCAGCAGCGGCCGTAGTGGAGGTGGATTTTATATGTTAGCGTAAGCGTTAAGACATATAAAAAACACCGGAACGTAGGTCCTGCTGACTGAGTTTGTTATACATTTAATTCGTTACTGTATTAAAAACTGAGAGATCAATAATTGTGCCTTTCTCAACCGATACTTCTAATATAGTTTAATCATAGAAAGCCTGATTATTTATTGGTCTCTGATAGAGCCAAACGATCTCATTTTTCCCTTCAATCAGCTCTACTCCCAGCAAGGAAGATGCATTAGCTGCATTTAGACCAATACGTAATCCCATGGAGTTACTTGTACTTACTTTACTCGATGCGCGCCTGCAATTTAACTCCGGTGATATGGAATAGAAAGAATACCCTTCTCCGACAACATTTTCAGAAAAAACCACAAAAACGCTACCTACGTTGTAACAATATTTCTTGCTTCTATGATGCCCAGTTATCGGCTCCCCTTCATAAACCTTCGATTCTGGTAAAAGTAAAAGATTCACTGGTGGAGGGGATTTTATCTCGGCACCAACCGCCATACCCGACAAAATCAAAATTGAAAAAATAATGTGCTTCATACTTGTTTCCTTATAACGCCGAGCTCACCGGCGCATATTGCGGAGAGCGTTTTTATGTAAAATAGAGCACCGCGACATACATAAAAACGAGCGTAGCAATATGCGTCCGAGTGCAGCGATTTGGTTACTACCAGTCTCTTAATATCGATAGCTTTTTAAGCGCTTCTTCCTCGGGGACTAAGACCCAACCAACAGTGTAACCACCAAATATATTTACATAACTCATTTGTAGAGCGTTATATTTATCCTCTTGAGTCTCAACCTTTCTAGACTCAAGGTAATACACGCTCCCGCCATTGAAACTGGACGTGAACTTTCTCATTTCTACACCTAGATCAATCATGGCATCTGGACGAAATGAAAAGGAGTGTTCACCTGGACTTAGCACAACTTTGACATATCCAGGATTCCCTATACAACCACGTTCCTCCTCATTAACAGTTACAATTATACACGCAGTAGACCCAAACTCCTTTTCGGGAACGTAGAAATATACAACTGACTCTGAGGCACCTGGATCCTCGTGAATTTTGAATAATTCACCTTTAGGTGTCACTGATGCGCAACCAACAAATAAGATAATGATTGGCAAAATAAATATTCTTTTCAATTTCTACTCCTAGGTTAAATTAAATGTAACGCCGCCATAATTTGCCGCCTGAAGCGCAGCGTAAGGCGGTCAAATTGATGGCTTTGTTACACATTTTCATCTTCGTCATCAGGGCCATAAATATCCAAATCTAAAAGTATTTTTCGCTCACCCAATTTAAGCAATGATTCTGGACTTAAACTAATACCTTCCATATCTCTCTCCATGAAAATTCCGCAGAATAAATCTACTCGATACTTCTTAGTCAGAGTATTCCACACTCCTAAATCGTCAGTTAGTTTATCCGAAATTTCAGTTATTTGTAGATCTAGATCTCCTGGGATTTTCTCCGTTGCGAAAATACGCCACATTCCAGATTTTGCTACTCGAATTTTACCGGAAGGTAGCTTTACCTCCTCACCTTTTTGCTGCCCATTAGAAGGCATACACCCAAGCGATGCTGATATGTCAGCAGGTAGTAAATCATCTCCAATTATACGAAGAGTGGCTTTTGTTCTACTAATCGTTGCCATATAGCTCTACTACATAGTGTGTAACGCCGAGCTCACCGGCGCATATTGCGGAGAGCGTTTTTATGTAAAATGGAGCACCGCGACATACATAAAAACGAGCGTAGCAATATGCGTCCGAGTGCAGCGATTTGTTATGGAGCTGGGTGGCACTTATTCTCTACAGCGCTCTTTGTGGAGCTTTAGCGAAACCAATACCCCGAAAAAAACCCAACCAGTTTAAACTACAATTCTTGTAATACGTACCTTCTTGATGGAGCTTTGAAGATGCGAGTCACCCATTTTCTTTTCGCAGTGGAATCTTAAACGGTGAGCCAAGGAACGAATAGTTTTAGACTCACCTTATTCCAATGCTTTCTATTGGAACCACTTGGCTACTTTCTTGCGCCGAGTGAAACTATTTGTTCTTTCTCGACGATTGCACTTACTAAACTGCGAACTCTCAAATTAGAAAAGATTCTGGAACCACAAATAAATTATTTAAACCCGCCCTAACGTTTTGCTAAACGGCGCAGCTTGCTGCGTCCAGTGGAGGCCGTCTTTTTGGCCGGAACGATGTTTAAGTAATTTGTTATAAGCGGAACCGTACCGAACTTTCTAGTGAGGACCACAATACCTTACTCGAATACCATACTTCAATATTTGGACTTAGCCCACGCGAAGATGGTTGGAACGGAATCAAACAGCCAACAACAAACTGATTGACTAAGCCAAACTATATTGTTGTTCTTTAACGATTTAGTTTGGCTGGTATAACTCGCACCTAGAACGAACACTCTTAACCTCAAACTGTGGCGGCCTACAGGCGGCCCTTTAGGTTAAAAGTGATTACACAAAGCTCTCAGAAAGCTCGTTGCTCAATTGAAACACGTAAAAACTTTACAACTAACTACGAGCGCTTATAACGTCGCCATTTGCGGCCGTAGTGTAGGCGCGAAGCGCCGAAAGAAGGTCCAGAGAGCGAAGCGAACGAGGCAAGATGGCCTTGTTAAGCATTTGTAACCAACCCTGCAAAACCGATAAGACCCAATAGAATGCGTACGACTCTGAATGATACTGAAAAAATAATGGCGGCTATAAACCAACTTACCGACATTGCCACGCCAAATAAAGCTATTGCAATTGAGCCCACAATGAAAAGCACTAAAGATGCAACTTGATATACACGAGCTGGATACATACTAACTACATTATTGTTTTTCGTAGTCGTTAGAATTAATGACGCAACGACCATAGGCATCCACAACCCAATAGTATGCCAACCCCCGAACAATAAAGCCAAGCTCAAGATCAATAGCATTCCTGCTAGGAATTTTGGCCGAACCTTTTTTTCATTGGATACATTCATATTGAAGCTTAACGCCCGCTTCAGTTGCGCCGAATGCGGAGCGGTTTTTGTGTTATTGTTTGAGCGCAGCGAGTAACGCAAAAACGGCGTAGCATTTGGCGTCAGTCTGCAAGCGTTTGTCAGGCTCTTGATAACTCGGCAATTTTATTGTTTAAACTCGCCTTTTGGTGTAACCAAATTTCTGATGTTTTTCAGCTTTTTGGGATTATATTCAGACCACATAATCTCGGCCCCATCTTCCAATTCTTCATATATGGGCAACAAATTAGTAACACCCTCTAGAACCCATTGTACTGGAACTCCATCAGGGCCTCCTTTATATGGATTTGTGCCTAACTGTGCTTCTTTAACCACTTTATCATATGCTTCATCCAGATCTGAAGCGCGAACGATTATAGTATTTTCCCATGATAGAAACCTCTTTTCGAGATCATCGTTATCTTCTTCATTGAGTTCAATAAATCGAATTAGGTATGATCCGACATACCAACCAACTGGAGATACATTTTGATTCTTCATGATTGCCTAACGCCTGTAGCACCTGCACGAATTGTGGAGTGCCGTTTGTGTATAATTGAGCGTAGCGAAAACACAAAAAGGCGCGCAGCAATTTGTGTCAGGTGACTACACTTGTTAGGGCTTACGTGCACTGACAAAGGAATGCTCCAAATCTAATTCGCTACACGCTGAACGCTGAACGCTGAACGCTTACCAGGTACTGCGCCACAACTCTTACAATAAAGACTCTCATCTTTCCAAAGTTCAAATGTGTGGCAATTATCAATTTGCAGCCCGCCACTACAACTCGTTTTCCTACCCGGTACGGCACCACATGCAGTACAGTAAACAGGAAACTCTAAAGGAACAAAATCATGCCCAACAATCGAAAAACACTCTGTTGATTCTTTTGGAGACACTCCACAATTTTTGCAGTAGACATCCCCCAATCTCTACTCGAGGGTCTTCCTCAAAGGAACTCTCAGTTTTATGGCTGGAAAGCTGAGCCCCTACTAAAGTTATCAAACTTGCGATACATGTAATTATCGGTTCATAACCATTCTCTGCAAAAAACCATACACCAGAAAGAACAACACCAATCAACGCTAGAATTCTAATCATTACTCGTTCTCTAAGGTTGCCCTAACGCTTTTGTCAGCCACGTTTTGGTTGTAGTGGATTTTTGGGCAAAGATGGCCGAAGGCCATGCACAAAAAGGAGCGAAGACCAAAACGTCGGCTGCACAAACCTGTTAGGCATTGCCCCTCCTACCACCGAAATCATCAATACACAACATAAAAGTGTTGATTATCTTCTCGATGTGGTCCAGCGTAAATACTGGTATCGACTTAAACGAAACATACTCAGAATTTTTTAGTCTGTTATATAAATTCAAATGCTTATTTGAACCTGAAAACACCGGCCCGTAGTGTACTAGATGATTTCTTAGGTCATACAGTACGTAAGTATCTTTCCAGTGCTTCTGATTTATATCTATCGAAAACCCCAGAACTTTATTTGCGTATGATACAGACCGTTTTATTCCGCGATCTTTTAAGTCACCTGGAGATAAACTGGCCTCTTGTTTCTCTTTCGCCATATGAGCCAATTCATCAAGATTTTGCTCCAATGTTGAACACAGCGAGATAAATGCAGATCTATAAAGGCTTTGACACGTCGCGTTTAAATTTCCGATCTTGTCTTTATCTTCTGCTTTATCTATTTCGCATTGAAAGTGCTGATCGACTACTTTTAGCCCTTCATAAAGATAAGCTAAATCTATAAAGGATAAAAACCGGGGTACCGAATATACTTCTTTTTCTTCATTCATTGAGCATTACCCCGATATGCCTAACGCCCCAAGCAGAGGCTTACTTTGCGTTTTGGAGCGAAGCGACGGCAAAGTAAGTCCTACTGACTTGGTTTGTTACTTGTACCAAACACCTACTCGCTTTGAACTACGCTGTTACGCCAATTGCTTTATTTGTTTAAAAAGCCTGAAGCTTTGGTTAGACCCAACTATAACCGTGGGATAGCCAAAACAGAAGGCATAAAATTGACCCAAAACAACAAGTGATTATGGCAACCAACAGAAAGGAACGAACGGGAGGAATAAGCCGCAATTTCCCTTTGCTAGGTAAAGCTTGGTTGCGATTTTTTGCAACGAAGCTTTACCGGATTACCAAATCTGCCTTTTACGAAGCACGTTGTAAGCGACCAAAGGTGGCTTACCTAAACTTGATGGAGGGAGACGAATTTAGGAACACCCTACTGAAACTTAAATACACACCAAACTTTTTTGAATAGACAAGTAACGCCGCTATAAACGGCAGACAAAACGCAGTTTTGGCTGTCCAGTGGAGGCATGCAGTGCCGGAACGAGTTTAATAGCCTTGTTATAACGGATAAACATTCGGTAAAACCACCATGCAAAATAAACACAACCCAGTAGAAACAGCCAGGTATGAAATCCCTTTAATCATTTTTTTCTTAATTATTACAACCCAACTAAACAAGAAGGAAGTAATAGCCAAAGAATAAACAACAATAAGTATTGGCCCGTAGACATACCAGAGAAAATACTGAGGATTTATTGTTTCTTCCGATGGCGGAAAAAAGCTAATGCCGAATAAAGCAATTATAAAAATCAACGCTAAAACTAAAATCTGTTGTGTGGATTTAGCCCAGCTATCGGGTAGAAGCCTCAAAACGTATCCTCGAATTAGTTATAACGCCCACATTTGCGGTGACTGAAGCGTAGCGTAAGGAGTCCGGCCGCTTTAGCGGCGAACAACATGTGCTTGTTAAGGTGTTTTTGCAGCATAAATTACTCCCCAAATTAAGAGCGCCTGCAATAAAAAGAACACGAGATGCCCAATAATACTTGGCCGCTTATCTAGGATGTTGATATTCACATTTGCATAGATTTGATAAAGCGCCGTAGTAGGTATACCAGATAGAACAGCCATTAGGATCCATACAAATAGATTGTCGACCCAAATCATCGCTCCGAACCACATCAAGAATGAGGGGAGCGTAGTGATGCACTTTACACTTAGCGGAATATCTCTCCATGAATCTTTGGATTGTTCCAACTGACTGAAAACTTTATCTACCATTATTACCTTAACGTTTTGCTAAACGGCGCAGCTTGCTGCGTCCAGTGGAGGCCGTCTTTTTGGCCGGAACGATGTTTAAGTAATTTGTTATAAGCGGAACCGTACCGAACTTTCTAGTGAGGACCACAATACCTTACTCAAAGACCCTTCTTCAATATTTTGACTTAGCCGACGCAAAGATGGTTGAAACGAAGTCAAACAACCACCAACAAATTGTTTACTAAGCCAAGCTATATTGTTGCTCTTTAACAATTTAGTTTGGCTGGTATAACTTGCACCGAGAACGAACACTCTTAACCTCAAACTATGGCGGCCGACAGGCGGCCTTTTAGCCTAAAAGTGGTTCCACGAAACCCTCAGGGGCCTCACCGCTCAATTGAAAAACGTAAAAAACCTTACAACCAACTACGACCGATTATAACGCTGAGTTAACCGGACCGACCTGTTTGTATTTTTTGTGATACCCTGCGCGCAGCGTAGGCACAAAAAATTCGAACGGGGAGGTTCCAGCCAGCGGGGTTTATGCTGGCGAGGTTGAACGTTTTGTTGGGCATGCCGGAGTAAAATAGTCAATATAATAGGAATCTATACTACGGAAGTATAGATTCCTATTATTCTATAATGAACTCCCGATGGCCTTTAATAATATTTCAAAGCCCCCAACTTCACCACCACTAATATGCGTTTTTTCGTCTACTGAATTAGTAGTGGTGATATCGGGAACTAGAGGAAATGCCTTTTTAAGAGCCGGCAAGTCTCGCTTATATTGATTCTCATAAAATACATTTGCACCTGTCACGACGAGCCCCGCAGACTTAGTTTGATCAAAGTGAAAGCCCCCCAAATAAATAGCCTTTCCTGCTTCAACCAACACCTCTACAGCAAAGCTTTCCTTCTTACTAACACTAAATGAGCTACTAATACTCCAACCATTGAAAACGTATTTTCCAGGCTCTAACTCTAAGGCAAAAACACTACCTTTGGCTCCGAAACCAGATACACTAGTTTTTGAATCAGGTATTGAAAACATAGAGCCGCTACCTGCCCCAACTGATCCAGACTGAGTTGAGTCTATTTTACTATAAAGTATAGAATACCTTGAGAGCATACCACTGTATGTAACCGAACCCATTAAGACACCCTTTGGACTACTCCCCTCTAGCCTATAATCACTTTTAATGTTATTGCTACTACACCCAGCCATTATGGCAATAGCAAAATAACATATGATAACTTTAAATAATTTCATTTCACTTCCTTAAAATTTAATACAGAATTAAGCATCTTCCCAGCAGTATATATCCACAAGCAGAATAAGTAATAGAAAAGGTCTCAACACCTGACTTTCACAGCCCAACGTTTTGCTAAACGGCGCAGCTTGCTGCGTCCAGTGGAGGCCGTCTTTTCGGCCGGAACGATGTTTAAGTAATTTGTTATAAGCGGAACCGTACCGAACTTTCTAGTGAGGACCACAATGCCTTACTCAAAGAGCCTTCTTCAATATTTTGACTTAGCCGACGCAAAGATGGTTGAAACGAAGTCAAACAACCACCAACAAATTATTTACAAAGACAATCTATATTGTTGTTCTTTAACAATTTAGTTTGGCTGGCATTACCCGCACCGAGAACGAACACTCTTAACCTCAAACTTTTGGCGGCCGACAGGCGGCCCTTTAGCTAAAAAGTGATTACACAAAACTCTCAGAAAACTCAGTGCTCAATTGAAACACGTAAAAACCTTACAACCAACTACGAGCGCTTATAACGTTGTTATAAACTGCACTTTTTACGTAATGTAATGTTGTGCGATTATGCCGCAGGCATGCACAACATGGAATGCAGTAAAAAGTGTCAGGTTTGATGACTTTGTTATAGCAAAGCAGCGTTCATACCTACAAATTTTCCCCATTCTTCTAACAGAGCCTTTGCCGACAATAACGAACAGGCCGCCGCACGCCATTCCCCTCTAAACACTACCACTACTGACAAAAGCCGAGCAACAGCACAACATCCAAACTGGCAAAGACCCGTAGTTAAATACCACCAACGATAAAGAAACTACGTTAGCGATGTAGAATCTCGCAATTTACGATCCAACTGCTTGGCCAAGCCCCTACGAAGTAAGGTAAGGGATACTTGAGACTCACCTAAAAATGTAAAATGCTAAAGACCGCTATAACGCTGAGTGCAGTGGCAGTTTGTGGAGTGGCGTTTTGTGCAAGCGTAGCGGCATGCACAAAAAGAGCCACGGAACAAACTGTCCGACTGGCACGACTTGTTAAATGTGTGTACGATAGTGGCTGATTGAATATTTATAGCTATGCAATTGACACCAGCTCCATTTCCTCTCTTCCCCAACATAGTCTTTTATTTTCTAACTCGCCAATTAGAGTGATAGGATAAACGGTCATTTCTCTTCCTTCAATCTCTATCCGGCTTGCCTCACCATCTAAGACCATTTCATCAGACATGTTTTCTGGAATCATAGTGAGTACCCATTTACCCGGTGGATTTTCTTCAATATCACCCTTTACAACACTAAGAACATACTTTTCATCTTTACATAGAGATATAGCTTCATCCATGTAACTCAAAATATTTTTATCAATAACAAGACTTGATTTCATGTGACATTTAACGCCAAGCTCTTTTGCATTTTGGTTGAAGTGTAGTGTTGTGTGAAAATGGCCGTAGGCCATGCACAACACGAAACGTAGACCAAAATGTCAAAAGGAGCGCCTTGTTAGCATTTAAGCTAACCCTCTTTCAAACAGGTCTGTCACCCGTTTGGGGTGATAATGTTGAACTATAGATGAACCATCCAAAGATCGTTGAAGCTCTATCGTAAAATCAATATTTAGTGCTATTTCATCGTAGTGAATGTAGTTGTTAACCTGACAAACTAACTGTTTTAGGTCGTATTCGCTAATATGATTAATACCCAGAAGCAACTCAAAAACTGTTGGAGTACCTATTTCTTTTAGATATCTTGACCCACCCACTTTGAACTTGTGAAATATTCTGTTTGCTATAGCACAAATATATTCACTACCATAAATTGCATAATGTCCAGCATGGTTTAGAAGATCTGTATCGTCCAAAACCACAAATAGCCGGCCATTATGAAATTCACCTATTTCTTTGCGCGCTAAATCTAAGTGTTCTTTAGTGATATCTATATCGAAGTTTGTTTTCATATTACGGGAAAACTCTTTCTCAAGTTCTCGATAATTAGATACCTTTAATCCATTTTTATAATAGAGGTTCAGATCTGTTGGTCGTGCAGCATGGTATACACGTATATAATCGTAATTATTGTAAAACTGCCACATTAAATCTTCGTCAATATTTAGATCAAGTGCCTCATTCTTTCCAAGAAATTTGGGCCAAGTGAGGGGGTCTTTCCAGCTAAATATATCCATATGTGTTTCTGATGCTAACGCCTTAAGCACCTGCACGAATTGTGGGGTGCCTTTTGGTGTATTGTGAGCGACGCGAACACCAAAAGGCGCGCCGCAATTCGTGTCAGGTGACTTTATTTGTTAGTGCTTTGCTGCAATTTTTTCCAAAAATGGAGATATAAATTTTTTATCCCATGTTGGGTCCAGCTCTCTGGCTTTCAGAAAGTATTCTTTTGCGCTATGAAAGTTGTTCTGTTCATATAATGCTCGCCCAATATTGTAGTTAGCTATAGCGGAATTTGGGCGTTTTGCTAACTCTGCTTCACAATACTTGACCAGTTCATCGTACTCACCATCTTCTAGTAGCTGGCTGCAAACCACCCCGAATTTTCGCCCCTCGTTTGATCCTGAAAACGCACACCCATGAATTTAGATGCGACTACAGCTATCATAGGTATCCCTGTCGAGAACAATATACCTATGAGCAAGTATTTAATTGTTACTAATTCATTCAATATTTCTTGCTGCATTGCTCCCCCTGAGTACTAACGTTGTTATAAACTGCACTTTTTACGTAATGTAATGTTGTGCGATTATGCCGCAGGCATGCACAACATGGAATGCAGTAAAAAGTGTCAGGTTTGATGACTTTGTTATAGCAAGGCAGCGTTCATACCTACAAACCGTCCCCATTTCTCTAACAAAGCTATCGCCGACAATAACGACCAGACCGCCGCACGCCATTTCCCTCTAAACACTACCACTACTGACAAAAGCCGAGCAACAGCACAATATCCAAACGGGAAAAGACTCGTAGTTAAATACCACCAACGATAAAGAAACTACGTTAGCGATGCCGAATCTCGCGATTTACGATCCAACTGCTTGAGCAAGCCCCTACGAAGTAAGGTAAGGGATACTCGAGACTCATCTAAAAATATAAAATGCTAAAGACCGCTATAACGTTTTGCTAAACGGCGCAGCTTGCTGCGTCCAGTGGAGGCCGTCTTTTTGGCCGGAACGATGTTTAAGTAATTTGTTATAAGCGGAACCGTACCGAACTTTCTAGTGAGGACCACAATACCTTACTCGAATACCATACTTCAATATTTGGACTTAGCCCACGCGAAGATGGTTGGAACGGAGTCAAACAGCCAACAACAAACTGATTGACTAAGCCAAACTATATTGTTGTTCTTTAACAATTTAGTTTGGCTGGTATAACTCGCACCGAGAACGAACACTCTTAACCTCAAACTATGGCGGCCGACAGGCGGCCTTTTAGCCTAAAAGAGGTTCCACAAAACTCTCAGAAAGCTCGTTACTCAATTGAAACACGTAAAAACATTACAACCAACCACGAGCGCTTATAACGCCGCACATAAGCGGAATTTTGGCTGGAATGGAGCTTTGGGGTAAAGTGGCGCAGCCACCCCAAAGTGGAAATCAAGCCAAAATGTCCCGCTTTGTGGCTTTGACAACTTTCACCTTGAACTTTGACGGTAATTCCTCAATTGAACTTTTACTATTTTCTAGTTTGAACTTCAACTTCGTATTTGCTGGAACGATTAAGCCATAGTGTTTTTCGTCAAATGCTTCGACTAACTTTCCTTTTTCATCATATGCCTCGATATTGAAATGAAAATCTTCGTACGCCTCTGCATTTGAATTATATATTTCACCAAGAAATTGTATTTTTTGAGCACACTTGCCCATTGCTTGCTGAATATTGTTTTCAGTTATATCGAATCCACTTGGCATATATACATCTTGGCGATCTGCGAAATAGCTACTACCCCAGAATACAACAGAAAAGAAAATTACGAATAGTGGAATATTTATCAACGGTGAATTTAATATCCGATTTATTCCAAGTTGTGGCGTTCGGCAATATGGGCACTTACTAGCCTCTTTTTCAATTTCTTTAATACAGTCCTTGCAGTATTTGGTATTCATTATCTATTCCTAAATCTAACGCAGAGCTAACCGGCAGCTTTGGAGAAGCGAAGCGCCGGAAAAGCTGTCCAGTGGAAGCCGCGTGTTTTTGCGGCTGGAACGGTGGTTGAGCGTATTGTTAAGTTTGAAAGCTGACATACAAGACACGCTTAGTAAGTTTGTGATACATAATAACCACTGCCCCTTCAACATGCTTCCGATTAGATTCAACAGACCATATTTTTGCTGCTATATTTTGTGACTCTGGATTCGACTCGCCTTCGAAACATTTATCAATTTTCCCCGAACTTGCAGCTAGCTCCCTAGCCTGGCTAAAGATATGGTTATCTTCTTGCCCATACACCCATTTACCTTCTTCAGGTCTCTGGAATTCAAACTTCTCAAGTTGAAGACAATAATAATCCAGATGATCGCCATTGAAAATTGGTGGAGACTGATCGCTGTAAATTAACTTGTAATCTTGCTCGGTTACGATATTACCGTGGTTAAGTACGAACACAGAATCTCTTTTACCCGGTTTTCCTAGAGGACTAAATGAGTAAATCAGAGCCAATACTACACAACACACTACTAAAAGTGATATTCCTGACGCGATGAAATATATGGCTTTTAATATCTTCATGATTATTTCGATATTCCCAGAAACTTAACGCCCAGTTCAGTTGCGTTTTGGTTGTAGTGTATTTTTGTGCGAAAATTTGCGAAGCAAATGCACAAAAATGAGCGCAGAACAAAACGTCAACTGGAAATGTTTGTTATGCATAAATTTCAAATTTCTCTACCTGTTACACCAATTCCCATTTAGAACCGATTTGATATATTTCGATTGCTAGGTTGGATTATTACTTATTGGCCAAAATATTGAGCTCCAGCATTAAACCCTTGGTAAATACCCCAGCAAAACACTATAAATAATAGACCGGCTGTAGCGAATACTACTTTTCGGTTTTCGAAGCACAATTTATGTTTTCCAAAATTTACTTCCATTGGTTTACTCATAGATATTCTCCTTTTCTAGAATTTAATAAAACCTACGGATTCTGCATAACGTTTTGCTAAACGGCGCAGCGTGCTGCGTCCAGTGGAGGCCGTCTTTTGGCCGGAACGATGTTTAAGCAATTTGTTATAAACGGAACCGCACCGAACTGTCTAGTGAGAACCACAATACCTTACTCGAATGCCATACTTCAATATTTGGACTTAGCCCACGCAAAGATGGTTGAAACGAAGTCAAACAACCACCAACAACTTATTGACTAAGCCAAACTATATTGTTGTTCTTTAACAATTTAGCTTGGCTGGTATAACTCGCACCGGGAACGAACGCTCTTAACATCAAACTATGGCGGCCGACAGGCTGCCTTTTAGCCTAAAAGTGGTTCCACGAAACCCTCAGGCGCCTCTGCGCTCAATTGAAACACGTAAACATTTTTCAACCAAATACGAGCGCTTATAACGCCAACAGCAAGCGCGCCGCTTTTTGGCGTCGCCTTGCCTGTTTTTGTTAGAGCTTTATTGTTGCGCAACATAAGCAACCTTCAATATCCATATTCCAAGTAAAACCCCAACACCCATTGCCACCGGGGAGAGAAGTACTGGGGTCAACCCTCCCGAACGAAAGTACGCAGCTATCAAACCACAAATGCCACTCACCACCAAAACTACCGCCGCAAACTGAAAGAAGTGCTCTGGGTGTGAGAAGTCCAGCGGGTTTGATTCCCAGCTTGAAAGCTGGATTTCCAACTTCTTCCTAAGGATAATTTTTAATATAAGCAATCCAGCAACAACTATGCATGGGAAAAACAACAGCCCGACAATGACCGGGTCCCACCCAATCTCATCCCCAACCTCGGAGTACGATGTATCAAACATCGCTCCAACCGAGGCGACGATAATCAAGATGATTTTAATAGCTGGCCAAATTTTCATGTGTAGCTCTAACGCCCCAAGCAGAGGCTTACTTTGCGTTTTGGAGCGAAGCGACAGCAAAGTAAGTCCTTCTGGCTTGGTTTGTTACTTGTACCAAACACCTACTCGCTTTGAACTACACTGCTACGCCAATTGCTTTATTTGTATAAAAAACTCGGCCGCAAGCGACCGAGTTTTTAGAAGAGCCCCAGCTGCTTACTGTTTTCTTCACCTTTATTCATAGCTTCAAGTTGATTCTTAATATACTCGCGAATGACTTTTTCACTCGCATTTCCGATCGTTTCGACAAAGTAGCTTTGAGTCCACAATTTGCCACCCCAGAAATATTTATGCCTTATTTGTGGGTGTATTCGAAAAAACTCTCTTGCCGATAAGCTTTTGATTTTCTGCATAATACTTGATGGTGAATCTTTAGGCTCAGCTCTTACAACCATATGTATATGATCTACTGGAATCTCAAGCTCCACAATTTCTATATCGTAGTCATATCCGATCTTCTGGATAATGGCTTTCAAATCTGCTCGAAATGGTTCTTCAAAAACTTTATGCCTATATTTTGGTATCCATACAAAGTGATACATTATTCTATACACATGATGAGTATTTCGACGTAACTCCATAAGTTGGCTACCCCACAATGGCTAAAGCCATTGTACGCTATCCAGCTCGGGGGCAAGCCCCCGAGATTTACGCTATGCGGTTAAAAAGCCTGAAGCTTTGGTTAGACCCAACTATAACCGTGGGATAGCCAAAACAGAAGGCATAAAATTGACCCAAAACAACAAGTGATTATGGCAACCAACAGAAAGGAACGAACGGGAGGAATAAGCCGCAATTTCCCTTTGCTAGGTAAAGCTTGGTTGCGCTTTTTTGCAACGAAGCTTTACCTGATTACCAAATCTGCCTTTTACGAAGCACGTTGTAAGCGACCAAAGGTGGCTTACCTAAACTTGATGGAGGGTAACGAATTTAGGAACACCCTACTGAAACTTAACTACACACCAAACTTTTTAGATTAGACAAGTAACGCTTTACTCACCGGAAAAATAAAGCATAGAGAGTGAAACGAACGACGCTTTAATTTTTCCGGTGGAGTTATTTGTTATGTGATTTTATTCACTCATTTAGCTTAAAGTGAAAAGTTTTCTAAATCGGAGAATATGGCAGAGGCTTCCCCCACACTTCTAGGAGAAGATCCACCTCCCTTTACGGTATAGGCAATAAGGGCGTTCATGTTTTTAGCCGTTGCTATATACATCACAGTGTCTGACATTAGTCCTAGGTGCCGAGAACCTTCCTTTTTGAATTTTAGCCCCTGGGATTCAAATCTCGCTAAATATTGACTTGTAATCCCTTCCACGGTAACTGTGGCTGAATCATTTACTAATGCTAGTAATAGGACATGATGATTAGAGCTATCCCTATAACTAAATATGTCGATTTCCTTGTTTAGGCTATCATTATTATCTTGCTTAGAGCTCAACTCAATGCCCTGAAAGTATATATCACTGGGATATGAATCTTTAATAAAAAGAAAGTAACCCGCGACAAGAACAACCGCAATTAGGATGTATTTAACCATTACTCAAATCCCTTACATTTACAATTAATAACTATTATCTGACGATACATAACGTTTTGCTAAACGGCGCAGCTTGCTGCGTCCAGTGGAGGCCGTATTTTGGCCGGAACGATGTTTAAGTAATTTGTTATAAGCGGAATCGCACCGAACTTCCTAGTGATTACCACAACACCTTACTCAAAGACGCTACTTCAATATTTTGACTTGGCCGACGCAAAGATGGTTGGAACGAAGCCAAACAACGAGCAACAAACTGGTTGACTAAGCCAAATTATATTGTTGCTCTTTAACAATTTAGTTTGGCTGGTATAACTTGCACCGAGAACGAACACTCTTAACCTCAAGCTATGGCGGCCGACAGGCGCCTTTTAACTTAAAGGTGATTCAACAAAACTCTCAGAAAAACTCAGAGTTCAATTGAAACACGTAAAAACTTTACAACCAACTACGAGCGCCTTATAACGCCGAGCTCACCGGCGCATATTGCGGAGAGCGTTTTTATGTAAAATGGAGCACCGCGACATACATAAAAACGAGCGTAGCAATATGCGTCCGAGTGCAGCGATTTGTTATGAGCTGGGTGGCACTTATTTCCTACAACGCTCTTTGTGGAGCGAACGCGAAACTTTAGCCTATTAAAAACCCAACCAGTATAAACTACTATTCTTACAATTCGCACTTTCTTGATGGAGCCTTGAAGATGCGAACTACCCATTTTTGTTTCGCAGTGGAATCTTAAACGGTGAGCCAAGGAACGAATGGTTTTAGACTCACCTTATTCCAATACTTTCTATTGTAACCACTTCGCTAGACTCTTGTACCAAGTGAAACTATTTGTTCTTTATCGACGATTGCACTTACTAAACTTCGTACTCTCAAATTCTGACGAACTCTAGAACGATATACAAATTATTTAAACCCGCCATAACGTTTTGCTAAACGGCGCAGCTTGCTGCGTCCAGTGGAGGCCGTCTTTTGGCCGGAACGATGTTTAAGTAATTTGTTATAGGCGGAACCGTACCGAACTTTCTAGTGAGGACCACAATACCTTACTCGAATGCCATACTTCAATATTTGGACTTAGCCCACGCGAAGATGGCTGGAACGGAGTCAAACAGCCAACAACAAACTGATTTACTAAGCCAAACTATATTGTTGTTCTTTAACAATTTAGTTTGGTTGGTATAACTCGCACCGAGAACGAACACTCTTAACCTCAAACTATGGCGGCCGACAGGCGGCCCTTTAGCTTAAAAGTGATTACACAAAACTCTCAGAAAGCTCGTTGCTCAATTGAAACACGTAAAAACATTACAACCAACCACGAGCGCTTATAACGCCCGGCTCACCAGCGCCCAAACCGGAGAGGCTTTTGTGGTAAAGTGTAGCGCAGCGAAACCCACAAAAGCTGCGTAGGTTTGGGCGTCTGCGTGGAGCCGTTTGTTATGCGTGACTCTAGTACCCACTAACGCCACACTCCTAGTTTTGCGTTTTTTCTTTAAGCAATCGAATATTAACTACTCTCCAAATTAGAGAGAGCAATAAATAGATTACTCCACCAATAAATCCGTAGCGCAACACATCCTTGTAAAGATGAAGAGATTGTGAGTTATATAATAATAGAACTGTACTTACAGCAATCGATAGCGAAACTATTAAACTAACCAGAAACAAAAAACGTTCCTGAGTTTTCTGTCTACTTTTCAAGTAGGAATAGTTTGCGCTTAGTCTATTAGCCACGAATTTATGTTTGTCTTGTATGCTATTCCACTGAGAGCCAATTTCTAACTTAATTGCGTTAAGCGTACTTCTTTGGTTTCTAATTAGCAGTGACATAAATATTCCGAAAATTAGGACTCCACACCAAATTGACATATTTATAAATGAAAGGCCATTCGCTAACTTCATTTGGCTACTTACAAGCACTAACGCGATTGGAATTGCAAGCAGCTGGTTTTGAATATCAGAAAATACTTTGTTTAACTTTAAGGTGAACTCAAACTTCTCACTCTCCACCTGCTCTTTGATTTTTTCAAAAGAAAATTCAGAAACATATAGTTGGTAGTTAGCATTAACTCTTTCCAGGAATTCTGAAAATCGCTTCATCAGACAAGAAACCGTGAGCCGATCAATCTCGTTGTTTTTGAGCATCTCAATAAGAACGCCCTTTATAATCGTGGCTTTTTGGTCTTTATGTATTTCAGCCTCAACGAAATCTAGGATAAACTTATCAAGCCCTTCTAATATTACAAGGTCGCTAGAACTATAGGTTAATGATAACTCAAGCTTTTCCCCTTGCAAGAATATTGCTTTAGGCACTAATGGTAGGCTGTGATCAGATATATTGTTTAGTGTAGATGCAAACTTCGATGCATCCATGTACCCTCTTACCAAATCTGGTAAACTTTCTGATTCACCAGAAAAAAAATAATCGATATCAGCTAAGTAGAAATTTTTTGGTAGGGAAAGCAGCCTGCTTGGAGCTATTAGAAGATCATCCATATCTTTCGCAAAAAGTGCATCACTTTCCGAAGGGAGATTAAACTCTATTTCTCGTGTCTCATCCTTGACGTTTAGTATCAGATCGAATTTCTGTAATTCATCCTTACAATTTTTATAATCCTTTTTCGAGAGAATTCCTGTAACTTGGCGACCATTTATTGATTTTTCTTCAAAAAGTCTATAAACGTGAATTGCAGCATCTAGCTTATTCATTGCCATTTTCACTTTCGCCCTTAGCCCTTTTAATTTCAGTCACAAGTTCTGTCGGTGGGTTTCGTAAAACAATTGAATTATCCTCGCTGTTATACACAACTCTCTCGGAGTATAAGTCGTCCACATCGAAACCTAAGCTTATTGTTCCAAAACGCTTACTCAACCGCTGAAGCCTCTTATAGCTCGCTGGGCTTGGAGAAAAGGTCTCACTAACCTCATAATTATTTTCTCTAACAAAATTTATAAAAGATTCCGGCTCTTGGTCGTTTAACATGGCGGATAAAGAAGTTAAATTTACGGGCTCGTCGGCATCTTTTTTCTCTTTACAATACTCATACATCCTTGCCCTTAGAGATTGCTTTTTTTGAGCATCATAGTTCTGACTGTTACAGTAATCGTCTACTGCCTTTACCGCAGTGTCTGTATTATATTTCGCATCAGTGTACTCTAGGCATGACAACGCATCTCTAAAGTATCTTGATGACTCAGAATCTGAGCCAGACCCTCTCTTTATAAAGGAAAGGTAGGGCTGTTGATTCACCTTCCATTTTTCGATATCGATACGTGCAGCTTCTCGAAGATCGCTTACATCAAAAGATAGCGAGTCATTGAGATCGAGGGTTTCCTCATCTATACCAACACCCTCTTTTAACTTCAAAACTGCAATCAGGAGCCAATCATTTCCTTGATTCGTATACCTGAAAAAAACTGGATAGCTAGTGGTTGAAAACCTTTGCTGAGACATAAGCTCTGATATAACTGAGATTGTGTTATTTGAAAACACTATAAAATCTTCTTCAGATCCTATATAGCTGTCCAAAAATTTGGGGAAACGATGAACATCATAATTGTCACCAAGCATTCCATACCCGTTACTCAATTTCCCATAAAGTTTTAAAATATCGTTTCCTAGAGTTATAAGTCGGTCATCGATAGATAATAGCTCTATTCTGGGCTTAATTGTAACGCTATCAGCCCCAGAGGTGTCTTTATCTTTTATAATACCGTGAATTATTGATTGTTGTATTTCCATGAGCCATCTCCCAAACCAAAATTGACATTAACTAGAAGTTATTTTTTATAGATTTTATATTTTGCTGCCGTAGTTAACGAATAGTAATCACCTAGACGCATAACGCCTTACTCTGCTGCGTTTTGGTTGAAGTGGGGTTTTGGGGTAAAGTGGCGCAGCCACCCCAAAACGGAGCGTAGACCAAAACGTCAGCAGGAGTAAATTGTTAGGCATAGGCTTAATAACCCTCCGCTTCCAATTTAAGTACCATACCACCAATTTTTTTATCATTTTTCAGGGACAGCTCTATAAGTGAGCCGCGTTCATCCGTACCCCATGATAGCGAAACAAACGCCGTTTCAAATGACACGTCTCTTTCTATTTTCGTTTTTGGCGATAGACACATCAAAAACCTTTTGAAATTAACTCCAGAGAACTCGGTAGATGAGTTCTCCATTAAGTAGTTGCATAAGCTCTTTGCCAATGGAGATTCATCTCGAATGCATCTCTTAGCCGCGAAAGCCTCTTCCGACTCCCCTATAAAATTTGAACCCCACGATGTGTGCAACTCAATAGTCGATGACTTATCAGGACCTATCGCTTTTAGATATGCATCTAGATAACCACATAATTTGTCTGCTCCTGCGAAGGCAAGCTGGAAACCAGTCAAAAAATATATCACGCAGATTCTAAGGATGATTGAATTCATATTTTGCCTAACGTCGCGCTCACCCGCACCCAAAGTGGAGCACCTTTTGTGTTAAAGTGAAGCGAAGCGGAACACACAAAAGGGGCGGAGCTTTGGGTGTCGGCGTGCAGCCCTTTGTTAGCGCTATACTTTTGATCGAAAATTCTCTGCAACTTCGGCCATATCCAGCATGAAATTAATATTTCGTGCTCTTTCATGCGCTCTATCTATGACTGCAATCAACAAGTATGCATTAGGATTCATGAAGCCACGACAATAAATGAGGTGGAGATTGCTCAGTCTTCTGAACTGAACAATGTTTAAGCTCCATTTTTCATTCCCCTTTAGGTGAACATGATGCATATCTGCCTTAAGAACCGCATCTGGACGATTGTACGAAGCATCTCGACCAAAGAGTAGCGGAGCATTTCCTGATTTTTTATACTCCCTGAATTCAGATACAAGGTTGGCCAACTCCGACTCTGGCATGGTGTCTCTTATTAGAGAAGAGGTAAATACCTTTACTTCCATTCGGTAAACTCCTCAGCATTATTCTTTTCTTTTTTCCTCTTCTCTAAGGCCTGATCAATTTTTTTAGATGAAATAATTAGCGATGAATCCGATGTTGGCTTTTGAGTATTATTTTTGGACGGATTTTTTACAGTAATTCTGGTATTTTTCTTCATTATTACCTCCCTAATTTGACACCACATTTTCTTTGAATATTTTTATACCGTTAACAGAGGCATAGCAGCCAATATCGTCCTCTACATAATTTTGAAACGGCAACTTTTCTAGAAGCTCTTTTAATGAGAAATTAAAATTGCTCATAAAAGAAATAAGCGCCATCAATCCATTTTCTGTATCGTCCGGTTTAAAATAGTACTCAGTTGAATTTGTGTCGCTTCCGTACACATTAACCACCAAATAGGCGTCATCTCCTTCACCAAATATTTTCAAATTACAATCTATGCTACCCACACCAATGTCCTTTTCATTCACGATGAAATCCATCCACTGATAGAGGCTATTTAGATCTTCATAACTAATAGCTTTCATTCATATTCCTCGATATTAAATACTGATTTTATGCTAACGCCTGTAGCACCTGCACGAATTGTGGAGTGCCGTTTGTGTATAATTGAGCGTAGCGAAAACACAAAAAGGCGCGCAGCAATTTGTGTCAGGTGACTACACTTGTTAGGGCTTACGTGCACTGACAAAGGAATGCTCCAAATCTAATTCGCTACACGCTGAACGCTTACCAGGTACTGCGCCACAACTCTTACAATAAAGACTCTCATCTTTCCAAAGTTCAAATGTGTGGCAATTATCAATTTGCAGCCCGCCACTACAACTCGTTTTCCTACCCGGTACGGCACCACATGCAGTACAGTAAACAGGAAACTCTAAAGGAACAAAATCATGCCCAACAATCGAAAAACACTCTGTTGATTCTTTTGGAGACACTCCACAATTTTTGCAGTAGACATCCCCAATCTCTACTCGAGGGTCTTCCTCAAAGGAACTCTCAGTTTTATGGCTGGAAAGCTGAGCCCCTACTAAAGTTATCAAACTTGCGATACATGTAATTATCGGTTCATAACCATTCTCTGCAAAAAACCATACACCAGAAAGAACAACACCAATCAACGCTAGAATTCTAATCATTACTCGTTCTCTAAGGTTGCCCTAACGCCAAGCTCACCTGCAAATATTGCGGAGAGCGTTTTAGTGTAAAATGGAGCACCGCGACATACACAAAAACGAGCGTAGCAATATTTGTCAGGTGCAGCTTTTTGTTAGATTTTTTTGTTCGAACACTCAATCATTTTATCTCCAACGGCATCGACATATTTTTGAATCAACATCATAAATATGGTTGAATCAGTGTAATCTAGACCATCGTCTTCTTCTATATAAGTTGTCAGAAAAGCGACCGTAATCTGTGCAAGTGCTATAGCAGTCATATGAGCAGGCTCGACCATACCAGAGTTTGATTGGCCAGCTAAAAGCATATCTTGCTCGGACTCAGACATTGCTAATAGCGATAACATTTCATAGTAGTCGGCATGAACGTTTCTACTTGCGAGCTTGTAATCGAATGACCATTTACCTAAGCCGATATCTTCTCTCAATTTATCGAGCTTAGAAAATCCAGCGTATTTTCTTGCCCAATGAAAGTGGGCTTCCCCTTCTGTAACTTGCTCTTTTATCCATTGAGCCGATATAAGATCTTCATCTAAGTACGGCTCACGCTTCATTTCATCGGCAGTTTTTTGGTATTCTTCCATGCCTTCAACGGATTTCACCTGGCCATGCCTAATATAGTCTTCGGCGGCTTCACGCCCATACTTTCTTAGAATTAGACAATTTACAGATATTTCGAATAGTGTTCGCCATCTAGCTAAAGCACCGTCAGGATAACCGCCCTTTAACAATAAAATAATCTCTCCCGACACCCGACAAGCATTAGCGTGTTGGCGCATTAAAACGCCAAGTAAAGGGTCTTGCTCATATTTTTTGTCTTTCAGGAAGGTACTTTGGAATTCCATTCCGGCCTCAAGAGAAATCTCTCTCAGCATTTCTAATTTTTGGAATCCAAGCTCCCACCTCTTACAGTTTCTTTTCTCGAACTCAAGGGTACGGGATTTTAGCTCCTCGATATTATCTGATTCATTTTCTTCCATCACTCCATACAAAGTATCAGCTGAAATATTAAGCACTTTTTCATAATCAATTTCGCCAGACTCTTTTTCCACTTTTTCTTTAACGCTTTCGATTATTTCTTTGAACATGAATTACTCGATTCTAGAAATTCTAACGTTTTGCTAAACGGCGCAGCTTGCTGCGTCCAGTGGAGGCCGTCTTTTGGCCGGAACGATGTTTAAGTAATTTGTTATAAGCGGAACCGCACCGAACTTCCTAGTGATTACCACAACACCTTACTCAAAGACGCTACTTCAATATTTTGACTTGGCCGACGCAAAGATGGTTGGAACGAAGCCAAACAACGAGCTACAAACTGGTTGACTAAGCCAAATTATATTGTTGCTCTTTAACAATTTAGTTTGGCTGGTATAACTTGCACCGAGAACGAACACTCTTAACCTCAAGCTATGGCGGCCGACAGGCGGCCTTTTAACTTAAAGGTGATTCAACAAAACTCTCAGAAAAACTCAGAGTTCAATTGAAACACGTAAAAACTTTACAACCAACTACGAGCGCTTATAACGTTGCGTTCACCTGCGAATTGTAAATAGCGCGTTGCGATAAACTTCGCGCAGCGATATTGCAAAAGCGCTACTTACAATGCGTCAGGTGGAACGCCTTGTTAAGCATGACACGACACACATAACCAAGACAGCTATTAATGCTTGGTACAGCCCGCATAAAAGCCCATAAAACGTAATTCCATACTCTGAATATGCGATCAGTAATACAAAACTCAGAAA
Source organism: Teredinibacter haidensis (assembly GCF_014211975.1). Lineage (NCBI taxonomy): Bacteria > Pseudomonadati > Pseudomonadota > Gammaproteobacteria > Cellvibrionales > Cellvibrionaceae > Teredinibacter > Teredinibacter haidensis. The sequence continues at coordinate 3,674,584 of NZ_CP060084.1, forward strand.
GTAGCCAAAAATAACAAATTGCCATTCGAAGGAATGAATTGAAAAGCGTTTTGCTAATAAAGTAACAGCTAAAAAAAACAACGTAAAACTAACCAAGAGTAAAGGAAGTTCGCTTATCCAAAGTCCCGCGTAAGCCACACCGTGACACACGTCTGAATTCAGAATACCTTTACAGTACTGAACTTTTTCGACAAACGAGATAAAGATGTAAAGGTAATCAAATAGGTATTCATACACTAAGCTTAACCAGCCGAAACTAAGAATACCTATGGCGAATGATAAAGAGTATTTTTTCATATTTTTGCTTAACTTTTTGCTAAACGGCGCAGCCTGCTGCGTCCAGTGGAGGCCGTCTTTTGGCCGGAACGATGTTTAAGTAATTTGTTATAAGCAGAACCGTACCGAACTTTCTAGTGATTACCACAATACCTTACTCAAAGACCCTTCTTCAATATTTTGACTTAGCCCACGCAAAGATGGTCGAAACGAAGTCAAATAACCACCAACAAATCATTAACTAAGCCAAACCATATTGTTGTTCTTTAACAATTTAGATTGGCTGGCATTACCCGCACCGGGAACGAACACTCTTAACCTAAAACTATGGCGGCCGACAGGCGGCCTTTTAGCTTAAAATTTATTCCACAAAACTCTCAGAAAAACTCAGAGTTCAATTGAAACACGTAAAAACTTTACAACCAACTACGAGCGCTTATAACGTTTTGCTAAACGGCGCAGCTTGCTGCGTCCAGTGGAGGCCGTCTTTTTGGCCGGAACGATGTTTAAGTAATTTGTTATAAGCGGAGGAACCGTACCGAACTTTCTAGTGAGGACCACAATACCTTACTCAAAGACCCTTCTTCAATATTTTGACTTAGCCGACGCAAAGATGGTTGAAACGAAGTCAAACAACCACCAACAAATTGTTTACTAAGCCAAGCTATATTGTTGCTCTTTAACAATTTAGTTTGGCTGGCATTACCCGCACCGGGAACGAACGCTCTTAACCTCAAATTATGGCGGCCGACAGGCGGCCTTTTAGCCTAAAAGTGGTTCCACAAAACGCCCAGATATCTCGTTACTCAATTGAAACACGTAAAAACATTACAACCAACCACGAGCGCTTATAACGCCTTGCTAAGCGGATAAAAATTGTTGGCTATAATCGCGAAGCGATGGCCAACTGTTTTTATTCCGTTTAAGCAACTTGTTATGTACGATCAATTTATTACAACTCGGGTTCTGGTAAAACAGCAGGCGTACTATCCATATAAGTTAGAAAGTTAGCCCAAATTTCGTGCGTCCGTTGTTTCGTAACTTTCGTTTTACAACTCAAAGACATAACTCCTCTTATTGTCCCATCACGCCACTGCGTATAAATAGAATCGCAATGTGCATTTGCATATAACAACCATGCTTTTTGGGCTACATTAATTGAGTTAATTAACTCAAGGTCATAATTATTATGTTCTTTGCTCTTAGCCAGATATGCATTCATTTCATGTTGAGCTTTTTCTAATTCAACTCCTGCACAGTAATTTATCTGTGAAGTGGTCATTGCTTCATTACAGTCAAATTCATTACTCAAGGTGTTAACAGAGTAGATACTGAATAGTAATATAAAAAGTTTATTCATTGGAATTCCATTAGTACATAACGTTGTTATAAACTGCACTTTTTATGTAATGGAATGTTGTGCAATTATGCCGCAGGCATGCACAACATGGAATGCAGTAAAAAGTGTCAGGTTTGATGACTTTGTTATAGCAAAGCAGCGTTCATACCTACAAACTTTCCCCATTTCTCTAACAAAGCCATCGCCGACAATAACCACCAAGGCCGCCCCGCCCTATTACCCTTTAAACACTGCCACCAACGACAAAATCCGAGCAACAGCACAACATCCAAACTGGCAAAGACTCGTAGTTAAATACCACCAACGATAAAGAAACTACGTTAGCGATGTAGAATCTCGCAATTTACGATCCAACTGCTTAACCAAGCCCCTACGAAGTAAGGTAAGGGATACTTGAGACTCACATAAAAATGTAAAATGCTAAAGACCGCTATAACGCCTTGCTCATTTGCGCGGCAGTTGTAGTGAATTTTTGTGCAAAAACGAGTGTAGCGAATGCACAAAAAGGAACGTAGACCGCTGCGTCAAATGTAGCAAATTGTTAGCTTGATACCACATACTTCATAAATAAGACATCAAAGGGGAGGTGTGTAAATTGCTTTTCACCATTTTCAACAAACCCTAAATCTTTATACCAATTCTTAAGATTTACATGATGAGCAATAATTCCGATACTTATTTCACAAACCCCTTTTGATGCACCATAATCGAACACAGCATTGACCAGTGAAGTCCCAAAGCCCTTTCTTCGATACTTTGGTAAAACGGACAATCTATTTAGATATCCTACGCCTTTACTAGGCTGTTCAAAAGCAACGCAACCAACGTACGCTCCCTCATATTTACGCAAAAAATACTTCTCCCCCCTTTTAAAATCAGATACTACCCAATCTCGATTATAAAAAGAGGGGTGCTTTGGATTATTGCCGATAGTGATTCCAAATTTGTCAGCGACATCCTTATTTGAACCTGAAACAATATCTGCAACCAATTGAGCATCTTCATATCTAGCATTAAAAATAGTCATTTTTTAACTACTCGCCGCACAAAGCTAACGCCCCAAGCAGCGGCTCATTTTGCGTTTTGGAGCGAAGCGACAGCAAAATGAGTCCTGCTGGCTTGGATTGTTATGTGAAGGACTAAAACGGTAAATCTTTATCATCTAGCTCTGATAATTGAGAAATTGTAAGGGCGATTTCAGTCATCTGCCGTTCACTAAAGGATATTTTACTTAAACCTACCGCATGGTTTTTACCCGTCATTTCTGATATTGCCTTTGCAATTGACGATTCTATTTCTTCAGCCGAGTATTTTTTTAGCTTTGTTCCCAGGATGTCCCCCCAGTCTTCATCTTTGTTAGACATTTTTCACCTTTCGATTTGATTGGTTCACATAACGTTTTGCTAAACGGCGCAGCTTGCTGCGTCCAGTGGAGGCCATCTTTTGGCCGGAACGATGTTTAAGTAATTTGTTATAAGCGGAACCGCACTGAACTTTCTAGTGAGGACCACAATACCTTACTCAAAGACCCTTTTTCAATATTTTGACTTAGCCAACGCAAAGATGGTTGAAACGAAGTCAAACAGCCAACAACAAACTGATTGACTAAGCCAAACTATATTGTTGTTCTTTAACAATTTAGTTTGGCTGGTATAACTTGCACAGAGAACGAACACTCTTAACCTCAAACTGTGGCGGCCGACAGGCGGCCTTTTAGCTTAAAACTGATTCCACAGCACTCTCAGAAAACTCAGTGCTCAATTGAAACACGTAAAAACCTTACAACCAACTACGAGCGCTTATAACGTTTTGCTAAACGGCGCAGCTTGCTGCGTCCAGTGGAGGCCGTCTTTTGGCCGGAACGATGTTTAAGCAATTTGTTATAAGCAGAACCGTACCGAACTTTCTAGTGATTACCACAATACCTTACTCAAAGACCCTTCTTCAATATTTTGACTTAGCCCACGCAAAGATGGTTGGAACGAAGTCAAACAATCAGCAACAAACTGATTGACTAAGCCAAATTATATTGTTGCTCTTTAACAATTTAGTTTGGCTGGTATAACTTGCACCGAGAACGAACACTCTTAACCTCAAACTATGGCGGCCGACAGGCGGCCCTTTAGCTTAAAAATGATTACACAAAGCTCTCAGAAAGCTCGTTGCTCAATTGAAAAACGTAAAAACTTTACAACCAACTACGAGCGCTTATAACGTTTTGCTAAACGGCGCAGCTTGCTGCGTCCAGTGGAGGCCGTCTTTTGGCCGGAACGATGTTTAAGTAATTTGTTATAGGCGGAACCGCACAGAACCTGCTAGTGAGGACCACAATACCTTACTCAAAGACCCTTCTTCAATATTTGGACGTAACCGACGCAAAGATGGTTAGAACGAAGTTCAGCGACCAACAACCAAATGAATTACTAAGCCAAGCCATATTGTTGCTTTTTAACAATTTAGTTTGGCTGGCATTACCCGCACCGAGAACGAACACTCCTAACCTCAAACTATAGCGGCCGACAGGCGGCCTTTTAGCTTAAAAGTTATTCCACAAAACTCTCAGAAATCTCAGTGCTCAATTGAAACACGTAAAAACCTTACAACCAACTACGAGCGCTTATAACGTTTTGCTAAACGGCGCAGCTTGCTGCGTCCAGTGGAGGCCGTCTTTTCGGCCGGAACGATGTTTAAGTAATTTGTTATAAGCGGAACCGCACCAAGCTTTCTAGTGAGTACCACAATACTTTAACCAAAGGCCCAGTTTCAATATTTTTACCTAGCCCACGCAAAGATGGTTGGAACGAAGCCAAACAACCACCAACAAATTATTTACTAAGCCAAGCTATATTGTTGCTCTTTAACAATTTAGTTTGGCTGGCATTACCCGCACCGGGAACGAACGCTCTTAACCTCAAATTATGGCGGCCGACAGGCGGCCTTTTAGCCTAAAAGTGGTTCCACGAAACCCTCAGGGGCCTCAGCGCTCAATTGAAACACGTAAAAACCTTACAACCAACTACGAGCGCTTATAACGCCAGTAGCAGGCGCATTTTTTGTGTTGTGGAGTTTGTGCAATAATGGGCGTAGCCCAGCACAAACGGAACGACGCAAAAAATGTCGCTTGCCTACTTTTGTTATGCATATGTCTGACAACTAACTTAGTCATGATAAAACGCTTCCGTTACATAGAATTCGCAGAATTCCTTTACAGATTCTTCGCTATTCGACTCTATAACTTTCATTCTCAATTTATAACCCTTGATAACACGGCCAAAGTTTTCTACCGCGAACTGCACCATTACATCTTGGCTATCTTTATCTAACTCCGCCAACCTTGACTTGGCATTAAGATACTCCTTTTCATTAAATAGTGATTCCAGCATTCTCATGTCAGGCTCAATGGGATTTTCCCACCCGACGCAAATATCTTCTGCCACAACCGACACAGATGAAAACGAAATCAATATCAAAATATATTTCTTAAAACTCATAACCACCCTGATGTATAACGCCGCCATAAGAGGCGAGCAACTTGTTGCGAGTCCAGCGCACGAAGTGCGCGGTTTTTGATGGCTTTGTTAGCCTTTTTTTGGCTCCCGCGCAGGAACTCGATTTTTTAATACTGACACCTTTGACGAGTGCAAGTACACGAATTCAATAATATGCTCCGTTATGTCTAATACTGTCACCACCTCACCCTTTCTAGGTTTGTATTTACGATGTATGGCAGCGTGCCCAGCTTCTAATATTGCATCTAAGTTTTCTTTCTGCCGGCCAGATACATAACCCTCAGAAGCAAAGGCATTCAGGTTCTTTGAAAATGTGCCCTTATCTCCAACCTTTGCAATCATCACCTTTTCTAAGAGAGACCGAACGCCCATCAATGCCAAGTTGGGAAGATTGTTTTGCACTGCAACGTATATTTCGTTAAGCAGGCTTTCAACGAATTCCTCTTCACTCGGGACTTCGAAAAACAGATCATCGAACCAATCTGGCCTTTTCCTAAACATTGATGGAGGAAAATAATGGATCGTCGGTTCATCATGCTCCGAAAACATTGAAGTATGCCGAAGTTTGATCTCTTCACAGCCGCGACACCTCAATGTTTGATAATCATCTGAACCCCATATTGGGTGCTCATCGTCACTCCATGATGTTTTTTCTGAATGTAAGACATCATGGTTTCGCTCACCACTACAGCGATTACAATGAGCTTTAACTACTTGTTCAGTCATGCGACTCCTTGATGGCTAACGTTTTGCTAAACGGCGCAGCTTGCTGCGTCCAGTGGAGGCCGTCTTTTCGGCCGGAACGATGTTTAAGTAATTTGTTATAAGCGGAACCGCACTGAACTTTCTAGTGAGGACCACAATACCTTACTCAAAGACCCTTCTTCAATATTTTGACGTAGCCGACGCAAAGATGGTTGAAACGAAGTCAAACAACCACCAACAAATTATTTACAAAGCCAATCTATATTGTTGTTCTTTAACAATTTAGATTGACTGGTATAACTCGCACCGAGAACGAACACTCTTAATCTCAAACTATGGCGGCCGACAGGCTGCCTTTTAGCTTAAAAATGATTCCACAAAACCTTCAGTAAAGCTCAGCGTTCAATTGAAACACGTAAAAACCTTACAACCAACTACGAGCGCTTATAACGCCGCTATAACCTGCGGCCAAAGTGGAGCTGGATTTGGGCCAAAATGGCCGTAGGCCATGCCCAAAGACAAGCGTAGCTTTGGACGTCAGGTTAATGGCCTTGTTATGGCTCTACCGAAGACCCGTTAATAGGTCTATAATTAGGGCTTAACCCAACCCTTTATAGGTAAAAACCATGCCAAATCAAATACTTACCGAAATGGCTGCAAGCATTTCTGAGCTAAAAGCCAACCCCATGAAGGTTGTTGCTAGCGGTGAAGGTATGCCAATAGCCGTGCTAAACAGGAACGAACCAGCCTTTTATTGCATCCCAGCTAAAGCCTACGAGGCTATGATGGACCTCATAGAAGATAAAGACCTTCTAGAGGTAGCCAGAAGCCGCATGGATGAAGAAAGCGTAAAGGTGAAACTGGATGAGCTATAGCCTCGAATTTAAAAAGAGTGCTTTAAAAGAATGGATAAAGCTCGCCCCATCAATACGACAAGTATTTAAAAAGAAACTAACCGAACGACTTGAAAACCCTCATGTGCTTTCCGCTGCTGTTAGCGGCGGGAATAACTTATACAAAATTAAATTACGCCAACTTGGCTACCGCTTAGTATATTCAGTTTCCGATACAACAATTACAGTGACCGTTCTTGCTGCAGGAAAAAGAAACCGTAACGAAGTCTATGATTTGGCGCTTTCTCGTGATGACCCCGACAAGCTATAACGCTTGGGTAATATGCAGAAAAAAGCGAAGCTTTTTGGAGTCATATTGACCCACTTGTTAAATGCTTTATTCACCTTCATCACTTTCATAGAATAAACGAGAGGCTTCAGCTGCTCGCTGAAACTCTTCATTATTAGCAAAAACAAAATAGTCCGAAACTTGATCCCATGCCAAAGCAACCTCACAGCCCTCTACCCATCCAGATTCGGTGGAGCCTTTTGGGCTAATGCCTTTAACAAATATACGGCCAGCTTGGTTTTCGAAGACTGGATTGAAAATATCGATATTACTTTTATCTTCCCCACTTATTGTAGTGAAAGACACGCACTTACCTGTAAAGTCAGGTATCGAAAATTCTATTTCACGCATAAATTAATTCCAGACTAGAGGCATTTAACGCTGTTATAAACTGCACTTTTTATGTAATGGAATGTTGTGCAATTATGCCGCAGGCATGCACAACATGAAATGGAGTAAAAAGTGTCAGGTTTGATGACTTTGTTATAGCAAGGCAGCGTTCGCACCTACAAACCGTCTCCATTTCTCTAACAAAGCCTTTGCCGAAAATAACGACCAGGCCGCCCCGCCCTATTACCCTTTAAACACTGCCACCAACGACAAAATCTGAGCAACAGCACAACATCCAAACGGGAAAAGACTCGTAGTTAAATACCACCAACGATAAAGAAACTACGTTAGCGATGCCGAATCTCGCGATTTACGATCCAACTGCTTGAGCAAGCCCCTACGAAGTAAGGTAAGGGATACTCGAGACTCATCTAAAAATATAAAATGCTAAAGCCCGCTATAACGTTTTGCTAAACGGCGCAGCTTGCTGCGTCCAGTGAAGGCCGTCTTTTGGCCGGAACGATGTTTAAGTAATTTGTTATAAGCGGAACCGCACCAAGCTTTCTAGTGAGTACCACAATACTTTAACCAAAGGCCCAGTTTCAATATTTTTACCTAGCCCACCCAAAGATGGCTGGAACGAAGTCAAACAATCAGCAACAAACTGATTGACTAAGCCAAACTATATTGTTGTTCTTTAACAATTTAGCTTGGCTGGTATAACTCGCACTAGAGAACGAACACTCCTAACCTCAAACTATGGCGGCCGACAAGCGGCCTTTTAGCTAAAAGGTGATCCCACAAAACTTTCAGTAAAGCTCAGCGTTCAATTGAAACACGTAAAAACCTTACAACCAACTACGAGCGCTTATAACGTTGTTATAAACTGCACTTTTTATGTAATGGAATGTTGTGTGATTATGCCGCAGGCATGCACAACATGAAATGGAGTAAAAAGTGTCAGGTTTGATGACTTTGTTATAGCAAGGCAGCGTTCATACCTACAAACCTTCCCCATTTCTCTAACAAAGCCATCGCCGACAATAACGAACAGGCCGCCGCACGCCATTTCCCTCTAAACACTACCACTACTGACAAAAGCCGAGCAACAGCACAACATCCAAACTGGCAAAGACTCGTAGTTAAATACCACCAACGATAAAGAAACTACGTTAGCGATGCCTAATCTCGCGATTTACGATCCAACTGCTTGACCAAGGCCCTACGAAGTAAGGTAAGGGATACTTGAGACTCACCTAAAAATGTAAAATGCTAAAGACCGCTATAACGTTGTTATAAACTGCACTTTTTATGTAATGGAATGTTGTGCGATTATGCCGCAGGCATGCACAACATGGAATGCAGTAAAAAGTGTCAGGTTTGATGACTTTGTTATAGCAAAGCAGCGTTCATACCTACAAATTTTCCCCATTCCTCTAACAAAGCCTTTGCCGACAATAACGAACAGGCCGCCGCACGCCATTTCCCTCTAAACACTGCCACCAACGACAAAAGCCGAGCAACGGCACAACATCCAAACTGGCAAAGACTCGTAGTTAAATACCACCAACGATAAAGAAACTACGTTAGCGATGCCGAATCTCGTAATTTACGACCCAACTGCTTGGCCAAGCCCCTACGAAGTAAGGTAAGGGATACTTGAGACTCACCTAAAAATGTAAAATGCTAAAGACCGCTATAACGTTGTTATAAACTGCACTTTTTATGTAATGGAATGTTGTGCAATTATGCCGCAGGCATGCACAACATGGAATGCAGTAAAAAGTGTCAGGTTTGATGACTTTGTTATAGCAAAGCAGCGTTCATACCTACAAACTTTCCCCATTTCTCTAACAAAGCCATCGCCGACAATAACCACCAAGGCCGCCCCGCCCTATTACCCTTTAAACACTGCCACCAACGACAAAATCCGAGCAACAGCACAACATCCAAACTGGCAAAGACTCGTAGTTAAATACCACCAACGATAAAGAAACTACGTTAGCGATGTAGAATCTCGCAATTTACGATCCAACTGCTTAACCAAGCCCCTACGAAGTAAGGTAAGGGATACTTGAGACTCACATAAAAATGTAAAATGCTAAAGACCGCTATAACGCCGAGCTCACCGGCGCATATTGCGGAGAGCGTTTTTATGTAAAATGGAGCACCGCGACATACATAAAAACGAGCGTAGCAATATGCGTCCGAGTGCAGCGATTTGTTATGAGCTGGGTGGCACTTACTTTCTACAGCGCTCTTTGTGGAGCGAACGCGGAACTTTAGCCTATTAAAAACCCAACCAGTATAAACTACTATTCTAACAATTCGCATTTTCTTGATGGAGCCTTGAAGATGCGAACTACCTGTTTCATTTCGCAGTGGGTTTTTAAACGGTGAACCAAGGAACGAATGGTTTTGCTCTCACCTTATTCCAATGCTTTCTATTGTAACCACTTGGCTACTTTCTTGTGCCGAGTGAAACTATTTGTTCTTTCTCGACGATGGCACTTACTAAACTGCGAGACCTCAAATTTTGACGAACTCTGGAACGATTTACAAATTATTTAAACCCGCCATAACGTTTTGCTAAACGGCGCAGCTTGCTGCGTCCAGTGGAGGCCGTCTTTTGGCCGGAACGATGTTTAAGTAATTTGTTATAAGCGGAACCGCACAGAACCTGCTAGTGAGGACCACAATACCTTACTCAAAGACCCTTCTTCAATATTTTGACCTAGCCCACGCAAAGATGGTTGGAACGAAGTCAAAGAACCAGCAACAAACTGATTGACTAAGCCAAGCTATATTGTTGTTCTTTAACAATTTAGTTTGGCTGGTATAACTCGCACCGAGAACGAACACTCTTAACCTCAAACTATGGCGGCCGACAGGCGGCCTTTTAACTTAAAGGTGATTCCACAAAACTCTCAGAAAAACTCAGAGTTAAATTGAAACACGTAAAAATTTTACAACCAACTACGAGCGCTTATAACGCCTTTGTCAGTTGCGTTTTGGTTGTAGTGGATTTTTGTGCGAAAAATTGCGAAGCAAATGCACAAAAAGGAGCGTAGACCAAAACGTCAACTGGACAAACTTGTTAAGTGTTTTTGGCACTTTGCCCACCTGCAATTTGTGCTTGTAGGTCATTAGGTATATTTACCCACGAAACGCTAGGGGATAATATAAGCTTACAACCTTGCTCCGATGCCGCTTTAACTATTTGTTGATACCACTCAATGTAACCCCATTTTCTAGGCTTAGCGCCATAGAGGTATTTATGCTCACTGTTCCAGTGAACCTCCATAGCTTCACGGTAAATCATTGGGAATGCTTCATTAGCGGGCTTAAGATATAACCGCTCTTCTTCATCAATACCTATTTCTTCGATTAAGTCTTCCATACTTTCTCTGACACTTAACGTTGTTATAAACTGCACTTTTTATGTAATGGAATGTTGTGCAATTATGCCGCAGGCATGCACAACATGGAATGCAGTAAAAAGTGTCAGGTTTGATGACTTTGTTATAGCAAAGCAGCGTTCATACCTACAAACTTTCCCCATTTCTCTAACAAAGCCATCGCCGACAATAACCACCAAGGCCGCCCCGCCCTATTACCTTTAACGCCGAGCTCACCGGCGCATATTGCGGAGAGCGTTTTTATGTAAAATGGAGCACCGCGACTTACATAAAAACGAGCGTAGCAATATGCGTCCGAGTGCAGCTTTTTGTTATGTGTTTGTTGCACTTCGCTTATTTTTTTAGGTGTATCTACTTACGAAATAGTTTCTCGACCTGATCCGGGTTTTTCTTTACAAAAACATACAGAACAAACGCTACTAATAAGTAAAATGCCACCAAAATTAATGTACCCACAATGGATGCTGTAAATTCAAATGCCCCTTGAAAATATATTGATACAGTTCCTGCAACGCAGAACCCAATATACATAGACCAAAAAGCTATTTTTTGATTCTTGCTCATACAGGTAACCTTTTTTACTCGACCACATAACGTTGTTATAAACTGCACTTTTTACGTAATGTAATGTTGTGCGATTATGCCGCAGGCATGCACAACATGGAATGCAGTAAAAAGTGTCAGGTTTGATGACTTTGTTATAGCAAGGCAGCGTTCATACCTACAAACCGTCCCCATTTCTCTAACAAAGCTATCGCCGACAATAACGACCAGACCGCCGCACGCCATTTCCCTCTAAACACTACCACTACTGACAAAAGCCGAGCAACAGCACAATATCCAAACGGGAAAAGACTCGTAGTTAAATACCACCAACGATAAAGAAACTACGTTAGCGATGCCGAATCTTGCGATTTACGATCAAACTGCTTGACCAAGCACCCTTCGAAGTAAGGTAAGGGATACTTGAGGCTCACCTAAAAATGTAAAATGCTCAAGACCGCTATAACGTTGTTATAAACTGCACTTTTTATGTAATGGAATGTTGTGCAATTATGCCGCAGGCATGCACAACATGGAATGGAGTAAAAAGTGTCAGGTTTGATGACTTTGTTATAGCAAAGCAGCATTCGTACCTACAAACTTTCCCCATTTCTCTAACAAAGCCTTTGCCGACAATACCGACCAGACCGCCCCGACCTATTACCCTTTAAACACTGCCACCAACGACAAAAGCCGAGCAACAGCACAACATCCAAACTGGCAAAGACTCGTAGTTAAATACCACCAACGATAAAGAAACTACGTTAGCAATGTAGAATCTCGCAATTTACGATCCAACTGCTTAACCAAGCCCCTACGAAGTAAGGTAAGGGATACTTGAGACTCACCTAAAAATGTAAAATGCTAAAGACCGCTATAACGCCGCTATAACCTGCGGCCAAAGTGGAGCTGGATTTGGGCCAAAATGGCCGTAGGCCATGCCCAAAGACAAGCGTAGCTTTGGACGTCAGGTTAATGGCCTTGTTATGGCTCTACCGAAGACCCGTTAATAGGTCTATAATTAGGGCTTAACCCAACCCTTTATAGGTAAAAACCATGCCAAATCAAATACTTACCGAAATGGCTGCAAGCATTTCTGAGCTAAAAGCCAACCCCATGAAGGTTGTTGCTAGCGGTGAAGGTATGCCAATAGCCGTGCTAAACAGGAACGAACCAGCCTTTTATTGCATCCCAGCTAAAGCCTACGAGGCTATGATGGACCTCATAGAAGATAAAGACCTTCTAGAGGTAGCCAGAAGCCGCATGGATGAAGAAAGCGTAAAGGTGAAACTGGATGAGCTATAGCCTCGAATTTAAAAAGAGTGCTTTAAAAGAATGGAAAAAGCTCGCCCCATCAATACGACAAGTATTTAAAAAGAAACTAACCGAACGACTTGAAAACCCTCATGTGCTTTCCGCTGCTGTTAGCGGCGGGAATAACTTATACAAAATTAAATTACGCCAACTTGGCTACCGCTTAGTATATTCAGTTTCCGATACAACAATTACAGTGACCGTTCTTGCTGCAGGAAAAAGAAACCGTAACGAAGTCTATGATTTGGCGCTTTCTCGTGATGACCCCGACAAGCTATAACGCCTTGCTCTGCTGCATTTTTGGAGTGGATGCTTTTGTGCTATTAAGCACAAAAGAAGCAACGGAAAAAATGTCAGCAGGAGCAATTTGTTATACATTTCATTCAGTTAGTTCAAATATAAATTTTTGTGAAGATTCACAAGCGATTTGTCTAGCTTCATACTCCCACTGCTTTAGTGCTACAAGAGCTGACTGAGCGAATGGCTTTGCAAATTGCTCAGTCGGTTGAGACACAGCTTCGAGAACTTTTGGCGAGTTGACCTCTCCCTTATAGTCAATAGTAAATTCAATAATGACATATCCGCTATGTCCCACCGGCGATTCTATTGAAGGGTATGCCGGTGGCACTGACTTTAGCGGCACCTCCCCTTCACAGATCTGCCTAGCATAAACACTTTCGCAAAACATCACGAAAAGAAAACTGAAGCTAAAAATTAAATTTCTCACCGTTACTCCGTACGTGTATAACGCCGCTATAACCTGCGGCCAAAGAGGAGCTGGTTTTGGGCCATAATGGCCGAAGGCCATGCCCAAAGACCAGCGTAGCTTTGGACGTCAGGTTGATAGCCTTGTTAGGGCCATACTGCTATACTTGTACCGAACTTCCGTACACCTGGTATTAGATATGGATACAGTAAGCGTAAACCAGTTTAGAGATAAGCTAAAAACCTTTGTAGAACAAGTAGTTACAAACCATACCCCTCTCAAGGTAACCCGCCGAGCCGGAGAGGCATTTGTTGTAATGAGTGCCGACGACTGGGAAAGAGAGCAAGAAACGCTCTACATTCTACAGAACAACAACCTCATGAAACAGATTGCCGACTCAATGGCAACTCACAACAAAAACACCGGCTATAGCCCTACCAGCGAGCAGATGAATGAGATCACTGGTATTTGAAGGTAAAACTTGGGAAACCTACGAAGAGCTTCGTGAAAAAGATAAAAAGTTACACAAAGCTCTTTGCAAACTTTTAAGAGAAATGCTTCGTGACGACCCAAGCAAAGGCATGGGAAAACCAGAGCAACTTAGACACAGCCTCGCTGGCTTTTGGTCAAAACGTATTTCCCAAAAAGATCGCCTAATTTACAAATTCGATGAACACTCAATTTATATTTTTGCAATTGGTGGGCATTACGATAATCACTGAACTTGCGCAGCCCTAACGCCGCGTTAAGCTGCGGCTATGTAGTTGATTGTGTTGTGGCAGCGTAGCGGCCGCCACATAAACAAGCGACGGAATAGCCGTCCGCTTGACCGCTTTGTTATGTAAATTTACTCAACAACTGCATAGATTAGCTTGTTATTCTTTTCTGCTGTTAACGTGTATGCGCCATCTGAATATGTCGCAATAAGCTTATACAGGCCCGGCCCATCAATGACTAAATTATGATGATAGATACCTTCTTCACCAAAATCCTTGGTACCACGTAACGTACACTTTCTGTCGAAATACGCGAGAACAAGAAAGTTTCCGTATTCATCTTCTAACCCTCCGCTAAAGCGGATAAATTCGTTTGGCGCTGAACCAAACGTACTTACACGAACAAATTTCGTCTGGTTGGGCTCTAATACAAGGCCATTATTAATCGGGTTACCGGTCATTTTTGAGGCATATTTTTTTAGAGCCTTTGATAGAACTGTCACGTCTATCTCGGGTTGGTTTTCTGGATATAGATCGATATACCAGCTAGGTTCGTTATAGGGGGCTCCATAAAGCGCTCCTGGTATAACACCCAGCTCTAGATATATTTTATCTGGACTAACTATTCTTCCCTCAGTGGCGCCCGTAGGTATTGCGCTTATTGGTATAAATTCCTTCGTATTTGGATTAATAGCGTTAGCACAGCCTAAAACTGATAAAGCAAGAAAAATAATTGTTAAGTGTTTCATCATCATCCTTTTACATAACGTTGTTATAAACTGCACTTTTTATGTAATGGAATGTTGTGCAATTATGCCGCAGGCATGCACAACATGAAATGGAGTAAAAAGTGTCAGGTTTGATGACTTTGTTATAGCAAGGCAGCGTTCATACCTACAAACCGTCCCCATTTCTCTAACAAAGCTATCGCCGACAATAACGACCAGACCGCCCCGCCCCATTACCCTCTAAACACTGCCACCACCGACAAAAGCTTAGCAACAGCACAACATCCAAACTTGAAAAGACTCGTAGTTAAATACCACCAACGATAAAGAAACTACGTTAGCGATGCCGAATCTCGCAATTTACGATCCAACTGCTTAACCAAACCCCTACGAAGTAAGGTAAGGGATACTTGAGACTCACCTAAAAATGTAAAATGCTAAAGACCGCTATAACGCCGCTATAAAAGGCGCGCGTTAGCGCGTCCAGTGGAGGCCGTGTTTTTGGCCGGAACGATTTTTGATAGCTTTGTTATATGCCATGAGATTCAACAAAGTAAGATTTACTAGAAAAGTCCCACTCAGGCGAATCACTGATGTATTTTTTAAGAAATCCAACATTCTCAGGTTTTATTGGATAGCATTCGAACATAGGATTTTTATCATTAGTTTCATTGAATTCTTTCTGAAATTCAGAAAGCTAAAAACTATTCAAGTCGTACTCAGCAAGCAGCTCTTCCGTTTTCTCAGAGAATTCGGTTATGTAGCGCTTAACTTTATATTCAGAGTCAATCATTGCTTTGCCATATAACGCCTTTGTCAGTTGCGTTTTGGTTGGAGTGGAGTTTTGGGGCAATGTGGCGAAGCCACCCCAAAACGGAGCGTAGACCAAAACGTCAAATGGACAAACTTGTTAGGCATTAGTCCCCGAGCTATCACGAAGCATTCGTTTTGATTCCCACTCTGCATAATTTGGATACATCTCAGTCCATGGCCACTCTGGGCTTACGCTAACACCAAATGAAAGATGAACGACAGCGACTCTGTTGGTGCCATCTAACAGCGAAAATAAATAATCGTCATCACCATCAATCCGCGCAATAGCTTTAACTGAGATCCCAAACAATACATGGCCAGATATCAGCTCTTTATCAAGCTGTTCCTCGAACAACTTTGGATTTTTTAGATCAATCCAAGGGTACAGAAGATTCATGATATATGCCTAACGCCTTGGTAACCCGCCGGAACGGAGTTGTAGTTTTGTGCTATTTAAGCACAAAACGCGCAACGCAGTGAAGGTCGGGTTCACCAACTTGTTATACGTTTTCATCGTTTTACAAGACTCACCACGACATTATTTATACGAGATGACACCAACTCAAAAGGTGACTCGCGCTTAATTTTAATTAAGCTATAATTTATAGCGGAAAATATGAATGCTATAAGAATATTTTGCCAAGCATTAAGTTCCCATTGCCATGATACAGATAAATTAACTCCGCTATGTAGCGGACTCAAATAGGGGATGGGCCATTGATACCCATTCGAACCTTTGGAGCCGACAAGATCACATAGCAAATGTATGTGAAATAACAAGAGCGAACCACAACCAATTAATACCCTTCTTCCCTTCGCAAAAAACATAGAAATAACAGCAACAAATATTCCGAACGGGAGCGAGTGCAAATTGTGGTGAAAGTGGCTCCAATAGTTTGTTGAAACCCCGAGTATTTTTGTCGAAAAATCGACAACCAGTCCAAATCCATCTATATCAGGGGAAAGCCCAGAAACGCTCAGAATTATTCGCTCTCTCTTCGTCGTATCTTTGAATAACGCATAAGAAACAGGCCAAGAAATTAATAAGTGCGCTACAGGGCTGATCTTAGACTCCTTGACGTATAACGCCCCAAGCAGAGGCTTACTTTGCGTTTTGGAGCGAAGCGACAGCAAAGTAAGTCCTACTGACTTGGTTTGTTACTTGTACCAAACACCTACTCGCTTTGAACTACGCTGTTACGCCAATTGCTTTATTTGTTTAAAAAGCCTGAAGCTTTGATTAGACCCAACTATAACCGTGGGATAGCCAAAACAGAAGGCATAAAATTGACCCAAAACAACAAGTGATTATGGCAACCAACAGAAAGGAACAAACGGGAGGAATAAGCCGCAAGTTCCCTTTGCTAGGTAAAGCTTGGTTGCGCTTTCTGCAACGAAGCTTTACCGGATTACCAAATCTGCCTCTTACGAAGCACGTTGTAAGCGACCAAAGGTGGCTTACCTAAACTTGACGGAGGGTGACGAATTTAGGAACACCCTGCCAAAACTTAAATACACACCAAACTTTTTTGAATAGACAAGTAACGTTGTTATAAACTGCACTTTTTATGTAATGGAATGTTGTGCAATTATGCCGCAGGCATGCACAACATGGAATGCAGTAAAAAGTGTCAGGTTTGATGACTTTGTTATAGCAAGGCAGCGTTCATACCTACAAACTTTCCCCATATATCTAACAAAGCCATCGCCGACAATAACGACCAAGCCATACCAAGCTACTGCCCGTCTAAACACTACAACCACTAAAAAAGGCTGAGCAACAGAACAACATCCAAACTGGAAAAGACTCGTAGTTAAATACCACCAACGATAAAGAAACTACGTTAGCGATGCCGAATCTCGCGAGTTACGATCCAACTGCTTAACCAAGCACCCTACGAAGTAAGGTAAGGGATACTTGAGGCTCATCTAAAAATATAAAATGCTAAAGACCGCTATAACGTTTTGCTAAACGGCGCAGCTTGCTGCGTCCAGTGGAGGCCGTCTTTTTGGCCGGAACGATGTTTAAGTAATTTGTTATAAGCGGAACCGTACCGAACTTTCTAGTGAGGACCACAATACCTTACTCAAAGACCCTTCTTCAATATTTTGACTTAGCCGACGCAAAGATGGTTGAAACGAAGTCAAACAACCACCAACAAATTGTTTACTAAGACAAGCTATATTGTTGCTCTTTAACAATTTAGCTTGGCTGGCATAACTCGCACCGAGAACGAACACTCTTAACCTCAAATTATGGCGGCCGACAGGCGGCATTTTAGCCTAAAAGTGACTCCACAAAACTCTCAAAAAACTCAGTGCTCAATTGAAACACGTAAAAACGTTACAACCAACTACGAGCGCTTATAACGTTTTGCTAAACGGCGCAGCTTGCTGCGTCCAGTGGAGGCCGTCTTTTTGGCCGGAACGATGTTTAAGTAATTTGTTATAAGCGGAACCGTACCGAACTTTCTAGTGAGGGCCACAATACCTTACTCAAAGACCCTGCTTCAATATTTTGACTTAGCCGACGCAAAGATGGTTGAAACGAAGTCAAACAACCAGCAACAAACTGATTGACTAAGCCAAGCTATATTGTTGCTCTTTAACAATTTAGCTTGGCTGGTATAACTCGCACCGGGAACGAACGCTCTTAACATAAAACTATGGCGGCCGACAGGCTGCCTTTTAGCCCAAAAAGTGGTTCCACGAAACCCTCAGGCGCCTCTGCGCTCAATTGAAACACGTAAAAACCTTACAACCAACTACGAGCGCTTATAACGTTGTTATAAACTGCACTTTTTATGTAATGGAATGTTGTGCAATTATGCCGCAGGCATGCACAACATGGAATGCAGTAAAAAGTGTCAGGTTTGATGACTTTGTTATAGCAAGGCAGCGTTCATACCTACAAACTTTCCCCATATATCTAACAAAGCCATCGCCGACAATAACGACCAAGCCATACCAAGCTACTGCCCGTCTAAACACTACAACCACTAAAAAAGGCTGAGCAACAGAACAACATCCAAACTGGAAAAGACTCGTAGTTAAATACCACCAACGATAAAGAAACTACGTTAGCGATGCCGAATCTCGCGAGTTACGATCCAACTGCTTAACCAAGCACCCTACGAAGTAAGGTAAGGGATACTTGAGGCTCATCTAAAAATATAAAATGCTAAAGACCGCTATAACGCCTTGCTCTGCTGCGTTTTGGTTGTAGTGGATATTTGTGAAAAAATGGCCGCAGGCCATGCACAAATAGGAGCGAAGACCAAAACGTCAGCAGAAGCAATTTGTTATATTTTTTGCCTAAATTCACAATAAGGAACATGAAATGCTGCCTTTTCGTATTTTTTACGGAAAATTGTAACGAACTCCACGTTTTGTACATACTCGGGCTTAACACTAAAAAATACCCTATGCCCATCTTTTTCTATTTCAGCTAGCAGAGGCGCCCGTAGAACCTCTTCTTTAGCGTTAGAGTAGACAAGATACGACATAAAATAAGGTAAATCTTTGTACTCCAATGGAGTAAAAACATTAAAGCTAATAATCTCTTCGCCAATATTCGACTTTTTGATCTCAAGGTCTTCTCTAAACTTTGAAATCGTATTTTCATCAGTGCACTGATTAGTGTCGACTATTGACCAACTCAACGGCGATAAAAATAATAGTAAAAACAGTACTTTGTTCATAGTGAAATATAACGTTTTGCTAAACGGCGCAGCTTGCTGCGTCCAGTGGAGGCCGTCTTTTGGCCGGAACGATGTTTAAGTAATTTGTTATAGGCGGAACCGCACAGAACCTGCTAGTGAGGACCACAATACCTTACTCAAAGACCCTTCTTCAATATTTGGACGTAACCGACGCAAAGATGGTTAGAACGAAGTTCAGCGACCAACAACCAAATGAATTACTAAGCCAAGCCATATTGTTGCTTTTTAACAATTTAGTTTGGCTGGCATTACCCGCACCGAGAACGAACACTCTTAACCTCAAACTATGGCGGCCGACAGGCGGCCTTTTAGCCTAAAAGTGGTTCCACGAAACCCTCAGGGGCCTCAGCGCTCAATTGAAACACGTAAAAACCTTACAACCAACTACGAGCGCTTATAACGTTTTGCTAAACGGCGCAGCTTGCTGCGTCCAGTGGAGGCCGTCTTTTGGCCGGAACGATGTTTAAGCAATTTGTTATAAGCGGAACCGTACCGAACTTTCTAGTGAGGACCACAATACCTTACTCAAAGACCCTTCTTCAATATTCTGACTTAGCCGACGCAAAGATGGTTGGAACGAAGCCAAACAACCACCAACAAATTATTTACTAAGCCAAGCTATATTGTTGCTCTTTAACAATTTAGTTTGGCTGGTATAACTCGCACCGAGAACGAACGCTCTTAACATCAAACTATGGCGGCCGACAGGCTGCCTTTTAGCCTAAAAGTGGTTCCACGAAACCCTCAGGCGCCTCTGCGCTCAATTGAAACACGTAAACATTTTTCAACCAAATACGAGCGCTTATAACGCCCAAAGCAGCGGCGCGCGTCAGCGCGTCCAGCCCGCAGGGCGATGCTGCCTTTGCTTGTTATGTGTGTCACTTTATTAAGCACTTACCAAGGGATGTATGAGTGGTGATTATTTTTGAGCTAATAAGTGACGCCTTGTACCAGCCATTTAGACCTTTGGAATTTTCACCCAACTTGTGCTCAATGGTAAGTAGCTCGCCAAAATCACCGGCGTAAGTAGTTGAATACGTTTCCCAGCCCTTGGGTTCTAAAATCACCCAGTTGGCACTATTTGCAGCCCGTTTCTTACCGTCTAGTTTTAATGTTTCCTCCAATGTTTTACCTACCACAATTTCGAGGCTTTGGTCGATGGCTGCATACCCTGTCATCTCAGGAACTTCGTGATTTACTTGGTGAAACTTATCAAAATAGCAGTTAATAGTTTCTGCGGCAAAACTCCAACAAGGTAGTAATAAAATTGCCAGAAAAATATTTCGCACTTTCAGCTCTCCTTACACATAACGCCGAGCTCACCGGCGCATATTGCGGAGAGCGTTTTTATGTAAAATGGAGCACAGCGACATACATAAAAACGAGCGTAGCAATATGCGTCCGAGTGCAGCGATTTGTTATGAGCTGGGTGGCACTTACTTTCTACAACGCTCTTTGTGGAGCGAACGCGGAACTTTAGCCTATTAAAAACCCAACCAGTATAAACTACTATTCTAACAATTCGCATTTTCTTGATGGAGCTTTGAAGATGCGAGCCACCCATTTTAGTTTTGCAGTGGAACCTTAAACGGTGAGCCAAGGAACGAACAGTTTTAGACTCACCTTATTCCAATACTTTCTATTGTAACCACTTCGCGACTTTCTTGCGCCGAGTGAAACCATTTGTTCTTTCTCGACGATTGCACTTACTAAACTGCGAGACCTCAAATTAGAAAGATTCTGGAACCACAAATAAATTATTTAAACCCGCCATAACGCCGCAAACAGCGGCAGACTTGTTGTTGATTGTTTTGTGCGTAAATGGCGAAGCCATGCACAAAACGAGCGACGGCAAGGCTGTCCAAGGAGCGCAGCGACTGATGCTGGTTTGCTTTGTTAAGAGTTGCCACGACGTTTACCCTGGCTAATTATTAATGAACTACCTACCAGACCGCTAAACCCCGTTGCCGCCAGAAACGGAGTATTGCTTAAACCAAAAACTGATGCCACTAAAAGCATGCAGCTAGAAGTACCTAAAACATAACCTGTAATAATTATTGCTTTCGCGCTAGGTTTTTTGCGCTTGCCGAAGACTACGCGCACTAATAGATAGCCTGAACCGATAAAGAGCAATACTGCCACTAAAAATGTTACCAAAGTGGTATTTGTAATCTCTTTCTCAATTATGCTCAAAGATGAAGCATATAAAAAAAGAGACATTAAGATGAAGATCAATATTGAAAATACTGAACCATAGATACGCTCCCACTTCGTAGGAGGCCGATCTAAATTCCATTTATTGTCTTCAGTGCTCATAGACTCTTAACGCCCCAAGCAGAGGCTTACTTTGCGTTTTGGAGCGAAGCGACGGCAAAGTAAGTCCTACTGACTTGGTTTGTTACTTGTACCAAACACCTACTCGCTTTGAACTACGCTGTTACGCCAATTGCTCTATTTGTTTAAAAAGCCTGAAGCTTTGGTTAGACCCAACTATAACCGTGGGATAGCCAAAACAGAAGGCATAAAATTGACCCAAAACAACAAGTGATTATGGCAACCAACAGAAAGGAACGAACGCGAGGAATAAGCCGCAAACTCCCTTTGCTAGGTAAAGCTTGGTTGCGCTTTCTGCAACGTAGCTTTACCGGATTACCAAATCTGCCTTTTACGAAGCACGTTGTAAGCGACCAAAGGTTGGTTACCTAAACTTGATGGAGGGTGACGAATTTAGGAACACCCTACTGAAACTTAAATACACACCAAACTTTTTTGAATAGACAAGTAACGCCTCAAACACCGGCTTGGTGAAGTTGGCGACTTTTTTGGAACAAAAAAGGTGACAGCTTTACCAAGTCCGAGTGCTTTGACTTGTTATGACTTTGCATGACGACCCACCAAAAGCGGTATGCCACTGCGAACCCAAAACTCAGGGCTAATACCACCACTAGACATACCGTGGCTACGAAACCTCTCGATGCCGAAATGCTTTTGATAGCTAATTGGATGCCCAGTTGATTTTTCGTACTCTTTTTCGATTAAGACCTGTAACTCTTGCGGAGTATCTGGCATATCAATTTCTTTGAAGACTTCCTGTAGCTCACGCCACAGAAAAGGATCACCTCGCAATCCCCACTGTATTGGTTCTTCTTCAAATATTTTTGATACTTTCATGTTCTCGCTCTAGAGTCATAACGTTGTTATAAACTGCACTTTTTATGTAATGGAATGTTGTGTGATTATGCCGCAGGCATGCACAACATGAAATGGAGTAAAAAGTGTCAGGTTTGATGACTTTGTTATAGCAAGGCAGCGTTCATACCTACAAACCTTCCCCATTTCTCTAACAAAGCCATCGCCGACAATAACGAACAGGCCGCCGCACGCCATTTCCCTCTAAACACTACCACTACTGACAAAAGCCGAGCAACAGCACAACATCCAAACTGGCAAAGACTCGTAGTTAAATACCACCAACGATAAAGAAACTACGTTAGCGATGCCTAATCTCGCGATTTACGATCCAACTGCTTGACCAAGGCCCTACGAAGTAAGGTAAGGGATACTTGAGACTCACCTAAAAATGTAAAATGCTAAAGACCGCTATAACGCCGAGCTCACCGGCGCATATTGCGGAGAGCGTTTTTATGTAAAATGGAGCACCGCGACATACATAAAAACGAGCGCAGCAATATGCGTCCGAGTGCAGCGATTTGTTATGAGCTGGGTGGCACTTACTTTCTACAGCGCTCTTTGTGGAGCGAACGCGGAACTTTAGCCTATTAAAAACCCAACCAGTATAAACTACTATTCTAACAATTCGCATTGTCTTGATGGAGCCTTGAAGATGCGAACCACCCATTTTTTATTTCGCAGTGGAATCCCAAACGGTAAGCCAAAGAACGAACAGTTTTAGACTCACCTTGTTCCAATACTTTCTATTGTAACCACTTCACTACATTCTTGTACCGAGTGAAACTATTTGTTCTTTCTCGACGTTTGCACTTACTAAACTGCGAGTTCTCAAATTGGACAGTATTCTGGAACGATTTACAAATTATTTAAACCCGCCATAACGTTGTTATAAACTGCACTTTTTATGTAATGGAATGTTGTGCAATTATGCCGCAGGCATGCACAACATGAAATGGAGTAAAAAGTGTCAGGTTTGATGACTTTGTTATAGCAAAGCAGCGTTCGTACCTACAAACTTTCCCCATTTCTCTAACAAAGCCTTTGCCGACAATAACGAACAGGCCGCCGCACGCCATTTCCCTCTAAACACTACCACTACTGACAAAAGCCGAGCAACAGCACAACATCCAAACAGGCAAAGACTCGTAGTTAAATACCACCAACGATAAAGAAACTACGTTAGCGATGTAGAATCTCTCGATTTACGATCCAACTGCTTGACCAAGCCCCTACGAAGTAAGGTAAGGGATACCTGAGACTCACCTAAAAATGTAAAATGCTAAAGACCGCTATAACGCCTTTGTCAGCTGCGTTTTGGTTGTAGTGGATTTTTGTGCAAAGATGGCCGAAGGCCATGCACAAAAAGGAGCGAAGACCAAAACGTCAGCTGGACAAACTTGTTAGGAGTTTTCTTCATTACGTTTTTTCCAGCCTTCCCAATAATTGTCACATTCTTGAGATAACTCATCGTCTGTTACAGGGATGCCATTATCTATTTCAATAGTTGCACTGTCGTAAGACAACCTTAAAGTGCCAGCAGAACAATCTAGGACCAATGGTTCTTTACTTTGCACATACAAAACTTCAGGTTCTAAGTCTTCTATATCTCTTAGGTTACTTGTGGGTTGCTCATCATATTCTTGGAATTCAAACACTGTGCAATTACTTAAAGTAACTACAAAGCCCTCACCCTCTCCCTGGAACATTTCACGGAGATATAGGATATTTACAAATACTCTTAATTCACCAGGGACAACACCTTCAATTCTGGATATATAGCCATCATGAAATATACCCCAACTGTCTCGATCCATGGTGACTCCTAACGCCGCCATATGGGGCAGCTTTGTAGTTGATTTGTTTTGTGCTATTCAAGCACAAAACGAAGCGACGGAAAAGCTGTCCACATGATGGCTTTGTTAGGCGATACGCAACACTTTGCAAGGAAAGTACCCCTTTTAATAGCTACCGACCAATACAATATCCCATATGATTAGCTATTAAACTTTCTAATTCTGGATTATTTATTAGCGAAAAATATATTGTTGTATCGTAATTCGACGGATCATCACGAACTGACATACATAGAATCATATCCATTTTCTCTATAAGGAATCTAGGATAG
Organism: Teredinibacter haidensis; assembly: GCF_014211975.1. Taxonomy (NCBI): domain Bacteria; kingdom Pseudomonadati; phylum Pseudomonadota; class Gammaproteobacteria; order Cellvibrionales; family Cellvibrionaceae; genus Teredinibacter; species Teredinibacter haidensis. Next base: position 3,699,224 of record NZ_CP060084.1, read on the forward strand.
AAATCCCTGTAGCGAGTGTAAAAATTTATGTCATCGTAAATTATTGGAGTTACACTTTCGCGAGTCTCTCCTGCGCCTGCTTTATCGGCGATTTGATAAAGATTGGAGCTCAGCAAATGAACTCTCGCGACACTCGTCTCCATAAGTGAATAAACTATAAAGTAGAAACAAAACACAACACCTAATATAAATGAAATGAGGGAATTAAAAACATTTTTCATGGTGATGTGCATATTCCCTATGATACCTAACGCCGAGCTCACCGGCGCATATTGCGGAGAGCGTTTTTATGTAAAATGGAGCACCGCGACATACATAAAAACGAGCGTAGCAATATGCGTCCGAGTGCAGCGATTTGTTATGAGCTGGGAGGCACTTTCTTTCTACAACGCTTTTTGTGGAGCGAACGCGGAACTTTAGCCAATTAAAAACCCCAACCAGTTTAAACTACTATTTTTACAATTCGCACCTTCTTGATAGAGCTTTGAAGATGCGAACTACCCATTTTTGTTTCGCAGCGGAATCTTACACGGTGAGCCAAGGAACGAATGGTTTTAGACTCACCTTATTTCAATACTTTCTATTGCGACCATTTCACTACTTTCTTGCACCGAGTGAAACTATTTATTCTTTCTCGACGATTGCACTTACTAAACTTCAAACTCTCAATTTAATAAATATTCTGGAACTACAACTAAATTATTTAAACCCGCCATAACGTTTTGCTAAACGGCGCAGCTTGCTGCGTCCAGTGGAGGCCGTCTTTTGGCCGGAACGATGTTTAAGTAATTTGTTATAGGCGGAACCGCACAGAACCTGCTAGTGAGGACCACAATACCTTACTCAAAGACCCTTCTTCAATATTTGGACGTAACCGACGCAAAGATGGTTAGAACAAAGTTCAGCGACCAACAACCAAATGAATTACTAAGCCAAGCCATATTGTTGCTTTTTAACAATTTAGTTTGGCTGGCATTACCCGCACCGAGAACGAACACTCCTAACCTCAAACTATAGCGGCCGACAGGCGGCCTTTTAGCTTAAAAGTTATTCCACAAAACTCTCAGAAATCTCAGTGCTCAATTGAAACACGTAAAAACCTTACAACCAACTACGAGCGCTTATAACGTTCGTATATGGGGCGAGCAAAAGCGCAGCTTTTGTGAGTCCAAGCCGCGAAGCGGCTGAACCATGATGCGCTTGTTATGAGTTTCATTGCTGCTTGCTCCAATCTCTATTTCTTACCCCTGCAGTCTGAGCTGGATCTATTTCTTTAGCTTTTTGTAGAATTGATAATATTAGCTCATTATTCTTCCACTCTGGCACGGGATACTTCTCATGCATGACAGCAAGAACTCTAATCATTCCCCATGCCCGATCAAGTTCGGCTTCATTTTCAAAGCACTCTTCATAGGGCAAAAGTTGACCTAACCCATAAATAGTATTGGATAAATCACGAGTAAGGCTATGACGAGCCTCATCAGGTTTGTTTATGTTGAAATACTGAAGCGCGGTAAAAGGTAAGCGAACATCATAAAGATAATCTTGCAATATAGACTCGCTATTCTCATGGGGACACGCCTCAACTGCATAAGAATTTTTAGCAAAAATAAATATAATGGATAAGATTAGATATTTCATTAGCACCTACTCATAACGTTTTGCTAAACGGCGCAGCTTGCTGCGTCCAGTGGAGGCCGTCTTTTCGGCCGGAACGATGTTTAAGTAATTTGTTATAAGCGGAACCGTACCGAACTTTCTAGTGAGGACCACAATGCCTTACTCAAAGAGCCTTCTTCAATATTTTGACTTAGCCGACGCAAAGATGGTTGAAACGAAGTCAAACAACCACCAACAAATTATTTACAAAGACAATCTATATTGTTGTTCTTTAACAATTTAGCTTGGCTGGTATAACTCGCACCGGGAACGAACGCTCTTAACCTCAAATTATGGCGGCCGACAGGCGGCCCTTTAGCTTAAAAGTGATTACACAAAGCTCTCAGAAAAACTCAGAGTTCAATTGAAACACGTAAAAACTTTACAACCAACTACGAGCGCTTATAACAATATTATTAGGGCGTAAAACGCCGTATTAAATGCGGCGAAATGCCGTCTTTCAACGCGTGCATTGTTTAAGGATACGCCCATACCACCACAAATCCTAGGCTCTACACTTATAATGAATAGCTATTAGTATTTTTCGCGCTTTCGCACTCCAACTGCAGTTAGACGGCGACCCTATTTAACTTTTTATATGCACACGTTAACAATAGGTTTCTAGAGGATAAATTAGATGCTCCGTGCGGAATATTTACCATAAAAATTTTCACCAAGGCGCTGTTATTTCAATCATGCTTTCTGTGATATTTTACGCACTCGAGCGATGGCTATGGTGTTTACGTTTCTGCCGGTGTAGCTATGGCCCTGGGAACTGGGCGGATGGTCGTTGGAAATTACCAGCCGTTGGGCCTATTGCTCGGTGTTACGTAATAGACGTTTGTTTTTATATTCCGGGTACGCTATTGCCACTTTCAGCACCTTGTTCCTCTAAAAATTCGCTTATTGCACTTAGGTACTGCGGTATATTACTTATCGAGTTGTGCCCCGCGCCTTCAATTTTTATTAGTGTTGCAACACCGCGCGGGAATTGATGGTAGAGCTTTTCACTATTGGCCATTGGGATGATGGTATCTTCTGCGGCAATCATCATTAGCGTGTCGCAGCTTATGTGCCCGGCGCGGCTAGCTGAATCGTATTTTTCCGTTATCATCCATTTTATGGGGTAAAACCAATAGGTTCGCGCCGCCAGTGCTTCAATACTGTCGTAGGGTGTAACCAATACCAGTTTGTCGATTTTGCGCTGACTGGCAATATAGCTGGCTACTCCGCTTCCGAGGCTGCGCCCGATCAACGCAACTTTATCGTATTTTACGGCCAACTGATCGTATATATATAGCGCATCGGCAAAGATCGTTTTTTCGCTTGGCTCGCCTTCGCTACCGCTGTAGCTACGGTAGTGGAAGCCCACGAGTGTTTTGTGTCGCAAGTAAGGGGAGAGGCCTTGCAGGCTATACGCTATTTGCTCCGCGTTGCCGCCAAAATATATGACAAGTTCACGCTTACCATCGTTTACAACATGCCCCTGTAGGTGGTAATTGTCATGGCTTATCTCCACATTTTCCACGCCCGCTAGCGATACCGCTCGTGTGGGGAAATAAATAAAGCTGCGCTGAAAAACAAAAAGCGCTGCCCCAATTCCCACATAGGCGAGAACCAGTAGCAGCGCTACATTTTTAACAAACGTCAACTCAGTCAAATAGGGTAAAGTCCTGCGCCCTGAAATATTCGCCGTTTGCGCCGCCATCGGCAACGATGACCGGGGCGAGCATACCAGGCAATGTAGATTCGACAGAATCCCAAGCGTCTGGTCCACCGAGGTCTGTGCGGATCCATCCCGGGTCAATGCAGTTTACCCGCACGTTGGTATCTTTGAATTCATAGGCTAGATCTTTAGTGAGCTTGTCCACTGCCGCCTTGGTAACACTATAGGGTGCAAGGTTGGGCTGGTCGGCAATGCCGGAGGACAGGTTCACAATGCGCCCCCAGTTGCGTTCTTTCATTCCTGGGCCAAAGGCATTGCACAGTTGTGCCAGGGCAAATACGTTCACCTGGAAAGATTTTTTCCACACGTCCATGCTGAATTCAAATACGGGTGTGGATTCGCAACTAATGGCGGCGTTGTTGTAGAGTATGTCGATCTGGGGAGCAACTGCCCGCACCTGCGCAATAATTTTCGCTACACCCTCTTCGGTATCCAGTTCACCAAAGACATTTTTAACCTCAACACCGGTTGCTTTAAGCATCTCCTGTGTTTTTTGGGTGTTTCCCTCGGCTCTGCCATGAACGATAACGTTGCAACCCAGTTGCGCGAGTCCCAATGCGATTTGTTGGCCGATACCGCGAGCCGAGCCTGTTACCAGTGCCCATTTATTGTCGAGTCTTTTTTTCATTGTTTTACCTGTTGTCGATTACTGCGTTGTGAGCAATAAACCTTTTTGATACAGAGCGGCACTCTTCTGGTGGTCGCCCAACTGAGAAGCCAGGGCTGCAAGCTCTGCATAAGCCTGGGGACATTCCTGTAACTGCAAGCTGCGCTCGTAATAGCCTCGCGCCTTGCCCCACAATTCATTAACCATGGACATTCTTGCGGCGGCCAAATGTACCTGCGCTTCATCTTCGTGCTGGTGCAACCAACGCTCAACATGGACGAGCTGTTCAGCTGGTTTGACCGTTTTGATGGTACCGTAAATAGCCGCTAAAGATGGATCCCAGTTTTTATTCAGTGCCTGGCGAACCAACTGTTCGGCCTTATCCTGCTGCTCTGCGTGGAGCAGCAGTTTGGCATATTGCGCGATAAGTTCAGGTGAATGACGCAGCGAACGCGGTACGCTCTGCCAGACCGCAGCCGCCTTTTGGGAAGATTCTGTAATACTCTCGGTGTGATTGTTTTCTGCCAGCAAGCCCACATAGGCTTGTACTTCCATTTTGTGCAAAAGCTCATCGCTGTATTGCTTTGAATATTTTAGCTTCGGCAATAGCTCTACCAATTCTTGCCATCGCTGCTGCGCAATATAGAGCTTGCCCTGTAGGTCCAGAACGGTAGGGTGCAAGGGTGAGCTTTCGCTGGCAAGCTCTAAGGCCTCTGCGCACGGCTCATATTGTTTTTCCGCAAGCTGAATACGTGCCTGCGTGAGCAGCACAACCAAGGCCTGTTCCGGTGCGTTTTCTTTTGCCAGGGTTAAAAGCCGATGACTTTCTTCCTTGTCACCCATTTCATATGCGCTTCGTGCGGCCGCCAAATAATGTACCAGGGGCTGATCGCTGCGCTTGGCTACACTGAGCAGATCTTTCTTTGCTGCCTTCCAGTTACCTTCTATAAAATGAATAAGGCCCCGCTGGGTTTTAATCAGAACCTGCCGGTTTCTTCGATTGGAGAAAATTCGAAGACTAAAGCCAAAATACTGGAGAATATGAACAACAAATCGGTACAGCCACCAGGTAAACAACAGGCCTGCAGGGAAGGCCGCCAACCAAAAGCTCATCTCTATGGTTGTGCTGCCAACACTGATAAGAATATAGCCGGAATCTTTGCGAATCATTTCAACCAATATTGGCCCGGCCAATAAAAACAGTAAGCTAAGCGCCCCTAAGAAAAGCAGCCGTTTCATTTCTGCTCGCTCCCCGCCGCTTTTGCCGCACCTTTTAAGCTATGCAAATCTTCAACGTAGCTGTGTAACAATTCCAGCGAGCCGGTAATATCGGGCAAATTGCTGACGATATTTCTTTCGGCCAGCAGTTGCAGCTGCTTACGAAAGGCGATTGAGGCACTGGATTCTGGGAAGAATCGGTTTATGTAGTCGTCCGCCTGCTCCAGGCTTTGGCGATAAATTTTCGGCTGTTCGCGCAATAGCGCCAGCTGAGCACGCTCCAAAATCAAACGAATATTGTGCTGAAGATATTCGGCCGTTTCCGGTGCTAACAGGGCTTTCGCTTCTACGCTGTGGTCTCGCACACGAACATATTTACCCAGCGCACGAACAAACGCTCTGAAGCTATTACCCAGCTTGGCCAGCCAACCCTGCTCGCCCGCTTCCGGCGCTTCCGCTACGGCCTTTTCACCCACGCTTTTCATCAGTTCCTGGCGAGTCGGTTGCAACGGCAGAGCATGCAGCTGCTCGACCAGACCATAAATGGAGAGGTAAATGCCTTCTACATCGATTGTCTGCGTCAGGCGCAAGGCCGCCAGATCATTATTGACGGCTTTGCGCAGTGGATAGAGGTCGGGGTCGGCAAGATCGCGCAGTATCAAATCGGCCTCTGCCAGCAGGGCTTCGGCACCGGCGGCACTGTGTTCGATTAAAATGCGTTGGTTGGCCAGCTTTAGGAGGTATTCGGCTTCCGCCAGTAGCCAGTCTTCGCGCGTTACGGTCGACATTGCTAGCAGGCGGCGGTTTTGCGCCACTACTCTCTGCTCTAGTACCTGAATGCGTTCACTCGCGCCTTGTATTTGCTGCTTTGCATCGGCCGTTATTTTTTCCTGCAACTGGCTGAGCCTGGACAGCTGACTTTGCTGCTGCTGTAGCTGGGCTTCCAGTACAGAAAACTGGCCGGCCTTTTGCTGATCGGCTTTTATATACTCGTAACCACGCCAGCCCAAAAAGGCAACGGCGGCAATGGTTGGCAGAATTAGAATAAGCAGCAACAAAAACACCCAGGGAAACCGCCTTTTTGGCTTGGCGGCTTTAACCGGCTGAACGATGTCTTCTTCAACCTTTTCCTGGGATGTTTCGCTCTCGCTATTGTCGTGTTCGATTACGGCACTGGCTGTTTCAGAAGTAAGCGTTTTTTCTTCCGCTGACTCTTCCGCCGATTCCAAACCGTCGGCTGGTTTTTTATCTTCAGTCATAAAAGCTTCTCAGAAAACTCGTGGATCAGGCTGCTTAGCATGCTCTGCTCAGAGGCGTTGGGCGATACAATTATGCGCTCAAAACCCAGATTTTGCGCCTGTTGCGCAACTCTCTCACCCGGTACAACAACCGGCATTTGTCTTATCACGCCAGATAGTTCCGGCCCTTGCGACTGCTCCATGGCAAACAAGGTGTTCGTTAAGGTTTCACCGCTAAAAACAGTTAGCACATCGTTAGCTGGCGAAAAATGTTCTGCTTTAAGCTGTTCTATTACTCCGCTGGGAAGTGCACGCTGGTACAGTTCGCAATAGTCAACTGTAGCACCCCGGCTGCGCAATGCCTGCGCCAACAGGCCCCGGCCACCCAAACCTCGGCAGATCAGTATTTTCTCGCTGTCCAGCCGCTGTAACTGTGGATGCTGCAACAATTCTTCGCTGTTCATCGTCGTTGATGCCAATTGCACATCGTTCACCCCCAGTTGCAACAGTTCGCGAAGCAATGCGGCGGTTTTACTGCCTATGGCAAAGTATTGGACACCTACGGGCATTTGCGGCCAGTAGTCGTGCAGCCAGTTGCAGGCGTGCTGCACCGCATTTTGGCTGACGAAAATGGCCGCACTGTACTGATCAAAGTTCAGTATGCGCTGCTTGATCGCCTGCTGTCGCTGCGAATCTGAAACGGCCCGAATCTCCAGCATGGGCAGGCTGAGCGTAGTAAAACCCTCTTGCTCCAGTTGCTGGCACCAGCCGGTGTTCTGCTCTCTCGGCCGGGTGGCGATAACGCGCAAGCGCCCCTTATTTACCATAAACGCCCGCTAAAATGCGGCCGGCACCGGCAGCCAGTAGCTGCTCGGCCAACTGTTCACCCATACGCTCTCCAGACTCGGTTTCGCCGGTGATTTCCCTATGGATAATTTCGCTACCATTAGGCTCGGCCACTAGGCCACGCAACCACAGCTGCCCGTCCCTATGAATCGCATAGCTGCCAATCGGCACCTGACAACCACCCTCAAGCGCTCGGTTCATGGCCCGTTCGGCCAGCACCGCCTGCGCTGTCGCCAAGTGGTGCAGGGGCCGAATCGCGTCCAGTACAGCCTGGTCATTCGTGCGGCACTCAATCCCCACAGCGCCCTGCCCACCGGCGGGCAGTATGGTTTCCGGTGGAATACAACTACTGATACGGTCGTGCATCTCCAGGCGCTTTAATCCCGCAGCGGCGAGGATAATTACGTCGTACTCACCGGCATCGAGTTTTGCTAGACGGGTATTCACGTTGCCACGTAGAAAGGTCACTTCAAGGTCCGGGCGCAACGCCAATAGCTGGCTTTGGCGGCGCAGGCTGGAGGTGCCGACAATCGCTCTGGAGGGAATATCTTCCAGTAATAGATATTTATTGGATACCAGGGCATCGCGTGGATCTTCCCGCTCACAGATTACCGCTAACCCCAGGCCATCGGGAAACGTCATCGGTACATCTTTCATGGAGTGAACGGCAATATCCGCCTCTCCTTCCAGCAGCGCGTGCTCTAGCTCCTTAACAAACAAGCCCTTGCCCCCGACCTTTGCCAGGGGCACATCCAGTATTTTGTCGCCACGGCTGGTCATGGGCACCAGCTCAACCTTTATTTTCGGGTTGCGCTTGAGAAGTTCTACTTTAACAAACTCGGCCTGCCACAGCGCCAGTGCGCTTTTGCGGGTTGCGATACGAAGGGTTTGGGTCACTGTTGCCTATCCTCTAAAAGTTAACGCCTATAATAACAGACGCCTATTACAGCTGACTGCAGGAAGGCGTTAAGGAGGTTTGGGAAGCTAAAGTGTCGATAACATGTCGCGTACACTGGCCACGTGGCGACGACTCACCACGGGACGGTAGTCGGTCGATTTCAAACGCAGCTCAAACTGACCAGTGCTAGCCCGCTCCATCGCTTCGATTTCACTGATAGCTACAAGCGCGTTGCGATGAACACGCAAAAATTGGTTGGGGAATTCCTGCTCCAGCTCTTTCAGCGTATCGTCGATAAGCGTCTCACCCGACTCGTGCATAATCGTGACGTATTTTTGATCGGCAATAAAACAACGCACGCCGGCAATGCCAATCAGCTCCACCCCTTTGCGGGTTTTTGCTGCGATATTCTGGCGCTGCCCTTCCGGGGCCGACTCCGCCGCTATGGTGTTGCGCTGCACCTTGTTCAGTCTTTGCGCTTTCTCCAACGCATCGATCAGCTGCTGCTGCTGCACAGGCTTTAGCAAATAGCCAACCGCCAGCGTATTGAACGCCTCCAGCGCATATTCGTCATAGGCTGTGCAAAAAATTACGGCGGGAGGATCCGGCATTTCTGAAATTTTTCGCGCAGCTTCCAGACCGTCTTCGCCGGGCATTCGCACGTCCAGCAGTACAATATCTGGATCATACGCATCGACCGCCGCTACCGCTTCCACACCATTTCCGGCTTCACCAACCACTTCATAGCCGTCGAACCTGTCGACCAAACGGATAAGGCGCTGGCGGGCCAAAGGCTCGTCATCGACAATTAACACGTGCATTTATTGCATCTCCTTGAATCAGGCATTTCTTTCAATGGTCAAAGGATAGCGAAGCTTCACTTTATGTTCTTTGCTGCCTCTCACTACTTTTAACGAGGCCGCGGTTCCGTAGTACGCCATTAGGCGGTGACGGATATTATCCAGCGCTATTCCGTTACCATTGGCGTTGGCTTTATCCAGATCGGCGGTCTTATCATCAACACCCGCAACAGGATTGCAGATGGTAACCTCTAAAAACGTTGCACCCAGGGTTAACTCAATCGTAATGGTGCCACCTTCCGGCAGGGGTTGAATCCCATGGTAGATCGCATTTTCAACCAAAGGTTGCAACATAAAGCTGGGAATTTGCACGAATTCCAAACGCTCGTCTTCCGGCGCGAGCGCCTCTCCCTGCTCGGTCTGACAGCGCCAGTACGCCGTCATACGATCCCCCAGCCGCATCTGTTCAATGTCCATATAATATCGACAGAGATCAATTTCTTTTTGCAGGGGTATCAAACCCGGCTCCCCCAGGCTGGCACGGAAGAGCTGGGACAGCTCCACCACCACGCGCTCTGCGGTTTCCTGATCGACGGCAATCAGGCTGGCGATGGTGTTCATACTGTTAAACAGAAAATGCGGGCGTATGCGTGACTGCAATGCCTGCAAACGGGATTGCATTTCGGCTTTTTGCTGATTGCGCAATTGCTGTTGCAGGTACAAATAGCGCAACCCGATACCCGCCAGCACGGCGGCAACCATTAAATTTCCAATCAGCAGCTGACCAACTCCGATCAGTGAACCACTGCTGATCCAGTGCATTAGCAGTGAAAACGCCAGGGTGTAGAACAATACCAATCCGTAACTGCTTAGGCCTGCGGCGACAGGGTGAAAACGCTTAAGTACCGGGCGCAACAGGCACAGGCTGCCCGCAGAACTCAATACAACCCACTGCGCCAGGACGGAAACCAGACCAAAAACCGACCAATCGAACTTATCCAAACCATAGGCCGCCACCACCGTGGAGCCGACAAGGAGCTCACTGACAAGAATTAACGCCAGTACCGGCTGCGGACCACATAGATCCGGTAAAAAGTCTCCATCGTCTACGGCTACACTGGGTTGAGATAGTTTATTTGTCACTCGATAACCTTGGGCTCTGTTTCAAGCTCTTATTTTCGCGCAAGCTGTAGCGCTCGGGTATAATGTGTGTCCAATTTTCAGCCGACAATCGCCAATACTATTCACCTTTACCTATGGCGTAACAGGATTTAACTAACTATGAGCCAAGAAGACAACCCTGTAAAACCCTGGGGTGGCCGTTTCAGCGAAGCCACCGACGCTTTTGTGGAAAGGTTCACCGCCTCTGTGGATTTCGATCAGCGCCTATATCACCACGATATTAACGGCTCTATTGCCCACGCGACCATGCTTACTTCTGTCGGAGTATTAACCGGTGAAGAGAAAACAGCCATTATCGATGGCCTGGAATCGATTCGCCGCGATATTGAGCAGGGCAAGTTTACCTGGTCTGTATCACTGGAAGATGTTCATATGAACATCGAGGCCGAGCTAACCAAACGCATTGGTATTACTGGCAAGAAGCTGCACACTGGCCGTTCCCGCAACGATCAGGTCGCCACCGATATCCGCCTCTACCTGCGCGATGAGATTGACAATATCGCCAAAGAGCTGACCCGACTGCAGCAGGGTTTGTTAACCATTGCAGAGCGCGAAGCGAATACCATTATGCCGGGCTTCACTCACCTGCAAACCGCGCAGCCAGTTACTTTTGGTCATCACCTGTTAGCCTGGTACGAAATGCTTGGCCGCGACTATGATCGCCTGAAGGACTGCCGCAAGCGTCTAAATCAATCCCCACTCGGCGCCGCTGCCCTGGCAGGAACAACCTATCCCATAGACCGCCACCAGACGGCCGAGCTGCTGGGTTTTAGCCAACCAACACGCAACTCTCTGGATTCTGTCAGCGATCGTGATTTCGCCATTGAATTTACGTCTTTCGCCGCACTGCTGATGACTCACTTGTCCCGCGCAAGCGAAGAGTTGGTACTGTGGACATCGTCGCAATTTAATTTTATCGATCTGCCCGACCGTTTCTGTACTGGCTCGTCCATTATGCCGCAGAAGAAAAACCCGGATGTGCCGGAACTGGTGCGCGGTAAAACCGGCCGCGTAAACGGACACCTGATCTGCCTGTTAACCCTGATGAAATCTCAGCCGCTAGCCTACAACAAGGACAACCAGGAAGATAAAGAACCCTTGTTCGATGCCATCGATACGGTTAAGGACTGCCTGCGCGCGTTCGCCGATATGGTTCCGGCGCTGCAAGCGAACAAGGAGAGCATGTACGAATCTGCAAAACGCGGCTTTTCTACGGCAACGGATCTAGCAGACTATTTGGTACGCAGGGGCATTCCCTTTCGGGACTCCCACGAGATTGTGGGTAAATCGGTGGCCTACGGTATTGAGCAAGGTAAAGATTTATCCGAAATGTCGCTACAGGAACTACAAGAATTTTCCAGCGAAATTGAGCAGGATGTATTCGATGTACTGACACTGGAAGGATCTGTCGCCGCGCGTAACCATATAGGAGGCACGGCACCGGAGCAGGTACTAAAGGCCGTTGCCGTAGCGAAGGACGAGCTGCAGAACCGGGCTTAACCCCGGAGGAATGGAGCGGCGCAAAGCCGCTCTATAAATCGTCGATATCGTAATCGACAATTAAGGGTAGATGGCTGGAAAAGTGGCGGGTTTTGTACAGCGCCGCATACTCCACCTTCTTCGACAGCGAGTTGGAAATCGCCTGATAATCGGTTCGCCAACCGTCTCCAAGACCAATTTCTCCGGTAGGCCACCAGGAGTACTCCCCCCCTTCGGGCACTGCCAAACGGAAAGCATCAGCATAACCCAACTGCTTGAACAGCTGATTCATCCACTGCTGCTCGTGAGCAAGAAAGCCAGATTGATTAATATTGTCCTGCCAATTCTCAACATCTTTCTTAGTGTGGGCCATACCCCAGTTACCGCAAAAGATAAAATGGCGACGCTTGCGCGTGATTTTATGCAGCAAGGCCTGAAAATCGTCGAAGAACTTAATTTTGACTTCCTGCGACTCCGCTTCGTAAAAAGCAGAAGGCGCGAGAAGAGAGCCAATGGAATAGCGCTCAAAGTCGACCTGCAGGTAGCGACCTTCCATATCTACGCCACTGGAAAACCCCAAACCGTAGATCAGCGCCTTTGGCTGGTGGCGGCTGTATATGGCCACGCCGTTGTAGTGTTTGATACCGGAGTCAAAGAAGTAGGCAAAATAACCCTCAGGATGAAAAATAGGATCATCCAACTCATATTCGAGTGCACGAATATCCTGCAAACAGATAATGTCTGCATCCTGCCCATCTATCCAGTCAAACAAACCTCGTTGCGCCGCCTGGTGAATACCATCAACGCATAGACTGATTACTCTCATACCGACCCCTTAATAACGCGCCGATATAATACAGATAGTTGTAATTCTTTGTCATTAATTATCACAAAATTCATTTGGGATTAAGCTTTCCCTATTTATCGTTAGGTTTCCTTTACTGTCTTTTCTTATAATAGACGGATATCAGTGTCTTGGAGGACATTTGCGACGCCTCGGTGGCTCAAACAGCCATATTTCGACATTGACCCTCTGCTCATCCGCATATAAACCGCCAACAAAAAGGCTTACGAAAAGCTATTCAAGCCAGGCCGGAGAAAGAATGAAGCCCTACCAACAAGATTTTATTGAAATGGCCATTGCCAGTAATGCCCTGAAATTTGGTGAATTTACGCTCAAATCAGGTAGAAAGAGCCCTTATTTTTTCAACGCAGGCTGTTTCCATGGAGGCGCCCATATCGCCCGCCTAGGAAGAGCCTATGCGCAAGCGATAGTGGATGCCGGTCTCGAGTTCGATATGCTTTTTGGGCCAGCCTACAAAGGTATTCCGCTTGCCGCCGCTACAGCTATAGCCCTCGCAGATAATCACCATCGCGACCTGCCCTGGTGCTACAACCGCAAAGAAGTGAAAGATCATGGTGAGGGCGGCACGATGGTCGGCGCGCCCTTACAGGGACGCGTTGCCGTAATTGATGATGTGATCACAGCAGGCACCGCCGTTAGGGAGGTATTGTCCATTATCGAACAGGCCAAGGCTCAGCCTGCAGCTATCGTTATTGGGCTTAACCGCGAAGAGCGGGGACAGGGCGAACTATCCGCCATTCAGGAACTCCAACAATCAACAGGCGTTCCGGTGATCAGTATCATCAGTCTAAGCGATATTATGAGTTACCTCGAAACCAGAGGTGACGCCACAACACTTGAGCACATCATCCACTATCGCAACCAATACGGTGTTTAACCACAATGTGCAAGCCTAGCAGTAAACGATCAACATCGCGTCAACTTCTCCCTGCTTTCCTCCTGGGTGTGGTCTTTTTTTGTCTTCCCCTCAGCAGCTACGCGCAGCACGTTTACTATCGCTACATTAACAAGGACGGGGTGAAAGTGCTCGATCACTACATACCTCCAGAGTACGCGCAAGACGGATACGAAGTGATTAACGCCTCCGGGCAGGTCGTCAAGGTGGTGCCGCCTGCGCCCTCGGAAGAGGATCTTGCACGCAATGCCGCAGAGCGCGAAATTCAAGAAGTCTACGCCCGCCTGAAGCGACGCTACTCCTCCGCTAAAGAAATAGAATCAGCGAAGCAGCGTCGGCTGAAGAATATCAACACCAATATTTCTATTCTTAACGGCAATATCAGCGGCCTGAATAATCAGATTGAAAAAATCATGAGTAAAGCTGCCAGCTTCGAACGCAAAGGAAGCACGGTACCGGAAAACCTTTTACAACAGCTGATAGACGTACGAGCGGAGTTAGCAATTGCAGACGAATTGATGCAGATTCGACAAGCCGAATACGAAGACGTAATAACAAAATACGACGAAGATATTTCAGCCTTTTCTAAAGGGGTCGCGCTGGATAAATTATCCAAAGCCAAAATTCAGTGATACCAGATTTTGCTTAGCTGTACTGCGGCTCTGCTGCCAAAATCCCATGCACCATATGGTGCCATTGCTGGGGCCAGTTAGCTGTCGGCAAACGTTTAAATTCACTGCGTACGTAAAGTGACATTTTGCCGTCCAGCAAGGCCATTAACAGCCCCACCGTTTCGATAACCGACATCCCGAAATGCAAACCTTCTTTTAATTCAGCCTCGCGGAATATTTGGCGTAATTGAGTTTCAAGCCGCTCGAATAACTGTATAACCCTAAGCCGCAAACGATCCGTTTCGCCAGCCAGGGCATCGCCTGTTAGTATGCGTGTAATACCGGGATTTCGTTCCGAAAACGCCAGCACAAGGTGCAGCATTTTTTCGCAACGAAGCAACGCATTTTCATTTTCAGAGTTGATAATAGAGATTCGAGAAAAAAGCGTTTCCTCGATAAACTCAATAAGCCCCTCGTACATTTTCGATTTGCTGGGAAAGTGGCGATAAAGGGCAGCCTCGGAAACACCGACCTCTTTCGCTAGCGCAGCAGTAGTGATACGCGCACCTGGGCTAACCTCTAACATATGGGCAAGAGCTTCGAGAATCTGCTGCCGACGCGGCTTTTTATTATTTGTATTCATTCAAACAGTTTCGTGGATAATGCTGGGACAACATCACCCAAAATGCAACTATTGTTGGGCGCATTCACTTTCACTACTACCATCGCCATTAAGCACGCTCTGACGATGACATAACTATACCACCTCGCAAAAAACAATCCTGATCAATCAAAACGAATGAAAACTGTCTTATAAATGTCACTATGACGCTTTATTATAGACAGGCAGACGTTTGCGCTCTCTTGCGATATTCTACTTAAAACAGTTAGGGACTTATCCTAGCGGCTAGCGTTAGCCGCTTCAACCGGATATTGATGCTATTAGTGAAATACCTATCGTGATTGGTCGGTTATTAGGGTACCCACACCCGCATCTGTAAAAATTTCCAACAGAACTGCGTGAGGAACACGCCCATCAACAATATGGGCGCTGGCAACACCGGATTTAACCGCATCCAGCGCACAGCGAATTTTCGGCAACATTCCGCCGTGGATAGTGCCATCATCGATCAATTCATCAACGCGCTCCGTACTGAGGCCGGTAAGTGTTTGCCCCTCTTTATCCTGCAATCCGCCGACGTTAGTCAACAACATTAATTTTTCGGCCTGTAAAACTTCGGCAACCTTACCGGCAACCAGATCAGCATTGATATTGTATGACGCTCCGTCGTCCCCAACACCAATGGGGGCGATTACAGGAATAAAATCGCTGCCTACCAACAAATCAATTACAGCGCGATTAATCGATTTAACTTCACCGACGTGGCCAATATCAATAATTTCCGGCGCATCAATATTTGCCTGCTCTTCTTCACTCAAACAGCGGTTAAGCACTAATTTTTTCGCTTGAATCAAATGACCGTCTTTGCCGGTAACACCGATGGCCTGGCCACCAGCACTATTAATTAAACTGACAATCTGTTTGTTAACAGTAGCGCCCAAAACCATTTCCACAACGTCCATGGTTTGGCTATCGGTAACGCGCATACCCTGAACAAACTCAGATTTAATCCCCAGTTTTTTTAACAACTCACCAATTTGAGGCCCACCGCCATGAACCACAATAGGGTTCATGCCTACCAGCTTCATTAGCACTACATCACGAGCGAAGCTGTGCTGAAGTGCTTCATCGGTCATTGCATTGCCACCGTATTTAACAACGATAGTTTTACCGGTGAACTTTTGAATGTAAGGAAGGGCTTCGGTTAAAACTTCAGCAACCTGAGTAGGATTATATTGAGAGGCTTGAGTAGTAATTGATTCTGTACCTTGCATTACGAATTTTTGTTCCAGTCTACGTTAATTGTATTGTCTATCGCTCTAAGTTCTTTGACAAAAAGCGATTTTAATTGATGCAGCGCATTTTCATCATCAGCCTCAAAACGAAGCGTTAGATGCGCAGAGGTGTTGGATGCTCGAATCAATCCCCAGCCATTGGAATAATCAACACGCATTCCGTCCAGAGTGGTGATTTTTCCGTTGCCAAACTGGCCCTTCTCAATAATGGATTTAATAATGTCGAATTTTTTATCTTCGGCCACATCAACACGAATTTCCGGGCTACTTGGTGATTCGGGAAATGCCGCGAATATCTCGTCCAGCGTTTCGCCCTGTAAACTCAAAATTTCTATTAATCTTGCTGCAGCATACAGACCATCATCAAAACCGAACCAGCGATCTTTTATAAAGATATGCCCGGAATATTCACCACCAACCAACGCACCCGTCTCAACCATCTTCGCTTTCATGGGAGAGTGTCCGGTCTTCCACATAATAGGTCGACCGCCAACCTCGGTAATGCAGTTATTTAAATGGCGTGTACTCTTTACGTCGAAGACAACATCCGCTCCGGGGTTGCGGGATACAATATCGCGCGCAAACAACATAAGTAAACGATCTGGCCAAATGATTTTACCTGAACCTGTCACTACAACGATACGATCGCCATCGCCATCGAGCGCCACTCCGAGATCCGCCTTCACCTCTTTCACTTTAGCGATGAGTGCGCTGAGGTTCGACTCTATGGTGGGGTCTGGGTCATGGTTAGGGAAGTTGCCATCCAACTCACAGAACAACGGTGTGACCTGGCAACCCAGCTCTTCAAACAAACGCGGCGCCACCATGCCTGCAACGGCGTTGGCAGCATCGATTACAATCGACACATCGCCTGCCAGCGCAACATCGGAAAAGATAGTATCGATATAGTTGGGCACAATATCCAGGCGCATTTCTTCGCCCTTACCCTGATAAACATTGTTCGCCATCATGCGTGAGCGTATCGCTTTAATGTCGTGCTCGGAACGGCATTTCCCCTTCATAACCACCTTAAATCCATTTTGATGGCCTGGGTTATGGCTGGCGGTCACCATTACACCGCTGGAGCTCGCATCAAGCGTTTCGGTCGCAAAGTAGAGTAACGGAGTAGGAACCGTTCCGATATTTAAGACCTGGCAACCGCTACTGAGGATACCGCGAATAAGGTACTCCGTTAACTTAGGGCTGTGCAGACGCGCGTCGCGAGCAACGATTAACGTATTCTCGCCCAAATCCAGCGCTTCACTACCCAATGCCCGACCGAGAGCTTCAGCAAAGCCCTCATCTATATCCGTACCGTAATCACCACGAATATCATAGGCACGAAATATATGGTCGGGAATGTCCAACCCACTCTCCTGATCAGCACTCTGCTGCTCTGAAGCCAGTAAAGCGGCAGAATCCGTGCCTTTTTCTTCGTCTTCCAATCCTAACAGCTCTTGATCTTCCTCTGCGATATCAACATCCAGAATATCGGTTTTCCGATACAGGTTTCCGCTAACGTCTTCTACTGTCTCTGTACCTGCTGCAACAGCTGAAATGGTTTCCCATGCACCCTTAGCCTTACCCTGAGCAAGCACTACCTGAATACGCTCGCCTAAACGACTACCCAGCCAGAGTGCCGCTCCGATAAGTACGATGGAAAAGACCCCGAGACCCGTCAACAAAAAAGGAATATTAACCCGGGCCTGTTCCGACATACGATAGCCTGGAGAAAACCTAACCTCCCAGGGCGTATCGGCAACCGCCACCTGCTGAGCGGCGGCCACTGAATCACCCGCATAACGTGTAATAATCTGTGGTTTGCCGGTATTAAACATCTGCAACAACGTTATGTCGCCCATACCAATATTGTTTTGCTCAAGTACTTTAGTGAGGCCATCCACCTTCAGGCTGACCAACATGCTGCCTATCGCAGGTTGCTCCCCCGTCGCCGGAACTGGGCTCACAAAACTCAGTAGGCGGTCCTTACCCAACACTACAGCCTCCGGCTGCAATGGCATACGGTTCTCGGCGAAACGAATGAGTTCCAGCTCAGAAAAACGAATTGGAGGATAGATTTCGGCATCGTGTTTAGCGCTACCACGCGCAAAAAACCGCACACTGACCACATCTTCCAATTGCTCGCTCAACATCTTTGAGTAACGCTCTAGCGTTTCGGTATCGTTGACGATCAAGCCAGTACTTAACAGGGGCTTACCAGCAAATTGCGCAACCGTTTTTTGCACGGAGTGTACGTAAATCTCGACATTTCGCGCACTCAACTCGGCGCGCTGCCTGGCGAGCTGCTGGAGTTTATCTTCTTGCTTTACGACAACTTCTGAACGATGAACCGCGCTCACAAGATACGCGCTGATTAGACCAGCAAGCAACATCCCCGCTATTCGACAAATAGCAACAGGAGAAATTTTTACTTTCTTTTCAGTTGTATCTTCAACGTCTGCTGTTGTAATTTGCTGCCGATCAGGGTCTGAAAATTTTTCAAAGTTATCAGTCACCAGTTATTCCTTGTTTCTATATATTTTATGTTTTTTTATGTCAGCTCATACGACTGCTGCGCAATCCATTGAACAAGATCGCGAGCTAGCTGTGCTTTACTGCGTTTTTTATAATGCTCAACCATTCCTGCTGAAGTGAATACTTTAACCGTATTGTCATCGCTGTCGAAGCCAATATCTTCCTGAGAAACATCATTGGCGACAATCGCATGCAAACCTTTACGCTCCAGTTTTTCCATTGCGTACTCATCTATTTGCTCGGTCTCTGCAGCAAAGCCAACAACAAAGCGCTCTCCGGGTAAGGCCGCAACAGCGGCAACGATATCGGGGTTTTTGACCAACTCAATAACCATCTCATCGGCGCTGCTTTTTTTCATTTTTTGCGTGGCAACAGACTTGGGCCGATAATCGGCAACGGCAGCAGCGGCAATAACAATATCTGCGGTATCCACTTCTGCTATGACCGCTTCATACATTTCCTGCGCCGATTCAACAGGCCTATATTCTACACGGGTCGGCACAGCCAACTTCGTTGGGCCGCTCACCAATACTACCTGCGCACCAGCTTCCACCGCTGCATCAGCCAGAGCATAACCCATTTTACCCGAGCTTCGATTACTGATATAGCGCACAGGATCGAGCGCCTCAAGGGTTGGGCCGGCGGTTATCAGCACACGCCTGCCAGCCAGATGTCCGCAAACAAATTGACTTGCTGCAGCTTGTGCGAGCTCTTCAATATCCAGCATACGGCCGGGGCCATAATCGCCACAAGCCTGCTCACCAACGCCAGGGCCAGCAATGATCATACCCATCTTTTTTAAGGTAGCAATATTGCGCTGGGTTGCACTTTGCAGCCACATGGTTTGATTCATCGCCGGAGCGATAACGGTTTTAGCGTGAGTCGCTAGACTCAGGGTTGTCAGCAAATCGGAAGCTTCACCACAGGCTAACTTTGCAAGCACGTTGGCTGTCGCTGGAGCTATTAACAGCAGATCTGCCCAGCGAGCCAATTCGATATGCCCCATACCCGCTTCGGCGTCGGCATCCAATGTTGAGGTATGAACCGTGTTACCGGACAGCGCCTGCAGCGTCAGGGGCGTTACAAACTCCTGGGCAGCTCGACTCATCACCACACGCACGTTTGCACCCACGCCTTTAAAGCAGCGCACCAATTCGGCACATTTGTAGGCGGCAATACCTCCGGTGATTCCCAGCAAAATATTCTTATTGGTCAACGAGTGGAGATTAATCGGCTCGGCGCTATCACTCATGTGCAAACTCTTTGATCTGAAATGGAGTTATCTGCCTTTTTATTGGCAAGTAACTAGCAGGTCGCTAAGATACCATTTTCAGGAAGACGAATGAACTTAACAAGGATGAGGACATGGCAATTACCGACTGGCCGGCAAACGAAAGGCCTCGCGAAAAACTTCTCTCTAAAGGCGCCTACGCGCTATCCGATGCCGAACTGCTCGCCATATTTTTACGCACCGGCTGCACGGGAAAGTCTGCGGTGGATCTCGCTCGTGAACTACTTACCCACTTCGGCGGCCTACGACCACTGCTAAGCTCAAGCCAGACGGAATTTTGCCGCGGCCTTGGCCTCGGCAGTGCAAAATACGCTCAACTACAAGCGGTGCTGGAAATGTCGCGCCGACACTTTGGTGAACAACTGAAACGGGAACAACACTTCACCAGTAGCCGCGCTGTAAAAAATTACCTTCAGCTACAGTTGCGCGATCGCAGCTCGGAAGTATTCGCCGCTCTTTTTCTCGACAGCCAGCACCACCTAATCGCCTTCGACGAACTCTTTCAAGGCACCATCGATGGTGCCGCAGTCTACCCGAGAGAAGTTGTAAAACGTGCGCTGAGCCACAACGCCGCCGCTGTCATTTTTGCCCACAATCACCCCTCCGGTATCGCAGAGCCCAGCAATGCAGACCACAGCATTACCCAGCGCTTGAAGGACGCCTTACAACTGGTGGACATTCGCACTCTGGACCACCTAATTGTGGGCGAAAGCCATACCACCTCATTCGCTGAAAATGGCTGGCTCTAGAGCAACCCCGCCAATTTTTACCTAGCGACAGCCCCGTGGCCGCTATAATATGGAAATACCTATAGGGCCCAGCGCCCGCCCTGGGATCGTTTACGATTCCAAAAAATACAATCAAAAAAACAGAGACCACCTATGATTACCCTACGTACGTTCATTAACCCTATCGCATTCGCGTTGCTGGCACTGTTCACTGCCAATATCGCCAGCGCGAGCAATACGGCCACCCCCGCCAAAGGCGAATGGTGGAACGCACCCTACCCCACCCCCTTTGACGCGAGCACACTAAAAAACGATATGAGCTTCGTTCGTGTTGAAGGCAATAAGCTAGTAAACGAAAGCGGCGATACCGTTGTGTTTCGCGGCGTTAATATTTCCGACCCCGATAAACTCAGCCTCAATGGCAAGTGGAGCAAGGCCCACTTCGTGGCAGTAAAATCCTACGGTGCAAATGTTGTGCGGCTTCCGGTGCACCCCGTAGCGTGGCAAAAACGAGGCAAGCACGAATACTTTAAGCTGCTCGACCAGGCTGTACAGTGGGCCAACGAGCTCAACCTCTACCTGATTATCGACTGGCACTCCATTGGCAACCTGAAAAGTGGCCTCTACCAGCACCCCATGTACAACACTACCGAGCAGGAAACCCAGGAGTTCTGGCGCCAAGTCGCTTTCCGCTACAAGGGAGTTTCAACCATTGCCGTTTACGAACTGTTTAACGAACCCACTCTCTACAACGGCCAGCTCGGGCAGATTACCTGGGACGAATGGCGTGAAATTAACGAAAACCTGATCTCCATTATTTACGCTCACGATACAGATGTTATTCCGATGGTTGCCGGCTTTAACTGGGCCTACGATCTGACCAACGTAAAGAAAAAGCCATTTCGCGCCAAGGGTATCGCTTACGCCGCACACCCCTATCCGATGAAGAGCAACAAACCTGCAGCAGAAAAGCCTAAGGACTGGGAAAAAACCTGGGGCTATGTCGCCAAGTCCTACCCTATAATCGCTACCGAAATAGGATGGATGGACGAGAACCTGCCCGGCGCACACGTCCCAGTAATGGATGACGGTAGCTACGGCCCAGCTATCGTGAAGTATATGGCTGACCGCGGCATTTCCTGGACCGTATGGTGCTTTGATCCCGACTGGCCACCACAAATGATTTCCGACTGGGAGTACACTCCAACCGAACAGGGCGAGTTCTTCCGCAAGGTCATGCTGGAAGCAAATAAGTAGCGCTAAAACCCGATAAGGCCTGTTAGCGCCAAGCCGCTGACAGGCTGTACGCACTATTCGCGGAATCGCTGCAAAGAAATAAGATTCTCGGTTGCTATTGCCCCCTCATTTTGGTATAAAACGCGCCTCTTTTCGGCCAGGCCCCGCTATCAGCGTAATTTTTAGCCGATTGGGCCGAATTTAATCCGATTTGAAACATTTATTTTGACTACTGGCGCACTTGCCGTGGTCCTACACCTACTGACTAATATGAAGAGGTAAGACAATGGCTAAGGTATGTCAGGTTACTGGTAAACGTCCGGTAACAGGCCACAACGTATCTCACGCAAAAAACCACACTAAGCGTCGTTTTTTGCCAAACTTGCATACTCACCGTTTTTGGATTGAGTCTGAGAAGCGCTTTGTAAAATTGCGTATTTCCAGCAAGGGTATGCGTATCATTGATAAAAACGGTATCGAGTCTGTGCTGGCCGACATCCGTTCCCGCGGCGAAAAAGTTTAAGCCTCGGCATAACTCTGGAGAATCAACATGCGCGATAAAATCCGTTTGAATTCAAGTGCCGGCACCGGTCACTTTTACACTACCGACAAAAACAAACGTACTATGCCGGGCAAAATGGAGATCAAAAAATACGATCCCGTTGTTCGCAAGCACGTTATGTATAAAGAAGGCAAAATTAAGTAGATTGCTTTTTGAATATTGAAAACCCGGCAACCGCCGGGTTTTTTTCGTTTAGCGACAACACAATCATCTACCCTACTGTAAAACCTACGCAATGCCTGAGCTGCCCGAAGTTGAAACCACTCGCCGCGGAATCACGCCCCACATCAAGGGCAAGAAAATTCGTCGCCTTAGCGTGCGGAACGCCAATTTGCGCTGGCCTATTCCCGCCGAACTAATTGAACTAGTAAAACGAAAAACCATTACCGATATTCAGCGCCGCGGGAAATACCTGCTCTTCCAGCTGTCATCAGGAGTAACACTTCTGTGGCATTTAGGCATGTCGGGCAGCATGCGAATTCTTACTCAGGCACAAGCCCCCAACATACATGATCATGTCGATTTAGAGCTGACAGACGGTACCACACTTCGCTTCCACGACCCTCGCCGTTTTGGCGCCCTGCTGTACACGGAGGGCGACGCTGCAGAGCACCCCCTAATATCCCATCTGGGCCCGGAACCGTTAAGTGAAGACTTCAACTGCGATTATCTCTACCAACGCACGCGCAAGCGCAGTCAAGCGATTAAAGCAGCCATTATGGACAGTAAACTGGTAGTCGGTGTGGGAAATATTTACGCTAACGAAGCGCTTTTTAACGCGGGGATCCACCCCTTAAAGGCGGCAGGAAAACTTACGCATCCAGCATGCGAACACTTAACCATCGAAATAAAGCAGGTTTTACAAGAGGCGATAAAGCAGGGTGGCACAACTCTGCGGGATTTTACCGGAAGTGACGGCAAGCCTGGCTACTTTGCACAACAGCTTTCCGTGTACGGGCGCTCAGGCGAGCCCTGCAACAAGTGCGGTAAACTTCTCACAGAAAAGCGGCTGGGTCAGCGCTCAACGGTATACTGTACAAAGTGCCAACGCTAACGATTAATTGATGGGTGAGCGAACCAAGCCCATAGTACCGACCAAACGATCTGATCGCGGCTTAACCATACGCGGTACCGGGGTGCTAACATCGATAAACACCGGCTCGCTAAATTCGTCTAATACGGTTTCTTGCTTATCCATAACAGCCCAGCGAGCCTTATAACCATAGCGACCATTCTCGCGCACCAATTCAGACAACGCGCTAAAACGCGGCCCTGTCATAATACGCTTAAATTCTCCACCATCCTTGTTGCGATAAACCTCCAGCTGCATGCCCTGCTTTTCCGATTGAAACGCGCTGGTGCTAGACTGAATTCGCAACACGTAGCTACCATCATCCGAAGATGTTGGTGCACTTAAGTGAACTGGCTCCGCAGCAACAACCTCACCCCCGTAAGTACAACAGATAACCGCAACAACTGCTGACAACTTCATAATTATTCTCACTCTCTGATCCATCTTTCCCGGCGCAATCAAAAGTTGATTGCGCCCAAAAATACTTCCCTGGCCGATTGCATGCGAATTCTTTACGTAAAAACTCACTGCAAATTATTGTTATTACCCCAATATCAGGCTAGTCCAAGCCCGAACTGCCATTATTTCAAAAATCCTTAACCGATATTGTTACCAATTCGTAACCTGCTGAAAATTCAGCCAAAACTACGACCAGTTTTTCAGTCCATCTACTACCACAGCAGCAGAAAATCACAACCCAGAGCCCTAGAAGCGAGCCAAGCACTCTGGATTTTCGCCGTAGCAGGATAACGCATTTGTTTTACAGCGATGAGATGAGCGTCAAATTTGCGTCTATTCGCTCAACGCCTTTTTCTGTAGTACATTGAGCTCCGCAATTCCTTTCTTCGCCAATGTAAACATGGAGGCAAACTGGGACTCGGAAAAAGGTTCTTTTTCAGCTGTACCCTGAATCTCAATCAAACCACCGTCTTCGGCCATAACCATATTCATATCCGTGTCTGCACTAGAATCTTCAGGATAATCCAAATCCAAAACGGCCTGACCACCAACCACCCCCACCGAAACAGACGCGATCATACGCAGCAGCGGATCGGTTTCTATCATTTTGTTTCTCTGCATAGAACGCAGAGCATCCACTAGCGCAACGCAGGCACCCGTAATCGAAGCCGTTCGCGTCCCACCGTCAGCCTGTATCACATCACAGTCGATGGTTATGGTGAATTCCCCCAGTTTTTCCAAGTCAACTGCGGCTCGTAGGGAACGTCCGATTAAACGCTGAATTTCTACTGTGCGCCCACCCTGCTTACCACGAAACGCCTCGCGCCCCATGCGTGAGCCGGTTGAACGTGGCAACATGCCGTATTCCGCTGTAATCCAGCCTCGGCCTTCGCCCTTCATAAAGCGGGGTACACCCTCTTCCACCGAAGCGTTGCAGATAACTTGCGTGTCGCCGAAAGCAACTAATACAGAACCCTCCGCATGACGCGTGAAATGTCGCTGAATGGAAATATCTCGAAGCTGGTCTGCCTCACGGCCGCTGGGTCTGGTCATAATTTCTTACCTAATTTGGGGGCTGTTATTGAAGGGTCGCTATTATGCTATTGTCGACGGTTATTTAGTATCGCTGTGTTACCATTAACGACGCACACAATAAAAACGAAAGACAGAAACAAGATCAAGGAATTACCTATGCCACGCAGCATGACTGGCTTTGCACGCCAACAAGCCGAACACAGTTGGGGACAACTCAGCTGTGAAATTCGCAGCGTTAACCACCGCTATCTCGAGCCAAGCATTCGTTTGTCGGATGCGCTACGCGCCCAGGAAACAGCTCTAAGGGAAATGTTGCGCAAGGGGGTCAGCCGGGGCAAAGTGGAAGTAAGCGTCCATTTAAAAACGGAGGCGTCTAACGAAAATGACCTAGCCCTCAACCAAGCCCTGACCAATCAGATTGCAGCACTCGCAAAACAAGTCAGTATGCAAATCGACAATCCTGCCCAGATCAATCCACTCGAGATCCTACGATGGCCCGGCGTTATCCAGGCTGCCGAGATTAACCCCGACGAGTTAGCAAAAGCCGCTGTCGACCTTTTCTCAACAACCTTAAGCATGCTTATCGAAAACCGCGAACGCGAGGGTGAAGAGCTGAAAAATTTTATTCTTCAGCGCCTGGAAACCATTGGTAAACACGTTAAGGTCGTGCGCGAACAGCTCCCCGAACTACAAGCTGCCTACAAGGAAAAGTTGCGAGGTAAAGTAGAAGCCCTCAAGATTGATGTAGACGAAGACCGATTCAATCAGGAAGTCGTTTACGTTTGCCAGAAATCCGATGTAGCCGAAGAGCTGGATCGCCTGGACGCTCATATTCAAGAGGTCACCCACACCCTGAAACAGGAAGGCCCCATTGGTCGCCGCATGGATTTCCTAATGCAGGAATTGAATCGCGAAGCCAATACGCTTTCTTCCAAATCCATGTCCAGCGAAACATCGCAGATTGCGGTAGATTTAAAAGTCCTGATCGAGCAGATGCGCGAACAAGTTCAGAATA
Organism: Teredinibacter haidensis; assembly: GCF_014211975.1. NCBI lineage: Bacteria > Pseudomonadati > Pseudomonadota > Gammaproteobacteria > Cellvibrionales > Cellvibrionaceae > Teredinibacter > Teredinibacter haidensis. Next base: position 3,725,098 of record NZ_CP060084.1, read on the forward strand.
TTGAGTAATACCTGCAAATTAGAGCAGACTATAATCCGTTTTTTAACCCACCGATTGCGGAGTTGTAACAGTTCAAATGAGTTATCTCGGTACGCTATACACCGTTTCCGCCCCCTCCGGGGCGGGCAAAACCAGCCTAGTAAAGGCGCTGGTGGAATCCACCCGCGGAATTAAGGTTTCGGTTTCCCACACGACCCGCTCCATTCGCCCAGGCGAACAGGACGGTATCAACTACCACTTTGTTAACCACGAGAGCTTTGCTTTCATGGTTGGCGAAGCTGAATTTCTGGAGCACGCCCAGGTCTTCACCAATTTCTATGGCACGTCCAAAACCTGGGTTGAAGAAACTCTGACCACCGGCGTTGACGTCATTTTGGAGATAGACTGGCAGGGCGCAGAGCAGGTCCGCAAGCAAATCCCCTCTGCCGTAGGCGTATTTATCCTGCCTCCGTCAAGAGAGACACTGCTGGAACGCTTGACCGGACGCGGGCAGGATGGCGAAGACGTGATCCAGAAACGAATGGCTGAGGCTAAGAATGAAATATCCCACTATGTTGAGGCCGACTATCTCGTTATTAACGACGATTTCGACGAGGCCTTAACCGAATTTCGCTCAATTGTACTCGCTCGGCGACAAACGCTTGAAAAACAGCAGCAAAAGCACCAAGACTTACTCTCGGGGCTCTTGTCGTAGCTGTCCATTTTGCGTACACTTCTCGCCCTTTTTTATTAACAATCGCGGAACAAGATTAATGGCAAGAATTACGGTAGAAGATTGTTTGGATCACGTTGATAACCGCTTTGAGCTGGTTATCGTTGGTAGCAAGCGCGCGCGTCAGCTCGCGGTTCAGGGCAAAGACGCTTTAGTACCGGAAGAAAATGACAAGCCCACCGTTATCGCCCTGCGCGAAATCGAACTAGGCCTTGTCGATGCCAGCATTCTGGATCAGGACGACGAAGATGCTCGCGAAGAACTGCTACTAATTGATAACATCGAAGGTGACCAGGGGCTCAATACTGCTCCGGAAATGTAATTAGGGCCCGTTATCAAGCCCTTGGAGGAACCCGTTGCTCACTATAGATTCGCTCAGCCACCGGCTTTCCTCATATCTCGAACCCGTGCAGATCAACCGGGTTAAGCGCGCCTACTACTACGCCGAACAGGCCCACTCCGGGCAATATCGGCGTAGCGGTGAGCCCTATATCACCCACCCCCTCGCTGTTGCCAATATTCTCGCATCAATCCATATGGATCATCAAAGCCTGATGGCCGCCATGTTGCACGATGTGATTGAAGACACAGGCATAGGCAAAAAAGCTATCAGCCACCAGTTTGGGGGCCAAGTTGCCGATATTGTCGATGGCGTCAGTAAACTCGCCAAAATCGAATTTGAAACCCAGGCAGAAAAGCAGGCCAAGAACTTTCAGAAGATGGCTCTTGCGATGGCACGCGATCTGCGAGTAATCGTAGTAAAGCTTTCAGACAGATTACACAATATGCGCACACTGGGCGCCCTGCCCGCAGAAAAAAAACGTCGTATAGCCAAAGAAACTCTGGAGATCTATGCTCCCATCGCCCACCGACTGGGGATGAACGACTGGCGCATTGAGTTTGAAGATCGCGGCTTTGCTGCCATGCACCCCTTGCGTGCTACTCGCCTCCACGCCTCCCTGCAGCAGGTTCGCGGCAATCGCAGAACACTGGTGGAAAAAATACAATCTGCCATCGAGATGCGTCTGCAGCGCGAGGAGATCGAAGGCCTGGTTATTGGTCGCGAAAAACACCTGTACAGCATTTACAACAAGATGCGCAGTAAGCATAAATCCTTTAAGGAAATTATGGATGTCTATGCCTTCCGCATCATTGTTGAGAACATCGACACCTGCTACCGCGCCCTCGGCGCCATCCATAACCTGTACAAGCCTAAGCCCGGCGAATTTAAAGACTATATAGCCATCCCCAAAGAAAACGGCTACCAATCACTGCATTCGATTGTGATCGGCACACAGGGCGTACCCATTGAGGTCCAGATCCGCACCAAAGAAATGGACGAGCTGGCCAGCAGAGGTATAGCCGCCCACTGGCTGTATAAATCTTCCGGCGATGACGAAACCTCATCCGGCAGTTACGACCGAGCCAACCGCTGGATAAAGCGATTACTAGAGATACAGCAACACACCAACAGCTCTGTAGAATTTGTCGAGAACGTTAAAATCGATCTCTTCCGCGATGAAGTGTATGTATTTACCCCCAAAGGGGAAATTATCGAATTACCTGCTGGCTCCACACCCGTGGATTTTGCCTATGCGGTACATACACAGGTCGGCAATACCTGCGTTGCCTGCCGCATTAATGATCGCCCTGCGCCCCTGTCACAAACACTGGACAGTGGGCAAAAAGTTAAGATTATTTGCTCGGAAAAATCCCAGCCGAACCCCAACTGGCTAAACTTTGTTATTACTGCGAAAGCCCGCTCAGCTATTCGTCACTACCTGAAAAACCAGCGTCATACCGAGTCGGTAGGGCTGGGCAAACGCATGTTTGAACGCGCGCTGACAAACAACAATCTCAATATAGATAAACTCAGTACGGAACAGATTCAAATATTACTGGAGAAAACCAGCAGCTCATCGCTGGATGTCATGTACGAAAGCATCGGTCTGGGCGAAATTACCGCTCTAACCATCACCAGCATTCTATTACCGGAAGCCGAAGCCAATCTCAATAACTCAACCAGCCCCATTGCTATCGACTCTTCCGACAGCTTGCTAATCAGCTTTGCCCGCTGCTGCCGCCCCATACCCGGCGATCCCATTGTTGCCCACCTGAGCACGGGTAAAGGCGTTGTCGTTCACCGCGAACTGTGCAAAAACGTCAGCGACCTAAGAAGCAAAAAAGAAAATCTGTCTGATATAAGCTGGTCTTCTGATGTGCAAGGAGAATTTTTTACACGGGTACGCGTAGAAGTGAAATCAGAACGCGGCATAATCGCTTCCCTAGCAACGCGTATTGCCAACACAGGAACCAGCCTAGAAGGTATTCAGGTTGACGAACGCGATGCCGAGCACAGCGTGATCAATTTAACTGTCGCCGTCAGCAGTCGTGTGCATCTTGCCACGGTTATGCGTTCAATTCGTAATATGCGCTCCGTAACGGGCGTAAGTCGACCAAAGAATTAATTAGAAAATTCTCTCACATTTTTTACAACAAAAAGGCCCTGGAGAAAACATTCATGCCTAATAAAGCCATTATTCATTCCGACAACGCTCCCAAAGCGATTGGCACCTATTCTCAAGCCGTAAAAGTAAGCAATACCGTCTACCTCTCCGGTCAAATTCCATTAATTCCTGAAACTATGGAAATGATCGAGGGCGATTTCAAAGCGCAAGCTGAGCAGGTCTTTAAAAACCTGAACGCTGTATGTAAAGCCGCCAATGGCAGTCTGCAGAATATTGTGAAATTGAATATTTACTTAACTGACCTCAGCTACTTCCCCGTTGTGAACGAAGTCATGGGGCAATATATTCAGGAGCCTTACCCTGCTCGCGCGGCTATTGGCGTTAAGGAATTACCGAAAGGCGCTCTGGTTGAGGCCGACGGCATTATGGTGGTGTAAGCATAGCGCCATTAAGCATTAACAACTTACCAAAAAAACCAGCTTCCCTTTTAAGAGAAGCTGAAAACAATTCATAACCCTCGACAACAAAAGAAGATACAACTAACAGTTAAAGGTACCTTTTCCGCTTTCCGCTCTCTATCAAGATCATTTCACCCTCCATTATCACCAACTTATAAATCGATTCTTCATAGAGTGTTTTCAATTCAGAACAACGTCCACGACAAGCCGGGAACCTATTGCCTGCAATGGGATATGCCATTAGCTGATAGCCGCCTTTAGACCCTTAACAGCTCACAGGCCTGATCGTCCAGCCTGCGGGCTTTTAAAACAAAATCAAATGTATTAAACGCCAAGCAGCATTCAAAATCTGCGGCAGGGCTCCAGGGTTGAGTCTCGTCAAAAAAGCGGGCGGAAAAGGGAGAGGCTTTTAATTTTTGATATACCGTCGCATCGTCTACTGCATCTCCATTTAAAATGGCTGCAAGGTAATCCGCATAGAACCAATCTTCGTCACTGCGAGTATCGGCATTTAATCCCATTCTTACCAGCGTCACCCGCTCAGGCTCCCTAGCCAGGATATAATTGGCTGTTGCGCGCGCGTTGACAAAGGCACCTGTCAGCACTTCATCGGCTCCCACCGCATTAACCAACCCTTGGGTTCCCGCGTGGGTGGTGTGTATAACGGTTTTCCCCTGCAGTGACTGACCAGCGATTTCACTTGGCGAATTACCGAAATCAAAACCGGGCAGCTTGCGGCCAAAACGTTCGCCAAGCAGTACGCACTGGTTTAATTGATATCGATAATTTAATGCCTGTTCACTATCACCTACAGCAATAATCTTTTCGGCGCCAGCATCCAGGCAATAGCAGGCCGTGGTAAATGCCCTAAAAACATCGATCACCACCACCAGACCCTGTGCGTTGCGGGCTCCCGCTACGAAATCAACAAATTCAATCTGCATACAGTTTTGCTCTTTAGTCGTTTAATTCACACCAATGAGAGGTGATAAACATACTCATAATTATCGCCAGCAGGAAAACTATACCAAAGGATTATTTACCCCACCTATTAGGTAGTGTACGCTTATTAAAATTTGGCAATCAATAGATTTCACCATGACACTTACAGAATTGCGGTACATCGTTACCCTCGCTCAGGAACAACACTTCGGTCGCGCTGCAGATCGCTGCCATGTCTCTCAGCCTACGCTCAGTATTGCGGTTAAAAAGCTGGAAGAAGAACTGAATGTTTCCATCTTTGAGCGCTCAAAAACCCGCGTTTCGCCCACTCCCTTAGGCGAGAGTATTATTCAGCAGGCACAGAAGGTTTTGGAGCAGGCCGCGGCAATTAAAGATATTGCCAACTCCGGTAAAAACCAGCTGACTAACCCTTTCCATATCGGTGCGATTTTCACTATTGGGCCTTATCTGTTTCCACGACTGATTCCATCACTACAGAAGCTGGCTCCCGATATGCCGCTCTATGTGGAGGAAAGCTATACGGCCACCTTACGCCGTCGTATTCGCCACGGCGACCTGGACGCGATTGTAGTCGCGTTGCCGTTTACCGAGGCCGATGTTGTTACCCAACCACTCTATGATGAGCCTTTTGTTGTGTTGATGAACAAGGGACACGCACTGGAAAAAGAAACCGTGATCGACCCGACGGTACTTAACCAGTACAACGTACTGCTACTGGGCGAAGGCCACTGCTTTCGCGACCAGGTATTAGAAGCCTGCCCCAACCTCAAACCCTCTATTGATGATCCTCGCGGAAATATCCGTACGGCCGCCGAGGGCAGCTCACTGGAAACGCTGAAATATATGGTGGCTTCTGGCCTCGGTATTACAATTTTGCCGCAGTCTGCTGCCATGATCGGTCACTACTCCGCCGACCAGCTGGTGATAAAATCCTTTGCCGATCCTGTACCTTCTCGCACCGTAGCTCTGGCTTGGCGCGCCAGCTTCCCCCGACTACAGGCCATTGATGCGATTCGCGATTCCATCAGCGACTGTAAGGTGGGAGAAAATTTCTCTAACGAAAAGACCGTGTAGTAATGGATGTAAAAGTAGCTTTAAAACAACGTAAATCGACTCGAGCCTTTCTCGAGAAGCCAGTACCCAAAGCACTGATTCAGCGAATACTCGACAGTGCCCGCCATGCCCCTTCCGGCACCAACACGCAACCCTGGCAAGTCGCTGTAGTCACTGGAGCGACAAAGAAATGTTTGGAGCAACAGTTTCTCGCCGAAGTTGAAAAGGGTGCAGAAGAGAAGATGGATTACCTCTATTACCCACAGGATTGGATAGAACCCTTTAAAAGTCGCCGACGCGCCTGCGGTCTGCAGATGTATTCTACCCTGCAAATCGGCCGTGAAGACAAAGCCCGACAACAGACCCAGTGGCGCGCCAACTATCTTGCATTCGACGCTCCCGTCGCACTCTACTTTTTTATCGATCCTGTCATGAAAACCGGCTCCTTTATGGATTACGGTATGTTTTTGCAGTCGATTATGCTGGCTGCAGTAGAAGAAGGACTTGCAACCTGTGCCCAGGCAGCACTCGGACAATTCCCGGAAATCGTCAAAAAGGAATTGGGCTATCAAGGCACCACACTAGTATGCGGCATGGCTCTGGGCTATGAAGACACCCAAGCATTGGTGAACAGCTACCGCACACCCAGGGAAGAAGTGGAATCCTTTACACATTTTTATAATTGAGTAATGGCACTGATGACCGTACTTATGGTCAAATATTGCCCTCTTTGGATAACGGAATACGGAATGACTCGGTGGTTTAGCCCAATTTCAACCCTGCTTTGCACGGTGGCTCTCGTCAGCTGTGGGGGAGAATCCGTATCCGATATCCATCTCAATACCGACCAGACTCCAGCGCAATGCTCGCGAGAATCCATTGAGGGCGAACTCCGCAGCGCGCTCTCAAGCGTTAGCACCGACACCGATTTTTCGTTTTACCTCGAAGATAAAAACGGCGACTCCTTTAGCTTCAACCGCGGCAATTCAACATTGGAAACCCAATACGAATCGGCATCCACGTCCAAGTGGGTTTCGGCGGCCATTATCCTACAAGTTGTGGATCGGGGCCTGCTCGCACTGGACGACAAACCACAGAATTACCTGTCCGAATCTGATTGGGGTATTCCCAACGATCACCCGCTCAGCACTATTACTCTTCACCATTTGCTGAACTTTACCTCGGGTTTAACCGAATCTGCTCTGTGCGAAAACCTGCCGAATATTGAGTACTTTCAGTGTGTAAGCAATATCGCAGACAACAACCTCAGCAGTAATGTCCCTCCGGGAAGCGAATTTTTCTACAACAGTAACCATCTGCAAGTCGCAGGCGCTATGGCTATTCAGGCGGGCGGTTACGAAAACTGGCTGGAATTGTTTGACGAGTTTAAGAGCGTAACCGGTCTGTTTCCACACTCCAACTACAATTTGCCCTCTAGCGACAACCCACGCCTTGCCGGCGGCATGACCTGGAGCGGTGTGGATTATATCGATTTTATTCGCGCCTATCGGGATGCAGATCTGTACAGTTCCCGCAGTCCGGTGGAAACCGCCATCAGCGATCAAATTGCAAACGTTACCATCGCTAAATCGCCCGCTTATAGCGGACTTGAAGAGGATTGGCACTACGGCTACGGAGTCTGGGTGGAATGTCATAAAACTGAATTTACTAGCGACTGCGCAGACAACCCTACTGTCTCCAGCCCCGGTGCGTACGGCGCCTACCCGTTTCTAAACTGGCAGACCCAATCCTTCGGCCTTATTGCCCGCCAGGGTGAGCTGGGCAGCTTCCGCGAGGGCTATGCCGTCTTCAACAGCGCCCGCCAGTGGGTAGACGAATGGGTAGCGTGCGAATAGGCACAGGTTCTATCGCGGATTACTTATTGGCATAATCACCCGCTCTCACCTTCTCCGTATAACCGCAGTACATTTCACTTGTCGACGGAATTCAATCACAAAGGGTAAATCCAGGTATTTTGTTTTCCCTCTTACTTCCCCCGATATTTTTACCTTTGTGGACTCATTCAGCCGGTTAATTCTCCGGCCTGGTAATCACGAATCGCCTGTTGAATTTCACTGGCGGTATTCATCACGAAGGGTCCGTGCTGCACAACCGGCTCACCGATAGGCTTACCCGCGAGCACCAGAACGCGCGATTCGTCTTCCGAAGCGTTGGCTATCGTCAATACCCCTTCAGCCGAAAGCCGCGACAGTATGCGATTTGACACTCTCACTTTTTCCCCACCCAATAGCACTTCGCCATCGTAGGTATACACTAGGCAGGTATCACCAGCCTCCACCGGTATTGTAATTTCAGCTCCCGCCTTCAGGTGAATATCCAAATACAGGGCTTCAGTATCCGCCACCGAAAAGTAGCCATTAATGGGCGTTTCCTCCAATACGGTTTGACCGGCAATAGCTTTAACGAAGCAGCCATCCAGGGAGTACACCGGGATTTTGTCCGCGCTGATATCCTCGTAATGGGCCGGCTTCAACTTTTGCGCTCCAGGGAGATTGACCCACAACTGGAAACCGCGCATTTTGCCTTCCGTCTGCCGTGGCATCTCAGAATGGATTACACCGCGGCCGGCGGTCATCCACTGCACATCTCCATCGTTAATCAGCCCGACATTACCCATATGGTCGCGGTGCTCCATCTTACCCTGCAGCATATACGTCACCGTCTCGAAGCCTCGGTGCGGGTGCGGCGGAAAGCCGCCAACATAATCACTGGCGTCCTCAGAACCGAACTCGTCCAGCATTAAAAACGGATCAAACCTTTCCGGCCCAGAGCCACCAAATACGCGCAGCAGCTTTACACCGTCGCCATCTGATGCGCACTGCGCGCGGATCTGCTCCACTACCTGGCGCGCATTATTCACAACACCGACGCCCGTTGAGCAATCGATTGCACTTGGGATTGGATTTCTAACTCGGCCTTAGCAATCGCTTCGGCTCGGCTATCGCCGGACATATTTAATCCCTCGGCATAGATAATTGTCACATCTGTCATGCCCAGAAAACCCAAAACGTTTTTCAGGAAACCTGTCTGGGTATCCACAGGAGTGTCGCGATGAACCCCTCCCCGCGTTGCCAATACGAATACTTTTTTACCGGTAATCAGACCCTCTGGGCCATTTGCCGTGTATTGAAAGGATTTTCCCGCCTGCGCAATATGATCAAACCAGGCCTTAAGAACCGAGGGCACCCCAAAATTATACATAGGCACACCCAGCACCAGAATATCGGCCTCCTGCAGCTCTGTAAGCAGTTCATTCGCCAATTTAGCCTTGCCTTCGCCCATTTCGCCAATGGTATCGGCATCCAAATGTGGAATGGGTTCCAGCCCCAGATCGCGATGGGTAACAGCAATATCGCCTGACTGAGCCTTCAATTCTGCCAGAAATTTTTGTGTAAGCTGGTGGGAAACACCTGCATCGGTGAAAACACTGGAATCAATCTGTAATACGTTTGTGGACATAACTTACTCCTTAATTCATTTCAGAACCTAGTCTACCCCTAACTATCCGATCAAATGCACGCTATAGTTGCACTTATCAATCTAATTTTTAGATATATTATGAGAATCACCCTTGAACAGTGGCAAACCTTTAAAACGGTAATCGATGAAGGCTCCTTTGCCAAAGCGGCAGAGGCACTCAACAAAAGTCAGTCCAGTGTCAGCTATATCATTGCCCGGCTACAGCAACAATTGCCGGTCCCAGCGCTGGAACAAAGCGGAAGAAAAGCCGAGATGACCGAAGCAGGAAGGGTGCTTTACCGCCACGCCTGTAACCTGCTGAGCCAGGCCGAACAGCTGGAACAGACCGCCAGCTATCTGGCCAGTGGGTGGGAAACCGAAGTCTCTATCGCCGTTGATGCCGTCACCCCCATTTCCCTGGTATTTTGTGGTCTACAGGCCTTTTCAACCGTCAGTCCGAATACCCGTATACGCCTATATGAAACCAGTCTTTCCGGAACCGATGAAGCTCTGCTGACCCGCCAAGCTGATATATCCATCTCACCGCGTGTTCCCCCCGGATTTTTAGGGCAGAGCCTTGGTAATATCACCATGGTGCCAGTTGCCTCCGCCGACCACCCGCTGGCACAGCTAAGCTCGATCACGGAAAATGAATTGAAACAACACCGGCAGATTGTCGTCAGAGATTCAGGCACCAAACGGGAACAGAATGCCGGCTGGCTAGGCGCCGATCAACGCTGGACCGTTTCCTATTTTGCGAGCAGTATCGAAGCGATAAAATCCGCGCTGGGTTTTGCCTTTGTTCCCATACACCGGATCGAAAAAGATTTGGAACAGGGTACCTTGGTCCGCCTGCCACTCACGGCTGGAGCCGAACGAAAAATCGCTTTAAATCTTATTGTTGGCGCTCAAAGCTACGCTGGACCAGCAGTACAGGCCGTCGCCGACCACCTGCTAGAACGTTTTTCACATTTAAGGGAATAATATGCCAAAGATTATAGCCACTCTTATCTTAAGCGGTATCAGCCTCATATCCGTAGCCGATCCCTTTGCCGAAAAATTGGTGCAAGCGGCCATCGAGCGCACACGCCACCAGATTATCTACAACGGCAGCTACCAGAAAATCGCCTATCCAAATGGGGATGTCGCTGCGGATAGGGGAGTTTGTACCGATGTAATCATTCGTAGTTATCGCAAACTGGGAATCGATTTACAGAAAGATCTTCACGAAGATATCAGAAACCACTTTGACCTCTATCCCTCCAAACGTATTTGGGGCCACAACAAACCGGATACGAATATCGACCATAGACGCGTTCCCAATTTACAGGTATTTTTTTCACGTAAAGGGCAGACACTGACCATCAGCCAAAACCCAGAAGATTATAGGCCAGGAGATTTGGTCACCTGGAAACTACCCGGTAATTTACCGCATATCGGTATCGTTACAGATCAAATAGATCCACATTCGGGCAACCTCATGGTTGTGCATAATATCGGCGCCGGACCACAATTGGATGACAGCCTGTTTGCTTTTACCCTAACAGGGCACTATCGCTACCAAAAAAATGACAGCGATCTAAAAACAACGCTTTAAAAAAATTCCCGGTACCCACAATTCTAAAAAAGGATAGAGATGCCCATGAATAAATACGAAAAATGGCTCTTCACCGAAATAGCACTTTGGCGAGACCAGGGAATTATCGATCAAAACCAGGCACAACAGATTCGTGCGCTCTACCAAAACCAACCCGAGCCAGCTTGGGGGAAAGTCATTTTTTCGGCAATTGGTGCGGTCATTTTCGGCCTGGGTATTATTTTGCTCTTTGCCTATAACTGGGAGGCGATGCATCGCTTTGTTAAATTAAGCATTGTACTTTTATCCGTCGGCATCACACACAGCCTGGGTTATTACTTTACCGCTGCACACTCAACACATAAAAAAATTGGCGAAAGCTTGCACCTGCTGGGCACTATGCTATTTGGGGCGGGTATTTGGTTGGTAGCGCAAATCTATCATATCGACGAGCACTTCCCCAACGCGCTCCTAGTATGGGCGATAGCCGCGCTGACGCTGGCGTGGCTGCTACCCTCGCTGGCGCATACACTGCTTGCACTGGTACTAATTGCAGCCTGGCACTGGTTTGAAGTATTCGATTTTGACATTAGCAACCACTTTGCGGTTTGGCTGATTCTACTGGGAATATTCCCGCTAGCTTGGCGACAGCGGTCGCCAGTAACCCTGTTCTTCACACTGGTACTCTTCCTATTTACCTACTGCGCATCCTATATTCAGCTGGACGAGAATCACGAGGCCAGTATAGCCAGCCTTATATTTTCCCTTACCTGTTGCTATATCCTCTGCTCTCAACTCGCGCTAGCGTCACAATTCCCACAAGCCAGTAACCCCATTCGCATAGTCGGTGTCAGCGTATTTTCCGTTGTTCTTTATATCTGTTCCTTTTCCGATGTGGATGATCTGTACTTTAAAGACAATATATCCCTGCTCACCTTAAGCTATTTTTTACTACCGATACTATTTGCGGCCGCCTCACTCTGGCTGCTCGTTACCCGCTTTAAACACGCACTAAATGATCGCACCGATTTAATCGAAATATCGATCGTCATCTTGGTAACCATTATTGCTCTGTTAACCTCCATACAAACACTGGCACTTAACAGCGTCAGTATTCTGCTCTACAACCTGCTTTTCCTTGCCTACAGCATGCTGTTGATTTATCGAGGCATACGCATTTTACGCTGGCAATCCACAGCGTTGGGCACACTGTTATTATCGGCCTTCGTCTTTGCCCGATTTATGGATTTATTCGACAGCCTGCTAATGCGCGGCATGGCCTTTATTGTAATAGGTACATTGCTATTTGGTGTTGGACTTTACTACTCCAGACAAAAACAAAAAGTCGCCAGCGAGGGTTACCACCATGCTGAATAAAACTGTTGTTCGAAAGTTGGTAGTGGCTGCCATAGTGGCGCAAATCGCGGTACTACTGTTTATGGCGAGCAAGCGGGAAACCATTATTGCCACGGGTGAAGAAATCTATCTACGTTCAGCTCCGATCGATCCGCGCGACCCATTTCGCGGAGACTTTGTTCGCCTAAGCTACGAATTAAACCGTATACCCAACCAATATTATCAAGGCGAAAAAGAGCTCGCATCTCTTCACAGGGACACCGTACTTTACACTGTGCTTCAACATGAAGAGAACAATGTGTACCGGCTGAATTACTTTACCGAGACCAAACCGCACAACGCTATCTATATAAAAGGCAGACTAAATAATAGACGGCAATTTCAAAGCGTTAGCAAACAATTCACCAATATTAAATATGGAATAGAGCAGTACTATGTTCAGCAGGGTAAAGGCCTCGAAATGGAAAAGCGAATGGGCAATCGCGGCACCCTGCAAATACCGCTTGAAATGCAAGTAGCTATTGGCTCCGATGGTACGCCGGTAATCAAAGGCCATCGCTGGAGCCAGCTGGGTATGCAGCTGGAGTTTGTCCGGAGCACCAACCCGCGCCGCTCTGAAGGCCAAGCCCCGATCAGTCCGATCATTAACATGACGCTTGCCAATGTATCTAACCAGCCTCTCAACATAGCCAACAACGCGGAAAACTGCGCCTTTAGCCTGATACTGGTTGACAACGATCACTATGAAGAAAATGTCGATAGTGGCTGCAGCCGTAGTAACGCTGAAAATTTTGAAGCCATCCATCTACAACCCGGAGAAGAGTACAGCGTAGAACTGGATTTTAGTTTACCCCGCTGGCATGTAGATTTCGAAGGCATGCGTGTTGAAGTGGGTGCGATAGAAGACTGGCGTCGTTATCGTCTCCGCTATCGACCGGCAATCACTGAGGGCTTATGGCTGGGCACGTTAGATTCACCGCTGTTTAACACGAATGGACGAACAGATTGAAGGCCTTGAGACTATCGAAAGAGAAGATCTTCTCAGCCTAGAGAGTTCTGATGCGATCTATTCCAGCTGTATATTTTAGCCGATATAGAAATTTGATATAACGCCTCCACCGGTCACGGCTAACGCTACTCAATGGACATTAATTAGGTTAGACTCACCGCTGCTTCATTGGCCGTTTTGCCAAACTAACTTCACCTATTTTCTCTTCGCCGACTAAAATTACGCTGTCTGCTAATAGTCATAACGATAAACGTTTAACGATGAATAAGACCGGGAAACCTGTTGTCAAAACTCGCAATACGGAGGGTAGTATTTTGAACTATGTGTTTTATATTGTTTATGGCGTTACCTCCATGTTTGCGGGCTATTGGCTGGCAAACAATGTCTTCAATCATATTGTTATTGATAACAAATTTTATAACGCTTGCGACAAACCTGAAGCCAGTGACACACCCTCCATCGAGTCAATCATTCCTACCCGTCCGGCCGAAGGCAGCAAAGCCATCACGAAGCCGAAACAACAAAATACGGACATACAATCTGTTGACGAGAGCACGGCTGTCGAACACGAAAATATTGCATCCCAGAAAGATGAGAAATCCTGACCTATCCCGTGAAAGCGCCTAAAATAAAAGCACTACCGATACTGCAATACCAACAACACACTCGCAACAATCAGCACCATCCCCCACCACTCGAAACGGGCAATTTTTTCGCGGAAGTAAAAGTGCGTAATAGCCAGCGTGATAAAAAATTCAACCTGCCCCAGTATTTTAACCAGCGCAGCATTTTGCAAGCTCATAGCGGTAAACCAACCCACACTTCCCAGTGCGCTGGTGGCGCCAACAAACCAACAACTTTTTTTGACGCTTTTCATTCGCTGCCATTGTGGTTTCTCCCATATATTCAGATAAAGCGCGCAGACCACGCTCTGTAAGCACACCATAAATGCCAGAGTAAGCACCGCACTCAACACCAGTGGCAGGCCGAGACTTAGACTAGCCTCGCGTAAAAACAAGCTGGTAACAGCAAACAAAGCGCCGGAAGCCAGGCCGTAAAGGCTGGTATTACGCGAGCCACGCTTAAATACATCTTTGCCCGATATAACAACAGTACCGACAACGCCCGAAATAACAGCCAACCAACCCAACCAATTCAGATAGTCAGCAAAGAGTAGAGACCCAAGCAGAGCCACCTGTATCGCTTCCGTTTTGGCAAAACTGGTTCCCACCGCAAAATTACGCTGGGTAAAAACCTTAATCAATGCGTAGGTCGCTGCGATCTGCGCAACACTGGCACTTGTGGCAAAAAACAAAAAACGAGCATTACCGGTAAAGGTCGTAATGGAAATTTGTTTCGCCCAGTCCGGATTCAACACCAGCAGAAGACTTAAATAGCAAAAAACAAATGGCAATCCATACCAGTAGCGAACGAAGGTAGTCGCCATTGCGCTAACACTCCCCGACAGGGATTTTTGTCCGGCGGTGCGCACCGCCTGCATGATCGCGGCCAGCAGGGTAAAACTTATCCAAAGAGGCACGGGCTCTCTCCTCGTTTAAAATTATTGTCCTCGACCATCTTCGTCGCGTAGATTCTGAAAAATGAAGCCGGCGTTTACAACTGGAATCGATACAAGTATCACTGGGCGATGCAGGGAGGAAGGGACGACTTTTTACAGCCGCTGTCGAAATACTACGTTAAGCGCTTTTGACGTTTTATACTAATCAATATCGGCTTCAGGGCTTAGGCCTAACCTCCTAAATGTCTTCTCGGCTTACCAACCAAATAGGCGTTCAATAACGATTGTTCACCAATAGCCAACACACTTAGTATCATCAATAACTTTTAGTTGTTGAGTAATACACTGTCGTCTATCGTCTTTTCGCCCTCTTTAAATGGCAATAGGGTTCTCGCCTCTTGGCAGTATTGCTGATTGTGCTGTTTTTCCTCGGCAACAAAACCTTTAACCGCTTCGAAAAACTGGGGGTGCTTTATAAAGTGAAAGGAACAGGTTTTGATGGGGGTAAAACCCCGTTGGATTTTGTGCTCTCCCTGAGCACCGGGATCAAACCTCTTTAAGCCCTGGTCAATTGCATACTCAATACCTTGGTAGTAGCAGGTTTCGAAATGCACTCCATCCATTTCTGTTTTTGCCCCCCAGTAACGGCCGTATAGCGTGGTGCTGTCCTTAAAATACAACGCCGCCGCTACCATGGGATTTTCAAGTGAACTTTCGTGGGCGCTGCATAGCAAAACCTGATCGGGCAATTGGGCAGCCATTTCCTGAAAAAACTGTTCACTTAAATATCCACTGTGACCACTGCGTTTTAAATAGGTATTCTGATATAGCTGGTAGAATAACTGCCAGTCCTGCTCAGGGAGCATTTTCGCCAAGCGCATTTGGTGAACAATATTCTGCTCGCCGACCTTTTGCCGTTCCCGCTTGATATTTTTCCGTTTACGGGAGCTGAAGCTCGCCAGAAACTCATCGAAATTTTTATAGCCATCATTAAACCAGTGAAACTGACAACCCTGTCGCTCGACAGTATTACCTGCGTCGAATAGAGCACGGTTTTCTGATGACGGAAACAAACAGTGAAAGCCAGAACCACCGATCTCACCTAAGCGTTTTTGTATCGCCGCTTCCATTATTTCCATACAGGAATTTTTGTCCTGTGACGTTAAGCCCGCGGAAAAACCCACGCGCGGCCCCGTCGCCGGAGTGAACGGAATCGCACACAGTAATTTGGGATAATAATTCAAGCCCGCTCGATGGTACGCGTCGGCCCAACCCCAATCGAAAACATATTCGCCATAGGAATGCTCTTTTTGATACAGAGGCATCGCTGCAAGCAGGGTGTTATGTTCTTCCAGTATAAGATGGCAAGGCAGCCAACCGGTTTTTACCGTGGTGCAGCCAGAGTCTTCCAATACCGAGAGGAAGGCGTGGGAAATAAAGGGGTAGTCGGTAGACCATAGGGCCGACCACTGTTCTTCGCTTAATTCAGAAATAGATGTTAGAAATCTGGCCTGCATAACCTTCCTCCTGCAGCCAGTATCAGGCCTCTACAACGCTATCGATAAAGCGTTTTAACGGGAAATGACAGGCAAAGGTACTGCCCTTCTTCAGCTTGCTTTTAATTCGCAGATCGGCATCATGACGCAGTAGAATATGCTTAACAATGGACAAGCCCAGCCCAGTACCGCCCGCTTCCCGCGAGCGACCGCTATCAACACGATAAAAGCGCTCGGTTAAGCGCGGCAGATGCCGTGCATCGATGCCATCGCCGCAGTCTTTCACTTTCACCACCAGTTCAAGCGGATTGAGATCCACTAGTATAGAAATTTTACGTCCGCCCGGAGTGTAATTTACAGCGTTATATACCAGGTTGGCAAAGGCGCTGCGCAGCTCTCCTTCAATACCCATTAACTGAACATTGGGAGCACAATCGATGCGAAATATATGTGCTCGCTCGCCGCTGATGACTTTGGCATCAGCGACAATTTGTTCTAGTAGCGGCAGAATCTTGACGGGTTCCTGACCCTGCTCACGATCATCTGTTTCCAGACGCGAAAGCATAAGGAGGTCGGTAATAAGGAGCGTCATTCGCTTGGTTTGATCCTGCATTTGGTCGAAAGCACGCAACCAGCTGGATGGCATCTCACGCGAATCGGAGAGCGTTTCCAGATAGCCACTGAGCACCGTTAATGGCGTTCGCAACTCGTGAGATACGTTGGCGACAAAATCTTTACGCATGCACTCCAAGTTAGTGACACGGGTGACATCACGGACAATGATCAAACGATCGCCATCGCCAAAGCGGTGAATATGAAATTGCAGAAATTGGCCTTCATGACGGCTGGAAGTCAGCTCCAGCGGTTCGTCATAAACATTGCTTTCGTAGTAGGCTATAAAACGGGGGTGACGCACATAGTTGGTAAGTTTACGGCCAATATCCTGGGGTTCGAAATCCAACTGGCGCTCGGCCGCTTTGTTCCACCATTCAATATTGTCGCGTTTGTCGACAATAATCACACTGTCGGTGAGCGCTGCCGTCATCTCCTGAATACGGAAAACAACCTCCTTCAAGCGCTGTTTTTCCTTTTCGTTGCGCTTGAGAATTAGCTCGATATCTTCGGCAACTTCGCCCCATATTCCAGGGAGGGTGTTCTCCCGCTGGCCTTGCAAACGGGTATCGCTTACCCAGGTTTCCAGCCGGCGTATCTGGCACATCATCCAACCCAGATAGCACAGCGTTCCCAGCAGCAAACAGGGCCACACGGCGTCCATAAGGATACCCACGGCAAACGCAACGCACAAATACACCAAAAGCCACCGAAGTTCGGTGGCTATACCTTTACGAAACATGAAAAGTCAGGTTTCCCGTTATTCTGTGGTAGCCAGGAATTTGTTGGAAAAACGATAGCCTGCGCCGCGAACAGTTTGTACTAGGCGGTCGTGATCTTCGGTCTTCAACGCTTTCCGCAAGCGGCGGATATGGACATCCACGGTACGTTCTTCCACGTACACATTGCCGCCCCATACGTAGTCTAGCAATTGATTGCGCGAGTATACCCTTTCCTGGTGCGTAAGAAAAAACTCCAGTAGGCGATATTCGGTTGGCCCCAGTTGCACGGGGCTGTTGCTAATGGTGACGCGGTGGCTAGTGGGGTCGAGGCAAAGGCCTTCGACACTGATAGGATCACCACTCGAAAGAGAATCGCTGCGGCGCATGACCGCACGCAAACGCGCAACCAGTTCACGTGGAGAAAACGGCTTGGTGATGTAGTCATCCGCGCCAAGCTCCAGGCCTTGAATCTTATTATCCTCTTCACCTTTGGCGGTAAGCATAATGATGGGGATTTCGCGGGTGGTCTCTTCGCTTTTCAAACGGCGAGCCAGCTCGATACCACTAATGCCGGGCATCATCCAATCCAGCAGAATCAAATCGGGGCGGGTATCTACAATGATTCGGTGCGCTTCCTGGGCATCGCCAGCTTCCTGCACCGAGTACTCGGCCATTTCCAGTGCCACACGCAACATATCGCGAATAGCACGCTCGTCGTCAACAACCAGTATTTTCTTCTCAACCATGAAGGTTTCACCTTGCTTAAAAAGCATCTCAATCAATACAAGCTTGCCGAGCCCTGGCAGATAACCTGTTTAGCCCCGGATAGGTGGCGAAACTAAGGAGAATCGCCAGTGCGAATTAAATAAAGGTTTTATTACGCTTTTATGACATCCACTGTAATCATGGCAAATGAGTGTGATTAATTTACTCGATCTCGAATAACTGGACAAAAAACGCCAAAAACAGCCTGAGCTAGAGCAGCGCATAGTCCAGAACAATACCGATAAAAACGACTATTCCAACCCAATTGTTGTTGAGAAAGGCCTGAAAACAGGCTTCCCGCTCGCGCTTGCGAATCAAATACTGCTGATACACCATAAAACCACCGGCCACCAGTACTGAAAGATCGTAGATCCAGCCCAATTGGAACTTCTGCCCGGTCATCCCCAGGGAGATCACCACCATAAACTGTAGGCAGGCGGTAATGACACGATCCTGATCGCCAAAGAGAATGGCCGTGGACTTTACGCCAATTTTTAAATCATCTTCCCGATCAACCATGGCATAAAAGGTATCGTAGGCCACGGTCCAAAGTACCACCGCCGTGTAGAGCACCCAAATATCAGTGCTTAGCTCCCCAGTCTGCGCCGCAAAGGCCATGGGCACCGCCCAGGCAAACGCTGCTCCCAGCACTACTTGTGGTAGGTGGGTGTAGCGCTTCATGTATGGGTAGCAAAACGCCAATATAAGCCCGGCAAAGGAAAGGTAGATCGTAAGCCGGTTGGTAAACAACACCAGTACAAAAGCGCAGAAACTTAGGCCAACAAAGAGGCCCGCAGCCTCGGCTGGCGTAACCTCTCCGAGTACCAGCGGCCGCTTTCTAGTACGCTCCACGTGGCCGTCAACACGGCGATCAGCATAGTCGTTAATGACGCAGCCCGCCGAGCGCATCAACACAACACCCACTATAAATATCAGTAATACCTCTACTCGCGGAACACCCTCTGCCGCCAGCCACAGCGCCCAAAGCGTTGGCCACAACACAAGATAAATGCCAATGGGCCGGTTGAGGCGCATCAGACGCGTATAACTTTTGAATTTATTAACAGCTTGCGGCACAGTGTCGGTCATCATTACAAGGGAATCCCGTCCCCAGGCTCCAGAGTGTTTTTCAGAAAGCCGATATTCTACCCGTGTTTACAGGAGAAACCACCATGCGCAAATCCGAACTGGTTGCGGCGGTAGTCGAATCTACCGGACTTAGCCCGCTTCAGGCAGACGATGTCGTCGCTTCGATGCTCGAGCAGATCACCAATACTTTAGCGCGAGGGGAGGGTATTCAGCTAATAGGGTTTGGCTCCTTCCTGGTAAAAGAACGTGCGGCGCGCAACGGGAAAAATCCAAAAACAGGCCAACCCATACACATCCCGGCAAAAAAACAGGTACAGTTTAAAGCGGGCAGCAAACTGCGTTCGCAGCTTTTCACTGGCGAATAACTAAAACAACACGCGGAGACACCATGCTTAAACTACCCCTGCACTGGCAAATTCTAATCGCTATTGTCGCCGCGATAATATGCGGCTTGATTGTTAATTCTTTAAACCAAAATGAGATTGCCGCAGGCGCCCATGTCCAGAACGGCATGCAGTTTGTGGGCAAACTGTTTTTAAACGGCTTAAAGATGATTATTGTTCCACTGATTCTGTCATCCATTATCAGCGGCGTCGCAACGCTGGGGCAAGGGAGTGATTTAGGTCGCCTGGGGGGCAAAACACTGGGTTTTTATATGGCCTCCAGCCTGATGGCCATCCTGACCGGCTTACTAGTTGTCAACCTGCTAACGCCGGGAATTATCAACGGTGAGCCCGCCAAAGATCTTTTGAATTTAGGCAATAGCGAAGAACTTAGTTCCACGCTGGAAAAAATTGAAGGTCGTGGCACCGGTGATATTGCTGCGGTATTTCACCGTATGCTGCCAGCCAATATCGTGAAGGCCGCCGCCGAAGGCCAAATGCTGGGCTTAATTTGTTTCGGCCTCCTGTTCGGCTTTTTTATGACCCGTATCGAAAGCCAGTACAAGGAAACCCTGCTGAACGTATGGCAGGGGATATTCGATACCATGATGGGGATCACCCTGTTTATTATGAAGTTCACCCCCATTGGCGTTTTTGGCCTGGTGGGCAATACCGTTGCCTCTACCGGGCTCGCCTCATTTAAACCGCTGATGATATTTTTTATTACCGTCCTTCTGGCCCTGGCGGCTCACACATTCATTACCATGCCGCTTATGCTGAAGTACATTGCCCGGGTGAACCCTTGGGGGCAACTCCGCGGTATGGCTCCAGCACTGCTAACCGCTTTTTCAACGGCTTCCTCGTCCGGCACCCTGCCCGTCAGTATGGAATGTATGGAAAAAAATATAGGAGCTTCAAATCGCACAACCTCATTTGTGCTGCCGCTGGGCGCCACTATTAATATGGATGGCACCGCCCTCTATGAGTGCGTCGCGGCCATGTTTATTGCACAAGCTTACGGGCTGGATCTCACCTTCGCCACGCAATTCACCATTGTGATCATTGCTCTGCTCACCTCCATTGGAGTCGCCGGCATCCCCGCAGCCAGCCTCGTGGCAATCGCCGTTATTCTGGCCGCAGTCGGTCTCCCCGCAGAAGGTATTGGCCTACTGCTGGTAACAGACCGGATACTCGATATGTTGCGTACAGCGGTTAATATTTTTAGCGATAGCTGCTGCGCCACCTTTGTGGCACGAACAGAGGGAGAGGAGACTCATATAGCCCGCTAGCTTATTTATCGCTTGCTGCGAAAAACAACGGTTGAGTAGCGTGCGTTTGGGTTGATAACCGAACGCACAGCTCTACCTTGTATAGATTCAGGTAATAGCCGAGAGCGTAGCATTTCTATCTTCTTTCCCTGTATGCTTTCAACACCCCAACGCGATAATAGAAGGACACGATGGAGCAGCCCCCAACAGATGTCAGACCCGGCCTATTAAGCAATTTAGGAAAAACATTTTTTGCAGGGCTTCTCGCGGCCCTGCCGCTGGCCCTTACTCTTGTCGTGATTGTATGGTTTGGCGAAATGGTACACCGTTATCTTGGCCCCGACAGTTTTGTCGGCGGAGTACTCGGATCCATTGGGCTTAACTTCGTTACCACGGAAATAACCGCCTACGCCATTGGTTTGGGCAGCGTGGTTCTAGTTGTATACCTATTGGGCGTGGCCGTCGAAGCTGGCTTAAAAAATCATTTTCGCGCGCTTACCTCAGGACTGATCAACCGCGTTCCACTTGTGCGCTCTATTTACCAAACACTATCCAAATTAATGGCCATTTTCGACAAGCAAGACAACGCCGAATTTAAAAGTATGTCTGCCGTAATGTGTTTTTTTGGTGGCGACCGTAAGGGTACGGCTGTACTCGCTCTGTTAACCAACCCTCATCCAATATGTTTTCAAAACCAATTTTACTATTCTATTATTATCCCCACGGCTCCGGTACCTTTTGGCGGGGCAATATTGTATGTGCCAGTAGACTGGGTCGAAAAAGTCGGTTTTGGTTTTGACGGGCTAGTCAATATTTATATGTCGATGGGTGTTACTTCGCCGGACTATTTTAAATAGTCGCATTTTTATTTTCGGTGATTAACAAAAATAAACAGGATTAAAGCAAGCGCACAAATAGAAACATTAACGGCAAATATTTCGCGATACCCGTATAACTCGGCAAACAACGCGAAGAAGATACTGCCAATAACATTGCCCAAGTTCATGCAATTTAAATACAGTGTAGATGCCGTCCCCGTTCGCCCTGGCAGTTCATCCTGAAACCAGCTCATACCCAAACCGGCGACAAATCCTATAAAAACTGCATTAAATATTTGCAGAGAAAACAGTTGCCACAAATCCGTTGCGTGCCACACACCCAAATTCAACACGATGGCGGAAACCGCGCCAACACGAATTAATGGCATTAACGGATAGCGCCCACCTAACCAACCGGCAAAAATCATAAAAGGGATTTCCAGCCCCGCAGCGGTTCCAAAAATCCATCCCGCTTTGCTGCTGCTTACGGCTAAACCTTCCTCTAAAAAAAGAGGCAGCGTTACCAGATAGCATTGATTAGCCGCGTACAAAAACGAAAAGCCCATCGCTGCAACAAAAATAATCCAACGACGGTTATTGGGTACCTCATCGTTGTCCTGAAGCTCGACTTTTTTAACCTTCGGCAATAAAAAAAATGCAACAATGGCCACAATAAAATAGCCGATTCCTATTGCGGTATAGTGCAGACTAAAACCCACCCAGCTCATTAAACCAAAGCCTAGTGGCGGCCCGAGCATCCACGCAAACGCAATGCAGGCGCGAACAGCGGAGTTAAAAATTCGGTTCTGATTCGCTGGCAGATATTGATCTGCATATTCACGAGACAGGGCCACCATTTGCGCGGCGGCAATAAACGACAAACTAAACAGGGTTACCGCTGTTAGCAACACCGTGGCAAATGAACGCGAATAAGCAAAACCGAAGCAGGCAAAACCACCGGCAACCATTCCCAGCGCGATCAGTAAACGACGGTCAGCAAATTTATCGGACCAAAGCGCAATGGATTGGCCATAAACAATGGCGGTGAGCGCCATGGAGACAAAAAACAGACCAATGAGCACAGGCCTGACTTGCAGCTCATTGGCAAGAAAAACACTCAGCGTTGGAACAATCAGCGCGTAAAGACAACCCACCAGAAGAGACACCAGATAGGTGAGCACGGAAGGTGCCGATAATAATGAAAATTTTTGCAATGCCACTAACCCGCGCGCTAATAATATCTGCGAATTCTACGCAGTTACTTGTGAACACAAACTCAAGAGGGGGAGGTTAGTGCCCACCAAAAAATAAAACGGAGTGGACACGCGAGCAAAAGGATCAGCTAGCCATGCATTTTGTCGGCAATTGCATCCAGCTCTATGCCGGATTCAAGAATATTTTCAATCGTGATACGAGCCGTCTCTGCATCCAAATGCAGCTCTTCGAATATCTGCGGGGCGATAGGTCGTGATATGCAAGCGCCAAAACCCGCATTGCAAAGCATATTATGTGCGACGTGAACAAGCTTGGCATAGACAGCATTTTCACCGGCATATTGGGGGTTATGCTGCTGGCGCAGGGCAACGACCACTTCATCAGGCATATTCCAGTTATCCATTAACCATGAGGAGGCCTGGTTTCCTGTTACGCCAAGCAGATGCTGTTCTATGGCGGCCATGGGTACATGGGGGTTCGCTTTGCTCAAGCGCTCGATATTTGTCCAGTAGGGAGGGAAAATTTCTGCCAGTAGCAGATAGCCAAAGTTATTGAGCAGGCCCGACAAATAGGCCATGCCGAAACCCGGCCTGTGTACACGATCGATGCTGGTTACCAAACCTTCAACTGCGGCTGCGGTATAGACCGCACTGCGCCAGTAGCGGGTAATATGAGCCGGGGACAGGGTGCGCATAGATAGCGTTTTGCCCAGCGCCAGACCCAGCGCGAGATTAAGCACCATATCAAAACCCAGCACCCGCACAATAGCATCGTGTACCGACTTAATTTTTCCCGGCGCAGAATAATAGGGTGATGCAGCCCAACTCACCACCTGGGCCGCCAAACTCGGGTCTATTTCGACAATATTGGCCAAGTCACTGATATCGGCATTAGGGTCGGCGCGCAGTTTAATAATACGCTGGGCCGTTTCTGGCAGTGGTGGCAATTCCAGGGTTTCGTCCAAGCGCTGACGTATACGCTTCTGAGTAAAACGTTTTACAGAATCGAAAATCTGGATCTCATCGTTTTCTGTATCCATGGAAAAGCTGGGTACGGGGATCGCCAGCTTGGCCATCTCCGTTGAATGCACAATACTGCGAAAATCCTCCTGGGATATTTCCAGCATATCGCGGTTACCTCCAGCGTTCAGCCACAGGTATTTATTACTCAGCAGCGACTCATCCACCAGCGTCGGCATATTCTGCCAGCGTGGAACTGCGGGTATTGAGGTAATTTCGTGCTGGATCATAAGGGGTTTCAAGTCATCGACATTAACGCCTTCGAAATGCCGCCCGGTCTGTTGCTCCAGGGCATCCAGATCGATCATGGTCCCCATCGGCAGCAGAACCTGTACTCGCCCCTGAGCATCCTGCAATAACATCGACTGGACAATGCAGGCGCGTTGTTGAGACTGAAGCGGGGAGAGTCCTGACACGCGATCATCCAGATGCGCAATGCTGTAGCTCACTTTCTGCGTATCGAGCAATTCTTGAATACTTACGGGTACGGGCACGTACAATCTCCTGTCGGCATTTATTATCTGGAAAAGTCGATTTCCAGCGCAGCGGGGTCCATGTTGGTTAGCCCACTACAATCATTTGTATTCTTTCAATATAGCCTGCCAACACCCTTTTTCTAGTCTTAGAAGGGGTGTTTTGATACGGAACCTCTAGAAGAGGAAAACAAGCGCCATATCACCGCTTACACCTGTGCATAAATCTGCCTGTCACCGATCCAGCGCTGAATGAGTTTGTCGGCAATGCCCGGCTGATGCTCCAACAATTGCTCGCCGAGCCTATTAACTGATTCCAGCAGGTGCTCGTCACGCAGCATATCCGCAACCCGATACTGTGCGTCCCCGGTCTGACGCGTACCCAGCAGCTCTCCAGGCCCGCGCAGCTGCAGATCGCGCTCTGCCACAACAAAGCCATCATTGGTTTCACGCAACACCTGTAGCCGCGAGCGGGCCTGCTCAGACAGTTTAGCGCCGTAGAGCAGCACACAGTGACTGGCCACCTCACCGCGCCCCACACGGCCGCGCAGCTGGTGCAACTGGGCCAACCCGAGGCGTTCGGGGTTTTCAATAATCATCAGGCTGGCGTTGGGCACGTCCACACCGACCTCAATCACGGTGGTTGCCACCAATAATTGCAGTTCAGCCTGTTTAAATGCTGCCATCACCGCTTCTTTCTCACTGGATTTAAGGCGCCCGTGAATCAGGCCAATGGCAATATCCGGCAGGCTCTCGCGCAACAGCGTTGCCGTTTCTTCGGCATTGGCCGCTGCCAGACTTTCTGAATCCTCTACCAACGTGCACACCCAGTAGGCCTGACGGCCTTCTGCGCAGGCTAAACGAATGCGCTCGATCACCTGATCACGTCGCGACTGGCTAACCAATACTGTATTGACCGGCAGGCGCCCCGGCGGCAACTCATCGATAATACTGTAATCCAACTCGGCGTAGGCCGTCATAGCCAGCGTGCGCGGAATGGGTGTTGCCGTCATCACCAACTGATGGGGCATCTCGCCCTCGCGGGATTTCTGCCGCAAGCTAAGGCGCTGATGAACGCCAAAACGATGCTGCTCGTCAATAACGGCCAGCCCCAAACGATGGAAAATCACATCGTCCTGAAACAGGGCGTGGGTGCCGACAACAATCTGCGCGTCGCCACTGGCTATTCTCACCAGCGCCTCCCGCCGTTTAGCTGCGCTGAGCTTGCCCACCAACCACACCACTTCAAAACCCAGCTTTTGCATCCAGCCAGAGAAATTGTGGAAATGCTGTTCCGCCAAAATTTCAGTAGGAGCCACTACCGCAACCTGACAGCCGCTGCATGCGCCACCCAAGGCAGCCAACGCCGCCACCAGTGTTTTCCCCGAGCCAACATCGCCCTGAACCATGCGCAGCATCGGCTGGCCTGAGCACAGATCCTGCTCAATATCTACGCTTACCCGCTGCTGTGCGCCGGTAAGTGAGAAGGGCAGCTGTGCCAAGAAGGTTTCACGCAACGCAGGATCTATACGCAATACCGGCGCCTGCTCCCCAGCAACAAGTTCGCGAAGTTTACGTCGCGCCAGAAAGTGCGCCAGCAGCTCTTCAAACGCTAGGCGCTGTTGGCTGGGGTGCAAGCCTTCCATCAGACTTGCAACCGGTGCATTGCACGGGGGCTGATGCATATAGACGAGCGCCTCACTTAGACTCTCGCACTGAAACTCCCGGTTGATCTCTGCGGGAAGGAATTCATCGGGAGGATACTTGTGGATCATTCCCACCGCCTGCTCCACTATCGCGCGCATACGTTGCTGGGATACACCTTCGGTCAGGCCGTAGATGGGCGTTAGAGTTTCCTCAACAGGCTCGGGCTGGCGTTCATCGATAAAGTCGTATTCCGGGTGGTAAAACTCCATACCCGAAATACCCAACCTCGGCTCGCCATAACAGCGAACCAGTGCCCCCTCTTGAAATTTGTCTTTCTGGTAGCCGCTAAAGTGATAGAAACGCAGGCACACAGCACCCGTATCATCTTCCAGCTGCACGACCATACTACGCTTTCGGCCAAACACCACCTGCACGCGTAAAATGCGCCCCTGAATCATAACGCTAGTGTTTAACTGCAACTGTGCAAGGGGGGTAACGCGGGTGCGATCCAGATAACGAATAGGCAGGTGAAACAAAAGATCTTGCAGGGTTTTCAAACCAAGCTTTTCAAGGGTGGCGGCCAAGCGCTCGCCCACCCCTTTCAAGACGGATACCGGCAGGTTTTCCAGCGGAATACCTGGCTTATTAGCTGTTTCTATTTCAGGCATCGCGAATCTGCTCAATAAGAAAAACGCTATTGAAACAACCTCAACCGAGGATTACAAATTCAACGCCACTCAAAATAACAATTAGCGGCAACCTAAAGCACTATTCGCTTGCCACCCTGCGCACTTGACCGCAATGCAGCCTCCACTACGCGAATGTCCGCCATTCCCATTTCCCCCGGCGCCAAAACCGGTTTTTCGTGGAAAATGGCCAGGGCGTCGTCATCCATTTGGCCTGCCTGCTGATTCACGATCGTTTTGTTCAAAAAGCGCCCATCGCTAGTTTTACCTTGAACACCGGTATAGGACTGCATGGGTGATAGCTCGTACCAGCCGTTTTCGCAGGTCGCGCGCAAGACGTTCATTTCTTTGCCGACACTGGCAGCACATTTGGCCACAATACCGCTGGGAAATTCCAAGGTAAGATAAGCCGACTCATCCACCTCGGTAAAAATTGCTTTGCGCTCCACTTCCAACTTAGCCGTAACCGCTATTGGCTCTTCACCCGTGGTATAGCGGGCTGCATTTATCGGATACACGCCCATATCGTAGAGAGCACCACCGCCCATATCGCGCTTTAATCGCCAATGGTCCGGTGATGGTGCACCGCCAGCATAACCCGCTTTGGCAATCACAGATTCAATCGCCCCAAAAGGCTTGGAACGGGCAAATTCGGCAACGGTTTGGGTGTTGGGCTCGTGCTGCAGACGGTAGCCCACCGCAAGCCGGACTTTATTTTTGTTGCAAGCATCGATAATCACCTGACAATCCTGCGCGGTCATGGCCATGGGTTTTTCACACCACACATGCTTCCCCGCGTTCGCAGCAATAAGCGCGTACTTCTTATGCAGGGAGGTTGGAACAACAATATAAATCACATCAATTTCTGGGTTGTTGGCAACTTCGTGCATGGTTTCATAGGAGTAGACATTGGCATCGGGGATACCGTATTTTTTTTGCCAACCGGGGATTTTTTCGGGGCTACCGGTAACAATGCCTTTTATTTCGCAGTATTTTGTTAACTGTAATGCCGGGGCCAAAAGGTCACGGCTGTAATAGCCTAGCCCTACCAATGCCACGCCGATTTTTCGTTTAACCGGCAATGAAAATACATCGCTGCCATACGTAGCAGACGCCGCTAGAATACTGCCTGAAGTCTGCAAGAATTTTCGTCGGGAAAAATTTTGTCTATTCATAGATAGCCTCTTTTATTGTTTGTACCACCATTTTCAGCAACAGGTAGCGCTTATTATCAGGAAGAACATCTTTTCAGAAAAATTACACTACCGACAGTATAAGTAGACCTGGGAGAGCCCAGGGTAAAACTGATTCATCGCTCGAAAGCCCCTACCTTTAACTTTTTGATACAACAACTCTATTGCGACCCGAGTTTTTTGCTTGGTAAAGTGCATCATCCGCCCGTTTGAGCACATCACTGTACTCTTCGCTTTCGTGCAACTCCGCACAGCCGATACTAATTGTTAAGTGCAAATCATCTTGGGTTAGTTTGTGTTTTTGTACAGCCATACGTACGCGCTCTGCCAATTGCTCACTCTCATTGATATCGGCATTAGGTAGCGCAATTAAAAATTCCTCACCTCCATGCCGACTTGTTTGATCACTGACGCGTACAGTTTTACTGACAACACCAGCGATTTCAGTCAGCACTTTGTCGCCAACCGCATGGCCATAGGTATCGTTCACCCGCTTAAAATGATCGATATCCATTAATAAAAAACCAATAGGCTGCCGATAACGCCGACTGAATTCAATCATACTTTGCACAATTCGCGTCATTGCGCGACGGTTCATAAGTTTGGTTAAGGGGTCGGTATCCGCTAAACGTTCAATACGCCGCATCAGCTGACTCTGGTGATAGATCATATAGATAAGCACTATCGCAAAAAAAATCACCACCAGTCGTGTCATTGAGTCTGTAATCGCGCTGATCACAATTTGACGGCGAGGAACTTTATGCAGCAGCATAATCTGTCGATCCAATACCGGCTTAAGAAACAACAACTCTCCCGGCGACAGCGCCATTTTGGATGAACGCATATTGGTATCTTTAATAATGACCGTTTGGTTTTCGTCTATAAGCGCCGAATAACCTCGAACATCTTTGCGATTAAGCACGTGGACCAAGGAGTCCATACCAATATCCAACGATACCAACCCCCTAAATTTATTGTTATATAAGACCGGTAGGGATGCACTAATCACCAAACCCATACCGGCAGGATCTTCATAGACTTCCGTTGCGATCAATTCGTGCTTGGGATTATTCTTAGGAATCGCCTCCACCCAAAATGCCTTGAGTAGATGTTCGTCTTTAAAATAAAAATCTTCGAAACTGTAGGCAGGAGCCAAATAAAAAAATCTTTTTGCCGAACTGTAGTACACCCATTTCACATCCGGCATTGCATCAATCACACTGCCGAGCATGGCATTTAACGACAGGGCTGCATGCAGTTCCGATTTATGCTCACTGTCGATATCCTCCAGCAAACCACCTCCGGTTAAGGATCCCACCATGGTTGGCCAAGCGTATGTATTATCGTAAGAAGACTTTGAAATCAAACGTGATTCTATACCGTAGGCCCCTAGCTCAGGATATTCCTGCAGGGAATCAACTGCCGGGAATTGCAGGTTACCCGTTTCCGCCAGTTCCAGGTTTTCTTGCATACTGTTACGCAAACTGAACAGTAAATGTTTTGCAATTAAAAAATATTTACGCAACTCATTCGTACGAAACTCCACTTCCTGCGAAATCATATCTTGCTGATGCACAATTTCTCGACTGACAACGGTGTAAACACCCACGACCAGCAACAAAAACAGCACCGAGGCAACAACCAGGTTTTTGAACACCCTGCTTTTCGTTATCGCCATAAAGCTCGCCGTAGTTAGGATTGCAAAAAATTTAGAGAACTTCAAATCAAGTCCAAGCTAGCTCTACGCGACCCCAAAACATTCATTTGCAAGGCGCACATTTTACTAGTGGCCGCGGCCACTAAGACGTGCAACGCTGAAAGTGCACGTCTTAGTCACGCCCTCATATTTGGATTTGGTCTAAGTTTTCCTAAGTAATGACTTTAGAAAGAATTTCGAACTTTTCCGGATCATTGTCCACAAAACGAACAACTATTTTTAGCTTATTCGTATTTGGGTTGTTTTCCATCGCCTGGATGCTGTGAACATAGCCATTGAGTCGCGCCAGAGCTTCGCCCTTTTTGTTTTCCAGATCCACAACAGCTTGGTCGAACACCGTTGGCACCTCGTCCGGACGCACCATAAAACCACTCATAGCCTGTAACGACAGTTCGCGGATAATGCACTGGCCACTGGCGTTCGGAAATCGCAACTGCGCACGACCATCAAACTTACCGCCGCTTTTGGCCTCGACCACTTTAGCCGGTTTTGCGAACAGGGACGCACCCGGAGTAGCAGCACCAGCCTTTACTGTGCGCGCGTTTCTGTTACCCCCGGTCAATACGTCGAGGGAGCCTAAGCCCGTATCCTGCTGAGCTGCTCGACCCGTGTCTTTGTAGCCTATTTTTTTCAGCTGCTTAGAAACTTTGCGGCGCAGCTCATCTGCCGTGAAGGGCTTGCTCAGATAATCACTGACCCCCGTTTCGATCGCTTTCACAATGTGATTACGATCGCCCCGACTGCTGATCATAATAAAGGGGACTTTGGGGGTATTGGATTCCGTGCGAACCCAGTGCAGAAACTCCGCACCGGACATTTCTGGCATCTCCCAGTCGGAAAGCACAATATCGATCTTGTTGATCTTCATTACAGAGACCGCACGACGGCCATCAACGGCGTCGTGAATCTCCAAATTGGGCAGAAATTGCCGCAGAGTGCGTTTGATAGTGTCGCGGACAAAACTCGCGTCATCCACAACCAGAACCTTGAGTACCATTGCCTTCCCCAGCCGGGTATGCCCCCGGCATGTGCTGCGCGACGAACAGCGAAAGCGCGCCCCTAACGGCACATCAACACATTTATCATGCCCCAAAAGGCGCTAAAGCCTTAGGGTTCGTGGCGAGTAAACACTAACTCACTACCATCGGACATCGCGCTATTAAAGCTGTAACCGTCCCAATCAAAGCGCTTCAGCTGCTCTGGGTCGGCAATACCATGCTTTATAATATAGGCGCTCATACGACCTCTTGCCTTCTTCGCATAGAAGCTGATGATTTTGTACTTACCGTTTTTCCAGTCCTTAAACACCGGCGTCACAATATCGGCGTTCAGCTCTACCTTGTTAACCGACTTGAAGTACTCGTTAGACGCCAGATTGATCAGAGTTTGGCTGCCGATCTTCTTCAGCTGCTTGTTCAGCTCCCGGGTAATTTTAGTGCCCCAGAATTGGTACAAATCCTTGCCACGCGCATTGACAAAGCCGGTACCCATTTCCAGTCGATAGGCCTGCATTAAATCCAGCGGCCTAAGCACGCCGTAAAGGCCCGACAGAATACGTAAATGCTGCTGGGCAAACGCAAACTCATCGTCGTTAAAGCCATAGGCATCCAAACCTACGTAGACGTCGCCCTTAAAGGCCAGGAGCGCCTGGCGGGCATTACTGGTCGTAAACGGCTCGTTCCACTGTTGAAAGCGATCGTAGTTCAGTAGCCCTAACTTGTCGCTGATGCCCATAAGAGCTGACACATCTTGAGGCGATAATTCTTTCAGGCCTCCCATCAGCTCACTGGCGTCATCCAGCAACGCCGCTTTAGTATGCTTACGAGTAGCAAGGGGACTTTCGTAATCGAGATTTTTTGCAGGCGATATAACAATTAGCATGGGGTTTACTTTCTACAGGTGGGCGAATGGTTCATTATCCAGTTGTCGTGGCATGAAATGAAGCCTTGAAAAACTATGGGCGCGATAAACGCCAGCTCGCACTTATTCCGGTTTGAGGAATTCCTGCCACCAATTGATAGGCACCAGTTCACCGTCTTTGTGCTCGTAAACATTGCCGTAAAGCCACGCACTTTCTGTGTTAGCACCTACATGCCGATTGAGCAGTTCCTCAATCGCCGTAAAGCCACAGCTGACATGAATGCTGAAAATAAGCATGCGTTCGTTTTGGAAATCCAGCGTGCCACCGAGCTTTTCCAGCGCGGCGATCAGATCTCCGGCGATAGCACTGATATTGTTTTTGGCGATAACCCTAAGACACAGGTTGCCCGAACGCTTAACCAGGGTGAAAGCCTTATTCTCTGCATCCACCTTTATCACGTCGCCACTGGCAATCCCGCGCATAAATGCCGGGGATTTGAGCAACTGAAAAACGTTCGACTCGCGCTCGGCGGCCGTTATTGTTTCATAGACAGGTTTGCCGTCTGCTTGTGCACCGGCAAATAAACTGATTTCTTTTAAAGGGTACTCTTTCATAAAAATTTCACTTCTATCCCGCGAGAGGGAGACCACTGAACAAGTTGAAAGGTATTATAATGCTCTATTCAAACTAAAGGAAAAGGATGTAAACATGACCTGGAACCACTTCGTTACCCGTATAGGTATCGCTCTGCTGCTTGCTTTAACTCTCGCCACCGGCTGTACCGTTAATCAAGTAACCGGTAAGCGTCAGCTCAGTATGTCATTTTCTGAGCAGGTTCAAATCGGTAGTGAACAATACGGTCCTGCTCAGCAGCAACAGGGTGGGCGTTACAGTGTCGATCCGGACGTGAATGTTTACATCAACCAAGTGGGGCAGGCCGTCGCGGCCCCCAGCCCCGTGCGGCTGCCATTCGAGTTTGTTGTCCTCAATAACGATGAGCCCAACGCCTGGGCATTACCTGGCGGAAAAATCGCCATCAATCGTGGGCTGCTGGTGATGCTGGAAGATGAAGCCCAATTGGCAGCTGTCCTCGGTCACGAGGTCGTACATGCCGCCGCCGAACACTCCGCCAACCAGATGCGAACCGCTCAAATTATCGGCATTGGCGTATTGGTCGCCGGCGTGGCCGCAGAAAAAATGGAAAATGAAAACGCCGCGCTAATTGGCCTTGGCGCGGCCGTTGGGGCTCAAGCATTCCAAGCCCGCTACGGCAGAAACCAGGAGCTAGAGGCGGATAACTTTGGTATCGACTATATGGTAACCGCTGGCTACGATCCCATGGCCTCGGTAGAGTTGCAGCAAAAATTTGTTGAACTTTCGGCCAATCGCAATAACAATTTTTTGAACAACCTTTTCGCCAGCCACCCACCTTCGCAGGAAAGAGTCGATAAAAATAAGGCAAAAGCGGCTCAATTGCCGTCCGGCAAGCGTAATCGCTCAGCGTTTCAACGCGCCATCGCACAGCTGAAAAAAGATCAGCCTGCCTACAACCAACATGTAAAAGCCCTGGCCGCTGCCACGAATGAAGATTACGAGCAGGCTCTGTCCTTAACCAATAAAGCCATTAAATCTCAGCCGAACGAATCGCTGTTTTATATCACCAAGGGCAAGATTCTAATGGCCCAAAACCAAGCAAAAAGCGCGCGCGATGCTTTTTCCAAAGCCAATAGCCTCAACCCCGATTATTTTATGGGCCAACTGGGGCTGGGTTTAAGCGAGATGAAATTAAAACGCTATACAACAGCAAAACCGGCCCTGACTCGCAGTTACCAGCTATTACCGACATCAATTGCCGTTTTTAATCTCGGAGAGATCGAAGTGCAGCAGGGTAATCGCAGCCAGGCCATCGAGTATTTTCGCAAAGCCGCAAATGAAAACAGTGAAGTGGGCAAGGCCGCCCAGCAGCGTATACAGGAATTAACAGGAGAATAGAAAGGCTTAATCACTCCGGCAACAGTTGCCGGAGTGATTATATCGGCAGGTTAGCAGGCAAAATTTCCGTCTTTTCGACGTCGTTCACATTCTTTTCGAACATTCTCGCAAGCGGTGACTTTTCCGGGGGATGTTGGATTTCCCATCACACATTCATCATTTTTCGCCGCCAACTCCTGGTTGCTTAAACCTCGTAAGCCCCCTTCACACGCTGCGAGTACGGCAACCATTAACAATGCACTTAACAATTTCATGATACTAATAAGCCTCCGATAATTCATTACCATGACAACTAATGACGACAGGCTGTTTCCCCTGCCGCAACCCCTTCAGTGTAGTCCAAGACGACGCCTGTAGCTCACAACTCCCAATCTGGCAGCGGTTTTACCACTGTTTCCGACCATAATCAGCAAGAATTCGCAAATGCCGCGATGCTCCCGCCCTCGCGGCATACGACCGCCACGGATGGCGGAAATGCCGAAATTGCAGGAGCAAATTTCGGTCTACATCCTGTGGCCGCCGCTCTCGGCCATCCTTGGCCTACGCGGCATACGACCGCCACGGATGGCGGAAATGCCGAAATTGCAGGAGCAAATTTCGGTCTACATCCTGTGGCCGCCGCTCTCGGCCATCCTTGGCCTACGCGGCATACCTACATCCTGTAGGCATAAAAAAGGCGAGCACTGGGCTCGCCTTTGATTTGTAAGATTCTGAAACAATTAGAACTTCAGAATACCACCGGCACCTACGAAGGTGTCTTCAGTTCCAGCATCAGACTCATTGCTGGATATGTAACTGGTGATGGTGAAGTTTTTGGTCATACGGTAGTCAAGACCAACACTCGTGGTGGTTCCACCTTCTTCTTTAATATCCGAAGCGCCGTACTGGGCTTTCAGATCGAGCTTATTGATGGCAACCTTGGCAGACACCAACCATGCATCCACAGAATCAGTATCATCTGCAGGCTCTCGGGTTTCGTACAGGCCGCCCAGCTGAACACCATTGAAGGTATAGGCTCCGACTAAACGCGTTGCATTGGTATCTTCTTCTTTTACATTGGAGTCGTGTGCCAACGCCAAGTAAACGCCACCTTGACTAAAAGTCGCAGAAGCCGATACGCCGGAATCAGTTTCTGCATCTTCAGACGCAATATATTGAATATTACCTTTAAAGCCACTCAAAGAGGGCGTGCTGTAAGCAACGGAGTTACCTAAACGCTGGTCATTTTTGGTCAGCATTTCAGCAATATCACCGACGAGGTCACCGAACACATCAATTTTGCCCTGTGCGGACTTGAATGGTGTGTCGAAGGTACCAACTTTAACCAAACCGAAATCACCTTTCACACCCAGAAATGAATTACGCTGGGTGAAGGTGTCATTGTAGTTGCCTTTATCTTCTTTGGTGTCAGGAGAGACGCCAAGTTCATATTGATAGACAACCGTCAGGCCATTCTCAGTCGCTTCTTCACCTTTAAAACCGATACGGGAAGCATTGTTTTTAACTTCGAAAATGGATTCGTCTCCGTCATCGAAAGCGTGGAGAGTTAAATTCACCTTGCCGTAAATATCGACGTCTGCGGCATTTGCAGAAACAGCCATCGTACTGGCAATAACAGCGGCTAAGATTTTCTTGTTCATAGGATTCCCCAAATTATGGATTGATATTCCCAGATTGCCCGAATGACTTCGAACAACCCAATTATTTCAGTTGAATGAATTATTTGTGGCGACTATATGTATACGTTATGACTATTATATGACAGGGAGGGGTAAAAGGCTGAAGAACAACTAAAACAACCGCCCAAATATCGTTAAAAGTCTCCGTTTTATTTTGGTGCACTCCAACCGGCACTTTCGGGGAAGAATAGATCAATTGCCGCAGTTCGCCCGGATTTAAATCAATCGGCCAAAAAAAAAGGCACCCAAAGGTGCCTTTTTTAAAAAGACGGTGAATAACTCAGCGTGAATCGTTCAATTGTTCTTCAATATCTTTCAACGACACATGACGAACATCGGTGCCGCGTACCAAGTAGATAACATGCTCGGCAATATTGCGAGAGTGATCGCCTATACGCTCCAACGAGCGCAGTGCCCAAATAATATTCAATACGCGAGAAATGCTGCGTGGATCTTCCATCATCTGGGTGACCATTTCACGCATGGCTGATTTATACTCGCGATCGACGTAGCGGTCGTCACGCATCACTTTTATCGCCGCGCGAACGTCAAAGCGGGCAAATGCATCTAATGCCGCATTCAACATTTTTTGAACGTTGGTGGACATATGACGAATTTCGATAAAACCCTGTGGCGCAAAATCGGTATCACCCAATTCCAATGCCATACGGGCAATTTTTGAGGCCTCATCACCAACGCGTTCCAGATCGCGGATTGCTTTGGTCACGCTCAAAACCAAACGTAAATCCGAAGCGGCTGGCTGGCGGCGGGCCAGAATTTCAGTACATTCCGCATCAATTGAAACTTCGCGACTATTCACTTCGTTTTCGGACTGCATCACTTTTTCTGCCAAATCGGCATCAGCATCCTGCAACGCCTGCACCGAGTCCCGCAATTGATCTTCTACCAAGCCCCCCATTTCCAGCAGTGAACTGCGCAATTGCTCTAGGTCAGCATTAAACTGCTGGGAAATATGTTGGTCGAGATTCATGGTTTCCATGTTTCGGATCCTGTTGGTTAACCAAAGCGGCCGGTTATGTAAGCTTCTGTCAATTCGTGGTCGGGCGTTGTAAATACTTTTTTGGTGGCATTTACTTCTACCAGATTACCCAAGTGGAAGTAAGCCGTACGGTGAGAAACACGCGCGGCCTGCTGCATTGAGTGTGTCACAATAGCGATAGTAAAGTTTTGGCTCAATTCTGCAATTAATTCTTCAATTTTTGCCGTAGCAATGGGATCCAACGCTGAACACGGCTCATCCATCAAAATTACTTCTGGACTTACAGCAATAGTACGGGCGATACACAATCGCTGCTGCTGACCACCTGACAATCCTGTACCAGGCTGATGCAGGCGATCCTTAACTTCCTCCCACAGACTCGCACGACGCAAACTGGTTTCGACAATTTCATCCATTTCTGAACGTCGCCGCACCAAACCGTGAATTTTTGGGCCGTAGGCC
The DNA here is from genome assembly GCF_014211975.1 of Teredinibacter haidensis. Taxonomy (NCBI): domain Bacteria; kingdom Pseudomonadati; phylum Pseudomonadota; class Gammaproteobacteria; order Cellvibrionales; family Cellvibrionaceae; genus Teredinibacter; species Teredinibacter haidensis. Next base: position 3,761,789 of record NZ_CP060084.1, read on the forward strand.
ACATTTTCATATATCGATTTAGGGAAGGGATTGGGCTTCTGAAATACCATTCCAACCCTTGCCCGCAGAGGAACAACATCTAACTTAGGGCTATAGATATTTAAGCCATCCAAGGATAGCTCTCCTTCCACACGACAGGTCTCAATGGTGTCGTTCATACGGTTCAAGCAGCGTAAAAATGTTGATTTACCACAGCCAGATGGACCGATCATCGCAATCACTTCGTTCTGTGCAATATCCAGGTTTACATCGAAAACCGCCTGCTTCTCCCCGTAAAACACATTTACGCCACGCATGGTGAATCTCGGGTTTTCCACAAAAGGAATACCGACGGTGTCTGCTTTCTGGTGTCCCTCAACAACGGAGGGAACCACGGTTCTTTCATTCATTTTTACTGTCTCTTGCGGCAAAACTTGGGTTTCTGCGCTAGCAGGCCTTTCTATGCTTTCAGTGATGATTTCCATGCTTGTGTTCCAGTTGCTTGCACCCGTTTACCAGCGTCGTTCCAGACGCTTGCGCAACCAGATTGCGAGGGTGTTCATAGTTATCAGAAACGCCAAGAGAACCATAATGGCGGCAGAAGTACGCTCCACAAACGCTCGCTCGGGGCTATCCGCCCAAAGAAAAATTTGAACGGGCAACACGGTAGAGGGGTCGGTAACGCTTCCCGGAACATCCACAATAAAGGCAACCATACCAATCATCAGCAGGGGCGCAGTTTCTCCCAACGCCTGCGCCATACCGATAATAGCACCTGTCAACATGCCCGGCATTGCCAGCGGCAGTACATGCTGCAGAATCATCTGCATCTTGGAAGCGCCCATACCCAGAGCAGCTTCTCGAATGGACGGCGGTACCGCTTTAATTGCTGCCCGGCTGGAGATAATCACAGTAGGCAAGGTCATTAAGGTTAAAACCAACCCCCCCACGAGCGGGATGGAGCGTGGCATACCGAAAAAGTTGAGAAAGATGGCCAAACCCAATAAACCGAAAATGACCGAGGGAACGGCAGCAAGGTTGTTAATATTGACCTCAATAAAATCCGTAAACCTGTTGCGGGAGGCATACTCTTCCAGATAAATAGCTGCCGCCACGCCAATGGGAAAAGACAGCATTCCAGTGACCAGTAGCGTTAGCAGGCTACCCAACAATGCACCAAGAATACCCGCCTGCTCCGGCTCTGCCGAATCGCCAGAGGTAAAGAAAGTGCGATTAAAGTTCATGTGAATACGGTCTTGCTGCACCAATGTTTCAATCCAGCCGACCTGCTCCTTGCTCAGGCGACCCATAAACGGATCGCCGTCTTCGATGCTTTTCACATAGGTGTCCACATCGTCGTCGGCCAATATCTCCACTGTCACCGACTGGCCCAACAGCTCCGGATTATCGGCAAGCTGGTCACGCAGGTGATAGGCTGCGCCGTAGCTAGTCAGTGCGTAGAGCTTTCGTTTGCTACTGCGCCCACTAACGTCACTAAACTGCTGCAACAAACCCTTGCGGATAATGCCGGCAAAATTGCCCTGCAACAGCTGATCTTCATTGACTTCAGTGATTTCTAACACAGAGGGATCGAAAACCACTTCAAGCTCGATATAGGTTTGCCGAAACGCGCCCATGCCATTACCGATAATATCGGTGAACAAAACGATCAATGCGACAATGCCCACGCCAACCGACATCATGCCAAACAGCTTAAAACGCCGTTCTGCCGCATAACGTTTTTTCAGACCTTTTTCTACCAACGCCGAGGCGCTGGGATTCGATTTATTCGTATTGTTCACGGTATTTTCTCACCACATAAAGGGCAACGTAGTTGAGGATCAGGGTGACGATAAAGAGCATCAACCCCAGAGCAAATGCGGCCAGTGTCTTCGGGCTGTCAAATTCTTGATCGCCCACCAGCAAAGTAACAATTTGTACGGTAACCGTCGTAACAGAATCCAGAGGGTTGGCGGTTAATTTGGCTGCAAGGCCAGCCGCCATCACCACAATCATGGTTTCGCCAATGGCCCGGGACGCCGCCAGCAGCACCCCCCCCACAATACCGGGTAGAGCTGCAGGAATAACCACCTGACGAATCATTTCGGATCGGGTTGCACCCAGGGCCAACGCTCCATCGCGCAGAGACTGCGGCACAGCATTAATTACGTCATCCGACAAGGATGAAATAAACGGAATAATCATCACCCCCATCACCAGACCCGCTGCCAACGCGCTTTCGGAGGTAACGGTAACCCAGTTATCCAAACCCACAGCCAAGGCAACATCACGAATAAAAGGAGCCACCGTAATAGCGGCAAAGAAGCCATATACCACAGTAGGAATACCCGCCAACACCTCCAGTAGAGGCTTAATTAGGGTGCGAACATTTCGCGGGGCATATTCCGATAAGTAGATGGCCGACATCAGCCCCGTAGGCACTGCCAACAGCAGGGCGATAAAGGCGATCAAAAGGGTGCCCGCAAACAGTGGAACGGCACCGAAACTACTGGAGCCTGCGACCTGATCTTTGCGAATGGCTGTTTGAGGGCTCCATTCAAGCCCAAACAGGAATTCGCTCAGGGGAACCGAATGGAAGAAACGCAAGGATTCCACCAGTACGGACATCACAATACCGACGGTGGTAAGAATCGCCAGAGAGGCACATCCCAGTAGCGCAAAGCGAAAAACGTTTTCCACATGGGAGCGCGCCCTTAAATGGGGATTAATCCGCCACCAGGTGATTGCACCAAAAACCACCATCAGTGATAACACCAACACACCCACCAACCAGCGGCTGTAGTTAGTCAGCGTTTGAACCCGCTCCACCGCCGTAGCCATATAGGCGGGGACGCCATCACTGCTCATTTGCCCCGAAGAAAGATTATAGATCTGATTAAGTAACAAACCTTTTGCCGACTCATCACTGAAATCAACATTGCTGGGCAGTTCGCTGAGCACAAAACTTTCGATAATGCTGGTATCGAACATTTCCCACAACGCCAGCACTACCAGGGCCGGGACCGTTGCCCACAACGCGGTAAGCACGCCATAATAATAGGGCAGCGAATTCAGGTAGCGGGTACCACCAACTGACGACGAAACCGCCAATGAGCGGTTGCGACCGAAGAAGAAGGTTGCCAGAAACACGGCGCCCATCAAAATTGTTAATACCCAAATATCCATACAGCGATATGCCTCTGTACGTTAAAGTCGACAAAGCCCGACATCCGGCCGGGCTTCATAAGAAAACTAACTGTAACCTGCAATTGTTAAGGAATCTTTTCTAAAAGCCCCCTCATTTGCCTGTTCGGCCGGCATTATAGTCATTACAGGTAAATAGCCCACACTTATAAGGATTTAAGTGCTTTCATTCCTTTCACTGCGCCACCAATACTGGCACGCTCGTCTTCAGACAGTGGAATCATACCCTTGTCAGCCAAGTAACCTTCTTCACCCCAGGCTCTTTCGCTGGTGAACTCAGCCAGGTACTCGGTAATGCCAGGGATCAAGCCAACGTGAGCTTTCTTCACGTAGAAGTAAAGTGGACGGGATACCGGGTAGCTACCATCGGCAATGGTTTCAAAAGTCGGCTGCTCTTCATCGATGTTAGAGGCTTGGACTTTATCGCTGTTCTGATCCAGAAAGCTAAAACCAAAAATTCCCAGGGCATTTTTATTAGCATTCAGTTTTTGAACGATAAGGTTGTCGTTTTCACCGGCTTCAATAAAGGAGCCATCTTCACGAATAATATGGCAAATTTCCTTGTACTTGGATTTATCAGTCTTTTTCAGCGCCTTGATCCAAGCAAACTTCTGACAACCACCTTCCATCGCCAACTCAACAAACGCATCGCGAGTACCGGACGTAGGGGGAGGACCAAGCACTTCGATCTTGGTAGCAGATAACGTTGGGTTAACGTCTTTCCAGGTTTTGTAAGGATTATCAATCAGCGTTTCAGAGCCGTTGGGGTTAGGCACCTTCTTGGCCAGCGCCATAAACAGATCTTTGCGAGATAAGTTAGCACGGTCAGCTTTAACGGAGTTGGCAATAACAATACCGTCGTAACCAATCAGCACTTCAACGATCTCGGTAACTCCAGCAGCCTGACAATTATCAAATTCAGCCTGTTTGATACGGCGGGAAGCATTGGAGATATCGGGGAAATTTACACCCACGCCGCCGCAAAATTGCTTGAATCCACCGCCAGTGCCGGTGGACTCAACCGTTGGCGACTTGAATTTGGTTGCTTTACCGAAACGCTCGGCAACAACTTTAGAAAACGGGAAGACGGTAGAAGAACCTACAATACTGATAGAATCACGCGCAGCAAACGCAGAAGATGCTGCAACAGTAGTAGCCGCGGCCAGAGTCCAAACCAGGAATTTATTCACGATAACCTCCTTAAGAGATTTGTTTTATTGGAAATAATCAGACCCGACGTTTCAACACCCAGCCGCCGAACCCATAGAATTATTAACGAAAGTTGGCGCGAAAATTACGCGGGCTCTTTCCGTGTCTGTATGGAAGGCATCCTAAGTCAGATTTGTGACAAATTTGTGACAAGCATAGACGCTATTCAAACAAAGTTGCCACAAAGCTTGTGAAACGCGCTTGACTTGGGGCTTTCAGAGTATAATTAGCTTTCGGTCCGAAAATATGAACCTCTTGTGACAATAATAAGCAACTCATCTGAACAGACAGTGAGCTCCGATAGCCATTCGTATGCTCTGTACAGCATCAGCAAAAAGCTAGACAGGCTGAGCCAAACCATCGGCCAAACCATCGCATGGCTTATCGCCGTTATGGTCCTGCTGGTAGCGACTATCGTTTTTATGCGCACACTGCTGGGCGTTGGCTCTATCGCCCTACAGGAATCGGTGACCTACTTGCACGCCACGGTACTGATGCTGTGCCTAGGCTTTAATTTGCAACAGGGAGGGCATGTGCGCGTGGATGTGTTTTATGGACGCTTCAACCGAGTACAGAAAGCTTGGGTCGATACACTGGGTAGTGTTCTGTTTCTACTGCCGTTTGCGCTTTTTCTCACCCTGGTAAGTCTCGATTTTGTGGTCAAGGCCTGGGCTATTGGCGAAACATCGGCCGACCCCGGTGGCCTACCCCTGGTGTTCGCATTGAAAACCCTTATTCCCATCAGCGGCTGCCTATTGGCATTACAGGCCGTGAGTGAAGCTCTGCGCGCACTTTGTACGCTTTGCTGGAAACAAGCCAACGAACAATAAGAATAAAACGTGACTGAATTTCTCCCTTTACTGATGTTTCTGGCTGTCTGTGCAGCCCTAATGCTGGGCTACCCGGTAGCATTTACGCTTGCGGGCACGGCCTTACTGTTCGCAGGGGTGGGCTCACTTCTCGGTAGTTTTGACCCTAACCTTTTAATGCTTTACCCCGATCGTATCTACGCCGGTACCATGACCAACACCACGCTTATTGCAGTTCCGCTGTTTGTGTTTATGGGAGTTATGCTGGAGCGTTCACGTATTGCCGAGGAATTGCTGGAGCGAATGGCCCACGCCTGCTCGCGCTTTCCGGCTGGCCTCGGGCTTTCAGTCGTTTTCGTCGGTATGCTGATGGCCGCCAGCACCGGTATTGTTGGCGCCACCGTGGTTACCATGGGGCTGATGTCACTTCCCACCATGCTTAAAAGGCAATATGACCCTGCACTCGCCGCCGGAACCATTTGCGCCACTGGCACACTTGGACAGATTATCCCCCCATCTATTGCTCTCGTATTGCTGGGTGATGTACTTTCCAGCGCCTACCAACAGGCGCAACTCAAGCTCGGCGTATTCAACGCCGCGCCGGTGTCGGTGGGCGACTTATTTATGGGAGCAATCATTCCCGGTCTGTTACTGGTAACCCTCTATATCGGATACTTATTGCTTGTAAGCGTTATGAGGCCTCACCACGCCCCTCCAATAACCGAGGACGAAAGCGTTTCTTTCTCCCAGCTACTGCTGAGTATTGCCCCTCCCATATTACTGATTCTACTGGTACTGGGCTCCATTGTCGGGGGCGTCGCAACGCCAACCGAAGCCGCTGGAGTCGGCGCATTCGCCGCCTGCGTACTGGCCGCCACCAAACGCCAACTCAACTTGAACGCCCTGCGCGATGTGGTGCGCTCCACCACCAAAGTTACCGCTATGGTGTTTGCCATTCTTCTGGGCGCCTCGTTATTTTCACTGGTTTTTCAAGGCCTGGGCGGCGACCAACTGGTAACCGATTTCTTCCAGGAACTGCCCGGAGGCGCTTTTATGGCGTTGCTAGTGGTTATGGCCGCCATATTTTTGCTCGGATTTATTCTCGATTTTATAGAAATCACGTTTGTGGTAATCCCCATCGTCGGCCCGGTATTGCTCGGCATGGGTATTGATCCCGTGTGGCTTGGCGTAATGATTGCAGTTAATTTACAAACCTCATTTTTAACACCGCCTTTCGGTTTCGCCCTATTTTACTTGCGTGGCGTTGCCCCCAAGTCGGTAACGACTACGGCAATCTATCGAGGTGTTATCCCCTTTATTGCCATACAATTATTGATGATGCTACTGCTTGCCTGCTGGCCAGAACTCGCCACCTGGCTGCCAGACAAACTGTCATCATCTGTACGATAAAATTCGACCTACCATTAAGGAAACCCAGCATGCCCAGTATTGATGAAGACCCCAAACCCACCGGTGAGCTTGTGCTACAAACGCTGGCACTCCCCCGGGACACCAACTCCAACGGGGATATTTTTGGCGGTTGGCTGATGTCGCAAATGGATCTGGGCGGCGCGATTGCGGCGCGCCAAGTTGCCCGTGGCCGGGTAACCACCGTAGCCGTGGGCAGTATGGCTTTTTTGCGCCCGGTTCCAGTCGGATCAATCGTCAGCTGCTATTGCGAAACCATCGACGTCGGACGAGCATCTGTTAAAACGCTCGTGGAAGTATGGGTAAAGCAATATGACAAAAGCGAACAACAAAAAGTGACAGAAGGAGAGTTTGTTTACGTCGCCATAGACGATACAGGGCGCACACGTCCCATTCCTAGAGATTAGGGTTGCGACGTCGGTCGGATTCCCGTTACTGACCGATCTATCTGCTGGCTTGTCTCTCTTAGAGGCAACACTGACTCGGTCGCTCAGACATAGCGAACCGACGAGTGCGAAAACCCCAACTTAAATATCAATAGCTGTTATTCCAAAGGGAGGCAATTCATTACCATGCGAGACCTAGAACAGATTCGCGTATATTTACAGGGCTTCGCCCGGGACAGGGATTGGGAGAAATTTCATTCCCCGAAAAATTTGAGCATGGCAATAAGCGTTGAAGTCGCCGAGTTAGTAGAACACTTTCAGTGGTTAACCGAAGCGGAATCGCAATCACTGAACACCGAAAAAAAGCAAGCTGTCGCCGATGAGATTGCCGATATTCAACTGTATTTGGTGAGACTGGCCGACCAACTGAATATTGATATCTTTGATTCGATAGCCCTGAAGACCCAAAAGAACGAACAGAAATACCCTGCAAATAAAGTACGCGGAAGTTCAAAAAAATATAATGAATACTAGGAGCCCGCTTTTAACGCCGCGCTGGCAACGCAGACAGTTTTTCAATAACCGGCTAGAGAGCCTCTGAATCAGGTTAAAAACCCGTTTATCGCTCGCCCACTAACCAGTCATTTATAGCAAGCCCCTTTCCCGTATCCTCATCAACCAGCGGCGCAAAAAGGCTAAAAAATTCAGCCACATCATTTGCCAATGTCCACGGCGGATTAACGACCAACATTCCCGTTGCACGCATTCCTTTCGCGTTTACATTTGCCGACCGGGCAAGCTCAAACCTGGCTATTTTTTTTATTCCGCTGAGCTCAAAAGCCTTAAGCAATGTTCGACTGTAATCTCCCACCACGGGATACCAAACAGCAAAGACACCAGTAGAAAACTTTTTGTGTAGCTCCGTCACCAGCTCCGGGATCTTCCGGTATTCTTGTTTCATTTCATAGGAAGGATCGATCAACACAAAAGCTCTTGTTTCTGTCCTCGGTGGCAATAGGGCTCTAACACCTTTAAATCCATCCTCCCGAAGTACGCTAACCCGACTGTCCGTTGAAAACAGCTGCTGAAGCGCGCTAAATTCAGTTGACTGCAGCTCAAAAATATTGAGCCTATCTTGAGAGCGCAAAATTTTATGTGCAAACCAAGGGGAGCCAGGGTACAGACTCAGCTCGTTAGCGGAATTTAGCTGATTAACCAACGCCATATATTGCCCAACCGATTCGGGCATGGCGCTTGGCGCTAGCTTTCGCAGTAAACTTATTCCCTGCCGATACTCACCGAGTTTCTCGGTTTCTGCAGCCGCCAGCGGGTAAACTCCCGCGCCTGCGTGCGTATCGATATAACGCACCGCCGAAGACTTTTGTGTAAGGTAAGTCAAAATACGGCAAACAATAAAGTGCTTTAGCACATCGGCATAGTTACCGACGTGAAAGGCGTGGCGATAGCTGAGCATAAAACGTAACTCGTAGAGGGCTGACAAAACACCAGAAGATTGGCAGGCAAGGAGACAATTTTATTCTTCGCGAATACATTTGCCTAGCTACTAGTTGAAAAGTGTAAGCCAAAAATGGACAAAAAAGCGTAGTTTATACCGAACAAATAGGCATGTTTAACTCCAGGCTGCCACCCAAGATGGTTTTTCAGCGGCTCCCTAGCCAATCCATATATTTGGGGACAATAGCCTATCTCGCCTCCAAATAAGCTTTTTCCGTCAACGCATGGTAAGCACTTACACCGCTTAAATACTCACGATACGAAGTAAAAACTTTAGCAAACAGCGGGTCTTCTTGTGATAGCTCTTCGTACAGATCCATAGAAATGGCTTCAAATTTTTTTAAGACATCTGCTGGAAATTTACGCAACTGTACCCCGTGATTTTCTACTAGCTCCACCAACGCGGCATTATTCCTCGCCGTATATTCATCAAGCATATCCTGATTCACTGCGCGCGCAGCGGCTTCGATAATCGCCTGCAAATCTTCAGGTAAAGTATTGTAAGCGTCCTTGTTAACGATTATCTCCAGCGTCGGGCCCGGCTCGTGCCAACCGGGGTAGTAGTAGTATTTAGCGATCTGATGAAATCCAAAAGCGAGATCGTTATAGGGTCCAACCCACTCCGTTGCATCAATAACACCAGACTGCAAAGAGGTATATAGTTCTCCACCGGGAATATTAATCGCCTCGCCGCCAGCACGTGTGAATACCTCGCCACCAATACCGGGGATACGCATTTTCAGGCCCCGAATATCATCCACAGAACGAATTTCGCGGTTAAACCACCCCCCCATCTGCACACCGGTATTGCCCGCAGCAAATGGGATCAAATTAAAAGGCTCGTAAAGTTCGCGCCACAACTCCAAGCCACCGCCGTAGTGCAACCAACCATTCAACTCCTGTGCATTCATGCCAAACGGTACCGAGGTAAAAAGTGCAGCAGCCGGAATTTTACCCTTCCAATAATAAGCCGCACTGTGGCCCATCTGCACACTGCCGGAAGACACTGCACCGAACACAGCCAGAGGCGGCACAATTTCGTTCGCACCATGAACGTGTATCTGCAGGCGCCCATCGCTCATATCATTAACCATGCGGGCAAAATTTTCGGGGGCAAGACCGAGGCCAGGGAAATTTTTGGGCCAGGCGGTCACCATTTTCCAGTGATAGCTCGGGACGGTATCCCCTATAGTGTTTGAAGCGCCAAACCCTCTCTTGAAATGGCCCGTTTTTACGACCAGAAGCGCGAAGAGCAGTGCCACTAGGCCCAACAAGCCAACAATGGCAAAGGGAAACCACCAGGGGTTGTATCTCGATTGCATAATTATCTCGATCAAGGAAAACGATAGTTGTCTTTATTATTGTATCCCCGGCTCACCATGAACCAGTTCATAACTGCGGCTATTGTATACACGCAGCCAGCGCCTTAACAGCAGAACACCTTCACAAATCGATTTGTCTCGTTGCCATCAACCTACGCTGACAACACAGACTAGGGGCCAGAAAACCTACCGCCTAGTGAATATGTATATTGAGCAGCCTGCATTTAGATACGCTTCCAACCCTTTACGACATAACTGCCAGCCCTAGATTAACCCACACCGAAGCAAGTGATTTACTGTTTGCGATAATAATTTAAAGCGCTCTTTTTTGCGGAACGAGGAATTCAATTATTTTCCGTTGGCGCGAAGTACTGAATTGACACGATACCACAGTGTTGCATCGAAGAACGTTAATCGAGAAAAGGAAATAACATGCGCTTACCAGCCGCGATGAGCCGGCCCGTCAAATATTATAATAATGTGCGAAATAAGCTTTTCTAAAGTTAAGATTTCTACTTTTTATTCGGATTTAAAATATCTTTATTAGCTAACCAAAGCACTACAGAAAAAAACGAGATTAGCGTGCCCATTTTTATATTTTGTTGTCCATTTTCGCTCTCAACCGTTGTTTCCCATGCAAGTCGGGTTTTATAATTTTCGAGTTATCTAACACCGCAGGGAAGCGTACTGGCGAGCATAGCTAAAGCCTGTATTTTCGTCCAACTCGGTGGCGTAATAAACAGGGCCGAATAGAAACCAACTTTCCAATAAATATAAAAAAGGATACTTGCCATGTCTGGCCAACATCAAAGCTCTGCAATCGAGCAGGTGCAAGAAGCACCGTTATTAAAACGTCTATTACAAAATACTCTGCTTTTCCTCTTTTCACTTTTATTCATTGCATTGCTCAGTGAAAGTTTATTCTACATACTCAACAAGCTCGTACCCGCTACGCAGCCAAAGGAACCAACCATAGAAACCACATCGGAAGGCGGGCCTGCGTTCGAGCGTCTAGATTTTTTCCAGTACCACACCATCTTCGGCTATTCCGGGATTCCAAATGTCCAAAAGGAATTTTTGGGACGCATAATCACCCATAATTCCAAAGGGCTACGCGGAAACGAAGTAGACTACCGCAAACCACGAGATACATTCCGCATGGCATTTTTTGGTGACTCGCAAATGTGGGGTTGGGGTGTCAGTGACAATGAAACGATACCCGCTTACGCCGAAACCATCGCATCGGCTCATATAGGTGATAAAAAATTCGATTCGGTTAATTTTGGAGCTTCCGGCTACGGCCTCGACCAAAGTTACCTACGTTTAATTTCGGAAGGCCTACAATACAAGCCCGATGTAATTGTACTGTCGTTTTTCGCGGACAATGATATTTGGGAAACTGGCCAACACCAGGCCTGGGGATTGGAAAAACCATTTTTCGAGCGGCGAAACGGTGGGCTTTGCGTCACCAATGTACCTACCAAACGAGCGGTTGGTTGGCCTTCGGATAATATTGGCTATATTATGAAGAAAAACCTCAAAGTGTCTTCAACCAAATTTAGTCTGGCCGGGATGCATTTCGACTTGGCAAACACTAACACCGCCGGGTACTTTAAACACCGGAATTTTACGGGCTCAATACTCTCTCTTTTTGGCAACTCCGGCCCCGACCCTCTGGGCGCAATTGAAGAATACGTAGGTTGTATGGATCGGAAACACGGCCGTGAACTTTCCACCTGGGAACAAAAACGTGATCTAGCCATTGAAATGGTAATACAGTTTCGTGATGTTGCAAAAGCGAACGACATTCCATTTATGGTCGCTACCAAACCCTTGGAAGACGACTTCCGCCATTTAAAACTTAACGGTGACTATGTCTATATACTCTCTAAGCTAGGTGCGGCCAATATCGATGTGATCGAAGTTTTCACTGAAGCCAAGAATGAAAGTATCGCGGCAGACGAACTGTTTATTCAAGCGGGACATCTCTCCCGCACAGGCAACCGGTTAATTGCTACTGAAGTATTGCAGCGTCTGGGGATTATTGATGCTAATGCCTTTACTAACTACCAACAGGCTGAAGCGCGCGTTACAGGCCTATAGCCATAATCTTTAGACAAAGATAAAACCCAATACCTTTTTAACTTGGGAAACTCGGATTAAGTTCAGACATATTTTACGGTAGATAAAAACGCTCATTAACACAGAGCTCTTCGTTGCTGATAGTTTATCAGTGCGATGCTGAAAATGGACGTTATCGCCGCGCCTTTCGCGACCTTTTACCCACCCCAGGTACTACCACAAAACCTGCGCACTGACGAAGATATCTTCAGTGCGTAGCACAACGCTGATGTTTCAAGCCGCCACCTAAAACAATGTATAAATAAACGGCGCTACCGCCGAGCCCTGCGCAAAAACGATTAGGGCTCCCAACAATAGCAGTACCGCAATAATGGGCGCTAGCCAAAATTTCTTTCGGGCTTTCATAAAGCCCCATAGGTCGCCAATTAAATCTATCATTAGTAGGGGTTCTCCATGTGGCTAGCGTCCGGTATTTGACTTTCTATTCGGTAGCTAGTTTGTGTGCTTTCTAAGGGCTTTATAGCTGTTTTACCAAATAGCTTCAGTAAAAGCCCAATAGGGGTGACGATAATAAAAAAAATAATTCCCAATAAAATATGCGCGTTAACATAGCCCAGCACTAAGCCCACCCTCATCCATGGCCGGTACAAGTAAATTAGCGTAGCGGGAAAAACCAGAGCCCATACCACCAACACCCCAGCGACTATAAAAGGCCAATTCGGTGTGGCATGGCTAAATAGCCAGGGCAACAGTAGAGCAAATAAGCCCACAAAAATCGCAGCCGTAACTAAGCCGAACTCTTTAAGCTGCTTAACGGTCATGGGCGCCTGTATGACATTGATATCTAACATAATATGTTCTCTTTTAGTCCAACTCAAATTCATTACGCCAATCGGATTCTTCATGCCACTCGGGCTGTTCATTTTTATACATAATGAAATTTTCTACCGCTAGGCAATCCATCTCTGTTCGCATAAAACAACGGTAGGCATCTTCCGGCGTGCAAACAATCGGTTCACCCCGCACATTAAAAGAAGTATTCACCAACACAGGGCAACCGGATTTTTTTTCAAAAGCATCTGCCAACTGATAAAAGCGTGGGTTAGTTTCAGGGTGGATCGTTTGTACTCGCGCGGAGTAATCCACATGGGTAACTGCCGGAATTTCCGAGCGCGGAACATGCAGCCTTTCGATGCCGAAAAGTTTTTTCTGCTCCTCAGTCATTTCCTTGCATTTTTCCATTTTTACGGGCGCAACCAGTAGCATGTACGGGCTTTTTCGATCCAGCTCAAACCATTCGGATACGTTTTCCACCTTTACCGCCGGAGCAAAGGGACGAAACGATTCACGGTACTTAATCTTCAGATTCATGGTGGACTGAGTACGCGGGCTGCGCGAATCACCAATAATCGAACGCCCCCCCAACGAACGCGGCCCAAACTCCATTCGGCCCTGAAACCAACCAATAATCTGCTCCGAGGAAATTACATCAGCGAGCGTATCCATCAACTGTTCATCCTCCAGGCGGTGATACCTGGCCCCCAAACCTTTGAGGATACTTTCCACTTCGTCATTGCTGTACTGGCTGCCCAGGTAGGCACCTTTCATATCATCTAAGGGATTCGCCTTGCGCGACTTGCCCAGATATTCATGCCATACGCTAAGGGCTGCCCCCAGCGCGCCCCCGGCGTCCCCTGCGGCTGGCTGTATCCATATATCTTTAAACGGTCCTTCCCGCAGCAATCGGCCATTGGAAACACAGTTCAGGGCCACCCCTCCAGCCAGGCAAAGATACTCACAACCCGTTTCTCTGTGAATGGTATTAGCCATTTTCAAAACAATTAGCTCTGTCACTTCCTGGATGGAGCGGGCAATATCCATTTCTTTTTGGCCCAGTACAGATTCCGGTGCGCGCACGGGACCGCCGAAAAGCTGGCAGAACTTGTCGTTCACCATGGTCAGTCCGGTCGCATAATTGAAATAGCTCATGTCCAGGCGAAAGGTTCCGTCCTCCTTTACATCAATTAGCTTATCGAAAATGAGCGCTACATACTTGGGTTCTCCGTAGGGTGCCAACCCCATAAGTTTGTATTCACCAGCATTTACTTTAAATCCGGTGTAATAGGTAAACGCCGAATATAGAAGACCCAATGAGTGAGGAAAATCAATTTCCCACAACGGAGTAAGTAAATTGTCTTTACCGTGCCACACAGAACTAGTGGCCCACTCACCCACACCATCCAGGCAGAGTACTGCAGCTTCCTGATAAGGGGCGGGGAAAAAGGCCGAGGCCGCGTGTGATCGGTGATGATCATTAAATAACAAGCGAGGTAGCTCGCTCTGTTTCAGCCCACTCAGGGCCGAAAGGGCCTTTTTAAGCGTCGCTTTCAAAAACAGTTTCTCTTTCAGCCACACCGGCATAGCCGCCAAAAATGAACGGAATCCATTTGGTGCATAATGAAGGTACGTTTCCAAAAGACGCTCAAATTTGACCAAGGGCTTGTCGTAGAATACGACATGATCAATATCATTTAAGGTTACTCCAGCTTCTGAAAGACAATAGCAAATAGCCTTTTCCGGAAAACTTGGATCATGTTTTTTACGCGTAAAGCGTTCTTCCTGCGCGGCGGCAATGATTTCACCGTCCACCAGCAGCGCCGCGGCGCTGTCGTGATAAAAGGCCGATAAACCTAGTATCAGATTCTTTTTATTTGTCATGAGATTTTACGTTCGCTGTTACTGCCAGAAGGCTCTCAAGAGTGGCAGTGGGTTGTTATTATTATGCATTTAAAACCACTGGAATCTTTGAACGACAAAATTTCTCAAAAAGTCAGCATGACTAAAACTATCAAATTTATTCGGCATTTAACAGCGCATAAATTAAAAGTTTCAGCTTACCTCGCACTTAGTCACTCTGAATGCTTATTGAAAAAACACATAAATAATATTCGCGCCAACTGAAATTAAATATCTTCGAAAAAATAGATTTTGATTTAATTTTTTTAAATAAAAATAATATTTTTTATTTCGGTATTGAACTCCACACGTTTCGCTCTATATTACTTAAGGTTTTTCTACATTTTGAATGGCGTGCCAAACATATAGACGATATGTAATATAACCACGGAATAACTGCACGACAAATAGAGTTTTAAAGTATGGGATTTGTTACCAAAACCGCCGCATGATCCGGCATATGATTATTATCAACACCACTAATAACCATTTTTTATTTGGGGTATAAACTAGGTGTAATCCAAGCTTCCAATATACAATCTTGCCCCGCTTACATTCCGAGTCTCTCTTACACAAATTAGTTTACAGCGCACACCTATCAATACCCTTTCTGGATGAATTCATCCTCTGCACCAGCGCTTCTCTACTGCGTGCCATCAACTAGCAGAAATGAAATAGAGGATAGCTGCCGCTGCTTAGCCTCTCCCACTAAAACATAACCGCTTAACACACCCTTATTTTGATACTTCAGAAATGGCCCTAAACATTCCGGGGAAGGGTACCCCCCGTGAAATACAAAATATATCAGCAGCGTTAAATCTGACGTTATAAAATCGTAATACCGATCCTATTCAAGCTAAGATATTGATCAATGAAGGCTATATCCATAATCGTTATAATGATGGAAATTGGGGAAACTGATTGCCTCACTCTATTCGCAAGGTAGACCACCTAAAGAAGGGTACTTTTTATGCAGCTCGACACTCTCGAAACCCGTGTTATTGGCGTATTGATGGAAAAATCTATCACCACACCCGACCAATACCCACTTTCGTTAAATGCACTGACCACGGGCTGCAACCAGAAAACCAATCGCGAGCCTGTTCTTGAGCTAAGTGAGTCCGATGTTCAGGCAATCGTCGACAGCCTGCTGCAAAAGCGATTACTGAGCGAAGTCCGTTTTGGCGGGCGAGTTCCCAAATATCAGCACCGTTTCTGTGGTACTGAATTTAGTGAGTACAAATTCACCACGCAGGAGCAAGCCATTGTTTGTCTACTTTTTTTGCGAGGAGCACAAACTGCCGGAGAACTGAGGACCCGCAGCAATCGCTTGTGTGATTTTACAGGTGTACACCAAACGGAAAACGTATTGGAACAGCTTATCGAAAAGAACTATGTGCAAAAACTCGTGGTCGAACCTGGACGTCGAGAAGCGCGGTACGGACATTTATTTGGTGATGAAGAAGCAACCGAGAAATCCGTCGACGACGAAGCTGGCGCCCCAGCAAGCAATCTACCGCAACCTGAAGCCACATCCGCGCTAGAAGACCGAGTAGAGCTGCTGGAAGCGATGGTCGAAGAATTACAGGATGAGCTGGCAAGCATTAAAAACGCGATGGCGCAAAAGGGGGCCTGACCAGCAACTTGTAAAAAATGTTAGATGGGCCTTCAGTGCAATAACATCCGGAAAAAGGCGGAGCTTACTCGTGGGCAAATAATTATTTTGAGCCATTATTAACTCCGCGCTTTCAACTTAGACTTATTTAACGGCCTGCTAGTTTAGAGGCTCCAACTTCGCGTACTGCAATACCAGCCACTTGGCGCCTTCTGTCGCGAAATTAACATTGACCCTGGCGCTGGCACCTTGGCCTTCGAACTGCAAAATTGTCCCTTCACCAAAGATGGGATGGTTGACAATCTGCCCAAGTGAAAGTCCCGGGAAATCATTGACGTCTTGCTGGCTAATATTATTATTCCGCGGCCGCGCAGCACCATAAGACGAAGGCCGGGTGATGGTGGCTTTTATACGCACTTCCTGCATTAAGGCGCTGGGTATTTCTCTAACAAAGCGAGAGAGTGCATTAAAGTTTTCGCTGCCGTGCATGCGGCGGCTCTCGGCAAAAGTGATGACCAGTTTTTTCATCGCACGGGTGATTCCCACGTAACACAGGCGCCGCTCCTCTTCCAAGCGCCCCGGCTCTTCGATCGACATTTTATGGGGAAACAGATTCTCTTCCATACCAACCAAAAAGACTAAAGGAAACTCCAAGCCCTTGGCGCTGTGCAGCGTCATCATTTGGACGGCATCTTCAAATTCATCGGCCTGGGCATCGCCGGCATCCAATGCGGCTTTATCGACAAATTCCTGCAAGGGCGTCAGGCTTTCATCTTCCGGCTCGAATAAACGGCAGGCATTAACAAGCTCCTGCAGGTTTTCCACTCGCGCCTGACCTTTTTCACCTTTTTCTTTCTGATGAAAATCGAGCAGGCCGCTTTGTCGAATAACCTGTTCTGCGGCCTCGCCCAATGTTAATCCGCTAATGGCATCTTCGAGCTCATCGACAAGCGCTACAAACCCTTTAAGGGCATTGGTCGCTCTCGCAGTAAAAGCCTGATTGCGGACAGCTCCTTGCAGTGCATCGAACAACGAGCAGCCCTGCTCCCGCGCGAACACGCGGATGGTTTCAATCGTTTTGGCTCCAATGCCACGGGTAGGCGTATTAATGACACGCTCCCAGGCTGCATCGTCATTTCGGTTTACCAATATACGCATATAGGCCAGCGCATTTTTAATTTCCAGGCGCTCATAGAAACGTTGCCCACCGTATATACGATAGGGCATATTTTCGCGGATAAACGCTTCTTCCAACACGCGGGATTGAGCGTTAGAACGGTACAGAATAGCGCAATCGCTATTGTTACAGCCGTGCTCATCGATGTAGTCTTTCAATCGTTCAACAATATAGCGCGCTTCGTCTTGTTCATTAAACGCGGTGTATAAATCAATAAGCTCGCCATCTCCGTCATTGGTCCACAGTGATTTCCCTAAACGGTCGGCGTTGTTTTGGATTACAGCGTTGGCGGCATTCAAAATATTGGCCGATGAGCGATAATTCTGCTCCAAACGCGTTACTGCCACTGGCTCAAAGTCCTGTTCGAATTTTTGTATATTTTCGATTTTTGCACCGCGCCAACCATAAATTGACTGGTCATCATCGCCAACCGCCGTTATGCGTGAATCTTTACCCGCGAGCACCCGCAGCCAGGCATATTGAACGGCATTGGTATCTTGAAATTCGTCCACTAGTATCGCGCGAAAACGCATTTGATAGTGGCCGAGTAAGGTGGGGTTTTTTAACCAAAGCTCGTGGGAGCGCAATAGCAGCTCGGCGAAATCTACCAGACCACCACGCGCGCAGGCTTCTTCGTATGCGTGGTAAACCATTTTCATGGTCGCCAGAAACGGATCGTGCCCCTCATTGATATGTTGTGGCCGTCTGCCTTCATCTTTTTCGCCGTTAATAAACCACTGCGCCTGCTTCGGCGGCCAGCGACTGTCATCCAGATTCAAGCCCTGATAAACACGCTTTACCAAGCGCAACTGATCGTCGCTATCGAGTATCTGAAAATTCTGCGGTAAGCCTGCTTCTTGCCAATGCGCCTTTAACAAACGGTGGGCAATTCCGTGAAAGGTGCCGACCCACATACTGCGGGTACTAAAAGGGGCAACGCCATCTTCCAGTAAATTCCCCAGACGCTCTCGCATTTCCCGCGCAGCTTTATTGGTAAACGTTACCGCGAGAATCTGATGAGGCGAATAGTTGTGAGCTTGAATAAGCCAAGCAATGCGATGTACCAACACGCGGGTCTTACCACTGCCAGCACCGGCCAGTACCAGCTGATTAACGGGATCTGCGGCAACAGCCTGCTGCTGCGCCTGATTGAGCGAATCGAGAAGAGTATGAGTATGCATAGAGCGGATTGTAGCAGAATACAGCGACGCTCTACTTGGGATTCTGCGCTTCCATCCAGCGCACTTTTGTGCCGTTAGGTAAGGTTTTTACATTACGCTTGGGCTTGGATGCTTTGCGCGTGGCCGTAGATTGCGCGGTATCGGCTTGTACAATAACCCCCAGGCCAAGGATTCTACTGGCGGAGAGTGTTCGCCCCGCAGCCTCTCGAATCGTTGTAACATCAAACATTACCGCATAGTGGCCAGATTCAGAGCCTGCTGTAATATCTAGTTTAATAAAGGGTTTTTCACCCCGCTTAAATTGCCACGCTCTTGTTGTCGATAAAATATTAACCCCTTCCGCAGAACGAAGTTGAATCACCAACACATCTGTTGACAACGGCGTTTCGAATTGAATCGTGAGCAGACGGTTTTCATCAGCCATAACAGTAACGGGTGCTGGATTCACAAGGCGAACAGCCGCACCCGGCTTTTGACTGTGTGCTCGCTCGGCAGAAACTTGGCCAACCATAACAGAGCATACGAGCAGCAAGCCTAGTACTGAGATGAGATAGTATTTATTCATATTTAGCATGTCCATTAAATCACCTGCACATCAAAGCAGGATTTCTCCCTGACATCCGCATCTTCATCCGTAGTGAAAACAGCGAAATCCGTATTGAAAACATCGAACACTTCGAGAACATAGGTACCGGCACTTAAATTGAAGCTTTCCACTTCGCTACCCATCACTTCACTATTCAAATTACCCACATAGGCACCCCGGTAAAACAAGCGCGCATCGGGATTCGCTTGCTCTAGGCTGCCCGCTTTTTGCTTGATACTAATACGCGTCGTGCCAGGATCATCAATATCAATACGGATAAACTGGCTCACGCCCAGGCCATTGTAGGCGGCAATCTCATTGGTACTGCACACTTCGACCGCTCCACCGCGCACAAGGCTGTGATAGACCGGTAGAAAATCAGCGTTACCACCACTGTTCAGTTCATCCTCGCCAAAACGCTGCGCACTGTAGATTTCCTGATCTTCTAACAATGCCTTGTAGGCTCCGTCTACCTCACTTGAAGTTAAGCTGGTAAAAATTTCGCTAAATAGAAAGATGCTCGATAGTGCATCGTTCTTAATAAAACGCTGATCCACCATTACGTCGTAAATCGCCTCAAAACCCAAGCTCAGCTCATCGCCATATTCATTGGTGCTATCACCAATATCGTAAAGAATTTTGCCAATGGAGTTTTCGCTATACCAACCCTGATTGCCGTAATAATTGTCTTCAACACTAAAAGTGAAACTCGATAATCGCGATCGACCAATGGAATCCATATATTTGGGCTGGCCCGATACCAGGCCCGTAAAAGCATTGGCAAAACCTTCGCTGAACGCCACACGCATATCCAGCATATCGGCCAGGCTGTGCGAACCACCAATGCTATCGGACCGGGACAGTACATCCTCTATAAAGTGACCCAGCTCGTGCTGAATAACGCTGAAATCGTATTCGTCAGTATCGTTGTAGGCCTCACCCAATAGAAATATATTTCTATTGGCAAGATCGTAGTACGCCGTCGACACAAAGCCCTCGGCTATATCACCTTCCACAGCTTTATTTAAATAACTCCAGTTAAAATGGCAGGGCGGCATTTCAACCAAGGCATCGGCTTCCACTATTTTTTCGACTGTCTGATAAGCCGCATGCAGAATCGCAAAAGGGGCTGCCGGGCGAACAGCAATATCATCAAACGATTGGGTTGACGTATTCCAACCAGAAGGCGCATGAAGGTTTCGTTCACCGTCACTAAGCCCACTGTTTTGCAATTCTCCCGCTAACACATATAAGGCGCCCTCGGCAGTATTATCGATCACATCAAAAGACCAAATTGCGCCTTCGCTTTGCTCCATTTTTGATTGTGCGACAATGCGAACGTAAGTTTCCACGGGGCTACCCAGCCGGTAATAACCGTTTTGGTCGGTTTTAGTTTGACGAATGATTTCATTATCGGCATTCATTAAAACAACGTTCACGCTTCTGGCGGGTTCCGCCGTCGCATTACTATATTCCAGCGCGCCCAAGGAGCTGTGTGGCACTAGATCAAAGGTAATATAGCCACTGATAACAATATCACTGCCAACTGCGCTCGGCGCAGTCGTTGGCACCTGAGTGGGAACCGGTGTTGAAGTTGGGGTTAACGTGGGTGTGGGAGCCTGACTAGGAGCTAAAGAACTATCACTCGATTCTCCTCCACACGCAACAAGCCAAATGCACAGTACTATCTGTAAAACGAATAATTTCAAATGCTGCTCCGTAAACAACTTTTTGGGTAACGCAGTTCGGTAACTGTAGCAATGGACAAAAGCTTTAGCACTCACTGCTTGCGCTCATTAACGTTTCTCTACATTTTTTGGCAATGACTAAAAATTCCCGGTTGCCATCACCTCCCTTAATAGGGCTGTCGATATAGGCAAGCTGCTGCAGACCCAACGCTTGCAAGCGCCTAAGAATGGCCTCCTTTACGGTTTTGTAGCAAGCTTCATCGCGCACAATTCCGTTTTTCCCAATCGCCTCGCGCCCCACCTCGAATTGTGGTTTTACCAAGCTGACCAGTACCGCTCCCGGCTTCATCAGCACTGGTAAATTGGGCAAAATCAGATGCTGGGAAATAAACGACACGTCCATCACCACTAGGTCGAAACCGTTGGCAGCAATAGGCGGCATATCCTCCGAGCCCAGATATCGGGCGTTGCACTGCTCGATAGCCGTTACCCGTTTATCCGACCTTAAATGCGCAACCAACTGGCTGTGCCCCACTTCCACGCCAACCACATGGGCGGCGCCCCGCTGCAATAAGCAATCGGTAAAACCGCCAGTCGATTGACCCACATCCAAAGCTATTAGGCCTTCCACTGAGAGGGAATGCTGCTCCAGAGCCGCTTCCAGCTTTAGACCCGCCCGGGATGCAAACTGCTGCTCCGGGGAGTATTCCACATTCAGTTCAACACTGTCTGATAACTTCTCCGAAGGTTTGCGCACGAGTCGCCATTTACCCGCCTCATTGATGGAAACCAGACCACCAGCGATCAGCTTTTGGGCTTCTGTACGCGATTTAGCTTGCGCTTTCTCCACCAGTACCAGGTCAACACGCTTTATATTCATTTACCAACACTTTAATAGATCAAAAAACGATCAGCACTATAGAGTATTCCCACGCTATTTTCACGATCATTTTAGGAAATTCAGGCAAAAAAAAGCCCCGCTATTTAGCGGGGCCCTCTAGAAAACAACCGGATCGGTTATCGAATGTAACGGTTGATGATATTCTCGTACAACTCTTGCTGACCACTGCTTTGAGCGGGTTCGCCATTGGCGTTACCGATCTTAGCCAGCTGCTCCAGGCTCAGGCTGCCAGTTTCGAAATCGGCACCTTTACCAGAATCGTAAGTGCTGTAACGATCCTTACGCATAGTTTCCAAAGGAGACTTCTGCAGCAGATCATCAGCGATCATCAAAGCGCGGGCAAATACGTCCATACCACCGATGTGACCATGGAACATATCGTTCACGTCGGTAGAATTACGACGAGTCTTAGCATCAAAGTTAACACCACCACCCTGCAGGCCACCATTGCGCAGCAGTACCAGCATCAGCTCAACGGTTTCGTTGATGTTGTATGGGAACTGGTCGGTATCCCAAGCATTCTGATAGTCGCCGCGGTTGGCGTCGATGCTACCCAACATACCAGCGTCGGCAGCGGTTTGCAGTTCGTGGTCCATGGTGTGCTGGGCCAGAGTTGCGTGGTTAGTTTCGATATTCAGTTTAAAGTCATTTTCCAGACCGTGAGATTTGAGGAAGCCAATAACGGTTGCACTGTCAAAATCGTACTGGTGCTTGGACGGCTCCATTGGCTTAGGCTCAATAAAGAAAGTACCTTTAAAGCCTTGGGCGCGGGCATAGTCACGAGCCATGGTCAGGAAACGACCCATATGATCCTGTTCGCGCTTCATCTGGGTGTTTAACAGACTCATATAGCCTTCACGACCACCCCAAAATACGTAGTTTTCACCATCCAGGGCGATAGTCGCGTCCAGGGCATCTTTCAGCTGGGCACCGGCGTAGGCCAAAACGTTAAAATCAGGGTTAGTGGAAGCACCGTTCATATAACGTGGGTTGGAGAACAAGTTGGCTGTACCCCATAGCAGTTTCATACCGGAAGCGGCCTGCTTGCCTTTAGCGTATTCAACAATGCCTTTTACACGGTCGCCAGTTTCAGCGCGTGACGCACCTTCATCGATCAGATCGATATCGTGGAAACACCAGTAGGGGGTTCCCAGCTTAGTGAAAAATTCGAAAGCCGCATCCATTTTGGACTGGGCGCGAATCAGGGCATCGCCCTGAGTCTGATGCCATGGGCGAATCTGAGTACCTGGACCAAAGGGATCCCCGCCAGTGCCGCAGAAAGAATGCCAGTAGCAGGTAGCGAACTTGAAGAATTCTTTCATGGTTCGACCGGCTACCACGCGGTTCTCATCGTAATATTTGAACGCAAATGGATTGTCGGAATCCGGGCCTTCGTAGGCAATTTTGCCTACACCAGGGAAATACTCTTTATCTCCAATTAATACACTCATAGTTCGCTACCTTATTTGTAGAGCAATTTTAAAAAATGGTTCATTTTGAGAGTTGCACGCCACAATGGGCCTGAAACTCTTCACCCGGAGCCAGCTCTATTAAGCCGTCGCCGGTATTAAACGCATTGATGCCACAGGTCATGGGCTCAATGGCCACAGATTTACGATCTGGGGGTATGTACAGCTGAATAAAATTGTAGCCTTTAGGGCCACTGCGCTGCCAAACATCCAAACGCAAATTGTCAACAGGCGAAAAAAGACTCACCCTGACATTGCCTTGTGACGCTTGGTCCGCAAGGCGAAAACAGTCATCGAACGCTGTGCTGGCAATAGCACACGATGCCTGAAACTGGTTATAGCTCGTATATTCGCCGGTGGGCAACATACGTTCGTCAATTACTGCACGCTCAACCGCTGGTATGCTGAGTCGCAACTCGTCAGCACTGCAGCCGGGCAACTCAAAGTAGGGGTGCCAACCAACACCAACCGGGATTGCATGTGAGTGATTGTTCACTATCTTAAATATCTGAGTGAGGCCGTCTGTGCTACTCAGCAGATACTCAATACGCACGCTCACGCTAAAGGGATATCCGGCTTCGGTATCGCTTAGATCGTATTCCAGCTCAACTCGGCTAGTACTCTCTCCTTCTTCAACCGCAACCACTTTTGCCGGTTTTCGATATAGGTAACCGTGCAGAGTATTGTTGAAGGCCTCTTCGTTAATGCCAAACTGCTGCGTTTCACCCAGCCAGCAATACTGACCAGCATCAAGCCGGTTGGGAAAAGGGTAGAGTGCAACGCCGCGATACTGATTATTGTTCAGAAGTGCTTCTTTTGTGTGAATACCGGCAATAACACTGACTGGCTCGGCTCCCGCAGATGGCGACAGCCAGAGACCATTAATTAAACCGCCGAACGCCGGCATAAGGCTGAGCTTACAGCGGCCATCCCCCGTGCTCAGCACGAAAGGCTCTATATCTTGCTGTTGAACTTCATTCATTGATAAATCCAAAAATAATTTACTTAACGCTTGGCAACGCCGCTACCCACTCACCGTATGCCTGCTGGTACTGACCAACTTTATTCGTATCCGGCTCAATAACATTCACTCGAGCCAGGCTGCTAAACGCTTCCTTCGCGTTACTAAAATAGCCACAACCCAAGGCAGCAGCACGCGCAGCACCTTCTGCGCCGTCAGTTTCATAAACTTCAACCGCCGCTTGCGTGGTATTGGCAAATGCCGTGGCAAAAACATCGCTAAGGAACATATTGCCCTGGGCTACACGCACCACATCACAACTGCCTCCCAACGATTTCAGCACATCAAAACCCTGATTCAGGGCGAAGACAATGCCTTCCTGTACGGCGCGAACCATATGACCTAAGCCGTGTCGATTCAAGTCGATATTGCGCAACTGGGCGCCCATATTACGATTCTGGAAAATGCGCTCTGCACCGTTACCAAAAGGGTGGAAGATCAGACCATCACTGCCGATGGATGTGGCTTCAGCTTTGTCATTCAGTAAACGGTAGTCCACTGGCTCGCCATCCACACTTAACAATTGACGAAGCCAACTGTAGGAACGACCGGCGCCGTTTACGCAGACCAACACCCCGTTACGGGGCGCGTCAGGCTCACTGGTAACGTGCAGGAACGTATTAACACGCGATTCCAGATCGGCCGCAGGTTTATCAGTAACACCATAAATCACCCCGGAAGTACCCGCCGTAGCGGCCACTTCACCAGGCTCTAAAACGTTTAAGCTTAGCGCGTTATTGGGCTGATCGCCGCCTCTGTAGCTAATTTTTACTCCGGCGCGAAGACCCAGCTCTGCAGCGGCAGCAGCAGACACTTCAGATTGCTCTCCTATACTGGGCACAATCTCCGGAATTAGATCTGAACTGATACCCCAATGATCCAGCAACTCCTGCGCGACTTTCTGGCCTTTGAAATCCCATAGGGTTCCTTCCGACAAGCCTGACGCGGTCGTATTAATCTCGCCAGACAATTTCATAGCCACGTAGTCACCCGGCAACATAACCTTATGAATCTTGTCGAATGTTTCGGGCTCGTTTTTTTGTACCCAACGTAACTTAGACGCGGTGAAATTTCCGGGAGAGTTCAGCAAGTGGCCATAGCAATAATCGCTACCTAATGCTTCCAGCGCTGCATCACCGTAGGGAACCGCTCGGCTATCACACCAAATAATCGCAGGGCGCAGCACGTTTTGTGAAGCATCGACCATTACTAGACCGTGCATCTGGTAGGAAATACCAATCGCTTCAATTTTTTGAGCATCAACATTATCAGCGGCAAACAGTTTGGCGCAGCCATTCTTAATACCATCCCACCACAAATCCGGGTGCTGCTCGGCCCAGCCGGGCTGAGGTGCAGAAATTTCCTGCTCTGTTTCCGGGTAATGAGTAGATGCCAGACACTGGCCGGTTGATCCATCCAGAACTGAAAGTTTTACAGATGAACTACCTACGTCGATTCCAAGAAAAAGCATTGTTATACCCACCAAGAAAATATTTGTATTTTGAGATGTAAGAGGACTAGCGCCCCTAGTGAATTCACTACGTCACGGGGAGCGAAGTATAGTCTTATTGTCGTTTTGACCACAAGCGATAATGGTGCTAGGATCAAGGAACATTGATCCATCGAAAATTTCTTCACATATTCGGCGCCAAAAACACCTTTTCGTACGCGAATCGCTGCGAAGGCAAGACTAACTGCATCAATATCAGCAATTGGTAAACATTCAGATACACCGGTATCAACTGTCCATCAAATTCGTGATTTAGATGCCACAATAAGGCTGCAAAACTTGGCGTAATACCTTACTGTATAGCCAGCAGAAGTAAATACACTTTTAGCAGTAAATACGCTTTAAATAAGATGAATAACTTAACTGGAATACGGAAACCTATCAACGTGTCTAACGCAACCTCCGTGGGCTTAAATCGAGAACCCTTTCCGCTTCCAGAAGGTGTAATGCGCGGCCTATCCATCGACAACCTGATTTTCGGGCTAGATGGCAGCGAACTAAAAATTCTTTTGATTAAACACGGCGAAGGCATTCGCATGGGAGAATGGGCGCTACCCGGTGGCTGGATCAAACACGAAGAAGACCTCAAAGATGCCGCCAAGCGCCTGCTTAAAGTGTTAACCGGTGTAGAGCACCCCTACCTGGAACAGCTGAAAACCTTCGGCAAGGTCAATCGTTACCCCGCCGAGCGCGTCGTAACCGTTGCTTACTACGCATTGGTCAGTGCAGATGATTACGCCTTAATGGCCGGGTTCAGCGCTTCGGAAGCGGGCTGGTTTAATGTCCACGATACTCCCCACTTGGTTTTCGACCATCAAGAAATTCTCGATTGCGGTATTCAGCACCTGCAACATCAGGTACGCCACCACCCTGTTGGCTTTAACCTTCTTCCGGAAAAGTTCACCTTGCTACAGCTGCAGGAACTGTACGAAGCTATTCTGGATGTCTCCCTAGATAAACCCAACTTTCGCCGAAAAATCATGAAAATGAATTTGCTTACGTCCTGTAACGAAAAGCAAAAAGGTGTTGCCCACCGCGCGGCAAACCTTTATCGCTTCGACGAAGAAGCCTACAAAAAACTGACCCAACAGGGCTTTACCTTCGAAGTTTAGCGACACCTAACAATAACTCAGCCTATGGCATGATCCGTAGGCAATTTAATATTAAAAATAACCATTAGGTATCAATATGACTCACGCCACTCAGCAAAATAGCGAGAATTTCGCCTTTATTTTATTGATCAGCTGCGTAGCCACTATCGGGGGGTTTCTCTTTGGATTCGATAGCGGCGTTATCAATGGAACGGTAGATGGCTTGCAAGCGGCTTTCAACTCAGACTCTGTCGGCACCGGCTTTAACGTTGCCTCCATGCTCATGGGTTGCGCCTTCGGTGCAGCAGCTGCAGGGCGCCTGGCCGATCTCTATGGCCGCAGATTCATGCTAATATTAGCCGCCATATTCTTTATGATATCCGCCTGGGGTTCCGGTATTGCCACCTCTTCGGCAGAATTTATTGTGTACCGCATACTCGGTGGCCTAGCCGTTGGCGCTGCGAGTGTAATGGCTCCCGCTTACATCAGCGAAGTCGCTCCCGCCCGCTATCGCGGCCGACTCACCACCATACAACAAGTTGCCATTATCAGCGGCTTAACGGCCGCATTTCTAAGCAACTATCTGCTGGCCGATATTTCCGGCTCTGCACATAATAAATTGTGGTTGGATGCAGAAACTTGGCGCTGGATGTTCTGGGTGGAAATGATTCCAGCTGGCATATTCCTGTTCGCACTTTTATTAATCCCAGAAAGCCCCCGTTTTTTAGTCGTTAAGCGACGTACAGAAAAAGCCCTAGCGGTATTAACCCGACTTTACGGTGAAGAAGCAGGAAAAACCAAGCTAGAGGAAATCGAATCCTCGTTTGCCGCAGACCACCACAAACCCCGCTTTTCCGATTTAAAAGACAAAGCTACAGGAAAAGTTCGCTCACTGGTGTGGGTTGGTATTGGCCTAGCAACCTTCCAGCAACTGGTAGGCATTAACGTTGTATTTTATTACGGTGCCGTACTGTGGCAGTCCGTTGGATTTTCTGAAAACGATGCGCTCTTTATTAACGTTGTCTCCGGCAGCTTGAGTATTGCCGCTTGCATTGTCGCCATTCTGCTGGTCGACAAAATCGGCCGTAAACCTCTGCTGTGGATTGGTTCTGCTGGCATGGCGGCTACCCTGGGCCTCTGCGCTATTGCATTTTCTACCGCCAGCCTCGACGCGGAAGGTAGCGTTAGCCTGAGTGATAATATGGGTATACTCGCACTCGTTGCTGCCAACTTGTATGTCGTTTTCTTCAACGCCTCATGGGGCCCAATTATGTGGGTTATGCTGGGCGAAATGTTCCCCAATCAGATCCGCGGATCCGGCTTAGCCGTTGCTGGCTTCTTCCAGTGGGGCTCCAACTTCGGTATTACTATCACATTCCCCATTATGCTCGCATCCATTGGTCTTGCCGGCGCCTACGGTTTTTACACCATCTGCGCGGCAATCTCGATAGTCTTTGTACTTAAATATGTGCACGAAACCAAAGGAATTGAGCTTGAGGACATGAAGGGCTAACCCTCAAACAAAAACAACTGAAAGCTTCGCTTTCAGTTGTTTTCTTCGTGCTTACCCGTATCACCAATAGCGGTAAAAAAGCACTCCAAGCCTCTTAAGTAAGATAGACCTTCGCTCCAATGCCCTGTTTACCTGTCTAAGCCACAAAAACGACACGCCGAATCGTCGCTAGATTTGTGAGTACATACGCCAACAACACAATCACGCCTTTAAAGCTCATAACGAATAACACACCACTCCCTCTGATATCCAAACGCAGTGGTTTCAGCTCTGTAGTTTGCACCTTATAACCAAGCCACGAGCAATGGAAAAGCGCTCGACCTAAGCCCCCGCCGGTGGGCGCACCAAACAGACCCACAGCGTCGACATCCTTTACATTATTTAAATATAGAAATACTTGGCACCAAATAACACATAAAAATCAACAAGTTGGCACGTTGGTACTATTTTTGCTTTGATGCTAAAGCATTAACGCTATTGAATATTTTAGGAAATTACAGAATGAGAAAAGTTAGTTATCTATGCCTAATCCTTTGCTCGCTATTGGTAGGTAAAGCGAACGCCGCTGTCATAACAGTAGAAGACCAAAACGCAAACATAGGCAATTGTATTCCATTTGGCTGCGCAGGTAGCTACGGCCCATTTATGACCAGCGTGTACAAGGATATCGATTCTTTCAGCTTATCAAGCGGAGACACCATTTCTTTCGATTTGTCCGGCGTAAATGACGTGGACATTATTTTTGATCTTTTTTTAGCATCAACCATCACAAACGGGGGTAATGCAGCAGACGCAAACGGATTCACCCGCGTCGTCTCCAGTGGAAATGGTGGCCAAGGAACAGCCACTCAAGGCGATTATGAATTGGAGTTCACCATCGACTCAGCATGGGATTTTTTAGGCGGCGGCCTAATGATAGCGTTCTCTCCCGTAGGCGTCACCGCTAGCGATTCCTCCTGGAGTACCGGTTTTTACGGAAACAGTTCGGCCTCTAACACTCACGTTGGCCAATTCTATAGCGGCTCCACAGCTGGAACGGGAGCTTACCGAACAAGTATCATACCTAACTTTAAGATAACCACGGACGTCGTATCTGTTCCCGAGCCAGGCAGTCTCGCGCTCATCGGCCTGGGATTGGTCGGCATCAGCTTCGCTCGCAGAAGAAGGGCTATAAAGTAATTTTACTGCGTAGACAAAAAAGCCCCGAATTCTCCGGGGCTTTTTTAAAAGGGCACTTGGTAGAAAACGCAGCAAGCACATCACACCCGGTTTAAGCTTAGCGATAAAAATAGATAAGACCCGGCTCAGCCTCAAGCACCCTGCCACAAAAGACAACTCACTGTTTTTTCAACGCCATTTTACTATCCACTCCTTCTATAATCTCGATAAAAATTCCATTTGAAAGGCCGATCTTTACTTTTCGCTTTTCGAAGATCTGCGGCGCGGTCTCCACTTCAACAAACACTTCGTCGCCCTCAAACAACAATGCGCGCTCATTCACCGCCAGTACCTGCTCGCGCTTATCCAGCACGATATCGGCATTGGCGCTGTAACCTGCTCGAAGAAAGCGATCTTCTCGCAACTTTACCGCTGCGCGAATTTGAAATTTGATCGTGCCCTGGTCGTCATAGCCTTTTGGCGAAATATACTCCAACTCGGCAACAAAGGGCTCAGTCTCGATAGCACCAATATTTAGCAACAACTCCATACCTTCGTGAATTTTCCCAACTTCAGCCTCGTCTACCGTCCCTTCAAAAATCATGTCCTGCATATTGGCGATAGTGGCGATAGTCGTACCGGCATTAAAGGTATTGGTCTCTGTTACAAAGGTGCCTTCTTTTACCGGAATATCCAGGATCAACCCTTCCAATGTTGCGTGCACCAGATTGGAAATTTTTCCGGCTTTTTTAGAGGCTCCCTCGCGAATAATCGCTAAATTGCTCTCGGCGGCCTGCAAGGTTTCGGCTTGCAAATCATACTCATGCAAATATTTATTGTATTCAAATTCGGGTATTAATTTTTCGTTAAAAAGTTCTTGCTGCCTTGCCAGTTCGCGCTTAGCGTTATTGTACTTTAGACGCGCAGTTTCCATTTGGGATTCAGCTGTATTCAGACGTTCCATATTGGGAATAATGTGTATTTTCGAGATCAATTCCCCCTTAGCAATGGGCTGACCTGCCTCCACGTAGATGCGCTCCACCACGCCAGATACCTGTGATTTAATTTCCACTTCTTTGCGCGGAATGATTTTTCCCGTAGCAACTGTTTTCTTTACTATATCGGTCACGATGGGACTTTCTGTTTCATACACTACGGGTTTTTCCTGGGATTTTCCGTACAGAAAAACAGCGGTCCCAACGAACAAAATAACAACCAAAATTGCCATCAAAATGGCAAATATTTTTTTCATGTGTAGCGTACCTTTTTATTCATGTATTTATTCATCTTGAAGCGCAATAACCGGGTTTACCCTAGCAGCTTTTCGCGCGGGCAGAATCGACGCCAGAGCTCCGGCAACAAGCAAGACTCCAATGGCCAGAATAGCCGTAGAAAAGCTAATTTCCGGGTTCATAAAAGTGCTATTGGCGGACTGTGCAAATTTAGATGTAAGCTCTACCGTTAACACTCCCACTACCAAACCCAGATACCCCGCAAAAAAAGTAATGACCAATGCCTCCTGCACTATCGAACTGATAATGCTCACAGGCGTAGCGCCAATCGCTTTGCGCAGACCAATTTCTTTAGTGCGCTCTTTAACCGTGATCAACATAATATTGCCAACCCCAACAACACCAGCAATGATGGTGCCGATAGCGACAAACCAGCTAAATAGTTTAATACCAGAAAACAAACCCTCTACACGTTCGAAATTTTTCTGTGCATTCCAACTTCCTATCACACCATTATCGTCTGGGTGTATGCGATGGCGCTCTTTAAGCAAACGAATCACTCTCGCCTCCACTACTGCCGCGTGAACGCCTTTTTTAGGCGTCACCATAATGACATGCACATCATTGCGTTGATTAAAGGTTTTACGCAGTGTGTACTGGGACATATAAACCCGGTTTAAATCCCTTTGCGCCCAATCATTTAGCGCAGAGGGTGCAATAACACCAACCACCTGAAACGGCACACCCCACATTTTTATCAGGCCGCCAATAGCTTGCTCATCCTTATCAAACAGAATTTCCCTCACGCGCTCGCCAATCACTACCGTTTTTCGACGTTCAAGCAGATCCAATTGATTGAGAAATCGTCCTTCGATTAAACGATAACCCTTAACATCCAATTCAATTGGCCAAATACCGGAAATTGTAAAAGTATCCCCCTTGACGCCGCGCGAAACAAAGTGATCACCGATACCGTTGTTGGGAGCAACTACATCAATATCGTCCATTTGCTTGATGGCTTCGATATCTCCATCGTTCATACGAATATAGCGACCCTTGATTAAACCTTTGTACGGAATACTCGTTGGGCGTCCGGACCATATATGCACAGAGTTCGTCAGCTTACCCATACTGGCCTTCGAACCGTTGCGCAAGCCATTACCGGCAGCCAGTAGGTTGACCAACATAAAAATACCCCAGAACACGCCAAACGCTGTTAGAAAAGTGCGCAGCTTATGGCGGCGTACGCTATCAAAAATTTCTAACCAAAAGTCGCGATCAAAAAGTTGCATTATTCCTCCCGCATGGCTTCGATGGGATGAATTTTGGCTGCATGTATCGCGGGCGCCAACCCCGCCAGAGTACCCGCAGCCACGAGAATCACAACCGAGGTAAACGCAACACCAATATCAATTTCCGGCGCGCCAAAAAAGCCAATGCTGCCACCCGCACTCGCCACTAATACCGCAACACCCTCTAAAATCCCCACCCCCAGAACCAATCCAAAATAACCGGCTACCGCGGTAACCAAAATCGATTCGGTCAAAACCATAAAGACAATAGAACGAGGGGTTGCTCCCAGCGCCTTGCGCACACCAATTTCACGCGTACGATCTTTAACGGTAATAATCATAATATTGCTGATACCAACAATACCGGCCATTAAGGTACCTAAACCCACAAACCAGATAAATGCGGTAATTGCGCTAAAGACTTTTGTTGTATCTTCCGTTTGCCGCGCGAAATTAAATGCACGAATACCCCGCACATCATCGGGCGCTACGCGATGGCGCTGCTTTAAAAATTCAATTACGCGATCTTCCAGATCATAGGAATCAACACCCTCTTTAGGTGTTAAGGTTATTTGCCCAATTTTGTTGGCGCGGCCAAATGTTTTTTGAAAGGTGGACAAAGGAATATACACACGTTCCGACATGCGCCCCTCGCGACCGGAGTCGTAAAAAACGCCCACAACGGTGAGAACAATACCGTGAAATGTAACCGTCTCCCCAACAGGATCGACACCCTCGCCAAATAGGTAGTCTCTTACGGCTGTACCAATAATGGCGACTTTTCGAATTTCGCCTGTATCTAAAAGATTAAGCGTACGACCTGCGCGATAATCTAAAAAACGCTTAATATTGAAATATTCATCAGCCACACCCAACACACGATAAGCACCGGATTTTTCTTTGTGGGTTACATTGATCGTACTTCGCCAGCGCTCGCCCGCCGTATTTTCCGCCGAGAGAAATTGAAGCCCATCGAATTCCCGCCTAAGTGCGGCGATATCGTCTTCATCAAATTCGATTTGGCGACCGTGGGGGACACCTCTGTAAGGAATGGCGGTTTTTCCTGAGCGAATCCATATACTGGAGCGGTCATCGCTGCCGAAACCAGCACTGATACCTCTTTCCAATCCCTTGCCCGCACCGAGTAGTAAAATCAGCATTAGTATGCCCCAGAACACACCAAAGGCAGTAAGAAACGTGCGCAATTTATTTTTGCGTAGCGTAAATAGTATTTCCTGTAGGTTGTCCAATTCCATGGTACTACCCATTAAACCTCTGAGTGATGCGGAACGATATTGCCATCTCTAATATGAATAACCCGTTCGGTTTGTGCCGCAATATCATCTTCGTGTGTCACAATAACGACGGTTTTCCCACTCTGATGCACCTCACGAAACAGCGCCATAACCTCCTTCGAGGTAACGCTATCCAGGGCACCGGTCGGTTCGTCGGCAAGTATGACTTTTGGGTCGGTAATAAGGGCTCGAGCAACAGCAACTCGCTGTTTTTGGCCACCCGATAATTCACCCGGTAGATGCTTACTCCTATCACTTAAGCCCACTTTTTCGAGCAGTTCCGCCGCGCGTCGGTTGCGCTCTTTACGCGCTACCTTTTGGTAATACAAAGGCAAAGCAACATTTTCCAACGCTGTTTTAAAAGGCAATAGGTTAAAGGATTGAAAAACAAAGCCCAGATGCTGATTACGCAACGCCGCACTCTGACGCTCACTTAGATTACGAATGGGGATATCGGCCAAATAATATTCCCCACTATCGTAGCTATCCAATATGCCAAGAATATTCAGCAAGGTCGACTTCCCCGAACCAGACGAACCCATAATGGAAACTAGCTCGCCGGAGGCAATCGTTAAATCAACGCCCTTTAACACATGTAAACGCTGTGTATCGTTGCCGTAATATTTATGGAGTTTGGACAGTTTGATCATATTTTATGTTTACTCAATAATTCTTGCATGCATGCCAATATAACTGCCCACAAAACCGCCGGCTTTTTGCGTGCTCAGCACCGTGGCATCGAGCTTATTCGCCAGAGTAAGTACCTTACTCCAACCACTTCCACTCTCCAGCTGATAAGACAGCGAAAGCTCGCCTTTGTCACCCTCCACTATAAATTTAATCTGCTTGGTATCTACCAGTTTCCCAAGCTTTTGCGCTGTTACCGGCTTATCTGCCATGTCGACGCTTAGCCAATACTCACCGTTACGCAGGCTTAAATAGAAAAAATAATGGGCCTGCTCGCTTTGAAACACCGTTACCCCAGCGTGTACACTCTCACTTAAGGCAGCGACCATATCCGCTTCCGCTCTGTAGCTCAAATTTTGCTGTCGACGACCAACAAAAACCGGCTGCTCCAGTTGCGATAATTTTACGCTGTTGGGCGTCAAGCTTAAGCCACCATTTCCCTTCAACTTCATCCAAGATGAGTCGCCTCCGCGTAACATATTCCACTGCCACCCCAAACGACCACTGTCAAACTTGTCCCGATGAATGATATTCCCCGTCAGCGCTTGTGCATTAACGGTAACGTCCAGCCCTTTGGGCGCTGTTTGACGATAGGGAATGGCTTCACCTGCTGCAAGGATAACAGGCCAACCGTCCTTCCAGCTTACCGGCAGCAAGAAGGTTTCTCGACCCGTATTAAAATAGTGCTGCTCGTAGTTGCGGGTGGCAAGAAAAACCGCCCACCAGCTACCATCGTCGAGCTGTACCATGTCTGCATGGCCTGCCGTAGCTATCGGACTTTCCCGAGCGGTATCTAGATCCCGCTGCGTTAGGATTGGATTTTCCGTGTACGCTTCAAACGGCTGCTCCAAACTACGGCTGCGGAAAACAACTTCCGAGTGGCTCTCTGCCGTGCCACCCTCGGCACACATCAGATAATACCAACCGTTAATTTTGTACAAATGTGGCCCTTCAACCCAAACCGGCTTTTTACTGAGATCCACTCCGCCGTTGACAATCACTTTACCGGAGTTGGGTACCACCTGCATTTTGGAAAGATCGAACTCCCACTTCCAGATCGCGCGATGCCCGTTATACAGGGGCTCACCAATGGGAGGCCCATTATGGGTGATATAGGTGCGTCCGTCCTCATCAAAAAAAATCGATGGATCAATACCGTCGATTTCCGGTAAGTAGTAGGGATCCGACCACTCACCAGCGGGATCAGTTGCGGTTACAACAAAATTGCCCCCAGCCCCATCAACACCCGTGGTAATCACATAAAAAGTACCTTCGTGGTAGCGGATAGTTGGCGCGTATATTCCACGGGAAACACTGGCACCTGTTAGCTTCAACTGGCTTTCGCGGGTTAGCACGTAGCCCAAGGGCTCCCAGTCCACTAGATTAGTACTGCGATGAATGGGAATACCGGGGAAGTAACTGAAGGAAGAGTTCACCATATAGAACTCATCGCCTACACGCACAATACTGGGGTCTGGGTAGAAGCCCGCCGCTATGGGATTTTGGTATTCACCCTCGGCGAGTGGCTTTGAGAAGAGGGGGTCTTTGCCTTGGTATTGGAAATGGGTGAAGGTGGCATCGTCAAATGCTGGTTTGTTGTGAATCGAGACATTGTTGCAACCGACCAAAATAATTGCTGTCAACGTAAATCCGACTATTTTTTTAATCATTATGTTACCCCAAAAAAAACCCCTCATTTTAGGGAGGGGTTTTTATTTTAAAACGCTACGCTAAAAAAGCGTCCGCATTTACTGTGCTGCTGCAGCCGAAACTGAAATATTATCGACAGAAACAGTTCCTGTTGCCGCTTGTCCGTCCTGACCAATAACCTCAAAGCCAATTTGGTTAATTAAGGTTAAATCGAAGCCCTCGCTGGCATAACCAAAACCATCCAACTGAATATCACTTATCGTCACGGTCGACCATGCATCACCACCACTGGAAAGGTTAGTAGTATTGATATTGATCCAACCCAAGCCGCCATACCTGGAGCTTTCGTCGTTCAGAAATACTTGAACCACCAATTTACCATCGTCGAAATAGCTTTGCGGAATATTTAAATCTACAGAGATTTCACCACCTGTTAAATCAAGTGTTTGGGGAAGCGCTGAGCGCACAATGAACGCCTCATTAGCTCCGCCAACCCACGTTGGAGTGAGCTCCAGAGCACCATTGGCAACGATCATAGTGCCCGCTAAACTACTGGTATCTATTTCGAAAGAACCGCTATCGCCATCTTCACCTTCTTCTGTAAAACAGAAATCAGCTTCACACGCAACGGACGGAGAGCTAGAGCTAGAGCTAGAGCTTTCGCTGGCCGGTACCACCGTTAAAGCATCAACATAATAGGAGGCCACATCACTATCACTTTCGAAGTAAACATAGAGTTCTGTCTGATTGTCTACCTGGTCATTCGTGAAGGTACCCTTCAACTCCACCCAATCAGAGTCGGTAGCATCGACAGAAACCACATTCGGGTATGCTTCGCCTGAAGCATCGGCCACCTTAACACTCATGGTAATTTTGGCGGCTTCAGGTGAAGCAAGCTTCACAAATGCAGTAAATTCATACTCTGCATTATCTTCTATCTCACCCAATAAAGGGTATCCGCCGCCTTGCCAGGTCGCAGTTCTGCCTGATACTAGAAGGCTATAACTTCCTTCGTACACCTCAGTTTCTTCTATAGCCAGTGTAACGCCACCGTGCATAAGCCATGGGCCCGTTTCGCCGGTTTCCAAATTCGTGTTCAATAGATCGGGGATCGATGCACTGGATGAGCTAGAACTGGAATCAGAAGAACTGGAATCAGAAGAACTGGAATCAGAAGAACTGGAATCAGAAGAACTGGAATCAGAAGTAAGATATTCATGAACAGCGAAATCATCTAAATAAATGTCTGCGCCGATATTTTCTGCATAACCCATATGCACGGGTAAGTTAATGACAGTAACGTCTTCTGTGACCTCGAAATCAAAAGTAACTTCCTGCCATTCACCAGTAAGATCAAGTTCTAGGGATTCAAAGGTTGTATAGGGATCTTCTGTCATAACCGCATTAAACATGACTTTGGCTCCAGCGCTACCTATCACCCAACCAGAAAAGGCATAAGTCTTGTCTTTTTCTACCGGAACCAGAGTTGGGCCAATTTGAATATCCCATCTATTTGCTTCAGCGGGGAAGGTCGTGACTGTCGTTTTTACAGAATTCGCGCCCGACTTAAACTCAACACTGTCTACTGCAACAGTCGCGTACTCTTTAGTTTCAAGCATCCAGTCGGTCGCTTCTGTTGCGCTGGCTTCCGCGTCACCATTTATGACAATATTGACATCGGAAAGAGTGGGCCCAGACGAAGAGCTTGAACTGGACTCAGAGCTGGAACTCGCAGCCACAAATGGCGAATCATAGTTCGCGCCAAAACCTAGATCATCGAGCCCGCACGCAGTAAGGGATAAGATGGCGCCCCCTACAAACAGACTCCTATACATTTTTTTTGTCAGATTATTGTTAAGCATTTTCTACCCTCAGTTATTTTTTTATTCGCGTGCAAGTCTCGCTCACCCGGCCTCACCGAAACGAAGTCCAATGCTCGAGCACATATAGTCTGATAGACTTTATCCTAATTTTTTACTGGAAGAAAGCCATTTTCTTATAGATTCGAATCAAGCTTTCATCTACATCAATTGGTTTGATATCGTTCAATGATTGTACGCTTTTTATTCGTTTTGACCCACAAGCCAAAAAATGAGCCGCACAAAAAGCAACGACGTCCTCAGACAAAGCATTTCTGGCGCACTAGTATACATTGAATAGATTGCAGTTAAACTTTTCACTCCTCCAAAAACGCTCCCTCAGCCCGAGGAATATCGACAAAAATCAAATACGCCTCGTTGATTTTTGCTGCTCAGACAGCCAATGCCTAGCGGATAGATTACGCGCAGAGTAGCTTGTGAATGACATATTTCACGCCTCACCAGCTAGCTCAAAGTGTAACTTAACTGAATTTATAACCTGGTACTGCGAAGGTGGCTTGCCCCCAAATAAAACCAGGCATATACCCATACCCACCGATTAAACAAATTGGCCCAAAATATGGGGGCTAACAGAGGCCTCCGAGATACCGTCTCGATACTCATAAGCTAAACGTTCCAATGATCCCCACCCTCAAGGCAATGAATACACTTAAAGACCAACTCACGTTAACATCGAACCATAAAACTAAGCCCTTTATTCACTGCGTTCGCACCTAGGCTGCTCAACAGCTTATCCCATAGGGTTCACTTTCACTGCGGCACTAGCAAAGTGTAGACAAGCATAAAAAAGCCCGGCTAATTTCTTAGCCGGGCTTTTTTACAGGAAGTATCGGCGCCCCCGTAAGTGCGGTAGACATTCCAAACGTTCCGTGCCTGGAATACGCTACTTAACTCTTATTAAAAAGCGGAAACACGCAATACTGGAGCCCGCGATTAAAGGCTAAAACCCATATTATCAAGATAGACAACCTTCGCATCAGCGGTTGCGTTTTTAATATGTATTTCGTCAATCGCATCCATACCACTAAAGTCACTTAAAGGTAACGAGAAATCGGTCCACTCACCATCTACGGCGGTTACAGTGGAGCCATCGGCATCGCCACAAGCGCTACCACAGAGCTGGACAACAATATCTGCGTCGCCAGTGCCTTCGGGGACATAAATGGAGAAGTTAAAGGTCGTCAGGCCTTCCGCTACCGCATCCCAAGGGCGTACTGCAGCAGCAATTTGTAAGGCTCCCCATGAACTCGCGTCCCAATCCAGCTTCACAGCGGCTGCACCTTCTTTAACAGTCTCAACTGAATCAAACGTATAAGTTCCACCCCAACCGCCCCAGGCTTCGAATGCCGCATCTACCGCATCGAGGTATACAGGAACATCGAGTTCCGGTGCCGCTTTATCAAAGCCTATGTCGTCAACGTAAACAACTTTGGCCTGATCCGTTGGGTTTTTCACCAAAATCTCGTTCACGGTTGCAAATGCAGGAAAATCAGCTAAAGGTAGGTCAAAGTGTGTCCACTGACCTCCTATTGCCGTTACTACGGCGCCCGCATTATCATCACAAGAAGACACTCCGTCACAAAGCTTAACCTGAACATCGGCATCCGCCTCACCTTCTGGTACATAAGCAGAAAAATGGAAGCTTGTGTAGTCAGCCGGATCCTGGTCACTGCCAGCAATCTGCAGAGCACCCCAGCTACTCGCAGTCCACTCCAACTTAACAGCGGAGATGCCCGTGCTGACAAACTCGCTACTCTGCCAAGTGTACGAACCACCCCAGCCATCATAAGCCGTGAAGCCATCGGCAACATCTTCCTGATAAACCGGCAAACCAAATACAGGGGGTATACCCGGTGCAGCAGTGGGGATAGGGGTAGGGATGGGCGTAGGGGTAGGGGTAGGCTTGAGATCACCGACATAGGGCTCAAGCAAAACATTATCGATAAAAATATACTGTTCGTTATCGATAAGCTCAAGATCCGGACTCTGATCTTTCAAGGTCATGCTAATACCAATACCAGCAACAGAGGAGATATTAAAGTCCTCATCTGCATCGGCAAATCCGTTGGCATCGAGCACAATATCAAACCAGCGGCCGCGAGGCTCGCCTACAGAAGGGTCTTCTTTACGCTGCTTGAAGCCAAAACCTTCGTCGCTGTAATCACTGCCCAGCAAATCGAATACGTTAACCCATGAGGTTGCGTTAGCACGATTACCTTCGGAATCAACAAGAGGGATCTGGAAACCTAAATAGTATCGATCATCTTCAATATTTCCGGGATCTCCATCTGAATTCCATGGATTCTGGTCGGTGAAAAACGCGGGCAGGTATATGGATAGGTAAATCTTTCCATAATCTAGATCAACAGGCGCATCGAGGGTGCCGATAACCTGCAGGTTATCGTCATTTTCCAACCAGCCTGTAGGCAATATCTGCAGGGAATTTGACTGAGCGTGTATGTCAAACCCAACTGCGACGTTACCCGCACTTTCGTCGGCCCAATCATTCAGTTGAGATGCGTCGCTAAAATCCCAATTCCATTCTCTCTCTACCAGTTCCACGGGGGCTGGTGTCGGAGCGGTTTGCCCGTACAGTGGATTTTCTGGCCCCAGATCAAGATCAGAGCCGCCGCAAGCCGTAAGGGCAGCTACCGCACACCCCAGCAATAAATTTTTATTCAGCATTTTTAGCCTCATTAATTTTGCGTGCATATCTGAATTGTGGAATTCAGGCCAAAACGCAACCCTCCTAGTACATGCATCATTCGGGAAGAGGGCGGAATGAAGGCCTGCATGTTTTCAGAAAATATCGGCAAAAGCACACTAACGCATACGGCAGGTAGAACTTTACCCATTTTTTTGGCAGGAAGGAAGACATTTTCATCACCTTTCAGCATATATGATGCTCGCGATGTAGCCGTTTGGTTCCGCCGTTACATGATTCACATTGGCGGTTGAATCACCAGTACGAATAGAGTGTGTGAGTTTTTGCGTACGGCCTCACAGGAAGAGCTCTCTATTCCAAAATATCGACGGTTTTACATTTTTACCCTAAATAACTACAAGATAAGAGACTTATTTATGGCTAATCGAACGCATAATTTTAAAGCTACGATCGGAGTTAAAACTCTCGCATCTACGCTCGTTCTAACTAGCGCGCTAGCTTCCAATGGAGCCTTTGCCCAAACCGCAGAGGATGACAATGCATTAATCGAAGAAGTAATTGTTAGCGGTACGCGAACAAGTTTAAAAAACGCTCAAGATATTAAGCGGGATTCGGCAACCTTTGTTGACGCCATTTCAGCTTCAGACATTGGTGCACTTCCCGATCGTAGTGTACTTGAAGCATTGCAGCGTTTACCCGGTGTATCCGTTGAGCGCTTTGCAGCTTCCGACGACCCCGATCGATTCAGTGCCGAAGGTAGTGGCGCCGTCGTACGTGGTATGACCGCGACCCGAACTGAATTTAACGGCCGAGATTCTTTCACTGCGAACTCTGGCCGAGGTCTTAGCTTCCAGGATGTATCCCCTGAATTAATGGGCTCCGTAAAGCTTTACAAAAACCAGACTGCCGACATGATCGAAGGCGGAATCGGCGGCACAGTAAGCCTGCACACCCGCCTGCCTTTTGATTCCGATGGCCAAGTTGCTGCCTTTTCAGGCGACTACACCTATTTTGACTTGAGTCAGAAATCTGCGCCCAACATGTCTGGGCTGTATAGCAACCGTTGGGACACTGAAGCTGGTGAATTTGGCCTACTTGTTGGCTTGGCTCGCGGCCAGCAGAAAAGTCAGTCGGATGGTATTCAGTCAGAGTACTACAACTCCAACGACAACACTGATGGCACCTTCGATTCGCCGCTTGATGCGGTTCGCTACCCAAGTGGCTCAAACATTTCAAGTAAGTATGATGAACGTATTCGCAAGGGTACATCCGCAGCTCTGCAGTGGGAGAATCCA
Source organism: Teredinibacter haidensis (assembly GCF_014211975.1). NCBI lineage: Bacteria > Pseudomonadati > Pseudomonadota > Gammaproteobacteria > Cellvibrionales > Cellvibrionaceae > Teredinibacter > Teredinibacter haidensis. The sequence goes on from NZ_CP060084.1 coordinate 3,803,365, forward strand.
GACGATTCCGTTCTAGCCACCTTCGGTTTTATGCGCTCAGACTCCAGCCTTACCTGGACCGAGAGAAAAATTCATATCGGTAACTATGATGACCGAGGGGGCCGCACAACACGCCCAATGGAAGGCACGAACTTCACCTTTGATGACAGTGGCACCTTCGTCAGCGGCATCCTTGGCCACAGCAACGATTCATGGCGCTCTGAAACGCTTACCAATGGCTCCTACGATGGCCTGCGCGTTCCGACTGGACCGGATGGACGTCCATATAACGAAAGCGTATGTTTTGACTTGGATTCGCCAGACGAAGGCGATATGCCATCGCCATCCTGTGACGCACGCTCTCTTACCTGGGGCAAAAATGGCGGTACCGGTTCACGCTGGCAGACCCAAAACTCTAAGGTTGATGACTGGTCCTTCAATGTTCGCTATATCCCGAGTGAACAATGGGAATTCATCGCAGACGTTCAATATATCGATGCACAAACCTCAAACACTGACGTAACGATGAACCTGGGCTTCTGGGCACTGGATTATTTCAATACGGACAACAGCGGCACACCTCAAATGGGTTTAATCAACCCTTGGGAGGCGGTTCGACAAACAACTGTTGATTACCTGACAGCTGAAGAGTCTGTAGCAGCGACCCATGAGCCTGCTGCAGTACCAATTACCCGCTCCAGTGAAGACTACTTTGCCTCCAACTCCTCCTATTGGTGGAACGACGCAATGGATCATTACGAGCGCTCTGAAGGTGAAGAGATTTCCTCACGCCTCGATGGTACATACTTCTTTGAAGGTAGCTTTTTCGACTCCGTTAAAATGGGTGTTCGCTATGCCAAGCGCGAGCAGACCGTTCGCTCTGTAAGCTACGCTACCTGGGGTGCAATATCCGGCATGCGCGGTAAAGGCAGTGATGAAGACGAAGGCTACCACGCAGCTTGGGCCGACATGGTTATGCAAAACCGCACAGAGCAAGTTGACTGGAGCGATTTCAACCGTGGCAACGGTTCCTTTATGGGTAACTCTACCGTTCAGGACGGCACCGTAACGGGTCTGCGGAACGACAACCAGTATCTGTTTGTTCACCCGAAAGTGAGCCTACTGAAGGAATATCAACAGTGGGATAGCATTATCGGCGGTGCTGTGTACGAAGGTGGCAACGACCCTTGGGAACCCGTGTATGAGCGCGATATCGACGGCGACGGTATACCCGATACCCAGGGCTACTTTCTGCCAAACGATATAACCGACATTCAGGAAATCAATACTGCCGGTTACGTTATGCTGAATTTTGGTTCAGATGACTTCATGTTCCGTTTCGACGGTAATATTGGTGTACGTTACTACCAGATCGATCTCGAATCTGCCGGTTATGTTCGCTTCCCTGATTTGGTATCCCGAAATACCGACCCGACCAAACCGGAAGACTACCTCACTGATGTGAACAACTTCCTTTCTCCAGCAGAAACAGGTTTTGGTAACGCCGCAACGGCGCTCTTGGTTGCAGAAAACAGTTATAGCCATATTCTGCCAAGCTTTAACCTGAAGGTAGAATTTACCGATGATCTGATCGGTCGATTCGCCGTTTCAAAAGCTGTAGCCGCTCCCGATATTGGCGATCTGCGTAGCTATATGACGATTAATGCCGTTCTTGAGGAAACGGTATACGGCGAAGAGACAGATCCGAACGATACTCTGGTTATTCGCGAAATCGAATCCGCTGGTGTTCGCAACTGGAGGGGTAATGCAGGTAACCCTTACCTAGTTCCAATGGAATCCATCCAGTACGATGCATCCGTAGAATGGTACTTCGCAGATGTGGGCTCCCTGTCCGCGTCCGTCTTCTATAAAGATCTGAAAAACTTCTTTATTGATGGTGCTTTCCCTCGTGTCGTCACCAACACTACCACCGACGTTACTCAATCGGTCGACGTGAGCGGTAAGGTTAACGGTGGTGACGGTGAGCTACTTGGCTTCGAACTGGCTTATCAGCAGTACTTCGATATGCTGCCAGAACCTTTTGATGGCTTGGGTATGCAGTTTAACTATACCTATATCGACGCTGAGGGTGTTCCCAACCCAGCACTGGAAGACAATTCTGATCGCAGATCAGAAGACGTTACTGCATCTTTGCCGCTGCAGTCTCAGTCAAAAGATACGGCTAACCTAGCGTTTATGTACGATACCGACAACTGGGAATTCCGTACCGCCTATAACTGGCGTTCTCGCTACCTAGTTACAGCGCGCGATGGTGCCAACCTACCATATCCTCCAACTTGGGCAGCCGCTTCTGGCTATCTCGACGCTTCTCTGTTCTACAGCCTGAACGACAACGTAAAAATTGGCCTACAGGGATCCAACCTGTCTAACACTATTGGCAAGACAGAGTTCCAAAACGTTGAAGGCGAAGAGTTGAATGGCCGGTCTTGGTTCACTAACGATCGACGTTACGCACTGGTATTACGCGCAACTTACTAATCGTTAACATAGCTTGACCGTCAGCAATGCGTACCACCTAAGTGGTACGCATTTTTTTTGTCTCAATAATTAATAAGCTGTAGGAACACAACGGCGCCACTTCGCAGACTGTACTTTTTACCCCCCCCTTCCACGCAAGCATAGAACCACCTTCACCATATGCTAAACCACCCACATTATATACTTGTATACATCTATTAGTTTAGACTGCAAGCCAACCCCAAATATCTCACGGTTTTGCAACATCATCTAAGCTCAAAGCTACTATTATTCTTTCGTCAGATAACGTTCATTAACGCAGGAGCCCTCATATGCCGGCAGCCATCAGGTCCTTTCTTTCGACCATAATCCCTCTACTTCTCGTACTCTACACTCACAGCACAATGGCGAGCCTTGGAGATACCCGCTACGTAAGCGAAAAAGCCAAACGCGGTGCGGTTGCGCTCGTCGGTAAAAATACAACTGCAACACTTTATGTGGATGCGGCCGACCACAAGGGCGTTATTCGCGCACTGGGTGATCTGCAAACTGATATCCGTCGCGTCAGTGGTAAAGAGGCCACGGTTGTACACGCTGCCGATGGCTTAGGGCAGAACGCCGTTATTGCTGGCACCATTGGCAAGAGTGCGCTTATCGACCAGTTAATTGCACAGGGCAAAATCGACCCTTCTGTCATCACTGGTAAATGGGATGGTTTCCACCTGCAAACCGTAAAAAACCCGCTACCCGGTGTAGAGCAAGCGCTGGTGATTGCCGGTGCAGATAAACGCGGCACCATCTACGGTATTTACGATGTTTCCGAGCAGATAGGCGTATCGCCCTGGTATTACTGGGCCGACGTACCAGAGCAAAAGAAAAGCGAAATTTATATACTGAAGAATACCCTCAAACAGGAAGCGCCCAAGGTGAAATACCGGGGGATTTTCCTCAACGACGAAGCCCCAGCACTGTCCAGCTGGGTGGCCGAAAACCACGGTAATTACAACCACGAATTTTACGTCAAAGTCTTTGAGTTGCTACTGCGCTTAAAGGCCAACTTCCTCTGGCCAGCGATGTGGAATAACGCCTTCGCCGATGACGATCCACAGAATATGATTCTCGCCGACGAGTACGGTATTGTGATGAGCACCTCCCACCACGAGCCCATGATGCGCGCCGACAAAGAGTGGAATCGCTACGGAGAAGGGCACTGGGACTACGCCCGCAACCCGGAAAAGCTTGCCGACTTCTGGGCAGACGGAGCCACGCGCAATAAAAATTACGAGAGTATCTACACCCTGGGAATGCGCGGCCAGGAAGACACTCCCATGAGCGAAAACGAAAATATCGACCTGCTGGAGACCATTGTTAACGACCAGCGAAAAATTCTCAGCGGTGTTTTCGAGGACCGCGATATCAGCGAAGTGCCGCAGGTGTGGTGCCTGTACAAAGAAGTGCAGAGCTACTACGAAAACGGCATGCGCACACCCGACGACGTGATCCTACTGTGGAGTGACGACAACTGGGGCAATATCCGTCGTCTACCCACTCCTGAAGAGCGCAAGCGCAGTGGTGGAGCCGGTGTTTACTACCATTTCGATTACGTCGGCGGCCCGCGCTCCTACCGCTGGATTAACAGCACCCCCATCCCCAAAATCTGGGAGCAGATGAACCTGGCCTACGAATATGAGGCTAACCAGATCTGGATCACCAACGTGGGTGACCTCAAGCCCATGGAATACCCTATCGAATTTTTCCTGACCATGGCCTGGGATCCCGAACGCTGGAACCAGAACCGCCTACAGGAATTTGGGCAGCTCTGGGCCGCGCGCGAATTCGGCGCTGAATTTGCCGAAGAAATTGAAGCGTTGATGACCGGCTATACCCGCCACAGCGGTCGCCGCAAAGCCGAGCTGATGGACGCAAACACCTACAGTCTAGTGAATTACGACGAGGCCGATCGCATCGAAGCCGAGCTGAAAGATCTGGTGGCCCGCGCCGAAGCGCTGAACAAAAGAATCCCCGCCGAGAAAAAAGATGCCTTCTTTCAGCTGGTGCTACATCCGGTAAAAGCCACAGCAACCGTCACCCTGCTTCATATCGCGGTGGCAAAAAATCGCTTATACGCAAACCAAAGCCGCGCCGATGCTAACGCCTATGCCGAACTAGCCAAGCAATATTTTGCCGATGATGCCGCGCTTAAGCAGGAATACCACAGCCTTAACAACGGCAAGTGGAACCACTTTATGAACCAGCCGCACCTCGGTTACACCAACTGGAATAATCCAGAAGGCGACCAGCTGCCGGTAACCTACCAATACAGTCCCGGCACCTACGCGGAAATGGGTATCGCCATCGAGGGCGGGGAAAAGGTCTGGCCCGATGCCGGTGGTCACAACCTTAAGTTCGACCAGAACGGTAAAACCCAGCACTGGTTGGATGTATACAACCGCGGCACCAAAGCCTTCAACTACACGCTCACCCCCAGCGCCGACTGGATCAAGCTCAGCAGCGATAACGGTAATATCGAGACAGCCGAACGCATTCTGGTCTCCATCGATTGGAGCAAATTACCCGAAGGCGCCAGCGAAGGGCGCATTCAGGCGAAAGGGCCCAGCTGGAACCGCGCCCATATCAAAGTCACCGCCTTTAAACCGAACCAAAAGCTGCGCAAGAAAGCGAAAGGCTTTCTGGAAGCGGATGGCTATATCGCCATCGAAGCAGCCAGCGCAAGTCGCGGTAAAGCTAAAAACGGAATTAGCTGGCAGGAAGTACCACAGCATGGTCGCACACGCAGTTCCATGACGCCCCTGCCCATTGGCGACACCAGCTTCGAGAACGTTGGCGATGCGCCCTACCTGGAATACGACCTTACCTTCTTTCACACCGGCGAGTTCGAACTGCAAGCAATTCTCGCCCCGAGCTGGCCCTTCGTGCCCGGTCGCGGCCTGCGCTACGCTGTAGCCATTGGCGATGAAGAACCTCAAATAGTGGATTTTCTGGCTGGCATGAACGGCACTGACGGAGGCTGGAATACATCCGTTATGGATGGCGTGCGCATGGGAAAAAGTAAGCACAAAATCGAAAAAGCCGGGCGCACTACGCTCCGTTTTTATATGGTCGACCCTGGCGTGACTGTGCAAAAGCTGATTGTGAATACCGGCGGCTTACTACCAAGCTATCTGGGGCCGGAAGAAAGCCCGAGAAAGTAATGTGGCGCCTAACCCAACAGCATCGTTTGTCGGGTTAGGGGAACTGGAAACGCCATACAACCCCTCCACGCTTGAGGGAAAGAACCTAATAAAGCCGAACATTTACCCGTTCGGCTTTATTATTTCAAGAAATCACTACAGCAATTGCTGTAACACATCCCTGGCCGTGATAACCCCGACTAATTTGGAATCACGGGTAACAAACAGCCGGTGTATATGCTTTTCCACAATCAGCTGGCAAGCCACAATAACGGACGTTTGAAAATCGACCGAAACGACTTCGGGCGTCATAATCGAATTGACCGTGCAATTTTCATTGGCCCTCTCCTGAAGCTTCCGGATATCCTTTTCACTCAATTTACCGCCATAGGGCCCGCAGTAAAACTGCACCAGCTTTTCCATCTCGGCCTGCGTAAGCTCACGCGATTCGAAGCGCACCACATCGGACTGGGTAACGACACCGACCAATTCCTCATCGGCCGCAATCACTGGCGCGCCCGATATCCCGTGCTTAACGAAAAAACCCGCCAAGCGTTTTACCGACCAGCCCTCATAAACCGTCAACACCTTATCGGTCATTAGATCGGCAAGCGCGCAACCGTCCAAGGCCTCCTCTAATCGATGATCACTCATAATTGTGCTCCCGGCTGTTTCTCTTGAGTATAGCGAGAGGGGCAGACGACATTCGAAATGTTTTCTATAGAAACCTATGATTAAGTCCAAATAGGTTCTGACCTTAATCATAGGTTCTCTAAATTTGTAGAACTCGCTGATTTCGGGTTAGATACCGTCTTCACTACTTACTCGCCAACTTGTATACTAGTCTTTTGTGCACTGCCCATCAGTGCTTTACGGAGATCCCCCTTTGAAGATTACTGAAGCCAAAGTTATTGTCTGCAGCCCCGGCCGCAACTTTGTTACCCTGAAAATTGTTACCGATGAAGGCGTTTATGGGCTGGGCGACGCCACACTTAACGGTCGGGAAAAATCGGTGGTTTCCTACCTGGAAGACTACCTGTGCCCCTCGTTAATCGGTCGCGATCCACAGCGTATTGAAGATATTTGGCAGTTCTTCTACCGTGGAGCCTACTGGCGCCGTGGCCCGGTGGGCATGAGCGCCATTGCCGCCATCGACACCGCCCTGTGGGACATCAAAGCCAAGCTCGCCAATATGCCATTATACCAACTGCTCGGCGGCCGCAGCCGCGATGGAGTTATGGTATATACCCACGCCAACGGCAGCGATATTGATAGCACTTTGGAAGAAGTTGCCAAATACGTGGAAAAGGGCTACAAAGCCGTGCGCGTACAGTGTGGCATTCCCGGAATCGCCAGTACCTATGGTGTATCCAAAGGCAACAAAAACTACGAACCCGCCGATGCCGATCTACCTACAGAATCCGTTTGGTCCACCGAAAAATACCTGAATCACATCCCCCAGTTATTTGCTGAAGTGCGAAAAAACTTTGGCGACGACCTGCATATACTGCACGACGTGCATCACCGGCTCACCCCCATCGAAGCGGCCCGCCTGGGTAAAGAGGTCGAACCTTATCACCTGTTCTGGCTGGAAGACTGTGTGCCTGCCGAGAACCAGGAAGCCTGGAAACTAATTCGCCAACACACCACTACCCCGCTGGCGGTAGGCGAGGTGTTTAACAGTATTCACGACTGCCGTGAACTGATTCAAAACCAACTGATCGACTATATTCGCTCTACGGTTGTACACGCCGGCGGCATTACCCAGCTGCGCCGCATCGCCGATTTAGCAGCGCTCTACCATGTGCGCACCGGCTTCCACGGAGCCACCGATCTTTCCCCGGTGTGCATGGGCGCAGCCCTGCACTTTGACTATTGGGTGCCCAACTTCGGTATTCAAGAGCACATGGCCCACAGCGAACAAATGCTGGAAGTCTTCCCTCACTCTTATGCGTTTGACGATGGCTTCTTTACCCCGGGGGAAACACCAGGGCATGGGGTAGATATTGATGAGGCGTTAGCGGCCAAGTATCCCTATAAGCGCGCCTGTTTGCCGGTGAATCGTCTTGAAGATGGTACGCTTTGGAATTGGTAGTTGGGGCTTGTAGCGTTTTTAGTTAGCTACCTTTTTCGTGCAGCTGTGCGAGTGACGTCTTATGCTGAGAAGGCGCTCGCTGCACGGGCATTTATTTTCTTTGCTTGCCAAAAGAAAACGCACCCCGATTCGGGTCGCTACGCAGGCGGCATTCCTGCGGCCACATCCCTCACCGCTATGTCCTGTAACCGCGACCCCAAAAATAGCGCCGCCACTGGCAGATAGCTATAGTGACCAGATGTAAATTTAGCGATTTTTTGTTTCGTGATTCTGCGGGTTACACGCCAGGTAGAGGGCAGCCCAAAAAGCCAAGATGTGAGGGTGCCGTTTTTGGATTGCTTTTTTTTGACCCGTAAAGCGTAAAAGAAAGCTCACTACGAAAACCAGAACAACTAAACAATACGCAGTTAAACCGCACACACAAAAGGTAACCACCATGAAACCCTTTATGGGCGAAGATTTTTTACTCTCCACTGAAACCGCCCGCACGCTCTATCACCAGTACGCGGCTCCGCAACCGATTATCGATTACCACTGCCATTTGCCGTCAGTGGAAATCGCCGAGAACCGTCAGTTCACCAATATGGCGCAGGTGTGGCTGGAAGGGGATCACTACAAGTGGCGGGCCCTGCGCGCGGCGGGGGTGGAGGAATCGCTGATTACTGGCGGCGCCAGTGACTACGACAAATATATGGCCTGGGCCAATACCGTGCCCCAGTGCATTGGCAACCCGCTTTACACCTGGACCCACCTGGAGCTGCAGCGCCCCTTTGGCTTGTACGATCTGCAGTTCGGTCCGACCAGCGCCGAAAGCGTATGGCAGCAGTGCAACGAGCTACTCGCCAGCCCCGCATTTTCCGCGCGAGGTATTATGCAGCAGATGAATGTAAAAATGGTGGGCACCACCGACGACCCCATCGATAGTCTCGAACACCACGCCGCTCTGGCCGACACCCATTTCGATATAAAAGTACTGCCCAGCTTCCGCCCCGATCGCGCCTACAAGATCGAGCTGGAAGGCTTTGTCGATTACCTCCAGCGCCTGGGAGAAGTGTGCAACCTGGAGATCACCCGCTTCGAACACTTGATTGACGCTCTAGATCAGCGTCTGAACCACTTCGCCGCACACGGGTGTAACTTGGCCGACCATGGGATCGAAATCGTTCGTTTCGCAGACATTCCCGATGAGGTTACCCTCGACACTATCCTTGCACGTCGTCTGAATAAGCAAAGCCTGAGTGAACTTGAAATCGCACAGTTTTCCAGCGCAATACAGGTATGGCTGGGCCGCCAATATGCCCGGCGCAATTGGGTAATGCAGCTTCATATGGGTGCCCAGCGGGATAACAACACCCGTCTGTACAACAGACTCGGCCCCAACACCGGTTTTGACTCCATTGGCGATCACCCGCTGGCCCAACCCCTGGCCGGTCTACTGAACGCTATGGATCTACACAACGAGCTACCCAAAACCATCCTTTACTGTATCAACCCTTCCGATAACGAAGTGCTGGGTACCATGATCGGCAACTTCCAGGATGGCAGTATCGCCGGCAAGGTGCAGTTTGGTTCTGGCTGGTGGTTTAACGATCAAAAAGACGGCATGCTGCGCCAGCTAATGCAACTCTCGCAGCTAGGCCTACTCAGTAAATTTGTCGGCATGCTGACCGATTCCCGCAGCTTCCTCTCCTACACCCGACACGAATACTTCCGTCGAATTCTGTGCGAACTTCTGGGAAATTGGGTCGAAAATGGCGAATTGCCCAACGACATCAACCTAATGGGTGGCATTGTGGAAGATATTTGTTTTAATAACGCTAACCGATATTTTCAACTGAATCTGTAGGATTTAATGAAGCTCTAATCCGACCCAAACTTGCTCCGGATCAGAGCTTTCATCACTTAAGGCGCAAATTTAAACCTCTCCTCCATTCAAACAATAACGGAGCCTGCTTTATGACCAACCCTCACTCCCGAAAAAAGTCTGGATTGACTTTACTCATCGTAACAACGTGTCTTTTAGTTGCAGGGATTGCATACGCACAATCAAACCCGGCATTTTCTTATTTCGTGAACGGCCAACTAATAGGTGACTGGCAATTTCAGTTGGGCGACCCCGGTAATTGGTCATTCAACATCGAGGATAAGAGAGGGAAATCTCAAGACGGAAAAGTTGAAGCGTATCCAGACAACTTTCAGGCTGACGGCGATGCCATTCGTGGCGTTTGGTCGCGAAAGAAAATGAAAGGCGAATTAAAAGTTGTTAGCTCGCCAAAAAACATCAGCAGTGTACGCGATATTACGGCGCTTACATTTGATTTCAAAATAAACCAAAAAGCCAACAAAGATGTTGCCGTAACCATCGATTGCGGCTACCCCTGTCGTGCCAGTGTCAATATTGGTAGAAAATTGCGCAAAAAAAATAAAGGTGAATGGTTTACCTTTCCCATTCCCTTAAATTGTTTTGATAGCGACAATTTCGATCTCACCAAAGTTAATGGCATCTCAGTCAGTACCGAAGGTAAATTCGATTTAAGTATTGGCAACATACGCCTGCAGCGCCTGCCCGAAGGCGAAAGGGGCTGTGCCGGCGAAAAGTAACATTCACGCGCTCCTCTGTACAGAGGAGGAGTGCAACTTTTTATCGTTTACCAAGGCAAAATATCGCCCGACGAGTGCCAAAAAGTTCCACTGTTTTCCAGCGTTAAATTATCCATCCGTAACATCAAACGCTCTGCGGCCTGCCGTGCCGAAATATCTCCGGCAAACCCCACCATTTCCGTCTGCACAAACCCCGGATGCAAAATGGCAACCGCTACACCGTTTGATCGTAAATCTTTCGCCAGCGACATGCCTGCAGCGTTAAGCGCTGCCTTGGACATGCGGTAGCCATAGTAACCACCGGAACCATTATCGGCGATAGAGCCCATTCGGCTGGTAATTAATCCAACTTTGCAGCCATTCGCTAAATTCGGCAATAGCGCTGTAGTGACTCTCAGCGGCCCCATGGCATTGATTTCAAACTGCCTCAGAATGGTTTCGAAATTCATCGCTGAAAGCGTTTCGCTTTCCAGTAAACCGGCGTTATTAATCAAAATGTCAACGCTCACACCCTGTAAGCGCTGCTGTAACTTTTCCATAGATGCCGCAGATGTAACATCAATCCCCTCGATAACCGTTACGCCTTTTTCTTCCAGCGCTATGCTCGCCGTACGGCATAAAGCAACCACATTCGCGCCTCGTAATTTATATTGCTCCACGAAAGACAGGCCAATACCTCTGTTCGCGCCCGTGATCACTACCGTGGTATTACTTAAATCAGATTCATTCATGCCCTTATCCTCCTTTCAAACGCCAAACCATCGTGTCTTTGACCTTGGACAATTCAGCCTGAATATCCAACATCACGCAAGGCATATACTCAAATCGGCCATCGTCACCAAGCACCTCCCTTCTAAATAAGGATGACGCCATGAACGTTCTCACCATCAACGGCTCTTACCGGGCAAACGGTTTTACCGACCAACTACTGTGCAATCTAACCCGAACACTTCAAGAAAAGGGCGCAAGCGTTGAACAAATTGATCTGCGCGACTACCCCATCGAATTTTGCCTGAATTGTCGTGAGTGTACACAGTGCCTTGGCGCCAAACCCAGCGAGTGCGTGCAACAGGACGGTATGGCACTACTGATTGAAAAAATCGAATCCGCCGATGCTTATATTCTCGCATCACCAACGAATTTCGGTGCTGTTACTGCAGTATTTAAGCGTTTTATGGAACGCCTTGCGGTCTACACCTACTGGCCCTGGGGAAAACTTGCTCCTACGTTCCGGAAGGCCAAAGCGAAAAAAAGGCCAGCCATCTTAGTCACATCTAGTGCAGCGCCCGCAT